>CAYLJV010000012.1:0-1584 GCA_964384105.1 Hadarchaeota archaeon (SeqCode) | reverse complement strand
AGTAATATTTTTCTTACTATTTGTTCTTTTCCAAAATTTTTTGTTACACCCATAAGCTAAAGAGTTCTCTTCAATACTTGTACAAATAAGTTACTAACATTAGTATAATAATTAGATAATATCAGGCGATTTTAATATACTCTTATTTCACCATATCATCTAAGATGATATAGGTATGAATTTTATGAGTATAAAATTGATATTTTGATTGAAAAATAATTAGTTAATTTTTAACTTTTATGAAAGAGTTAACTGGACTCCCTATGCAAATAAATATGATGTTCTGTCACCTTATTTAAGAATATTTATAGTCTGGAAAAAAATTCTAAGACTTTTTAGGTATTTATTTATCGATTGAGTGTAGTTTTGATGTTTTCGAGTTTTTAAGTGTTTTTGGTGTAAAGTTAGAGTTTATATTTAGCTGGCTTTCCAAAATCATTTTTGAACTACTTAAGTTCCCCCTTAGCGTATTCTGAAAAATCGGGGGAAAGTACTAGTAGACGGGAAGAAGAGTAATAATGTGAGTTCTATTAAGGTTTCCGAAAGGAAATCCGCTAAATGTCCGAACTGTGGTAGTACCTCCAGAGTTATGGATTATCAGCAAAACGTTAGAATATGCGCTGATTGCGGTAGGATCATAGAAGAGAGTATTAAGGACAGGGGTCCAGAATGGCGAGCTTTCAGTGCCAAAGAATATCAGAATAAAAAGAGATCCGGGCCTCCTTCAACGGGCACTATTCACGATAAAGGACTTTCCACTAATATTGACTGGAAGAACAGAGATGCGAAGGGTAAGAATCTGTCTCCAAAAAAGTCCCAGCAGATGTACCGACTGAGAAAGTGGCATAATCGAAGCAGGATCGCTAGTTCAGGTGATAGAAATTTGATCATTGCACTTGGTGAGATGAGTAGGATGACATCTCAGCTGGGTCTGCCGAGAAGTACGCAGGAGATCGCGTCAAAAATTTACAGAGAGGCTGTTGAAAAGGGCTTGATTCGTGGTAGATCAATCGAAGGTGTCGTATCAGCTACACTTTATGCAGCATGTCGTGAAGCAAAGATGCCTCGAACTCTTGAGGAGATCGAAGAGGTAAGCCGAGTTAAGATGAAGAAGATCACTAGTAGTTACATGTTTTTAACACGAAAGTTAGATATCCACCTTCCCCCGACTGATCCGGCCAGTTATGTGACTCGTTTTGGTAGTGAGCTTGGTATTTCTGGAGAAGTCCAAACGAATGCTATGTATTTGATTAAGAGAGTCCAAGAGAAAAAACTGACTTCGGGCAAGAGTCCCAGTGGGACGGCTGCTGCGTGTCTTTACATAGCCGCCTTGAAAGGTGGGGAGAGAGTAACCCAGAGATCTGTTGCTGAGGTGGCGGGGGTGACCGAGGTCACTGTCAGGAACAGGTATAAGGATGTGGCCAAAGAACTCGAAATTGAATTGGAAACATATTAAGTCAATTAAAGAAAAACAGAAGTAAAAACCCAAAATAGTTTCTGCCCTTTTGAATTTATTCTTTCTATTCTATTGCTGTGTTGCGTAAATCTTGATGGAGATTCTCGTCTCTAGTTTCGCCCAGGGTT
>CAYLJV010000011.1:0-1902 GCA_964384105.1 Hadarchaeota archaeon (SeqCode) | reverse complement strand
TCAATTCCCTCGTAGACCTTTTGGTGTAGATTTTTTGTTATGGGTGTAACAAAAACTTTGATTTAACATTCAGGCCGGGAAGGCGGAGACGGTAGTGCTTTACTGGCAGGAATCTGCTGATTTTCTGGCTACCGATGACGACAACGTGAGGGAGAAAAGAATACTCCTGGAGCTCGATTTGATCGGTGCTCCCGTGATAATCTGGAAACTATTGAAAAATGGAGGATAGACGAGGAGAAATTTCGTGAAAGCTTGGATTTACTGAAGGAAGTAAGTTGTTTTCAAAGATATTTTTTGGTTTTCAGATTGATAAGAAGGTTTCTCAGGGATTAACTTTCATCTGGTTTTTACCCAAAAATACCTTTATATGACTTTGAGTAAATAATTACTCATATGAGTAAAAAAGTATTCAAATTTCTTGAGGTTCTGTACCCTTTCACCGATAATCTAAGGAAGAGGGTATACGGCAGAGAGCTCGCCAGGAGGCTTGATATGAGCCAGAAAACCGTTCAAAATTACCTTAACGAATTGGAGGGAGAGGGCCTGTTGGAGAGCAGAATTATGGGCAGAACAAAAGAATTCGTTCTGAACAGGGAAAACTTCTTGGTCCAAAAGATTTTAGCCGCAACAGAAATGAGAAAATTTTACGATCTTCTCTCCTCCAGCTTCGAGGTTAAGCAGATTGTGGATGATATTTTGAAGGTTTCGGAAGGGTACGTTATCGTTTATGGGTCGTTCGCCAAAAATGACTGGGACGAAGAGAGCGACTTCGATGTTCTCTTAATAAATAGAGATAGAAGAAATAGTATTGATGAATTAAAAGAGAAATACTCGAGGGAGATTCACTTCATGATTATGAGTGAGAGCGAATTTATTCAGGGAATCAAGATTAAAAAACCCTATTTTAAAGAGATACTGAAAGAACACGTCATATGTAGGGGTTTCGAGAGTATAACGGACTGGAGATTCAAATATGAGTAAGCTTGACTGGTGTAAGAACAAAAAGAGGGGTATTAAAATAGTAAATCCAAACGAGAATCTTGCTAGGAGTTACATGGAGAAAAGCGAAAACTCCCTTAAGATGATGGTGAGCGCTCCGTCGGAAGACTGGAGGATAGTGGGAGCTTACTACGCTTGTTATCAAGCCCTGTACTCTTTAATTCAAAGGGTCGGGGTGAGGTGCGAAATCCACGATTGCACCATCGAGCTGATGGAGTTCTTTCCCTTCTCGGATAAAGAGATCGGTCTCATCAGGGAATTAAAAGAAAAGAGAGAGAACGCTCAGTACTACGTGACCGATGAAACGAGACTGAAGAAGGTGGACGAAGTTAAAGATTTCGTTTTGAAGTGCAAAGAGATCTTAGAAAAAGAGGATTTCAAAGAAATAAGACAGGGACTTATATCCAGACTGGATTGATATTTTCGATAATATGTTTACGTTTAATATTTCAGAATTCTCAGAAGAAGCTCACTAACTTTCCTCACTCTCTAACATTAGTTCTATGCTCTTCAAAAACTCCTCTATATCCTCCAAGTTCTCCCTTATTATTTCGTGGACCCTTCTATTCTCTATTTCCGTGTATTGGTGTACCAGTAGGTTTCTAAATCTGGCCATATCGCTTAGTCTATCCGCCAGTCCTTCTTCCAGTATTCCATCTTCTGCAAGTCTCTGGAACATTTCGGAGTACGTCTCGGACCTCTTCAAACCTTTAGCCGCGATTAAGTGGTTTGCTATGTCCAGACATGATTCGATGGCTTCCTGGAGTGTGTGTTTCGATGCCTGGATCTTTTCGTAGGAGTCAAGGAATTCTCCTCTACTTATTTTTCCTATTTTTTTGAGATAGTTCAGTTTTTCCTCGATCGAGTCAATTCTTTTCTCAACTAGTTCCTGATCTATCATGC
>CAYLJV010000010.1:0-7284 GCA_964384105.1 Hadarchaeota archaeon (SeqCode) | reverse complement strand
AAAACTAAACATACCTATCCGACAAGAGAAATATAGCCTTTACGCAACACAGCACAAAAAGAGCAAAAAATTTAAAGAAAGAAAAAAACATCTACAACGTGCAAAGTGATAATATTTTAAAAAGGTTGAGGCACACCATTAGAAACTATGATGAAGAAAGTGCAAAGGAAGTTGCTGAAGAGGTCATTTCAACCGGAATCAAACCTGTTAAGGCAGTAAATGAGGCAGCAAAAACACTTAATGAAATCGGTGTTATGTTTGAGGAGGGGGAAATATATTTGCCTCATTTGGTCATGGCAGCTGAGGTAATGGAAGCTATTTTAAATAAACTTAAACCTCATTTAAGTTCGGAAGAAAGAGAAGCTACCAAAAGGGGGGTAGTCGTTCTTGGCACCGTTAAGGGCGATTTACACGATATTGGCCAAAATATAGTAGGAGCTATGCTTTCAGCCTCTGGTTTTGAGGTGCATAATATAGGCAAGGACCAGCCGGTAGAGAACTTCGTAAGCAAGGCCGAGGAAGTTAACGCCGATATTATTGCTGCATCTGCTCTCTTATTAGTGACTATCCCTGAACTTGGAAAATTGATAAGAGAATTAAAAGATTTAGGAATTAGAAAAAAATACAAAGTGATGATAGGAGGTGGGGCAGTGAATGAAAGCCATGTAAAAAAGTTTGGAGCCGATGGCACTGGTAAGGATGCTAGGGAAGCTGTTAAGGTTGCTAAAAAGTTAATGAGACAACGAAAAAATAAGAAGGAAGGAAAAAAGTGCAGTTGAGCATTTCTGAGATTATAGACAGGGCTTTGACTGGGACGAAGAAAAAAGAAAAAAAATATAATTTGAATAGATTCGAAATTGCGACTAATTTAGCAAAGGAATACAATATAGAGTACAAATCAACTAATGCATTAGCTACTAATAATGAGGCAGATAAAGCGTTTGATGCTGCGATAGATCTATTGTGTCGGATGGGCGTAAGGGTTGAAGGAACTAATAGAATAATAGAATTAAGTAAAGAGGAAATTTTTGGATCTTTGAATAGTTTAAAAAGTAATATTATAATTGGTAAAGGAAAGGACAGAGTTGTACTTTACCATAGAAGTAATAAAAGTAAAAAACCCCCCGTGATTATGACGGGCCATAATCGTTGTTCTGAAGAAGTTGCCCCAAAGCTATATCAGGCCATGGCGGAGTGTATGTACTCTGACATCATAGAAGGTTATTCAGCAGAAACCATCCACGGTGAGAAGATATCCGGGAGACCCCATGAAGTACAGGCCGCTCAAGAGGAAGCCATGATACTTAGAGGGGCCTTGGTTCGGGCAGGAAGGCCCGGTTTACATATATTGTACTATCCAACCTCCACTAGACCCGAATGTTTTTTGGCTACCTTGGGGGAGGAGAACGGAATAAGGCCTACCGATGCCTTGGAAGTTTCTCCACTATTAGGGTTAACTGTAGAGTCGTCGTTACTTGGCATTATTCACAAAATCAAAGAATATGGAGCTTTTATAAATAGTGGTTGTGGTTCGATTATAGGCACGTACTCGGGTGGACCGGAAAGTTCTGCAATAACTTCTATAGCTCAGAATATAGTCGGGCACGTAATCTACAAAGCGGATTATCTTTCTGGCAGTGTCATGCCAATGGATATGGATTTATTTGGGGGAGATCTTAAATCATTATGGGGCAGAGATTTACTCGCTCGTGCTCTCTCTCGAAATGTCTCTGCTCCGTTTTTTATATATGCAGGTGATGGTTGTGAACCAAACAATGTTCAAAGATGGAGAGGATTAGCAATGAATACAGTTCAGGTCGCAATGGCAGGGGTGCATTTTGACTCTATGCGCACCTCTAGGCCGATGAGGGATAACTTATTTTCACCTTTAGAGATAGAATTTCAGGCAGAAGTTTATAATTCTGTATTAAAATGTAATATGACGATAGAGGAAGCGAATGACATTATTCTTAAGTTGAGAAATAAATACGATCCAATATTTAAGCCCGACAATGCCAATGAAAGATATAAGCTTTTGAAAGGTAAGCCTTTCGAGAAACTGTATGATCTTCACTCTCTAACTCCTGTTCCCGAACATCTGGAGTCATACAAATATGCAAAAAAAGAGCTTGAGAAATTGGGTTTGGAGTTTGAGTATTAGATATCTGTTTATTTCCTTATTGGTATTAATATTTCTTTGTATGAATCCAGTCGCGTTTGCTTCCAATCGCAGTATCATTGTGATCGTATTTCTAATTTTTGCCCTCTTCTCGTTTCTAAGTGTTTTAAAGAATTAATTTAAACAGCATAAACTCATAGGCCTTTATAGTATGAATTTTTCATTTGCTTTCCGAACTTTAGAGAATTCTGTTTCATGATTTTCCTTAGATAGGACCGAATTTTTGAGCAAATTTCTGGCTTCGCCGACTGCTGATGAGCTAATTTTTAATATTCTAGATTAGTCTTCAGTGAAAAACTCAAGAAACTTTTCCATATTTTCTGGTACACTTTCTTTTTCCTTATATCTATTAATAGAGTCCGGTTCAACTTCTATATCATTGATGGCTTCCAAAACTCGGTTCCTGTGGTCGCTTTCTTCTGAAGGCTCAGGTGGAGTGCATTTATTCTTATAGGGTGGACGACCCGGTTTCTTATTTTTTGGCTGAAATGGTAGCCAATCATCCTTTTCTCTATACCTATCACCGATTTCTATTTCCTTCCGGAGGTATTCTAGATATTTTCGAGCTCGGTTCCGCGAAAGATCAACCCGATTCCCAACGTTCTCAGCCGTCAGACTCTTTCCTCTACAGAGTGTAGTGAGAATGCCAAACATCTTATTCAATGGAGTTTTCAATCCCGGCCGAGCTTCTCCTGCTCATTGTGCTGCTTCAGGTATTGGGAGTTTGTCGGGTAAGAAACTCCAGTCATATATATTTTCTACGCCAACTTCTTTCTCTTGTAATTTGTATTTAAGCAAGAAATCCTCTATTTCCTCCATCTTTTGGTGAGATAATCTACCATTTTTGTCCCATAGCTCATTATGCTTACCCTGATGATCTAGCAGTTCTAATACCTCCTCAAAATCTAATTCTGGATTATACTCCATTATGATTCTTGCACTTTCTTCAGGATGATCATAGACATATGCATTTGCCCTGCCCACCACCTCAATGAGATCCTTTAGTAATTCGGGGTTTTCTCTTGCGTAGTACTCAGTTACAACTAATCCTGTATAATATCCCATTCCCAACGTATCTTTCAAATCGTACATGTTTATGTCAATACCCTCTCTCTCCAACATGACCTTATAGTAACTGTATGTTGATCCAATAGCATCTATTTTATCCGCCTTAAAGGGAGCCACTGGATCCCATCCTATCGGAACATCTTCATAATCCTCAAGTCCAATCTCATCAACGTAAGACTCCCAGTAATAATATATAAAAGAAGGTGCTACTGATCCAAATCTCTTGCCTGGCAAATCCTCCGGAATCGATTTGATCTTAGATGCATCAGCGAGAATGCTAGGATTACCATCACCGCCTATCAACACTGTTATTAGTGGCATTCCCTGGGCTCTAGCAGCATAAAAAGAAGATATTGAAGTAGCCGTTATATCTTTTCTTCCAAGAGCAACAGTCTCAAGAGCCATTGGAGCACCTCTACCCTCCGATAGTGACATATCTATTCCTGCTTCTTCAAACCATCCCTTTTCCTTAGCGACAAACCATTCTGTCATTGTATAGTAACAGCCATATTGCCAATCAAAAGTTGAATTAACCTCTCTTAGCTCAGTCTCTTCAGTCCCAAACCCCGTTAGGAGATAAAAACCTCCGAATATTCCTACAAACGCTACAATAACCGCAATCCCTAGGATAAGATATTTATTCACATTTTTAATAAGTTGGGCAATGTTTAGTATAACTTTTGTCTTCCGAAATGATTGCAAAAAAGAAATTGGTCGGATGAACTGGGTCTAATATTTCTAAGAATGAAACTTTCCTATCCTGTACTCCAAAAGAGAATGGTAGGTTAGGTCTCCGTAGTTCAACGTATTTTCCCACCATTTCTGAAACCTTGTGAGGTCCCTCCTCATGCCACCCCTCGAAGGTTCGGGGGATATCCGACTCTCGGCATGCCGCATAGAGGGCGGCCGAGACTATACCCTCGATCGACCTTCCTCTAATAAGATCCTCAGCGAGGGCCTTCCTGTAGATATTGGCTGCGATCTCCTGAGTGCTTTCCGGCAGACTGAGCTGGAAGGCCATCCTGCTGATCTCGTTGAACGCTATAATTAGGTTCCGGTCTTTCGGCTTCACTACTCTTGCCCTTCTATTCCACTTTCGTAGCCGGTACATCTGGCTAATCTTCTTTGGTGGAATCATCCTACCATCGGAATCCTTGTTTTTCCAGTCTATACCCGTCGAAAGCCCCTTGTCGTGGATAGTCCTCGTTACCGGGGGCCCCACCCGATTTTTACTCTCGTACTCTTCGGCACTAAATGCCCTCCACTCCGGTCCTCGGTCCTTTATACCTTCCTTTAAGATCCTACCACAGTCAGCACATATCAAAACGTTGTGCTGGTAGTCCCTCACCACAGAGTTGCTCCCGCAGTTCGGACATACGTTAAATTTCCCCAGAGTTTCTTCAGCAGCAGGATTCGCCGAAAGTATCTCGCCTTCAGGGCCGTGAACAACGATACCGACATCCGCACTTTCAAACAGTTTCCGATATTTTTCTTCACTTTCCCTCAACTTTCCCTCCGCCATCTTTCTCTCGGAAATATCCCTTGCCACTACCTGTATGGCCTCGAGTTGATCACCATCGAAAACAGGTTTCGTGGACAGTTCATAAAGTTTTTCGCTACCATCTTTAGTTCGAATTGTTACTTCGTAGGATGGTAGACTCTCTGCTCCCTGTCGCCATTTTTTTATTCTTTCTTTGGCTTTTTCGTAAGATTTTGAAGTGAGGAATTTCTTTATATTTTCGCCCACGAGTTCGTCTGGGGAGTAACCAGCCTCACTCTCTATATTCCTGCTCAAGTAAGTGAAACTGCCCTTCGGATCTATGCGCAACAGAATATCGGAAACATTTTCCGCAAGGCTCTTGTACTCTTCTCTCGATTTTTTAAGTTTTTCTTTAGACCTTTTTCTCCCTACGATTTCTCCTATCAGTCTAGCTGAGGTTCTTAATCTATTCTTAGCGGTTTGGATAATGAACTTAGGACGAGTTTCGTACGAGTTTGCATTTTTGCGGAGTTCGTCTATACTTACATTATATTTTTCAGAAAGTTCTTTCAACTTGTCTGGATCTTTTGGTGGTTCCCCATAACCAAAGTTTATGAAGCCAATAATTTCTCCACCCGCTCGGATTGGAACTGCGTACAGGTTTATTCCTCCGTCGCATTCAACGTCGACAGGTTCACCCTTTTCCATTGAGGTCTTTGCAGAATTCCAACAGGATTCGTGACAAAGCCATTTTCCACAATCTAATGCTTCTTGATTATCATCCGTGTTGCAGAGACATCTGGATTTTTTATCCATGAATCTACACCATTTGGAAGCGAAGATTCCTAATGCATAATCACCGTTCTTCTCATAAACTGCGCATGAAGTATCAAGTAAGCTCATAAAATGATCCACAATATCTTGAAGCAAGTCTTTTCCTACTGAATCCAATATCGTCCTTTCGATATTCAGCTCTGTTAGATCACCGTAATGTGGTTCGTAAGTTGTTTCTTCTACTTCCTTCGTGAGAAGCCAATCAATATTCCTAAATTCCCTTTCATGCTTCCAATGCTTGATCTCTTGGACTATAGCCTGTGCCAATACACCGTATTGCGATCGAGGGTCTCCACCTTTTTGTAGATAACGATTCGCTCCTAAGTTCAAGGCTTCAATAGCAACTTCTTCGCGCCCCTCCCCAGTGAAGATTAGAAAGGGAATATCACTATCTTTCTCTTCACGGATTGTCTCTAAAAATTCCAACCCGTCCATTTCAGGCATCTGGTAATCCGAAACAATACAATCGTAATCTTTTTCCTCAAACAATTCCAGAGCTTTCCCAGCAGAAGTACTAGTATCAATATCCAGATCTACTTCTTTTTTAAGGAAAATTTCAGTCTGTTCTAAAAGACCAAGCTCATCATCAACGAGCAGAATCCTCATATTATATATATATATATATATATATTTGAGGTTAAAAGCTAACTCAATTTCAATAATCTTCCTTTTTTTATCATTGATCCTCACCAGAAAGACCTTTATATATGAATTAGAGTGCACTGTGTCCTGAGGGTTCCAAAATCTCAATCCTTTTTCTTCAGAGCTTCTTCCAGAGTCTTTTCGATTTCCTTTTCCATATCTTCTAGCTGACCGACCGATTCTAGGAGTTCACCGAGTTTATCGATTCTTTCAATCTTCTTCTCAAGCTCCTCTAATCTCTTCCTCTGTTCTACATTTTCCTCTCTCAATTTCTGGATATCTTCACGTTGCTCTCGTATGTCCTCCTGAATCTCCTTGGGCGTGGATATCGAAAGCCTCGGCTTAAGATCCTCCAGCTTCTTAAGCTGTAAATCCCTGTCGATTTGGCCACCCGAGTAGGCGCCATCATAAGGCTCCTCGTGTCCCAGCCAGTAATGTTTGAATTTTTCATGTATCTCGGCCTCATCGCAAGCTTTGCCGAAAGCTCTTCTCAGGTATTTGGGCGACATTGGGTTGTAGTTCGAGTTGCCGTCAACCCTCTGCACTTCGGGAATCTGATCCCCGACCCGCTCTCTCAGGTCACGCATCATCATTCTTATCGTACCCTCGGTGATCCGCTTCTTCGTATCCTTAGTGATGAAAAGTGGATCATCGTCCTTTAACTCTCCGAACTTCTTTCTTCGCTCGTCTACGTACATCCTCAGGGCTTCTACTGCATCCTTTAGTAGGGGGGAATGATGAGTTACCCCCGTCTTCTTTCTAGTTTTCCACACTAGAATCACGTCATCACCGTTGTCAACGCCATGCTTGACCTGACCATAGTCAAGTCTACAGATTTCTGCCGGGTCCATTCCACCTTGGAAACCCACTAGGATTATGGCCCTGTCGCGAAGGCTGCGACAACCGTCAATCATGGTCTTTATATCGCTCGCTGTAAAATCGGGCTTTTCGTTATTGTGTCCTTTACCTCCCGGTGTCTTTCTGGTCACAAAGTCTCCGAACTTCTGATAGAACCCTCTAACGTACCGCCAGTAGGTCTGGGCCGAGTTCTCGCTGACGCCTCTCTCGTTTATCAGGTGTT
>CAYLJV010000009.1:0-16767 GCA_964384105.1 Hadarchaeota archaeon (SeqCode) | reverse complement strand
CCTGGCTTTCGTCCCTCACCGTCGGGTCCGACCTCGCTGAGCGCTTTCGCCACCGGCGGTCCCCCAGGGATTATAGCATTTCACCGCTACCCCCGGAGTACCCTCGGCGCCTGTCGGCCCCAAGACTAACAGTTTCCCTTGCAAGCCGAACGGTTAAGCCGCCCGATTTCACAAAGGACTTGCTAGTCCGGCTACGGACGCTTTAGGCCCAATAAAAGTGGCCACCACTCGAGCTGCTGGTGTTACCGCGGCGGCTGGCACCAGTCTTACCCAGCCCTTATTCTCGGAACTTTTTACGTTCCGAAAAAGTCGACGGTCGCTAGACCACCGACACTAGGAGTCGCTCCGTCACGCTTTCACGCATTGCGGAATTTTCGCACCTGCTGCGCCCCGTAGGGCCTGGGGCCTTGTCTCAGTCCCCATCTCCGGGCTCCCCCTCTCAGGGCCCATACCCATCTCTGGCTTGGTGAGCCTTTACCTCACCAACTACCTAATAGGCCGCAGCCTCATCCTTGGGCGCCGGAACGTTTCAACGAGGGACTGTTCCAGTACCCCCGCCTATCTGGGATTATCCCCAGTTTCCCGGGGTTATCCTGGTCCCAAGGGTAGATTGGCCACGTGTTACTGAGCTGTTCGCGGGGCAGCCGAACTGCCCTCCGCTAGCATGGCTTAATCCGACTCCTATAGCAGTAGCCTCCGGCAGAATCAACCGGAATTGGTTTTTTCAGCCGCATATACAACAAAAAGGCATGTAAATTGGCATAGAGGAGTCACTAAGGGTGTCAGGCTTATCTCGGACCCGAGCTCTTCCGGTAGCCCGGCATGTTCAGGTCCACATTCAATTGAACCCGCACCAAAAACATACAATCTTTCATCGCAAGGCTATTTACCCTAACTCAGATCGACGCCGATACCTAGGTACGGGCGTTCTTGATTATGGTAAAAACTAATACTTAAAGCTTTTCGAGTGGGTTACGTGATTACTAACCCAATCTGGAGATTTGTCAAACGAACCTTCAAGTGCTAAGTTACTATTTACTTACCTAGCCAAAGCTCGCTATTCATACCTCAGCAGGAATGATTTCTCCGTTCTCGTATATATAATTGATAAGCCGAGAGTATGTCTCGTGATAACCTACAGTTGCACTGTCTCCAATGACTACTAGTTTCCTTTTGGCTCTAGTCAATGAAACATTTAATCTTCTGACATCTTTCAAAAACCCGATATTTCCAGTTTCATTACTTCTAACCAAGGATAATATTACTACCTCTTTTTCCCTGCCCTGGAATCCATCTACAGTATCTATCTCCAAATATTTCTCATCAACTTCTCTACTTATCCGATCCACCTGGTCTTCGTAAGGAGATATAACAGCTATATCACTCGGATCCATTCCCAGTTCAAGCAGCTTAGATATTATAGAAAAAACAATTTTTGCTTCTTTCGGGTTTTCCTTCGAAGTAGATCCCTCTCTCGTTCTTTCCTCCGCACCCATTTCAGCGGTATCTATAAACACTATCGAGGGTTCCGGCTGAAGTGATTTTTCTACAGTACTTTCACAACCAATATCATTATCGATCAGTCCAACAAGAGTGTGGTCTGCCACAGATTCATCAGCCTTCAAAACCCCATTATAGAACTCCTTGTTGGAAAAATTCATTATGTCTTCATTCATCCTATACTGAATTTCCAGAGTACTACGAATCTCATCTCCAAAAATATCCACGAGTCTCTCAAACAACGTTTTACTCAAAAACTTTGCATCCTCATTGAGTATAGTAGGTGGAAGCTGTTTGTGGTCCCCTGCCAGGATGACCTTTTCTGATAGAGATATAGGAAGCCAACAACTAGGCTCTGTGGCTTGGGTTGCCTCATCGATTATGACCGTGTCAAAATTTCTACTATTCATCAATTCGGAACCGCAGACCGAATTCGTAGCGCAGACTACATCGGCCCATTCGATAATTTCTTCAATCGCTTCCTCCTCTAAACTCTCAACTCTTTCAAACAAGTCATCGATCTTTTCCTGAAGCTCGAGCCATTTTGCCATTTCTTTGATCTTTGAAGGAGGGACCCCTCGAGAACCCTTCTCTTTCTCGGCCAACTCCTTTATTCTTCTATCACTCATTCCTCGCCTCCATCGTCACCCGGATGAGTAAACTCTTCCTGTTTTTTTAAAAGCGCAAATGCTTTTTTTCTGAGCTCACTACTTTTCTTATACTTCTCATTATCCTGGATTATCTCATCAAGCGTATGGTTCCTTAGAGAATGTGAAACTCGTGCAGGATGTCCTATTCGAATTACTTTCTCGCCAGCTTCCGCAAGCCATTCGACCAGATTATCTACTGCTGTATTAGAATCTGCCACGCAGAGAACATCCTCACCTCTTCGAAGAAGTTGCCTCGCTATTTCTATACAAGTGATAGTCTTACCGGTTCCGGTGGCCCATGAATCAAGAAAAAATCCTCAGCAGAAATCGCTTTTCTAACAGATTCCTTTTGAGAATAATTTAAATCAGGATTAAGGAACTGAACTTCATGGCCGGTCTTGTCAAATTCGATATCTTTTTTTCCAAGGGACTTTTCAGCTAGATCTTCAAGTCTATTTTTCTCGCCCCTATAGACTTTCGCTAAGACTTCCAGTTGTCTCTGATATGTAACATCATTGACATAAAGATCGCATCTTATTCCCTTTCCATAAAGAAAATCATCAGGTTTTTGATCAAACGCCACGGTAATCGAATAATTAGTCTTTTCGGAAACGGTTCCCGTCGGATTGTCGTCCCTCAGTGGATCACTTTTAGAGAGCATCACGAGACCGCCTATACCTACCTCAGTTTCTGGAAGAGATTCCCCACTCCTCTGCCGAGAAAACTTTAGGAGGTGTTTACCACCTAAACCCGTTCCTTCGTCTTTTCCCTTGAGATGAAGAACGGCCCTTCCTTCCTTCTCCCTCTCATGTCCAGACAATTTCGTGATTTCACTTTCGTGCGTTTCCATCTCACTCTTTCTCTCTAGCTCAACGAATTTAGCAAGTCGAAGAAAGTGAACTTTGGTTTCTTCAGATTCCTCGGCTCTAGAAACCAGTACCGGTACTCCTGAAATATTATCCAAGCGTTCCACTACTCCATCAACAATATCTTCAGAGACAAAAATTTCTGCAAAAGATCCATTTATCTCAATGTTCCCAACCTTATTGCTATCTACTAATATTCGCATCTCCTACGATAGCACCCAAAATCTCACCTGGTCCTGAATTCTCGGGAAATCCAAAAACGTAAAGTTTTGTCTCCATCCAGATCACCTAGTCTTGGTTTTCTTAAGATTACCACTTTTTAATTCTGTTGAGAAATTAGAAGACCCAAAGAGAAAGAGGAATAAAAAGAATAGTAAAAAACAGAAAAAGGAGGTGAAATTTTGAAAATCGAAATTAGAGTAGAAGATATCGAAAATATAGGAAACCATATAGAAGGTTTATCTGGTCTTGGATTCGAAAAAGAGAATATAAAACTGTTAATTTCACCGAAAGATTTTGACAAAGTTTCTAGATATCTAAACTGCGATAAGTCAAAGATAGAAGCAGGCACTGGAAAATTGAGAATAAAGGGTTGTAAAGTGGAAATGGAAGCTAGATAATCTACTAAAATCTATAAACCCCCATCAAATGTTACAACAAAATTTACTTATAAACAGTTACTCATTATCGTAAACTGTGAACGATTCACTTCTATCGAAAGCATACCTTTTTACTATTCACACTGCTCATGCAGCTACAGATGAGTGTCTCGGGGGTGTTAAATATGAAAGAAAAAAAGAGCAAGCTGCCTCAAGAAGTCAAGAAAATTTCAATTTCAAAAAGTGCATTGAAAGAGATTGTAGAAGACAAGTTTGAAGAGCAGAGCGATTCAATAGAAGTAACCGGTGGATCAGTTGGAATAACTTTGGGAAACTCTGTTCTGCGAGATATTTTCGAAAGAGAATATGGTAGGCGAATTCAATCTGTAGATATCAGAGAGAACGAAATAAATATAGAAATGATGAGCATCTAATCAAAACTATTTCGGAGCAAGTGGATAAAGCGAATACAATTACTCTTCCTCAATGAAGACATGCGTAACTGTATCGATTACACCGTCTATTGTTCTAATTTTTTCCACTGTAATACCTATAATCTCATCAATCTCCTCTTTTTCTATAATAGCCATGACATCATAGGCACCAGTCAACATTTTGGCTATCTTCACATTATCCATCTCTCTGATTTTATCACGAACCTTTTTCTCCTTACCTACTTTCGTCCCAATTAAAAGTAAAGCCCCAGTCATCTCTAATCCCAATAAAAAATCTACCTAAAACTAACGTAAAAGGTTGATTGTGAAATACTCATAAATTATTTTTTCAGTTGGATGCTAAAAAACAGAAAGATTAATTGATTGTTTTAATCCAAAAGGATAGTGAATGGAAGAAATCCCAGAATTTGATGATATAAATGAAAGACGATGAAACTTACGAAGACGAAACCCCAAAAGAATACTCACCTGAACCCAACGATTTAGAAAAAGAATCAGAGGAAAGGAATGACACGAAAAAAATAAAGAAAATATTTGCTTTGATTCTGGCATTAGCACTATTCCTTTACTATCTCTACTACCTGTTCTAAACATAAGGCTAAAATTAAAATCAAAAAATTAAGACCTAACTGAAAGAGTTTCGAGAAGAAAACAAATAATAATCTTTATTCAATGAACGAGAAATTTTCGATTACAGGTATCAAGCCAGTCTTAAACCTCTCGTAATAATTTTCTTGAACATAGTAAGAAATAGAACATTCAAAGCCTTCTTTTTTTAGCACCCTAGTTCTTGCTCGAGTATTTTGGTTTTCTCTATCGGAAACGAATGAAATATCCACACCGGGCACTCCGTCGACAGAAACTTCTTGAACATCTCCAACTATATTTATATTCTCATTATTTTCTAGCTGGCTTCTTATTTTATCAAGTGGAGGATAACCAAGAGAGCCTGCGTAGATCAATGCTCGTGCCACTGAATTTTCGGAAGTGGAATTCTCCGAAACTATAACTACTGTCATTTCTGAAGATTCATAATTTTTTATATCCCATGTCGAGGGATAAGGAAAAGAGAAATTATAGTTCTCACTTACAAATAGTTTATAATCTGAATTTTCGTAAGAAGGGGGTTCATCACTCTCATTAGAAAAGAAACCCCCAGAAAATGTAGCGATAATGATAACCACAACCACTGCCAGGGCAATTAACCCCAAGTTTCTACTTACTCCTTCTTCGTTCATGGTAAACAAAAAGAAGAAATCTTTTTATTTAAACGATTTCCTTAATCTAAACCCCCCTTAGTCTCTGATCTTGAGAATATGGGGGCTTTTTACATTTTGATATTCAATAAGAGAAGACAATCAATAGAATTACGTTCAGAATATTGTTCCTTACTGTTTTTTATACTAATTATATGAAGAGCCAAATGGCGATTGCTTTCTTAATGTAATATTTCGCAGCATTATCGCTTTTAAATTTAGGGAGGTGAAAAAAATGAAAAGAATATTAATCTCAATGATTAGCATAGCCTTTATACTCTCAGTCGCGGTAGTTCCCGCCTTTGCAGGACCAGGAAACGGAAAAGGAAAACCAGATACTAGTGAACCGGAATCAGGATTAATGGCTACCCTATCCTCAGGGGACAACCTGATTGCAGACCTCATTGCAGGACAATACATAGACGTAGGAGACTTAGTAGTAGAATACGATGGTGAAAACTTGTGTGTGACATACCAGACCATGGATAACTGGTATTTGACGGAAATCCATTTACAAGTTTCCGCAGATTATGGAGACATTCCAATGAATAACGGCAATCCAACTCCCGGACAGTTCGAAATCAG
This sequence comes from Hadarchaeota archaeon (SeqCode), assembly GCA_964384105.1. Taxonomy (GTDB): domain Archaea; phylum Hadarchaeota; class Hadarchaeia; order Hadarchaeales; family JAGGTB01; genus CAYLJV01. The sequence goes on along the minus strand of CAYLJV010000009.1, from coordinate 10,856 downwards.
CGACTATTTTGACATTGAAGACGAAAACCAGATGGCAAAATACTGCTACTCGGATACGGGCTGGGAAGGTGAAAACCTATACATCGCAGCACACGCAGTAGTCTGTGAACTGGCAGAGAATTACGACAACATCATCGGTTATGAAAACATCCTAGTAGGTTACGAGAATGTCATAGTAGGTTATGAAAACATCCTAGTAGGTTGGACAGAGGTTGAAGAAACCCTGTATTTGAGTGATTCTGGATACCCGAATGGTGATGGTGGGGGGACTGAACTATACACAGTAGCACTCAATGACACTGACAACAATGCCTACTTAACATGGCTTGGTCATTTACCAGCACCAAATTTTGACGTAGTCGCAGCACTAGCCTGCTCAGCGGATGCTGATGAGCTTTACGCTATAGACATGGTCTCGAAGCACTTGGGAATCTTCAATCTCGGCACGAGTACTTTCGCCGACATGGGTGTAATCTCAGGTCTTCCAAGTGGTGTGGTCCTAGCAACATTCTCACCATTCGATGATAACCTATACATAGCTAGTATGACCAATGATCAGTTATACACTCTGAATGTTGACACTCTAGCGTTGAATAATCTCGGCACTATTACGAAGGAAGGCACGACTGAATCCCTCAACATCTGGGGAGCAGACATAGTCTTCGGTGCTGACGGAACACTCTACATCTGGATCAACGAAGCACCAACTACACCATCAGAACTCGGAGTCTGGGCTGTAGACATTTCAACAATGACTGCCGAGCACATGGGAACACCCGAGAATGCTTTAGAGTTCAGTGGACTTACAATCAGAGCCGGTGGTACTGGTGACTTAGTCGGTTCTGTCAAGGGATGGTATTTAGATGATCCAGTGCCGGAGAGATCCGCCATCTGGACTGTGGATCCAACTGACTCCACAATAGGAAAGAAGTACCCAACCTACCTCGACAATGGAGACCAACACATTCTAGGAAACGGAGACATGGGAGTGGGTGAAATTAGCGAACCAATCTATGAAGAACAACCCATTTACGAGGAACAGCCAATCTATGAGAATGTACCAATATACGGAAAAATGGTAGTCGGATGTGAAACAGCATGGGCAGGCATCTACGGAGAAGGCGACTTTGATGGCAACGGATATGGAATAGACTTCCCCGGTAGGAACTGGGCAACATTCCTCAAAATAGGACTGGAGTAAGGAAATTAACCGAATTTTTTCTTTTTTTTATTTTTTTTGTTCTTGACTATTAGTTAGACTGTATTCTTGATTTTCTCTTCAAAATCACAATTATTCGAAAAATTAATGGTAGTGAGTTCTCAATGAGTATTTCTCAAATATTTTGGAAAGAACTTCCAGCATATAAAGAGAAGTCTTATGGTACATCATGTGGTGAACTTTTTAAGCTAGATATGGTAGTCTCTTTAAATTGAGCAGAGTAGGAGACAACGAGATTGTGTTTGAGAGGATAGAGCTTAACTACATAGTCCCTTTTCTTTACTTTTTATTTCCAAAAAGGAAGGAGTTATTATCGGGAGTGTGAAGAACCGGCCATCCTAGTCTCCGAGCCCTGTTGATAGACCTTACTATATCTCGACCACGTCCTAGTTAATGGGGCATCCCCATAAACTTTCCGACCGGTTCACTCCTAAAAATAATCATAATGCTTAATGATAGAAGGGAGTCAGATTTGAAAGTAGAGAAATACGTTGAACTTTACCAAGAGATCTTGAAAATGGTCGAAAGTAAAACCGATCTAGAAAATAAGGAACGTATAATTTTTGTCGCCAACGAAATTCTTCAAGAGGTTTCCAAGGACATCCGAACGGAAGAGAACGGAGTGGAGAAAAGAAAAACCAAGAGACGAACAGAATATAAACAAGCGGCCACGAAAAAACAGAAGAATTACCTAGACAATTTGTACGCAAATTATCCTGGTGATATTACTAAAGAGGAAGCTTCAAATTTAATTCAAAGAGAATTAGCTAAAAAAAGAAAGATTGCTAGCTTCGATTCAGATTGATTTATTTTTTTAACTTTGATTTTGTTTTTCTTGCTTTTTCTTTACTTCCCTTTTCTTTTATTTCTTCGAGATAGTCCTAATCAACTCGAGATTATATCTCAGTCCTTCAGAAAAGCATCATATCTTCCGTCTGAGTAACGTGAGACCTTTGAAAAGCAAAGAAGGGGCCAAGGCCGGGATTTGAACCCGGGGCACGGGAGCCACAGTCCCGAAGGTTAAGCCGCTACCCCACCTCGGCCACACACAAAAGAATAGAACGATGTACTATTTATTAGTTTAATATTAACTCACTTGTTAGTTAGAAAAATTACTCAGAATAATCCGGTCTTCTCAATTAATTAATAAAGACTCATCAAAATCATCAACAACTTACCAAGAATAAATCAATAGATAGTTGATCAGGTGAATGAATGAAAGAAACAAACGGCAGTGAACAAAATCCAAAGAGAGAACCCACATACACCTCTGGCAAATCTCGAGGAAACTGGTGGTCAAAAAAGAAGGTTTTAGCAATTGCACTATCGGGAATCCTCTTGTTACTCTGCTTTCAAGTCTACGAAGTCTTCTCGAATCAGAAAATCGAGGCGGAGGAACTAGACGTGAAGCCGGAGGAGGTTATCTCCGGAACCCCTGTATTGGTCACATTTAATGTAAGAAATACCACAAAATCAGAAGGACTGATTCTCTCTTGTCTAAAAAAATTTTCACTAATCTGGAATTTTCTTAATAATGAATTCGCCCCGACCCGCGAGATAAACTTAGAGATTGACGGAGAGATTTACGGTAGTAGAAGTGTAACATTGGGAATAAACGAAATAGAAAGATTAAGCTTTCAAATAAACCTGGGAAACGGGACACACGAAGTACTTGTAGATAATCTATCAGAAAGTTTCGAAGTTTTTGAACCGGCGAAATTCGAAGGAGGTAATCTCGTTATAGAACCTTCAGAGATAATGCTGGGAGAAGGGGCAAAATTACTTTTCGAAATCCAAAATACCGGAGATGTAGAAGGGGAGAAGACCATAAAAATAAAAGTTGATGGGACAACCAAAGAGAAGACTATCCGACTAGAAGCAGGAGAAGAAAAGAGAATCTCTTTTAACCTTGATTTAAAACATGAAGGAACCCATGTAGTGAAAGTATCTGGACTTTCCGAAAGTCTAGAAGGAGTTATAGAAGTTAGAAATCCAGTAAATAATCCACTCGACTATCCCGAATATTACTATAGCAGCGCAAGAAACTATTTAGCAAGTAACTACGAGCTACCAGAGGAAAAGAATATACAAGGATTGGCCGATTTTTTGAACCAGGTTTCCATTCGACCCTACTCCCGAGACTACTTCGACTGTTCCGAGATGAGTACCATAATAGAATGGATGCTCGAAGGGGCAGGATTCAGAGCAGAAATTGCACTAAATTACAGTTTGAAGGAAAGAAAAATTCCGAAAGAAGCCCACAGTTGGATAATGGTAGACCTTGGTAACCAAAATGAGGTAGCTGTAGAAACAACATATCTAGCTGAAGGAAACTATTTCCCACCGGGAATAGTCGAAGCCCCCAATGGCAGTTACAAAGAATACTCGTATGTTACCTACTACAACAAAACTCATAGTACTTCGCTAATCAGCGACGACGAATCCATGAAACAGGAACTTTATAATCCTTGCGAAACCTATGAATCTCCGAAAGACCTCATAGAGGGCGGCACAACTTATTACGTCCCCAAAGAGGAACTGGACTGGTGGAATGTTAGCCCATATAACTCCATAGAACCCTTCTCAAGCTGGAATTAAATCAAATCATTAAAACATAAGAGAGAGAAAGTTTCCTGAAGTCAGGCTTTCTTTAGGTATATATCGAATCTAGCCCCACCCAGTTCCGAATCCTTGATCTCCGCACGTCCACCATAGCTTTCCGCCATCTTCTTAACTATATATAAGCCCAAACCGGAACCGGAAGACTCGCCCATCTTGAAACCTTTCTCAAAGACTTGTTCCTTAATCTCATCGGGGACTCCACTCCCATCGTCCTCCACCGTCGCTCGAACCATCGCATCCGCTTCATGAATAGAAATACTCACCTTATTACCCCCTGAATGTTGAATAGAATTAGAAATTAGATTAGAGAAAAGCTCCTCTATCAAAGACCCGGCTCGAACTTTGCAATCGCAACTGCTGAATTCAATCTTCATACCTTTCTTGGTCGCTCGGGGTTCCAATTCGCTGATCACGTTTTTGATAATCGGATTAAGACTTATCTTACCGACTTCTTCCTTGATTACCTTCTTGAGAGTTGTAATCTTATCTATCAATTCCGTACAGTCCTTAGTAGCTTTTGTAGCTTTGTCTATCATTTCTTGACCATTCTCTGTAAGACTCTCTTCTTTCAGAAGTTCGAGATAGCCCATTATTACTTGAGCCTTATTGCGAATATCGTGTCTGAGAAGAGAATCAAGAAAATCATTTTTTTCACCCATTTCTCCCCCCGGAGTCTCCACGCTTTCAGGCATTGTTTCCGGAAGTTCTTTTCGCTCTACTTCACTAGTAATTTCCAACCCCTCCCCACTAATCTTGTACAACATTTCATTTAGAGAGTGCTTAATGCCGTTCATCTTCGCTATTTCCATAGACCTACTTTTCTCTCCAGAATCTACTTTCTTGAAACCTAGTCTAACCACTCCATCCACAATATCTTCGACACCGTAACCCGAACGAGCATTTAACAGAGTGATGCACTCTCTTTTTCGAAGCTCGCGAATCAGAAAATACAATCCAGACCTAAATTCATTCTCGTCCTTACAGATTCTATGTAGATCATCCAACCCGTCTAAAACAACCCTCTCGGCCTCCATCTTATCTATAGATTCCAAAATCTCCTCATTCATACCCTGAAAATTACTAGTCCATTCTCGAAATTTTCTAGAAGACGGGTAGGCAAGAATTACTTGAATCATGTTTTCTTTCTCTGATTTCTTTAGATGCCAATCGAACTTTTTCGCCATCGAGAACAAGGAGTCCTTATCATTCAAAAAAGAAACAAATACAGCTGGCTCCCCCTGATCGGTTATTCCATTGAAAACATACTGCAGAGACATCGCAGTCTTTCCAGTTCCTGAAGGACCGCAAACAAGAATGGTACTACCTTTAGGAACACTTCCCTCAATAGACCTTTCTACAGGTATTCCCAGGTTCATATTATCTTCAGTCATTCTAACCAATATGTCCCAAAAGTTTGGGGACTGAAATCACTGACAACGATTTATTTTTGATCCCTTCGATACTGATTTTTTATCCAAACTCCTAAAAAGAAATACTAAATAATCCTCAGAAGAATATTCGGGGGAACACATTGATTAACTCATAAAATTTCAAAATTCCCCCAACTTTAAATCTAAAGTTTCTGAGTATGGAATGTCTAAGAAGCCAAAGATATGTGAAATAGATGATCAAAAAACATGAAAAGTTTAGAAGTGAACTGTCAAAAGTTAAAAGAGTGGTAGTAAAGGTTGGAACTAACTCGTTAACCGATGAAAATTCGAGAATCGACGAGGGGAAGATAAAAAGACTGGTTGAAAGCTTAGTGGATCTAGCAAAAGCGGAAAAAGAGGTAATTTTAGTTTCTTCTGGAGCGATAGGTGCAGGAATAGGAAAATTATTCATCAAAAGACCAGAAGATATGAAGCTCCTTCAAGCAGCTTCAACTATTGGACAGGGGGCTCTCATGAGAATTTACAGTGAAAATTTCGAAGAATACGGATATCACGTAGCTCAGCTCTTACTCACTCAACAGGACTTTACGAATCCGAACAGATTCAAAAATCTCAAGAACACGATAGAAGCACTTTCAAACTGGGGGGTCATCCCGATTATAAACGAGAACGACGCTGTGGCCGTCGAGGAAATTAGGATGGGGGATAACGACCTCCTCTCTGCTTTCACAGCAACAGGAGTCGACGCGGATCTATTGGTCCTACTCACAGACGTAGATGGACTCCATACCGATGATCCTAAAAAGGTAGACTCTGCAAAACCGATACATCTTGTCGAAAAAGTGACTCCTGAGATAGAAGAGTTGACAAAAAGAACTTCGAGCAAAGACTTCGGAGGTATTATAACTAAAGTTCAGGCAGCAAAGATAGCAACGGAAGATGGGATCCCAGTGATAATAACAGATGCCTCTAAGGAAAAAGTGTTAAAAAGAATAATTGAAGGAGAAGAAATAGGTACGTTGTTTATATCTCAGAAAAAAGGAGAAGAAAAGGTGAAACCATGAAAGATGTAGAAACAAAAGCTACTGAAGCACAGCAGGCAGCACTTAAGCTAGCGAATATATCCAAAGAAACCCGTAACAAAGCACTCCTAAAGGCCGCTGACTTAATAGAAGAGAACATCTCAGAGATCCTAAAAGCCAACAAGGAAGATATCGAAAAAGCAGAGAGAATGCTGGAAAAGGGAGAGTATTCCAAAGCCTTAGTTAAGAGATTGAAACTAAACGAAACCAAAGTCGAGAATATAGTTGATATGATAAGAAGCGTTGCAGAACAAGAAGACCCGTTAAATAAAACAATTTTTAGTAGGGAACTTGATGAAGGTTTAAAACTCTACAAAATCACCGCCCCCATCGGGGTAATCGGCTCTATTTTTGAATCAAGACCCGATGTACTTCCTCAAATATCATCCTTATGTCTAAAATCCGGAAATGCAGTAATACTGAAAGGTGGAAGTGAAGCCGAAAAGTCAAATAGAATCCTTTTCGATCTCATAAAAGAAGCTACAGAAAACGTGGGGATTCCTCGAGGATGGGTTCAACTAATAGAAGCTAGAAAAGAGGTCCGGGAGTTACTTGATCAAGACGATAAAGTCGATCTAATAATTCCTCGTGGAAGCAAAAACTTCATTCGATTTATACAAAACAATAGTAGAATTCCAGTTCTAGGCCACGCAGAAGGACTCTGTCATATATATGTTGACAAAGACGCTGAACTAGAAAATGCACTTGAAATTTGCTATGATGGAAAAGTTCAATATTCCGCCGTCTGCAATGCAGTCGAAACTTTGTTGGTTCACGAAAAAATAGCCCAAGACATCCTACCAGAACTTGCCAAGAGGTATAAAGAGGCAGGGGTTGAAATCAGAGGTTGTAAAGATACAAGGAAAATCCTGAAAGACATAAAGGAAGCCACAGAGGAAGATTGGAAAACTGAATATCTCGATCTCATAATTTCAATAAAAATAGTAAACAAACTCCAAGACGCGATAAATCATATCAACACATACGGTTCAAAACATACAGATTCCATAATCTCAGAGAACGATAGCAGGATTCTATCCTTCTTGAACAATGTCGATTCCTCTACGGTGGTGGCAAACGCTTCAACTAGATTCAGTGATGGTTACAGATATGGGCTTGGAGCCGAAGTTGGAATCAGCACGGGGAAGATACACGCAAGAGGTCCCGTAGGATTGGAAGGTCTCACAACTTCGAAATATTATCTAATAGGTGATGGTCATATAGTAGCAACCTACGTAGGAGCCGATGCAAAACCGTTCACTCACAGAGACCTTACAGAAAGCTGGAAAGATATAGAAGACTCTCTAAAGAAATAGAAACAAAATTCTTTTCTTAATCCAAAAACAAATATTAAATATGATCGAGCAGTTTCAAGAGCTTCCAGAGTTATACAAAAAGAGTGTAGAAAGAATACAGGAGTTTCCTTCCAAAGAAAACGTAGATCGATATGTAGAGAATTCTGAAAAGTTCGTAAAACTTCTGAAGGAATCCAAGAGAGTGATTTGGATAGGAACGGGAAGACAGGAGGAAATGGCAGATTTTGCAACCCGTCTTACTAAAGCAAACAATAAAACAACTTTTTGTTCAAAAGACTCGTCAATACCTTACGAATATAGGCCCGACGATCTCGTGGTAGCTCTATCTTCCTCTGGAGAGACCGAAAGAACTGTGCACTACGCCGAGTTTGCCTATAAATCCATTTCCGACTCAACACCAGTCGTTTCCATAACCACAAACGAAAACTCCAGCCTAGCGCAACTATCGGAAAAAACTGGTGGTTTCGTTGTCAAAATCCCTGGTAAAAGTAAGCTGGATAAAACCAAGTATCAAGAGAGACAACTCGCAGGAGGGCACGAGCCACTAACCCTTGGAGGAACCTTAGGAGAACTATATGCATTAAAATTTATTTTAGATTGCCTAGGCAGTATCGTCTCCAACCAACCCATTTTAGAATATCAGAAAGAATTTTGGAACAAGGTAAAAGAGTACGATCCAGAACCAAGCGGATTTGAAGACCTCTACAAAAAGTTCCCTGAACCAATAGATTACTCTGCTCCGAGTAAAATTGGAAAAATACCAAACAAGATAATAGTAGGAGGACTTGACCTCTCTGGGGTAGTTGCGAGAACCATCGCTATTAGACTAGCGCACTGTGCAGGGGAGGACAAAGAAAGGCGAGTTAATTACTATAAAGACGCAGGAAATGTAGCAGCAAGAGAAGGAGACCTCATAATAATACTCTCAGGATCCGGGCAAGAGTTCTGGGCTAGAATTTTAAGACCGATAAAAACTCTTGGAGGCAAAATAGCGGCTCTGACCAGTTTCGAGGACTCTCCTCTTGGTAAACTATCCGACATATGCATCGAAGTACCTGGGCGGATGATACCTGGCAACGCAAGTAGAGTAGAGAACCCTCCAAGAACTCCTGAGAGAGCATTATTTGAAATTAGATCCCTTATAGCGATGGAATCTTTTATCCATATGCTCGTGGAAATAGAAGAAATACCAATAAAAGCTGTAGAAAGCAAACACTCGGAAATGACCTAGTAATTCCAAAATCTAATCGCCATTAATTTATAATTGTGTATCAATAAAATATAGTGATCGGAGGTTGCCAGTTCTCTTCCGGGAGGTAATAAATTGAAAATTAAAATCCTACTAATTGATGATGATCCCGATTTTCTAGAAGTAAACAAAAAGCTATGGGAGAAACAAGAAGACGAAGTTAAAGTCGATACAACGAACGACCCCAAAGAAGCACTTGCGAAAATAGATTCCGTCAAATACGACGCAATTGTGGCAGACTATAAGATGCCAGAAATGGATGGTCTAACACTTTTGAAAAAGATTCGAGATAAGAGAGTAGAAACCCCATTTATAATACTCACCGGAAAAGGGGGAGAGGAGATAGCCATGGAAGCCCTCAATCTCAAAGCTGACAAATATATAATGAAGGGAACCAATCCCAAAGAACAATATGAAAAGATTGTTGATGCCATATTCGACAGGCCGATTTCTTGAACTTCAAAAGGGTACAGTTAAATCCAGTTTCTTGAATGAAGCCGTGTGAACTTCAAAGTTCTCCAAACCGATTTCTTCATCTTTTAAATCCTGTCTAAGTTTGGAAACGAGCTTTCGCTCTTTACCTTTCTCACCAAAAACTACTGCAATGATATCATACTCTCCGAAGGTTTCCAAAATAAGTTTAACCTCGTCTCGTTCATTCAGAAAATCAGTTGCCTTATCCAAACTATCAATATCAAATTCCATGGCTAAAATCAAAGTAGAGATGCCTATATCGTCAAACTTGAGAACATCGACACTGGTATTCTTGATGAAATCCTTTTTTATTACGCCCCTTTCCTTCAGGCCATTTATTCTCCTGTAAACTGTGTTTTTGCTGGTTCCCAGTCTATCCGCTAATTCAGAATATCTTATTTCACTTGAGCTACTTAGGATCTTGAGAATTTTTTTATCGAGACTATCTAACTCCCCACTACCAGATTTATCGCTCATTATCCCCACCAACTCCATAAGCAAGATATAGTTTATAAAGAAAACATTAAAATTGTTCTGCATCATCGAACGCTATATTTAAATGGCGTTTCACGGCTTGACACTATTTCGCTATTTTCCCCAGCTAGGTAAATATAAACTAACGGATTATCATAGCTTCTTCCAAGAAAGGAGGATCTAGAGGGGGTTATTTTACAATGTCTGATAATATAGCCGAAGAAGTTGGAGATAACCAAGAATCAGGTTCAATCAAAGATAAGCTGTCCTTCTTCGCTCACATAGGTGGGGCTTTCTGTACAATGATAGGCTTAGTAGAGATAATTCGACTCGTAGTCTCGTATTGGGGTACTTACGGGCTTCTGGCCAACTTCCCCCTCGAAATTTCTATTTACACGATAGGCCTGATTTGGACCTCGACAGCGCTCTTCAAACTGAAAAGTTTTAAATATCCTTAATGGGAGGTGAAAAATGAAAATGAACGGAAATGGAAATGGATGGATCGAAACTCCTGAAAAAACCCTAGAACTACTAGAAGATCAGGAATGGCACACAATAAATGAGATAAGCGAGGAGGCATTCTCTGAGGGAAACGGTGTGGAAAAAGTTTTACAACACTTGGACGAAATCGGCATAGTGGAATTTGATAGAAAGAAAAAAGAAGCAAGAATAAATGAGATAGGACTTGAGATACTGGAACTACCGCAAGTCTAGATCCGATAATAAATTTTTTACTTTACTAATCTCCTTAGGCGTGAACATTTGTTGTTATTCACAATATTCGTAATCTGATTACGAACCACGTAACAAAATCCTTTTACTGTTCACATTCACAAAGATTCTTGTAGTAAAAGAAAGTAGAGGGGAAAATAAAAAAGATAAATACCAAATAAATAATATGGGAATTGTAAGTCCTTTAAAAACGCTTTATTCTCCCTTATACATCATAAAAGCGTTATATTAATGGCTGAATCCTGCTGTGTTGCGTAAAGGCTATATTTCTCTTGTCGGATAGGTATGTTTAGTTTT
>CAYLJV010000008.1:0-49827 GCA_964384105.1 Hadarchaeota archaeon (SeqCode) | reverse complement strand
GGAGTCGGGAAAATGAGATTGAAAGATAATGATAAATTAGGTCTTAAATTGGCTGGTGCTATTCTGTTGAGCGAGGGAGAGCTTACCATAGAAGAAATGAAAGCAATTCCTTTTTTCTCCGAAGATACGGATGTTGAAGGATTGTTTAGGCTTCTTAAAGACAAATTCAAAGAGGAGTCCTACAGGAAAAAAACTGGACTTGAATTTCAAAGCTCTTTTCAAAAGATTAGGATACAAAACGTTACTGCTTAGTTAGATGTAAAGAAGAATAGGAAAACGAGAACTCATTTATTACTCGTGTTTTATTTTTAATGTTTTGGCATCACTTAACTTTATTATTAATCTTTGAGATTATGTTAAAATGGAGAAACTATGAGCAGATCTGAAGACGAAATAAAGAAAAAAGTGAAGTCAATAAAAGTAAAGCTAGAAGCAGGTAAAAAGAAGCTCGACGAAGGTGGAAAGAGAGCTAGAAAAATCTTTAAGGAACATAAAAAGGAAAGATGCTAGAAAGCTTATTTACTATCCTTGTCTCCTTGAGATTTGATTTTCTTATCCATAATTTCTATTGTTTCGGATAACTCTTCAACAGCTGTAAATAAGTCGCCGAGGCTGTCCATCCTATCGTGTATAATTTGAAGATCTTCCTCAACCTTATCAAGTTGCTGGTCTGTTCTTTTCTGCACTAGTCTGTTTATAACGAAGCTTAGAACTCCAAATATTAAGAGGATTCCACCTATACCAAAAATAATTGCATCTAGCTTTGGTATTATATGCGGCCGTTCGATTGCAAGAAATGGTAAAAAAGCGTCTTTTCCATGTATTAATAGCCCAGCCGAAATTAAAATTAGACCTATTATTAGAAAAATGGGTATTAGCAGCTCTTCTCGAGAAAAACAAATTTTCTTCAAGATATCAAAATAAGGTTATAGTGAAATAATAAAAATCATTTACCTCTTTGTAATTTTTTAACAATTAATCTAATTATTTTGTGCAAGACGCTATTTACTGTGCAATTATTGTGCAGAAAAGGTATTATTGTGCAAAGCCGCCCACTAGGAAAGCTTTAAATATAATGAATATATATTCTTTAATTGAAATGAATAAATATTCAAAAGAGGTGTAATTAAAAATGCCAAGAGGAGATAGAACAGGACCCATGGGAATGGGCCCTATGACTGGAAGAGCTGCAGGTTACTGCGCAGGATTCAGTGCTCCGGGATTTGTGAACCATGCTCCCCGAATGGGTATGGGATTTCGCCGTGGAGCCGGATTTTATGGCAGAGGCCCTGGCGTTGGCCGTGGATTAGGCCGAGGTAGAGGATTCGGTAATTTCGGACGAGGAATGGCGTTTCGGGGGCAAACACCTAATTTTGGACCAGTGGCCTATCAGGGACCATTCAACCCCAACTACGGGTATTTTGGACCATATCAGTATCCAGCCTACCCCGCTGGACCAACATATGGGATTTGGTGAAAAGAGGTGATTGAGATGGGACAACATGGACATAGAAATATGTTTTACGCAACTGGCTTGCCGGGTTGGATGAGATTCGGTTACAGTCCAGGATGGGGAGGAATGCCTCCTGGTGCTCAATATCTTACCCAGACAGATCAGTTACCGCAGGCGGTGGATTGGTTCCAACAGCAGGCATCTGCACAGACACGTTCGGTTCCGCAGCCTATGTATCAACAGTTGCCTTCAGAACCCCAGCAGTTCCAACCGCCAGAAATACCAAGGGAGCATGAAATTCAAATGCTAGAGAATCAGGCCCGAGCCCTTGAAGATCAGGTAAAGCAAATTAAGGATAGAATTAAGCAGTTGCAGGAATAGAAGAGTTAATGATAATTGAACCAAGTGAGGTGATGAAATTTGACTAAAATATCTGTTGCTACTCAGAATGGGGGGCTGGATGATAAGGTTTCTTCGATCTTTGGTCGATGCCAGACGTTTACCATAGTGGAGACCGATGAGGGTGAAATAAAGAATTCAGAAGTTATACAGAATAAATATGCTAATGAGCGAAGCGGTGCAGGGATTCAGGCTGCAAGTTTGGTGGCCAATAGTGGTGCGGAGGCAGTTATCGCGGGTAACTTCGGACCAAATGTTGCTTCGGTTTTCAGTCAATCAGGAATAGAAATGGTACCCGCTTCAAACCTTAGTGTTAGAGATGCTGTTAATAAGTACCTCAAGGGTGAAATCGAGCCAGTAACTCAGGCTACAACTCCAGCTATGTCTGGTTCAGGTGGTGGTAGAGGTCGAGGTGGAGGAAGGAGAATGTTATCCCAGCAGGGTTCAGGTAGCTTTTCCCGACGAGAGGTCGAAAGGTCTTCCTCTCAGACGGGGTCAGGGAAGCCAGGAGAAAAAATTGAGAGTCTTGAGAATCGAGTTAACAAACTTGAGAATTTAATCGAGGAAATAAAGAAATCTATAGAAGAGTTGAAAAGGTAATATTATTTTGGAGGTGAAGATGTTGCCAAATGGTAAAAATTCTGGAAGAGGTAGAGGTGCAGGCCGTGGAGGCGGTGGAGTCGATAGATGTGTCTGTCCTAAATGTGGGCATGAAGAGCCACATCAGAGGGGAGTCCCCTGTGCGGAAAAGACATGTCCGGAATGTGGGTCTGTAATGATTGGAAAAAGGTGAAATTATGAAGATAGCTGTGAGTACGGACGGTCAGAAACTGGGTAGTAGAGTCAGCCCAATTTTTGGAAGGTGTCCATATTTTTTGATCGTCGAAGTTGAGAATGAGAAAATTGAGAACTATGAAGTAGTAGAGAATAAGGCCATGGAGAAATCCGGCGGTGCCGGCACTGCAGCGACGCAGCTGATCGGGGATAAGAATGTCGACTCGGTTATTTCTGGTGGTGTAGGACCAAAGGCATTCCTGGCGCTTAAGAAGTGGGATATAGGTGTGTATGAGGGTGAGCCTGGTTCTGTTGAGGAGAACGTGAATAGGTTTTTACGAGGCGAATTAAAAAAGGTCGAAAGTCCGACTAGACCTACGGGCGCCGGAAGCGGAGGTTAAAATCGGTAATAGAAATTTATTCGATCGATAATAATGTTTATCAGGAGTTGGTCAGTTGCCTAGACGTCGGAGAAGGAGAAGAGTAGGTAGAGAGCCGGACTTTTCTTACTTTAAGCCGGGAGTAGGATCAGCTGAAGGTGAAGTTGTTCTAAAAATGGAGGAATTTGAGGCGATCAGGTTGAAGGATTTTCGAGGTTTGACTCAGGAGGAGGCTGCTCAAGAGATGGATGTATCTCAGCCAACTTTTCACAGAATCCTCGTTTCTGCTAGAGGGAAGATCGCTGATGCTTTGGTTAACGGGAAAACGATTAGGGTCAAGGGCGGAAACTACAGATTGGCTTCAGAAGAATGAGAAAAGTTGGAGTGATTGTATTATGGAAGATATGAAATCAAGACAGAAGGAACAGAGAGAGAAAATCTCTCGAAGAATGGGCGATATCAAGCATAAGATTATTGTTATGAGTGGCAAGGGTGGAGTGGGGAAAAGTACCGTAGCCGCAAATCTGGCGACCGAGCTATCTAGGAGGGGACACAATGTGGGGTTGATCGACTGTGATATGCATGGTCCGAGCATCCCCCAGATCTTGGGAATTGATGAAGGTGTGGGTCCATCTCAAAACGATTCGTCTATCGATCCAATCGCTACGGAATTTGGTCCTAAAATAATTTCTTTGTCTCCATTTCTCCCAGAAAAGGATTCTCCAGTTATTTGGCGAGGGCCATTAAAGATGAAAACCATCCAGCAATTTTTAGGTGATGTTAATTGGGGTAGCTTGGATTATTTGATTTTTGATTTACCTCCAGGGACAGGAGACGAACCTCTGACCATAGTTCAACTTATTTCAAATCCTGATGGGGCGGTTATTGTTACAACCCCTCAGGAAGTGGCGCTTCAGACGATTAGAAGAGCCGTAAAGTTCTCCAAAGAGGTTAAACTGCCGGTTCTTGGGTTAATTGAGAACATGAGTGGATTCGTGTGTCCTCATTGTGGAACTCAAGTAAACATTTTCAAATCAGGTGGTGGAGAAAGTCTGGCCGAAGAGTTGGATATTCCATTTTTGGGAAGTATTCCGCTCGATCCGGATGTTGTGGAAAGCGGTGAGACTGGAAGGCCTTTCGTTATGAAGAATAATTCAAAATCTACCGAATTTTTTAGACGTGCTGTTGATAAACTCGTTAACTCTCTAAATGATTCCTCAAGGGGTGATAATAAATGAAGATTGGAATACCCGCAATGGGTGATTCAGGATTAGATGAGCAGGTGAGTTCTCACTTTGGCAGAGCTCCAACTTTTGTTGTAGTCGACTCCGAGACGAAAGAATGTGAAACTCTTGTTAACGTAAAGAGAACCGGCAGAAATGAACAGCCACCAGAGCAACTTTCCGAAAAGGGGGTTGAGTTAGTACTCTGCTCTGGTATGGGACCAAGAGCGATAAAGATGTTTGAGCAATTTGGCATCGAGGTTTTTCTCGGAGCTGAAGGTACTATTCAGGATACTTTGGAGAAGTGGGAAAACGGGGAATTAAAGGAAGCTTCTGATAAGAATGCTTGTCAAGAACATCGACACTGATTGGAGTAGATATCTTGAAGATTTCTGTAGCTAGTGGTAAGGGTGGTACAGGTAAAACTACCGTTGCATTAAATCTGGCCATCTCTCTCCCGAAAGTACAGCTGCTTGATTGTGATGTAGAAGAGCCAGATTGCCATCTCTTTTTAGATACGGACCTGAAAGTGATGAAGGAGATAAAGTCTGGTCTCCCAATAATTGATGAAGAAAAATGTGACCATTGCGGAAAATGCGCTGAATTGTGTCAGTTCAACGCGATTGTGGTTACTCCAAAAGACACCATAGTTTTCCCCGAGCTTTGCCATTCGTGTGGATTATGTATGATAGCGTGTCCTTTGGATGCTATTACTGAAAGCAGCAGGACGATAGGAGTAGTCGAGAAAGGAGTTGATGATATAGAATTTTTCCAGGGAGTATTGACTACGGGCGAACCTTTAGCTCCACCTGTAATCAGGGCAGTTAAAGAAAATATAGATCCCGATAAGGTTGCAATAATTGATGTACCACCGGGGAATGCGTGTCCTGCGGTAGAAGCAGTGGATGGAACAGATTTCTGTATTCTCGTCACGGAACCTACACCTTTTGGGCTTCATGATCTGAAATTTTCCGTCAAAATGCTGAATAGGTTAAACATTCCATTTGCTGTTTTGATTAACCGGGTGGGAATTGGGGACGATAGAGTTGAAAAATATTGCGAGGAAGAGGGAATTCCGATATTGATGAAGATTCCAAATAGCAGAAGGATAGCGGAACTTTATTCTGAGGGAATTCCTTTCGTTAGAGAAATGCCTGAATGGAAGGATAAGTTCATCGATCTTTACAAGAGTATAGAGGATATGATAAAATGAAAGAGTTGACAATTATTTCTGGGAAGGGTGGTACTGGCAAGACCACTCTAACTGCTGCCTTTGCGCCCCTTGCCAATGATCCAGTTCTGGCTGATTGTGATGTTGATGCTCCAGACCTGCAATTGATATTGGCGCCGAATGTTATCGATCAAGTGGACTATTTTGGTACCTCAGTTGCTGTCAAAACTAAAGACTGTTCTATGTGTGGGAGATGCAGGGAGGTCTGTCGCTTTGGGGCCATAGACGAGAATATTGTTATAAGCGGGATGAAGTGTGAAGGGTGTGGAGCTTGCGTGTTTGTCTGCCCAGATGATGCTATCGAGTTGAGAGAAGAAAAAACCGGAAAAGTTTTCATCTCCGAGACCAGGTTTGGACCGATGGTACACGCAGAATTAGGTATAGGGGAAGAAGCTTCTGGTAGAATGGTTACACAAGTTAGAAGCAAGGCGAAGGAATTAACCAATGATAAGGATTTCCTGATAGTGGATGGTTCTCCGGGCATTGGTTGCCCCGTAATAGCTTCAATAAAGGGAGTAGATCATGTTTTGATAGTGGTCGAGCCTACTGTTTCAGGTATTCACGATCTAGAGCGGGTTCTAGAGGTTACAGATCATTTTGGAATAAAATCCTCTGTTTGTGTGAACAAATATGATATCAATACGAGTAAGACGAGTGAAATAAGAAGTTTCTGCGAAGAGAAGAAAATACCTATTGCAGGTGAATTACCTTATGACGATGTTGCAACTGAAGCGATGATAGAAGAGAAAACTGTAATAGAGTATTCAGAATCGGCTCTGTCAGAAGGTATTAGAAACGTATGGAATGAAGTAAAAAAATTTCTTGAGGGGAGCTGATTTTATTGGAAGAGACTGAGCGGAAGAGATCAACCGTAGTCGAGGAACTATTGAATTCTGTAGAAAACGAATTGAGAAAAAAGGAAGTTGTCGACCTGAGAATAGGATTAGGGTATACTGGAGTTTTATTGGATGATGGAAACTTAGGAGTATCTTATTCTTTTAGAAATGAATCTTCTAGATGCTGCCAGGTTCTGGAGTCTGCTGGTGAGTTGGAGGGAAATGCTTGGGAATTAGCGAAGTTTGCTAGTTCACCTCGAACAATAAATTCGGTAGTTGGTTTGGCCACTATCAACTCTTTGATCAATCGCAATGTAGAAGGCGAGGAAGGACCGCTTTTGGACTTTTTAGAGATTAGAAAAGGTGACAAGGTGGGGATGGTCGGAAATTTTAGGCCGGTGGTCGAAAAAATAGAGGAGGATATCGAGCTATTCGTTTTTGAGAGAAATCACCAGGATGAAGAAAATGTTTATCCGGATTGGGCGGTCGAGCAGATATTGCCGAAGGTCGATGTTTCCATAATAACTGGAACATCCGTTGCGAATAAGACTCTAGGTCATCTTGTTGATCTATCTAGTAATGCAAGAGAGATCGCTATTCTAGGTCCCACTACGCCTTTAGCTCCTGAGACTTTTAGAAAAAGAGGAGTTACCTTTTTGGCGGGAATAATTGTGAACGATCCCGAAAAAGCTCTAAAGATAATTAGTCAAGGTGGGGGGACTAAAAAGCTTGGATCAGTTTCTACTAAAGTTTCTTTGAGGCTCTGATGAGGTGAAACTATGAAAGTAAAGATAGTTTATGATAATGTTGCTGAGCCGCCTTACAAGAAAGGTTGGGGTTTCGCAGCGCTCGTGGAACTGGATAGAGAAAAGATACTTTTTGATACAGGATGGGATGGTCTTCTGTTGCTTTCCAATTTGAGAAAAATAGGTTGCAATATCAAAGAAATTGATAAGATATTCCTATCCCATTCTGATTGGGATCATGTCGGCGGGATTTCCTGTATCAAAAATAATAACGCTGATCTATACGTCCCAAAGTCACTCTCCAAAAATATGAAGGGTGAACTGTCCAATCGTTTCAAACTACATGAAGTAGAGAGTTCTCAGAAGATCTCGAATAATGCCTGGTCTACGGGGGAGCTAGGAAAAAAGCCAAAAGAACAGTCACTCATTGTCGAAACTCGTGAGGGATTAGTTGTAATCGTTGGCTGTTCTCATCCTGGTGTGAGAAAAATTCTTGAGAAGGCTTCGGAGTTGGGGGAGCTATATGGTTTGGTGGGCGGATTCCACGACTTTAAGGATTACGAGGTTCTAGAAAGTCTTTCGATAATAGTTCCTACTCATTGTACTTCTCATAAGAAGGAAATTTTTGCTAAATATCCAGAACGGTCTATGGAAGGGAGAGTCGGATTGGAGATAGAGGTGAAATGATATAATGAGAGCGTATGGACCAGTTCCCTCTAGAAGATTGGGTCATAGTTTGGGAATAAACAATATCCCGCCCAAAGTTTGCACCTACTCGTGTATTTACTGTCAGCTCGGAAGAACCCTCAAAACAAGAGTCGAAAGGGGGAAATTCTACGATGCCAAAGATATCGTTAAAGATGTTGAAAGTAAGGTTTTTGATACAAAGGAAAAAGGTGAATCTATCGATTACTTGAGTTTTGTGCCTGACGGTGAGCCGACTCTAGATATTAATTTAGGTAAGGAAATAGATCTCTTGAAATCTTTAGATATAGATATCGCTGTGATTACTAACGCCTCTTTGCTGTGGCGGGAAGATGTCAGAGAAGACCTTTCGGATGCGGATTGGGTTTCATTAAAAGTAGATGCTTCTGATGAGGAGACTTGGAGGAGTGTGAATAGACCACATGAATCATTGGAGTTCGAAAAAGTTTTGCGAGGAATGAAAGATTTTGCAGATTTTTTTGAGGGTACCCTTTCGACAGAAACTATGCTAATACAGGATGTAAACGATGCGGAAAAGGAAATTGAGGATATAGTTGATTTCCTGGTGGAGTTAGATCCTGATGAATCATACGTTGCGATTCCGACTCGGCCTCCAGCTGAAGAAGGTGTTCTACCGGCAGATGAAAGGTCCATAAATCTGGCCTATCAGACTTTCAGCGAGAAATTAAGTAAGGTCGAATATTTGATAGGATATGAAGGAAACGAGTTCTCTTCTACAGAAGATCCAAGAGAGGATTTGCTGAATATTACCTCAGTTCATCCTATGAGAAGGGAGGGAGTAGAAAAGCTATTATCTAAGACCGGGTCTGATTGGAGTATTATTGAAGGATTAATAGAAGAGGACAAGATAGTCGAATTAGACTACGGAGATAAAAAATTCTATATGAGAAAACTCCCAGGGCGCTGAACGAATTAGCTTTTACGGAAGATGTTTAGCCTGCAAAGGAAAGTGTGAAATTACCAGATTTTATGTTTTCTTTAGGATTTTTCTCTAAGTTTGACCATTTAACAAAGTGATTTAAGGTCTCCTGAGACTTGTTTTCATCTGGTAAGTCTACTAAACTCTCTCTTGAGATAATCGGCAATAGATTGAATTCGGCCTTTCCACCTTTGAATTCCAGCTCTACGGCTAGACCTTCTTGTGTATCTTGTGAAAAGTACTGATCAAATATGAAGTTTCCCAGAGAATAGAAAATAGGCCTGTTTTCATGTATTTCCATGCCTTGGATGACATGAGGATGGTGTCCGATAATGATATCAGCTCCACTATCTATCAGGCTGTAAGCTAGGCTTCTCTGTTCCTTATTAAATTGGTGTTCATATTCTTCCCCCCAGTGGACATTGACGATAACTATATCAGAAGAACTTTCTAGACGTTTAATTTTCTCTTTAAGTGCTTCACTATCCAGTTTTCTATAGACGTTGCTGACACCTATCATTCCTATATTATACCCTTTTTTCCTTAGGGTAGTGATGCTATGGTCTCCGGCGACTCCATCGGGGCATCCAACATAATCATATCCAATTTTATCTAAGTGTTCTCGTGTTTCTTTGAGCCCGACGTTTCCCTGGTCCAAAATATGATTGTTTGCTAAGTTAAAGAAATTGAAATTAAGAAGTTTGAGATCTTTCAGGTAGTCGATAGGAAAGGCGAAATCATACTTGTTCTGTGGTGGATAGTGTTTGCCCTCGGGAGTTACGGCCCCTTCCAGATTGGCGCATATAATATCCCTATTGTCGAAAATATTTCTCTCATTTAACGAATCCAACAAGTATTTCACATTACCATTATTGGATTCTATTTTTTCTTTTACATCTCGGTCGAGCATGATATCTCCGAAAAATAGAATGTTCAAATTTTCTTCTGTTTTTCCTCTATTGAAATAATCTATCGAACTTGGATATCCATTCGAGGTAAGGTAGGGGTAGAGAGCAAAAATACAAATTACAATAATTACAATTACCGCTGGAAAGTATATCCGTTTCTTTTTGACCATAGGTTTCATTTGAGTATAAACTGCTATATTGAAGAAATTTTCCGGCTTCCAAAATATTTGAGTTCAATGAACAAGCTGTTAAGTTGAGCATTATTAATAGAAATAGGGGTCGTTAGTGATATCGAAACTTGAAATGAAGGATGGAAATGAGATTCCGATTGTTGGTCTAGGTACTTTCGGCATGATGGGTGACGTGTGTGAGGAAGCTGTAAGGACAGCGATTGAGTTAGGGTATACGTTGATAGATACCGCTGAGGTATACGGTAATGAGTCTGAGATTGGGAGGGCTATAGAAGGGTTTGATCGTTCGGAATTGTTTATAACCACAAAAGTCTGGCCGATTAATCTACATTATCAGGATCTCAAAGAATCGTTCAATAGGTCGCTGAAGAAGCTCGGAACCGATTATATCGATTTATATTTGATCCATTGGCCTCCGGAGACAGTACCGTTCAACATACCTCTTGAAGAGCCCTTGGACGCCATGGCTGATTTGGTAGAGGAAGGCAAGGTGAACAGTATAGGAATCAGTAATTTTGATATAGCTCAGATAAAGGAAGCTATGAACTCAGCTAAAGCACCTATTTCTGCAAATCAGATCGAGTTTCACCCATATTATTATGATGAGGGAGTTTTGAATTTCTGTAAGAACAACGATATAACCCCGATTTCTTATAGTCCATTAGCTCGAACTAAGGTCTTTGATGATGAGACTATCGCCAAGTTGAGTGATAAATACGATAAGACTCCAGCACAAATTACTCTAAGGTGGGAATTACAGAAGGGTGTTGTTGTAGTTCCCAAATCCCGTTCTAAAGCACATCTTGAAGAAAATCTCAATATTTTTGATTGGGAATTGGAGGGGGACGATGTTAAAAAAATAGATAATATTCGTAAGACATCTCACTCTATTGGTTTTTATGATGTTGCTCGGGCTACTAAGTTTTCTATTAAAGAACTTCTTGGGTCTTTTTAAAAAATTGTAGAAAACAAAAAAATTAAATCATTCTGATTTCTTTAGGTTACTCGACAGAAAGACTGTCTTCGCCGCGGTATTTCTCAAATTCTAGTTCTATCTCTAATTCATCGTGGTCTACGTCTATTTCTACTTCAATCTCGTCTCTGAATTGGAATGGAAGTTCCCATTCATTTGTGGATATCTTAAGCTGGTTTCCTTGTTCTATTTCATCTGCTAGTTTTCTGAGGAAGTTAGCCACTTGGCCTTTGTTCATATAGAATTCCTGCGAGAACTCTCCTTGTATTACTTTTTTGCCCTTGGGAGTTCCTTCGGTTGATATCTCCATTTTTGATCACCTCAAATTAGGAGAAATTTAGTAAAATATATAAAACTTTTTAGTAATTTTATACTTGATGTTGGAAATATTGGGATCAAAAAAGAGATTGGAAATACTAAAGCTTTTGTCTGATGAGGATCGGTACGTCTCCCAGATAATGAAATTGGCCAAACTCGATGGAAAAAATGCGAAGTTTCACCTCGAGAAACTGGAAGATTCAGGAATAATAAGTAGCTACAAGAAGGGAAGAAGGAAGTATTACACTTTAAGAAAGGAAGTCCGACTTGAAATCGTTCCACCTCCAGAAGGGAAGTTTTTGTTCTATACTGCTGGCTGATTCATGTTCTTTTTAGTCAATCAAATTTGCTCGCTAGTTCGAATAAATACTCTTCATATTTCCAGTCTAAATCTTTGATTTCCAGCGATAGATCCATATTTTTCTCGATAAGTTTTGGGAGATCAATTTTTTCTAGTTCTCTTTCTATTTCGTAAGTTCTTGCTTTGGTTCTTGGCTTACTAGGAACTGCTAAACAACAGCCTGCATGGTCCGGGTTCCATATGCCGAATTCTCTGGAGCGGGCTATAATCTCTCTTTTGTTCATTCCAATGAGTGGTCTAAGCACAGGAAAACCTGTTTTTGATGTTATTGCAGAAATATTATCCAAAGTTTGAGATGCTTTTTGCCCTAGAGATTCACCTGTTACGATTCCTTTTGCCTTTTCTTTTTCACAAAACTTTGATGCTGTGAAGAGCATGCTTTTCCGGCATATTACGCATGCGTACTCCTGTCTTATTTTGCTCTTAATTTTCTTGAGTATTCCTGCCCAAGGATATATGATTGCTTTCTTGAAGTTTGTACTTTCTTTGATTTCTTTCAGAATTTCTATTGATTTGATGGAATTTTCTAATGTTGCCATTGGGTATAGGCTTAAATGTAGTGGTACGAGCTCAAATTTTTTGGATATTATTAAATTTGCCACAGGCGAATCTATTCCACCTGAAACTAAACCTATTACTTTTTCCTTCATTTTTAATCATCACATTTCTTGTATAATTGATAACTATTCTCAAGTTTAGAAATAATTAATTTGATCACGGAAGTACATGTATCCGTGTTTCTATTTCTTTGATTTCTTGAGATGTATATCGAATCTTGTTCCGCCTAATTTGGAGTCTTTTATTTCTATTTTCGCTTTATTATGAGCTGCTATTTCTCTAGCAATATAATATCTAAATCCTTCTATTCCCGAAGTGTCTCCTTTGTAACTCTCCTTTGAGATATTTTGTTTAATCTTATCTGGAATTCTACTCCCGTTGTCTTCCATTTTTACTATAATCTTTTTGGCCGTCTCTTCAAAAGAGATTTCTATTTTGTTGAAGTCTGGATCCAGTCTTCTTGCTTTTATCAGGTTAATGAATAAATTCTTGAGAGAGTATTCTCCGAGGATGTATTCTGGTTCTATCTCCTTATCGATTACTATTTTTATTTCCCGATCCTCGATAAACTTCTCACTTTCCTCTTTGATATCTTTTAGAATTTTAGTAATTTTTATTTTCCCGAGGTCTGTCTCCTCTATTTCTTTCAGTATTTTTACTTGCTCTATGATGTCAATTCCATCTTTTGCATTTTTTAGAGCAGTTTCTAGATGTTTTTGGTTTTCTTTAGATAGATCTACAGTTTCTAGTAACTGGAGGTATCCAGCCACGATCTGGCTTTTGCTCAATAGATCTTGTCTAAGCAAGGTATTCAGGAACTCTCGTCTCTCCTCAGAGTTTTTATGTTCTGTTATATCCCTTCCTACAGCTACTGCCCCTATCGGGTTTTCATCTCGATCTTTTAACTGCCTCGAGTTCCAAGAGATTATTTTTTCTTCACCACTTTTGCTAATAATCGCGGTCTCGAAATTTTCAAGCACCTTTTCTCCACGAATGATCTTCTCTAATACGAATCTTATTTCTTTTCTGTGTCTTTCATTCGGGTATATCTTTTCCCATATTTCATCATTACCAATTACTTTTTCTTTTGGGTAGCCACTAATTCTTTTCGCTGCTTTGTTCCACACTATAATATTTCCTTCGTTATCAAACACACTAAGCCATACATTTGCGTCTTCGATTATTGTTTCTCTAAATTGATTGAGCTCTCTAATTCTTTCTTCCATACGTAGCTTTTCTCTAGCAAAGGCTAGATCGTTAGCTATTTCTTTTAGTAATTCAATTTCCTTATCGTCTACCGTTCTATACTTTTCGAAACATGCACTGATAATTCCTACAACATCTTCTTTGTAAAGCATAGGAACAATTACGGACCTGTGATCTCTTCCATGGTTACAGTAGTCACAATCCTTACATTCTTCTTCGGTATTTTCAATTATTTTCAAGGATTTGGATTCGATTACCTGTTTTATGCATTGAGGTGCGTCTCCATTGCCCCCGGTTTTTATTGACCAATCCTTTCTTTCATGACTTCCAAAATGGGCAATCGGCTTTATCCTATTATTCTCGAGTATAGCAATAGATGCATCCAAATACCCTCTTGTTTTCTGGAGTATTCTTGCGGATTTTTCTAGTAAAGTTTCAAGTTCGGTTTCTTGGACTATCAACTGATTTATATTTCTTATCGAGGAAAGTAATGCTTTTAATTCCTCGGAGCGAGTTTTGGATCTTTTTATTTTTGCCGTTGAATATTGTGCATAGATTCCAAATCCCATGATCAGGGCGATTACTACGGATCGCATCCAAGTTTCATGTAAGGCGGGGTTGATGATTTCGTGCAGAAGACTATCATCTTGGACGTAGAATGCATCTATCGTAGATTCTAAAAACCAATAAAAAACTGATGCTGCAATTCCCGCAAATATCCAAGGGTATTCCTTGATAATCTTGCTTTTAGGGACTTTAACCACCTGTTTCAGGTATCATGAAATTTAATTTGAAATTGGATTAGAATTATACTTGATACTTTTCTCTTGTTAATTCACTTTAAGTTTATTTGTCCGAATGAGTTAGATTAGAGTTTTATTGTACTATATTGGCTTTTTTGGTAATCTTCGAATTTTTTGACTATCTCAATATTGCTTTTAATAGGATTTAATCCTGACAATCTATTTTACTATTGAGTTGAGTTCAGTATTTGAATATATTTAAAAAACTTTCGAGAAAACTCTTAAAGAGGAGTTTGTAAAAGAAAGGTTAATGATAGCGGGGTGGGGCAGTCTGGAGTGCCCGCCGGGCTCATAAGGTGTCTCATGTTGAGAAAAATCACTAAGAACGTGGGATTTGAAACCACTTGAGAAACCCGGAGGTCGCTGGTTCAAATCCAGCCCCCGCTACCATGATTCACTTTTAATACTATTTCCGATTTCTGAGATAGAGGTTACATTAGTTGAATTAGCAAAAAATAAGGTAAAAATAAGAAAAATAATAAGAGGTATTCTAGAGCAAATCTTTGGCTTTCATCAGTTCTGCATTTACTACCGAGGCACCTGCTGCTCCTCTGATTGCGTTGTTTCCACATACCAAAAATCTTATTCCGTTTTCAAAGACATTGTCCTTCCTAATTCTTCCAACTACGACTGCCATTCCTGGGACGCTTCCTGCATGTCTTGCAAATCTTGGTTGGGGCATATCCTTTTCTTCGGAGACTATGATCGGTTGTTTTGGTGCTGTTGGTAATCCTAGTTTCTGGGGCTCAGGTCTGAATTTTCGCATTGCTTCGGCTACTTCTTCGGGGGATGCTTTCTCTCCTAGTTCTAAAAATACTGATTCCGTATGACCATCCAGGACAGCTACTCTATTACAACTGGCGCTGATACTTATCTCGGCGTTTTCTATTTTTTCGTCCTTGAATTTGCCTAGTATCTTCAGAGGTTCATTCTCAGTTTTCCATTCTTCCTTACCGATATATGGAACGAGATTGTCTTCTATCTCCATTGATTTCACGCCGCCATAACCTGCTCCTGAAAGCGCTTGCATTGTAGAAACGAATGCCTTATTTATTCCGAACTTTTTGATGAGTGGTTGTAGCGCTAGTAGAAGTATTATGGTAGTGCAATTAGGATTTGTAACTATCGCGCCGTCCCATCCTCTTTTTTCTCGTTGAACATCTATTAATCCCAAATGTTCAGGATTTATCTCTGGAATCATCAGTGGAACGTCTGGTTCCATTCTATAAGAACTCGCATTTGAGGCCACTATGTGACCAGCCTTCGCCATTTCCGGCTCAACGTTTTTTGCGGCATCAGACGGCAAAGCAGAGAATACAATATCTATACCTTCTACAGATTCGGGTTCGGTTGTTCTCACTTCTATGTCTTTAACTTCGTCAGGCATGGGGGGGTACAAGTACCATTTTGCAGCTTTTTCGTATCTTTTACCCGCTGAGCGTTTAGATGCGGTTAATGCTTCTAGCTCAAACCATGGGTGGTCTGTCAATAACTGTATGAATCTCTGCCCCACCAGCCCGGTGGCTCCAAGTACTCCAACTGAAATCTTTTTCATTTTAATCCTCTTAGCTTACTCGGATAAACTCATTTATTACTTTTAGGTTTGTTAGTCGTAAAGAATTTGATTATACAAAAAATATGCTCTAACGATATGAGGGTTGTCAATTACCACCGAGATCTTTGCTTACAGATTGGATATCCTCCGATTTTCCTGCGAGAATTACTCGATCACCTTCAAGAAGCTTAGTGTCACCCCTTGCAGGGATTATCTCATCATTGCGGGTGATTATCGCTATTGTGCAGAGTTCTGGAAGTTTTAGGTCTTTTATTGGCTTACCTATACTTTTTGAATTTCCCGAAACTCTTACTTCTGTTACTTCCACATTTCCACTGCCTAGACTCAAAATTCCATATAAACTAGGTCCTGTGAGTGCTTTTTCGAATAATCCAGTTGTGGCACTAACGGAATTTATTACTGTATCTGCCCCGACGTCTTCGAACATTCGAACGTTTTCTGATTTATTAACTCTAGTTACTATCCGAGATATTCCTAAATCCTCTGCTATTTTGCAGACCATCAAATTTGTTTCGTCGCTATCAGTTATTGCGGCCAGTGCATCGGCACTCTCTGCGTCAGCATCCTTTAAAATTTCAATATCTGTTCCGTCACCATAAACTACTGTAAAATCTGAGTTGCTCGCTAGTTCATCGGCTGTTTCTTTCTCTTTTTCTACCACTACGATTTCGTGGCCCAGATTATCTAATCTGGCGGAAAGGTTTTTTCCCAAGTTTCCACCACCGACAAGAATAATATGCATTTTTTTATCCCCTATACTTTATTTGTCGAAGTTTTGATTAAGTTTGCCTTTATCTTTTAGAGTTTACAATTTATTTTTTAAGTTACCAAAACCATATCTTTTT
Source organism: Hadarchaeota archaeon (SeqCode) (assembly GCA_964384105.1). GTDB lineage: Archaea > Hadarchaeota > Hadarchaeia > Hadarchaeales > JAGGTB01 > CAYLJV01. The sequence goes on along the minus strand of CAYLJV010000008.1, from coordinate 33,401 downwards.
TGGGAGGGTTAAATTGCCAAAGGATAAGTTTGATGTTAGAAAGAAAAAATTCTGCCCCAGTTGTGGGTCAAGAATAGAGAATCCAGAAGTTAGCCAGTGCGGGAATTGCGGTTTTGATTTCGAAGATAAAAAAAGTAAGGATAAAGGTACTTCTGTTTCTGAAAGGAAACCTTAGGAATAGAAGTAATTAATAGCTATATTTCGAGTGAATTCGACCAATTACCGAAAATAGGGTTCAATGATATTTAGTCAGAAACTACGAATAGAAAATTTTTATTATTCCATTTTTTTGAATAAAATATCCTGCATATCTTGTACCTTTCCAGGCTCTCCATCTTTTGTGATATAGCGAATGGCTTTTAGAACTCCGGTTACGAAAACCTGCCTGCTCTGTGCTCTGTGGGTTAGTTCCAGTCTCTCGGAGGGTCCAGCTAGGATAAAGGTGTGGTCTCCGGCTATATCTCCTCCTCTGACGGAATGAATTCCGATCTCTTCGTTCGATCTTTCTCCGACATTACCTCTTTGTCTTCCAAATTTTGCTACCTTTTCGAAATCTTTTCCCGATGCTTTTGCTGCTATCTTTGCAGCCGTGAGGGCTGTTCCACTTGGTGCGTCAACTTTTTTATTGTGATGAGCTTCTACGAACTCCATGTCATAATCTTTCAGTTTTTTTGCTGCCATCTCAACCAGTTTAAAAAATAGATTTACTCCGATAGACATGTTTGATGAAATAACTGCTCTGGTTTTGTTTTCTTTTATTGCTTTTTCCATTTCTTTTTGCTGTTGTTCTGTAAATCCTGTAGTACCCACTACTACTGATACTCCATTTTTTGTAGCGGCTTTTACGTTTTTCACAGCAGATTCAGCAACCGTAAAATCCACGAGCACGTCAGGTTTGGATTTTTTTAAAGTTTCTTCGATTTTTTCTGCTCCTACTACTTCAACATCTATTTTCCCTATTCCGGCTATATCACCGATATCCTTTCCGGCTTCAGATACGTTTGGCCGATCTATAGCTGCAACGATTTTCATGTCTTCTTGACTGTTTACAGATTTGACTATACGTTGGCCCATACGGCCACATGCACCGCAAACTGCTACTTTAATCATACTATTCAACCCTTTGAATATGGTATACTTTCTGCTTTTAAAAAGTATAATTCTATTTTGAGTTGGGATAGAATATTCCAGACTTTGGTGATTTTAAGTTTTGTGATTATCGTTTTTAATCGGTATGTTTATCATTTTTGAGCGTTTATTTGATAAATTGGGGATAAGAATTGACATCAGACAGCGAATTCGTTTTATTTGAAGACGTTTCGAAGAGGTTCGGCAATTTTAAAGCATTAGATGAAATCAGTTTTAGCATCGGAAAAGGCGAAAATTTTGGGTATATAGGACCTAATGGTGCTGGAAAAACTACGACTATAAAAATAATGGTAGGTCTCCTGACGGATTTTCAGGGAACCGTTAGGATAGGAGATCATTCCTTACCCGAAGAGAAAGACAAGGCCCATGAACTCATTGGTTACCTGCCTCAGAAAGTTTCATTTCAGGAGTGGCGTACTGTGGATCATGCCCTTAGTACTTTCGCAAAGTTATCCGGTTTGGAAGGTGACGACTATATCGATGAAAGAATATCAGAGGTTCTAGATTTGGTTAATTTATCAGACTCACGATATAGAAAAATCGGGGAGTTGTCTGGGGGAACAATACAGAGGTTGGGTATGGCCCAGGCACTTATTCACAATCCAAAATTTCTGGTTTTGGATGAGCCTTTGAGTGGGTTAGACCCGGCTAGTAGATATCGGGTAAAAGAGATAATAAAAGACCTCGCTAAAGGTGGTACCACGGTTTTCTTTTCCTCCCATATATTGAGTGATGTGGAGGACGTTGCGACTAAGATTGGTATAATCGATCTTGGAAGAATTTTAGATGTTGGTGCTTTTGAAGAACTAAAATCTCGTTTTCCTAGAACTAATCAAATTGAAGTTGTTCTATCAAAATATTCAGAAAAATACGATAGAGTAGAGTCGATAAAAGGTGTTGAAAAATTAGATAGGCCTACTCCGGAACGGCTTATAGTGAATATAAAAGAGGACGTGAATCAGGATGAAGTTAGTCATAGTATTATCTCTGAATTAATGGATCTCGGATGTAGAATTAGGAGCTTCAGTCCCGTTTCCCCAGATTTAGATGAGTTGTATCTTAAATATCTCGGAGCGGAGGAAAGAGAATGAGTCTGCCACTATTATTTAAAGATGAATTGACGGGTTTTTACAAATCGAAGGGAATGATTATCCTTTGGGTTGGACTACCTCTACTGGTTATCATATTGAGATTATGGGGGCCTGAGGCTGAGGGGATGTCGTTTACTACACTGTCAGCCCTTATGGTGTCGAGCATTGGCGGGACGTTGGCTGCAGTGATGCTAGCCGTTTCTATAATCAACGAGAGGGATAAACAAGTCTATAATTTGTTTCTTATAAGGCCCATAAAACGGAGAAGTCTCCTTATTGGCAAATTTTCTGCCGTTTACCTATGTATAGCTATTGCGAGTTTTTTGGCTCTTTTAGTTGGATTGGTTATAGATTTTGTTCGTGTTGGTGGGCTGCCAGGGTCGGTGTTGGGAAACTCTGCAGAATCTATGGCCACTAGTTTGTCCATGATGGCTATATCAAGTTCTGCTGGTGTTTTAATAGGTGTACTAGCTCCTTCTGTCCTGGCGGGAGCTATTCTTGTTATTTATGGGGCAAATCAGATCTCTATTCTACCTGCTCTTCCTTCTATGCTTAATATGTCACATCATCTTCTCTTTACGGTTATTCTTGGGGTATTTTTTACCCTAATTCTGCTTCTAGTATCTATATTCTTTTTTGATAGGAAACAGTTCTGAAAGGAGTTTATTTTTTATATTTCAGAGAAGTGTGAAGTTTTTCTTAAAGTAATTTAATATCTGAAAGTACTTTTTTTAGATGTTTTCTAGTTTCATCTCTTACTTCAACTAGTGGTAGTCGGAGTCCACCTGCAGGCTTTCCTAGCAGGTCCATAGCGGCTTTTACCGGAGCAGGATTCGTTTCTATAAAGAGTGATTCGAATAGTGGAGTGAGCTCGTAATGGATTTCTTTAGATGCTTCGGTTTTTCCATCTAGATATAGGTTTATCATTTCAGAGATTTTCCCGGGGATAAGATTTGAGGCTACAGAGACAACTCCTGTCGCACCTAGACTAAGAGCCGGTAGAGTGAGACTGTCATCGCCAGAGAGTACGTAGAAGTCATTGTCGGTGTTTTTGATTATTTTCATTATTTGTTTTAGGCTTCCGCTGGCTTCTTTTACTCCTACGATATTTTCGAGTTTAGATAATCTTATGATTGTTTCAGGTTCAATGTTTCTACCCGTTCTAGAGGGGATGTTGTAAATTATTTGGGGAATCTCAATTTTCTTAGCCAGTTTTTTGTAGTGTTCGTATATGCCTCGCTGTGTCGGCTTATTATAATAAGGACAAATGAGTAACACGGCATCTACTCCCGCTTCCGCGGCGTGAGTGGTTAACCTTAAGGCTTCTCTTGTGCTGTTGCTTCCAGTCCCGGCTATTACTGGAATTTTGCCTCCTGTTGTATCTACGGATATCTCAATTACCCTTTCATGCTCTTCATGAGATACAGTGGCGCATTCTCCAGTCGTACCCATTGGGACTATTCCGTCGATTCCACCTTTGATCTGAGATTTTATATTTTTTCGAAGACCCTCTTCGTCTAGATCGTTGTTACTACTGAATGGAGTAATTATCGCAGTAAAAGCTCCTGTATAGTCCATTTAAATCAGGTCCTTGATACTTCCTTTAAGCAACTCAAAGGCTTTTTCTCCGTTTTCCCAGTTAACAAAGTAACTTATTGAAGCTTGACTTGAGTAAATCTCAATAACGTTAATACCTTCTTCAGCGAGTGAATCTGATAATTTGGCAATTACACCAGGTGTGTCGATGAATTTCTCGCTTTCGGTTACAATCATTGCAATTCCTTTTTCGATAGTTGCAGATTTCATAGTATCACTCATGTCTAGGGCTCCATGGATCAGCTCTAGGGCACTTTGTGCCATTTCTTCCGTTACATAAAGTGAAAATGATCTAGGCCCGATAGAAATACCAAAAACGTTTATACCCTCATTGCTTAGCGGATTCATTACCTTTATTAGAATTCCTGATGTGGTTTGCATTCCCTCTCCAACTACAGTTAACATCGCTAGTGGCTCAGGGTGCAGCTTTGCATTGACCTTTTCAGCCTCAGGTATTGATCCTTCTATGATTGTTCCCTCCTCAGAAAGATTACCATGTCTGAAATGTATAACTTTTGCGTCTATATCTGGGGCTTTGTATCTTAAAGCGTTGTGGTGGATTATTTGTGATCCATATCTTGCTAGGTCACAGAGTTCCTCCGCGTTTATTGTTTTGAGTAATCTAGCATTTTCTACTTTTCTTGGATCTGCACTCATTACCCCCTCCGCATCAGTTACTAAAATCACCTCTTTTGCGTCTATTATTCGGGCCACTAAGAAAGCAGTGATATCACTTCCTCCCCGCCCTAGGGTTGTAACAGTTCCGCTTTCGTCCCGGCCTATAAATCCACATATGACCGGAACGATGCCTTTTTCGAGTAGGGGTTTTATTTTGTCTTTGCCTATTTTCTGACTCTTTTCCAAATCGGGTTCAGAATTTCCCGCTGTATTATCTGTGATTATCGGCCATTCTGGATCTTCTGTGGTAACAGGGATTGAGTCTACTCCGAGAGATCTTAAAGACGCAGCAAATATTTTGGCGCTTATTTTTTCGCCCATTGCCATGATTGCATCAAGGTCTTTCTTTGACACGTTTCCTTGAGTACTCTCTTTTGCACCTTCTATGAGAGTATCAGTAGTCCCCCCCATAGCGGAGACCACTACGGCTATCTGGGTGTCTCCTTTATCTATTTCTTTTTTAATGGATTTTGCCGCTTTTCTGACAAGTTCGCCGTTTTCTAGGCTAGTACCTCCGAATTTTACAACTAATCTTCTCATTTTAACCACCGGGGTATTCTATCGAGTCTAGTTAAGTCTTCACACTTTTCTCTTTTTCTAATAATTTCTGTCTCACCCGATTTTACCATTACCATTGCAGGGCGACGGTTTCCGGTGTGTTGACTAGACATTGAGAGGCCATAAGCTCCGACATCATATACAGCTATGATATCCCCCTGGTCGACTGAAGGAAGTTTTCTATTTTTACCTAGATAATCGCCTGATTCACATAAGGGACCGGCTATGTTGATATCCTCGGTCTTTTCGACTTTCATCTTTTGAACAACTTCAATATGATGGTATGAATCGTAGAGGGCTGGTCTGATTAAAGCATTCATTCCGGCATCTATCGAAATCCAAGTAGGAATGTTTTTCCTCTCTTTTATATAGCCCACTTTCCCGAGAAGTATACTCGAGTCAGCCACTATCGATCGACCTGGTTCTAATATTAGTTTTGGTTTGGAAAGCCCATGTTTCTCTAGAGATTCATTCAATTGGGTCGTAACCTTCGAAGCTAGTTTTTCTGGTGGCAGCTCTTTTTCCTCCGGTCTGTACGGAATTCCTAATCCTCCACCTAAATCTACTACCTCCAGTTCTATTCCCGTTTTTTGCTCTATTTCCGCTCGAAGTTCCATCATTTTTTCCGCTTGTTCTACAAAGGGATCCGGATCGAGTATCTGAGAACCGATATGAGAATGAATTGCTTTAATTTCTATATTTTCCATTTTTGAAGCCTTTTGATATGCTTTGAGTGCTTTTCCACTTGGAACGTCTAGACCAAATTTGCTTTCCCTTAAGCCGGTAGATATATGAGGGTGAGTTGGAGCTTTTACGTCCGGGTTAACTCTAAACCCGACATTCGCTTTTTTATTCAAGTTGTTGGCTACTCTATTGACTAAGTCGAGTTCCTGGAGATTGTCTATATTTATTAGTACTCCTTCTTTTATCGAGAGTTCTATCTCGGACTCAGACTTATTATTGGCATTGAATACTATTTTTTCTCCAGGGGTCTCTATTTCAAGAGCTATTTTGAGTTCACACATAGATCCTATTTCGGCTCCGGAGCCTTCGTCTTCCAGAACCTTACAGATTGCCGAGTTTGAGTTAGCTTTGTAAGCATAGCAAACAGATATATCATCCCATTGACTATCGAATGCGGCGTAAAACCTCCTGTAATTTTCTCTGAGGCGGTTTTCATCGACTACATAGAGGGGAGTACCAAATTTTTCAGCTATCTGAGCGGCTTCTATATCTCCTATCGTGAGTTCGCCATTTTCGTTTATTTCTAAGTGTGGTTTGAAACTCATTTAACCTACCTTGATTCGCAATAACGAATTTTACAGTTACGTTTAAATAATTACTTTAAATACCCATTATAAGTTGAGCTTTTGTTTCTCTAGTTCTATTTTTGAATTAGTTTTTGGAGTTACAGTACTTTTATTCCCTTTATTTTGCAGAAAAACGTTCAGATAATTTCCCATACCTTTTTAATTAGGTTTGATGACTTCTTTTCATAGGTGTAATCATGATTACTTTGGAACGAATGGCTGCCCTGGAGGCAAATTCTGAATGGAGAGGCATTTCCAGATATTTATTAATGGAGAATGCCGGGGCTCAAACGGCTAGGACGATCATGGAACATAGTTCTTCAAAGAAAAAGGTGGCTATTTTTTCAGGGACTGGTAATAATGGGGGAGACGGTTTTGTCGTCGCCAGACATTTAGTTAATATGGGCGTTGGGGTGGATGTTTTCCTTTTGGGCAGACCCAGAGACATATATACTGATGATGCCCGGGCAAACTGGGATATTTTGTCTCAGATGCGGCGAAATGTAAATATTCGATTTATAAGGGATTCCAAGGATTTTGATGAATTGGAAGTAGATGCAGACGTTATAGTCGATGCAATGTTGGGCACGGGAATTAGCGGAGAGTTAAGAGAACCTGCAGCTTCTGCTGTTTCTTTCATAAATAAAATCGAAGCTTATAAGGTGGCTCTGGATGTTCCTACTGGTTTGGACCCTGCGACGGGATCCGTTCAGGGAAGTGCTGTTGAGTGTGACCTCACGGTGACCTTCCACGATACTAAGTCGGGTTTGGAAAATACGAAGAAAGACGTTACTGGCTATATGGTAGTCGCAGATATAGGGATTCCGAAAACTGCTGAGGAGTTTGCTGGCCCGGGAGATGTTCAAATGGCCGTACATCACAGGAAGCCTACTTCTCACAAGGGGCAAAATGGGAGGGTACTCGTAATAGGTGGTGGTTCACAGTACGCTGGAGCACCAGCTCATGCAGCTCTTGCTGCTTTGAACACTGGGGCGGACCTTGCTACGGTAGCTGCTCCCGCAAAGACTGCCGAGATAGTGAGTTCTTTTTCTCCTGATTTAATCGCTTTGGGCCTTCCCGGGAAGGATTTTAGCCCGGAAGGTATTCCGCTCCTCGAATCAGAGTTAGAAAAATCCCCTTCGGTCGTTTTAGGGCCGGGTTTGGGTACCTCCGATGATACGGAACAGGCACTTTTTGAATTGCTAAATCTTTTGGTCGAGGAATACTCCAAGGTTCCAGTGCTTCTGGACGCAGATGGGCTTAAACTTGCTTCCAAGGAACCGAAACTTTTGAGTGATTTGGAGTGCATAGTTACACCCCATACCAAGGAATTTGAATATCTCTCGGGGTTTAGTTTATCAAAGGATCAGGATGAAAAGATAAAGCAGGTCTCAAAAGTTGCTGAAGAATATGATGTTGTCATCTTGCTTAAATCTCCTATTGATATCTGTGCTGGGCCAGATGGGCGGGTCATTTTGAACGATACAGGCAATCCGGGGATGACAGTTGGGGGAACTGGGGATGTTCTTGCAGGCGTTGTTGGTGCGCTAATATCGCAGGGGGCTGACCTGTTTAGAGCGGGTGCAGCAGGATTGTTCTTAAATGGCCTTGCAGGCGATATATGTGAGCTGGAGACGGGCTATCAATTTATTGCAACAGATGTAAAAGATAAAATACCAACAGCGATATTAAGAGCTAAGGAGTATTGGTGAGAATAATGGCTAGATTCAAAGAAGCAGAAGCTAGAATATTTAATAAAAAGATCTGCATGCGATGCAATGCTAGAAATCCACCCAGAGCCACAAAGTGCCGTAAGTGTGGTTATGGTCGTCTAAGGATGAAATCTAGGGAGCCTCGTGGATGAAGGTTCGGAAATATTTGGAAAAGATTGTTTCCGAAGAGGGTGCAGTCCATCTTACCCTCATAGACCCAGATGAGCAAGAGCCGGAGGTTGCTGGAACTATAGCTTCGCAGGCGGATTCAGCGGGTACGGACGGTATCATGATCGGAGGTTCAACCAGCGCGGAGGGTTCTATACTCGATGAAACGGTTAAGAATGTAAAGAAAAACACGGATAAACCTACCATTCTTTTTCCAGCGAGTGAAGGTGGGATAAGCAGGAAAGCGGATGCAATATTTTTTATGAGTCTTTTAAATTCCAAAGATCCTTTCTATATAACTGGGGCCCAGAGGAGAGGAGCTCCTTTTGTTAAGAAATTTGGTATCGAGCCAATCTCTCTGGCTTATCTGATTATAGAGCCTGGTGGTACGGTTGGAAAGGTTGGAAAAGCCGATTTAATAGCTCGTGATGATCTGGAATCAGTTGTGGGTTATTCCCTCGCTTCATATTATTTTGGAATGAGTTCCGTTTACTTGGAAGCTGGTTCCGGCGCGGAGAAACCCGTTCCTCCTAGAATGGTCAAAGCTGTAAAGGAGTCAGTGGATTCTACTTTGATCGTCGGTGGAGGAATAAGAGAGTCGAAACAAGCTGTTGAGATAGTTGAGGCGGGTGCGGATATTATTGTTACTGGGACTCTCGTGGAAAGAGCAGAAGATAAGTTTGAGATGGTAGAAAATCTGGTCGATTCAATCAAAAGATAACACTTTTTATTAAATAATTTGGAAAATTGTATTATTTGCATTCTACTAAATAGTAAAATGAAATCGATAGATTTTTGGGTTTATTGAAGATGCCACTAAGATTATTGGAAATACATCACCCTAAGGCGAGTAAGGATTATTCCCCCCCAGCTAAGGCAGATATTGAGGGCTTGTTTGATGACATAAGCATAATAAAAATTTGGCGAGAGAAAACTGACGAAGAAGTTATTACTAAAGTATTGCTTCCTTCGGAATGTACCGAAGCAGCCTTGGATATTCTTCAAAATAAGTTTTCTGATTTGGAAGATTTCAGAATCATAATTCTGTCGCCGGAGGCTACAATACCGATACAGGAAAAAGAGGAGGAAGATGAAAAAGAGAAAGAAAAAAAGAAATCCGAGAAAAAATCGGCAGAGAGAAAATCGGTACAGGAGATTTATCAGAATATAATGGAAGATGCCGAAATTTCCAAAACGTATGTGGTTCTCATTTTACTTGCCTCCGTCGTGGCGGCCATTGGGGTGCTTCGGAATGATGTCGCAGTTATTATTGGATCTATGGTTATTGCTCCTCTTATCACTCCAATTATGGCACTGTCCTTTGCCACAACTCTTGCAGATTCCAAACTCGCAAAAAGCGCGTTGGCAACGGGTGCTGTAGGATTTGCGCTTGCAGTTGGTGTAGGCATTCTCTTTGGGTTATTCTTCAATGTTAGTGTTTCAAATCCACAGATCACAGCGAGAACTCAGGTGAGCATGCTGTATATACTCCTCGCTTTATCGGCTGGAGTGGCAGGGTCCCTATCTATAACGAGAGATGTATCCAGAGCTTTAGTCGGTGTTATGGTTGCAGTGGCCCTTTTGCCACCGCTTGTTATTATTGGCTTGCTGATAGGTTCATATAATTGGATTAGTGCTCTTGGGGCCACATTGCTGTTTCTTGTGTATCTGGTTAGTCTTAACCTGTCAGGTATAATCACTTTTGTTATTCAGGGAATTGACCCGAGACAATGGTGGGAGAAAAAGAAAGCTAAAAGATTTGTTAAAAGAGCAGTGGTGGTTTGGGGACTTCTACTAGTTCTCTTAGCTCTTATTATCTACTTCTACCCAGCCATAATCTAGCTATCGGGAGATTGGAATAAAGGAAGTCTTTTAACCTGATAGTTTAATTTTGAATGTGATGACTGAAGAAAACTCAAAATTGCATGTGGTGTCCCATTCTGATAACGTGGAAAAGGAAGAAGTTGAACGAGCAGATGGATTTTTTGTTCAATGGTTGATAGGAAAAGATTGCGATGTAGATTGTTATATGCGGAAATATACTTTAGCACCAGGAGGGAAAATGGTCCTACATAAACACGATAATTTACATCATATCCAATACGTTCTCAAAGGAAAAATGGAAGTTACTATCGGGAATGAGAAGTATGATGTTCGAAAAGGAAGCTTTCTTTTAATACCAGAAGGAATCCCTCATAAATATGAAAATATTGGTGAAGGAGAAGCTCAGTTTATTTGTATGATACCTGCAGTTGAAGACATGGACGTTAACATTCTAGAGAAGTAAATGAGATTGTACATCATAAATTGCTCAAGTTTTTCTTTTCTACTTAAGTAACAAAATGAGTTTAAGGTAAGTAATTGTCAGGTATTAAGAGGGCCCGTGGTCTAGTTGGCTATGACGTCGCCTTCACATGGCGAAGGCCGTGGGTTCGAATCCCACCGGGCCCACCATAATCCTTTCCTTTGGAGTCTTTTCGTAAAAACTCTCAAAAATAAAGATTTACAACAGGCAATGAAGATAATTATTTTTTCGGTTAATTCACGATTGATTTAATGTAAGATTGAAGTTTGGATATACTCATAAATTTTTGACCGATATGAAAGCGTATCTTTTGATTATTGGAAAGAAAAGAGATGTGTAGTTCTATCTTGTGCATTCCAAAAAATATCTCACGGGTCGTGTGACATCTATGTTCTTCAATGGTCTCACTCAATTTTTAGGTGTTTGATGAGTTGTGATGTTTTCCAGACGTTTACCTTTTTTTGATTTTGGAAGTGTTTGTCGTCCGACCATAAATCTGCGTTTAGATGTAGTGCCAGTGCGAGAAATGGAACATCGTCCGGATCTATTTCTCCGATAATCTTTTCGGCTTCTGGCAGTTGATTTTCGAATTCTGGTTTCGGCACGATGTTGATTTCTTCGAGAAGGATGTTGAGTAGTAGTTGTAGGTCGGATTCGTCTAGTTTCGTCTTTTTCTCAATCATGCCTTGATGGTTTTCGAGCTCGATGAAGGTGTATTCGGGTGCATATAGATTTTGATTTTCTGTAATAATGATTTTTCTCGTTTTTCCTCCGGCTATTAGGGCTGAGAAGAGGACGTTTGTGTCTAGGACCAGCTTCATGTGTTTTCCCTGTAGTGTTCTGCTATTTTGTGTTTGAGATTTTTGCTCAGTTCTTCTGCTCCATTTTTGGTCAACTTGCTTTCCGAGGCTATTTTTTCCGCAACTTCTAGCTTGTGTATGTAAGACCACATGGATTGTCTGGCGACCTCGCTCCAGTTTATTTCTGGATGATTATCAATCTCTTTTTTCAGATCTTCGGGGATTCTTATCGTCATATTTGGCATCCTAATCACCAGTGCATGTATGTGTAAGTAAATACTAATAAGTTTGATCTAGGTTCGATATGGTCCAATAGATAAAACAATGAATTTTCTGGAATTACTTGTTTTTTTGGAAAATATATTTCTCTCAAGGAGGTTCTAAAACATAGGATTGATTTGAGAGGGAAGTTCGAACCTATTTGCAGGGAGCTCACCAGGCCCACTAGAATTTTTTACTCTCCAAGTCTTAAGATATGGTGGAATGTGCTGTCTCCTTTCGATTTTTTTAGAAGAAAATTTCAGGAAAGGTAAAGAATGATCTTTTCTCGTTTCCTTTTTTACTTTGTCTAAGTGAGAGTGGCCGGCCGGAAAAATTATGACGGAATGCCCTTTTAACCAGGGGGTTTAGTCGAGATCTGGTAAGGTCCATCAACAGGGCTCGGAGACTCAGACGGCCGGCTCTTCACACTCCCAATATACTTTCATCTTTTTAGAAAATAAAAAGGGAAGAAAAATAACTATATAGTTTTACTAGAGGTTGCCACCGAAGCTATTGCTATGGGGATTATTGTTTCGTAAACACCGATCGCTAATGGTGGGTGGACTGTGGAATTTGAAGATTTTTAACTTTTTGGAAAGAAACATTCAATGATAGAAATGAAAAAGAAGATTAAAGGAATAGTTTTGGAGTTACGACAAGGGGATATAGTCTCCCAAGAAGATTATACAGCCGTTGTCAATGCTGCAAATGCTCGGCTAAGACCCGGCGGTGGCGTTGCTGGAGCAATACACCGAGCTGCTGGACCGGAACTGGATAAAGCCTGCCGGCCATTAGCTCCGATAGAACCGGGCCAGGCCGTTATAACTGATGCGTTCAGCTTGCCCAATGACAAAGTCATTCATTGCTTAGGGCCTATTTACGGACGTGATGAGCCTTCAGATAAGTTACTAGCCGATTGCTACAAAAACGCCCTTCAAATAGCCGAAGAGGAGGAGATTGACTCTGTTGCTTTTCCAGCAATTTCGACAGGTGCGTTCGGCTATCCAATGGATGAGGCGGCGGAAATAGCATTACAGACGGTGGTTCAAGAGACAGAGAGTCTTACCAATGTTGAAAAAGTTGGCTTTGTGTTGCATAGCAGCAAGGCTTTGGAAATACATGAAGCTGTTGCGAAGGATTTAATGAGTAAAATCTCTTAGAAAATTTCGGCGCTTTACAGATAATGTCGAATTTAAAGCGGTCTTTTTGGGATAACGCTATCAAGTAGTAAGAAAATAGTTAATAACGTGAGTTCTATTAAGGGTTCCGAGAAGGAATCCAGGGGATGTCCCGCCTGTGGCAGTAATTCCATAGTTAGGGACTATCAGCACAACTTTCGAGTATGTGCCGATTGCGGCAGAATCGTAGAGGAGGACATGAAAGACCGGGGTCCAGAATGGAGGGCCTTCGACAACGAACAGAGAGAAGAAAAAAGTCGAGCGGGACCACCTTCTACAGAAACGATCCATGATAGGGGACTTTCCACTCGGATAGACTGGAAGAATCGAGATGCGAGGGGCAAGAATCTTACTCCAAAGCGGTCCCAGCAGATGTATAGGCTGAGGAAATGGGATAATAGAAGCAAGATCACCAGCTCGGGTGATAGAAATTTAATTATTGCATTTAACGAAATGAGCAGAATGACCTCTCAACTTGGCCTTCCTCGAAGTACTCAAGAGATTGCGTCCAAAATTTACAGAAAGGCTGTAGATGAGGGTGTGGTTCGGGGGAGATCTATTGAGGGCGTGGCATCGGCTGCTTTGTACGCAGCGTGTCGGGAATCAGGAATGCCGAGAACTCTCGAAGAAATCGAGGCGGTAAGCCGTGTTAAGATGAAAAAAATAACCAGTAGTTACATGTTTTTAACACGGAAATTGGATATCCACCTTCCTCCGACTGATCCGGCAAGCTATGTGACGAGATTTGGAAGTGAGCTTGATATTTCTGGTGAGGTTCAAATCGAGGCCGTTAACCTGATAAAGAGGGTCCAGAAGAAAAAATTGACGTCTGGAAAAAGTCCCAGTGGAATGGCTGCTGCCTGTTTGTATATAGCTGCCTTAAAATGTGGGGAAAGAAGAACTCAGAGGGAAGTTGCACAAGTTGCAGGAGTGACCGAGGTTACTGTTAGAAACAGATACAAGGAAGTAGCGGATGAACTAGAGATAGAATTAAACACTTAATATGAATTTTAAAAGAAAATATGGTGAAATTAGCGGTTCCGAATCTATCTTGTTACTATTGATGTGTAAGTGTCTTTTACCCCTTCTATCTCTTGGATTTCGTTGACTACTAGATTAGTTATCTCGTCTAAATTTCCTGCTTTTGCGAAAACTATGAAATCGTAAATTCCTACGACCATGCGTATACTTTCTACACGTTTTAGTTTTCTTATTTCGTCCTTGATTTTGGATTCTTTTCCCATCCCGGCTTTTACAAAAATATACGCTTCGTTCAGTTCACTCCCCAATTTATTTTCTCTTTATAGCATATCAGATTAACTATCGAAGTACTTGGATTTTCACAAATATTATTGGTAATCGAAGTTAGTGAATGCCACTGACTGTATCTTTACTGAACTATATTTTTGAATAGGATGGGCAGGTAAAGTGCTATAGTTGAGTGACTCGTTGTTTCTATTTCAGCAGCTGGTTAGTTTCAAATAATCTATGTTGTATCAAATTCTTCTACAGTAGCATTCTCGTGTGGTGAGAACAAATCATCTTGCAAATTGGGATTCACTCCGTTTATCGTAACTTTTACGGTCCATTCGCTGTAGGTTTCTTCGTAAGTTCCTCCCCTTCTTGAGATATTTCTGTGATCCATTCCCCAAGTCCCGTGTATGGGCCAGTTTGAGCGATAGAAATTTGATCCAAGAGCTTCCCGTGTATGTGTATTCGATGTTTTCGTCGTAGTTAAAAATGAGGACATCTTCAGCTCCTATTGTGTCAATTCTTAATTTTGGTGAGTCGGTGTTGATTCCCTTGCCCCGATAGCGTATATCCCCACCTAGGTTGCCTGCCTCGAAACCTTGGAGTCGAAAATCTATGCTGGTAATGATTTCGCCGTTTTCCCTACTGTTTCCTGCAGTCCCTCCGGAGAGGAGAAGGTATCCCCCAACTGTCGCTAAGATAACTACTATAACCAAGAGTCCCAATCCGAGTTTTTTGACTCGGTTATTTCTCAAAATACGCCCTCAGAACGAAATTATTTTTCCTGAATTAAAAGTCTTAAAAGATAGGAGGGGGCAGGAAAAATAAAACAGAAAAACTTTTGATTAAAAGGTTTTAGTAGTCTAATGTTATTGTATGTAGTGTAGTGATTTACAACTGTGCCCCGATGGTGTAGTCCGGCCAAGCATTCCGGCCTTTCGAGCCGGTGACCCGGGTTCAAATCCCGGTCGGGGCACCACATTTTTTATTTTTTATATTAATCGTGAAAGCTTAGGGCCAGTTTAGATTTTTTTAATCAAAGAAATTTACAATAAAGACTTTCATTTGGCCAAAGACAGATAACTGATAAGTCTTTTTTCGATTCAGATTACTTGGCATTTTCGGGGATATTTAGTCTATCTTCAAAATATTTTAAAAAATTTGCAATGAGACTCTTCGGCCAATCTTCCTTTGATTAATTTTTGAATTTACGATTGTAAATCTTAAAAGTTCAACTAGCTTGAACGAAATATAAAAAAAATAAAAAAGAAAAAGCTGTGCTCTCCTAATCTACTTCATATCTATTAAGGAGCGGGAGCTGTGTAACTTGCCGTTTTGTAGAGCATCCCTTCGTCCGGATCATCGACAACTATGAGGATATTCCTCAAGGTTCCATCTTCTGCTGGATAGCATGTAGTGTAGGTTAGAGTGTAGGTAGTTGTTAACAAGCCTCCTACTTCATCGACTAAAGTGTCAACGAATTCGCTAGAACTGGTAGTTGGTAGTTCAAACCATGTGGCCCCAATATTGCTAGCTAGGACCTTCTTGTCGCCGTCTGCATAGGTAGCGGATAGTTCTGGAGATATGGCGATGTAAGTGTATCCCTCAAGCATATTTTCGATATCACCCATCGTATAGCTCGAGATAGAGTTGCTGACTTGTGCTGGAGCATCGGTAATGTCGATTATCACGCGCTGTGCAGCTGCTCGGTAAGCCGATAATGACCCACCGACGTCTGGTGCTTTATCTCTTGTAGCTGCTGCTATTGCATCGAAATCGTCTTCACGATAGTCACCGCCGCCGGATGCGGATAAAGTGCCTATTGCTGATTGGATTACTTCCTCGTTATCTGTGAAATCTTGTCTTAGAGTTACTGTATCTTTGAATGAGATCAGTGCGTACCTAGCATCTATTCCCGCGTTGTCTATTTTGTCAACGAAGCTGGAGATTGCAGTTTTCATTCCATCGATTTCTTCGTACATGCTGCCGGTGTCATCAAAGACGAACACGATATCGGCAGAGGTCCCTGATGTGAAAGAGACGTTGAGATCGAGTGGTTGTTTACCTTGTTCACATAATTCGAAGTCGTCAACAAGGTCGCCTGCTATTCCAGCCGATGTGTTTACTCTAACGAAGGCCGAGATACTTGGAAAACCGGAAGTTTCCATGCTAAGGACGCTAATGTTATCAGACTCTAGATAGTTGTCGCCGTATGGGCAGTCGGGGCATTCTACTGGCATATTGTCACTTGGGCATGGTGGGAAATATGCGTCTTCCATTGCTGGATTGTGACGTGCTTGTTCTGCATAGAACGATATGTCTGCGGAGAGACTGTCACTCTGTATTACGTTTCCTGTATCCCAAGGAACCCACCAGTGTACTCCTAGATAGTATACACAGCAGTTTTCTATGTATGCTGGGCCAATGGTACCGACGTCGGCTAGCGTGTCTTCACATATGATGGTTTCTCCCGGGTCCAAGATATTGTTTCCATCATCGATCCAGATCGTGAACATCATATGTTCTGATAAATCACCAGTATTGTCATCGTCTACTTCCATCTCGGGTTCGTTCATTCCGTTCTCGTTGTCAACTATATTTTCTAAAGTTATCCAGAGCAATGCCGGATTATTGGCAACGTGAATGCTTATCGTAGCTTCACCATTATCTCCTGGTTTAATGTCCTCCAGCATGAAGATCGGTTCTCCATCTAGGTCCCCGAGCGCTCTTTCCTCTATTAACTCGCCGTTGTAGTATTCTGTCCAATCTATGTGAAGGTCTAGCTCACCAGCTGTGAATGTATTTCCTTTACTTGTTTCTGTGTCGTGGAAGTAGGCAATAGTGCCTGCTCCCGCGGCCATAATTGCGATACCTATAACTAGTAAACTTCCTAGAAATTTTGAATTCAATTTTTATTTTCACCTCCCTAAATTTGGATATTTTCAGGCCGCCTCTCCCTTCAACGGCAACGAGAAATGTGTAAGTTTATTCACTAAAGAAGTAGAAAACTCATATTTCCTACTTCATTGAAATCTATTTTTACCCCCCCTCAAATCTAAAAAACGTATGATTAAGTCAATATAAAAAGGAATACTACCTTCTGTTCAGAACGTAGTTCTGTCCATGGACACAAAAATTGGATGTAAGGATTAGATCGAAGTTTAAGTAAAAGCAATAGTATTTTCCGATTCCTGAATTTACGAATATTTTGGTGAATTACAGTGACTTCCTTATTTAGATGTCCGAGCAGATATCAAAATTGAAGAAGGTTTGGAAATTCCATTTCTACCAATGCAATCTATATCCTCTTCTAATTACCATCCGAGGTATGAAAGGCCGGTCGATCCCCCTTCTTTTTCTATAATTTAAATATCATTGATTTATTGATTATTTTTTCCATCTGTCATCTTCTTCTTTTCCAAACCATTCTAGTCTTGTAAAACAATCACACGGCCCTTCGTTTTCTTCTATGTAGCAGTCATCACAGAGTCCATCGGTCAGGTACTCGGTCTTTTTTCCACATTTTTTACAGATTTTCATTTTAGCCATATTCTTATTGGGAATGTTCTATTTTGGCAATGACTATTAATTTTTATCAACTACAATTCTATTTTCAAATCTTTAATGATATCGGCAGTTATAAAGCATATTCAAGATTAATAATATGGGTAGATTTTTGGTAAGGAAAAGAATAACTATCAAAGTTCACGAACCAGATTTGAAAGAAAAGTTCTTTTTCTTTATTTCCGGAATAGTTTTGAGTGTTCCACTTACGATATTTGCTGAAAGATTTTCTAATATTTTATCATCATCACTACCCGCGTTCTATGCGGCTTTTTTCTCTATAGCGATATCAGCTCCTTTAATAGAAGAGTTCGCAAAAGCTTACCCTCTTTTCTACCGACACGGCGAGACCGAGCGGTCTATATTTATTTTTGGTTTTCTTATTGGATTGGGATTTGGAATCGTTGAGTTCTTTATCTATGTTTTTTCCTATGGGGCTCCAGTTATGATAAGGTTGCCAGGGATATTCTTTCACGCTGCGTTAACATCAATCGCTGCATACGGGATAGCTAAGAAGAAATCTGCTGCTTTTTATTTTCTTGCGGTACTTCTTCATTTTTCGAATAATTTCTTTGCCTTATTTGGGAGGATGTGGTTTGTAGGTGGCGCTACTACAATAGCGGTTACTTTTGCTCTTTCTTGGTGGTTGTATCTGGATACTTCTAATAATATAATCGAAGAGAAGTTTTATTGATCGCACGTGTATTTCAGTGATTTGAGTTGGTTTGTTTGCAATTTCTGTACCTTTATTTTTTGTTATTGATATCACTATCCAGACCGAAGAAGAAAATTGGAATCTCTACTTACCTTTTTTAGAACCCAAATATTGAATGGAATTTACATTATAAACTTCTCATTAAATGAGGGTTCCTAAAATTTTAGAGGTTTAAATCCCCTTCATGTTGTAAGAAAACGTGTTTTTTTGCTCTATCCTTTGCATCTTCTTCTGTTTCCCCCTCTACTTGATTTCCACATTGAGGGCACGTCCATTTGTAATATACTTTTCTTACGAATTCGAGATTTTCTTCAAATTTCCATTTATAGGGAAGATCTTCTCTCAAGGCTTTAGTTATTTTCATTAAACGAGAAAATGGTGGATTGACATTACCGGATTCTAGATTTTCTATATAAGCTGGTGTCCAGCCTATTTCTCTGGCTAATTCTTCGATGCTTAGGCCTTTCTTTTTCCTATAGCGTTTCACTTGAGATGGAGGGATTATTAGTTCCAAAATATACAACTCCTAGATCATCTGAGTTAACTATGTACATTCAAGAGTAAAAGGATTGAGATATTATCCTATTTTGAGCGTAAAATTTAAGAGAACGAATTTTTATGTTTTTTTCAGCTCATTTTGTTCATTTAAAGCCTCATGAGCTGTTTTTAAGTGTTCTATTTTTTTGAAGTTATTCTTCCCATTCGTCTTTCCACTCTTCCCAGTCCTCTTCAGAGAGTTTTTCCTCCATTTCGGCCTCGGAAAGCTCTTCTTTATGACTACATAACGAGCATTCGTAAATAAGGTATTCGTCTTCTCGCTTTACGAATTTCATTCTTGTTTTGCTTTCGCATTCGTTACAGTAATCTTCATATTCTGGGATTTTATCTACCATACAAAATCACCACCCTATATTAAAACTCATTTCCTAAAAATTTGTCTGATTTCTTTGTTTATTGTTAAAGCAGTTCTATTCAAAATTTTCCCCCTGTCTTTCAAATCTTTATTGGGTTCAGAAAGATAATCATTATATACTTAAATACACCCAGTGACAGCAAAAAGTCGAGAGGGCCAGCAATGCTGTCCTCTCAGATTAAAAGTAAGGAGGATACTATGTCGGATGAACGTAAGACTTTGGAGTTGAGCGAAGGAATCTACAATGCACTAATGGATATTCGAGAGGAAGATGAACCTATGGACAATCTCGTTAAGAGGCTAATTGAAAGTGTAAACAAAGTCGAAGAACTAGAGTCGGAGATAGAAGAGCTTGAAGAAGAACTCGCAGAGTTTGAAGACGAGAAAGATGAGGAACTCTAGAATTTATCAAAGTTGCTTTTATTTTTTTATTTAGAATTTTGTTGTTAAATCTCAATCGGAGAGATTAATTATCATATCGGTATGGCTAAGATTCTCTATCCATCCGATATTCCTTTAATATGAATCAGTTAATGACCAGTACCTTATCGATGGTTTAAAGCGGTATTTTGTTCAGAAGCCCCGTAAAGAAATACTCTACTGCTATAGCTGCGATGAATATTGTCATCAATCTTGCAAAAATATTCGATCCACTTCTACCGAGAGCTCTCAAGATTTGATTCCTGTACATATGAGTTATTCTCACAATGATGTAGGTAAGGACTATGGCTACGAGAACTAGGGCTTTTAGCAGTATTGTTTCGGCTGTCGAATACAGGACTATAGCTGCGGTGATGGCGCCCGGTCCGGTATAGAGCGGTAGTGCTATTGGGAATGTGGCTAAGGCGTCCGTATCGGTGGTTCCATCCTTCGCCTCGATGTATTTTCTTTTCCTTCTGTCCCCCATGAGTATGTCGGCTGCGACTATGAAAAGAAGGATGCCACCAGCTATCCTCAGACCGTCTATAGTAATTCTAAAGATATCGAGTATGAAAGTACCTGTAACCGCTACAATTAGTAGCAGAACAACTCCTATTATAGTAGCCTTTTTTGAAATAACGTTTCTTTCCTCGTCGGATGCAGTATCGGTTAGGGAGATGAACAGGGGAATGTTGCCGGGTGGGTCCACGATGATAAAAATGGTCACAAAGGCTTTTGCAAAGAACTCAAGATATTCCATATCGGCAACCTTCTGTTATTTTTCTATTGATTTTTACTATTGGTATAGTCTATTTCTTACTTAGACTTCTTTTTACTTTATTCAATCTTTTTTAATAGTTACCTAATAATTATAGGCTAGGAATTTTATTTAAAAATGTCATTGATAAAAGATTCTAGTGAGGTGGATTAGTTGGTTGAATGTTCGGTTTGCGGGAAGGAATTGGAAGATGCAGTTGTTACTTGTTCTATTTGTGGGAGTGATGTTCACAGAACCTGTGCCAAGAAACTGTCAGGTGAGTGGTACTGTAAAAATTGTAAGAAAAAGGCAAAGAAGAAGTCTAGATATGAGAAGATGGCCAGAAGAGACCGCGCGTTTAGAGGTTAATGGAGTGACAGTTTTACGTTAGTATACCAGATTAGTATCAAGATTTGCGGGGGTACCCAAGTGGTCAAAGGGGCTAGATTTTCCTCAATCGGATGGTTGGGAAAAGGCCAAGCTTAGGACCTAGTGGATAAGTCCTTCCGGGGTTCGAGTCCCCGCCCCCGCACCATACCCATTAAAATATGTTATTTTCTTACAAAACTAGAATTGACCTTCTGAATAATTGGAAATAAGACTAAAGTATTCTATATTCAAGTCGAAATAGATTAAATGTTAGATCTATAGAGATTATCAAAGCTATTCTTCTTTCACTTATAATGGCTCGGACAATTTATTCTGAAAAAACTTTCAAACACTAAATATTATTTAAAAAGATTTATTTTTCAATACTGAGCAAGTTAACATATGTCAAATATTAGCTGTAACGGCGCGAGGCTTTACTATGAGGATGAAGGTGATGGGACCCCAATAGTTTTTCTCCATGGAGTTTTAATGGGAAGTCGGTTCTTCACTAAACAAATCTCAGAACTTAAAGATGACTTTCGAATAATTGCTATTGATTTTAGGGGACATGGACGATCAGAGAAAACAGAAACTGGTCACACTGTGCCCCAATATGCCGCTGACCTAAATACATTCTTAAAGCATCTTTCAATTGAAGATTTTGTACTGGTTGGCTGGTCGATGGGCGCTTTGGTCGGCTGGGATTACATTAGCCAATTCGGAACAGACAAACTAAAAGGGTTTGTCGATGTGGATCAGCACCCTTCCGATTATAAATGGTCTGACTACAACCACGGGTTATTCAATCTTCAAGAACTTATAGACACTATGGAACTCATACAAACCGACCCAGACAAGTTAGCAGACTCATTAATTGAACATATGTTAAAAGAGCCACCATCTGAAGAAATTAAATCCATGATGTTCGATGAAATCTCTCGAGTGCCACCTTCTATAAAAAGTGCAATATTATTTGATCAAACAATTCGGGACTACCGAGAGATATTACTGAAAGTGGATGTACCCACCTTAGTATGTTTAGGTGAAGACGAAAAATTTGTTCCTCCCGATGGAGTCGAATATGCTGCTGAACATATGCCAAACTCTGAATTGATCCGTTTTGAGAATAGTGGACATTGTCCATTCATTGAGGAATTTTCCAGATTTAACCGAGTGCTGAAGGATTTCATCAAGAGACTATGATCTTTTCAATGAAGATTACTACTATTTATCCTTTAGTTTATTCACAAATTATGGTTTGGATTAGAATTAAGAAATCTGGTGGTGCTTTTCGCATGAAACGAAAAGTAAGGGAAGAATTAGGAGTTCTGAGTTACTTGAATCGAATACTGGAGAATGAAAAAAATTAGGCAGATACGGGAAGAAGAGAAAACGGAATAGGTCCTATTACAAGTCTTAGATGATTTAGAGACAAAAGAAAGAAAAAAGAAGAAAAATTTTTGAGATTTACTGAGAATGTAACTTTACTTTCAAAATTATTTTTGCTCAATCAACTTCTAGATCTCTAACGTAGGTAAATGAATTTCCTAGAAGCCTGTATAATATTTCTTAACTTCCTTTGCTACTACCTCACAAGGCATCAAGTTCTTTCCACAAATAGAACATTTACCATCTGATGTTATCTTCGGTTGCTCATCTACTTCTTTTCCACAAATTCCACACTTAACCAGTTTAATCACCCCCCTCATTCTGGATATATTTAATTTATCTGCCACTCCTAGGCAGTTGATTAAAAATTGAAGTTTGAAAATAAAAATTAGTAGTTTGTTATGTTCAGAATATAATTCTGCTCTTAACTAGTTTTAATTAATAAAAAAAGAAGAATTTCTAAATTACTTTTAATTTCTATTAAATAAGACAAGTATCTGTTAATAAATAGGAATTAATCCTTCTACAAAAAACAAAAATTAACAGTTTATTTTGACATAATATCATTTGGCGATTTTTGTGAAAGACTTTGACTTTGCTCATTATCTCAAGGCTAAGAAGATTGTCGATGATAGATCTTTGAATAGAAGAGTTTTTGACTCCTTAAAAAGTCATTTACCCAGTTCGGATCTTAGAATAATTGAGGCTGGTGGTGGAATAGGTACGATGGTTGTTAGACTTCTAGATTGGGGAGTACTGAAGAGAGGGGAATATACCCTCGTAGAAAATGATAGTGATTTGATTTCGAAAGCGAAAAATTATCTTAGGAGGTGGTGTGAGGAGAGGGGTATTGAGCAAAACTATCTCGATTCTACGAACATTTTTTTGGAAGACGAGGATATTGAAATTAGACTTAGACTGAAAAATGCAGATATTTTCGATTTTACAAAATCTGAGAAGGGTAAGTGGAATCTTCTGATAGCAAATTCTTTTATGGACCTTGTAGATTTGGAAGAGACCTTAGATCCGCTTCTTTCTTTGCTTGCCGAAGATGGATTTTTTTACTTAACTCTTAATTTTGATGGTGTTACTATATTCAGACCAAAAATCGAGGGTGACGAAGAAATAATTAGAACATATCATGAAGAGATGAGTTCTGGTCCGGGAGATAGCCAGACAGGTCGTAAACTTCTCGAACTCTCATTCGAGAGTAATGTGAAAATAATTGATGTAGGTAGTTCTGATTGGATAGTTTTTCCAAGATATGGGAAATATGTTCCTGAAGAAAAATACTTCCTTCGATGTATATTAGAAATGATAAATCAATCCATTTCGGGAAGAGAGCTTGATAATATTCTCGAAAAATGGCTTTCGGAGCGTCAGAGGGAGATAGCTAATGGAGAATTAATCTTCATAGCACATCAGATAGATATAGCGGGAGTAAAAAGGTGTTAACAAAATATCTGACTATCTTTAAAACTCTTTATTTCATTAGAAAACTGATTGAGAATCTTGGGTGTTCGAATGAGAGTAGGTCTTCTGATTTATGGTGACTTGAGGCAGATTACAGGCGGCTATCTTTACGATAGGATGCTGATCAGTTATCTTGAGGAAAAGGGAGACGAAGTCGAAGTCGTTTCGATACCAAGGAAAGATTATCTGGGAAATGTATCCAACAATTTTGATGAGAATCTCTACGAGAGACTTCGGGGATTAGATGTAGATGTACTTTTACAAGATGAACTAAACCATTCTTCTCTATTCTACTTGAATCAGAAACTAAAAGGCGAGGTCGAATATCCTCTTGTATCCATAGTTCATCACCTGTCGTTTTTAGCAACCAGAGAAATAGAAAGGAGTGAGATGTACAAGTACTTCGAGGAAAGATACCTCAGGACCCTCGATGGATTCGTTTTCAATAGCCGAGCAACGAGAGATGACGTGATTTCACTCGTGAATGAAGCAGATGGCGTCGTGGCTTATCCAGGCAAGGACCATATCTCACCAAAGAAAGTGGCTTCACCAGGAGATAAGGAGGATCTTACGATACTTTTTGTCGGAAATATGCATCCTCATAAGGGCCTCGACGTATTGATTAAGGCGCTTTCTCGGGTTGAGGGTTTCTCGTTGAAAATAGTGGGAAAAATGGGCACCGATGAAGGTTACTCCCGACATATAAGGAGAATGATCAGAGAGGAGTCTTTGGATTCAAGAGTGAAACTCCTCGGCTTTGTCTCAGAGGAACGACTTTCGAATCTGTATGGAAGTAGCGACCTTCTGGCAGTTCCTTCCTTCTACGAAGGATTTGGAATAGTCTATGTGGAGGCGTTGGGGCATGGGCTGCCGGTTATTGCTTCGAAAAAAGGTGGAGCGAGTGAATTCATAACCGATGGGAAGCAGGGCTTTCTAATCGGACCGGGGGACATTGATTCTCTTATCGAGTGTCTAGAGTGGATTAAGGAAAACCCCGAAAAGCTGGGGGATATGAGCGAGAATGCACGAGAAAGATTTGAGGAGCTCCCAAGTTGGAATGAAAGCATGGGGAAGATCAGGGACTACTTAAACACAATGAGTGGATGAATTACAGTGTTTTAGACTTGTCCTATGATAAATAGACCCAGCTCAGTTGGTGTTAATGAATCCTGTAGTAGTCCCATTCCAATGAGTATTGGGATAATTTTCTTTATGCTACTTATTTCTAGGTCGGTTAGATCGCGGATTTCATGGGTGTCTATCGACCTCGCATTTGCTGTGTGCGAAATTATTTTTTCTACTGATTTTAGCAATTTACACTTTCTTCCATTTTTGGTCATCGCTGAATGACCTCCTGTATTCTCTGTTTTTTACCTACGAGGAACTTGCCGCTTCTCGCCTCTTTTTTCTGTAGTACGCTCCTATCAGGATTAATAAGAGGATTATCAGTACTATTGCCAGCACCGAGAGTGTTGGGAAGGGCGTTGGCGGTGCGGTAACTTCCAGAGTTCCCTTGGTTCCGTTGACGTCAATCTCGTAGGTTCCGGGTTCGCTTATTGTTACCTCGAAGGACATCATCCTGCTGTCCCCCGGATCGAAACTCTCCGTTTTGCTGTCTACAGGTTCTCCGTTTATCGAGAGTCCCGCAGTGAAATCACCGGTTACACCACTCGTGTTTGTGATTCTGAAGGAGACTGTGATTGTTTCGTCGACGTTGGCGGGGTTTGGAGTTATGGTGAAGTCTTCGATACTGAACTCGGCCGATGATGGTGAGGCGATGTCCCTCACGGTGACTGTAGCAGTGTCAGTGTCGCTGTGTCCATGGCCGTCATTCACGGTTAACTCGACTGTGACGTTCGTGTCGGTGTCAACTGTTGGTGCGTGGAATGTTGGAGTTTCTGAACTAGTGTTAGTCAAGCTCGCTGCACCCGTTGGATCCCCGGTAATAGACCAGTTGTAGGTTAGGATGTCCCCATTGGGGTCCCAGCTTCCGAATCCATCCAGTAGAATAGTCTCACCCTCGTTCACGGCGTAAGGGCCGTTAGCGTCTGCGTAGGGTGGCCTATTGGTAGTAGTTGTGGTTCCGGTGGGGCTTGTTGGTTCGGTTTCCGAGAATCCAACGGTCATGGAGAACTCACAGATGTCTCCTTGTATTATATTACCAACCCAGGGCTCGATCTTGTAGCTTAATTCCCAGCTTCTTGTGGTCTCCGGGGAAATAGTTCCGAAGTAGAGCTGGGTATTGTCAATATCAGACAGATGTGTCCAATCTTGAACGGTTTCGAGATTTCCGTCACCGTTTTTGTCGTAACTGATCTTTACTTTGAGATTTGAAGGTAGTTCCCCGTTTTCCCCGCAATCGCCATCTTCAGCAACCATCTCGGGTTCGGGGCAACTGCCCTCGAGATTGCTCGTTATATTCAAAATAAAGTACACGTTTCCGCTGTTTGCTCCGCTATTTTGAATGGTTCCATCGAAATCTCCCGTGTCGCCGGGTTTCATATCTTCTAGGTTTATTACAGAGCTTCCCGTCCAATTTATTTCCTGTGTTGTTACAGTGAAGTTTTCATCTGTCGAATCGAGTTCCAGTAGGAGATCTTCTCCGTTATCGCCATTTGTGATGGCGTAGGTACCCGTACCTAGTCCGGCGGCCGCCAAACCGATTATTAAAAGAGCAAGCGGTACGTTTTTCATCATTTTTTGTTATCCTTTCTGTTTTATCTCGTTTAAAGTTAAAATAATATCATATTATGCTTTAACTTCCATTTTCCAGGATTTCCAGTTTTATATTCCAAAACATGGTTCTTAAAAGGATAAGGAATGTAGTTCAGAAGTTTATTCTTACCCTTTAGTACTCCTCCGGTTCATAAGTGTAAAGGTAGTTTTCATGTATGAAGAAGTGAATGTTCCTTTCTTCGTCGTAGATAACTCTTCTGTTCATGTCTACTGATGTGTCTACGAGATCTTCCAGCGAGTTCATTTTTACGGTGGTTTTTGAGTCTATTTCGGGTAGTTTACCCCGGGAGATCCACTCTTTGAACTCGTTTAATTCCTGCTGTTTTTTGAGCAGTGTTAGTTCGGATTCATTGATTCTTCTTTTTTCTAGTGTAACGAAGCCTAGCGCAATCAAACTGGCTGCCAAGAGTATTGAGGGATATAATCTCTCGAATAGAGTGGGTTTAACTTCAACTTCTCTCGTTATCGTTTCAGTGACCTCTTGTGTACGTGAAATATTAGGCGACAAGGTAACTATAGTTTCACCTAGATTGAGGGGCATTTCATAAGTTTCGCTAATTTCGACGTCATTCCCCTCTATTCTACCATCTATTTCGACGGTAGATATGAGTTTAACGTTCGTGGATCCACCTCGATATCCGATGTTTTCCTGTATATTCTCAATTCTCTCTTTTATCTGAGGGAGATTGAGAGTTATGTTTAATGTAGAAGATCTTTCTTGAAGAGAAAAAACGTCTCCTTCCAGATATCGGGTTTCCTTCCAGTATTCCATCTGATCGCGAACTGTAGATATTACTAGCTCAGTATCTACTCTCGCATCTGCTTGTACAGCAGAGGCTTGGTAAAGATTGAACCTAAAGTTTGTTTCAAGCTCGGGAGTGATCGAAAGGAAATAAGCTGGTCGGTTGTTTAGAATAGCACCGACTTGCCATAGCTCGTTCGGTTCGGTAACCTCTGCGCTATGCTGAAACCCTCCTTCGTAAATATAAGCTGTTTGCTTCACGTTTCTGGTTGCTAGCTCCGTTTGGGAGTTCTGATAAAGCCAGAAGCCTCCTATACCAGCTAATGCAATTAATATTACGGCAAAAACGATGTAGTACTTTGAAATCGCAGAAGCTACTTGGTAATTCATTATATCATAAATCCTGAGAAGATTTTTCCTAACTTTCTATGTATTTTAATGCTTAATAGGTTTAAAAGTATCAGGAAACGTAGTTCAGAAAAATATTCGGGTTCATTAACCATTTTTATCTTCTTTTGGATTTTCCTCTTTTAGAAGGTCTTCTCCACACGGGATATAGTAGAAATGTCAGGAATATGGGTGGTACTAGGAGGGTGAATAATGACGGTAATTTTGGATTTGCTTCCGCTAGAATGGCAACCATGAATGTGGGAATTATGTGAGGTGCGGCGGATACCATGTGCATCTGGTTGTTTTCCAGGCTAATATTCTCCCCTTTTGATATTATATTGTATTGTGGTATCTGATTTTCTTCTTCCATATAAACTAGGGTGGTAGAAAGATCCCCCCCAGAAAATCTAGCTGTAGTGTTTTCTCCGCTCTTTTGCAAGGTTGGGATGGAGAGTATTCCGAATATCAGGAAGCTTATGATCAGAATTCCTAACAATCTTGATTTTTTATAATTTATTTTTATCCTCTTTGTTCTACTCCCACTTTTTCTATCCTCTCTTTCCTTCTTTCGTATCTTAATCGGGTCCGTGTATTCGCTGATTTTTCGAATTTCGCTGAGGATTATCAGAATTGAAGGAATTAGTATAAGCAAGACTAGAACGATGGGGTGACTCCCGTAGTGGAAGAGGTAGCCTAAATAGGGAATAGAAAATACAGCTCTTCCGACCACATCTTCTCTACTGACAACGAATGGGTCCGGGTCTTCTGAAGCATCGCCTTTTGTTTTAAAAGATAGGTTATCTTCATTGCTATTTACGTTGATTACCCTATGGGTTATCAAGACATTTGACCTTCCGGATGGGTCGTCAAATGCAATTATATCTCCTCTTTTAATCTCTGTAGGAGATGTTTCTCTAATGATTACCGTATCTCCAGGATTCATTATCGGCTGCATGCTTCCACTTAGTACTATCAAAGGCTGTAGAGATCCTGAGATCAATGGTGGCCCAAGTCCGGCAATTATTACTATAACGACTCCGGCAACTAAGGCATCTTTCTTATTCATTTGAAGGATCCGTCCTCTTTATCCGCGGTGTGAGATTCAAAAACCTGATTGAATAGATTATATTTTCCACCTAGATTCCCTTTTGTATGTTTAATAAGTTCTGAATATAAGTGAGGGAGTAATTGAACTCAGAATATTTTTCTGTTTCATTTTCTTTATTCAAATCCTTCTGATTTCGCTGTAAATTAGCAAAGCGGCCGGAACTAAAATCAGGAATATGTAGATAAGGGGGGATCTTCCGTATTGAACCACTAATCCCAGATAGGGTATTTCTGTGGCATATCTTCCTACTACATCGGATTTAGAAATGAGATAGGGATCTGTGGCTGGTAGATTATCTCCTTTCGTTATTATCATCCCGTTCTCGAAATTTACGACTCTGTGAATGATTTGCTTTTCTCCATGTCTAAAGGCGATTATATCTCCAGTTTGGATATCGTTTTTATCCACTGGTAATAAGACAACGATTTCACCATCATCTATAGTAGGTTCCATGCTGTGTCCTCTTACCACTATGAAGTGAATCGGGGCAATGTATAGGATAAGTAGGGTGCAAAAAAGGGCAATGATAGATCCATAGATGAGCTTGTCTTTAGCGTTCATTTTTTCGCTTGATTCTTATTCAGTAATTGTAAATCAATGTTCCTATGTTCTCTAAAATTGAAATAGTTAATATTAGTAGGAGAGTTAAAAATCTCTCCCTGTGCCTGCTAGAGCATATCTAACTCTTTTTATTCCTTGACAACTGGTCTATCCGTTTGAAATATTATCGGATTTACCAGTTGTCGGAATAAACGACTGCATGTGCGGCTATGTATTGGTTTTCTGGATTGGATCCTAAGTCTATTTCATAGGATTTATGCCAGGTTCCCTCAGGTAGTTCATCGTCTCCTAGGGGGTATAATCCAGGTGCGGAGCCGGGGATTGTTGTTCCTACATGAAGGTGTGTTTCTGTTAGGTAGAAATTTTCCTCGACAAAGAATTCAACTAATAGGGTATTATCTGTATCATCGAAGTCTATGAGTAATTCCCCAACGGGTATGTTTCTGGCAGCGATTAAGGGAACTAGTGTAATCCCATCTTCTGGATTGTAAGGGAAGTACCCACCCCATCCTGTGCCGAACCATGTCCATCCGTCTGGGTTTACTTCGGGTGTATTATCAGATCCTGCCCATGCGGTTTCGGTACCACCCCAGGTTCCAACCCCGAAGAAATTGTTTTTTCCGATTTCGGTATCGTGGAAGTAAGCCATGCTGCTTGTACTGACTAGGAATATGGTTACTCCCAGGATCATCAAGCCGACTATTGCTTTTGTTCTCATCTTTTTTTCAACTCCTTTTTTTGAAGTATTTTTATCCCGCCCCTCTTCAGCGGCTCTTTGATCGCGACTTCTGATTTGCCCTGACCGGGCGATTAAAAATAAAAAATAAAGAAAGGAATGTTGTTTTGGTGTTTTACTTTATTCGCTTATCGGCATATGGTACCAACTGCCATGTCTCCGTTTCCTAGTGTGTGGCGTTCGTCATTGTCGAGGTAGGTTGGGTACTTCTTTCCTATTGTGGAGTCAGTTGGATCCACAGTCCAGATGGCGGATCTCTCCGGCACTGGATCATCTAGATACCAGCCTTTTACAGAACCGACTAAGTCACCAGTACCACCGGCTCTGATTGCTAGTCCACTGAACTCTAAAGCATTCTCGGGTGTTCCCCTGTGCTCGGCAGTCATTGTTGAAATGTCTACAGCCCATACTCCTAGTTCTGATGGTGTAGTTGGTGCTTCGTTTATCCAAATGTAGAGTGTTCCGTCAGCACCGAAGACTATGTCTGCCCCCCAGATGTTGAGGGACTCAGCCGTGCCTTCCTTTGTAATAGTGCCTAGGTTGTTCAAAGCTAAACTATCAACATTTAGAGTAAACAACTCGTCAGTACTCATGCTTGCTATGTATAGATTGTCATCGAATGGCGAGAATGATGCCAGTACCACACCATCTGGAAGACCTGAGATTACACCCATGTCGGCGAAAGTACTCGTGCCGAGATTGAAGATTCCCAAGTGCTTCGAGACCATGTCTATCGCGTAAAGCTCCTCAAAGTCTTTCGAACAAGCTAAGGCTGCCACTACATCAAAGTTCGTTGCGGGCAGATGTCCAAGCCATGTTAAGTAAGCCTTGTTATCAGTATCATCGAGTGTTACTGAGTAAAGTTCGGTTCCCCCACCATCATTGTTGGGGTATCCAGAATCACTCAAGTAAAGCTCCTCTATGTCTACACAAGGAACACATGGATTGTTGTCTTCTTGGTGCCTGTACTGGTATGCGTCAAAGATTATATCGAACATTATCTCGTCCGATTGAATCTCGTTACCAACTGATGAATCGATACTCCAGCTTACGCCAACATAATAGTTCTCACACCCGATTAGTGGCTGTATGCCATCGTCCGGGTTGAGGTTTTGATCCATGTTGAAGTAGAATGGAATGTCGAGTTCGCTAAATTTACCTGAGAACAGTTGTCTGTCCGTATCGTCGTTATATTCGTTGTTTCCATCGTTCTCTAGCCAGATCGTTATATCCAAATTCTGAGCGAGTTCACCGTCCCATTGATCATTTTCTATGTTGTTGTCGTCCACTAGAAGTTCGGGTTCGTTACTGCTTACGTCATCGTATGAGTATGGGACGATTTCTCCACAAACCCACGCGTCGTTAGTGAAGACGTGTACGCTTATGGTTGTTTCTCCCCAGTCACCCGGTTTAACGTCGGTGAAGTTGAATATTGGTCCATCTCCGCTTGCATCTAGGTCGTTCCACGATGTTATTACTGGTTCGCTTCCGTTGTAAGAGGTTTCCCAGTCTATCTTTAGATCTAAGTCACCTGCTTGGAATGTGTTTCCTTTGCTGGATTCAGTATCGTGGAAGGCAGCAAGTCCACCAACGGTGGCTCCCACCGCCACGATACCTATCAGCATTATTGAAAAAAGTGCTCTTCTCATTTTCTACCGATTGATTAACGTCGTTTATAAGTCGATAACTGGTTCTCCGTTGCAAGGTACATTTTCGGCAATTTCCATGTCTGGGTTGTGTCTTGCCTGTTCGGCATAGAATGTAATGTCAAACGTCACGCTATCACTCTGTATTATGTTTCCCGTGTCCCATGGAACTTCCCACATTACTCCTAAGTAGTAATCAGTGCAGTTTTCTATGTAAACTGGACCTACCTCAGCTGTAGCTAGTGGTTCACCTTCACAAAGAACAACTTCTCCTTCGTCTAAAGTATTACTTCCGTCACAGTCCACCCATATGGTGAACAGTATATTTTGAGACAACTCACCTTCTTCAGGTGTGTCATCAACTTCATTTTCTGGCTCGTTCATACCATTTTCGTTATCCATTATATTGTCGGCTGTAATCCATAAAAGGGCTGGATTATCGTAGACGTGAATACTGATTGTTCCTTCTCCCCAGTCACCTGGCTTGATGTCGTCGAAGTCAAAGAATTTATCACCTTCTACTAAGTCCTTATACATCCATGAACCGGCGTTTGGTTCTCCATCGAGTGGATACATATTGTAGTAACCATCGAAGTCGATCATAAGATCGAGTTGTCCAGCTGTGAAGTTGTTACCACTGCTCGTTTCAGTATCGCTGAAATATGCCATAGTTCCAGCACCTGCTAGAACTATTGCGATTCCCATGACCATCATGCTTCCCAAGATTTTTGAATTAATCATTTCGTTTTTCACCTCCCCTTATTTTCGGGAATTTATATGCCGCCCCCCCTCGGCGGCCTCATTTTGTGAGCGTGATATGAGACTGGAAATCAGATTCACTTCGAAATAGTTATATCTAAGGAAATTTACAATCATTGGCCCAGCCAAAAATAACACTGTCTCTTTTTAATAAAAAGAAATACTAAACTACATTCAGAATGTTATTCGGGGTAGAATAAATTTAATTCCTGTTAATGGATAAGAATTATGTTCAGAATCTAATTTCTCATTGCTTTAAAAGCTTAAATCTCAATTTTAGTAAGGGGATTAGAAAAAATGAATTTAAGGGAGATTTATATTTGGAAATATCAAAATTAATGAGCCAAATTTTAACTCAGTCTACGTTGAAACCAATTAATGCCAAAGAAATATCTAGTGGTCTTAATTTAAACTTAAGGGAGTCTGAAAAGGTTTTAAAACAGCTTGAGAAGATGGGTCTACTCGAGTGTTTCTTCCAACCTACAGATTTCGCTAGAGAACTGATGAAGTTAGAAGCAAAGAAAGCGAAATAATCTTCAAGTTCAAAATTTGATTGATTCAGTTTCTAAAATTGGAATGAAGTTTACTTTGAAAACTTTCCATCATCCATTAGGTTCTCTAATTCTTGGAAACCATTGAGGAATTTTCTGCCTTTTTCCGTTATTTCATATTTATCGTTCTTACCCTCTTCGTCGCATTCGATGAGATCCTCCTTGATTAAAAGTTTGAGATATCTTTCCGCTTGAGAGAAACTTAGGTTAGCATGATAGACAATCCTTGTCTTTGTGGAGGGTTTTTTCGTGGCGGAGAGGATGTCGCCTAAGATCTCCAGTCTACCCCTACGCATTTTTTTCGACGCTCCATATTTTGTAGTTGGGGATAAAAAATGATTCTAAGGTACAATCAGGAGATAAATTAGAATTCGTGTTTTTAAGCAGGGATAAAACATTCAACTGAAAATCCACCTCATCAAACTCCTTTTTATTATCTTTTAATATTTTTTGGATTCAGTGCTGTGTTGCGTAAATCTTGATGGAGATTCTCGTCTCTAGTTTCGCCCAGGGTT
>CAYLJV010000007.1:0-49992 GCA_964384105.1 Hadarchaeota archaeon (SeqCode) | reverse complement strand
AAAACTAAACATACCTATCCGACAAGAGAAATATAGCCTTTACGCAACACAGCACTTCTAACTACAAAGGAAGATATCGAATCTAAAATTCTGAAAGAATTTCTCTTACATTTGATCGCTCTAATTCCTTCAACTTAATTTTCATCAGTCTTGCCAGATTATCTCTAACTTCCTCATTTTGTAATTCAACTTCTCTTAATCCGTCAACTATCATAGTTTTTTCCAAACCCAAATCATATTTCAAATACTTCGCATTTTTGGTCCTCAAATACTTAGCCCCTTTATACATGTATGGATTAAACTTCCTAACCGATCTCTCTATTATCGAAGAAGGATAATATTCTCCGAAAATATACTCTGATTTTTCATATATTCTCTCCCTATTTCTTGATCCGGCAATTCTTAGAATCATTTGGAACATATTTTTCATTTCGAACAACTCTTCAATCTTATTTTGCTCTGTATTCACTCCATAAACTAACAGGGGAACTTGTAATAGGGGTTCAGCTAGACTGTAATTATGTCCTAACACCCCGTTTTCTCCAAGCATTTCACCATGATCAGAAGATATTATAATCACTGTATCCTTCAAAAGTTCTTTATCTCTTAGCCATTGAAAGATTCTCTTTATCTGATAATCCAAAAAAAATAGACAATCATCATATAAGTCTCTCAGAAGGACCAGCTCCTTCTTCGTAAAACCATTACTCTTAGATTTAGATTGCATGGAGTGCTTTTTTTTCTTCCAATTAGAGTAAATATCAAAGAAAAGGTCTAACCCCCTTGG
Organism: Hadarchaeota archaeon (SeqCode); assembly: GCA_964384105.1. Lineage (GTDB taxonomy): Archaea > Hadarchaeota > Hadarchaeia > Hadarchaeales > JAGGTB01 > CAYLJV01. The sequence continues at coordinate 49,205 of CAYLJV010000007.1, read as the reverse complement.
TGGGAGAAACCTCTTTTTACTGAAATTTCTAAAGGCTCTAGGTGGCCTGTAAGGTAAATGGGCTGTCGTTAGGTGGTAAAAAGCAAAGAAAGGTTTAATAGAACCCTCTAACTCTTTCTCCAAGGTCTTACGGGCCAAATCGGTTATATTACGACTTAAAATTTCATTTGAAGCTATATTGAGATAATCATATAACCTTCCAGCAAGACCACTATAATCACCCTTCGGAAAAAAAGAGTTTCGATAGCGGATATCCATTCTAGTAATCACCTTATCGAACCCCTTTCTCAATTCAGAATGTGTGACCCACTCGTTTGAATGAATCAAAAAAGTAGTATATCCTCTTTCTGAGAGAATTTGTGGTAAAGTTTTTCCCCTCAATCTATTTTTCCAGCTTTTTTTCATACCATGTTGAGATGGGTATTTACCTGTAAACATAGAAGCAATGGAAGGTAAGGTCCAAGGCGCATTAGCAAAAGCATTTTTAAAAATAAGAGACTCTTTCCCAATTTTCTCTAAAAATGGAGTAGTATGTCTTTCATAACCATAACATGAGAACCGGTCCTTTCTAGCAGCATCCAGTAAAATCCATAAAACATTTGGTTTCACAAATTCACCTTACTAGAACATTAAAATGATAATAATTAAGCATTTTGAAAAAAATGTTTCTGAAATCGCATTTTCAAAGCTTAGGCAATAATAAAATGTGTCTTAATAGTAGATTCTTTATCTTTAAAGATTTAATTCAGACTATTTATTAGGTATTAAAAAAATGATTATCCTTTTAAATACAAAAAGTCGAAACAAATCAAGGATGACCTCAAAATTCTATCAACAGTAAATAAAATGGGGGCTATTTCTTGAACAAAAAATTAGATTTTACAAATGTCCATGAGAAGTTGTGGGAATTAGAAACAGATTATAATCTTCTACACCGAGAGATACAAGGAGTAAAAGCATGGCACCTAGCCAGACAAAAAATATACAATCAAGTGGTCCAAAAAACTGGTCTATCCGCAGATGCTCAACCAGGTCTAAAAAATTCTTATTTGGGAAATCTTAAGTTTCTTCCAAATTACCTCTTAAACTCAATTAAAAAAAATCCATTAACTGAAGATTACTCTAAAGATATAGTTTTACTCAATCACGAGAGAAGGAGATTAGTAAATGGAAAGTATATTGACATCAACTCTAACTTTTTAACAGAAGCGCTCAATGATGATTCATATGAAGTTCTGGAGGAACCATATCTAGGAAAACATAGAGGTAAACGTAATGATAATAAACGATATTTAGACTATTTGCTCCTGAGCAGGGAAATTAATTCAATCCTCACTACTGTAACGTTCGATGACGAAGAATCGAAGCTGTTGAACAATTTAGAGCGGGAAATTAAAAATTTTTTTAACATTCAAATCAACCTTAAAGAGATAATTTCGAAATATATCAAAAAATTTAAGCACGAATACGGATTCTACGACAAGTATTTAAAAAAGAGGAGTCCTAAAACATCTTTTTTAGTAAGTTTAAGTGGTAAATATAGCTTTGTTGCTGCAGCAAAAGATAACGATATAAAGGTTATAGAGATTCAACATGGTGTTATCTCACCATATCATATTGTTTATGGCTTTCCTAATTGTGATGAAGAACTTGAGTACTTTCCCAATTTATTTCTTTCATTTGGAGATTATTGGAAAGATACAGCTGAACTTCCTATAAAGAAAGAAAAGATAATCAGTTTTGGTTATCCTTATTTGGAAAAAATGAAAAAGAAACTGGGGAGTATTGAAAAAAAACAGGGAAAAATAGTGTTTCTTTCTCAAGGAACTGTAGGAAAGAACTTATCCCGACTTGCATATCAAACAGCTAAAAGACTTAAAAAATTTCAGATTGTCTACAAATTGCACCCTGGAGAATACAGTATATGGAAGAAGAAATACAAAAAACTTAAAAAAGCAAAAAGACTAGAAAATTTCAAAATCGTTGACAACGATAGAAGAAATTTATATTCCTATCTCGCAGAATGTGAATATCAAGTTGGCGTTTCCTCAACAGCTATCTTTGAAGGTCTAGCATTTAATTGCAAAACTCTTCTCGTAGATTTACCGGGAATAGAAAACATGAAAGGTTTAATCAAAAGAAATATAGCGGAAAAAGTAACTAATGCCTATGAATTAGAGGAAAAAACCTGCAAATTGGATAATCCATCTTATAAACCCGGTTATTTCTTCAAAGGATTAGAATAATACGGTTAATTTAGCTTTTAAGATTAAGTAACAAATTTATAAAAGAGTTGAGATTAATATGCCCAGTAATAATAATGGAATTGCGGAAGTTAGCTTCATAAAAATCTAACTGCCTTATCGGAAAACTGAAAGCGATAGACTATATGGGTTAAATAAAATGATACCATCAGATTTATATCAAAAATTGCTGTGTATTTCAATCCTTGGTCGACTTATACGTTGGACGAAAGAAGAGGGAAAAGTTTACAGCTGCACTTTATTAGGAATCGTGATTCTGGGATCTTTTCTTAGACTGTATCGACTTGGTCACCTAAGCTTGTTTCAGGACGAGGTATATCATGCAATGAGTATGAGAGCAATTTTAGAAAACGGTATACCAGTTTTCCCTAGTGGAATCATCTACACCAGAGCCCTGACTCAAAGTTATCTAGGTGCCTTTTTTTCTCTCTTCACTGGAATTAACGAATTAGCCGTAAGATTACCAAGCGCCTTAGGAAGCATTCTTATTATCCTTTTAATTTACTTGATATGCAGAGACTTCGGAGATAAGAAAATTGCAATTTTTGGAGCGTTGGCTTGGGCACTGTTTCCCTGGGCTGTTGAATTCGCAAGATGGGGAAGGATGTACACCCTATTATCGTTTTTCGTTCTTGGAACATTTTACTTCTCCTATAGTGGATTTAAAAAGTACCAAGATTTTCTTAATAAATCAACAGTCATAGCTCTATCAATGGTTTTCTTCTCCTTAATAACTCATCAATACGGACTGATTTCCGTTCCAATACTAATCGTATCATTTATCCTATGGGGCAGAGAGAAAAGAAAAATTTCAAACAACTGGAAAGTGGGAATAGCCCTATTTACATTTCTATCTCATCCTCTCTACAGCGCCTTTAGCGCCTACATATCAGGTCATTCCGGAGGACAGATTCTATCCTCAGCAATCAATAGCTATCCTGCTCTTATCTCCACACTTTTGACAAGGTTTCAATTCGAACAGTTTTTTATGGAGGCTTTCTACTCCAAGTTTTTTCTTCTTGTACTTTTAGCCGCCTTATATTTACCCGTAACTTTAAAGTTTGGTAAGGCAAGATCGAAGGAAGCCATTTACTTGTCTTTCTTCGCTTTTTTTTCTTGGCTCATGGTGGGTTATTATCATTTGCATCTCCAATATCGATATCTCTTTTATCTTATACCCCTTTTTATCAGCGCTGGACTTCTAGGAATCCGGTCTATAAAAGAAATGTTCAAAAAAATAATCCGATGGCACACAAGCAAAAATAAGGTAACAGTGATTTTCCTATCCATTCTTTTAATCTTTGTCTTTGGATCAGTTCTTTCTAATGCAGTTTACTCGTTTAGAATCCCAAATAGAGAATACGGTGAAAAATTCCAAGATCCCTTTTATGCTCCTACTAGAGCAGAACTCCATCGTTCGGACTACAAAACTCAAATGGAATACGTATCGGAACAAAAAAACAGGAGGGACATCGTAATAACTACATTCTGGCAATATTACTATTTTTACGCTAGAGAAGAACCCGATTATTGGCTCTGGCCGGGAGCGAATACAACATATTGGGCTGTTCGCGAAACGGAGAGGGGGCCCACAGCCGTGTACATGAGCAAAACGCTTGTAGTTTCCAAAAAATATCAACTTTTTGAAGTGGTTGAGAATGCTCCAGAAAATATAGATATATGGTTTCCTTTATCTTTCTCCCATAAAGAAGAACAACAAAAAGAATTTCTTAAGGAACTTACCAACAAAGGATATGAAGTAAAAAAAGCCTTTACCGGTGGAGGCCCCAACGCAGTCGTCTATATGATTGAAAAGTGAAAAATCGGAAAGAATTGATCTCTTTAATCCTATTAGGTGTAATTATTGACTAGAATCACTAGCTGGTCTTGATTATAGTTTTATTGAAAATAATCAATAATAATATTCTTGAAGAGCCTTAATTCCTTATCTGAAAAAGTTCTCAGTAGATATAGTACCAAAAAATAGATAGAAATGCTAGTAAACACACATATTATAACACTAAGAATGCCAAACGGATTCCAGAAGAATATTAACAGCGACATTACCGATGACCCTAAAAGGCTTTTAAGTATAGGGCCTTTCTCTATCTGAAATGTAAGCTCTTTTCTCGCATAGTAAATGGTGAGAGCCATTGCAATTCCGTAAGAGATCAGTGTGGTGATTCCGGCTCCGAGTATCCCTATTCTCGGAATTAGTACTATGTTTAGGAAAATGTTAGTAACAGCGGAAAGGATCCAGATGGCTCCAGTAATCTCGGTCTTCTTTTTTAATACTATAATCTGCATAAACGGCAGATATACGACAAAAAATAATGCTGCGACGGCCACGACCGGCACGATAATTATACCTTGAGATGCGATTTCTGCCGTAGATAGGATTCGCAGAAACTGTTCGGCCATTAAACTGGCTCCAAAGAGAAAGGGGATTGTTAGTAGAAGAAGATACTTTAGGGTAAATTTTAGGAATTTTTTCACTTGCTTTATCTTCCCGCTGTCGTAGAGATCCGAGAGTGTTGCAGGTAGTATAAATCCCAAGATACTTGTTAGCATGAATGGAGCGGTTCCGATTTTGTATGCCGGATTATAGTATCCAACAAATAGGATCCCCAAGTAAAAAGAAATTAGGAATCTGTCCGAGGAACTTGTAACCCAAGAGGACATATTCCCAGGAATTGTGGGGAGACCGAATCTCAGATATTCTCGAATATTAGAAAAGGTCGGAATAACAAAACCTATTCTGGTCCATAAATAAATCACCAATGAAAAGGTAACCAAAGCGAAAATTACGAGATAGCTAAGAAAAACTTCCTGCAGACCATATCCCCATAAAACAAAAACTATCGCTAAAAAGACCCATCCATATTGTGTAAAAATTTCGATAACTGAGTACTTTTTCATCTCCCTGAAAGTCCTAAAAAAACTGATATAAACTCGATTAACTACTCGAAGAGGAACCAAAATCGCCACGAAAAGAACAACCCAATTGGCTCCATCAAAAAGAAGAGAGGCCAATTGATCAGAAAAAAGATAGATCATTCCCGAAGCTAGAAGCGAAGAAGCCAATAAAATCAATAATATAGAGTAAAAACCATCTCTAATTCCTGATTCTTCTTCCTCAGAAGCCAAATGCCTTACCATAGAGTAAGGAAGACCTAAATCAACAAACCACATTAGAAGAGTAATCATAACCGAAGCCTGAACCCAAAGACCGTAAGGACTCTCACCCAATATTTTGGTGAGCACCGGAAGGAGAAAAATACCCTGTAACTGAGTAGAGGCTCTTGCCAAACCTAATAGGCCTACATTTTTAGAGAACTTCTTGTAGATGTTCATCATAGGTTAGTGTTACTAGTAACACCAAAAGTTTTTAGAGGCTTTATTATATCCAAGCTTTACTCCCGCATTTTTTAACACTAGTCTATTTCTGTACCGTTCGGGAGAATTTTTTCGCTAGAAGATAGACGAGAGAATTTAACTGTCAATCTGCCCGTTATTTAAATTGAAGTGAAACTATGACGGGAAAAAAAAAGAATCTATATGTTTTGGGCATAATCCCTGCTCGGGGGGGTTCGAAGGGAATACCTTATAAAAATATTGTTGAATTGAGAGGGAAGCCCATGATTTACTACACAATAAGGGAAGCGAGAAAGTCCGAATATCTCGACAGAATAGTGGTCTCAACAGACAACGGGAAGATAAGGGAAGTCGCAGAAAACTATCAAGTGGAAATCATTCCCAGACCTGAAAGATTGGCAAGGGACAACACGCCATCCTTACCCGTTTTTAAACATGCCATCGATTACTTGGACGAAAAAAATGGGTACGTTCCTGATCTGGTCGTTATATTACAACCCACATCACCACTCCGAAAAACTGAAGATATAGATGATTCTGTGGAAAAACTGCTTGAGGAGGGCTGTGATTCGGTCATAACTGTGATGGAAGTGAAACATCCGCCTCACTGGATGGTTACTCTCGACGAGGAAGGGAGAGTTAGTGAGTTTTTGGATAAAGGTGGAGGGAAGGTCTACAGGAGACAGGACACTCCCGATTTATATATACCCAATGGGGCAGTGTTCGTAACCCGAAAGGACGTAATATTGGATGGAGATACAGTCCGAGGTCCGGACACGAGGGCCCTTGTAATGCCTCCCGAGAGGTCTATCGACATAGATACAGAATTAGACCTACTTTTTGCCGAGAAAATAATGGAAGAAAAAAAAGCCTGATTTAGGGAGACTATTATTTCCTAGAAGCACTAAAATAAAATCTAGGGGTAAAAAGATGAAAACCGTGGAAATAGGAGATCGAACAATCGGTGAGAGTAATCCTACATTTATCATCGCTGAAGCTGGCGTGAATCATAATGGTAAAGTCGAAATGGCCAAGGATTTAGTTGATGTGGCAAAAGAAGCCGGTGCAGATGCAGTCAAATTTCAGACTTTTAAAGCAGAAAAGGTCACATCGAAGGCTGCTCCAAAAGCCAAATATCAACAAAAGACTACTGAAGTGGAAAAATCTCAGTATGAGATGCTTAAAGAGGTCCAACTTTCCGAAGAGGAACACATTGAACTCTTAGGGTATTGTAAGAGAAAAAACATCCTTTTTATGTCGACTCCCCATGCTATGGAGAGCATAGATTTGTTGAACAGACTTAATCTGCCTGTCTTTAAGGTATCTTCCAGCGACCTCACGAACTTGCCGTTCCTTGAGAGAATGGCCTCTAAAAACAAGCCCATAATACTATCCACAGGAATGGCTAATCTTTGCGAGGTGGAAGAGGCTGTAAACACAATACATTCCTCTGGTGAAGCTGACTTAATCTTATTGCATTGTGTGACTAATTACCCTGCCGACCCGGAAGACTGCAATTTGAGGGCGATGGAAACTCTAAAAACCGCATTTGATGTTCCAGTTGGATTTTCCGACCATACTCTTGGAACCGCAGTGCCCGTCGCAGCTGTGGCGTTAGGTGCATGTGTGATAGAAAAGCATTTCACGATAAACAAATCTCTGCCAGGTCCGGACCATGAAGCTTCACTTTCTCCTAAAGAACTGGAGAGAATGGTCAAAGAAATAAGATCTGTGAAAAGGGCAATGGGTGATGGTGTAAAAAAACCTGTGGATACAGAGAAAGAGATTAAAGAAGTGACGAGAAAAAGCATAGTTTCTGTAATTAACATTTCAAAAGGAGCGAAAATAAGGAAGGATATGGTTGATATAAAGAGACCTGAGACCGGAATTAGACCAAAGCACATAGAAAATATAATCGGAAAAACTGCTAAAAAACATATAAAAGGAGACGAGCCGATTAATTGGGAAGATATAGAATGACTAGAAAAGTTTTGTATATTTCAGGAACAAGGGCAGATTTTGGATTAATGAAGTTCACTTTGAAAAAAATAGATTCCCATCCCGATCTCTCTCTGAATATCATTGCTACTGGCATGCATGTAATGGAAGAATTTGGCAATACAATTGGAGAAATAGAAAGAGAAAATTTCCCGTACCATCGGCTTGATTTAGAGTACGAGGAAGATAATAAAAAATCTATGGCCCGATTTGTGGGTAGGGCTATTCAGTCAATAATAGATAAAGTGGTTGAGATTAAACCAGATATAATTCTTCTTTTAGGTGATAGGGGAGAGATGTTAGCCGGAGCAGTGGTGGGGTCTTATCTCGGTATTCCATTAGCGCATGTGCATGGAGGGGAGGTTACACTTACGGTTGACGAAGTCGCCCGGCACGCAATTACCAAACTTTCCCATATCCACTTCCCTGCTACTGAAAGGAGTAAAAAGAGAATAATAAAGATGGGTGAAAAGCCCGAAAACGTCCATAACGTTGGAGCTCCCGGACTGGATTCAATTAAAAGAAACGAAATAACAAAATTCTCAAATCTTTCGGAAAAATATGAGTTAGGGGAGACCGATCCTCTTTTAATTGTAGTTCAGCACCCTGTAAGTGGAGAGGTGAAGGGGGCGGGAGGTCAAATGAGAGAGACTTTGGAAGCTATAGCTGAATTAGAGTATCCGACTGTCATAATCTATCCTAATGCGGATGCAGGAGGAAGAAAGATGATTGACGTTATAAAAAAATATGAAAACCTCGACTTTGTGACAGCTTTAAAAAATATGCCAAGACCGGATTTTTTGGGTTTAATGAAAGCCGCTGATGCTATGATCGGAAATACTAGTAGTGGAATTATTGAAGCCCCCTCCCTGAACCTCCCGTTCATAAACGTCGGAGATAGACAAGAAGGTAGAGAAAGAGGAGATAATGTGATAGAAGTAAGTTATGATAGAAAAGAAGTTAAATCTGCCATTAAGACAGTTCTCAGAAATCAATTCAAAAAAAGAATAAAAGGATCAAAAAATCCGTATGAAATGGAAAATACCTGTAGAGAAATCGCAAATATTTTAGCAGAAAAAAAAATAGATGACAGCTTATTAAGAAAAAAAATAACGTATTGAGGTGGTAAAGATATATGAAGATTGCTTTCGCTGGAGATAAAGACATATCAGTTGATGTATTAGAGTTCATTTTAGAGCAAGGTACAAAACCCTCCCTTCTTTTTGTACCTTCTGAAGACAGAGCAAGTCATTCAGCTGAATTAATTGATTTGTGTTCTTATCTCAATCCCGATACAATATTAAGAGGTGATACATTCAGAAAAGAAAAAGGACTAGATTTGATAGATAAATTTAAGTTAGATTACATTATTTCAGTTCATTTTCCTTATATATATACGAAAAAAATTTTTGATAAACCAAAGCATGGAGTCCTTAATCTCCATCCAGCTTTTCTGCCGTACAATCGCGGTTGGCATACTCCAAGTTGGGCGATTTATGAGAATACACCCTACGGAGCAACTCTACACTTTATGGATGAAGACACAGACACAGGAGATATAGTTCGCCGCAAAAAGATTGCGATTAGGCCCCAGGATACAGCAGATTCTTTGTATAAGCGTGTTAAAGAGCTGGAGTTAGAGATTTTTAAAGAAGCTTGGCCCGAATTGATCTCTGAGGAATATACAAGAAAACCCCAGCCAAGAGAAAAAGGATCTTCACATAAAAAAGGGGACTTACAAGAAATACAAAAAATTCAGTTAGATAAAAAAGTTCGAGCTAAAGATTTGATAGATAAACTTAGGGCATTAACAACAAACAAACAAAACGAGGCTGCTTATTTTAGGGTAAACGGAACAAAGTATAGAATCCAAGTATCTATACATAAAGGTAGCAAGGAGACAGATTAGATGGCTGAAAAAGTGCCTTTGTTCAAGTCATATTGGGAAGAGGGCGATATCAAAGCTGTGAAAAATGTCATAAAAAGAGGAACGTACTGGGCTACCGGACCGGAAATCGAGGAGTTCGAAAATAAGTTGTCAAAATACATAGGCACTGATTACGCTGTGGCTTTTAATTCCGGCACTTCTGCTTTACACGCCATTCTCTTGGCTCACGGTATAAATTCAGGAGAAGTAATCGTTCCCTCTTTCAGCTTTATAGCAACTGCCAACTGTGTGCTCATGGCCGGAGCTAAGCCAGTATTCGGAGAGATAGAGGATCGGTCTTATGGACTGAACCCCGAAGATGTAAAAGAAAGGATATCAAGCAAGACTAAAGCCCTTGTTCCCGTCCACTATGGAGGGGCACCTTGCAGAAAGATCGAAGCTCTGAACGATATAGCAGAGGACCACAACCTCTTGCTAGTCGAGGACGCAGCTGAATCTCTGGGATCCAAGATAAGTAATATGAAGGTTGGAACTTTTGGAGATTCGGCAATGTTAAGCTTTTGTCAAAACAAAGTAATTACCACAGGAGAGGGTGGAGCTATAGTCACAGACTCCAAAAAAGTTTGTCAAAAACTGAAATTAATAAGGTCACATGGTAGAAACAAGGGGGGATCAAACTATTTCTCCTCGACAGAACCGATGGAGTACGTGGAGCTGGGCTATAACTTTAGAATGCCGACCATATTGGCCGCACTAGGGATTTCCCAATTGGACAAGATCGATAAGGTTATAGACATGCGTAGAGAGAAGGCTTCTTACTATAACAAAAAGCTCTCTGATATATCCGGGATAAAAGTTCCTACTACTCCTAAGGAGCACTTACATGTATATCAGTTGTATACTATAAGACTAGAAAATCAGAAAATCCGAGATGAGTTGAAAGACTACCTTACCGAGAAGACTCGAGTATCATCAAAAATATATTTTAACCCAATCCATCTCACAAAATTTTATAGAAAAAAGTTTGGATTTGAGGAAGGAGATCTACCGGAAACAGAAAGAATTTCCAAACAAGTTCTTAGTCTCCCCATATATCCAGACCTAGAGAAAAAGGAAATAGATTATATAATTCAAGCTTTCATCGAGTTTTTTGGTGAAAGATAAAATGAATAATATTGAAAATATACTTCAAGGTAAAACTATTCTTGTTTCCGGCGGCGTTGGCTCTATTGGTAACAGAATAGTCAAAAATCTTCTGGATCTTGAAGTCAATGTTGTGAGAGTTCTAGATATTGACGAGTCCGGTCTGTTCGAGCTTAGGGAAGAATTAGATTCTGAGAGAGTTAGATCATTCATAGGAAGTGTTCGCGACAAGAACAGGCTCAAAAAGGCGATAGAGGATGTTGATATCGTATTTCACGCAGCCGCTTTAAAACACGTCCCGCTATGTGAATATAATCCATTTGAGGCAGTAAAAACGAACGTGTTAGGGACACAAAGCCTTATTGATGCTGCTATGAATGAAGAAGTTCAATATTTTGTTACAATTAGCACCGACAAAGTGGTTAATCCAATAAACGTAATGGGTTCTACTAAACTGCTGGCCGAGCGGCTAACCACCTCCGCCAACTTCTACAAAGGGAAAAGAAAAACCCGATTCTTCGTTGTCCGTTTTGGAAATGTTTTAAATTCTCGAGGATCTTTGCTTCCTGTTATTAAAAACCAGATAAAAAAAGGAGGTCCAGTGACTCTAACAGATCCTAAAATGACGAGATTCATGATGAGCAAGAAGGAAGCAGTTCAAATCTCCTTAAATTCTCTTAAATATGCTGAAGGAGGAGAGATTTTCGTTTTGAAAATGCCCTCTGTTAAAATTAAAGAATTAATCGAAGTAGTAATCGAAGAAATAGCACCAAAATACGGTTACTCGGCTAAAGAAATGGAGATCGATATAATAGGAAAAAGAAGGGGGGAGAGACTTTTTGAAAAACTAATGACCAAGGAAGAGTCAAAATATGCAAAAGAAATAGAGGATATGTACGTTCTTAAACCGAAAGAGGAAGCCCAATGCTATGAAAAAAGCCTTTATAATTCTGAATATGTATCAAAAGATGCTCCACATCTAAATAAAAAAGAAATTAAGGAATTATTAATCGATATAAACTATATCTAGCACTTAAAAGGATTATTTCTATTTTCTAAATCTGGAACTGCCAGGCTATATTTTGCATCTCAATATTTTTGATTAAATGTTTTTCAACTTAAATTCACCAAATAAAGATAATACAAATAATTCAGCAAACAAACAAGAGTAAAGATGATATGATAATTGTAAATTAAGGTATGAAATCAATGAAAATTTCTAAAATGCTGATTTTAATCATCATAATTCTAATCTCCTTTCCATTAACCCAAGCACAAATCAGCGAAGAGAAAAGGATCATTCTTGAAAATAATTTAATTGCTTATTATAATTTCCAAGATATTTCTTCGCTAGAAGTAATGGACAAAAGTGGAAATCAAAACGTAGGTACGATGCATAACATGTCTCTAGACGCCTATAGCGATTCCACATTACCAAGTGGAAAAAATGGACAGGTTTTGAATTTTGATGGTGTAGACGATTATTTCGAGGTTCCACATGATAAGAGCTTTGATTTCAGCAACGGGTTAACCATAAGCGCGTGGGTGAAAACAAACAGAGAAAACCATAATGGAAATTACCAGACTATAATTTCTAAGTCCGGAGGATCTGGCGAGCATCAGTTCTCATTTTATTTTCGCCCCAACGGACATATAGGTGGGTGGTATTCACTAGATGGAGACAAAGTCCACTCATTTGACTCCGATATGGAATTTGAATTAGACGAATGGTATCATGTAGTATACACTCACAACAATGAAACCCTGAGAGTGTATGTTAACGATGAGTTAGAAAGTGAAGTGGAGGCGGGAGAGGAAATCTATGATGGAACTGGGGATATAAGAATAGGTGGATGGGCTAGAAACCCAAACTATCAACTCAAAGGAGAAATAAGCGAAATCAGAATCTACAACCAAGCACTCGCCGAACAAGAAATCAAAGAAATCTTTAGAGCAACCGGGCCAGTTTTTCATCTCAAAAATATTGAAACAAGCGCAGGATGGACTACCGATGCTAAACATGAACAGGTTTTGAATTTTGATGGTGTAGACGATTATTTCGAGGTTCCACATGATAAGAGCTTTGATTTCAGCAACGGGTTAACCATAAGCGCGTGGGTGAAAACAAACAGAGAAAACCATAATGGAAATTACCAGACTATAATTTCTAAGTCCGGAGGATCTGGCGAGCATCAGTTCTCATTTTATTTTCGCCCCAACGGACATATAGGTGGGTGGTATTCACTAGATGGAGACAAAGTCCACTCATTTGACTCCGATATGGAATTTGAATTAGACGAATGGTATCATGTAGTATACACTCACAACAATGAAACCCTGAGAGTGTATGTTAACGATGAGTTAGAAAGTGAAGTGGAGGCGGGAGAGGAAATCTATGATGGAACTGGGGATATAAGAATAGGTGGATGGGCTAGAAACCCAAACTATCAACTCAAAGGAGAAATAAGCGAAATCAGAATCTACAACCAAGCACTCGCCGAACAAGAAATCAAAGAATTGTATGATGGAGGCAATCTAGAGAAAAACCTAGTCGCCCACTTCCCCCTAAACGAAGGAATCGGCGAGAAAGTGTACGACCAATCACCCAACTCCCTCGTGGGAACGATACACTCCAAGATCAGAGCCAGGGAGAATATCGATCTCCTAACCCGAATACACAGAACTGAACGAGAAAACGTTACACTCGATTTTGAAGCTAATCTAAACGTATACATTGAAGGAGAAAAAGTCCTCTCCAAGAGTATAGACCCCTCCGAGATAGGACCCGGAGGAGAACACCTCGTGGAGATACCATGGACCCCTGAAAAAATAAAAGAGTACGAGGTCAAAGCGGTTCTAGAGTACGAAGGAACAGAAATGACATCCACGAGAACCTTCGATGTGGGGCCTCCGTTAAATCCCCCCCTGCATTACCTGTATGCCACCGCCATGGAGAACAAGGATGGCATAAACCTGGAGCTGGAGCCCTGGAGCCCGTGGCAAGAAGAGTATGAGAAAGTAGAATGGAATGCATCCGCGGAAGTAAAGGTATACCGGGACAGACTACTGAGGAGCGATAAGACCCTCGAGACCACCTACATCGTCAACGACAGTCCTTTCGAATTCACGATTCCGCACGACGATTTTTACGAGGAGGACGGGAAGTACACGATCGAGATAAAATTCCAGGACGAAGTTTTCAGGACCGAGATGGAGGTAGCGGGAGAGGACGGAGTTTACGACCCGCCCAAAGAGCTAGCCTGGGTCATAGCATTTATCGGAATAGCAATCGCATTGGCCCTAGCATATGTAGCGAAGTCGATTTACGGCAAAAATAGGTAAAAAATGTGTGATTGCTCAGTTTTAAACGAAATTTTTGTTAACTCCCCATTTAACAGTGCCGACAGGTCCGTTTTTAAGTGAAATGTGAAGTTATTTCATTGTGGTCAAGTGTTGGTTGCATAGGTTAGCTATTTAAGTGGTTGGTTTTACCTATGCATAGGTTAAGTTTATAAATGATCTGATTTACCTATGTAACAATGTTGTTAAAGAAACCGGATAGAGAAAGAGGCTTTAAAAAAGAACGAATCATTCGCGTGCTTCTAAACTACGAAAGAATGAACATCACTAAATACAAGGTTGCAAAGTTAGCAAATGTTTCAGAACCTTGGTGTAGAGAATACACGGAGAGACTGGAATCCAAGAGGATTCTTCAAGACACTAAAATTCTCAAACCTAGAAAACTCTATGAAGAGTGGAGAAAGATCCGTATAGACCCAAACTCTCTGTCCGTATCTTTTCAAGAACCTCTCCAAATTATTCAAAACACAAACATGGATTACGTCCTAACCACTTACCGGGGAGAAAATATGTTACAGGGAATGTTATTTCCTTCGGCGACTGATTTCTATGTTCGAGAGGAGGATATTGAGAACTGGCTCGATCTTATCAAAGAAAAAGGAGTTTTTGGGGGAAAAAACACCAGACTAAAAGCAACGGATGAACACGTGTTCTTCAACCATCAGAAAATTGAAGGATTCAAAATCGTTTCAACACCTCAACTTATTATCGACCTGTTAGAAGAAGGCGGACCGTGCGAAGAAGCGGGAAATAACCTCTTGAAAAAAATCCACGGTGATTAAATTGGTTAGAGAATATTACGCCGATCGATTAATCCGAATATCAGAACAAGAATTAGAAAAAGTTCTCAAAGTGATAGAATCACCCGTCGCTTTGATTGGAGGATGGGCAGTACACTTCCACGTCAACGATAAGTTCAAAGAGGAACAAGCACGCGATTATATAGGTTCCAGAGATATTGATCTAGGTTTCACGGTCGACCCAACATGGAAGCCGAGCGAGTTAAAAGAAAAAGCCATTGGAAGATCCCTAAGAAAGATAGAGGAACTCTCCTATACAAAGAGCAGATTTGGTTACGAGGTAAATTTCCATCACGAAACAATGAATCGTCTGACTGAAGACGACGCAAAAAAATTACCGATGCATCAAATTTTCACCGTCTCAGTCGATATTCTACCCGACAACCAAAACTTGAGAAATTTTGAGGAAGCCTTCGGCTTCCAACCCCCAGCCGAACCCCTTCTTAAACATGTCTTCGAGAAAGAAAGGGCAAAGATTCTCAAAGAATATGTAGCTTGGAAACTTTCAGACTCAGTTTTTATCCCCAATCCAGAAGTTTTAGCGTTAATGAAAATTTGCTCCCTGCCCGACAGAGAAAAAGGGCATAAAAGAGCGAAGGACCTTGTCGACCTATATTCAATACTTTGGTACACCGAACCTTACGAGGAAATAAGGGAAAAAGTTGAGAGTCTAGCTCCACACGAAAAACTCGTCCGGCTTGAAAAAAGTTTGAATAATGAAATATTTGAGTCCGCAGCTAACCTTTTACGAGTAGAAATAGACCTTATTCGAAGTGTGATAAACCGGCTTTCTAGTGTTTAAGGTAAAATTCCTTTTCAGTCAAAAGCAAACGAGATATTTGACCTTTTTCATCAAAATCACTTCGTTTCAAAACTGCTAATCCTTTATTTATAGATGTTTCAATATTTTTTGAAACACTTGTGATTCCTCAGATCTATCAAAACGACGGTCGGCGTTGCCGGAGAGGACGGGGTCTACGACCCACCCAAAGAGCTCGCTTGGATCATGGCATTTATCAGAATAAGTATCGCGCTATCCCTGGCATATGTAGTGAAGTCTCTTTACGGCAGAAGATAGTGAAAATTGAGACCTTAGAATTTGTTGGCGGAAATTATGGAAAAATCAACTCAACACGCTGACTGTTTCGCGTCGGGAATGACAAGGGATAATGAAAGTAATCAACTTTGATTATCAACATTTATTTACATTCTCAATGACAAGTTATCGATATTCCCACACTGAAGTATCAGAAGATTTGAAATCAAAAATAGAAAAACACAACGAAGTAAACTGGAGCGAAATCATGAGAAGAGCCGTTAAAAACCACCTAACCAAGCTGGAACTCGTCAAATCTATCTCTTCAAGAAGCAAACTTTCTGAAAAAGACGCAAAAGAAATCGCAAAAAAACACGGATTGATTCATTAGGTGAAAGTATTTGTCACTCATCTCGTCTCTAAACCAAATGTTTTTCCAGATGTGATTCTATTAATATTTAATACTATTTTTGGAAAATACTTATAAATAACTCCAATAACAGTAATAAATAGGTTATTAAGAAGATGGACGCCGAAACTGCAACTTTCATCGCAATTGCTCTTAAAAGTCAAGAAAAGGCCAACCTTCCCAAGAAATTGAAAGGATATTCCAAGTCTTCGATCTACAGAGCTCTCAACTTGCTCGAAGAAAAAAATCTGGTGGAGATTAAGAACAAGATCGTAACGGTGGCCAACAACAGTAAGGCTCAGAGATTGAGACGAATACACATTTTGGCAATAACTCACGGCATTGATCCCGAACGTCTGTTAAGGGAGAGCCACCTCGAGGTTTGGAAATCCCTTAAGGAATCCACTACTCTAGCGGACCTCGTGGAAATAACCGAACTCTCCTACCCTACTGTGAGAGAGATCGTGAACTTTTTCAGACGGTCTAATTTAGTGGAAGAAAAAAAATTAAAACCGTTGGAAATAGAGATAAGCGACCATCCTTTAAACCGAGAATTACGACTATACCTGGAAAAACCAACTCCTCTGGAGATTCCCTATCCGGGGAGAATGCCATCCAAGAGGTTGGCAGGAACACCCGAAATTGCGGAGAATCTTCTTTACGATGAACTTGAAAGGGGAGTTTCTACAGGTGAGGGGGACTGGTCTTGGATTTATAGCACAGGCAAGGAAAGCATCGATATAACTTCCGTCCTTAAAAATCTGAATCAAGAGGAAGTATTTCTGGATCAGTTGAGTACAATCAACGGGGCACAAGAATTCTGTCTGCACATGCTCGTAGCTTGGAATCTAGACTTCGATAAATTGCTCGATTTATCCGAGAAACATAATTTCGTCAACCAGACCGGGTTTTGGTTCGATTTGGTTCGAAGATTTGCACCCTCTTTAGTGCCAAAGACCACCATAGAAAAATTTTACCAGAATAAATCAAATAAAGTTCAAAGATTTCCCAGAACGGGAAAAGCTGTGGAAGAAGAACTCGAAATAGAGTGGATTGGGGAATACGAAAAAAAATGGAACGTAAAAATACGTTTTTCGATAGCCGCGTTCGTCCAGGAGGTGAAAAATCTTTGAGACTTCACGAATTACCCGAACAGGTGAAAAACAATATAGAGAACAAATCTCTGCGCATTTTACGCGAAATTGAAAAGCATATTGTAGTGATCGGGGGATAGTCCGCTAGGGCTCATGGTGGAAACGAGCACGTCCGCTATACTTTTGATGTAGATGGAATCGCCGAAGAACGAGAATTGAGCCGAACACACCAGATCCTCGAAGAGAAGGGTTTCTCTGTGATTGACGAGAACTGGGGATACCGCGCAACGATTCCCTACGAACCAAAACGTGAGATTGATATGAAACGAGATAATCTGAAGATAAAAGTAGAAATCTCCAGACCGAGAATCTACGAAATAGACGAATATCACTACTTTGAGTTCGATCTAGAAAAAACCGTAGAAAAGAAAGTGGTCTCGATGGATGAAAGCATCCAGGTACTTATCCAAGTGCCAAATATTAATTACTTCGTCGCAAACAAACTGGGTCTACCTCCGTTGTTCAAAAACATGTACGACGGTTGCTTACTGATTTTGAAATCGAATGTCGATAAAGTATCGAATTTGATCAAAAGTATTGATGATTGGAACGAACTTGCTCAATCACGGATATCTAAAACGCTGGAATCTCTTAGGGACGAAGGATCCACACTCCGTCGAGAGTTGTCAAAGACCAGCGAAATTAGTGAGATAAAGCAAAGGTAGAACGGGTTCTAAAAAATCTAAAGCAATGAAACATGAAAACGACTGACAAGAAAAATCTAATTCTCTTATTTTTGCCTCATATGGAACAAAAGAATCAAACTTATCCAATTCTCGTAAAAACAATCAAAGCCTCCGGAAGGCCAATAACTCAGCGAAAAACGGACTTACCAATTCATCAAAAATATAGAACTTCACTAATCAATATACCGATCTTCCCCAGAAAAGCAGTACATTTTGCGAAAATTTAGCAAGAAACAGTAAAGCAAGTGACTGTGACCGTGAAACTGTAAGGTGAATATACGGTTGCTCAGCTCAAGAGCACGCTTTGTAAGGCTTTTTGAAAAATCAAAACAATCGCTTTAAAAGATTATTTTCTCCTCATTGCTTTTTCTAGTTTTTCGGTAATTTTGCCTTTCAGGAGCTTTCTTTTTCTCAAGTTCTCCACCCCAAGATACGAGAACTCTTTTTTCGCATTGTTAACTATATTGCGCAATCTCTCCGAATATTTTTCGAGCCCGTCCTTTGAAAGGATGCCATAATATCTTTCATGGTCTATATCGTCGTTTATCAGCAAGTTCAGGATGTCTGTCCTGTCTTTTTGCCCCTTGATAGAGTGAGACCTATCTATTTCGGCCCCCTGTTTTAGTACGAGACAGTCTTCTACTCTGGTCTTTGAATCCAACGATGACATTCTAAACCCTTCCTCGTTATTATTTTTTGAGGGACTCAATTTTTGCCTTCCCCTTTCGTCCTTCTCGAGTTTGAACCACTTTCTCTTCTCATCTGCTATCTCGTCCAGTTTCCGATTTGGGATCTGTGAATGCAACCGAAAAAATTCTGAAGATTAAAAAAGTGAGAATATTGAAGCAATCAGCTATTTTCAGCCTTTTAGAGTGGTGAAAGCATTTATTTTGATAGTTGTTTTTTCGCCATCGCGAGAAACTCCTCTGCGTTTTTCACGGTTTTCGCCGCATCCTCTGATTCGATCTCTGGCTCTATTCCATAGTCTGCGGATTCTCGCAAGGATTCGGCGTGTGAAAGCATTTTGGAGAAGTTTTTATCCACCTCTCCGGTTTTGACAAACCTCTTTCCGAACTCTCCGATCAAGCCCTTATGGGTTTTCGGCGAAACATCTTTCGTTCGGAGCAGAGCCATCGCGGAGTGGTACATCGAATAGTAGGCTCGATTGATGGAGTCTTCAAACTTTCCGTTATCCAAGAGTAATTGGGCGGCGTCCAACCTGTCTTTTGCCCTTTCCAAATTTTGTTCTACTACCTTATCCAACCTTTATTCCCTCGTTCCGCACATTCTCGATAAAGGGTAGTTTCATCTTTTTCATGGCTTCATAGTTTTCAGGGGAGACCATCTTGGGCGATATGATAGTGCCGTGCTTTAATAATGCTTCCGTGGCTAGTTCGGCCGCACGCTCTCTACCCTTCGAGAGGTCCCCGTTCAAGACGATGAGGACGTCCACGTCGCTATCTGCGCCGGCTTCACCCCGTGCATAACTTCCGTAAAGTATTATATCATCTACTTTTTCCCCGTACTCCCCCCTAATTTCTTCGATAAACAACTTCACGGCCTTTTCCCTTTCTATAAATTTGTTTTTTTCTGCCGCCTTTTTCATCAGCCTTTTCAATACCTCCTCGTAGGGTTCCCTATCGTGGATTTTGAACTCATCCAGCTCCTCCTTCGTTTCCCTATGGACTCTTATAGTCGTGACCCCCCTCATGATATATCCCAATATATTTAGATATATCATCGTATTGTTAAAGACTCCGACCTCAAGGTGCTTGACCATACTGCCGAGAACCTCAAAAATGATTCGCTACAAATTCACAAGTATGAACATACAGAACTACTAGCCAGAATTTTTGATCCAACATTTTCTAGCATTACTCCCTCCCCGTAAGCTCCCTGACCTTCCGCCTCCCCTCGTCGATCTTCAAAACTTCCCCTTTGAAAAATACCTATAGCTCAAAAGAACCAAAAGAAAAAAATGACTTCGAAAAAAAGAAAAATACGAAACTTATCACTGATTTTTAGTTACCTCTTGCTATTATTATTATTTATAGAAAGTAAATTAGGACTTTTTTATAGATAAAAAAGTTTTTAAAATTCATTATTATCAAAAATGCTTTTAGAGACCTTCTAGGGTAATTTATTTATCTTTAATCTACCATAAAATTCAAAGAGGTGTTATTAAACGTCTGAATTACCTATCGCGGCTGTTGACCGTGTTATTAGAAAAGCTGGAGCAAATAGGGTGAGTGAGAGTGCAAGCAGGGAACTAGCGAAGATACTGGAAGAATACGCTATGACTATCGCGAAAGATGCAACTGAACTCTCTGAGCACGCTGGACGCAAAACCGTAAGAGATTCTGATATACAATTGGCAGCTAAGAAGTAGAGAATATACTACTTATTTGGAACTTCATTAGTCACTGTACCTCAGAAGAGAAATTAAACCCATTTTTTTCCAATATAACTAAAATTTTTCCTCCTGTTCCACTGGGTAATTTTTAATACTGTAGTTAACTATAGCTCTCTATGGTGCATTACAATGCCAACAACGGTCCAGGTCTCAGAAAAGACTAAGAAGAGGTTAGAAGAGGAGAAGGACTTTCCAAGAGAAACCTACGACGAAATCATATCCGAGCTTCTGGATGAGAGAGAAGCCAGACTTAAGAAGCGGATAGAAGAAGCAAAGAAACAGGAGAGCATACCTCACAGGAAAGTTAAAGAGATGCTAGGTCTATGAGTTACGACATATACTGGAAAAAGAATGTCGTAAAAGACCTGGGGAAACTGGAACTGGAAGATAAGGAAAGGATCATCGATAAGATTGAATGGTTCGCCGAGAATCCGGATAGGAAGAGAAACATCAAATTCATTGGTAAATACGAATGTCTTCGATACCGGATTGGAGACTTCAGGATTTTCTTTTCGAAGAACGACGAAAATCAGGAGATCAATATTTTAGCCGTGGACAAGAGACCTCAAGCTTATCGTTAATCTCAGTCTATTTTAAAAATTCTGATGTAGCAAGATTTTCTGTTACACCTGTAACAAACTACATTTCCCGTAAAATCAATTGATTCAGAAAACAAACCACGAAAAAGCCAACTTACCGTTTCAAAACCAAATAAAATCGTTATCGATCAGAAACTTTTTCCCAAATATGAGGAGCAGTCAACTGATTAAATTAAAATTAATAGACAATTTTTGTGCAAGTATAGCAATTAAGACGTGGATTTCCGAAAGCCCTCGTCAACAGTTCGGAAACTTCGCGGGAGATTAACAAGTATCTGGGTATTACACTCCATATCGCTCCGGATTTATTTCATATAGGAGCCTCAATCATCTTGCTGAGTTTTGAAAGGAACTCCCGGGAATCCAGTATCTCCAGCAACACCGGCGTTCCATCCTTGGACAGATGAATTATCATGTTGTCCACTTCCTCGGCATGATCAATATTCTCCTCAGAAAGCTCAATCATCATTATATCGGTGGACCTGTCGTAATCAAACTTCATACCTTTCTCTCCTCGCAGGATAAACGGTTATGATTCGCTTATGGTTTTGCTGCTCCTCTTATATCACCCTTAATACGTGCTCACTATCCAGTACTTTCTGACAGACTCTTCTCCCCTCCTTACATTCCACATCACTATCCAGGTTCAAGACCACATCCACAATCTGGCTTTTCGTCAGGCTAAACCCGTGCTGTTCAATAATCTGAAGTTTTTTCTGCGAATGTTGCGAAAAAACTATCTTCAAAAGCTCCTCTGTCGATTTCGGGGGCCCCTTTTAAAGAAGTGAACAAAAAGAAGACGTTTTTCAGAAGAATTAACGCGTGATAGCTTTTTTGGCACCTCCAAAAACAAACACGCCCGACAGCACAACTTTGGTCGAATGTCAAAAGGCAGGACTATCCGATTTAAACATTATTCAGGAGATTTTTATCTAGCAATCTGCAATATATTAAAAGCTATGAAGGTCCTACTTGTCGACGACGAACCTGATATCCTAGAACAAGCGAAAATCTTTCTCGAAAAAGAAAAGGATCAGCTTGACGTTGTCACTACCACTTCTCCGCCCGAAGCCCTGGAGATGGTAAAGTCGAACGAGGTAGAAGCGATTATCTCTAACTATCAGATGCCGGAGATGAACGGGCTGAAGTTCCTAAAAAAGCTTAGAGACCAGGACAATAATATCCCATTCATAATGTTTACCGGCAGAGGTAGAGAAGAAGTCGCGATGGAAGCTCTAAACCTCGGGGCCAACAGATACTTTCAGAAGGGTGATGATCCCAGAACGCTTTACGGTATGCTCGCCGATGCCGTAGTTCGTGAGATTGGGCATCGCCACGCAGAGGAAAACTACCAGAATCTTTTCGAAGGCATATCAGACGTTGTTTTCGTGTGCGATTCAAACCTAAATCTTCTCGACGTGAACAGCGCTGCTTACGGGCAACTTGGATACTCCAAGGAAGAGCTATTGAAAATGGGGGTCCAAGATATCTTAGCGGACGACCAGGTGAACAAGATAGAAAGAATTCAGGACTTAATCAAAAGAGGAAACACCGAGGAAAGCAAAGAAATAATTTTCCAATGTGAACAAGTACCAAGCGACGGCGAAAGAATTCCAGTGGAAGTAAGTTGCAGCTCGATTAAATACCGGGGGACTGCCGCAGCACTCTGTGTAGCTCGAAACATTTCGGAAAGAAGAATAACAGAAGAAACCGTTCGTAATGCCACCTCAGCTATGATATCTCAGATAGGTTCAGAAGACTTATTCCAAAAGATAGTCGATAATGCCAGGAAAGTGTCAAAAGCAAAATTTGTGATACTGTCTTTGTACGACGAGGAAAAGAAGACTGTGAAGGTCAAGGCGGTTTCAGGTGAGAGTCCCTCAATTACCGACAGTATTTCCAATATTTTAGGAGCGGAGAACCTTTTTGAGATAGAATTTAACGTCGAGGGAGCTCCCAGATTCAAAAAGTTTTCTGAAAAGAAGGAAAAAGAACCAGTGGCCCTTGACGGATTTCAAGAATACACCTTCGGAATGTTCGACGAGAAAACATGTAGATCAATTGAAGAAGTCACAGAGATAGAGGAGATCATAGCGATCCCTCTGCTAAACAACGAGGGGGAACTAGTGGGAATTTTAGGTTACCTTTTCCCAGAAGAAAGGAAAGAACGAAACCACACTTCTCTTATGATCTTTGCAGACTTTGCATCTCAGGCCATATTAAAATCGAGAACGTTCGAACAGCTTATCGAGACAAGGGAAAAACTCAGAAAGAACAAAAAGAGGTACCGTACACTGACGGAAGCTGCCGATGAAATAATATTGACACACGACATTGGTGAAGCTGAAATTACCTACGCGAACAACAGCGCAGCGGAACAACTGGGTTACGAAGTCGGAGAACTCATCGGAATGAGCCTTTACGAGATAATCCCGGATGATGAGATCGATAAGATCAAAGAAATCGAGAAAAACAGGAAATCTGGAGATCTTTCGGTTTATCATGTTGAAACGAAGGGTTTGAGAAAGGACAGAACTGTTTTCCCCGTCAAGGCAAGCTCCAAACCGATTTCAGTTACAGATTCCGAGAAGCCTGAAGAGGTCCTGGTAATAGCACGAGACATTACCAATCAAAAGAGATCGGAGGAAAAAGAGGAGTTCCTTCACTCCCTTTTACGACACGACGTCAAAAACAAGGCACAGATAGCGAGAGGGTACCTAGAGCTTCTCCAAAAGGAAGACCTGCCAGAGAAGACCAAAGATTACGTCGAGAAAATGGAAAAAGTCTGTGAAGAGGCCGTGGAAATTATTGAAAAAGTGAGAAAACTAAGGGGTATTGAAAAAGAAACGGAGATCGGTGAGGTTGAACTCCGAGAGGTAGTCGAGAACGTAATCAAAGAGCACAAAGATCAGCTAACTGAAGCCAATGTCGAATTAAACTGCCAAGATCACGGACATAAGGTAAGGGGAGGTCCACTACTGGAGGAACTGTTTTCGAACATTTTAGAGAACGCGATCAGACACTCAGGATGCAAAAAGATCAGAATTCATAGCCACGAACAGGAGGGTGAGTGTATCGTTACAGTCGAAGACGATGGTTGTGGAATTCCAAAAGAGGATAGAGAAAAGATCTTCAAAAAAGGTTACAGAAAAGGAGAGGCTGGAAATTCGGGACTTGGACTGTATCTGGTTAAAAAGATAGCTGAAAACTACAGAGGTTCAGTAAAAGTGAGGGACTCTGAATTGGGTGGGGCCCGGTTAGACGTCCATTTGAAGAAGATTTAGAAAATCCATAGGTCTCCTTCGGAGTAACCTACTCCAATAGTAAATCTTTCCTTCAACTGTTTTCCTTTATCTTTTCCGTATGAGTACATTTCGGGCAAAAATACCAATTATCATCCGGCCAGTCCTCCGCTACCTCCTGCATTTCTTCTCCACAATTCGGGCATTTCATAAGCATCTCCACGAGTCCGAAAAAATTGAGAAAATATATATTTTACTCTTTACTATAAAAGCGAGACTCCAATTCATCCTAAAATTAGTTCGATAAGCCAATGGAATTACTGCTAGCGAACAGAATCAAAAGCCATGCAACTATCTGAAAAAATTTCAAATCTGAAATTATACCTCACTTCAAAAAACATTGAGATGCTGAAACCGAAACTTAACCTAATTATTTACTTCTCATAGTTATCCTCGCCCTTCATCTCAAAAAATTTCTCCCTGGACATATTCGCAGATTTCAGAGAGGAGTTAATTATAACGTTCTGTTGCCTGGACCATTCCTCGTCCGGGTGCTCGCGAACAAACTTAGCCCATTTATGAACAAAATCCATTCTATCTCTCTGATTATCTTCAGTAAAAGTCACGCAACATCCTCCTATATTTCCTAATCGACCCCTCATTCAAGTATTCTCGGGCAACGTCACGGATATGGGACGCGTCCTCCAGATCTTTCGGGGTCTTTAGAACCTCCTCCTTAAAAGCTATCTGTAAATCGAGAGGCCCGATAAAGATTTCCCCCTTAGGCAAGTTCACGGTAATCTTTTTTTCGAGAGATATTCTATCGAACCTATTCTTGGCCCGTTTCAACTCAACGTTAGGGATTACCTGACCTTCTTTGGCAAATCTTACTGCAGAACCGCTTTTCATGTAATCAAAGATAATCGTGTCTTCCGACGCATTGAGGCAATAAAAAGCGTTTTCCTTCAAATCATTGTAAAAGGACTGAAACGCGGAAAAATCAATTTTTGGAATAATAACATCGATATCCTCACTGGCACGAGCCCTCCCAAGAAGAATCGCAACATACCCACTTACAACAGCATAATCTGTATGTTTTTTCAATATATTGACGAAATCTAAAGAAAAACGATCTAGCTCCGAAAGCTCGCGATCTATTTGAATTGTTGATCTATCTAAGAATTTCATTTTAGGACTCTCACCAACTTGTATCGGCCAATTAAAAAGATGTCAGCAAGCCTATTAAACTGATTAATTTTCAGATTTTTTGATACAGGTGTAACAAACTAAATAAAAAACTAGGACGAGCAAATTAGAACTCGATGTTCTACAGACCTCCCATCAAAAACGGAAAATAAATCGCAAAAAGAAGTGAGACAAAAATCAGCCACGAGAAATCTCTATATTCTCGTGGTAAAATCCAAAAAATTTCATTGAGATTTACTGGTTTTATTTCAAAGCCTTCCTCAGATAGACGTCAAATCTAGCTCCACCAAGTTCGGAATCTTTAGCCTCGATCTCTATATTATTGTGTTCCGATATTTGTTTAATCATATAATATCTCACCCCGCCCGATCCTGAGGTAGATCCAGTATAAGCTTCGCCTGTAAATAAAATTTTTATATCCTCAGACAATTTCTCACCGTTGTCCTCAATGCTTACCAGAACCTTCTCCTTTTCCTCTTCCACACTTACTCTAATTTTATCGGAATCAGAAGTCTGAATTCGGGTCTTCAGAATCTGTGAGAATAAAATTTCCAGCGAGTAATCACCCTCGACTCTTCCCACACCTTCATGGTAATTCTTCTCAAGTTCAACTCTCACCCTATCGAACAGATCAGAAATGTCTCTAATAACATGTTCAAGAACTTTCAAAACATCTTTTTCAGCGATCCAGTCTGATTTCTCTATCTCCTCGAGTCTTTCAGCCAGGCCTAATATTTCTTGGGCTTCCCTACCGGTCCCAACAGATTTCGTCATGTATTTTCTCTGTTCTTCTGTAAGATCTGAATGTTCGAGCAGTTGAAGATATCCCTGAACGGTCTGACATTTGCTTCTCACGTCCTGTCTGAGAAGGGTATTCAGAAAGTCCTTTCTCTCCTCTGCTTCTTTCTGCTCAGTAATATCTCGACCCAAAGCTATAGAACCCGTTATTTCACCATTCTCATTTTTCAGAGGGTGAGAAGTCCAAGAGATCACCTTCTTTTCATCGTCTTTGCATCGAATCACCGTCTCGTAACTTTCCATCTTTTTCCCCTTGAGAATATCCGCCACTTTTCTCATAACTCCCCGACGATAACTTTCATCGGGATATAACCACTCCCATATTTTGTCGTGTCCCAAAACATCCCCCTCCGAGTACCCGCTGATTTCTTCAGCCGCCTTATTCCAAACCAACACGTTTGCTTTCTTGTCAAGAACGCTCAGCCAGATAGCCGCATCCTGAATAATCCTCTCTCGAAATCGGCTGAGTTCTCGAACCTCTTTCTCAGCATCCTTTAGTTTGGATATTTCAACTGATCTAATATGAGAAAATAAGAAAAAACCAAAAAACACTGGCTGTAATATCCGCGTATAGTCGGCAAAATTATCAATCCAACCAACATTAAAAGACCATTCTAAAATATCGCTTACAACATGAAAGAAGGTAACAAAAAGGAGTCCAAAAAGCAGTAACCTCTCGTCTTTACTCACAGCACCCCTTTGGCCCAAATATAGAACGACAAAGGATCCTACAACCAAAAAAAAGCTAAAAAAATCAAGTACCTGAAAAGCTTGCATACCTTTATCTCTCCCTCAAAAATACTCTGTAAACCCAGATGGCCAGCAGCAAAGATCCAATAAAGTAGAAAGTATGCTCAAGGAAATTAAAAAAACCCACGAAAGCCAGGCCCTCAACAACCGTAAATACCCATCCTGAAAAAAAGGTGAAAAAACTACTGATAAAAAGGCTAAAATCTGGGAGTAACTCCAATTCTGGCCGGCTTTTATAAATGAAGATTAAAACAATTATCCCACCAGCAAGGAGAAAGATTTCACCTTTCTCAAAAATCCAGAACATCCTTTAATTAATCTAAAAGAATTATCTATTAAATTCATATGGAAAAAACCGACCTCCGATCCTTTTATCTGCTTGAAAATGGTAAAAACTTCAAAATGATATGAAATAGTCAAATACTATCCCGCCTTCTTCAAATGGACGTCAAAACGAGCTCCGCCGAGTTCAGAAGTCATTACTTCTACACTACCACCACAACTTTCGGCTATAGTCTTTACCAAAAACAATCCCAAACCAGACCCTGCAGTCTCCCCGTTCTTGAATCCTCTACAAAAGACCTTCCCCCTGATACCCTCTAGAATTCCCTTACCATCATCCTCTACAGTACAGACGACCTCATCATTCGACTCGCTCCACTCAACTCCCCAATCTCCTCGAGAGAAAGATTCACCGCATACTCAACAAAGTGGGTGGAAATATTAGAAATTACCTTTTCGAAATCTAATCTACATTTCAATTCCTTCTTTAAGAGATTTCTCTCCACCTCCTGAAATATAGAGTTCATTAATAGTCCATATTGAGATTTGAGATCACCACCCTTCTGTAAGTACTGATTAGCCCCGAGATTAAGTGATTTCATCACCACATACTCCCTGCCCTTACCAGTGAACATTATGAAAGGGATATCGTTCTGCTTTTCTCTTCTCATAATTTAAGGAAGCTGAGACCATCCATCTCGGGCATCTGATAATCAGAAACTACACAATCGTAATGATTGACCTCTAACAACTCAAGAGCTTCCACTGCAGAAGAAATAGTATCTATAATTAGCTTATCCCCTTCTTTTTCAAGGAAAATTTTAGCCTGCTCTAATATGTCGGGCTCATCATCAACAAGGAGTATTCTCATGATTTACTTAACCTTGGTTGTAAAGTTAAAACTATCTAAACTTCAATATTCCCACACTTAATACTTAGACATTCGCATGACCCAAACTCCGGAAAAACATCTATGTGGGATTTAGAGTAAAATAAACCTTAAAAAAGAAGAAAAAATTCTAATTACTAGTTTTAAGCAGAAAAGAAACCTCTATTTCTTTTTATTTTGTAAATAGAGCGAAAAAGATTTTTCTGAAATACAGTTGATTGGTTCTTCCAGTTCTGTAAGGCTGCTTTCATTTCCGGCTCAAATCTACTAGTCAAGCGTGAATCGTAAAAATTGGGCAAATTTCCAATTCTATTTTTAATTATCACTAATAGAATATAAGATGGATTTCAAGTGATTATGAAAGTTCTTTTCATCGATGATGAGCCGGATTTACTGGAACAGGCGAAGATCTTTCTAGAGAAAGAAAAAAGCGAATTAGAAGTCGAAACCATAAATTCTGCCGAAAAAGCTCTAAAAATGCTCGAAGAAGAGGATTACGACGTTGTAGTCTCAGACTATCAAATGCCTGAAATAGATGGTCTCAGTTTCTTGAAAATTTTGAGAAAGGAGAAACAGAATGATGTTCCATTTATCATGTTCACTGGTAAGGGTCGCGAAGAAGTAGCAATGGAGGCATTGAACCAAGGGGCTGATCGCTACCTGCAGAAGGGCGGCGACCCCAGATCTCAATACGGTGTTTTAGCAATTGCAATTGCCCAAGAAGGAACTCACTACAGGACGAAAAAAGAAAAGAATAAAATCAGAAAAGAATGGAAGGTAACGGTTAATTCCCTTCCTGGAATAGCAGCTCTATTGACTCCTGATCACGAATTTATTAGAATCAATCAAGCGGGTGCCGAAGTGCTCGGAATGAAAGCAGAGGAGTTAAAAGGTAAAAAATGTTACGAAGTCGTTCACGACCGTGATGGACCGATAGACGAGTGTCCATGTGAAAAAGCCATAGAAACCAAGTCAATGGCTACAGGAGAGTTCAAGGAGAAAGGGAGACACTGGTTTGCTACAGCCTCACCAATTCTAGATGAGGACGGTGAAGTCGAGGCCTTCGTCTACTACGTACAGGATGTTACCGAGTTAATGGAGACCAGAGAAAGTCTAGAGAGAAGCAATCGCAGGTTCGAGGCAATCTATAATGATCCAAATTATTTTCTCGGAATATTAGACCCAGAGGGTGTACTTATCTCCGCCAACCAAGCAGCTCTGAACTTTATCGGAGCAAAGGAGGAAGACGTCAAAGGAAAAAAGTTCTGGAAAACTTCTTGGTGGACTCACTCGAAAGAGCTTCAAGAACGTCTCAAAGAGGCGATTTCTAAAGCAAC
Source organism: Hadarchaeota archaeon (SeqCode) (assembly GCA_964384105.1). Classification (GTDB taxonomy): domain Archaea; phylum Hadarchaeota; class Hadarchaeia; order Hadarchaeales; family JAGGTB01; genus CAYLJV01. The sequence goes on along the minus strand of CAYLJV010000007.1, from coordinate 19,576 downwards.
AACAGGCGAGTATGTGAGCTTTGAGGCAACTCACGAAGGGAAGAATAAAGAAATTATCACAGTCGACTTCTCCCTGAGGCCTGTCAGAGACAAAAAAGAAAAAGTTGTCTCTTTAGTTGCTGGGGGTAAAAATATTACAAAACGTAAGAAGAAGGAAAAGGAATTAGAGCGATCTAGAGAAGAATACAAACAATTAATCGACGGAATGAATGATGCTGTTTTCGTTCATAATCTCGAGGGGAACTTTCTGGAGGTCAACGACAAAGCTGTGGAGCGACTCGGATACTCAAGAGAAGAAATTCTCTCAATGGGTCCAGCTGAAATAGACGCCCCGAAATACGGTGAAAAAGTCAAAGACAAGATTCAGGAGATCGAAGTTGATGAAAATCTCGTTTTCGAATCCGTTCATTTAACGAAGGATGGCAAGGAGATCCCAGTGGAAATAAGCTCAAGCTTGATAGAATACCAAGGAGAACCCGCGATACTCAGCGTAGCGAGAGATATCACTGATCGGAAGGAGCGAGAAAAAGAATTGGAAGAACTAAGCGAGAGATACAATTCTCTCTACGAACGATCACTTGATGGAATTTATGTTCACGATTTTGAGGGTAACTTCATCGATGCGAATCCTGCAGCGTTGGAGATTTTGGGCTATTCCAAAGAAGAAATTCAATCACTATCTTTCAAAGACCTGTTAACTGAAGATCAGTTTCCGAAAGCCCAGAAAGTATTAGAAGAGTTGTTAGAAACAGGTACACAGAAGGAAATCTCTGAGTTTAAACTGAAGAGGAAAGATGAAAAGACCATTTGGGTTGAGACAAAAGCCTCTCTCCTGTACAGTGATGGAAAACCTTATGCAATTCAAGGAATCGCCAGAGACATTACAGATCGTAAAGAGGCAGAAATGAAACTTAGAAAATCAGAAAAAGAGAAGTCCGTTATTCTCAATAACATATCAGAAATGATAGCATACCACGATAAAAATCATCGCATAGTATGGGCAAACAAAGCATATGGAAAAGCAATTGGTAAAGACCCAAAGGATTTGGTGGGTCAAAAGTGCTACGAAATCTGGCGAGGCCTTTCCGAACCTTGTCAGAAGTGCCCTATAGAAAAGGTATTAAAAACAGGAGAAACAGAAGAAGCCGAAATTACTTCAAACGATAGAAAGACCTGGAAAACCAAAGGCGACCCCATTAAAAACGAAGAAGGGGATATAATCGGAGCAGTAGAACACGCTTTGGATATCACTAAGGAAAAAAGAAACGAAGAAAAAATTAAGTCCCTCAGTCGATTCAGAGAAAGCATCATTGAAAACGCAAACGTATGGCTAGATGTCTTTGATAAAAATGGAAATGTTCTAGTTTTCAACAAAGCTGCGGAGAAGATCAGTGGGTATTCAAAAGATGAAATCATTCACCAAGATAAGATCTGGGAGTTATTGTACCCTGATAAAAAATATCGAAATAAAATTTTGGAGGACATGGATCGAATTATGGATGAAAGAGGATATCTAGAGAATTATGAAACAATGATAAAAACAAAAGATGGAGAAAAAAGAACTATCTCCTGGAATATAAGAAATATGGAAGACGAAGAAGGAAAAACAATCGGGTTGATCACAATAGGCCGAGATATAACAGAACAAAAAAAGATTGAAGATCGAGAAGAATTCCTACATTCCCTTCTTAGGCACAATCTAGGGAACAAAATTCAGATTGTACAGGGTTACTTAGAACTGATAGAAGAATTTGATCTTCCGAAAGATGTTCGCCAATATCTAGGAAAGGCCAAAAAAAGTGGTCAAGAAGGAATTGAGATAATAGACAAAGTGAGAATGCTAAGAGAAATCGAGAAGGAAAAAGTTGGAACCATGGAAATTGGTTCTCTCGTGGAAGATGCAATCGAGAAATGCCGGTCAAGAGCTCTCGAAAATAACATAGAGATAGAAATGGACTGTCAAAAATTTGACTCTAAAATCAAAGGGGGACCATTACTTGATGAACTCTTTATGAATTTAATAAACAACTCGATACAGCACTCAGAGGGAAGTAGAATCAGAATAATGGGTAGGGAATCAAAAGAAGAGATAATATGTACTATTGAAGATGATGGAAAAGGTGTTCCTAAGAATATAAAGGATAAAATATTTGAGAGGGGATCCAAGGATAGCGAGTCCACGGGATCTGGTTTGGGACTCTTTCTTGTTAAAACAATTGCTGAATCTTACGGTGGCAGTGTTGAAGTAAAAGATTCGGAACTTGGCGGGGCCAAGTTCGATGTCCACTTGAAAAAAGCTTGATTCCGACTAGTCAGTAAAAAACTAAAGATTTGGTAATTTCGTTATTAACTCTCTAAAAAAGTGTCCTGTTTATTGTCTCCCGGCTTGCTCTTTTCCCGAACTCTCAGCTATCATTCAGAATAGTACTGGTTATCTCGGATTATTCGCCAATCTTCTTTTCTGTATAAAGACATTCTGGACAAAAACGCCAAGAATCAGGCCAGTCCTCAGCTATCTCCTTCAGTTTCTTTTCACAGTCTGGACATCTCATCGGCGCTCACATCAGGTTGGAAAAATAAATCAAATATATATTTTACTAAATATTTTGTGAAAATAGCCTATCTGGGAATAACTTCTATACTAAAAATAGAATTAAAAATTAAAAAGATAAAAAAGTGATTATCACTTTTTAGCCTCGCTGACTATCAACGCAGCCATGAAAGCAATAACCGCTATCCCTAATACTGTGGCAACGTAGACCATCGGGTCAGTACCCTCATCCTCATCGTACTCTCTAGCTCTCAATCCCCCCACCGCTTTAACGTCAAAAGTCTCCGAAACACCACCAATACTAACCGTGTATCTCTGACCAGGCATTAGATTGCTCATAGAGTATTTTACTGTGGTTTGATCACCTGGGCCAAGCACCACCAGTTTACTCCCAATTGTCCTCGTACCGTCCATAAGAACTGCCTCATATGACCCTTTCGTCCCACCCAAGTTTACTACTTGAGCGGTAATAGTTACTGTTTCAATCGGCATAGGGCTTGAAGGGTTCGCAGTTAAATCTACGACACTGAATCTCGCTCCCTCTCGAACAGTCACGTTCACCGTAGCTGTATCACTGGCACCATCATCATCTTTGACCTTATACTCAAAACTATCGGAACCGTAGTAACCTGGGTTTGGCGTATAGGTGATTACACCGTTAGACTTTACTTTCGTAGAGCCATGAGATGGTTTACTGACAACTTGGACAGAGGAACGTCTCAGAGAGCCATCGGAGTCTTTGTCATTGTTCAACACATCGATATCGACAAAAGAGCCTTCGTCTACAACAGCAGAATCATTTTTGGCTACAGGTGGTTCGTTGGCAATGCTAACAAGGGCTTTCTCAAGATCATCCTCAGACAGAACATACACGTATTTGAAAGTGACCGAAGCCCCAGGTTTGAGTGTTCCAAAGCGAAAAGCTAGAGCAATAGCTTGATCCGCATAGTTAGGACTCGATTCTGGATAGGTTACTGGACTATCAAGGATAACATCAGGATCTCTGTTAGAAAATCCCTCGGTCGAGACAACGGCTCTGGAGTCTACCGCACCGAGACCTAATACAACAGAAGGATAGTTAGGACCTTCAGCAACGACAAGAGCTTTATCGTCGTTACCTCCCACTCCTGGTTGGTAAGCGACGTAGTTATTAGTTGAAAAGACACCGCCGGGGAGATCCTGTTCACCGTCAGGATCTACATTCCTCAAGAATTCAACGTTATCTAAGGTTCTGCTACCTGTATTGGTAATGGTAGTTTCCATGACGAAGAACAAATCGTCCTCGTCGAAGTAAACGTCTTTCTCAATTTTGAGCTTTTCATTCGGTCCATTTTTAGCAGTCCCTATCCACTTCGCTGACTGTGTACCACCTGAGCTGGTGTCTGTAAGACTTGTCCTTGGGATATCAAAACGACCCATTCTACCAAAATTCATTTTGGTCCTGTTGTCCTCCGATCCTCCATAAGACCACTCCACACCCCATCCTTCTTCAGGGCTACCGGGTAAGAAGTGATCACCAGATTGAGGAGGACTACCTGTATTCCAACCATCCTTGTCCATATCTGCAACGAAACCTAGTTGGCTTCTCCCTATCGGGTGATAACCAGAAGGAGCACCATTCTCAGTACCAAACGAGCCGGACTCATGTATACCAATCTCGATATAATTACCCTTCAGAAACACCTCATTGCCTACAGTATCACCGGCAACAACCGTACCGGAGGTAGAAAATACGAATAGAAAAGCTAAGATAATCGAAACGATCAATAGACCCCTACCAACATCAGCAAGTGAACCATCGGAAAATGATCTTAGATAGCCATCAGTTTTGCTAACTATCAATTTTTCACCTCCCTTCCTTCATGATTTGTTATAATCAATAGTATATAAGTAAAATACGAGCATAGCTTCCAGTTTTTAAATATAAAATATGATATTTATAAATAGTGGCCTCTTATAAAACTCAACGGCAGCTATCCTGTCTATTGAGCTTCGAAAAGGCTCAAATAAATTTTCTAGCCTCTTAGAAGCTCGAATCAGCAGAAAAGAAGACCCACCACTAACGGAAACAAAAACGAGCCTTTAAAAACCGCGAAGTAGTCCATCGATAATGCCCAAAAAATAACTATCTCGAAAAATGAAAAGGTGTTTTATAAGATCTCAAATCAACCAAAAAACTTGACAGTCATCCAAAACATTTTCATCTGCGAAAAAGAACCGAATAACGTGATCACATGAGCATCCTGATAACGGGCTCTGCAGGTTTTATAGGAAGTCATCTAAGCGAAAAACTGCTGGAGGAAGAGTATAAAGTTATTGGAATAGACAACTTCGATTCTTACTACGACCCATCTATAAAAAGGAAAAATCTGGAAAAGTGCCTTTCAAAAACCAGCTTCGACCTGATGGAAGTGGACATAAGAAATGAAAGTGAACTAAAAAAAGTTCTCAAAAATAAAAATATAAAAAAAGTAGTCCACCTCGCAGCTAGAGCTGGGGTGAGGCCCTCAGTCGAAAACCCACAGCTTTACGAAGAAGTAAACGTAAGAGGGACTCTGAATTTATTAGAGCTGTCCCGTAGAAACGAAGTCAAAAACTTCATCTTTGGGTCTTCCTCCTCGGTCTACGGCGATATAAATGAAATCCCCTTCAGAGAGGATGGTCCCAAAAACCCTGTTTCCCCCTACGCGGCCTCGAAGCTGGCTGCAGAGATTTACTGTAAAGCCTACAGTCAACTACATGATCTCAATACCACCGTACTTCGATTCTTCACAGTCTATGGACCAAGACAGAGGCCCGAGATGGCGATTCACAAATTCGTGAGAATGGTAGAACAAGGAAAGCCGATACCGATGTATGGAGACGGGTCATCGAAGCGGGACTACACATACATAGATGACATAATTCAGGGAATAATGAGCTCCCTGAAAAAAGACTTCAAATTCGAGACATTTAACTTAGGAAATAACAGAACAGTCAAACTCAAAAAACTAATAAAAATAATAGAAGAAAAAACTGGGAAAACAGCGAAAATAAATAGAAAACCTATGCAGAAAGGCGACGTCACCGTAACCTACGCTGATATATCACGTGCGAAGGAGCTCTTAGACTACGGCCCAAAAACACCAATTGAAGAAGGCGTGGAAAGATTCGTAGAGTGGTTCAGAAAAAACAAACGCACCCCAATAAAATGATTCAATCTTCTTCCCAAAGATCTTCGGCGCTATCCTCTGGTTTGTATCCTAACTCTCTCTTCGCATTTGATATATCCCAGATACGCCCGCTGTTGTCAGATACTGCGTAGTAGACACCGAAATCGATGTCATCGGAAGCAAGAGCACCCTCTACCAACTGCAGGAAATCTCTATGACTGACCCATGTAGCGAGATGCCTCTGTTCCAAAGGTCTATCAACTTCATTGAAGGTCCCTATGCGAAAACAGATAAAACTAATTCCAAATTTCTCCGAATAATACCTACCTATCTGCTCTCCAAAGACCTTGCTGACACCGTAGAGGCTATCCGGTCTAAGCTCGTCCTCGATAGAAATCTTCGGATTTCCTCTACCCTCATATATCCTCTCCTTGAAACGCAGCTCACTTTCATACCTTCCAGTAACGTGGTTTGAACTGGCGAAAATCACCTTCTTCACATTCCGTATTCTCGAGATCTCAAATACATTGTAAGTCGCCACGACATTGTTCCAAAGGACTGAGTCCCAGGAAGCATCTGTACTGGAATCCCCCGCGAGGTGGATTACACAATCCAATACGCCAATCTCCTCAAAAACCTTCATCGTCTCATCAAAAGAGGATAGGTCCACGACAGAGCTGTTCTTCTCTTCCAGAGGCATCCTATCCAGCAGAAATAACTCATATTCATTTCCAAGTCTCTCGGCCAAAAAAGTGCCAATACGCCCATTTGCTCCTGTAATCAAAACTTTCTTCATCTATAAACCCCCCAAACTCAGTAGTGTAAAACAGTTAAAAATAGAGAAAAACTCCTAGAAATCGTCTTCTTGAGCCTGCCTATCGGCCTCTCTCAGGGACTCAAAAGTGCCTATATCGTACCGAGTTCCCTCGAAAACGTAGCCGTAAATCTCGTTCCCGTCCTTTCTCATGGCTTCAATGGTATCAGTTAGCCAGAGCTCTCCATCGACGGGTTCTACCTCATCGATATACTTGAAAATTTGAGGTTTCAGAATCATCAGTCCCGCGATGTTAAGCCAGTATCCATTCCGCTTGAAGGGTTTTGCCTCCTCCAAAGTGGGCTTTTCTATCATTCCTCTAACTCTCTTTTCCTCGTCCAGCTTAACAACTCCGAACCTTCGAGGATCCTCAACGGGATGTAACACAAGCGTATTAGCCCCATTGCTCTTGTGAAAGGCCACAATCTTCTTCATAGTATCGTAAGGTGAGATATAGTTATCACCATACATCAGAGCAAAATTCTCTTCATCACAAACAAAGTCCTTAGCAAGCGACACCGCATGAGCAGTTCCCCTTGGTTCCTCCTGAACTCTAAAATAGATATCGAGTCCGAGCCTTTCCCCCGAACCCAGATAATCTACTATAGCCTGCTTATTCCTGCCTACAATGACCAACACATCTTTTATTCCACCGGATTTCAACACGTTGAGAACGTGCTCGATAGTAGGTTTCTTACCTACTCTCACTATTTCCTTCGGAATCGCATTCGTTATAGGCTTGAGCCTCTTACCCTTACCCGCAGCCAGTACAACAGCTTTTTTTACCATCTCATCACCTAATTTTACTCCCTAACACCGTACTCTTTCTTCATGTATTTATTGACCTTCTCTACCGCCTTCAAAAGTTCTGGAATCTCACCTGTGTCTCCTTCGACAAAATCAATAAAAGCCCTAAGGTCCTTTGGCAGACACTTCCCTCCAAAAGCCTTCCCATGAACCGTTCCGTACTTACCAATCCGATCGTCCATAGCCGCCGTTTGAGCAACCAGATCAGAATCGATACCGAGTCTCTCGCAGATCAAAAAAATCTCGTTCCAGTAAGAGATCTTAGTAGAAAGGGCGCAGTTACAGGCGTATTTTATCATCTCTGCGGTTTTTAAATCAGTTCTGATAATAGGGGTGTCCAAAGAACCATACAGTTTTTCTAGGAACTCGCCGGACTTTCGATCATATTCGCCTATAACAATCCTGTCCTCTGAGAAGAAACCCTTATCATAATTCTCGGAATCCGACCATGTATCTGAAATCTCGGTCAAAAACTCCGGATTCATACATACCCCCACATCACTTCCAACCTCAATTCCTTCACCTTCCAATTGAGGAATGACTAAATTCTCAGTAGTCCCTGGAACAACCGTGCTCTTGACCACCAAGAGACGATAATTATCCACATCGGACAGGGTAGTCGCAATTTGTTCTACAGCCGATTTAAGATGGCTCAAATCTATTCCGCCACTTGTATTAGGAGTAGGAACACACAAGAATGAAATCTCCGAGTTTTCCAGAGCATCTCTCAAGTCCATCGTGGCTTCATAACCCCTGTTCTTTAAATCCTTCACCGTATCCCCAGAAATATCGTAAAATAAAACGTCATGGCCCAGTTCTATCATACCTACCCCGATATTCTTTCCGACCCAACCGGCACCTATGACACTAACTCTCATGAAAACAGCACACCAAAAGATTGAAAGAAAAACAAAGAATAAAAAGGCTTTTGCGTCTGATCCCTCAGATCACGCTAGGATCGCCCTAACAAAAGCACCATAAGAGACACCAAACAAGGCCTCCTGAATTTCACCTGTATAAAATAACACGAAAACTGACAGAATAGTAAGAATAATACCTACCACGAAGAAGTTCCCCGAGTTAAAATACTTCTCACTGTTCCTAGTCACGTTGTATACCTTTCTGTAAAAGTTCTCGACTCGAGAGCCTTTGTATTCTTGTAACCATCCTCTCGCCACTTCTCGATTCACATAATCTGGTGCCATAGAAAGAAACAGAAGAGTGACTGACATCCAGAATATTAGACCTGAATGGACGACCTCCGGTGTCCAAGAATGAGATAAAACGAGAAATAGAATTAACAGACCTAATCCGATAAGAAAAAGATAGTCTTCACCAGTTAGGTCTCCTTTTGATTTTACCCCCGAAAGTCCATTAACTCTATGTCCATTCATCAAAAACCCCTGACATCTTATCAATATTTAATTGAATTCTAAATTGTTTTAAAATCACCTGAAGCTATAAAATCAATTAAAAAATCTGTAGGCTTCGGAATATCAGATTATTAGCCATTCGATCAGAGTTTCCCAAAGACTTTGTATATTCTATTCTCTGGCGAGTCTCCTACCTTAGAACTCCTCCTCCAATTTACCAGTAAAAGAGTATAGAATCTCGAGGGATTTGAATATTTTTTACTCATATGAGTAATATTTACTCAACACTATCTAAAATTATACTTCATACCAAAAAGACTTCCAATATGAACTGGCCGACCATACCTTTCTTGCCTTTCATATAAATATCCTGATTAGGGATTACGTCCATAACCGGACTTTGAAAAAAGGAAAATATGAGATTTTTTACTAATTATTAATTGATCCTCTCCATTATTATTCATAGAAAACAAATTAGGACTATTTTATAATTATAAACAATTTTCAGAAGATTTTTTTATCAAATATGTTTTAGAAAAACTTCTATAGTAATTTATTTATCTTTAATATATCATAATATCCAAAGAGGTGATATTTAATGTCTGAATTGCCCATTGCAGCTATTGACCGTGTTATAAGAAAGGCTGGAGCAAACAGAGTGAGCGAGAGTGCTGCTAGAGAACTAGCAGAAATACTAGAAAAATACGCTATGGATATTGCGAAAGATGCAACTGAACTCTCTGAGCACGCTGGACGCAAAACCGTAAGAGATTCTGATATACGATTGGCAAATAAAAAATAGAAAGTAATATCATAAATTACTCTTTTTTACCTTTACTGGACATTGTGCTCTCAGAAAGATTTTAGTGGACTATAGACCTCTATGGTGTATTAAAATGCCAACAACGGTCCAGGTCTCAGAAAAGACTAAGAAGAGGTTAGAAGAGGAGAAGGACTTTCCAAGAGAAACCTACGCCGAAACAATGCTCCACTTATAATCCTCGACTTCGAGGTCTCTTTCGGCCTTCTCAAGGTCCTTCCGGGATTCTCCCAGTTCTTTTTCTATCAGTTTCTCGTCTCTATCTATTTCCTCAATAAGTCCCTTCCTGATAGCACCCATCATATCCATCTATATCAGCCTTATCCTATCCCTTTGAACTCTCTCAAAGAACGCGGGATCCTCCTTTTCAATCGAATTCCACTCACTCATCGAGTAAAGAGTGGGTTTCAGGTTCTCATCAGTCTCTATCGAACCTAATTCATCCTCTATTTCAGAACCGCCTAAATCTCCGACTATCAGGATATCCCAATCACTATCCTCTTTATCCTCTCCCCGGGCCACGGACCCATACAGGTAAATCTCCACTTCCAGTTTTTCTCCCACATTCATCAACTCGCTTACAACGGGTTTTGAGAGGTTGTACGCTATCTTTAGGTGCTTGACTTCCTCACTCTCTCTTTCGAGTTGGTAGAAGGTCATCCTGCCCTCCTTTCTTTCCTTGAGAATCCCTCCACCAGAGAGTTTTTTAAGACCCCCGTGGGTGGCCCCTATACTCACACCAGTTTCATCAGCCACCTTCTTCCCATAGAACTCGCGAGTGGGGTTTTCCATGAAGTGAACTAGGAGTTTCAAAACGGTGGAACTCTCCCATAAGATCGATTTAGTTGAACTTGTTTTCATTTAAATGAAATTGTTTTCATTTTACTTAAATAACTTATTGTTAATATACTCAAAACATCTCAACCGTGCTCACATGAGCTAACGGTAAAAGAAAGCCAAAAATCATCTTTGAAAACAACTTACTTCCTTCAGTAAATCTAAGCTTTCACGAAATTTCTCCTTGTCTATTTGCCCCTCTTCAGTAATTTCAGAATTATTACGGGAGTAAAAATCGAATCGAGCTCTATGAATAACCCTTTTCTCCCGTACGTTGTCGTCATCAGCGGACAAGAAACCGACCATCCTGATCTGGAGTTATGTTTGGGTCAAAGACAAACACTTTTATTGGTTTACTTAAAAATAACTATGGGGGAAAGATTGAAGGGAGATCGGAGTTACTTCGAAGAGGATTCTGAACAGGAGAATCGTTCTCGAGGACGGAACTGTAGTGGAGGCCATTGCCTTTCTAATACCCCGGTCTAAGAGATATCCCAGAGGTATCAAGTACAGTTTTCAGCACTACGACCCAGACTCCGGCGAAACCATACTAAGATACGACAACTACAGCGAACACTCAAAAAGCCGGCACCACAAGCACTTGAGAGAGAATGAAACTGTCGGTGTAAAGTTCAAATCCCTTCACACTCACTTCAAAAAGTTCATGAAGGAGGTAAAATCGAATGAGAAATAAGAAAGTGCTCGAGATAACCACAGGAACACTGGAGGAGTTCGAAGAGGAAACTCTCCAAGAGATAAAAAAGATAGGGAAGAAAGGCGGAGGACCAGAGAGGATATTCTTCGAAGACACAGCCATGTTCAGAAAGCTGTTGACCGAAAAACGGCAAGAGCTCATTCAGGAGGTAATGGAAACCCCACCCGAAAGCATTCGGGGGCTCGCTAAAACCCTTGAAAGAGGGGTGAGGGAGGTTTATGAAGACGTCCATCTCCTTGAAAAATACAAAATACTCACCCTGAAAGAGGAGGGAAACCGAAAAAAGCCTCGAGTTCCATACGATAGAATCCACATAGAAATCGACCTACCGCTTGACTACCGGAATGAGCGGACACCCACAATTACATGAACTATCCGAAAGCATAACCTGTATCGCAACTAATATCCAACTTCGATCTTTTGTGCACACCTACAACTAACTAAGACAACAACAAAAGACCTCAGAAAACAAAAAGTTAGGTTTCCAGCTATTAGATTTATAAAAGGTTATTATGGGAATAGAAAAGAACATCTCGAAAGTCCTGCAGAAGCACGAGGAGATCTCAGTGGCTTACCTTTATGGTTCGATAGCAAAAGGCACAACTCACAAGGATAGCGACATCGATATAGGCCTGCTTTTAAGCGACGAGTTCGAACCAGATGCGCTTTACACGGCAAAAATCTCCAGAGAAATAGAAGAAAATCTCGACCTTAACAGGGAAGCCGACGTGAGGATACTGAACGAAAGAGGGAAATTACCCTTCTCAGCATCAAAGATTGGAAAATGGTGGTACAAAGAGAAAGAGATAGATATAATCGCGTTGGGCAGTGAGAACTCCCTGTTCGCAGAGTGCAAATGGTCAAAAAACCCCGTCGATTACCAAACCCTGAACAGACTACGAGAAAAAACTCTTGCAGTCGACGTACTCTGGAAAAAACACTATGCAATTTTTAGCAGGTCGGGTTTCACCGAAGAACTAGTCGAGGAAAACGTATTACTCTACGATCTTGAAAAGTTAGAGGGCATCTACGAAGAGAGTTAGAGCATTCGAAATCTTCTCAAAATTTCGAGCGAAAAGCTCCAGACATCAGTTTAGAATTCTCTATTTTTGTATACAAGTGTAAAACCTTAAAAGTCCCCAAATAGAAAATAGGGCAATATCTGCAACCCTGATAAAAGGATATCCCCACTAAAAATCAACCCTTTATGGCTCTCCAGGCACTCTCGAGGCTATCATTCAGTCTTCTTCATCTATTCCGGATCTCGGGCCCCTTTAGGTAAAATTATCCATCATATCACCGGCCGAAAATTCGATATAACTTAAAGAATCTCCATTTCTTCTCGATCTACTTCTTGGCATCGGGGAAACCTATTATATCGAGCGTTTCCGAGGCTATCTCCACGTCCTCCGTACCGTCTATTTTCTCGAGAATCCTACGGCTTATCGCATCGTTCATCTGTCTTCTCTCCTTCGCATCCGTGATATACCTGACACTGAAATCTATCCAGTTATCCGTCAGAGTCAAGTAGACAGCCGGAAACACCTCCCTCTGAGACGTGTAGTACTTGTCGCCCATCTTGGACAGTATCTCCCTTGCCTGATCGGCTATCGAGCCGGTTTCGGAATCCGCTGCCTCTGTAACGATCTCCATCGCCTTCTCCAAGTCGCTCCCGTACTTTATGGGAACCGTGATCTCGTCCCAGATGAAACTATTGTCCTTGGTATAGTTATCCACATTGCTGGACAGTACCTGGCCGTTGGGTATATTGATAAGCCTACCCGTGGCCTGATCACCCCTTATCCACTGCCCCGTCTCCATGAGGGTGGTGTACATTATACCGATGTCAATCACATCGCCGCACTTGTCCTTTATCTCTATCCGGTCCCCGACCCGATAGATCCCCGTCAGGAAGAGGGTTATTCCACCGACTATATTCTTGAAGAAATCCTGCAGAGAAACAGCTATCCCCGCGGCAATAAGACCAAAAGACACGATCAGAGTTTGAGTCTGGGCGACCCAGATGCTCAACGAAACGACCAAGAAGGCCACGATGTAGATTATAGAGATCGCTTTTCTGAGGGAGTACCTCGTCTTTTTGTCCTGGATCTTTTCTATTACTACATTCTCAAGGACTATTTTGAAAACGAGGTAGATGATTGTCAGAGCCAGTACCGTGTAGAAGGCGTTCACCAGGTACAGCTTCGGATACTGGATGCTCAGGACTCTGAATAAGAAAGAGATTATAACGAGTACAATAAATAAGAGAAAGTTTCCTCTCTTCATCTTAATTAGAATTCTCTCGAAGAAACTTAAACTTTTAACTTAGGATCTTCCGGATTTTTGTCGTGGGCGCAATAAACTAAACGATCGAGTCGAGAGATACTTCACTTGCCGAGAACTTGTAAAAATAAATAGGATTCAATCGCTTTTTTCGACCGGACTATCGGCACGAGGCCTTCTCGAGGAGATAAGTGAAAGCAAAAACAGTCAATTCCACACCCATCAACTTGATTGGAAGGAGTCTTTTCGGCTAAAGAAGATAAAGAAAGACATATCGATAATTTTTACCGCTTCTTTGTTATGGGTAAGACAAAAAATTATTAAAGAGTGCATGTACACATGCATATACATATGGCAACTAAAACCATCTCTCTGAAAGAAGAGGCCTACGAAAGGCTGAAGAGGCTAAAGAAGGACGACAAAAGCTTCAGCGATGTAATTTTGGAACTCACCGAGACATCCAAGAAAGACTTCACAAACCTAATCGGGGCCGATTTGGATGTCGAGTGGAAGAAAATAGAGAAGAGCAGAAAAAGAAGCGAGGAGGACGAGAAACGTGAAAGACTACTTCTTGGACACTAGTTTCCTCGTGGACCTCATTAACGAGAGAGAGGAAGCGCTCGAAAAGCACGAAAATATAAAGGGGCACGAAGTAACCGGAACCCCCTGCGTCTACGAGCTCTCAAAGTTCACACAGTTCGACATAACCGATCTCTTCTTCGCCAAGGAGGTACTCGATTTCGAGGTGGAGAACGCGAAAAAGGCCGGCGAAATCTACTATCAACTCAGAGAGAAAGGGAAGAACCTGGCCGAGATAGATACGATTATAGCGGGAATGGTGAGCAATCGAGATCTTATTCTCCTCACCAGGGACTCCGATTTTCGGAGAATTGAAGAGATAGAAGTGGAAACTTATTGAGAAGTCCGGAAATAGAAATTCTCCTGAAGCAAGATATTTCGTTATTGGATACACCGGTAATATTTCGGTGGAGATGGTTTTTTCTAAATTGAAAGTTTGCAGGTGATTTTAGATTTAGAGGTTATTCCACGGTTTTTATTTTTTGTTATGGGTGTAACAAAAAATCTCGAAAAACTAAAACTGTAAAATGACTTTTTATCCCAAATTTAAGCAATTTTAGAGGACTTAGTATTGGTCACCAATAATCCCAGACAAACCAGCTTACCAATTTTCTCTGATCTAATTTTTCCGGTAATCCATGTCTCCCTCATCACGCCGAGATCTTATTCCTACACCAACATACTACATTCCTGAAACACGGACGGATACTGGAGAATGAAAATAGACAGAAGATTACCTTTCCAAAAAGAAGCGGGAGCATCTTCAAATAGAACCTCTTTCTCAAATATCGAGTGAAGTCACTATATAAACCAATAAATCACCAAGATCGAGAAAGACTTCATTTGCTAGGAACTTGTAAAAAATAAACAGTTGACTCAATCCCTTGTTTCGACCGGACTATCGACACCGAGGTCTTTTCAAGAAATCGAGTCCTCGAACCGCCACAGGACTTCACCTAGAGGATATTTCGGAGATCTCCCTTTCAGGTCCTTGACGGAGTACTCCGATCTATACCCGGACTCCACGAGGAACTTCTCCATCTCCCATATTGTTATTTCGGCTTCCTCTGCCGCTTTGCTCAGAGTTATCTCGCCTTTCTTGTATCTCTCTGCTGTCTCTCTGCTGCCCTCTCTTTTTTTCGGAGTTTGTAACCCTTTCTCACCAGTCTTCTGACGAGCGTGCTCCTATCCACGTTCTCATCTTCACTCATCTCGTCGAGCTTTCTCAGGAGTTCATCGTCCATTCTTATTCCCACGGATTTAGGCATCTTCCACCCCTCTTTCTAGTACTTTGTCGATCACCACATTTGAAAACCATCCTATCTCCCTCAGCAAATCCAAGCTTTCACGAAATTTAGTCTCGTCTATCCCTCCATTTTCCAATAGTTTCCAGATTATCACGGGGGTACCCATCCAATCTTTGATTGGGAAAGGGACTTCTCGACACGGAAGTTAAATCGTTTACCTCATGCCTAAACATTATCGGTGCCCTCTGTTTCTCTCCCGGGTGTCGAGGGAAGTCAGCCGATAATTGGCCCATGACAATTCCCACTAATTTTTATATTTACTGTAACAAAAATCACCTTAAGAGTGATTATCGTGAGTAAAAGTTTAAGATTTGGACCGAGGGAATCAACCCTGATCTTCGAACTGGAGAGGCGGGGAAGGACCGTCTTCACCTTTCAGGATGCGAGGGACATACTGGATATCTCGGACTCCTCCCTCGCCAACGTTATTCAGAGGCTCAAGAGGAAAAATCGAGTGGACAGGATAGAGAGGGGGAAGTACGTCCTATCGCCCGCCAGATCGGGGATAGAGGGCCACTGGTCGGAGAGCGTCCACCTCGTGGTAGATTCCCTCGTGGACGACTACTACATCGGTTTCTGGTCCGCCATGAATCACTGGGACATGACGGAGCAGGTCGCCAAAATCACCCAGGTCGCCCTGACAAGGAGAAAAAGAGACGTCGGGTACGGAGGACAAAAGATAATGTTCATCACCATCTCCGAAGACCGGTTCTTCGGGGAGATCGAACGGAGAACGGACGACAGCACCTTCGTGGTGTCCAGCAGGGAAAAAACAGTTCTGGACGCTCTCACCTACCCCCAACACTGTGGAGGTCTACCCGAAGCAACGAAAGCCGTCTGGAACGCGAGAGAGGAACTGGACTGGGAGGGTCTACTCGAGTACCTAGAGAGGCTGGACGTGAGCTCGGTGACCAGGAGGCTAGGCTACATCCTGGAGACCCTCGAAATAGAAAGAGGGATAACGGAGGAGCTCGAGGAGAACTTCACCGGATTCAGATGGCTGGACCCCACCGCCGGGAAGGACACGAAAAGCTACAATAGGAGATGGGGACTGAAAATCAATCTCGACAGGGAGACTCTATTGGATTGGAGGGAATACTGAAGGTGATTTCTCTTGTCAAACCCCTATTGCTCTTTTTCTTCTAAAAAACACCCACCGGCCAATTACTGAACCGGCAGGAGTCGCCCTGGACAAAAAATAGAAATCGAGAATATCGGGGCGACGGGAAGACAGAAAAAATGAACAACAAGGAACTGAGAAACTTAGCCGGTAGAAAAAATGTACCTCTTGGAACAATACACAAAGACTACGTGCTAACGGTGACTCTCAAATATATATCCGATTTACCTTACTCCAAAAAGTTGGTTTTCAAAGGAGGAACCTGTATCAAAAAAATTTACTTTGATGATGCAAGGTTCTTGGTCGATTTGGACTTCACCTGTCTAGAGGACATCTCACAAGAGATTCTCGAAGATCTCAAAGAAGAACTAGAAAACAGGAAAATTAAGAATATAGATTTCAGAGAACTAAATCGGGAAGAAGGTAGGGAGGACAGTACAAGACACAAAGTAAAGTATAGAGACATGAACGGACACCCTAACAGTATCAAAATAGATCTGAGCACCAGAAGAAAACCAAGTAGAAAAGGATCGATGAAAAGGGTTTTGAACCCATACTACAGCAAAATCCCGGATTTCAAGGTCAGAGCTATGTCTCTGGAGGAGATATTGGCAGAGAAGATACGAGCCATTATCATAAGAGAAGCTCCGAGGGACATCTACGATACCTGGTATCTCCTGAGAAGAGGAGTCAAACCCGATATAGAGCTTATCAATGAAAAACTCGAGACGCTGAAAAGTGAAAACAAGTTCGTGTGGAAAAAGTTCATCGAGCGGATGGCAGACAAACAGGAAACCTGGGATAGGGATCTAATGACACTAGTTCCAGATGCGCCCGAATTTACCAGAGTGATAACGGAAGTTGAAAGGTTTATGTCGAGTAGAATGAAGTGAATTACATCCGCCTAACTCGTTGCACCCGTTAGGAAGGGGACTTCTAGGCTAAAGAAGATAAATTTTGGACTTAGATCGGAAGGTAACAAACTGGAGAAATGGGATTAGATCAACTGTCGATAAACAGGAAATCCATCACTCTGTAGACTCCTGAATTTGGCATGATACAAAGCCAGCAGTTTCTCCTGTTCAGAAAACTTTTATTTTTGTATAACAATGTTTAACACAATATGTCGACAAAAAAGGACGAAACTTTAGGTATCAGGATGGACCCACAGATGAAAAAGGAGATCGAAGTGGTCTCCAAAGTCCTTCACGTATCCCCCTCGGAATGGGTGAGAAACAGAATAGCGAGAGATTTGAAAGAAGCAACAAAGGATTTGAAATATCAGATAATCCTTGCTTACTTAAAAGGAACCATCGACAAACAAGAACTGAAAGAGGTTTTCGGCGAAATGACAGAAGACATAGACTTCGTTATCAAAAAGGTTCGAGAAGACTTCGTCAAAGCCGAAGAACTGAGCAGGGAAGTAGGACGGTAATGTGGATAAACTCAGTGTTGCTGCCGATACAAGCGCTCTTCTATCTTTAAAACTCTCCAATTGCCTAGAAGATGCTCTAAAATTATTCACCTTCTGTATAGGTTTAACCATTAAGAAGGAACTAAAAGAAATTTCCAAAACTAAAGATAGACTAGGAATAGCAGCGAAAAGGATTTTAAATATGGTCAACGACCATATAAAGCTAATAGAAACAAATGAGTTTGAAGAAGGCGAATTAGAAGCACTAAAAATCTATAGGAACGAGAATTTAGATTTACTTGTATCAGACGACATCAAATTTGTAAAATCTCACCAAGAAGAAGCCCACTTCAGCACGCTACTTCTCCTCGTCCTTGTAAAAGAAGATATCTTTACAAAAAACGAACTGATTAAGAATCTGGAAAAAATATTTGAAAAAAGAGAGTGGAATAGAAACAATTTAATCTATATCAGCACAATCTCAGAACTCAAAGAGCTTTGAAAAATATTATTTAATTTCCTCTCAGCAGTTCCCAGCGGCAATGGTTTCGTGGATCAGTATCCATATTTTTTGTGTGCTTCATCGATTGGAAGTATCTCAGAAATTCTGACCTCTTTCTCGCGTTCCAAAATGGAGTAGAAAACGGTCCAAGTCCTCCCGATATGCATCCGAAACCTTTTTTCGCCTTCGATGGGCAGCTTTTCTTTATCTCCGCTCCCTCTGCCAGGGTAAGGATTACCCTCTAGTTTTCTCAAATTCTCCTTCACTATCCTACGGGTCTTTTCGCTCCTATTCTGGAGAAATTCATTCACATCTGGGGAGAGTAGGACATCATAAGTCGTCAAGGGATACTAGCTCCTCCCTGTTCTCCTCTTCCACTCTTTTCATCTTTCTGGCCAGCTCCATCCGGTTATGGTCTCTAATCATCTTTTCCAAGACTTCGTCGTAGGTCTCTCCGGCACTCTTAAGGTCTCCCAACCTCTTCCAAATGTTCTCGGACACGGGTATCCGTTTGTTCTTTCCCTGCGACATGTATAGACTTAACATATTTACAATATTTAAAATTGCAGGCTCTCGGTAGAGCGTTCGGGGTCCGTCTCACAAATCAGGGGACTCTACCGTATTACCGAACCTTGAGAACTACCTTCCACATCGCTATCTGGGTTCAAGATCGCATCCACAATCTGGCTTTTCGTCAGGCTAAACCCGTGCTGTTCGATAATATGGAGTTTTTTCAGCGAATGTTGGGGAAAAAACTATCTTCAAAAGCTCCTCTGTCGATTTCGGGCGAGGTGGTTTTTAAAGAAAGCAAAAAGTTAAGTTTCCGACTATTCGATTTATAAAAGGTTATTATGGGAATAGAAAAGAACATCTCGAAAGTCCTGCAGAAGCACGAGGAGATCTCAGTGGCTTACCTTTATGGTTCGATAGCAAAAGGCACAACTCACAAGGATAGCGACATCGATATAGGCCTGCTTTTAAGCGACGAGTTCGAACCAGATGCGCTGTACACGACGAGGATATCCAGAGAACTAGAGAAAAAGTTGAGCCTGGATAGAGAAGTCGATGTGAGGGTGCTGAACGGTAAACCGATAACTTTCCAACACCAGGTCCTCAAACACGGGAAAGAAATACTCACCCGAGACGAGAGTGAAAGAATAAAATTCGAAACCGAAGTTTACGACAGATATCTAGATTACAAACCTTTCTTCGACCATTATAATGAGATAAGAAGAAAGAGGCTACTCGCATGATAGATCAGGAACTAGTTGAGAAAAGAATTGACTCGATCGAGGAAAAACT
>CAYLJV010000006.1:0-70535 GCA_964384105.1 Hadarchaeota archaeon (SeqCode) | reverse complement strand
GACGAAAGCCAGGGGAGCGAACCGGATTAGATACCCGGGTAGTCCTGGCCGTAAAGGATGTGAGCTAAGTGCTGGGCGTTCCTCGAGAGCGCTCGGTGCTGAAGGGAAGCCGTTAAGCTCACCGCCTGGGAAGTACGGCCGCAAGGCTGAAACTTAAAGAAATTGGCGGGGGAGCACCACAAGGGGTGGAGCCTGCGGTTTAATTGGATTCAACGCCGGACAACTCACCGGGGGCGACGGCAGTGTGAAGGCCAGGCTAAGGACCTTGCTGGACTCGCCGAGAGGTGGTGCATGGCCGCCGTCAGCTCGTATCGTGAGACGTCCTGTCAAGTCAGGTAACGAGCGAGACCCTTGCTCCTAGTTGCCAGCAGGTCCCTTCGGGGACGATGGGCTACTCTAGGAGGACCGCTGCCGATAAGGCAGAGGAAGGAGAGGGCGACGGTAGGTCCGTATGCCCCGAATCTCCCGGGCAACACGCGGGCTACAATGCGTAGGGCAGAGGGCTGCCACCCCGAGAGGGGAAGCCAATCCCTAAACCTACGCTTAGTTCGGATCGAGGGCTGAAACCCGCCCTCGTGAAGCTGGAATCCCTAGTAATCGCGTGTCATTATCGCGCGGTGAATACGTCCCTGCTCCTTGCACACACCGCCCGTCAAGCCATCCGAGTGGGATTTGGATGAGGCTCATTCCTATTGAATGGGTCAAATCCGGGTTCTGCAAGGAGGGCTAAGTCGTAACAAGGTAGCCGTAGGGGAATCTGCGGCTCGATCACCTCCTACGAAAAAAATAAAGGAGCCAAGGGTGTCAGGTTCTCATAGGGCCCGTAGCTCAGTTGGGAGAGCGCCGCCTTTGCAAGGCGGAGGTCTCGGGTTCAAGTCCCGACGGGTCCACTTTCTTTGAAATAGTATAGATGCAGCTCGTGAGAGCAGTCTTGCGAGTGAAGGGCATATCGCGCTCAAGCGCTCATGATTGCCATGCATAAGTCTGCTCTAGCGCTAACTGGATCTAGTAGTGACTAGAGCCCGGCACGTCAAGCCAGCTAGTGGATGGTTCGGCTCGGTATCCGACGAAGGTCGTGGTAAGCTGCGATAAGCCTGGGCGAGGTGCATGCAGCCATTGAACCCAGGATTGCCTAATGGGACATCCTGTTATGGAAAACCCATAACGTTCGCATAAGCGAACGGGAACCCCCTTAAATGAAACATCTTAGTAAGGGGAGGAAAAGAAAGCAATCGCGATGCCCTTAGTAACGGCGAGCGAAAAGGGCACAGGGCAAACCGAACCTGGTCGAGAAATCGACTGGGAATGTGGTGTTGTAGGGTCCGATCGCCACCTACTTGGTGAAGCAGAAGTCCTCTGGAACGAGGCGCCATAGAGGGTGAAAGCCCCGTAAGCATAAGCCGAAAGGTGTTGGATCGGTTCACCTGAGTACCGTGCATTGGATATTGCGCGGGAAGCGGGGAAAAACAAGTCCCAACCCTAAATATGTTCCGAGACCGATAGTGAACGTAGTACCGTGAGGGAACACTGAAAAGCATCTCGAAAGGGAGATGAAAAGAGCCTAAAACTAGTTGGTAATGAAAAGACATGGCCTGAAAGAAAGGATTCTTTCCGAAGAAATCCGTGGCGACGCGGTAGTACGAGGAAAGAGGATCAGGGTCATGTTTTCCGTTTGGAAATACGGGCCAGGGAGTTTGTTTCTGTGGCGAGGCTAAGGAGTTTACCTCCGGAGCCATAGCGAAAGCAACATGCCCGCAGTCCTGCTTCGGTAGGATGAGGGGCGGGGTGTGAAAGCGCCCGGAGTCACTGGAATAAGACCCGAAACCAGGCGATCTAGCCCGGGGCAGGGTGAAGCCGATCCTCGGATTGGTGGAAGCCCGAACCGTTCCTGCCGTTCAATGCGGTCGGATGACCTTGGGCTAGGGGTGAAAGGCCCATCTAGCCTGGCGACAGCTGGTTCCTCTCGAAAATAGTCGCAGCTATGCCTAACGCGAGGTTGCTGCTGGTGTAGAGCACTGATTGGCGGGTTGGGGAGGAGACTCCTCGCCCACCTGTCAAACTCCGAAGCCAACAGGACCATAGACCGTTGGAGTAAGGGTGCAGGGGGTAAGCTCCTGCTCCGAAAGGGGAACAACCCAGACTAAGGTTAAGGCCCCTAAATGCCGACTAAGTGTCAAGTAAAAGGGTGTCTCAGCTCTGAGACAGCGGGAAGATAGGCTTAGAAGCAGCCATTCTTTAAACAGCGCGTAACAGCGAACCCGTTGAGGGTAGAGGCCCCGAAAATGGACGGGACTAAGTCGGCTGCCGATACCTTAGGACAGGTGAATTAATAGTAACCTGATTCTGTAGAGAGGCATCCGGCGAGGGTAGAAGTACGGTTGTGAGATCGTATGGACCTCGTTGGAAAGTGAACCCTGGTAGTAGTAGCAGCAAAGTAGGGTGAGAATCCCTACCGCCGGAGGGGCGCGGGTTCCTCATCAATGTTCGTCAACTGAGGGTTAGCCGGTCCTAAGCGTTTCCTTAACAAGAGAAGCGCGAAAGGGAAACGGGTTAATATTCCCGTGCCACCTGAGTACCTGCCGTAAGGCTAGGCTCGGCTTCTGACGCTTTTGGATACGTTGAGTAAGGTTATCGCCTTATTTAACTGTAGAAGCCCGGGGAGAGCCGTAATGGCGAGAACCGGGTGAATGCAGGAATAGCTTGCCTAAAAGGCGAGTTCAGCGGATTCCTGGAGCCCGTGAAAAGGAAGTCGAGAATTGGAATCTCAGGTGTCCGTACCTAGAACCAACACAGGTGCCCCTAGGTGAGTAGCCTAAGGCGTGTCGGGAGATCCCAGGCCAGGGAATTCGGCAAATTAGCCCCGTACCTTTGGTATAAGGGGTGCCTGCCTTGTGAAAAGGCAGGTCGCAGTGACCAGGGGGGTCCGACTGTTTAATAAAAACATAGCCAATCGCTAGCCCGAAAGGGTGAGTACGGTTGGTGAATCCTGCCCAGTAGCGGCTTGTCAAGCAGGGTTACAACTCTGTGAAGCGTCGCTAAACGGCGGGGGTAACTATAACCCTCTTAAGGTAGCGAAGTGCCTTGCCGCTGAATTGGCGGCTTGCACGAACGGATCAACGAGGCCCCCACTGTCCCGGCTTGGGTCCCGGTGAACCTACAGTCTGGCGCAGAGACCAGACAATCCCGTAGGGAAGCGAAGACCCCGTGGAGCTTGACTGCAGGCTATCGTTGGGGTTTGGTCGGCGATGTAAAGCGTAGGCGGGAGCCTTCGAAGCCAGGCCGCAAGGTCTGGTGGAGGCGCCAATGTAACACCGCCCGTTGTTGACCGGATTCCTAACTACGCAAGTAGGACAGTGGTAGTTGGGCAGTTTCGCTGGGGCGGCAGCCCCTCGAAAAACTATCGAGGGGGTCCAAAGGTCGGCTTAGGCGGGTCAGAAATCCGCCGTAAAGGACAAAGCCAGAAGCCGGCTTAACTGTGTCCTTATCACAGGAGGACGCAGGAGCGAAAGCTGGGCTTAGCGAACCCCGATGTCCCTATTGTTGGGGGCTCGGGATGACAGAAAAGCTACCCCGGGGATAACAGAGTGGTCTCCCCCAAGAGCCCGTATCGACGGGGAGGCTTGCTACCTCGATGTCGGCTCTTCGCATCCTGGCCGTGCAGCAGCGGCCAAGGGTAGGGTTGTTCGCCCATTAAAGCGGATCGTGAGCTGGGTTTAGACCGTCGTGAGACAGGTCGGACGCTATCTTGCGGGATTGTTGGTTGCCTGAGGGTAAGGTAGCTTCAGTACGAGAGGAACGAGCTGCCGGCGCCTCTGGTGTACCGGTTGTCCGATAGGGCATTGCCGGGTAGCTACGCGCTGGCCAATAAGGCCTGAAAGCATCTAAGGCTGAAGTGGTTCCCGAAAATAGGCAGCCGATCTTGGCCAAACTACCGGGACTGGTGACAGTAACGGTGCGTCAGGACAAAGGCAGGGGCAAGAAGACCCCGTTGATGGACCGGGGGTGTAAGCATGAAGCTTCGGCGACATGTTCAGCCCACCGGCCCCAATAGCCTGAGGTGCCGGGTTTTAAAGCTGCTAGGTCCGGGCGATTCTAGAGCAGACTATAATGTATGGCTATATTCTTTTTCACAGGCTTAATAGAGCAGAGTTGAGAATTGATTATATTTCAACTCTTCTTCTAAGCATCTTTTCTGCATATTTGTCTCGTTTTCCTAGTATTCCATCTATAGCAAGTATTCGAGTATCCCCTTTATTTCTCAATTTTGCTATCCAGTAGGGGTAATAGAATAGTTCATGTTCTATGATCTCAATATCACCAAACGCTTTCAGAGTTTCTATCATTATCTCTTCGTTAATGACTCGGTCTATCTTTCTGTCTATCGGGACTTCTTGATCCTCTCTTTCTGGTATCTCTTCGGCCGCGAGTATCTCTGTTTTTGAGAGTTCTGGGGGTATGTATATCTCCTCTTTCAGATCAAAGAAAGTCTTTCCTTCGCTTTCGCGGATTTCCACTAGGTCTTTTTCGATTAACGTGTCTATGTCCTTTTTAGAGCCACTGATGCTATTTTTATCAATTGGACGATTTCTAACTATTTCAAATAACGTATTAATCTCGGAAGGTTTGAGTTGGGAAAAAGTTCGAACACCTTTAGTTCTTTCTAAACCCTCTTCCCCCCTCTTTAGTATCTCGCCGGTAAGACCATCTATCTGTGCTCTGAGGTTAATTGATTCTTTGTCTTCGGGATAGTAGTCTATTAGTGCACTCCAAATAGGGTAATAGAATTTTGATATTCTTTCCATGGTTTCGTTTTTCTGGAATATCCCAAGAAAACGCTTCATATTATCTTCAGCTACTTTCGTTGCTGTGTTCAAATCTACGAGGAAAGGTACGGTGGTGATCTCAACGGTCCGCTTATCAAAACTTTCATCTATGTACTCCTCTGGTTCCATAGTCGTTGTTGATGTTTCCTCTATTTCTACGTCTTCTTGTGCTTCGGTTATAGATTTGTTTTTTTTCTTTTGTTTTGGCGCTTCTGTTGTGGGTTTCATAATTCTCTCCCTTCCTTCGTGTTGGCTAAATCGGGGTCTTATTGAGGATATGAAAGCACTGCTGGTCTCTTTATCTGCGGTTAAGGCAGTTCCCTCCTTGAGTTTTTTTAAAGTATCTGAACCTTTCAGGTTTTTTGGGAGGGTGGTAGGTATTCTTTTGTGGACTTCTTTGATGTCGTTCTCAAATGCGAGTCTGTGAGAAATCAGAATATCCAGCTGGGATATTATCTTGGAATTTAAGGCACTTGGTTGTTGGGTAGAAAGAACAGCAGAGAGCCCGGGTCGGCGGCCTTGCTTAACGTACTCTATTAGAGGGTTTGTTGCT
This sequence comes from Hadarchaeota archaeon (SeqCode), assembly GCA_964384105.1. GTDB lineage: Archaea > Hadarchaeota > Hadarchaeia > Hadarchaeales > JAGGTB01 > CAYLJV01. The sequence goes on along the minus strand of CAYLJV010000006.1, from coordinate 65,159 downwards.
GCTGTTTTCCCGGAGGCTGGTGCAAAGCTATGGGCTTCATCAACCATCAGCCAAGTTGGGGGGATTGAGTCGGAGTTACTTCTTTCCAGACCTTTGAGGTCCTTTACCGCTTCTTTTCTTGCTGCCGCTTTTCTTGCCGCTAATAACTTTCTAGCTAAAAGCCCTAAAACAAGCGCACCTATGTTGTCTTGAAGAAAACTTATGTCTATTACTGCGATCTTGCCACTCTTTACAATGTCAGAGATTTCTTTCTCTTTTCCAAAGATTCCCCAATCTTTTGCTGCCATCAATCTGGAAGTTAATGCTCGACGCGTACTTGCATTAAACCCCTTTTCTTTTGAAGTGATCTCACGGTCGTGGTTTATACAGTCTAATAGGTCGTCTAGAGAAAAGTTTTCATTAGGGGGAACGTCACGACTTCCACCAGTTATTTTATCTCCTAATCTCCGGGTATATCCACCTTTTAGCTTTTCCATCGCTCTTTCTAGCAGTAGCCCCTGTGGATTGTATCGATCTATACCAAAGGTCAGACACCAATCTTCGGTTGTTAAACTGTTTGGCCTAAATGAGAAATCCGTGTCGTAGGTCTCTTTTGGAATTTCTGATTGGTATCCTGTTGGTATAAAAACATTAACATCTTTTATCCCATGTGGCTCTAGACCCGCTTTTTTCAATAACTTAATCTCTTTTTTCTCCTGGTTTGAGTACTTCATACTCCAGAAGACGCCAATAGGATCTACTATCACGGTAGCGATATCCAGATTTTTTTCTGCGATCTCTTCTGCTAACACTCCGAGAGTATAGGATTTTCCAGATCCTCTTGTACCACAAACAAAGATTACATGTGGGCTGGAGATGTCAAGCTTGATCTTTTTCTTCTTATCTATAGCATCTCCAATCGAGAGTATCCAGTTTTTATCTGGTCTTTTTCCTCCTTTGTGGCCGAGTATTATCTCTCCGTTATTAATCCTTTTTTGTATCAATATCTCAACCCTTCAACTCCAATTTTGGTTTCTATTGGGTGGCCGCCCGCATCTTTGATCGCTTTCGATATTTTATTGATTTTACCGGAACCCAGAGCAATCATACAACCCCCGCCTCCTGAACCAGTTAACTTTGCTCCGAGGGCCCCAGATGCACGTGCAGATTTTATTAATTTTCTGAGTTCAGGTGAGCTGACTTGAAGACCTTCAAGAAGGTTTTGATTTGCGTTCATCAAGGCGCCGACTTTCTGAAGATCAGATTTTCTTAAAGAGTTAATTCCAGATTCGGTGCATTTCCCGATGGTTTCGATTATAGGCTCAATAATTTTTGGTCGGGATTCTTTTAATTTTTTGACTTTCCTAACTAATTCTCCGGTGTTGCCATATTTTCCGGTATATCCGATCACTATTTTCAGTTCGGGAGCAGTTCTTAATCTTTCCATCTCGTTTCTTTCAATTTTTAGAAATCCCCCATAGCTTGCAACGTTTACACCAGTTTTACTTGCCGCACCTTGTATAGCAACTTCTGTATCGAATGCGAGTTGAGAAATTTCTTTTCTGTTTAATCTCTCTTCAAGTGCGAGAGACACAGAAGCGATAGTAGCCGTAGTTACGGCGGAGGAGCTTCCCAAGCCTGATCCTGAAGGTAATTTTGATTCTATTTCTAGGTCAATACCTTCTCCTTTTTTAACATAGTTTAAGGTAATTTCCGCTGCTTTTGTTACAAAATTAAGTTCTTCTAAGTCTCCTTCTCTATCTATTATTTTCCAAGTGCCATTCTCTTTCTTAACTTTTCCTTCTAACCTGCCTATTCTTTCGGAAAAAACTCTGAATCTTTTATTTTCATTGGCTTCTGACCTGGCCTTAGTTCGGATGTTTATTGCGGCCGCTAAAGCAGGCTCCCCATAAACAACCGCGTGCTCCCCAAAAAGGAAGATTTGTCCTGGCGAAGTTACTTCGTACGTTTTTTCACCCGCTATGGTCTTCGTATTTAATTTATTAAATCTTCTTAGGTACCGGTTTTTCCTGTACGATTGGTTACGGAACAATGCAAAATTGATTTTAAACCATGAAGTCTTCTTGTTCGGATTCCATTTCGTAATCCGAGAGTTCGGATTCCATTTCTTCTTCTAGGTCCAAATCAGAGGGATTCATTTCGCACTGCGTACATAGAGTTGCTCCATCTTGAATCCTGTTTACACTTATTTTCTTTCCGCAGGCTTCGCAGATATGCATCTTTGCTGCTTCGCAGCCGGAACATATCACTATTCTTTTTCCTTGTTGTTCTTCCGTAAGCTCATTTTCGCATCCAGGAACGGCACATATTTGTTCAGTATTAGTCATTGTTTGACCACCTTCTCTCTAGGTCGTCCTTTTCTCAATTCATACTATTTATGGGTTTCCTTGAGGTGTAAGTTCTTCAGATTTTCTGATGAGGACTGCCCTTTTTCAGCTTTTAAGATCTCCACAAGTTCGTTAAAACAATTCTTTATTTCTTTAACATCTATTTATTTGATTTATCTCTCGGATCAGGGTTTTATTTTCAGAATCTCTTTGTTTGTTTTTGTTTCCACTTATTGGCCCAAACCCACTAGAGAACCGGGTAGTTGATTAGTGGTTTCTCCGTTGGACATGTTCTACATTCTTCCTACGAGTTCTTCTAATTTTTCTCTAGAGTTTTCCCTTTCAATACCCTCGCTTTCTTTCTCTTCCGCCATGAAATTCAGATTCTTGTACCTATTTCTATGTATAAAGGGCGCAGTTTGGCAACTTTAGAAATTTCTAAGGATCAGCTGGTTTCAAGCGATTTATCTACTTCTTTTAATATTTCTTTTGCTCTTTTCTTCGATTTTGCGAAAATGGAGCTTTTTCGACTTTTTTCTCTTTCTAGGAATCTCTCTAATTCTTTTTTAATTTTTGACAGACCCTCTTTTTTACTATCTTCATTGATTGGTTTTTCCCCTTGAAGCTTTACATTTCCTTCTCGTCCGCCTTCGGGGAAATACCAGTCTTTAAACCAAACACATCCTGCCCAAAACAATAAGGAGCCGATTGGAGTAGCAGGGCTTGGTATGTTTTTTTGAAGGGCATCTTCTGTTTCTTTGTGTTCGGCGTATACCACCATGATTCTTCCACCTGGAGGAAGCAGATCGATTATTCTTTTGAATAGTTTTTTCAACTCCTCATTGGAAAGCTCGGTAGAATGGGAGTCAAATCCGATTTTTCTCTTAAAATCAATTTCAAACCAAGGGCCGTATGTTTTTCCTCGGCCTCTGAAATACTTTCCCCAAAGAACTGGGGCCTCGGTTACCTTTCCCTCTCTGTTTTTTAGGTATAATTTAAAATTAGTTTCCTCAGGAAATCTTCCCTCGGTTTTTTTACCTATTGAGATCGTGTAAGAATTTATCTTCTTGTCTTCTAGGTCGGTCAGTGTTTGCTTCATCTTATCTATCTTTATAGAGCTTATTGACAAAAAATTTAATTAAAAAAAGTGAAAATGGGTGGTTACTGGTTATTTTTTAGGCATGATCCCAGTTTACAATTTCTGAAAGGTCTTTTCTGCCCGTTTCGGGTACCTTTTTTGGAACTCCTATTGGAAGTACTGAAATTAGTCTCCATTTTTTGGGGAGGTCCAAAGCTTCTCTTATTTTTTCTTCTGCGGTTCCTTTGTTCTTTTTTAGGTCTAGGACACCTATCCAAACAGACCCAAATCCTAGACTCTGAGCAGCTAGAAGCATGTTTTGAGTTGCTGCGGAACCGTCTTCTATATAATGATTCGGTTCAATTTCCGGATCTACAAAAACTGCTATGCAAACTGGTGCATCTTTTACTCCCCTATTGAAGATAGTAGGTACATACTCGCTTATTTCTTCTTTTAATTCCTGGTCTTTTATGACCACAAAATTCCATGGTTGCTTATTCTGCCATGAAGGGGCCCAACGACCGGCTTCTAAAATAGCTTCTAATTTATCGTCGTCAATTGACTCCTCTTTAAAATTGTAGATACTTCTTCTTTCTTTTATTGTGGTAAGAACAGAATTCTCCATTATTAATATTCACCTAAATTGAGTTATTGATGGAAGTTTATAAATTTTAATCGGTTTTTAGTTTGTTTATCTGTTTTCGTCTCTTTATAGTTCTACAAAAAACCTATTAACTTTAATAAGAAATTTAATACTGAGAAAATGGTCTTCAGAAAAGATTTTGCCTTTTTACAGGTTCTAGTGGGCGCAATACTAATTTTTATCCCTATTGCAGTAATGTTTACAGTATCCCCTGAGATTACTGGCTTTTTTAGAGCTAAATTGTTCTTTACTATAGTCGGATTGGTTTGCGGCGGTGGGGGGACATATTTGATAGGCAATGGTTACTATAAGCTGACCGAGAAGTTTGTAGAATACGGCTAGACTTAAGTTAGAAAAGCTAGAACCAAACCCCTTTTTTTATTTCTCTAGATTTTCTCAGAAGGATAGGAGTTTAATACCTTAATAAAATATAGTTACCCCCAACGAAACGTTTGAAGGAATTGGTGTTTTAATGCTTAGTAAAATTTCATTTTGTGAAGAGAATAGAAAACCTTTTGGTAGTGAGGGTATCGGCTCTGCAGCTTTAGTTATCATATTAATTATAACGTTAGTTACTGGTGCCATAGCGGGAATGGCTATAAACGAGTGGTACGATGGAAATAGCAATGACTTGAACGCAGGGAACTCAGCAGAAATAGAAACGAAATTAAGAAATCTCCAGGGAAGAGTGGAACTCTTAGAAAATATTCTTAACGAATCCACAGGTGATTGGCCGGTAGATGATATCTACAAGAGAGTTGCGCCGTCAATTGTGAATATTACTGTGGAGAAGACAAGCTCAACAATATTTGGTACTACGAAAGAAACGGCCCAGGGGTCAGGTTTTGTTTTTGATAGCACTGGACATATCCTTACTAATCATCATGTAGTTGAGGGGGCGACTAGTATTCTTGTTAAGTTTTCTGATGGTGAAACAATAGAAGCTGCTCTTGTTGGTTCAGATGTTTATAGTGATGTTGCAGTTTTGAGAGTAGATAGAGCAGAAGTTGAAGAGTTTCCTGATCCATTAAATTTAGCTGACTCAGGTAAGGTGGAGCCCGGGGATAGAATAATTGCCATAGGTAATCCATTTGGTCTGACTGGAACAACTACCACCGGAATAGTTAGTCAAGTAAATAGATTGCTGGAAACGGAGAGTGGTTATGGGATACCAGGTGTTATTCAAATGGATGCTGCTATAAATCCTGGAAATTCAGGAGGTCCACTTTTGAGTTTTAACGGTAGTGTAATTGGAATAACAACCGCAATAAGAAGTAGTACGGGTACTTTCAGCGGTATTGGTTTCGCTGTTCCTTCTAATCTTGTGGGGAAAGTAGCTACTGCTTTGATGGAGGAAGGAGAATATAAACATCCATGGATTGGCATTACTGGAACAGATGTTAACTACGAGATTGCTAGAGAAAGGGGGCTAGATCGAGTCAGAGGGTTTTTGATAGAACAAGTCATTAGTGATAGCCCAGCTGGTGAAGCAGGTCTGAAACGAGGAGATGTCCTTCTCACCATTGACGATAAAACAATAATCAGTTTAGAGGATGTTTTGTCTTATATTGAACTTAATAAAACTCCTGGAGATATAGTCGACTTTGGGGTTTTGAGAGATGGAGAGATCATAACCGTCGAATTAGAACTAGGAGTGAGGCCTCCTTTCGAAGGCTGATTCTAGCTAAGTAACCTTAAATAATCCTAGAAAGACGACACATTTTTGCTACATATACGGGCAGTTCCTACAAAAAAGAAAACGCATTATTTCGACCTTACTTTTAAAGATCGATAGCCCATTTATATACGATACCGTTAAATTGATGGTTAGGGTGAGAAAATGCCAAGTTGTTGGTTGTGTAAAGAAAAATTTCCTGATGGAGAAAAATTAAACAAACATATCAAGAAAGAACATCCTGATAACTATGCTGAGTAGTAGCCTCAGTTAATTGCTAAATCCCAACTATTCGAGTGGAATTAATAAACGGATTGAAAAGGAGGTGTAAAAATGGTAGAGAATATTCTCGTGGGGATTGATGGTTCTGATAGAAGCACGAATGCTCTTCGTTATGCTATTTGGGAAGCAAAAAAGAAGGGATTGAAGAAGATTACGGCTGTTAATTCTATCCAAGAGCCAGAACCGAATACTAAAAAAGTTAGAAAACGTGAAAAAATCTTGAAAGAAGCCAAATCGATAGGAAAAAAAGAGGATATCGAAGTTGACACTCATCTTCTGGTGAAAGGTAATGCACCAGACGTTGATATTGTAAAGTTTGCGGAGGAGAATAACTTCAATCACATAATTGTTGGAGACATTGGTGCCAGTGGCATTGCAAGGGTTGTTTTAGGTAGTGTTGCAGAGGGTGTATTGAGAAAAGCCCATTGCACTGTTACGGTAGTTAAGGAAGTTAGTCCTAACATATAAATTATGAGCTAGGAACATCCTTCAATCTCTTTTTTATTTTTAAAAATTTTATACGTTCCAAGTATATCTTCAAATAGGAGGTGACATTTTGAGTGATACTAAGATTTCACCAAAACTTTCGGTTTCTCAACTTAAAAAACATCTATTGAAATGGGAGAATATTGGAAGAAAGTGGCCTGGTACTCAAGGCGAGAGAGAAGCGAGGGAATACGGATATGAGGAAATGAAAAGCAATGATGGTATTGATGTCGAATTGGAAGAGTTTGAATTTTCTAAATGGTTCCCTATTTCTACCGAAGTTGAGTTAAGATCCCCGGTCAAAAGGGATGTGAAATGTGCTCCTGTCGCTTATTATGCGAATAAGGAGATTAGTGGAGAGATCGTTTATGTTGGAGCGGGTTCAAAGCAGGATTTCGAGTTCTTGAAGGAAAATGGTGTAGAATTTGAGGACAAAATTGTTATGGCTATAAACGATGCCCCCTTCATGGTCGCACCTTTAGTGAAAGATTACAGTGCAGCGGGCCTTCTAACAATATCAGATGCTAGGATGACGGGTCTACAGGACTTGATTAGACGGTGTTCTGGAGCATTTTACAATTGTACTTCCACTGCTGAGGAGATGGTTGAAAGTCCAGAGGGTTTTCCTGTTGATATTACTGGAGCCATGCTTCCGATGGCTGAGGGACATAGAATTCTGAGTTTGTTAAGTGCCGGCTCTGTAGAAGTTAATATTAGAAACGAGGCGGATTACTCGGTGAATAAAACTTTCAATGTGATAGGAAAGATTGAAGGAAATGAGTATCCCGAAGAAAAGGTCGTTTTAGGTGGTCATTACGATACTCAATTTACTACTCCCGGAGTTTGGGATAATGGTACTGGAGTAGCAAGCGTCTTAGAACTAGCTAGAAGTATTAGTTCTTCGGAATTCCAACCGAAAAGAACAATGGAGTTCGTACTGTTTGGTTGTGAAGAGACGGGTTGTTTTGGCTCGGTGAACTATGTTCAAAATCGACGGGAGGAACTAGCGGATAATTGTGTTGGAATGTTTAACTTAGATACCGTGAGTTCGACACTAACATCAAAAAATACGGTTTGGGCTTCAGAACCTATGGATGATTTTGTCGTTGAAACTGCTGAAATGCTCGAATGGGATATTGACATTGTAGATGGCGTCGATTTAACTTTTAGTGATTATGCTCCATTTAGGGACATTGGGGTTCAGAATACTTGGATCGGAGATTGGGGTCACATACATCCATACTACCATGCTCCGCAAGATACGATCGAATATGTGGATGCGGTAGAACTATCTAGGGCAGTAGAAGTCGCAGGACTTTGCGGTACTCGCTTAGCAGGTTCAGATAGACGGCTGTAGGATCTAGATTGAGAAATCGTTTTGGCGGACAGTACTAATGACGGTCTAGTTATTTTAAAGGTAGAGATTAAGCCGATTATTTAAAACCATTCAGGAAACTCTTTACATTTTTCCCTAGTACACGGTGGTTGTATCCACCTTCTAGAATTGAGAATCTCCGCCCTTTACTTTTTCTTTCAGAAAATTCTTTTACAAGACTACCTATTTCTTCATAATCTGGGGTAGTGAGTTTGTTTCCCCAGTCCTCGACGTGCTCATCGAAACCTGCAGATACTCCAATTATATCGTAGCTTTTCTCATTTTCAAAATTTTCCTCTATCTCGTCTAAGTATTCTCTTCGATAGTTCGCTTCGGGGTTTAGAATTTGAATTCCCGGTCTGCCTCCAAGAATGTTAATATTTCCGTCGCCGGTGTGCAAATCAAAATCCAGTATATATGCAGAGTCTATTTTACATTCCGTGCGAAGTTTTTCCAGAGCTACAGCCATGTTGTTAAAATAACAAAAACCCCAACAGGAGTTGGAGGAGGCATGGTGTCCAGGTGGTCTTATAAGGCCAAAAGCGGGTTCTCCTTCAAATGCAATTTCGGCAGCTTCTATGGCACCTCCAGCAGCTAAAGAGGCTACTTCGAATAGAAGCTCGCTTCTCTCCTTTATTTTGGTTATGTGCGCTTTTGAATGAACTAATTCTAAGTCGTTTTCACTCGCAGGTTTTGGTTTCACAAAAGAAAAATCTGCATTTTTAAGCTCTTTTTTTATGCTTTCTATTCGTCCCCGTTCGGCGGCAGGATTTCTTGCATAGTCCGAGTTTTCAAATTTCTCGTGATAAATTATTTTCATTTAGTTTACCTTTTATAGAAATTTAAAGCCAAGTTGTCCAAGATCTATTCGTTTATTTGAACCCAAAATTTTCTAGGCCGAGGACCATCGAATTCACAGAAGAATATTTTTTGCCAAGTACCTAGTTTAAGACTTCCATTTTCAACCGGGATTGTTTCACTCGGTCCTATCAATGAAGATTTTATGTGAGCATCGGAATTGCCTTCCATATGCCTAAATTCGATTTTAGGAATGATCTCATCTAAGGCTCGCATTATATCCTCTTGTACCGCTGGGTCGGCTCCCTCATTTATCGTAATTGCTGCGGTTGTATGGGGACAATATACAAAGCAATTTCCTTCTCCGTTTCCTGATTCATCTACTATTTTTCTAATATTTGATGTTATGTTTATGAATTGTTTTCTTTTTTCTGAATTGATTTTTATTTCTTTCATATTAACCCTCATAAGTAAAGTAAAAACTTTTTTGTATAGGTCTTCGTATTAATATTAGGATTCACCCTTTTGTCGGAGGCTGGATTGGGGGGATTTTTTACTCCTCAATTATCTGTCTTCAGAATAACATTTAGAATTTTTCACTCTGTCTAACAGTTCGGATACACCGAAATTTAATCTTTTTATATTAGTATATTCAAATATTTGAATACATGTAATATTCAGTAGGGTAAATAAATGAAATCAAGTTCAAGAAAATGGATTGTAATAGGGATTGTGTTGATTGTGGTAGTTTCCTTATTCTTTGCTAAGAGTGATTTCTTCGTTGGATCCAGTTCTGAAAGTGAGAGCAATCAAGTTGGCTTAAATGTAGGAAATTTAGCCCCTGACTTTTCTCTTGAGGATATAAATGGTAATAGTTTCAGTCTCGATGATTATCAAGATAGATTTGTTGTTTTGGATTTTATGGCCACATGGTGTACACCCTGCAAGATTGAAATGGACGAACTTAAAATGATCTATGAAAAGTATGGTGAAGATAATGTTGTAATTATCTCTATAGATGTCGATCCAACTGAGAAAAATAAAACTATTAGAGATTTCAAACAAGAATTCGGCGATGATTGGATTTTTGCAAGTGGTCCTCGAGTTGGAGTTGAATATGAAGTTTCAGGGATACCAACCCTCTATATCTTATCCACTGGTGGTGAAATTGTTTTTAAAAAGGTGGGAATAGTTTCAGCAAATACTATTTCAGATATAATTAATGACTACTAGTGATATTAAATGCTAATTGGATTAATGGGACTTGCATTCTCTGCAGGTATTTTAGCTTTCTTAAATCCTTGTTCTTTTGCACTTTTACCGGCTTATTTATCTTATTTTCTTGGAAGAGAAACAGAAGAACCCAAAAATACTTTATCAAGTATTTTAAGAGGGGTTAAATATGGTTCAGTGGCAACTCTTGGATTTATAGTTGTTTTCAGCGGGATAGGTTCGGTAGTTTCTATTTTTGGATCCCAAATAAGGGAATTTCTTCCATTAGTTCTATTATTCATATCTCCCGTGTTAGTCATTTTGGGTCTTTTATGGGTTTTTGATAAGGGGGATCTTTACTTATCTCAATTTTCCTTTGAATTAAAATCAAATTCTTCATTTTTTTTATTTGGTTCCGCATATGCCTTTAGCTCTTTAGCTTGTGTATTTCCTGTGTTCCTTATGGTAGTTTTTTCTGCAATGAGTACTGGGGGGTTTGGGAGCGGTTTGTTAGTTTTCCTATCTTATACTTTTGGAATGGGATTGATGATGGTAATTATCTCTGTAGCGGTCGCCCTTTCAAAAGATGTTCTTATCGAGAATGTTACTAAAGCAAGAAAGTATGTCAAAAAGATTTCCGGAATTGTTCTTCTTATAGCAGGCTTTTATCTGATTTACTATTGGTATGTGACGTTTTAGTTGAATTAATTAAGCCCGAGCTGTTTAACCGTAATCTTTATAAGTAAGAACATAGGAACATTTATAAATAAGTATCAAACCGGTTTTTAGACTAGTTAGGGAGAGTCCAGTAAGTTACTAGTACCGAGATTACAGGAATATCGTCTCTGTACAAGGTAAATATCCATAGACCTCGCTATCGGGTTTTCTCTATAAACCGGTGGATAAAGGTGTAAAAAATGGCAGAAGCAGAAGAAAAAAGTCAGTTGAAGACTCAAAGAGAGGAAGTTACTGGAAAAGAATGTCCAGCCTGTGGCAACACCTCCGTGATTAAGGATTACCAACGGAATATTATGGTATGTGATAAATGTGGTAGGATATTGAAGGAGGGCATGAAGGATAGGGGCCCAGAGTGGCGTGCTTTTGATCAGGAACAAAGAGAAGAAAGGAGCAGAGGAGGTTCTCCTATGACCTATACAATCCACGATAAAGGGCTTTCAACTCAAATAGATTGGAGAAACAGAGATAGTAAAGGTAAAAGTCTCTCGCCAGAGCGACGTTCTAGAATGTATCGGCTTAGAAAATGGCAAAGGCGTGTTAGAGTTTCAGGTGCTAAAGATAGAAATTTGGCTTTTGCTCTTTCCGAAATGGACCGAATGGCATCTCAGCTGGGATTACCCCGAAATGTTAGGGAGACGGCTTCAAAGATATATCGTGAAGCAGTATATGCGGATCTCATAAGAGGTCGTTCTATAGAAGGAGTCGTTTCAGCAACATTATATGCTGGTTGTAGAGAAAATCAGATGCCTAGGACCCTTGAAGAAATAGCTGAAGTAAGCCGAGTAGATAAAAAGGAAATCGGAAGAAGTTATAGATTTCTAACTAGGGAGTTGGATATACATCTACCTCCAGTCTCGCCCGAGAATTACGTTGCTAGATTTGGAAGTGAATTAGGTTTGTCTGGTGAGGCTCAGTCGAAAGCTATGGAGATAATTAGAAAAGCTCAGGATATGGGTTTGACTTCAGGAAAAGGTCCGACCGGAACAGCTGCCGCTGGAATATACTTGGCAAGTTTGATCACAGGTGAAAGGAGAACTCAAAAGGAAGTTGCGGGAATCGCTCATGTAACTGAAGTTACCGTTAGAAACAGATACAAAGAGCTAGTTGAAGAAATGGATTTGGACGTTGAAGTCTAGTTTCTTCCTCTATATTTTTTTATTAAGATTTTTCGTGAACTAACGGAGGCAGGTTACTTTTGGGAGTTTTGGTTTTTCTTACGACTATCTTTGCTACAGCAGATTTACTTTTTGCGTCATCCAAGCCTACCCCCTCTTGATAGTCCAGTACCTGAAAATCGGAGAAACTATTCAACAGTTCATTGGGTTCGAATCTGTATTTCGAATCCTTGGGGCCATGATCCATTGGGTCTGTTGTATTTATATGGTGTTCATAAACGATGAATCCACCATGTTTCAGAGTTTTTTTAATATCTGATAGCCTACCTTGGTGGTGAAAATAGGAGACCACTACGAGATCATATTTTTCTTTTGCGAATTCATATTTATCCAAGTCCGCTAATATCCAGTTTACTTTCACATTTTCTTTCTTCGCTCTTCTTCTAGCTATTTTGAGTGCTTCTTCTGAAAAGTCAATGGCGTCAACAGAGTACCCTTTTTTGGCCAGATGAATTGCATTTCTTCCTGCCCCGCATGCGACATCGAGAGCTTTACCGGGTGGTAAGTTCGGTGTCCAATCGGTTAATAATTGAGAGGGTTCTTTATTGCGGTGTTTATCACCTTCTTTGTAGCGTTTATCCCAAATCTGCCTTCTCTTTTTCATTTTTTTGCCAAGTATTAGTGAGGTATTAGAATTTTTTAATCTACTTATCAATGGATGCCAAATTTCAGAAATTAATAAATTATTTCCGAGCTCAGTTGTTTGTGGTGTTGAAAGTGGAAAGACCGATTACTTTTCGTTCTGAGGGTTTCAAAATTAGGGGTGACATTAGGACTTTGGATAGAAATGCTCCGTGCATCGTGATGCTACACGGCTTTACCGCTAATAAAGACCTAAATTTTTGGAAGAAAATTGCAACTGGTTTTGTGAAGTCAGAGTATAGCTGCTTAAGTTTCAATTTTCGAGGTTGCGGAGAGGGAGATCAAAAGAGTGAGGGGAAGTTTGAGAATACTACGCTTACCGATAGAATCCAAGACTACAAAGCGGCAATGAATTTCTTGCGAGAGGGGGATATACTTTCGCCGGATTCTATAGGAGTCTTCGGTCACAGTCTAGGCGGCATGGTCGCTATTTGTTCTAAAGACCAAAGAGCAGAATCGGTTGTGACTATGGGAACACCTTTTCAAGTCCCGAGATATGGCGAGCCAAAATTACCAGAGCGAGACGGGGAATATTACAAACTTCCGTCTGGAAGGAAGTTCAAAAAGCAATTCTACAGTGATATGAAAAGGTACGATACAAAGGAATGTATAAAGGAAATCTCTCCTGTACGAATAATTCACGGAAGCTGTGATGAGATCGTCCCTTTAACTCATGCCAAGGAGTTGTATGATAACGCTAACCAACCAAAAAGTTTAGAGATTGTATATAACGCTAATCACTTGTTTTCTAATCGGAATAATCTTAGTAAAGCGATTTCGCTTTCTATTGAATGGTTTGATAAATATCTAAAAGATTGATAAATTATAGTTTACAAATTGATTTTGGTAGATAAGGACATGAGAGCTATTCGTTACCAGGAGCATGGTGGTCCCAATGTCCTGGAATTGAAAGAAATTTCTAAGCCAAAGCCAGATGACGATGAATTATTGGTTAAAGTAGAGGCAGCTGGTGTGAATCCCGTCGACACCTATTTTAGAGAAGGCATATACGAGCCTGTAGAACTTCCAATGATTCCGGGTTCTGACTTTTCAGGTAAAGTCGAATCTGTTGGGAAGGATGTGACAGATTTTCGAATTGGAGACAGGGTTTTTGGTACGGGATTGGGTAAAGACCACCAAGGTACCTATGCAGAGTATGTTACGGTACCAGAAGACTATATCGCGAAATTACCAAAAAATGTCAGTTTCGAGGAAGGTGCTGCGATCGCCTTAGTAAGCGTTACAGTATGGAGAGCACTGATAGATCACGCAGATCTAAAACCAGGCGAGAAATGTCTAATACATGGAGGTAGTGGCGGTATAGGCCATACGGCAGTTCAGCTTGCTTCGACAATTGGGGCAGGGGTTGTTTCAACAGTTGGGACAGATGAAGCAAGAAATCAGGTTGAGGAGCTTGGTGCTGATAATGTTTTCTTTTATAATCGGAGAGATTTGGATGAGGCCGTTATGAAAGCAACGGAGGGGGGCCCAGATGTTATCTTGGATCATATGCTAGAAAAATATCTAGAATTCGATTTAAGAGTTTCAAGATTCAACGGGAGAATTATAGGTATTGGTGAATCGGATAAAGAAGTAATTGTTTCTAACACGGCAGTAGGTCGAAATAAAGAGATTACATTGCAATTGATGAGTATGTTTAATACTCCTAGGTTTACTAAGTTTGGATCTATTTTGGGAAAAATTGCAACACTTATGGAAAAGAAAATGCTTAGACCTAGAATAGCAAAAGTTTACAGCCTAGAAGAGGCTCGTGAGGCACAAAGAGCGGTTATTGAGAAAAGCTACTTTGGAAAATTAGTTATCGCCTTATAGAAACTAAAAAATAGTATGAAGCCCAGCAAATTTTTCATTGCTGATTTTTGTCTGATCTCTTCGAAGTCACGTTATATTTTAAGTAGACTATTATTCAAGATCAGAGCCGCAGTTCCCACATATCTCATGGTCGTGTGTTTCTAGCTTAGAACCGCAGTATGGGCAATATTTCTTTTTTCTTACATCGGTTTTATCCATATTAATCAGAGCTAAATTTCGTGGTGATTCTTTTTAAAATTTTAGTAGACTTGGTATAGCGCTAGACTAATTATCTTTTAACTTCGATTATTATTGCAGTTGTTGTATCTTTTATTCCTTCAATCTCTCTAATGTTTTCCACTACTAAGTTTCGCAAGTTTGAAATATCTTCACTTTCGAATAAAGCCACAATATCATAAGGTCCCGTTATTATATTCGTCTTTTTGACGAAGCTCAAATTCTTTATCTTTGTGTAGACCCCTCTTAGTTTTCCTATTTCAGTGGTTATAAGAATAAATGCTTCAACCATATTTATCACAATAAAGCTATTTTCGATTAATTATTATGAAGTCTTTGGATTTAAAATTTCTTTTTTCTCATTAGGCCATATTTTGAGCCATCTGAATTGATAACGGAAATATTAATTTTATAAATACCTAAAAAGACGCTAGTAACTCTAATTTAAAAAAATAAAACAACAAAGTTACTGAGATACTATCTAATCACTAGTACTGGTATATGTGATCTTTTAATTACACTTTCAGAAACAGATCCAAGAGTTACTGTCTCGAGTTCCGTTTTTCCTCTACTTCCAACGACTATTAAGTCATAATTCCCCTTATCGGCAAATCTTATTATTTCATTCGCCACATTGGATCCAGTTATGACTTTATCATTTACTTTGACATCTTTTTTCTCCGCTTTATTCTTTAACTTCTTCGTGAATTCCTTCGCTTCTTTAATCTCCTCTTTGTATATCTTTTCTATTGTTTCTCCACCATATGGTAAACTTTGGACTACTCTCAAAATAGTTAATTTGTTTCCTAGGTCTTCTGCTTCATCTAATGCATATTCAAATGCTTTTTTACTCGGTTCGGAACCGTCGACTGCGATTAATATTCTTTTCATCTTTGGATATTTTAGTTACCTAGAATTATAGGTGTTTCGCTCTTGTTGAGATACATTTGATTGACTTCATATTTGGTTAGCTCGATTCTCGGATTGGTAGTTGTCTCTTCTGGTTTCCATTCATCATACATGTCAAAAGCCTTTTAATATCTAAGTGAGTTAGAGAAATCAACATGAGAGCGCTAATAGTGTCCACTGATAGGTTTGAAGATAGTGAATTTTTTTATCCATTCTATAGACTCCAAGAAGAGGACATCGACGTGGATATTGCGACCCCAAATGGAAAATCCATAAAAGGAAAACACGGTACTGAGTTTGAAGCAGATATCAGCATACAGGACGCAAGTGTTGAAAAATACGATTTGCTAGTTATCCCGGGAGGCCGGTCTCCGGAACACCTTCGAATAGAGGCTCCGGAAGTTATAGATCTGGTAAAGGAGTTTGATCGAGAGGATAAACCAATAGCTGCAGTGTGTCATGGAGCACAACTTTTGATGAGTGCTCATTTACTAGACGGAAGGAATGCAACGTGCTATTGGACGGTAAAAGATGATTTGGAGAATGCAGGTGGTACTTTTGTTGATGAATCTGTGGTAGTTGATGAGAACCTCATAACTTCGAGACATCCACCGGATCTCCCTGATTTTATGAAAGAAATCTTGAAGAAAGTATCTTAACAGTAGATACTAGTGAACCTCCGATTCCTTTTTTATTTTTTAGTTCTGGAGTTAATAATTTCACAAAATTTAATATATGGTTAATTCGTCTTATCCATATAACCAAAATACTGGGGAGGTGAACTTTTTGGCTGAAAAATCTTGTGAGGATGATCTATTCTGTGGAGTAAATGTTCCTAAAACGACAGACAAGGAAAAGATGAACGCACTGGAAAAGAAGCATGCAGTAGTCATAGAAGCGCCGGATAAGGTGAAGGAGAATGAGCCGTTTGAAGTGACTGTTAAGGTGGGTGAATACAAAGAACATCCAAATGAGCCGGGGCATTTCATAGAGTGGATGGAGCTGTATTCTGGTGATACTTTTCTAGCGAGACTTTCGCTAACTCCTGAAAAGAGTCACTATGTTATGAAAACTACTATAAAACTAGACCATGCTCATCCATTGAAAGCTTGGGCTAAATGTAATCTACATGGATTATGGCAAGGAGAAAAAGAAATAAAAGTAGAATGAGGTTAGCGTCTTACTAAAACTTGCTGACCAGATTTTTACTCTTTTATTTCTATTTTTTTACCTTTCAGAGACTTACTTAATGGTGCTTTTACTGTTAATAACCCGTTTTTATTTTGGCTTCAGTTTTCTCAGGTTCAACCGGGTGTGCTAGAGTCCAGCAGGCGCGATACTGCTTATTTTCTGCTTCTGCTGTGAGACACATTGAGGTTTGTAGCATAGCAAGTTTTATGTCTTCTTTTGAAACTCCCGGAAGCTCTATTTTTATGATATATTCTTCTTCGTCATGGTAGACTGTTGAGTCTGGACAGGTGGTTGGGGCTTTTTTTTAGACAAATGGTCAACTATTGACTTTCTCTAGTTCAATTAATTAATAATTTAATCACTAGTGGATAATACCGAAGACAAAAAAGATTCTTTTTTAGCAAGTTGTTGACATTATCAATATAGATGCCTGCTTTGTTGGTCTAAAATGCCTGATCCGATATTAATAAAATCTGATGAGTATTGGGAGAATTTACTTTCTCCTTTAGAATACAGAGTCTTGAGAGAGGGGGAGACTGAGAGACCTGGCAGTGGAGAATATAACGACAAGTATGAATCTGGGGTTTATTTTTGTGCAGGATGCGGAAATCCTCTTTTTAGTTCTGAAGCTAAATATGATCATGGTTCAGGTTGGCCTAGTTTTACTGGACCGATTAGGGTTAAGGCTGTGGAATTCTCAGATGACTTTAAGATTGGATACAAAAGAACGGAAGTGAAGTGCGCTATCTGTGGTGGTCATCTGGGGCATGTATTTGACGATGGTCCACCACCTACCGGAAAACACTATTGTATAAATTCGGCGTCTCTAAACTTCAGGCCGAAAGACGAATTCTGTGAGAAAGGGATTTTTGCAGCTGGCTGTTTTTGGGGTGTTGAGCACAAGTTCAATAGTTTTGAGGGTGTGGTATCGACTATGGTGGGCTATACGGGTGGTGAAACCTCCGACCCCAAATATAGCGAAGTTTGTAGTGGTAAAACAGGACATGCGGAAGCCGTAAAGGTAACTTATAACCCACTAGAAATAGATTATGAAACACTGGTTGAATTCTTCTTCGAGATTCATGATCCAACTCAAATAGATAGACAGGGTCCGGATATTGGCAATCAATACCGTTCTGCTATCTATTATTATGATGAAAGGCAGAAAAGAATAGCTGAAACGGTTAAAGAAAAACTTGAGAAAAAAGGACAGTATACCAAGATAGTAACTGAAATTGTCCCAGTTTCCGATTTCTATAAAGCAGAGGAGTATCATCAGAAGTATTTTGGAAAGATAAAAAACCTAACTGAAAGGTAAATTTTCAATTTTAAATAAGTATAACGATAATCAATAGAGGAATGATTATGGATATTTTCGAAAAAGTATCGGGAAGTAGAAAAAAGAAAAGTGTAAGGCTTTATGCATTAAGTACATGTGGCTGGTGTAAAAAGACGAAAAAATTGCTGAAAGAACTTGATGTTGAATATGAGTATGTTGATATAGATAAGCTTGAAGGAAACGCTAAGGAAAAAGCTCGTAAACAACTCAAAGAGTATAACCCTCATATGAACCTCCCGACTGTAGTGATAGATGATGGAGATGAAGTTATCGTTGGTTTTAAAGAGGACGAAATAAAAGGTGCATTGGAGTGACTGACGGAGAGGATATGTATGTGCGAGAAATACCTCCCCAGTTTGTCCGATTGTAAAGCAAAGGCAGAGCGATCTGAGCGGTTGATTTGACTTGAGTAGTGGTAATTAATTTTTGAAGTTGATTTTTATTTCTTCTATATCCCACCGAGTTTCAAGTTTTTCCTTTATATCATTTTTAACAGCGGACGCAAATTGGTGGCCCTCAGGTAAATCCACATCTATAGTGATTTTTTCATCTCCGATCTCAATGTTTTTGATTAGATTGGTATTAATTACGTCTAATCCAGTGAGTGGATTCATAACATGTTTTAGTCTTTCCTTGACTATTTCTTCGGTGGTTGGTTCCTTTTCTTTTACAAGCCCATGCCTTTCTTCGTAGTCTCTAATTGCTTCTTTCAAAGCATCAACAGCTAGAACAGAACAATGTGTTTTCACGGAAGGGAGACCTCCAAGCTCATCTGCTGCGTCTTTCCAAGTAATTTTCTTAGCTTCATCAATCGTCCTTCCTTTTGCCATTTCGGTTATTATCGATCCCGTGGCTATATTGGAAGCACAACCATAAGATTTGAATTTTATATCCGTTATCTTCCTTGTCTCTTCATCAACTTTTATGTAAAGGGAAACCATGTCCCCGCAAGCTGGACTTCCCTCTTTTGCTTTTCCGTCTGGATTCTTTATTTCGCCGACGTTTTTCGGGTTTTGAAAATATTCAATTACTTTATCGCTATATGGTGATTCCAAATTTTATCACTTCCGTTCCATAATACTTCATTCTTCTTTTCCTAAAGGACTTATCTCTCGAAGTTTTTCAACAACTTCTGAAACAGCATTTACAGTTTTTTCGACCTCTGCCATCTCGTTGTACCTACCAAAGGTAAACCTTACAGAGCCGTGAGCTCTTTCATGGTCACCACCTATACCTGTTATAACGTGGCTTGCCTCTAACGATTTGCTGAAACAGGCAGACCCAGTACTAACTGCAAATCCTTTCATATCTAAGTGCAATGTTATCGATTCGCCTTCTACATAATGAAAGGTTATGTTTGCATTTTGTGGAGTTCTTTGTTTCCTATGGCCGTTTAGTGTTGTATCAGAAACTTCTTTGAGTAACGTATCTATGAGCTTGTCTCTCATATTCCCTAGTTTTTTGTTTTCCTTTTCATCAACTAAATCGACGGCTTTCGCAAAACCAACAGCTCCTGGTATATTCTCTACTCCCGCTCTCAGATTGTTTTCTTGAAATCCACCATCGATCTGTTTCTCAAGAGGTGTTCCTTCGCGCACGTAAAGCCCGCCTATTCCCTTAGGGCCATGGATTGTATGGGCCGAGAATGTAACTAAATCGATTGGCATCTTACTTAAATCAAGAGGAACTCTAGTGAAAGTATGTGTGGCATCGGTGTGGAAGAGGACATCGTTGTCATTACATATTTCTGCTATGTCTCCAATTTTTTGCAAAGTTCCTATCTCTTGGTTCGCGTGCTGAATCGAAACTAGAAGTGTGTCATCATTGATCTCTTCATTTAGTTGGTTCAAATCGACTAGTCCATCAGAGTCTACGTCTAGATAAGTTACCTCGAAGCCTTTTTTCTCTAAAGATTTTGCGCTATTAAGTACAGGAAAATCCTCAATTTTGGAGGTTATAATATGGTTTCTCTCTTTTTTCAAGGAATTTGCAACGCCCTTCAATGCTAAATTACTGGATTCTGTACTTCCGGAGGTAAATATCAACTCATTTGGGGAGCATCCAATGTAGGAAGCTATCGATTTCCTTGAGTTGTTAAGAGCTTCCTTGGCTTCTATACCCATGCTATAAGCAAACTCGGAGGTCGCTACAGCGTATGTATCAAAGAAATAGGGTTTCATAGCTTCTAGGACTCGTTCATCCATCCGAGTACTAGCTGCATTATCCAAATAAACTAAGTCTTTATTCAATTAGAATCCCTCAAATGAATAGTGTGATTTGTGATTCTTTTGCTTCTTTGAGGTAGGTTCCGACTGCGCAGTAGTCGGTTATGACTTCGTCGCGTAAGTCTTGTTTGCTTATCCCCATGATTTCCATGGTCATGTCGCAGGCGAGGATTTTTCCTCCGAGTTCGACGTAGTCTTGAAGTAAGTCTTCTAGCGAGCGGACGTTGGCTTCTTTCATCTTCTTGTTGATCATCCACTTTCCTAAACCCATCATGTTCTTCCTTGAGAGTGAACCCTCCTCCAACTGGCCCTTCTTCAATCTTTCCAAACCCCAGAAGGTGAAGAACATGGAAACATCCATGCCCATGGACAACGCACCATTACCAATAATGAAAGCGCTGTAAACCTTATCCATATCCCCACTATGCACAATCAAAGTAACTTTTTCAGAAATTATTCTCCCTCCTCTTTTGGAATTCTAATCCTAATTTTCCAATTTTCTCCTTCATCCGATACTTCTAGAAGTTCTAATCCCATCTCTTCTACAGCCATTGGAATCTCTTCTTTCGAGGCTGAGTGACTACCCGTGACTTCTATGATGTCTCCTTCTGATGCACTTCTGATAGCTTTTCTAGTTTCGACGAGCGGAACAGGGCAGGTCTCCCCTAGAACATTTATTTTTTTAACTCTCCCCTTTTTTTCTGGCATCTTCTTACAGTTTAACCCCCTGATATTATTAATAATTTCTGAATTAGAACTTACACTTCTTGGGTATGTGATTAAGTGTTTCCGGTTTTATTGTTTCTCAATATCGCTCAGTTAGTCCTTGAGGTAGAGATAATAGTTGGTGTTTAGTTGCTTGCTTTTTCCTTCGATAGAGTTTTACTACATAGACTTTTTTCTACAGCCTTTATTTTTAAGAAAAAAGAAGGAGAAATGGGAGTAAAGGGTCGGCTTAAACCAGCCTCCGAGCCCTGGGTTAACAAACTTTATACTCAATTGAGCCGGCCACTCCCCATACTTTTAGATTTATGAGTGTCTATCTTTATCATATTCATAATTCCGTGAATAAGAGAGAAGCTTGTCATTTTTCTTTCAGATTGTTATGGACAATAGCTTACTAGTAAGACTATATAGTAGAACTATCTAGAATTTTTTCTCTTTGTTATTTTAATTGGAATCCACTTTTCCTATATGGGACCGGGTTGGTGGCTTGTGAAAAGCCGTATCTTTGAATTCGTGGAGGTAGCGGCGAACAGTCTTACTTCGGTAACGATTGGTCGCTCTTAAAGTGTGGGTTGTGAATGGGTGAAACTCTAAAAATTGGAATGCTCTCTTGGGAGTCTCTTCATTCAATACGAGTAGGTGGGCTCGCTCAGGCTGTAACTGGAATGGCTGAAGGTTTAGCAGACAATGGACAAGAGGTTCATGTATTCACTCGATCTGAGGCCGAACAAGAAGACCACAATCTCATAAATGGAGTTCACTATCACAGATGCAAATTTAATCCAAGAGGCAGCATATTTGAACATACAGAAAAAATGTGCAAATCAATGACAAATTGTGTTCGCGAAGTTGAGGGAGACGAAGGAAGATTCGATATTATTCATGGTCACGACTGGATGATTGCTGATGCATTAGATAGACTTCAAGATCACGAAACGGTTATGAGTTATCATTCAACCGAATACGGTCGTTGTGGCGGTGAAAAAGGAACTTACGGTAATTCAGGAAGAATAGCTGAGAAGGAATGGTTGGCGGGTTACGTATCGGACAAAATCGTCACTGTTTCTCAAACTATGAAAGATGAACTTGAAAGTATTTACCAAATACCCTCAGAAAAGATCAATGTAGTACCCAATGGTTCTTTTGTGACGGATCTTGAGCGGGATGCAGATGCAAGCAAAGTAAAGGAAAAGTTTGGTGTTAATTCTTCAGCACCGATGGTTATGTTTCTTGGAAGAATGGATTACCAGAAAGGACCAGATATTATGTTGAATGCCGTCCCCTATGTCCTCGATCATAGAAGTGATGCGGAGTTCTTGATGGTTGGTGATGGTGGAATGAGAAACTATTTGGAATCGAGGGCTAACGAAATAGGGATTTCTAACTCCATTAGGTTTCCAGGATACATAACCGAGAGTGAGAAACTGGACCTTTTGACTGCTAGCGATTTAGTGTGTATCCCTAGCCGAAACGAACCTTTTGGTTTGGTTCTATTCGAAGCTTGGAGTGCTGGAAATGCAGTTGTGGCTTCTAACGTTGGTGGCTTGAGTGAGAACATTGAGAACTTTTATGATGGGATAAAGACAACCCCCGACCCTGAACCAATTGCATGGGGCATAAACTTTGCTATTGACGATCCTAATCTAGCACAACAGATGGGTAAGAATGGAAAGAGGAAACTGAAGAACTTCAGCTGGGATAAGATTGGGCGTAGGCTTTTGGAGATTTATGCCGAATCAGAATCAAGTGCAGTCCTTGATGATTTAGCCAATCGTAGGTTGCTAAATAGTAAGTATAGAAACGAGAGGGGCAAAGAAAAAAGTACTTGGTTGGCATCATGTAATAACTGTTCTTATGTTGGTCATTTTACTCTGGCAAATAGATCTAAAAAGTATTGTTGTCCTATTTGTGGTTCTAAAAGATACGATAGGAATAACGTAGTACCCAGAGTATGTTCTGAATGTAAGAAAATTATGAGAGTTAAGAAAAGAGATAAGACAGGGGCAGTGTTTGAGTGTTGGAAATGTGGTAACAGAGAAAGCGTAGAGTGGGATGGACTATAGTGGGGGAGAAGAGTTTGTTATTCATAAAGAGATACAAGGATTTGGGAATAAATATCGACTCCTTATTCAATAATATAGAAGATGAACTTCGGAGGGAGAAAGAATTTAAGATTGTCAGAAAGCTTTCTAGTGATTTTGATGAAGATAAAAGGATTAGGAGTTTGACAGCGGTACGAGCTAGTGTTCCTAAAAAAATAGAAGGGGCATTAAGAGAGCTGTCTGTTACTGTGGTGGGTGGTCCCGAAGATTTCTTTGTCGAGGTTCATATTGGAACTTGGTTGAAGAGCTCGCTCACAAAAGAGAATGCTCAAGGAAAAAAGAAAACTGTAGTAGACCCGATAAACGATAGCGTTGGATATGTGCCAGTCTTGGATTATAGGAATGAGTTAATCGAAAGAATTGATGAATTCATCAGGAAGTATACCACGAGAAAATTGATTTCAAAAAAAGTGGAATCTATTTACATTTAGAGTAAACTACCTGAATAAGTTCATCTCTATATGTTTAATCTCTATATGTTTAACATTCCCTGTATAGAAACTACTTTCAAATTTCTTTATTATTATATTAACAGTACCTTTTGAAGAAAATGGAAACTAAGAAGGATGACTATATAGTTTTCCTTAGTTTATTTAATAATTCATAGATTTATTATTGTAAATGAAGAAAATGAATAGAAGACGGGGGAGGTTAGAAGTTATTAATGAGATACTCTCAATTGCTAGGAAACCTACCACTAAAACTCGGATCTGCAAGAAGGCGAATATGAGTTTTGAAATGGGTAAAAAATATCTGGACTTACTATTGGAAAATGACCTGATCGAATTTGAAAGTAGTAGAAATGATGATCTAAAGGAGGGTTATTATTCTACTACAGACTATGGTTTCGAATTTCTGAGAAATTTTAACCAGATTGAGAGATTAATCGTAACTTAATCATCTGTCTCTGGTAGTTTTCCTGATCGTCTATTGATAAGATGGGCATCCTCAAATTTTCCATTTCTAAAATTTCAATTTATTATTCGTCTTCCTTGCTTATCCGAAAAGCCCGATTTTCAATGATTTAAGTAACACTAGAATCTTTGATAAATAACGCTTACTAAATCTTATCAATACAACTCGCATATCGTTTTAAGAAAACTTGGGGGATTTGATTAGTTTCATATCTCTGTTTTCTCTCGCAGGTATACATTACCGAATATATGAGTTGATGAAAGCTAGTCCCCTTTTAGCAAAGGAAGAGCATTTTCCAATTTCTTGAGGGCCTCAAAAAACACTCTTCCCTTCTTAGTAAGTTTATAACAAATATCACAGCGTTTTTGTTTTTTATCACATGAATACTTTTCAATGAATCCGTCTTTCAAAAGACTATTTAAATAGTGACTTGCCATGTTCCAATCTAGATTAGCCAATTGAATAATTTTTGTTTTACTGACTTCACTATTTTCTCTTAGAGAATCCAAGATATCACGAACGATGCTTACTTTACTCCTAATTATCTCAGCCTCCGAGCGTTTGAATGTATATTGCTATCATAATGATAAATTTAGCTATATTTGGAAAATATGAAAATACAGACATTCTTCCTATTATTGCCCTTGTTTTATGAATGCGAGTAGTTTGGATTTTGGTCACAACAACGATAATAATCTCTTTTACAAAAAACCCAGAAGATTTATTGGTTTATTGAGTTACGTATAAACTGATGACGAGAAGCAAGGTAAAAATCATTGAAGATATTCTCGAAACCGTAAAAACAGAAAATAGTTGCACTAAAACTCGAATTCTTCGTTTTGCAAACTTGGATTGGGATATGACTAGTAGATACCTCAATAATCTTATTAAAGAAGGTTTTCTCGAGATGAAGGGAACTGAATCTGAGGAAAATGGTCGCTATAAAATCACGAAGAGAGGCGAGTTATTACTGGAATCTCTAAAAAAAGTTAGAAATATTTGTTCTATACTCTGAGATACTGATTCAGATGCATATTGTTAAACGAATAATAAGCTTTAAGTTTACGAATTAGATTATAGATTGAGGAGATTTGAGAGTGCACTCATTGCAAAATAAAAAGTTTAGGAAGAGTTTTGAGAAATTGGATCACGGGTCTCATATCTGTTGCATTTATAGTGGAGAAGAAAAGTTAACCGCTCTAGCTTCCTTTATGGAGATTGGCCTTGAGAGAAATGAAAAATGTCTTTACATTTTTGATGACAGGGATAAAGAAAACATTATAGGAAAATTTAGAGATGAGGGTATTGACATAGATGAGGCCCTCAATTCAGGCCAGTTTGAATTTTTGACGAAGAGAGAATCCTATTTAACAGATGGATATTTCGAACCCGAGAAAATGTTCCAACTGTTATCGAAAGCGAAGGAGGAGGCATTAAGTCAGGGATATACCGGATTGAGAGGTACTGGTGAAATGACTTGGTTCTTTAGTAATACACCGGGAGTTGAGAGGCTTATGGAATATGAATCTAAATTGAATGAATTCCTCCAAGGACAAGAAATGGTCATACTGTGTCAATATAATGAAAATAAATTCTCACCAGAGATATTGCTCGATGTTATTTACACTCACCCGAAAGTCATAGTAAATGATTACTTATACGAAAATCATTACTATATGCCGATAGATGTTTTTGCTACAGTAGTAAAACGTGAAGTAGACGAGGATTACTACCAAAAAATTAAGAACAATTTAGTTGAAGAAGCTCAGCTCACTGGGATCGAAAGAAAAATTGAGGGGGAAGAGGAAACCCTTCATTCCCTACTCCAAACTCTAGAAAAAATCGAGAAGTCTAACTATTAAAAATTCGGAAAAGATTTAGATTTATCCTATTTTTCTATTACAGTATTACAGCTTAAAGTTGATTTAGAAGATAGACAGGCTTTTACTAGTTATAATCTTTTTGAAGAAGTTTAGAGATATACAAAGTGCATTGCACTCAGGCATTTTTGAAACATTCGATTCAAAAATCCAGCCTATTCATCTTTCCAGCTAATTGCTTTTTCTGGACAACTATTAATTGCAGATTCTATCGTAGATTTGCCTGCTCCTTTCGGATTTTTCACTTCGGCTTTTCCATCGACCATTTCAAAAACTTCCGGAGCTACGCTGACGCAAATCTCATGTCCTTTACAAAGACCGTTATTAACTATAGGTACTTTTGTCATACTTTATCACCTCCATTCTATCTTTATGAAGAAGCTGCGTTGACTCATCTGAGAATCTGAGGTTCATTAGGGAATATCTTTAAGGAGATATTCGTATTCTCCCTCAAATTAAGAGGATGATTAGTAGATGCCACCGTTCCCCCCATTTTCATCATTTTCCTCGACTGAAACGCCGACCCCAACCCGACCTCTCATACCTGAGGTGGCAGGCTCAGTCTCGGTGCCGTCGCTATGAATCCTACACCAAACCTCCCAGACACCTTCCGTATCAAAGGTGAACGTTATCGATTCTCCTCCTCCAATGGTTTCATTTATCACTACATCGCCGGTTTCGGGGTTTTGTGAATCAAAGGTATGGGTGATAGAATCATTGTTAACTATCCTTACAGTGTCCCCAACATCGACTTCTATAGTCTGGGGTAAAAACTGAGTGTCTTCCATCTCCCAAGTCATGGATATCGGAGGACCTTCATTATCGGCGGGCCCCTCATCTCCGTTGTCAGTCATTGCCAAATAACCGCCTACCCCAACTACAACAATTATTACAATGGCTATTACTGCAATAACAGCAGAACTAATCCCTTTATCTTCAAACATTCTATTATCTGAATGATTATTTGTTTACTAAAACCAATAAAAATTGTAGAAACATTACTATATAGAAAGACTATACATCTAGAATCGGTTACGGGGTCACTATCCATCTAAATGAAAGTTAGCGTGTAATATTCATAGAGATAGTTCGGTCTTTATCGGAATTAATCTAGCAATAAAATTATCGTTTATTTTGGGCATAACGAACCTTGTATTTCTAGTGCTGGTTCTGCTTTCTGTCGATGCTTACCAGGTTGAAACTCTAAAAAATTCATGAAATATCCAATTTATCAAAAATTCTACCAGTGGCATTATTACTATTGGTGGATGTTCATCGGATCGGTCATACTCCATGTTTATGTATCAATATCGGCTTATGGAATACCGTCTGAACTTAGAATCATATAGTTCAGCTAAATCCAGTGATTTTTGAATAATTCTTTTCCTTCCGAATTAATCTGGTTCAATTTGGAGATTATCCTGAGATTGTTTGAAACAGAGTGAATTGAATCGTTTGTAGATGCCAGAATAGGATGTTAGGACTAATCTTTGACTATCTAATTTTATCTTCTAATCAAAGTTTTTAAGGGAAGAGAAAGCTTGAATTTCTGGTAGAATGGAAAAAGAACAAAATTCCGAAAAAGAAGAATCAAAAAGCCTTGATGAAAAGAGAAGAGAAATGCGCAAAAAGATGATGAAAGAGATGCAGGGTGGAGGTGGCCCCCGTCAAATGCCCGGGATGGGTGGCGCATCGTTGATGAGACGAATGGCTAGTATGCAAGGTGGCGGCCAAAATAAGATGTTAGTACAGGCTATGAAAGAGATCCAGGCAGATATCCGTGAGATGAAGCAGTATCTCAAAGAGATTTCAGAAAATCTAAAAGGCGAATAACCAGTCCGGGTTTCTTCTATTTATTTTTTATTAACTATGTGTTCTCTTTTTATCGTAAATCAAAAATAATCACGTTTTTCTATCTTCTTATTGATGTCTTCAATAAATTCTTCCGCTTTTTCAGGCTTTTTAGTAATGTGACTAACGGCTACGAAGATTATTATTGATATTGCAAACCCCCAGACCGAAGGCCACCATCCAAACGGATACCAGTTTAATATATACATCGCCCCTGTTGCTACTCCCCCGATTATCATACTCCAGATCGCTCCTTGTGCGGAACCATTTTTCCAGAAAAATGCTCCTATGAATACAGGAACTGAAACCAGAAGACCACCAGAAGCCATGCTAGAGAGCACTGCTATGAGATTAAGTCTCAATCGCGCAAAAAGAATGCAGATGATTAATAGCACGGGAATGATCGATTTCCCTATCATCAACACTTTTTTTTCAGGTAGATCCGGTTTTAGAGAGCGGGTAATGTCAAGGACAGATAGGGAGCTGAGAGTCAGTAAAATAGACCCAAGGGTGGAGGTGGCCGCAGCGAATATTCCTACAAAAACTAGTAATCCAAGAACTGTGGGAACTCGATTGAGAAGGGTGGGCATTGCCGTGTCTGCTTCAGCCAGACTCGGAACTATGTTAGCCGCGGAGAAACCTAGCAGAGTAGTTATCACAGTATATACCAGACCAAAAATAGAAAAGTAAATTATCATTCTTTTCAAGCTGCTGATATTCTCGGAAACGAACATTCTCTGGGATACCTGTGGATTACTTAATGCAAAAAAGGCCCAAGGGAGGGAAAGTCCAATGAATCTTTCAATATCCCAAGAAATTTTCAGAAGGTTTGGAGTTTCCGAACTGACAATTGAGAAGAACTCTATTGGAGACCCGAAGAAATGATAGAAAACATAGAAAATCAGGATAATGCTGCTAATCATCATTGTTATGGCTTGAAATGCGTCCGTCCAGGAAACTGATCGGAAACCGGCCCATAGAGCAGTAATACCACTGAAGATAGCCATGAGAATTACACCAAAAATGAATGGAATTCTTCCACCAGTCATTCCACTGAACAGAAAACCGGAACCCATTAACTGTACTGAGGCATAAGGAATCAACATTGCGAGTGCTATCAGGGTCGCAATTACTCCCACATATCTATTTTCATACCTATCTGAGAGCATTCCGGGGGGAGTTATATAGTTATATTTTCGACCAGCTATCCAAAATCTGGGTGCGAATATAGAAAGAAGAAAAACTGTAAAGATCAGGTATGTTAACTCAAAACCTAAAGCCCCGACACCTGAGGAATAGGCTAGTCCAACTAGCCCGATCATCATAAATGCACTATATGTAGTTGCACTGTACGTCATTCCAGATATGAATCCCCCCACTTTCCTGTTCGCAATGAAAAAGTCTGGTATGCCTTTTCCCATCCTTTTTCTGGCTAGGTGAGCGATACCAATTCCGAAAAATGCCCAAATTGCAACAGCTAAGTAAATATATAAAGGCCTCAACAAATCACCATTGTCTTATCTTCCAGAGACCAACGGATAATACCCCAACCGTTACTAGAATCCAGAACAAGAATGAACCCCAAAAGGAGGAAACATCTCTCAAAAATAGATAGGGAATTCCCACATTGATTAAGCCCAATAAGATTCCCAGAAAAGCTAGGTGTCTACCTTTCATACGTTTCATTGTGATTGAATTTTAGTTTATGATATTTTATTTTCCCCAAACAGTCAAAGTTTCTGTTTTTTCAATACCTTTTATTGATCTTATTTTATATCTTACTATTTGAGCTAGTTCTGACATCGTTTCAGTTTCCATTTTAGCAATTATATCACATCTGCCGAAGACGATGTAGGATTCAATAACCTGTGGTATTTTATCTACTTCTTCTTTTACTTTTTCTAGTTTATCCTCTTGAGGTTCCAGATTTATCAATACAAAAAATAAAGTCATTGATTCATCACCTTACCAATACTACTACTCTCTGTTAATTTTTATTCCTTAACTTAACAGTATCTATGCCATTTTTAAATTAAAATTCCACAATGACTATTGATGAAGGATATATTTTCTCTAAAAAGTATGGGTCTATTTGGAATTTTGAGTCCCATTATCGCATTTCTGTTTATTTCTATATCCATATTAGTGCATCCTTGGTTTAGTTTCGCAGATAATGCACTTAGTGAGCTGGGAGCGGTCAACACACCTTATAATATTATTTTTAATTTTGGTTTAGTGCTCGCTGGCTCCACAGGCCTAATTTTCACCCTAGGCCTTAGCAAGCTGTTGCAAAGCCGACTAGAAAATATCGGGGGCTTGCTTTTTGGTGGAGGGACTTTCTTCTTAATTATGATCGGTGTTTTCCCAATGGGAACCTCGCCTCACTTTATAGTCTCGGTAATATTCTATACTCTCTGTACCTTGGGTATGATAATAATTGGGACTGGTAAGATCTTACGGAAATCGGAGAGGATATGGGGAATATTCACTCTCTCGATCGTAATATTGGGTTTAATATCGGTTGTCTTGTTAACTACCATCCCGTATGACTTAGGGGCGGCTATTCCAGAAATTATTGGTGCGATAGTTTTTGCTGAATTCTCCATAATCTTTGGAGCGAGATTAGCGGAGATTATTTAGTTGGATTTTATAATGACAAGATTGTGATTCTTAAGTTCTTGGAAGGCAAATAAACTCCATTGTGGATTGATTTTAAGTAAATTATAGTTCCAATTAGTATTAATTTTAGCCTTTTTAGGGGCCTGAACAGGAGGCTTTTTATTATAGGGGACAAGTAATTCTTCGAAAGGTGCAGAAAATGAAAGTTTACACAATCGGTGGTTATGAAAAAGTTGGGGGTAATATGACTGCGATAGAGGTAGATGAAAAGATCGTTATCTTCGATATGGGTGCAGATATAGAAAGAGTTGTTGAACAGGGAGTAAAATTAGAAGAAATGAAAACAGTAGAAGCAATTGAGTCAAAAGTCGTTCCTAATGATCAAGAAATTAAAAAGCGTCGAAACGATGTTGAGGCCATAGTAATCGGTCACGGCCACCAAGACCATTGCAGGGGGGTTCCAAAGCTAGCAGGAGCGTATGATTGCCCAATTATCGCGACTCCTTACACTGGAGATCTAATTGAAAGATTCATCGAAGACGATAGAGAATATGTGAATAATAATATAGTTAGAATGGATACAAACGAAAAGTTTCAGATATCAGATGATTTTGAGCTAGAATTGGTTGACATGACTCATAGTATACCACAAACGGCTCTTTCAGTTCTCAGAACAAATGAAGGAACAGTTGTTTATTCGCTTGATTTTAAACTCGATGATAATCCAACTCTTGGATCGCCTGTGAATTATGAGAAGCTAGAGGAATTAGGTCGTGAAGACGTTAAGGTCTATATCGTTGATTGTACTAGAGCCGATGAACCTGGCAAAACCAAGTCAGAGTTGGAAACAAAAAAAGATCTCAAGAGGATAATATCTGAAGAAAACGAAAAACGGGAAGGTATAATCGTAACTACTTTTTCCTCTAATATAGCTCGACTCAACAATATAATTGAATCAAATAATGGGCGGAGAGATATTGTTTTGTTAGGTAGATCCTTAAAAGAGTACACTAAGGATGCAGAAAAACGGAGTTTAATAGACCTTTCGGAAATAGAGATAGCAAGTTACAAGGAGGAAGTAGAAGACATACTAGAAGAAGTTTCTAGAGATAAGTCAGATTATTTGCTTTTGGCTACTGGAAACCAAGGTGAGCCAAATGCAATGTTGTCTAGAATTACTGATGGTGAATATCCATATTCTATTGAGAGTAACGACTTAGTAATTTTTTCAAGTGTTACTATTCCCACTCCTGTAAATGAACTTAACAGAAGGTACCTAGAGAGGAAACTGAAACAAAAAGGAGCCAAACTCGAGATGGATGTGCACTCTCATGGTCATGCGATGAAGGAAGATCACAGAAAGATGATGCGTCTTCTCAATCCAGAAGTTGTCATTCCTGCTCATGGCGGTAGAGAGAAATTAAGTTCATGCGCAGAATTAGCGAGGGAGGAAGGCATAGAGGACGTTCGAATATCCCACAACGGTGGCACTGTTAGTCTATGATCTAAAAATATTTGTTCCAAAACTAGCGGGATTTTCAACAAACACCACTTTTTCCGCAATCTTTTCGAATCCTCTATTCTCTAATTTTTCCAAAACTAAATTGATTCTTTCTTCGTTAGAGTTGTTTATACTTGAAATGCAAACACGTGACTCTTCTCCTATAAGTTCTTCTTCGTAAAAGCGTTCTATCATCTTTATTATTAGTCTTGCGAAAACCTCATCGGCCGTTCGTTTTAATGTTGCTTTCCCATAAGATATGGATTCTGAGCCTAGCTTAGCTATTTCCCCGAGCTTGTCACCATTTTTCCCAACATCGCAACCTATTAGTTTTATGTTTTTTTCATGGGAATACTCTACACTAACAGGTACTCTACCAAATCTAGTCGAGCCCGTTGGAACTCTTTTTGTCTCTATCAATTTTGCTACTTTAGAGGAAATCTCTTCGGAAATAGATTCGTAAACTTTGTCCGTATCTGATTCAACTTTCTCCAAAACATTTTCACCCGGTAGCATTGCATCCAGAATAGTATATCCAAGTCCCGTAATGAGGCCTGTAACCCTTTTATGATTGCCCTTGGAGCAAGATAATCCTGAAATACAGGATGATATGTCTATATATAATCGGGGAAACGTTTCAATATTGTTCTTCAATATATTTTTAGCTCCTTCTGCAACCATTTTAGATTTGATTTCGTTAGCGGTTATCCTTGGCGCATTTATTTCCGCCGAATTTATCTGTTTTTTATTTACTTCTTTACAATATTCGGTTATTTCTGAAATCGGTTCAACAATTTCCTGAGGTCTATTTAAATTCCCAAACAGATCAGAGTGAGCTAATAAAAAATTTATACCTTCTTTCGATTCTTTTGAGAGATTGGAAAACAGATGGGAGACTAAACTGTTTATAGAGCTTTTGGAAATACAATTATTGTCAATGAATTTATATTCTTCTTCATTAGAAGAAGCAAAAGATGAGGTTGGTACGCTAACCTCCTCCAGGAGATATGTTCTATTATTTTTGTGATCAAAGTATGTGAGGGTTGCTTTACTGATTTTGGTTTCTAGTTCAATAAAACAGTGCGATGACGAAGCTTCATCTATCGTTTTCGGATTTAGTTTTTCTCTATAAAATTTTCTTATGACCATCTTATTCAGGATTATATTTTTTTAGTGACCCGTTAAATTTTTGGAATTAATGAAGAAATTTATTAAGATTACTGACTCTATTGTTGACGAGAAGGTAAGAAAATGGAAATTTTAACTGGGAATTCGGGAAGCTATCCGAGAGTAGGGGAAAGTGAGGAACAATTACGTCTAAGGCAAGCTTATCAAAAATGGGAAACCGGTGAGATATCGGATAATGAGCTCGAGGAGGTCTATAAGAGCTATACGAAAGAAGTCATAAGAGAACAAGAAAAGGCCGGCCTTGATATTGTAACGGATGGACAACTGAGATGGTACGATCCAATTTCTCATTTTGCCAGGAATATTGAAGGATGCGATATAAACGGACTACTCAGATATTTTGACACAAATTTCTACTTTAGACAACCAGTAATTGTTGATGAAGTTAGCTGGAAGGAGCCTACTGTCAAAAGTGAATTTCTATACGCAGATAAAATTTCCAAAAAAACGTTAAAACCCGTTCTGACCGGCCCATATACACTTTCTAAGTATTCGATTGACAAATATTATAATGATATTGAAGATCTAACTTTGGCCTTTTCTGACATTGTCTCTAACGAAGTTGAAGAATTGGTTCGAGCCGGTGCGAAAGAAATACAGATAGATGAGCCGGCTATCTTAGGAGAGGAGGGTGACTACGAAATTTTCGCTACAGGTATAGAAAAAGTGGCAGAAGCAAAAGGAAGTTCACAGTTAGACCTATATGTCTACTTTGGAGACTCAACTAATTTCTACGATAGATTTCAGGATTTACCGATTGACTTTCTTGGTCTGGATTTCACCTATAGTCCGGAACTTCCCGACCTCATTGAGAGTAGGGGATCTGATAAACTTCTGGGACTCGGCCTCATAGATGCACGAAATACTAAAATGGAAAAAACCGAAGAGGTAGTTTCCACTGTCAAAAAGGTCGCTTCCTCGATCGTTCACGATAAGATTTATTTGAATCCTTCATGTGGACTGGAATATCTACCTCGAAAAAGAGCATATGAAAAGATACAACATATGGTAGAAATCGCTGAAAATGCAGAAGGTGTTATAGAATGAGGAAAAAACTGACTGATCTAGGACTTGATTTACCCATCCTACCTACTACCGCTGTTGGAAGCTACCCAAAACCGGAAAAACTGAAGAAAGCAAGAAGGGAATATTTGAAAGATAATTTGAACCAGGAGAAACTTAGGCCTATCGAAGAAGAAGCCACTAAAGAGTGGATAGAAATCCAAGAGGAGATAGGCTTAGATATTTTAGTCGATGGGGAAATGGACCGAGGTGACATGGCGGCTTTCTTTGCTAGGAATCTTGCTGGATTCGAGATGAGTGGTCTTGTTAGATCTTATGATAACAGATATTATAGAAAGCCGATAATAAAGAACGAAATTGATTGGAATGGGCCTATAACTCTGGATACTTGGGAGTTTGCTCAAAGTCTGACTGATAAACCTGTTAAAGGAGTTATTACTGGACCTTACACTATGATGGATTGGTCTTTTAATGAATATTATCCTGATAGAGAATCTGCATGTTTAGCACTAGCAGAAAATCTTCGAAAAGAGGTCGAATCACTGATAAAAGCTGGAGCTAAAATTATACAAGTTGATGAACCCGCTATTTCAACAAGACCAGAAGAGTTACCTGCTTTCGCCGAAAAAGCCATGGAAATAGTTACTCAAGACTTGGACGCTTATTTCATCACACACATATGTTACGGTGCTTTTGAGTTTATTTATCCTGAGATGCTCAATCTGCCGGTAGACAATTTTGACTTGGAGATGTCCAATAGCGATCTTGATCTGACTACTCTTTTTGAGAAAAAGCCTTTTACTAAGGATCTTTCATTTGGAGTGATCGACGTACATTCACATATTGTAGAAAATAAAGAAACGGTTGAGTCTCGGATAAAAAGAGCGCTTGAAGTTTTGGACCTCGAGCAAGTCTGGATCGACCCAGACTGTGGTCTGAAAACAAGAACCAAAGAAGAATCGATAGAAAAACTAAAGAAAATGGTCTCTACTACAGAGGCAATTAGAAAAAATTTAGATTAAGTTACTTGATTGTTCTTAATCTGATCCAGTTTTTCCTCCGATAAGCCTGCCTAATTAACTGAGAAATTAAATCGATGAAGATGCTACTTATAGTTAACTTATTATTTTTTGATGATTTCTAGAATAGCGACCTAAAATTATTAGATGCTAAAACGATTAGTAAAAAATAGTTTGAGATTTTTATGAAGATTAAAAAAATCGATAAAGAAGTTCTGATGATGTTTTTGCACGCTTCGAAAACCTCTCATCCTAATGAATTTGCAGGTATTTTGAGGTCCAGTGGAGATATCATCAGTGAGATACTTCTTTTACCTGGAACATTCTCCTCTGACCGATCAGCTATTATGAGACTGGACATGCTCCCCCTTTCTTCAGATGCCTGTGGCTCGGTGCATAGTCACCCTTCTCCAAGAGCGGACCCCTCGGAAGCGGATCTATCATTCTTTGAAGGATTTGGATCAGTTCATATAATCATAGCATATCCTTACACCGAGAATTCTTGGAAGGCATTCAATTCAGGAGGGGTAGAAGTAGAATTGGAGATCGTGGACTCTGAAGAAAATGAATCTAGTTTTGATAAATACGTTAAGGAATTCTTTGAGTGAGGATATACTTTGGAATCATATGGACTCTATAATTGGCGGCTTCACTGATGGAGATCGAGCCGCGTTTATGGCACACGAGCTTGGAGCTTCTAAAATTTACCTTAGTCAATATAACATCAAAGGGTAAATATTCTAAATTTCAGAAGTGAAGAGTTAACGGAAAACCAAAGTTAACAGGTTAAGTGGAAAGCTCCCACTACATCCCTGCCTCTATTTTTAAGTTCGTTGTATGTTTTGTATGCATTTTTGGTCTTTTTTACAATCAGTTCTATTCCTTCCGATTTCAAATAGTCTTTTGTCCCAGACGGGACGTTCATTCGGCCATAAGCACCGGTCCCCACTACCAGAACCTCCGGTTCTTCTTTTACTACTTCTTCGATATCATCTATAGACAGTGAGTGACCAGTCTTCCTCCACCAGTCATTCACAACTCGATCTGGAAACAGAATAACGTCGTTAGTATATTTTTTTCCGTCTATTTCTATTTCCCCAAAAGAATAAGACTCGATCATCTTACGGTTACTTATCTCTGATGATGTTTTTTGAATTTTATGGGAAGACTAGATATGAAATCTATCTTTTCTCAAATCTGAATTCACAGATTTCCTCGTCAGGTTTTCTTTTCGTTCTCTCTACGGAATAACCATATTCGTCTCCAATTTTTTGGGCGAACCTCAAACACCCATCTTCACACCACTCGGGATACTTTTCGTATATTGGGCAGATACCACTAGATATGATGGTATTTTCGGTTTTTTTAATCTTGTAATCTTTTTCCCACCAGTAAAGGTGTTCTAGTGCGTCTTCCAACTCTTCGAATTTCTCCGAAGCTCTATCAGTTATCACTTTTCCAATTAATTCACCGAGTTTTTCAATCAATATAACCACCGGTATTTCATTAACAATTTTTAAAGTTAATATTTATCTTTGTTTATTGAAATGAAGTCAAACGAAACACTTTTTGCGCTTGAAATCGATATAAAAGAGGATAATTTGAGAAGAAGACTTGCGGATTACAGAGATTTCATAGGAGAGTCAAAGGTTTCCGAAATCTATCGGAAAGGAAGTAAGCTTTCTAAATACCACATACTCCAAATCAGCTCCACATATTATGGAGGAGAAGTCGCTGAAATACTGAAAAGTATTACACCTCTATTAAATGAAATCGGAGTTAATGCAGGGTGGAGGTCCATAGTAGGTAATGTCGATTTCTTTGAGGTAGCTAAAAAACTTGACGATGCACTTTTGGGTAGCGACGTAAGCCTATCTAATCGCGAAAAGAAAATTTTTGAAGAAACTATTAGAGATTTCTCAATTTTCACTCATATAGATCATGACCTGATAACCATCCATGGAGTTCATCCGCTCCCCCTGCTTATGCACTATAAAAAGCAACAACCGTGGCTCTGGCGTTGTCATGTGAATCTTTCTAACCCCAATGCTGATGTTTGGGATTACGTGAAATCCTTTGCTGTGGCTTATGATCAGTTCATTCTTCAGATGGACGGCTTTGTAAAGGAAAGTTTTTTAGAAAATTATGAGGTCATCCATCCGTCAATCGATCCTCTGTCCGATAAAAATAAGGAGATCAGTGAAAAGGTGATTAAAAATAATCTTGAAGAACTTGGGGTGGATGATAATAGACCTATAATCTCGGATATTGCGAGGTTAGACAAAAATAAGGATCCATTGGGAGTTCTGGAAGTATACGAGAGAATAAGAGAGGAAATAGACTGCCAACTCGTGATGTTGGGTTGGATGGGGGGAAACGACCCGGAAGGACAAGAATTGTATGATCAACTTGAAAGGAAAGTGGAGGAGCTGGAGGACGTAAGTTTGATAATAAATGCTCCAGATTTGATGATTAATTCAGTGCAAAGAGCCTCCGATGTTGTACTAAGAAAGTCATTTAGAGAGGGTTTTGGAACAGCGGTCTCCGAAGCTTTATGGAAAGAAACACCTGTTGTAGGGTCCAATTTAGGTGGAATTGAAGCCCAGATTATGGATGGTGTTAATGGCTATCTTGTGGATCCTCATGATTACGAAAATGTTGCTAGGAAAGTAATGGATATTCTCTCCGATGAACAACTAAGAGATGAAATGGGAAGAGCTGGTAAGGAACATGTCAGAAAAAATTTCCTGGTGACAAGACATATCGAGGATTGGTTGGGCCTTTGGTTGAAATATTTGACCTAATCTGATGCATTCATTTTAAAATGAATAAACAGACTTTAAAGAAAGCCATTGAGACTTATAATAAATATCGAAGCCCTCTAGTAAGAGCTGAGCTGTTAGAATTAAGGAATGATCGATTTAAAGTGCGTTTTGAAGGATACTTTTGCTACAGCTGTGGGGTAGATGAATACTTTGTTGATCTGATATATGAGCTAAAGTCAAAAGGGAGTGACGTAGAATTATTGGAATTCAATAGAGAATGTGAGGAAAATTTCATTGCCGAATACAAATTTGTTTAAATCCAGTTGGCATTAAATTGAGTGTTCCAACAAGGTCTAGTAAATCTCGATCCACTTATTCTCCGGGAAGTCTATATTTTAGGCTTTTTTCTAATTAAATAGAGTCTTAATACCTATTTTTCCATTATAGAAAATTTTTAGAACTTTTTTTAAAAACAGCAGATACTGAAGGCTTTATATATTTCATTTGTTCTTTGAAAATTGGGAGGTGAATTATGGCTGAAGGAGTTTCAAAGGTGGGAGTAAAGAGGACAATTGCTATTGCTATAGGTGGAGCTTTTGGTTTCATAATAGCTTTGATCTGGAGGGATATAATTATAGGTTTGATGAACATGGGTGGATTGAATGTGGATAAGTTTGAAAATATGTCCGGTGCTCTCACTGCTATTGTAGCTGCCATAGTAATAACTTTGGTATGTGTATTTGGTATATACTACATATCTAAGTGGGGCGGCGTGGAATCTAAGTAGTTTCATTCTGTTGATCCGTAATTCGACTTCTATGAAGATAAAAAGTTAGATGCTGCTACCTAACAAAGCGATTCCGATAATTCCTACTAAGAGGCCTTTAATTATCGTTTTTTTATTATTGCTAAAGTCGATTTCTTTTCCTAAAAGAATTGCATAAAGAACAGCAAAAACCGTACTTGACATAGCCATTGGCCAGCTTATAGAAAGTCCTACGAATTTAATTCCAAGAGTCAGTCCCATAAATCCAATAACCCAAAGTATCCCACCTAGAACAGCGTAGAGATGTTCTTTTACAGGCTCTCTTCTCCAACTGTGTGTGGAAGTGAGTGTTCTATCTGCAGCAAATGAAGTTACCAAAGCACCAATACCCACTATTGGTAAAAATTGAAAAACACTTTCTGTGGAGGATGAGAGTACTTTGAGCGAAATAGAGGTTAATCCGTATAATAACGCTGCTCCTAAAGCTAGTATCCATCCTGCCGTTAGTGCCGTTTTTTTATTCTTCTCCATGAATTTTGGCACCACCAAATTAATCGGGCAGGATGGTCTTGATATGCCGGTACTTCCCTGAATGAAGCCGAGTATCTTCCCTGCATACACTATAAGAATCGTTCCAATTGCCAAAGTGATCAAACTAAAGGTACTCAAGCCTTCGTATTCCTGGAAGACTATTAAACCAAACAGAACACCTAGAACAGCTGTTATGTTTTTTATCGGAGTTGCTCTTCCTACTCCCATACAGTCTACAGAGTATACATACATGATAGTCCCTATACTCCAAAGACTTCCAGCAAGTAAGCCGAAACTAAGTTCACTATATGTCAGACTAAAACCAAGTGATTCGGGTACGGACTGAAGGATGAGGGTGCT
This sequence comes from Hadarchaeota archaeon (SeqCode), assembly GCA_964384105.1. Taxonomy (GTDB): domain Archaea; phylum Hadarchaeota; class Hadarchaeia; order Hadarchaeales; family JAGGTB01; genus CAYLJV01. The sequence goes on along the minus strand of CAYLJV010000006.1, from coordinate 25,769 downwards.
TATAAAAAAAACCGCTTAAAAAAACGCCTATAGTCATGCTTATCATATAGTCGTTTATTCCGAAATCTACATACTTCCGAGGTACTGGATAAATCCCTAAAAAAACAGCAGCAATTAGGCTGCTAAATAGACCTAAAACAATGTTGTTTACCATCTGGATCTCGCCTTGTCAATTTTACGTCTCTTGTTAGTTTACTATTTTTCCCAATTAGGCAGGCTAATTAGGGCAGAAAGGATAATAAAATTAAAGTTTATAGTTTCTGTGGCTTTTACCATGGTTTACTGCCAAAGCGCCTTCGAATATATTGTTGATATTCTTTTTTCCTATCCTCTCTGAGTTTGTATCCATAAAGTAATCCAACTATTAATCCGGAGAGATGAGCTATATGACCGATTGATCCAGCTAATCCAGTGAATGCCATAACTGCAGATAGAATCCCGTACCCAAGTGTCAATACCCAGAGGGGCATAGGAATTAAGAAAAAGAGAAAGACTGGCATGCGTGGTGCTAGGACAGTTAAGGCACCGAGAATGCCCAAAATGGCACCGCTTGCTCCTAAGACTACAATATCTGGATTGGTAAAGGCGATTTGAGCTATTGCTGCTATAGCTCCTGCACCGAAAAATAGGTAAGTGAACTTCTTTTTGCCAACAATTTTCTCGAGAGTAGATCCCACGAAAAATAATACTATTCCATTTAGTATTAAATGGGAGAACCCGCCGTGAATAAATATAGAAGTTATAACAGTCCAAGGTCGATTTATCACCGTGTTTAAGGACGGGGCAAGATAATAGATGAAAGTTCCATATTCTCCTAATCTGTAGTAGTTACTCCCCAACACTCCTTGTGCTATCAGTTGTCCAATGAATATAAGTATCATAGCAAAAAGGAAAGTCGTAGTGGCTTTGCTAAGAAAAAAGCTTTTTATTATATCAAAAAAACCAAATGTTTTTCTTTTTTCTCTTCTATCTTCCGGCCAGTCACCAATCTCAAAGGTTACCTCATGTGACTTTTTAGGAGGTTCATTGCTGGGGGTTTTACGCCTCAGGTTTTCACTGACATCCCGATATATGCGTCCCTCTTCTTTTGATTTTTTTGAAATTTCTTCTAAACCTTCACATTCGTGGTTCTCGGGTAGTCTATGCTTTGGGCAGAATGTTCCACCACAATACCCACATTTGTAAGGCATGAATACTTCTTCGTCACAGTAATCGCATTTAGCCATTTATATCAGAATCCTTTTTTAAACTTAGAATAACTTTTGAACTTCAAACGTAAAAAGAAAATGGTATAACGGTGAAAGAGGTCGATTCGGGAGATGAATTTTTTGATTCACCTAGAGACAGAGAAAAACCCATGTTTGAAGGGGGGCTATATCCCTAAGCGCAATTTATCATCAATCGTTGGGGAACCTTTCCGAGACAAAAGGCCCTTGAATTTGCCTTAGCATACCCTTATATAACAGAATCGGAAGCAATAGTCGATTTGAATGAAAAAAGCAATTCGTCCTATGTGTATTGTGATCTGACTGGCAATCCCTGAAAATTAATACAACTTCTAAGTACAAAGAGGCTTGAGTAGAACTGGAGATGCGTAAATTCCCAGCTTGACTACCCACTCATGTTCATCAAAGGAATCAGTTAGCCATTTACCCCCATATTTTTTTAAAAGGTATATTTTACTATACCTTTTTTAAGATGGTATTTTATTTATAATTAATAGGTTTATTTAAGTATACCTAATTATTTAATTTTTTTTATTTATTAAGTATTAGTATATTTAATTATACTTTAATTAAAAGGTATAATTGTTTATACCTATGAATGGACACCCTATTTGTTTTAACTATAATTAAAACAAAAGGCTTTTATTCAAACTTGTGTAAGGGTAGTTTGATATGAGTGTATCTAGAAGGCAATTTGAGGTAATTAAGGTAGGAGATTTCGTCCATAGAGCCAGAAGAACTCGTAGTGAAAGCACTGTTAAGCAATATATCTGGTCATTGAAGAAATTTGATGAGTGGCTTGATGAAAATAACCGAAAACCTGATGAAAAAAGCCTTGACGATTTTCTTATCTATCTTTCTAAACAAGGACAGTCAAAAGCAAGTCAAAGTAAGCACTTTTCAGCAATCAAAGTATTTTTCGAGAGAGAGCTGGGTGCTGAAATAGATCTAGAGAACCCAAGGGTAGAACGAAAAAGTGTGGTTGAGGGTAAGGACTACCCAAATCCAAAAGACGTTCAAAAAGTTGTTGAAAGTGTTCTAAAGAAAAGAGATAAAGCAATAATAGCTACAACTTTTGATTTAGGTGCTCGGCGAGGGGAGGTTGTTTCTCTCGATAAGAACGATTATAGACCTCCTATAATGGTGGTCTCTAGGAAAAAAACCAGAGGGAAACCCGAAAGACATCAAAGAAGAATGAGTGATAAGACTTTGAGTATTATTGATGAGTACCTAGAAGCGAGAACAGACGATCACCCCGCTTTATTCGTAACTTATGGCAAGTTAAACAAGGGCGAACCAAAAAGAATATCTGGAGAGGCAATTAGGCTGATAGTAGGCAAATGGACGGACAGGGTTCTTGGAATAAGTTATCGGCCTCACTCGCTAAGACATTCTAGAGCTTCTCAGATGGCAAGAGCTGGCTTCTCAATAAAATATATTGCGGAGTTCTTAGGTATTACAACTCAAACTGCTGATCGAATTTACTCCCATTTGACGAGTGAGGACCTTAAGAAAGTTCCACCTGCTCTGGAATAAATCAACAAATAAAATCGTAAGTTAGTAATTAGAAAGAGAAGGAGGGGGAGATGTTTCCATATCTTTATTTTACTTTTTGCTCCCCAATTCAGGGTACAGGCGCTGAGGTCTTATGAAAATGTTTGTAATAGTTCCCTCAACCCCGCTTATATCTCTAATTCTGTCAATAAGAGTACTCGTAATTTCAGTAATTTCTTCTCCTCTTGCTATAACCATAATGTCGTAAGGTCCAGTAAGCATCTCAGCTCGTTCAACTCCATCTAATTTTCTAGTTCTTTCATAAACATCATGCATGTGACCTGCTCCAGTGTTTACCAAAATTAGTGCTCCTACCATATTTCTCACCTCCATCTGTTGATTTATATCCTCAAATCTACTGAATAAAATTACTGGTTTTTAATTTTTTAGGGGGAGTTCCGTCTATTAATCGAAATTAGGAATGTAAAAAAATTTATTAGAAAGGTTCGCCGGCTTTTTCGAACTCAATTTCGTCTCTTAGAAGCTTCCTTAAGACCTCTACCAATTCGTCTATTTTTATTCTTATCTGATCAGTAGTATCTCTGTCTCTTATAGTAACTGTAGAGTCTTCCATAGTTTGGTGATCTACAGTTATGCAGTAGGGGACTCCAACTTCATCGGCTCTTGCATATCTTCTCCCTATGCTTCCAGAATCATCGTATTCTGCAAAGACCTCTTTTTCTCGGAGCCTAATGAGGACTTCAGTAGCTTTCTTTGGAAGTCCATCATCGGAAATTAAAGGAAATACACTAGCTTCTATGGGTGCAAGTTTCTTGTCCAATTTGAATTTTCCCTTATCTCCTTCACCAACAAAAGAATGCTCCAGTACACAGTAAAGTGGTCGGTCTATTCCGAAAGAAGGTTCAACCACGTGTGGTAAAACCCGTTTTCCTTCTTCTCCTTTTCCTTGATAAAAAACACTCATGTCGGTGTCAGAAAACTTTGAATGTCGTGAGAGATCATAATCTGTTCGATATGCTATGCCTGCTACTTCTATCCAACCAAATTTTTCGCTGTAGACCTCCAAATCCCATGTTTCCTTCGAATAGTGTGCTCGTTCTCCAGGAACCTGTTCTCTAAGTCGAATTTTTTCCTCGGGTATTCCAAGATCCAAAATAAATCGTTTCGCAAAAGCCATATGATATGCCGTGAGTTCATTAATTATAAGGTCTTTTTTTACGGCTTCCCCAGTACTTACTTCGGTAAGGGATTCATTGTCCTTTTTTTGATCTTCAGCTAACCAAAGTCGTAAATTATCGTCTTTGACTCTTTCGAAGTTCGGATGTGTAGGGTTATCCGGATCAAAGAAAATTTCCGCCTCAGCCATTGTAAATTCCCGAAGTCTGATGATACCTTTTCTAGGTGAAATTTCGTTTCTGTATCCCTTTCCAGTTTGAGCTACTCCAAAAGGTAGCTGCCGTCTAGCAACCCTTTGTAACCTATTAAAGTCAACGAAAATCGATTGGGCAGTTTCAGGTCTTAAATAACCATTTCTGTCCCCTTTTGGACCAATCACTGTCTTGAACATTGTATTGAAATCATAAATCTTGCCGAAGGAACCACCACATTCGGGGCAACGAATATTGTGAGTATCAATGAACTCTTTCATTTCATCATTGCTTTTACCCTCGATGTCCTGCCCCGTAAATTCCTTGACTAAATCGGTCACCTCATAAACCGAACTACATGAAGTACATTCTATCATAACATCGGTGAAATGATCCACATGACCACTGGCTTTTAGTACTTCTTCTGGGAAGATTGTCGGAGAATCAATCTCTAAGCATCCTTCCTTTACAACATAATGTTGCCTCCACCTTTCTACAATTCTCTCTTTGAGTAGAGAACCTAGTGGACCAAGATCATAGAAACCTGCCAAACCACCATAAGGTTCAAAAGATGGCCAAATGAAACCCCTCCTCCTTGCTATCTCCATAACATTTTCGTATTTACTTTTGGACATTAGATCTACCACTATTCTTCAGAAATTAATTATTTGATTAGAACTTTTAGAATGTCTTGATCGCTTATCATACCTATCAGATCTTTCCCGGATATGACTGGCAACTGATTCAACCCGTGGGTTCTCATCAATTCAGCACATTTGCTTACGGGAGTCCGCTTGGTTACGGTTATTAGTTCCTTAGACATCACTTCTTTAACCGGCTTGTTGGGTGGTTTAAGACTTTGTTTCGTGATATAAACCATATCTTCACTGTCCCAAGTCCACTTCTCCGTTTCGCTTCGACCTCTCATCAATTCTTTTTTCTCTTCAGTTTGGATTTCGCTTACTCCAATTATGTCCTCGTCTCCGATCATTCCCACAAATTCCCCATTTTTGTCAAGTACAGGAAGCGCTCGCTCACCAGAGAGATTAAGAATTTCTAGTGCGACATTGAGTGGTGTAGATTCCCAGATAGTAGTTACAGAATCTTGCATACATTCTTTAGCTGGTGTTTCCACATCCTTCTCGGCGATAACTCGCGAAAGTATATCTCCAACTGTGATTATTCCTACGAGTTTACCATCTTTCACTACGGGTAATCTCCTAACACCTTTATTCAAAATCAATCTGGTTCCCTCCTCTAACATCTGGTCTGGAGAAATGGTGGTTACATCACGTCTTACGAGCATACCAAGCTGCGTTTCATCAGGATCCTCAAAAAGATCTCTTAGTCCAACCATACCAACTAATTCGCTCGTTTTTTTATTGAGAACGGGGAGGGCGCTAACTTCTAATTTCTTCATGAGGTCGATTGCGTCATCTCTACTTCCTGGTACATTGATTGATTTAACATCTTTAGTCATAACGTCTTTAATTTTCATTTAGTATACTCCTATGGAACTTATCCACCGGCTTTCTTCTCATTAACCAGATTTAAATAATTTCCTAAATATTTTCCTAAACATTTTCTCTCGGATAGTAAATGGACTTGATATTGTCAACTCTTGCTCTATTTACTATTCCCATGTACAAATTCTCACAATTAGTCAGATTTCTTTTTCTTTCTAAAACTACAAAAGCGGCTTTACTGCCGCATTCTATGGAACCAAAACTAGCTTTCATTTTTTTGGTAGGATTTATAGTTGCAGCTTTTAGTAACTCTTTGGCCTCTTTTTCTCCTGCATCTTCTGACTGCAATCTCAATATTGACCAGGCAAAAGATAGCTCATCAAGTATGATGGGTGAACAAACAGAAACATTATCCGTACCTAACCATAATTCAACTTCTTTATCCATCGCTTTTTTGATAGGGGGGATTCCGCAACTTAATAAACTGTTTGAACGAGGACACATGACTAGGGGAACGTTATCATCTCTTAATAATTCCAAATCTTTTTCAGAGGCCCAAGTACCATGGACTAGAAAAGAAGGATTAAGATTTAAAGCCCGCTCTATTTCCGTCTTTCCTGTTTCTTCAATTGATTTTTTGTGAGCTTTCTCGGTCTCTGAAACATGTAATGAAATGTGTTTGTTTTTTTTCATAACACCTTTAGATATTTTTTCAATCAATCTTGAAGAGTAACAATCCAAGGAAGAAATTCCGATTCCATCCGTCTCAATCAACAATTCCTCTATTTCTTCTTCTATGGTAGGTCTAGACAAAATGATAGATTTAGGGATTTCGTTTTGCGCTTCCTTTATTAAGTTAACTCCGTTAATTCCTTCTTCTCGAAAATCACAGAATGCGAAAGTTCCAGATTCCCTCATTTCTAAGAGACTCTCTTTTATACTATTCACTATTTTCTTTTTTGAGGCAGACTCTAGGATTTCAAACTTTTTTCCGCACTCACCCACGACCTCTGGTTGTGATTTACTTCCATAAATCTCCTTTACTACCGAGTCCCCGATATGGGTGTGAGCGTTGAAAAAAGGGGGGATTATAATCGATTTGTTTAGATTCGTTCCAGATTTGACTGGGTCACCTTCTTCAATCTCTTTGATAACTCCGTTTTCTATCCGAAGATAACCTTCAACAAGTTCCAAGTCTTCTCCTTTTAGAATAATGGAATTTTCTATAATCTCTTCGCCCATAATACCCACTTACTTATTAGATTCAAGATGGGATGGCATAAACTCTTTTTGTAATTCAACGATTTCATGACTATTTTCTGCATTTGAATACTCTTCCAACGGCTCCATATTCATTTCGAGAAAGGTATGACCCCATTTAAAGCCATTCAATAGCTCTCTTGCCTGTTCTTTTTCACCTAATATATACAATGCTGCCGAAAGAGCTTCTACTGTACTCAATTTAGTTGGGATTCCAAAATTAGTTGGATTTGCAGCCACTAAGTAAGGTAAACTTCGTTGCTCCAATTTTCCCGTCAAGGATTCGATTTCGGCAATCCTTTTCCAAGAGCAATCAAATCCGGTTATCCCTCTTTTTAATGCTAATTCTGAATCTTCTGGAGAAAGAGCCTTCTTTTCAATAGGATTTAGAAAAAGAGATTTTTTTGGTATATTTCCAAGGGAATAAACACCGTTTACTTTGTCAAACTGAACTAGTTTCAGACCAGTACACTTTTTTGGATCACACTCTCTTGAGAGATAGACAAAGAGATTTATGCTCATTATTTCAACTTTTCCTGAATAAACTATTAATAAATTGATAAAATTAGAGCTTCACTGACGGTCTCATATCTTCTAGGACTTTACCTACTAATACCTATCACGCTCATTAAAAACTGAATTTTCTATAAATAAATTGCGAACTCTAGAGTCTCAGAAACAACAAGAGGAACCGGAGTATGAAGTGATTAGTTTGTTTTTCTTTAAGAGATTATTAGAGGGATTAATTGCTGTCTGGAGCTAGATAATCAATAATTATGTTGTTCAATAGCTTAGCAGATTAAAATTAAAAAAGTATATCTATTTTTCGAATTTCATCTACTCTAAAAAAGCGCAAAAAAAGGGTAATAGAAGTCTATAAACTCTTGTGGACCCCTAGTCATCAATATGTTGACAATTAGTCTACGAAAAACACTTTAATCCCTAATCTAAGTCTATAATCAGGCTGGACCGAGGAGATATTTTGGCAAAATGTTGTAATTGTGGGAAGGATGCAACTTTCCTATATAGGAATGAATGGTGGTGTGCCCACCATTTTAGAAAAGAACGCAAAAAACGAGAAAATATAGAAATTACATTAGAGGAGAATATACAGAAATTACCCTGCTATGGAACAGCTACTTCAGACACTTCTGAACCTAGTCAAACCACATATACTTTAGAAAAAACGGGTTTAAAGGCACTATAGAGATCTAAACGTTATATATTCTTAAGTCGAAGGATAATCGAGGCATCACAATGGATAAAGAGCATATTTTGGAAAGAGTAGCCGAATATATGGAAATTTCTGCGATTACTGCGCCGAAATCGGCAGGAATGGATTCACTAATTTTGAAAGTACTTGTTGGATCTGATCTTGAAGAACTTGGCAAAGAAATGATTAGAATTGGAAAAGAAAGAAAAGATGAAAAATTTGTAAGAGACGGAAATAATGTTTTGGGCAGCTCAGCTCTCCTAATAGTTGGATCGAAAGAACATACAGGATTAGGATTAAACTGTGGAGCATGCGGATTTGAATCCTGTGATGAATTCAATAAAGTAGAAAAACTAGAAAAAGAATTCTTAGGGCCAAACTGTGTTTTTAAACTATTGGATCTTGGCGTTGCGCTTGGCTCAGCGGTGAAAACTGCATCAATCCATAATGTGGACTCTCGAATAATGTATCGTATTGGTGTAGCTGCTAGAAACTTGGGGGTCTTAGATGCCACTGTTATAATGGGTATACCCATATCGGGAGAACACAAGAATCCTTATTTTGATCGATAAAAATATTATGAAATGAAACACGAACGACTCTGCAAGAAATTTATAGCAACTAGTTGATAGAGATGAAAAAAGTAAATCTTGAAAGAGAATTAGAGAACAAGTTAAAAGAAGTTTCTTGGACTTATTCTTTTAACATGGAAAACAAGTCGATTACGTTCCATAATATGAAAATTGAGGATAGTGAAGAAAAGAAATTCCTGGATGATTTAAAGAAAGAGGATTCAGAAAAAATTATTGAAAGTAATAGTGATATTTCCTATTTAATCTCTCGGAGTAATGGAACTCTCTGGATTAGTCTTCTTGACAAAAATAGAAACGTACAAACAGAAGAAAGAAAAATTAATGAAAAAGACGTCTTGGAAGTTTTTAGAGAGAGTAAAAAAGAACCCAGAACACTCAGCGATGTGTTCAATATTTTCCCAAAAGAACAGAATTATCACAAAAAAGAATTTATTCCAAATAGTCTCAAAATAAAATACGAATCTATTAATAACATAGAAGTCGGCAACATCAAAAATAGAAAATTCGTTTCTATATATTGCGGTATTTATCATTTTAGATTAAGGGAGGACGGGGGATTAAAAGTAAATTTTAACTCTCAATAGACATTTCCTATATCGTGAAAATACTTCTGTTGCTCGGTACTATTTTTCAACAATTAAGCAGGCTAATTTAAGCAAAAAGTCGATAGAAACAATACGTTATTAATTTCTAGAATCGAAATTCTACAGATCAGAGAAAATCTTTAATTAGTTGAAATAGTTGAAATAATATTGTGGGAAAAATGGCTAGTAGAGGTCGAGATGAAGGTAGTATGCCAGCGACTGGTGCTGGCCTAATCAGATACTTTGACTCAGAAACACATGGACCCAAAGTAAGCCCAAAAGCGATTGTAGGCGTTTGTATAGCATTTATAATATTTGAAATTCTTCTTCATGCAGGAGTTCTAGCCTGATCCGAAGTAAAATTCCTCCAACCAGTCAATCGATCCAGGCTTTAGCGATCTACCACCTGCTAATGCCTTTTTGAATAAGTTAACTGTTTCAGATGGGGAGTTTTGCGTAGTATCTATTTCATATACATTTTCGGTCCCATGATTAGCAACCGCTTCCTGAAGTATTACCCCTAATGCTTCGGCTTCCATGTTTTCTCTTATCTTTTCCTCGTGATAGTTTCTACTCTCTAATCTTTTCTTCAGAACGCTTGGTTTAGTTCTTAGTACTACGAGTTTCTCTAGTTGAGCGGGCAGAAGTAAGTGGGAAAGGAGTCCATCTACCACGAAATTGCCAGATTTTCCGGACATATGTTTTTTGAAGGAGTTTTGTAAGTCTTGAGAATTAACTACTTTCGTCCCATCAGAATCTAGCTCATAAATTCCATCCCTCTCAATAAGCTCGTTGAGATCTATTAATCTGTAATCTAAACCATCCGAAAACACTTTAGAAAAGGTTGTTTTGCCAGTTCCGGGGGTTCCAGTTACCGCAATTACTTTTTTTTCACCTTTCTCCATCTCAATCACAGTCTTCTATAATCTTAGGTAAATCAATCAGACTGTTAATCTGTATATCTCCCTCAATCTTTACACCAATGGCTTTGCTTCCTGCCGCTCTACCAGCTTCGATATCCACATGATTATCCCCCACAAATACGGCTTCTTTGGGTTTAATTCCTAATCTTTTGCAAGCTTCGAGAACTAAATCCGGAGCGGGCTTTAAATTTTCTACATCTCCCGCATCCACTACAACTTCAAAATAATCCCATAGGTCAAACTTATCCAAAATTTTTTTGGTTCGGTTAGGTGGTGAGTTAGTGACTATTCCCTGTTTTTTCTTTATCGATTCAATAACATCGAGCGTTTCTGGGAAAATTTTTATTTCGTTAACGTAGTTGACAGCGTTTGATCTAATATATGTAGCACCTTCCATACCCATACCGAGTTTTTCCATATTTTCTTCTAGGCTAGCCCCCATACAAGCCTTTTTAAATTCATTCATACTCATTTTTTCTTTTCCAAAGTGAGTAAGCGTATCATTGTACAAGGAATGCCATGAGTCTAATGAATCTATAAGAACTCCGTCAAGATCAAATAGTACGGCCTTTATCTTTTCATTGTCCATAGTAATCCTTTAGATAATTATAAGCTAATATTTTTGAAATTTTTCTTTGTTGATTAGGAAATTTACAGGTCAAAAAATTTTTGTCCAATGATATAAGATAAGTTTCAAAAAGATAGTCTGGGGAGGTGGTACAATAAAAGTGAAAGTCAAGAAGGTCGAAGGTTTAAGCATGATTGGAAAAGGTGATTCAAATCACTGGGTACCCCTAGATGGTCCTGCAGACTTTGGTGGAAAAGAAGCAGCTACTAAACCTATGGAGTTAGTTCTGATCGCTCTTGGGGGATGCACGGGCATGGATGTTATTAGTATACTAAAGAAAATGAGGGTAAATTATGAAGAGTTAGATATAGAGATTTCTGCTACCAGAAAGGAAGAACATCCAAAAATCTTCGAAAGTATTCACATAAAATACAAAATAAAAGGAAAAGAAGTAGAAGAAAACAAATTTAAAAAAGCAATAGAGAAATCTCAGAACAAATACTGTTCTGTATCCGCTATTCTAAAACAATCAGCAGAAGTGACTTACGAATACGAAATAGTGGAGTAGTTTAAAAAATTTCAATTAGTAAAAGTATTGTTTAGGAAGCTTAGGTGATAAAAAATTAGCAAAAAAAACCTCAAATTTGGAGAGATAATAAGAGAGCCAGATATAAGATATGCGAAAGATATGGGGGAAGTGATTCTCGATAAGGAATGGTTGGAGAACAACGAAAATGAGGAACTTTATTACATGTATCGGGACCTTTGGAAGAAAGACGACAAAAAAAAGATTCGCTCGAGAAGCCTGCGATACGATATTACAGTTGTTCCCCCTTTAAAAATGGGCAAAGAATTCGTTAAAACAAAAGGACATTATCACCCAAAAGCCGCAAATGAATTAAGCTTCCCAGAAATCTATGAAGTTTTAGAGGGGAAAGCTCATTATTTACTTCAGAGAAAATCATCTTCGAATAAAATCGAAGATGTAGTGTTAATAGAAGCTGAGTCTGGTGAAAAAGTTCTAATACCCCCTAATTATGGACACATCACAATAAACCCAACAGAAAATACATTGAAGATGGCCAATTGGGTGAATAGAACGTTTGATTCAATTTACAAGGATATTGTCAAGTACGGGGGAGCTGCTTACTTTGAACTAACTAGTGGAGAATTCATTGAAAATGAAAAATATGGAAAACTTCCCAAAATGAGGAGAGTGGAACCTACAAATTTACCAGAATTTGGAATAGAAAGCGAAAAGGATATGTATAGTTTAATAGAACAGCCACAGTATCTAGATTTTCTGAAACATCCAAAAGAATTTGAAATGATTTTTGAAGAAGTATTAAAACCTTCCTAATTTTAATGTGAAGGCGACTAGTAATGCTAGAACATCCGTATTGCCCGCCAACAAATCATTCTTCTCTAGCCCGCAGGAGCCGCCTTCTGGGGATTATTAATCCTTTATAATTTTTTAATTTTTCAATTAAAAACTCAAGCTAAGACCAACTATAAAATTATTAAAAACTCTGTTACTCAATGAGAGTAGTCGGGAAGTGATCCATATGAAAATTGATAAAAGCAAGTACCTAAACTCTCTCAAACCCTATGCATTCGCTGAGGTTGAGGAAGCTAAAAAGAAAGCTGAAAGAGAGTACTCTGGAAAAGTCATTGATTTTGGGGTAGGTGATCCTACCGAACCGACTCCTGCAATTGCAGTTTCCGAGGGGATAAAAGAAGCAGTGATACACCCTGAGAGAGGATATCCCAGTTATGAAGGAGAAATGAATTATAGAGAAGCCGTCTCTGAGTGGTTTGAAAGGAGATTTAATGTTAAACTGAATCCAGAAAAAGAGATTACAGCTACTTTAGGTTCCAAACAGGCTGTTTTTTCATTGCCAATGGCCTACGTCAACAGAGGTGACTGCGTATTAGTTCCTGATCCGGGTTACCCCCCATATACTACCGGAGCTAAACAGAGAGGAGCTAAGCCCATCCTCATGCCTTTGAAAGAGGAAAACGATTTTTTACCTAAGGTAACTGAGCTTGATGAAAAAGAAGTTCAGAAAGCTAAGATTATGTGGATAAACTACCCCAATAATCCGACCACGAAGATTGCACCAAAGAGGTTCCTTAAAAAAACAGTAGATTTCTGTAAAGAAAACGATATCATTTTGGTATCTGATGAGGCGTATTCCGAAATGTATTATGACGATGGAAAAAAACCCATTTCTCTATTCAATATTGGAGATGGACGTGAAGTGGGTCTAGTCTTTCATTCTCTATCTAAAAGAAGTAATATGACAAACTATAGAATTGGATTCGTAGCTGGAAGAAAAGAGCTTTTGGACCCTTTCAAAAAAGTACAGACTAACTTACATTCAGGGCAGTCACAGATCCTTCAATACGCAGCCATCGGAGCACTATCGGATGAGAGTCATGTTGAAAAAATGAGAGCCCTATATCAGAAAAAGAAAGATAAACTACTACCTGCTCTCGAAAAAACTGGCTTTTCAAAAGTGTATGCAGAAGGGACTTTTTACCTATGGGCTAAAATTCCAAAAGGGAATACCTCCTTGAATACAGTAAAAAACTTACTTGAAGTCAAAGGGATAAACGCAACTCCCGGTGGTGCAGTTGCACAAAAATCTGAGAACGGAGACAACTTCCTGAGATTTGCTCTCGTACCCTCTTTGAAAGATATTTCAATTGCAGTGGATCGTCTGACTGAAAATAATATTTTCGAGTGATATCGATGGAAATCACAAAAATGCATGGTATAGGAAATAGTCAAATCCTGGTTGAGGACATAAATGAAGGATTGATGAAAGAGACTGGGTTAAACTATAGCCAAATAGCGATAGCTTTGTGCAATGAGAATTTTGGTATTGGCTCTGATCAAATGCTCATCATAAACAATAGTGAAATAGCAGATTTCAAAATGAGGGTTTTCAATAGGGATGGTGGAGAAGCAGAAATGTGTGGTAATGGAATAAGATGTGTGGCCCTTTATCTATATGATAAAGAGAAAGTGGATGATAAGTTATCAATAGAAACAAAATCCGGAATAAAAGATGTCAAAATTATCTCAAAGGGAGAAATAGAGGTTTTTATGGGAAAAGGAAAAGTAGTGAATAGTGGAATTGAAGTCGAAGGTTTCAAGGGCGATCTAATTTCTGTAGGTAATCCACACTTTGTCATTTTTACTGAAGAAGCTTCCAAAGAAATCACTCAAGAAAAAGGTCCTATCCTAGAAAATGCTGAGATGTTCCAACCAAGTAAAACGAACGTGGAATTTGCTAAGATTAATTCTAGTAATGATATTGTTAGTTATGTATGGGAAAGAGGAGCGGGAATGACTCTAGCATGTGGTACTGGTGCGTGTGCCACAGCTTTTGCTGCCAAGAAAAAAGGCTTAGTAAAAGGTGAGATTTCGGTGAGACTTTTGGGCGGAAGTTTAGAGATAAAAATCGATGATAAAGACCAAATAACAATGAGTGGCCCTGCAGAATATATTCTAAAAGGAAATGTATATGGTATTTCGGATATCTTTTCTAATATTATCAATATTGAAAAAACTAACCAGATTAATTAGCTAATCGATTGAATATCTAGCTTCATCCGAGATTTCGGTGGTGTTGCTCATCATAATGTTTAAACCCTTTATCTGTCTAATTATTACATGCAAACAAAGAAGAAAGGGGGTGAGAGATATTAAATTTGAGAATAGTGGACAGACTACTGGTGTAACGTGGGCTATAATAATCCTTGTTATTGTCTCAATAGTTATTTCTGGTATAGCTCTAATGACAAACCGAAGTATTTCTTCTTCTAACGATGAGATTAAAGATACTCTGGATGAGATCAATCAGAAAATAGGTCCAGGTCCGGGAGAGCAAGAAGAAGAGGAAGAAGAAAAAACGATAAAAATCGGCTGGCTTGGAGCTGTAGAAACAGACCAAGGTTTAGCGTCTTGGCGGGTTGTTCAGATATTCGCTGAACATTATAATGAGATATGGAGACATGAGGACGAGTATCCGAACTGGAAAGTTGAACTAGTAGGACCTTATGATACTGCTGAGAGTACTACCGAGGGTGTGCAATCCTATAATACGTTGATAGGGAAGAATCCAGATATAATAATAGAATCAGCAGTTGACGATGTCACTTTGGCCATGATGGATAGAGTAAAAGAGAGCGAAATTCCACATGTTACAGTTTTTACTTCAGCAGTAAGAGCATTGGATCGAGTCTTAGAGGATGATATATATAATTTCTTCATGACCGAAGACTACGATTACTACCATGCTTACTACCTGGGTGAGTGGGTTGACACAGTTTCCCGACAATTCGTTAATCAGGGTTACCCAGAACCTGGACTTCAAACAACTGTTGCTATGATAGAAGACACAGCTTATGGTCGTGGTACATTGGAAATGGCAGAAGAAGTACTACCCGGAAGGGGCTACGAGATTATAGATACAGTGATTGTTGATCCAGGAACCGACGATTATGCACCGATTTACGATTCGATAGTTGCCAAGGACCCTGATTTCATTACAGTTGTACAGTCAGTTAGGGATCTCCCACCCGTTAAACAGTGGGTCGACTTAGAAGTTGGAATCCCAATGATTGGGATTAACGTCTCTGGTATGGGTCCCTACTTCTGGGAGGACGCTGCAGGTGATGCTTGGGGCGCTCCAGCAAGAGTAGTAAGTACACCTTACAGTGAAGAGACAAGTTCAGAGTTGGGTCAAATGGTTTACGAATCTTATATAGACCATTGGGGTACATCAAGACCACTTTGGCAGTTTACTTCCTTCCAATCATACACACCATTGTTAATGGCTTTCAAAGCCGCCGGTCAGACTGGCGATTTTTGGGATTCTGAAGCACGCGAGTCTTGTAGAAACTGGGTTGAAGCAATGGAAGAAGTGGAACTAGTGACTTATCAAGACGGTGAAGTTTTCAACAGATTTTCCTTCTACCCAATAGGTGAAGAAGCTCCAGAAACAGATTACCACGCAAGTCATAACTGGATAGTTGGAGAAAAGGATGGTAAAAAATACTATGACCCCCAATGTGGAGTTTGGCTACCAGAAGGAGTAGGTGCAGTTGAAATGCCTCTCGGTGGATCTATAAATGTGTATTATCCAGAACGTCAAGCGACTGGAGAAGGATTCCCATGGCTTGAGGACGTCTTCGGCCCGATTGAGGAACAGTAACCTGTTTCAGAACTCTTTATTTTTCTTTTTTTTTTTATTTTTTGACAAGATTAATAATCCTATTTAATACTTCCAAATTTTTTGGTAAAGTGGACTCTATTACCGGATTTATTTCTACCTTCTCGCAAAATGTGTTTTTCACAGTGCCTTTTTTCTCAAACCAAGACCTTATGGGTAAAACAACATCTGCAAACTTGGTAAGTTCATCCACTTCCTCTGTTAAATAGATAATTTTTTTATCTTTTAGCTGGTCCAAACGATTACTACCACCAAATATTAACACTGTTCTCGCCGAAATATCCTCTTCTGATATGCCTAAGTCAATTAAACCAGAACCGTTCAATCCGGGCTGGGGAACTATCATCAGTTCGGACTTGGTCTCAGTATAAGGTTTAACTATTGCTATCCCATTTCCTAATACTCTCAAGGATTCTATCAAAACTGCACCGTTTTCTTTAGCTTTCTTGACAAATATTTTTAGTACTGGATTATAATCAAGAGCGTTGTCTTCAACAAATATTCTTCTAGTGTTCAAAAGGTCTTCCAATCCAGCAGTAGATTTCTTATCAGGAATCGGTGAGGTGACAGTTCCATCTACCGCATTTGCGATCTTCTGGAGCTTCTTTACTTCCTCTAAAGATGCATTTGGAGAAATGACAATATCGAAAGTCCCATTCTTTAAAACTTCCTCCAATTGAGACCATACATTGTTCTCAATCAGTGATTTTCTACTTTCCAAGTCTGGGATAGTTTCGAACTTGCCTATATCACAAAGATAAGTTTCGTAATGATTTACTGGTTTGAACTTTACTGGTATATCCTCTCGACTGTAAACTTCAACTGGGCATGCCAACCCACAACCAAAACAACGGGATTCACCACTGTCTGTGGTGTTGAAAGGACCGGGTTTCAATTCATTGCTCTTTTCTTCTAAAGCACCTGTTGGACACGAATCAGCTAAATTACCAACAAGATCACTATCAATTTTACCTAACTCATCTCCGAAAGCAGGTGTTATGATTGTTTTAGCACCCCTTTGGGCAAAATAAATAGGAGTTTCGTCATGGATATCTTCAGATACCCTGACACATGACCCACAAAGTATACACTTGTTAGGCTCTCTAAGAACATACTCATGTGAATCGTCTAGCTCATATTCTATTTTGTTTCCAACATAGGCATACTGATCAGAATCATATAATGTGGCATACTCTCTCAACTTGCAATCGAATCTGTCTAAACAGCCACATTCAACACATCTTTCAGCTTCTTTTCTAGCTTTTTTTTCATCAAACCCTAATTCTATTTCCCTGAAGTTATTAGCTCGTTCCTTGGGGTTTCTCTTAGGCATCGAAGCTCGGGGAATCTTATCCCAATCTGCGAAATCATCTTCATCCTTCTCCTCTTTATGAACATAACCGAACGGTATCCTGTAATCCTTCGGCGGAGTATATTCCTCCAGATTTCCGTCTAGGTATGCATCAATAGCAAAAGCAGCTACACGTGCTTGTCCAGTACACTCTACTATGGATGAAGGACCTAGAAGAAGGTCGCCGGCAGTGAATACATTCTCGTAACAGGTTTGAAACTTTTCATTTGCCGCTATTGTACGCTCCACTACGTCCAATCCTTGTTTACTTAAGAGTTCGAGATCTGACTTTTGACCAATAGCCATAATAACTGAATCGGCTTCTATTGAAAATTCTTCACCGGGAATTTTAACAGGACGAGGTCTACCAGATTCGTCGGGTTCACCTAATTCCATTCTTGCGCAAGTTACCTCACTAACTCCATTCTCTTCACAACCACATATCTTCTCGGGATTGGCCAAAAACGTGAATTTTATGCCTTCCTCTTCTGCTTCTTCGATCTCTTCTTTTTCTGCCGGTGCTTGATCCAGAGCTCTACGGTAAACAACCGTTACATCTTTATTCATCCTTCGAGCGGTTCTAGCAACATCCATAGCCGTGTTTCCACAGCCGACTACAAGAACTTTCTTACCTAGTTTGAACTCCCGCCCTAAATAACGACCAAGTAGGAATTCTATTCCATCGATTACGTTAGGTAGCTCGTATCCCTCAATTGGGATACTGATTCCTTTCCAAGCTCCAATTGCAAGAAACACAGCATCGTGTTTTTGACGAAGATCCTCTATTTGTATGTCCTCGCCTAACTCAGTATTGTTTTTTATATCGATTCCGAGATCGAGAATCCAGTTTATCTCTTTATCGAGCAAATCTTTAGGTAATCTATAATTGGGTATGCCATATCTCATCATCCCACCCAACTCTGGCATTTTATCGTATATGGTAACTGAATGTCCTTTCAGTCTAAGGAAATAAGCAGCCGTGAGGCCTGCTGGACCACCTCCAACAACTCCAACGCTTTTCCCAGTTTCTTGAGATATCTCTGGTATCCACGGGTTTTTTATGTCAGTTTCCGCCGCATACATCTTTTCTTGTCTTATTGCAATTGGGTCTTCTACTAACTGCCTCCTGCATTCTTGTTCGCAAGGAGCAAAGCAAGCACGACCAAGAGATATGGCCAGTGGGGTTTTTTCTTTGATTAACTTTACAGCTTTAGATGGTCGTCCATTAGCGATATGGGCAAGGTACCCTTGAACATCTAAACTTGCAGGACATTCATACGAACATGGGGCAACGCAGTCACCTGTGTGTTCCGATAAAAGAAGTTCGAGAGCCATTTTTCTGGCATTTAAAACTTCATTAGTATCAGTGTTTATCTTCATCCCAGCTTGCACGGGAGTATCACAAGAAGTAGTAATCTCAGTATTTTCCCCATTTTCTATTTCCACGAGGCAAAGTCTACAACCACCATAGGGCTCTTCTATATAATCAATTTCACAGAGCGTAGGTACGAATACATCATTTTCTTTACACACATCTAAAACGCTATTTTCAACATTAGTCTCGTATTTATTTCCATTAATGTAGATTTCCACTGTTTCCATTCACTTCACCTCAACCGCGTCCATCGGGCAGACCTCCTCACAAATACCACATTTTGTACATTTTTCAGGATCTATATCATACTTCCCCCCTTTCTCCCCCGATATGGCATTTACAGGACACTCTTTAGCGCAAGTACCGCAACCAATACAATCACCTGTAATCTCATACATTATTAAAGGCCTACAAGCTTTCGCTTTGCATTTTCCTTCTTCCAAATGCTGAACATATTCGTCATAAAAATAATCCAAAGTAGTAAGCACAGGATTTGGTGCTGTTTGACCTAATCCACACAATGAGTAGGATTTAACGTTTTTTGCAAGGTTTTTTAGCTTATCTATATCCCCGGTTGAACCTTCACCTCTTGTGAACGCTTCGAGCATCTCGAGCATTCGTTTAGTTCCGGCCCGACAAAAAGTACACTTACCACAAGATTCCTCTTGAGTAAAATTAAGGAAATAGCTTGCAATATTGATCATACAATCACATTCATCTATGACAATCATTCCACCGGACCCCATAATAGCTCCTGCTTTTGTCAAGGTCTCGTAATCCACAGGTGTATCTAGGTATTCTTTTGGAAGACAGCCTCCAGAGGGACCTCCCAATTGAACTGCTTTAAACTCGCTATCTCCCTCTATACCACCACCAATTTCAAAAATTATTTTTCTTAGAGGAGTACCAATCGGCACTTCTGCTAACCCACCTCTCTTCACCTTACCCGCGAGTGCGAAAACTTTAGTACCTCCGCTTTTCTCAGTTCCCAGTTTCAAAAAGTTGTCTACTCCTTTGCGGATTATATACGGTATGTTCGCCCAGGTTTCCACATTGTTAATATTGGTAGGTTTACCAAACAACCCACTCTGAGCTGGATAAGGTGGTCTAGGCTTAGGCATGCCTCTATCCCCTTCGATAGATCTCATAAGAGCTGTCTCTTCTCCACACACAAATGCTCCAGCACCTTCTTTGATAGCTATATCAAAAGAAAAATTAGTACCCATGATATTTTCTCCTAAAAATCCCTTCTCTCGAGCTGCCCTAATCCCTATTTTCAATCTTCGGATTGCAAGTGGATATTCTGCTCGACAGTAGATGTATCCCTTACTTGCTCCAACAGCATAAGCACCGATTATCATGCCTTCTATAACAGAATGTGGATCCCCTTCTAAGAGAGACCGATCCATAAAAGCTCCAGGATCTCCCTCATCGGCATTGCATATCAAATATTTTGGATTTTTTTCAGCTTTTTTGACAAAATCCCACTTGAGCCCTGTCGGGAAACCAGCTCCACCTCGTCCTCTTAGTCTACTTTCAATTATTTCGTCGATTATTTCTCTCGGGATCATTTTCAAAGCTTTTTCGAGGCCTTTGTATCCATCCTTTTCGATGTAATCTTCGATATTCTCAGGATCTATAGTACCTGAGTTCCTGAGTACAATTCTTTCCTGTTGAGAAAGATAATCATATTCCTTTTCAGGAGAAGAAATTAATTTTTCTTCATATCTTTCATCGTTTATCAAGTGGGAATCCACTATCTTTTCAACATCGGCTGGTTCAAGATTCCCATAAGTGTATCTTCCATTCTCGTCTTCTATCTCTAAAATTGGTTCATTATGACAAATCCCAAGACAACCTACTTTTTTAACCTCTAAATCCAAGTCATTTTTTGTAAGAACTTTTTCAAGCTCCTCTTTGATCGCCTTTGCACCGGAGGCGATACCACAAGATGCATACCCCAATAAAATTTTTGTCATTACTGTTCTCCTCCAATATTCTCTAGTACTTCCTCTACTCTTTCGCGGGTGAGGTTGCCATAGACCTCTCCATCAATCATCATAACGGGGGCTAGACTACAACACCCTAAGCAAGCGACCCTTTCTAAAGTAAAAACTCCGTCTTCACTTGTTTTACCAATCCTAATCCCCAGATAATTTTCAATTGTCTCTGTAATGCCCTCTGAACCTTTAACATGACATGCTGTACCATGACAGATCTTGATTTGGTGTTTACCAAGAGGTTCAAACCTGAATTGTGTGTAAAATGTTGCAATACCATATACTTTGCTTTCTGAAATACCGAGATATTCTGAAATCTCTCGAACCACAGGCCTTGAGAGATAGCCAAAGTTTTTTTGGATTTCTTGTAGGATAGGAATAAGATTAGCTTTTTCTGGTGAATAAGATTTTAATATCTGTTCCAGCTCTCTCTTTCTTTCCTTGTTTCTCATATGAATACACGAATTTATTTGTTAAACTAGCGGTGGGTATCCTTTCTGGTTTCCCTTAGTTGCTATTTATTGTTTTTCTATAAATTGTCACTGAAAAAAGAATTGCAGAATAATACACTAATTTTTTAGGGATAAATTGTCTCATTCATTTATTCCAAGTATCTAGCGATAGAGCTTGCAGCTTTCCTACCATCAGCCATAGCTTGAATAACTGTTGATGTACCTGAAACAGCGTCACCCCCTGCAAATACTCCCTCTATAGTAGTTTCGAGATTTTCATCGACAATAATACCACCCCAATCCTTCACTTTTAAGTTAGGAACATTCTGATAGAATATCCTATTTGGTTTCTGTCCTATCGCTATTATTGCTCCATCAAATTTTTTCACATATTCTGAGCCCTCAATTGGAATGGGTCTTCCCCGACCCGATTCGTCGGGTTCTCCAAGTTTCATTTTAACAAATTTTATAGATTTTAACCACCCGTCTTCCCCTATAAATTCTACCGGACTTCTAAGAAATTCAAACAAAACTCCCTCCTCCTTCGCATGCTGGATCTCCTCGTCCCTAGCTGGAGCTTCCTCACCGGTTCTACGATATATTATATGACTCTCGGCTCCTAATCTCAAAGCGGATCTAGCTGCATCCACCGCAACGTTTCCTCCTCCAATAACCGCCACCTTATCTAGTTCCGGGACAGGCGTATCATAATCGGGAAATTTATGTGCTTTCATCAAGTTGATTCTTGTTAAAAATTCGTTCGCTGTAAATACATTATTTAGATCCTCTCCTTCTATTCCAAGAAATCTAGGTGCCCCCGCCCCTGTAGCGATGTATATGGCATCATATTCTTCTTTTAATTCATCAAAATCTATGGTTCTGCCCACGATCATGTTTACTTTGATTTCAACTCCCGTTCTTTTCAATAAGTCTAGTTCGTGATCAATTGTGTCATTAGGCAGTCTGAATTCAGGTGCACCATAACGAAGAACACCCCCAGGTTTATGCAAAGCTTCAAAAATTACCACTTTATACCCCATTTTCGCTAAATCTTCTGCACACGCAAGACCTGTGGGACCCGATCCGATTATTGCGACTTTTTTGTCTTTCTTTCTCTCTATTAGGGGGATCTCTTCTAAATTATGTTCTCGGACATAATCCGCGACAAATCTCTCCAACTTCCCTATGTTTATTGGTTCACCTTGATTGCCTATAGTACATTTAGCTTCGCATTGTACCTCCTGTGGGCAGACTCTACCCGTTATGACGGGTAAAGCGTTATCTTCTTTCAAAAGATCATAAGCAGCTTTGTACTTACCTTCAGAGATCAGATCGATGAACCCCGGTATATCCACATCAACAGGACATCCCCTGATACAGGGCGAAGATGGACATTGCAAACATCTCTCTGCTTCTTTCTCAGCCAATTCGGAATCATATCCTAAAGAAACCTCTTTAAAATCATTTACCCTCTCTTCTACATCCCTTTCGGGAACTGAAATACTCTTTTTCTCCTTATTCTTCGAGCCTGTCAAGTGCGACCGCCTCCTTTTCTCTAAATAACCTTTGCCTGTTCATTAATTCTTCAAAGTCAACTTTATGACC
This sequence comes from Hadarchaeota archaeon (SeqCode), assembly GCA_964384105.1. GTDB lineage: Archaea > Hadarchaeota > Hadarchaeia > Hadarchaeales > JAGGTB01 > CAYLJV01. The sequence continues at coordinate 3,028 of CAYLJV010000006.1, read as the reverse complement.
ATCGAATACTGGGCCATCAACACAGGTCAATCGCATATCACCTTCGATTTTAACTCTACAAGATCCGCACATCCCCGTTGCGTCAACCATTATGGGATTGAGGCTGACCATAGTCTTGATACCATAAGGTCTAGTTAAATCCGAAATAACTTTCATCATAATAGTAGGCCCAATAGCGTAAACTAAATCAATATCTCTACCCCCTTCGATCAGCTTCTTCAACACGTCAGAGGTGAACCCCTCTTGCCCATACGAACCGTCGTCTGTAGTAACGTAAAATTCATCCGTCACTTCCTTTATATCATCCTCGAGGATTACGGTCTCTTTATTCGCGAAACCTATGATTCCAATTACAGTATTACCCACTTCACGCAAGGCTTTAGCTATTGGATATATTCCAGGTGTTCCTACTCCACCACCCACACAGACTACAGTCCCAACTTTTTCTACATCAATTGGATTCCCATTTGGACCTATAACATCTGCTAGTTCATCTCCTTCCTCATATTTGTCCAGTTCCTTTGTGGTCTTTCCCTCTTTCAAGAAGACTATCGTAATAGTACCTTTTTTGGAATCACTTTTGAAAACAGTCAGGGGTGTTCTTTCACCCTTTTCATGAAGGCGAATCACTATAAACTGTCCAGGCTTAACCTTTTTGGCGATCAATGGAGCTTCGATTTCGATTAAACTGGTTTTAGGATTTAGTCTCTCTTTTCTTCTTACTTTATGGCGTGTAGATCGCTCGTAAAGCGGACGGGAATATTCTTTGTCCAAGCTCATAATCTCACCCTAACTGAACTTTTTTGTACGAATAATATTCTGGCAGAACTCAAAAAAGTTTCTGATAATATTGTATTCACCCTAATATTGGCTTACGGACCGATATACCATTCTTATCGAGATATTCTTTAACTTCTTGAATGTTATATTGGTCGTAATGAAAAATGCTAGCTGCCAAGGCTGCAGAAACCTCTGTTTCCTCAAAGACCTCTAGGATATGTTCAGGTCTACCGCAACCCCCGGAAGCAATAACGGGTATATTCACTTCCTCGCTAACTTTCTTATTCAGTAGGATATCGTATCCATCTGTAGTACCATCACGATCCATACTAGTTAGTAAAATCTCGCCTGCCCCCCTCTTTTCAACTTCTTTAATCCACTCGATTGCGTCTTTTCCCGTAAACTTATTTCCCCCATATATAGAACATTCGAACCAAAAACTGTTTGGACCATCTTCCATAATAACTCTATTCTTTCGATAGTCTGAAGAAGTAAGCCGTCTTCTCTTTGCATCAACAGCGACTACACATGCTTGGCTTCCAAATCTACTAGAAAGGTCATTAACAAGAGAGGGATTTTTTATAGCACCCGTATTTACTGTGACTTTATCAGCACCTGAATTAAAAAGACGCCTAGCGTCATCTAGTTTGTTGATTCCACCACCTGCTGTTAGGGGAATAAATACATTTTGTGAAGTTCTTTCTATTACGTGAGCCATTGTCTCTCTTCGATCTAAACTAGCAGTTATGTCTAAGAAGACTATTTCATCTGCCCCCTCTTCGTAATATTTTTCAGCAAGATTTGCCGGCTGACCTGCAGGCTTTAATTCTTTAAATTCTATTCCTTTCACAACCCGGCCCTCGGGCACTGCTAAGTCACAGTCTAAACAAGGGATGATTCTTCTTGATAAAATCCTTCACAACTCCACGAAATTTTTTAGGATTTTAAGTCCAAGCTTTCCGCTTTTCTCAGGATGGAACTGTGTGCCATATACGTTCTTTTTCCATATGCCCGCCGTTATATCCGTTCCATAATCCGAAATTGCTACCACTACATCTTCTTCTGGTCTAGCGTGGTAAGTATGTGCATAGTAGACATATCCTCCAGGAACATCTAGTATAGGGCAGTTTTTATTCTTGATTTCTAGATAATTCCAACCAATATGAGGTAATCTTAGGTTTGTCTCCAATTTTTTCACTGTCCCCTTTAAAGCCCTAAGTCCTTCAATCTGCCTGAACTCCTCAGAAGTTTCAAAAAGAACTTGCATCCCCAGACAAATACCCAATATTGGAACTCCTGATTCGATCGCGCTTTCTATTTTTGGAACAAATGGTCCTAAATTTTTCATTGCATCACCAAAAGCGCCAACTCCTGGAATAATTATTTTTTCTCCGTCTAAGAGATCTCCAGAATCTATAACTTCCACATCAACACCAAGAAATTTGAGGGCGTTAGAAACGCTTTTTATATTCCCCATCCCATAATCAATAACAGAAACTTTTGTCATTTTGATCAGTTCTTTAGATTCGCAATTGAAGTTAGGTTCTTATCTTAAATAATTAAAGATGTTTAACTGAGGATACTAATAGTAAAACTGTGTTCAATTCCTATATAACGGAGCCAATAATATGAATCCAAAAAGGATAACTGTTGCTTTAGATGACCATACTTTAAAATTGCTAGAAGAAATGAATGAAGAAGCAGATTCCTCTAGAAGTAGTATAGTCAGAAAAGCAATTAGATTTTATCATGAAAGCGAAGAATTCCGAGATCACGGGACAGATAAATTGAATACATATCTAGATCTACTATCTGAGGGGGAACACGTAGTATTAGACGTTGATCACTGGTTACTTTTCCTAGATATATTGGAATCATCATCCAGAAAGGGAGAATTCTGGGAAAAATCAAAAAAGGTTGCTGATTCACATGCAGACCAATTATCTTCTAAAGTGAAATCTCTGGAGGACTTACTGGAGAGACTTTCTGCATGTAACTTTTTTAGGCTAAATAAAGTCTCTGAAACCGAATTTACTCTATTAGTCAGCTCAGAGAAAGTTAGAAAGTTTGTAAGAAAACTTCTAAGAGATTTTGCAGATAGCATGGGGTTTAATGTTAATATTCAGGAAGATATAGGAAAACTGAGAATCAAGAGCCAATGAGCATATTTCAGATCTACTTGATACCACTGCGTATAAAAAGAAAAATTGAAATTAATTGAAAGCTATACTATTTACTGGTGAAAAAA
>CAYLJV010000005.1:0-88575 GCA_964384105.1 Hadarchaeota archaeon (SeqCode) | reverse complement strand
CGTCGATTGGTCAAACTCTCTGCAAAAAATACTTGATCTTGAGAAAAGTCCTGTCGCGATTAAACTCGTTTCGAACCCGAGCGAGGTCCCCGAGGAAGTGAAAAAGTTGGACTTTCCGGTTAGACACTGCGTTTCGATAAATATGGGGGCCCTTGGCGCAATCTTCCACCTTCCCGCAGAACAACATGCTTGTGCAGCCGCAAAAGCCGCATTGGGTATATCAAAGCTTCCTGAAAAAGTCAAAAGCGGCAAGGTGCCGTACATGCACGGGCTCGCCTCTTCGCAAGAAGCTGCTGCACGGATTATGGAAGAGATTCCGAAACTTTCGACAGATGGGACTTTAGGAACTTTAGTTTCTCCGTTGGATAAGGCGCCTTTTGATCCAGATGTAATCGTATTGGTAGCTCGTCCAGAGCAAGCTATGTGGGTTGCAAACTCGATGATCTTCGAAGAGGGGGGTCCTCGGCTGACTGCTAACTTTGCAGGCATGCAGGCCTCTTGTGGGGATGTTACAGTGTACCCTTACAAGGAGAACGAGGTGAACTTTAGTCTAGGTTGTTACGGTTGCAGGTCCGCCGGCAAGCTCCAAGGAGAGGAAATGTACGTGGGGATACCTCGAGAAAAAATGCCAACTATAGTTTCAGGGATCCGGGGATTGCGTGGAGCTATGAAGAGTTTAAGAGGGAAATGACTTTTCTGAAGAGTAAATAGAAAAAGTCGAGATTCAGGAAGGTTATCTGCTCGAGGACGGTAACTATCTCAGAGGTACCGATTACTTCTCCTATGGTGGTGATTCGAAACAAACCTTGTGGAAGAGTTTCGGAAAGAGTGAACGAGACAATTCATGTCTCCATTGAAACTAGCAATACTATCAGATACTATTTGCGGTTTCTCGCAGTTTCAAAAGGATTAACGACCGGAATATTTTCCGGCACTAGAATAGCTTCTTTAAGCTTCTGTTTATCAGGAATCTCTTCTAAAAATTTTATATCTCCATCAACGATCACACTTGGGAGAGCCGAGGCTTTGTATAACTTCGTTACTGCAGTTAATGTATCGGATTGGCTGATGTTAGAAGACTGCTCACCTCTTTTCAATACATTTATCTCTATCTTCGCGGATGTTTCTTCTTGTACCTCTTTGGAAGTTTCCTTAACGAGTTCTATAAGTCGTCTGCACTTTTTAGTTGGCGGATTAGCTACATACAGATCTATACGTCTTTTTTCCATAGAAACACCTTATATAATTTAATTTTAATAACTATTCCCAAGTGCTCTGTAATCCCAACTATAAATGGTACTTTGACGAAGTAGAATAATACTTGAACATATTTTTATTCGTAGTAAGGACATCTGGTTCCCAGACAGTCTTCATTGAGTTCAATATAGGGACAGGGTTGGGGTGCTCGTGAAACAGACATATCAGATTCGAGATTATCTTTTATGAACTTCTCTCCTACTTCGATAGAAATAAACGTGCTTAACTTGCAACATCGAGGACCTCCAATATCTGCTATTTTCTCCAGAGCACAGGAGGTAGCCTTTAATGCTAAGGATCGCTCCTCACCAGACATGTAGTTTGCCCCAGTTAGAACGCTAAGAGCTATGCCCACTCCACTAGCAGCTCCACAAACTCCGAGAAGACCACATGAACCGTAAGTTAAGTTTTCACCTCTCTTTATAGCTTTCTTTAGCGATGAGTTTAGGTGAGTTGTCTTATCAGGTTCGAGATTATGGACTGCTTTTATGAGAGTGCAGCTTACGATATGGTGGTGAGCAGGCCCGAACATGATTATAGCCGGATGTTTCATAAGGAGAAGAGCAATTTTCATGGGATCTTTATTACTGGAGTTTCTACAGGTTCTTAATATTAAGTCATTTGGAGAAGCTAGTCTGCATTCCTCACAAATATAGTGTCCATTAGGACAAATGAAATCATCTTCCTCTTCTTTGCCACAATAAGTACAGGAGAACCTACCAGAGCCTGGCTTAAGTCCTTCTCCACAGAGCGGGCAGAGCTGTTCTTCCATGTTGCCGGAATTAAAATTTAATTATTAATAAAATATTCTCTTTCACAAACCTATATTTTTAAATACAATCGAATTCAATGTGCGAAAATATGGTCTGGAGGTTACTCAATTTCAGTTCCCCTAATCCTGCCATGAATTTGGCTATCGAAGAAGCAATATTAAGAGAGAGAATTGAGAGTAGAAGTCCTAATACGCTCCGTATATGGCAACACCCCGAAATAGTAAGCGTAGGCTGCTTTCAGGACCCAAAAGAGGAAGTAGATCTAAAATTCTGCAGGAGAAAGGGGATTGAAGTAGTCAGAAGAGTTTCGTCGGGAGGAGCTATTTATCTAGATGAAGGTGCTCTACAATACTCTATTATAGTCGATGAGGGATTTATGTCAGAGTCTGAAGAAATAAACAGGACTTACGAACTATTCAGCGAAGCAGTAATCAAAGGACTTAGTTCAATAGGTATTAAAACGGAATTCAGACCGATAAACGATATTTTGCTAAATGGTAAGAAGATATCAGGATCTTCACAGCATAGACTATATAAAATAATCCTCCACCACGGAACTATATCGGTAGACGTAGATATCGAGAGGATGAGTAGAGTTCTCAAGATTTCCAAAGAGAAGTTCGAAGATAAGAACGTTAATCAAATCTCTGATAGTGTTACGTCGATTAGGAGGGAACTCAAGAATAAAATCGATATGGAGGATGTTAAAACCAGTATAGTAAATGGGTTTAATAAGGTCTTAGAGCTTGATTTTATCAATAATGGATTAACTCAGAAAGAAAGAAATTTGGCTGATGCTCTCTACCAAAAAAAATACGGAAAAAAGGAATGGGTATTTCAAAAAACCAATTCTTACGATAAAACCTCTGTCTATAAGGCTGAAAAGGGCGTGATCAAGGTAGCCGTTGATTTTGAGGATGACATTATCCACGATATTCGGATTAATGGTGATTTCTTTATTCACCCAAGAGGAGCTGTAAAAGAGCTTGAGAATGAGCTGAGGGGGGAGTTTTATAGTAGAGATAATCTGGAAAAAATAATAGAAAAATTTTTCTCTGAAAAACACATTAAGTTCGCAGGGTTGAAACCTAAAGATTTTTTGAAAGCTTTACTAAAAATTGAGAGATCTGAAATTTGAATTACCTTCCCAAATAATTCTTGAATTATCTTCTAGCGAGTTTTTTCTTGTCTAAGATTCTACCAAAGTTATAGAAATTTTTGATATTTAACAGAGGTCAAGTAATCCTTCATAAAAATTGGAAAGCGAGCTTAACTTGAAATGCTACTCTCAGTCTCACCTACTTTTTTATGTGTATTTCGACCACAGGTTCAGTCAATTGGTAGATTTCGTCTATGACCCAATAATTTTGCTTGCACTAAGTAGTATGGAACCGTACAAAATATTATTTTCAAAAGGAGCGATCCTTTTCCCGAAATTTTGGGATTCCGAGCTCATCACAACCAAAGAGCGTCCTGACTAGATGCTAATTTATTAATGTCTAACCCTATTAAGATTCCACCTAAAAGTGTTGAAATAATTGAGACTGTCCGGAAAAAATTTCCAATTTCTTTTTCATTTGGCCTGTTCACTTAATTGCTTATCGAAGCAGCTCTCATATTTTGGCCTATTTTTTACAAATTATCGTAAACTTCTGGAATTTTAAAGAACTCCCCGGATTCGAACCAAAGTTAAGCCTAAATTCGTCTGTATCTATCAAGGACAATTAAAGACATTGAAAGATAGCTTCAGAGATCGACGCTCCAAATCTGAGGAGAAAAGAATCTTCAGGTTCCAAATCCAGATAACTAATCAGGGTTTGAAACCGTTCAGAGGAGAGCCTTTATTATCCTCTTTTTTCTACCTGTAATCCCAGAATTTTTGCTCCTTTTTCGCTATTCATGGACAACCTGGCGGGCTCTGTAACCAAGCATTCCTGTTCTTCGAGCACTTTCTCCTTCCCATCAACCGTAACCCTTACCTTTCCACTGATCACGTAGAAGAGTACGTAGGAATCCATATCACAGGGAGGTATTTTTCCATCACTCGGTAGAGTGATGAGCCTGGAACTAAACTCGTCGGCCTCATAAAAGACGGTAGCTCTTTCCTTTGATTCCATTTCTTTGAGATCAAAAACTTGTATCTTTTCACCTCCTTTTTCCTATATTTTGTAATTTCAAACGGATCCAAGATAACCCACTAAATCCCTCTCCTCTCGACTTTGAAAGATGCTCTTTTTACCGCTGTAAGATCCTCAATTTTTCGCTAGCTTTTACCCTCACTGAATAACGATCATCTTTCTTCTTCATTTGTCGAACCACCTTCTTGGATGTCTTGAAAGCAATCAATCATACAAAAAGGATTCAAAAGGATCTTAAGGGTCCAAGTTGAGCTAGAATTCACTTATTTCCCCCTCCAACTCACTCCTCTCGATTATCTTCTCTATGAGGAACCCCATGATTGATACAAGCAAGATTGTCAGTACCAGCCTGGTGACCATGAAGTTCAGGCCGAGAAACTGCAGCTCCACCATCTCTTGAGGTAGTTTTATACAGGCCCAGGCGGAGAGAAAGACGATAATGTTCAGTACGCGAGCTCCCTTCTTGAGCATCGCCGCAGATAACGGAAAAGCCACATAGAGCGGTCCGGTCGGCGTCGCTCCAAGGATGACTGCAATCAGAATCCCCTTCAATCCGGAGGCCTTCCCCAAATATCTCACGACCATATCCTTTGAAACCCAAACCTTGAAAAGTCCGATGAGCACCATCACTGCTGGAAGTATCCAGATCATCTCAATAAGATAGTCGGTCGATGTTGAGAGAACCGGACTTACCTTTTCGGGGAAGATCGTCAGGATAACAGCCATGGCCGCTGCCGCAAGACCGAGGAGAATCCAATCCTTAAGCACACTCTTTTTGGATTTCTTCTTCTCAGTACCGCTCTCGGGTTTCAAAGTATCAACCCCATTAGAATAGAAATTATTATGGCCACGACGAAGCTAAGACCATTCCTCAAAAGGGCAAATTTCTTCCCGAGCACTCTCATCTCCATTGGGAGGTAGACCGTCCCGATCATCGTCAAGGTGGTGATGAAAGCCGCGGCCGCCATTATCGAAGCACCGCTCTCCAGCAGAGAGGCCGCAAGCGGGAAGGCTATTAGGGATGGGATATGCATTATGGCTCCTATACCCCCGATTATGAGAACTCCAAATATCCCTGTTTGTTCACCGAAAAATCTTGCTATTTGATCCGGAGGAACAAATCCTAAGAGAAGTCCGACGACGATCACGATGATGAGGATCATCGGCAGAATTTTGAAAAGGGACTTCCCCGCTACTCTGAGGGATTTCATCGCCTTTTCTCGATCCTTGAAGAAAGCCACGCCTAGACCGAGGAATGCGAGAACGTTTATTAAAATCGCAGTTAGGTTCACTCGGCTCCACCACCGCCTCCGTACTCGATCGCATCAACGGGGCACGCCGCTTCACACCTGAAACATGTCAAGCATTCACTGTTTTCGATCCTTCTCGCTCCCGAATCCAGGGTAACAATGGTGTTATTTGGACAGACTTTCTGACACTTTCCGCATCCGATACATCCGGATTCATCCACGCGCATTCCGTATTTTGCGTATTTTGAGGATACGCACAGAATCGTTCCATACGGACACAGGTGTTTATGAAACGCTTCCTCCTCGAATACGAGAAAACCCCCGACACCTATCAGAACGACGATTAAAAACACGGGTATTTGTGCCCCAGAGATCCTGAAGTATAATATAGCTAAAATAAAAGCGATCAAAGCCATCCACCGTACTTCTCTCTTTCTAAGGATGGAAGGCGTTTTTCTCCTGTTTACCCGTGTTTTTTCGTATAACCATCCTATCGGGCGGGCCAACGCTCCCATAGGGCACATCCATCCGCAGTAAAATCTGCTGAAAGCGATAGACACTAACACACCAATACCAAAAATTGCGATCCATAACTGGGTAAACCCTAAGAGTAAGACTAGGATAAAAAAAGTGAAGAAAGTGATCTCAGACGCTATCCGGAGATTGTACTTTAACTTCTCACTTGCCAAGATCAATCGCCTCTCTCCAGTATTTTGAACAACTCATTCGCGATCTGATCGGTTTTTCCCGTCAGAGAATAGGAGAATCCTTCGCCTCTCCATTCGAGCGCGGACATCCTGACGCTTCCCATGAAAATCAGGGCAAATATTTCTGGGTTCACATCGTTGGAAAAATACCCCCTCTCCTGTCCTTCCCTTACAACTTTTTTCAAGAACTCTTTCTTTTTCTGTCTGTGTTTCACAAAGAGCCTTTCGACCTCTGGAAACTCTCTAAAGAGTTCGCCATGAAATAGGACAGCCGTAACATTAGGATCTTCCTCCAACTCTTCAAACTGACTATTTAGAATTTCCTTGAGCAAAGAATGAGGATCTTCGTACATCTCCTGATCAATATCCGGACTATTCTCATTAAACATCATCTCAGCAAGGCTCCGCACTATATCCTCCTTATTATCGAAGTGCCTATAGACCGCCGGCTCCGAAATGTCTATCCTATTAGCTATGTTCCGGACGGTCAGGTTCTTGTACCCATCCTTGTGGATAATATTCAATGCAACATCGAGGATCTCCTTCTGTCTTTCCTCAGTGCTCATTCGTTTTTTAGTCATGACAAATTATGTTAGTTAACGATAACTAATAAAATTTAAGAAATGATGATCGAAATCTCAATATCAGGGCAGATCTTGATAAATAGATAAAAATTCCAAGAAAGTTTCTGGCCAAAACAACTTCTTAACATCAAGTCACGGGGGACAGAAAAAGTTTAGAGAAGTAATATGAAGACCCAATATTCTAAAACCGGGTATATCGAAGAAGTTCAAATGAAGAATTCAAAAAGAGAAGACCTTACTTCGTTTAAATATTTCCCAAATCTCTATAAGTTGTAGTAATATATGATTAAATTTTTATATGAAATTTTATTAATATTAACCTAACTGGTAAAACACATGTCCACAGAAAAAAAGAAAACCGATGAGCAGGCTAGAAATGTTGGAAGAGAACTCAGCTTCTTCGAGAAATACCTCTCTATATGGGTAGCTATTTGTATCATCGTCGGGATCGCCCTAGGCAGATTTGTCCCAGTGGTGACAAACACCTTGGGTAAATTTGAATACGCTCACGTCAACATTCCCATCGCGATCTTGATCTGGTTTATGATCTATCCCGCTATGGCAGAGATAGACTTTAAAAGTATTCTTGGCGTGAAGGAAAAGCCTCGGGGTCTTTTGGTAACTTGGACTTCTAATTGGCTGATAAAACCGTTCATCATGTACGGACTCTTCTGGTTCTTCATGACGATAGTGTTCGACGCTTTTATCTCACCGTCTTTACAGAGTCAATATATAGCAGGAGCCGTTTTGCTAGGGGCAGCTCCGTGTACAGCGATGGTTTTCGTATGGAGCTATCTTTCAGACGGTGATGCTGCCTACACACTCGTCCAGGTCGCCACGAATGACCTGATCTTACTGTTTGCCTACGTACCACTGGTCACTTTCCTGCTTACAATAGGTGGTATCTCCGTTCCTTACGATACACTAATTCTTTCAGTAGTACTCTATATTGGCATCCCCCTCACGGCCGGATACTTATCTAGAACCTATCTGATAGGCAAGAAAGGAAAAGAATGGTTTGAAAATGTTTTTCTAAAAAAGATTGGAAAGTTAACCATAATAGGACTTTTACTCACCTTAGTGCTCCTGTTCTCGTTTCAAGGTGACATTATAGTTAACAATCCACTACATATCCTGCTGATCGCAATTCCCCTGACGATATTCACGTTCACCATATTCTCTATCGCGTATGGATGGGCCTACTTCTGGGGACTGGATCATGAGATAGCCGCTCCAGCAGCAGAGATAGGCGCAAGTAACTTCTTCGAACTTGCTGTGGCGGTCGCCATCTCGGTCTTTGGAATAACCTCAGGAGCCGCTCTTGCTACAGTGGTCGGCGTCTTGGTAGAAGTACCCATAATGTTAATTCTGGTCGCCATAGCAAACAAGACAAGAAAACATTTCCAATGATTACTAACAGAGGTATAATTGAAAATGGATGAGGTAGAGAATGACGAGATAGAACTTCTCAAATGCGTCGGCAGCGAAATCCGATACAGGATTCTCCAAATCCTGAGAGAAGATGGAAAGTGTGTCAGCGAGATTATGGAAATTTTGGACAAAGAACAAACTCTCATCTCTCACCATCTCCGAAGCTTACACGAGTGCGGTTTTGTAAAAAGAGAAAGAAAAGGGCGAAAGATAATTTACAAGATAAGCGACCCTGGCGTCATAGACTTTTTGCAACAAGTCGGAAAACTCTCGAGCAAATTCTGCAGAAGAGCTGAAAACAGTCAAAGCGAAAGGGTGTGAAAATTGAGATTATTATTTGCATGTGTTGAAAATGCTTGCAGGAGTCAAATGGCCGAGGGTTTCGCACGACGCTTTGGAGATGAAAAAATCAGAGTTTCTAGTGGCGGTTCCAAACCTGCAGATAAGGTTAATGCGAAAGCAGTGAAAGTGATGAAGGAAAAGGGAATAGACATAAGTTTCCACGAACCTACGATAATAGACCCTGAAGAGGCTAGAAAGGCTGGCTATATCATAACCATGGGCTGTGGGTCCGATGCTTGTCCTACTCCAGTGGGTGGAAAAACCATCGAGTGGGAGTTAGAGGACCCCTCCGGAAAATCAATTCAAAAGTTTAGAGAGGTTAGGGACAAAATAGAAAAAAACGTAAAGCAACTATTAAAAAATCTTGAAAAAAAGAATTGAAATCCTCAAATCAGTATTACTAGTATAAGATAATTAAGATTAACACACCTCTTAAATTAAAAAGAGTATGGCGTGGCAATTACTCTTGGACAATTTTTCTTTATAGGTGATCTATATCAAGAATAAAAACATTGATTTGACTTTGAATTAAAGATTATTTCAAATTCCGTTTCTAGGATTTTTTGTTATGGGTGTAACAAAAATTTCAGGAGGAAACTAAATCCTTACGGGGAGACCATAAACTTTCTTCGCATTTTTGCCCGCACAACTCCATATCTCCGATCTCCCCAAATCTTTAATTTCAGCTATTCGATCAGCAATATCCTCTATGAACCAAGGAGTAGATCTATCAGATTTTTTCTTAGCTAAAAACGGTGAATCGGTTTCAAGCAAAAGATTTTCGAGAGGTAGATTCTCTATGATATTTTTATATTTTTCTTCAGACCGGAAAATTATGCCTCCAAGAGAAATATAGTAATTCCTGTCCAAAGCTTCCTCCAAGTCATTAGTATTTCCTGAGAAGCAGTGTATTATCACATCCCCGTCCTTTTTCTTCAATAACTCCATCACCTCTTTTGTGGAATCTCTGGAATGTACCACCAACGGAAGGTCAAGCGAATTAGAAAGATCTATAAAATCATTGAAAATCTTTCTACACTTTTTTCGATGGTGGGAATCTTTAATATGATAATTGTCTAAGCCTACCTCCCCTATCGCAACGATTTCAGAAGAATTTTTTCTTACATTTTCCTTGTATCTCTCAATTTCCTTATTTGAAGATTTTGAAGCACCGGTAGGGTGAATTCCAAGAGTTGGAAAAATGAAATCTGGATTAGATCTATGAAGATCAAGCACTTTCGAAGAATCCTCGATCCTAGCACAAGAATCCACTACTGCCACAAGTCTCCTCTTAGCCTCAGCTATGATCTCATCTCTATCACTATCGAACTGTCTAAATTCGAGATGGCAATGTGAATCTATCATTTTGTGTAAAGTAGAACTAAGATAATATAAGATTGTTCAAAAATCATAAGGCCAAAGTTAATTGGTCCTACGCCACATTCCCAACAATCTCCTATTACCCCAGAGACTGTTTATCTCCGAAACCACTATTGCATTATCATACACGTCAATAATGTTGAAAGAATTACCATATACGCTTCTCTGATAAACACCGCTTATTGAATTGGCATTTACCACCACGGTCCCATCAACCTTTGTAGCGAAGGGGTGAGAAGAAGTTCCGGTTAAAATAAGATCGATCTTCTCATCTACCGTTCTTCTTAAGATATCGCCACTGTCCTCTAGCAATCCTTTTTCCCTAGCATGAGGGATAGGAATAACATTATGATGAAAGAACAGACCTTTAAAAGACTCATCTCTTTTTCTGATATCTTCAAAAATCTCCTCCCTTTCCGTTTCTCCCACTATACCAATAGGGGAATCATATTGTGCAGACGATATACCCCGAAGATAAACCTCCTCATTAGTAAAAATCTGATCGAAATTCCCAAAATACTCCTGAAACAGATGATACCCTAAGTAGTTTATATCTCTACCAGCTGGAGTATAGAATATAGGTAGATCAATTTTGGAAAGATATCTATCCGCGAGTTTGTAGTTCCTAGGTATCCCCTCCTCAACAATACCACCACAGTGAATAACTAAATCGGCATTTGATTCATTGATTGTATCAACTGCATTGGAAAAGTGGGTGTAAAGAAATTTACTAGTATTTGGCATGGGGGATTCCGTCAAGCTAGAGATGAAGGAATTCGCCATTTGAATAATTCTAAGCTTTCTCTCCTTGAAGTCCTGAAATACCTTTCTCTGTCTCCTAGGAAACTTTTCTGTAACCGCGGAATTACTTATTCTATGAGTCTGTACAGAAATCTGGCCCTCGTTTATATTTATCACATTGTAGGAGTTAACATCCCCATGGCGAGTTTTTCTACCTGAAACTGTCCCCGCATTAACAAATACCGTATCCTCAACCTGGTGAACATTAGGATGATGTCTATGTCCAGAAAGAACCAAGTCGACATCGGACTTAAGAAATAGTTCCAAAAGATCTCCAGCATTTGAGAGAACATTTCTTTCTCTTCCAGCTTTTGGAACTGGAATAGTATGATGATGAAGAGCAACTATCTTTATTGACTTTTTCTGATTCTCCTTCAAAGCTTCCTTTATCCTGTTAAACTTTTTAGTCCCCACTCTACCCACATTGCTGTCAGAAACTGCACTATCGACGTAAATTACAACCGATCCATCTAGTGAGAGTGTTCCATTCACTGGCCCGACTAATTCCTTGAAAATTGAGGAACCGCCACTCCTTTTGTCGTGATTCCCTGGAATGACCACGTAAGGTATATTTATCTTTTCGAGTAATTTTTTTGCTTCTTTATAGTACTCTAATCTCCCCGATTGAGTCAAATCACCTGTATGAATAAGAACGTTGAAATCCTCAGAATTCGCTTTCTTTAAAATATGGGAAAAAGAGTCTCGATTAAAATATTTTTTACTACCCACATGGGTGTCAGAAATATGAAGGATTTTCATATTATTCTCTTGAGATATAGGTTTCAAGTTTTCTTCTCTCCATTCCTATAAGATCTCCAAAGCTGACTATTCCGATAATTTCTTCCTTATCTTCAACCAGAACGTATTTTATCTTTTTTTCTGTCATTAACTTAGCAACATCTTTGACACTTGCCCCGATATCGATAGTATTAAGATCAGTTGTCATAACTTCTTTTACTGGAATATCCGGCTCGAGACCTTGAGCGGCGACTTTTTTCTTGATGTCACCATCTGTAAAAAATCCGACGATTTCCGATCCATCGAGAACTACAAGAGAGCTTATATCGAACTCCACCATTCTCTGAGCTGCTTTTTGAACTGATTCATTCTTATCTATTCCAATCAACGTTTTAGTAACGTAACGACTTATCGGCTCGTCTGTATCATAGTACTCAAGCGGATACTTTGGCATTTCAAATCTCCTTCTCCAGAGTAGACAATATGTCCTCTAGTATTGTATTAAGAGTTTTTTCGTAATCAGTATTTTCCACTACCTTAACATCAGTCTTCTTCGCCATTTCCAAAATGTAACTCTGTATTTCCCGTATACTGTCTATTTCGTCTATGTACTTGCTTGGATCCCGTAGACTTCCCTCCTCTCGAGTATAGAAATTTTTAATATGCTGATCCTTATCCGGAACATCAATCACATACTGAAAAAGAGTCTCAGGGGCCTCGTCCAAACTTCTTTCCAAGTATCCTGGAACCACGTGGACCCCCTCTATTATCATATCTAAACCCTCCTTCATCCCTCTTTTCACAACAGCTGCCAAACCTTCGTTAACTAAACTTACCTGTTCTTCAAAAGAATGAATCAACTTATTGCTGATATAAGAAGTCTTCAATTTATGCCTAGCCAGAAAAGTGGACTCATGCAAAGTTGGTACTAAGGTAGGTGAAAGTATAGAACGCATTATCTCCCTTATAGTGTCAGTTCCAATCAGCCTATTTATCCCCAAACGATGTCCTATCTCCATCGCAATAGTAGATTTCCCTACTCCCGGTCCACCACCAATTGTAACAAATACCGGAGCATCAAGATTTTTCATCTCCCTTCTAACTCGATAAAATCGTTCTTCATCCACACGTCCTCTACTCAAAAGCTCCTTAGAAACCCTTCTTTTCACTTCTTCAGAGGTTATTTCTCTGACATGTTCTCCCTCAAGATCATCGAGAATTTTTTCAACTATCTCGTAAGACTCCTTTAAAGACAGCCCCGAACGATTGATGGATCTAGCAAGTATCCCCTTCGAGAAAGGAAACTCCTTTTCATCCTTAAGAACTTTTATCATTCACCCAATCCTCCAAAGCTTTTTCACACACCGAAATCACTGCTTCGTCGAAATTTTCAACGGTTCCACCCACAAGAACTGGTTGATTGTGTAAAAACACTATATCAACACCATTCTTCCTTGCTTCAGAAGCCGCAACATCGATAGAAGCCGCTTTAATTTCAGTCAATAGCATATCACATTTATCTAAATTTTCTATTAGATCCTTCCTCAATAAAGAGCGATTAGAAAGGTTATTAGAAATACCCTTGATATCACAGCCATAGTCACTTAAACTTTTCCTGATAACTTGATTAACTTTTTTAGGTGCAGTGGTGGCAACAAAAACTTTCTTTCCCTTAATATCGCCTAACGGTTCTGGTCTAAAAACCGTTAAAAGAATTTCAATGTCGGAATCTATATTCTTAATACCATTTAATATATTATTTACTTTCTCATCGTCAGCTATAGGCTCCTCGCACATCGTCACCACAACTAAATCAGAAGAACTGATTCTATACTCGCCAAAAAAACCTATAATATTATTCAAGGGTTGCCCCGCACCTACCACTACTATCCTCCTATTCGTTCGAGTAGGTGGTATAGTCGGACCCGACCCTTCCATAATAACAAAATCCTGAGACGACTCATTTGCCATTTCCGCCCCTTCAAGAACATTTGAAGCAAATGGATTACCCGCCATCCCTCCACCACATCTACGGCAACCTACAGTTGGAATCTGACTCAACAAGGCATTCTCCCAATAA
The DNA here is from genome assembly GCA_964384105.1 of Hadarchaeota archaeon (SeqCode). Taxonomy (GTDB): domain Archaea; phylum Hadarchaeota; class Hadarchaeia; order Hadarchaeales; family JAGGTB01; genus CAYLJV01. The sequence continues at coordinate 75,094 of CAYLJV010000005.1, read as the reverse complement.
TCAGACGCGGCGTGAAGGCCTTTGTCAGATATTTCTAAAAGTTTATCTGCGTCCACTTTCATCTCGGCAGGGTTGATAAAAACAGGGTCGGAAGGACCCCCTCGTCCCATACATACAGAAACAGGATTGAATCCTTTTTTCTTTAGCAACCGAGATATCGTAACCCCAACAGAAGTTTTGCCCACTCTCTTTCCTGTACCAATTATCGATATACTAGGTTTTTCTAAAACATCTGATTTGGTAGGAGGGGAAAAAACAAAATCAGAACCAACATATGGCAAATCATTCTTAATCACAATCGAAGCTATTTCGAATCTACTATGATAATCAACTATAGGTTCATCAGTTAGGTCCAAAACCACTTCCGGAGATTCCTTCTTTATAGCCGAATTTATTATATCAAAAGGAATTTTATCCTTAATTTCCCCAGCGTAAACTCTGTAACCGTACTCCTTTTCTAAATTCAAACTTTTTTCTATCTTTTCGGTTCCCCCCAAGAAAACAAGCCCTACTACTTTACCCCCACGCTTCTCAATTTCTTCTATAGTCCATTTTGTCACAGGAGGATAATGCTCCCCATCCACCAAACAGAGAATTTTTTTGTCGGATATGAAACGAAGGTAATGTTTACCCGGATGTATGTTCCTTTCCATAGCTTAATCACCTCAATAAGCTTTAGACAGCATTCTACTAATAAGAACAAGATAGAATTCAACTATTTAATGAGAAGATAGCTCTATAGATAAAGAATAAATAATTAGAAATAGAAAAATTATATAAATAAGCTTTGTATATCTAGACCAGAGGTGAAAAGAAATGTTAGGAGAAACAAAAGCTCTTCAAAAAGAGAGAGGTCTAATAGTAGGTGGAAGCAACGTATGTCCTCATGATTCCATATCCCGATTAGGATCTGACGGGGATATCGTATATCTGAAATGTGGAAACTGCGAGGCAATAATTGCATATGATTTTTGGAATGGATTACAGGAAAATCTAAGATCTAAAAAAACCTCACTAAGAACAAATTAGGTACTACAAGAAGTCAGATGGAGTGTCATACTTTTATTTTTTAAAAACAATAAATTAGAGGGATAAGAATGTGGACAGAAGTAAAAAATGCCTCAGACCTTAGAGAAAAGCTTCTGAGCATCCCTTACGGCCTCGAAGTCAAGTTACCTAAAAATTTAGAAGATTCCATCTTATCAAACCTTTACGAACCGAGTTTAGGGAGGCTACGTGGAGCCAAAAAAGAGTTCAGAGATTTTAACAAAAAAGACAGCCTTCACATCAGAGTCTACGGAGATTACCTTAAAGCCCATATTGACAGGAAAAACCCAATGTATCAGCCACTCCACCATCTGTGGATGGATGCAAAAGATGTACTAGGGCTCATAATACTTGGTTTCAATCTCGTTTTCACTATACTGATGTTAGGAATTATGTTGTTCCTATAGTAGACTCCCGAATTTTAAAGCCCCGGGCGGGATTCGAACCCGCGACCTATCGCTTACGAGGCGATCGCTCTGACCAACTGAGCTACCGAGGCACAATACTCCTCCAGAAAAGTCGTTGTCAGAAAACCTTTTAATTTTTCTTTGATTGATTCTTAAAGCTATTTAGGTAAGTTTATGATACAAATCTTGAGGCAACATGTTATTTTTCATTTTCCTAAAAAGCATTTAAGCACTTTCGTATACTCAAACCAAATGAATAATCGGGACTTATAGTATTAATTAAAGACATAGCCTGATAATCCCAAAATAAGATTATCTTGACAAACTAACGGACTGATTTGTGGTTTATAAAACAGCGGGCTGATAAAAGGATATTAACTAAAAATACGAAACAACAGGAAGCAAAATTATGATATCAAATAAGATCATAGGAGTTTCAAATTTAACAAAATACTACGACGAATTTCTAGCAGTAAACCAAATCAATTTCAGCGTGGCTAAAGGCGAAATCTTCGGTTTTCTTGGGCCCAACGGAGCAGGAAAAACTACCACTGTCAATATGCTTACCGGGATAACGAAACCTACCTCTGGAAAAGCTTTCGTTTCGGGTTATGACATTACAAAAGAAACAAGAAAGGCGAAAAAATCGGTCGGATTAGTTCCCGCCGATCCTTACCTGTACGATGAAATGACTGCTTTGGATAATATAGAATTCAACGCTAAGCTTCACGGAATCCAAAAAACGAAAAGAAATGAATTAGCTGAAAAACTACTCAAAATCTTCGGACTATGGAAAAGACGCAGGGAAAAAGTCGGCAACTATTCCACTGGTATAAAAAAGCGTTTAACCATAGTCACAGCGCTAGTACATGAACCAGAGATACTGTTCTTGGACGAGCCTACTTCAGGTTTAGACGTACAGAGTTCAAGACAGATGCGCGAATTAATAAAAGATTTGAATGAAAAAAGCAATGTGACGATTTTTTTAACCACTCATAATATCGAAGAAGCGGACCAACTATGTCAAAGAATATCTATTATTGATAGGGGAAAGATTGTTATAACAGACAGCCCCGAAAACCTGAAAGCCGTGGTGCAAAAGGAACACATAATCGAAGTATCTTTCAATCAAATAGAAGGAATGATAGAAAAAATAAGGTCTTTAGATCCGATAAATGAAGTTCTAACTGCTGGAGACAAGTTTAAGATACATGTTGAGGACGTTTCCAAAGATTTACCCCTAATTTTCAAATTTGCCGAGGAAAACGACTTGGAAATCAAATCTATTAATACAAAGAAGCCGACGTTGGAAGATTCTTTTGTAAAACTTACAGGTTTAAGCCCAGAAGCTATGGAAAAAGGTGAATAGTTGCTTCAAAACAAAATCTTTGCAAGAGAATGGTTTGAGAATTTGAGAAATATTTATCATATAGCAAGAAAAGATATCAAGATCTATTTTTTGAAAGGACCGAATTTAACTTTTGGAATATTACTGCCTATAGTTCTATATCTGGCATTCTCCATCGGAGAGAGCGAGAGTCAAACAGCCATTCCTGGTCTGATAGCTATGGCCTCCTTTTTTGGCGCGGGAGCAATACAAGCTGTGTCACTCCCTTTAGAAAGAAAGACAAAAACAATTAACATGCTTCTTACAGCTCCGACATCCATCTCTACAATAGTTTTCGGGAAAGTACTAGCAGGATTTCTCTTTGGAATGCTTTTGTCTCTAGCATATACAGCAATAATAATATTCTTTACACCAATTCTAAACATTCCACTCCTAATCTTAGGGATATTATTGTCCTCCCTCCTGTTTTCTGCCTTCGGACTTTTCTTATCCTCACCTTTCAAGGACATACCAGATGCTATGCCACCCGCAACTGTCATACGCATTGCCATGGTCTTCATTTGCGGCGTATTCACTCCATTAGAAACCATGCCTTCAGTCTTACGCACCACAGCATACTTTTTACCCTTAACTCATGCAGTAGATGCAATTCGACAGGCAATGACAACCGGGATAAACAACCAAATGTTTTTAGTCAACATAATTGCTCAATCTTTATTCCTCGTTTTCTTCATCTGGGTCACCGTCGAAATTCTGAAGAGAAATATCGGATAGTACGAAGTCAACACAAACGGAATTTAATGAAAGAAGATATCAACTTGTAAACTCAATAGAGTTAGACTTGCAAAATCCAACAGGAGCTTCTAAAATCCGGAATCAATCTAGTAGCAATTGTCTATATTTTTATCCAATTTCCTAAATTATCTAAAGTCTCAGTTTCACTCATCGCACTTTTCAGCATTCTATTAAAAATTGCACCGATGATAAAAAATTCAAACTCAATCTACGTCTACCACTCTCTTTTATTTCTATAGTAATTCCTAATAACGGTAGCGGCGATGAAAAATATCAACACAAATCCGAGTAAAACTAAGGCTGTTCCATAAGCTATAGGCCTCGCTGCTGCAGCGTCCGGAGCTTCAGCGTTTAACGCAAAGAGATGATACGGCAATGCCATAAACTTATCAAAAATTGAATTCGGTAAACCTCTAGTATAGAACACCGCTCCTGTGAAAAGAATGGGTGCCGTTTCTCCTGCAGCTTCTCCAACTCCAAGTATCGAACCAGTTATGATTCCCGGGAAAGCAGAAGGTAAGGTTACCTTCTTTATTGTCTGCCATTTGGTAGCACCCAGGGCAGCGCTAGCCTCCCTAAAAGAGTCAGGGACGCTTCTTAAGGCCTCGATAGATGAGACTATCACCGTCGGAAGTGCTATCAAAGATAGTGAGAGTGAGGCCGAAAGAAGACTTCCTCCAAAACCTAGAATTTTAACAAAAAAAGTCAGACCAAACAGACCAATCACTATAGAGGGAACACCTCTCAAATTATAGACTGCCTGAATTATCCAACCCGTTAATCTACTTTCCTTAGAGGAATACTCTACTATGTATATTGCAGTCAATATTCCAATAGGGAGAGTTTCCGTTATAACTAAAGCAACTAAATAAACTGTTCCCATCAGAGCTGGAAAGATACCTCCTCCCGTCATGCCCTGAGTTGGAGCTTGAGTAAGAAACTCCCAGCTTATAACGCCTATCCCTTTCTCCAATATGTAAAAAATAATCATTCCCAAAAAAGCAAGTATTATCAACATCGAAATTCTTGACGTCCAAAAACCTATATTTTGGAAAACCTTAGATTTCCTCATTCTTCTACAACCCCTCTGGTCATGATCTTTTTAGCAACATAGTTTGTCACGAAGGTCGTCACAAGGAGGAATATCCCTATCGCAAAAAGTGCATGAAAATGCGTACTTCCATAAGCTATCTCACCCATCTCAGCTGCTATAGTAGCAGGCATTGGTCTAACCGGTTTGAAGATCGTCGTGGGCATTATTGGAGAACCACCAACTACCATCATAACAGCGATTGTCTCTCCTATGGCTCTTCCAAAAGCCAAGATTATAGAAGAAGAAATCCCAGGGGCCGCTGAGGGAATCACAACTTTTGTCATCGTCTGCCAGCGGGTAGCTCCAAGAGCCAGTGATGCTCTTTTATATTTCCTCGGAACGGCTCTCATGGCGTCCTCTGAAACGCTTATTATTATCGGAAGAACCATTATTCCCAAGATTATCCCTGCTGTAAAAGCCGTCTCCCCCACCGGTAGCCCAAAAGTCTCCTTCACCCAAGGAACCAGAACCACAAGTCCGAAGAAACCGTATATTACAGAAGGCACTCCCGCAAGTATTTCGGATACAGGTTTTAGAATGTCTCTAAGAGAAGGATGTGCCACTTCGTGTATGTAGATGGCCCCAAATATTCCGAGAGGAACGGATATAAATAAAGCTAAACCGGTTACCAAAAGTGACCCGTAAAAGAGCGGAAGAACTCCAAACGAGGGCGGGCTACCCGTTGGCCTCCACTCTGTTCCCAACAAGAATTCCATTAAACCGATTTCCCGAAAGGCAGGAAGCCCCTGGTAGAAAATAAAAACAAAAATAAAGAATATGACCACGATGGATGTAGTTGCGAAAACGGTTGTTAGGACCCTTCCTGAAAAGAATCTTTTTATCTTTTTACTCAACACTAACTACCTCCTCAGTTGCCAATTGATTTTCGTTTCTAACCGAGCAGAAAAATAAAAAAATAAAAGAAATTGCTCTCCACCATCCGAAAACGGGAGACTCTAGATTATTTTGCAATTTTTATGAATCCCTGTGCTTCGACTATTCCTTGTCCATCTTCGCTAAAGACGAAGTCTATGAAATCTCCTGTAAGTCCAACTGGTTCTCCATTAGTATACATGTAAAGAAATCTGCTGATTGGGTACTCTCCGCTTGAAGCCGTTTCTTCTGAGGGCTCTATTCCACCTAAACCCAAAGCCTTAATGGAATCATCTAAGTATCCAAGTCCAACATAACCAATCCCATTTGGATTATCAGATATCGCCTGCCTCATTGAACCATTTGATTCTTTAGTGAGTGCTTCTGAAGTTACCTGCTTATCTTCCATAACACTCTTTTCGAAAGTAGACCTTGTTCCTGACCCTTCTTCTCTATGGTATACTACAATCTCAAGATCTGCTCCTCCTACATCTTTCCAATTCTTAATTTCTCCTGCAAAGATATCCCTTACTTGCTCAATAGTGAGATCACTAACATTGTTGTTTGGGTGCACGACTACACTTAGAGCATCTGCAGCTATTTTGTGTTCAACGATATTCCTTCCCTTGTCTTCTGCTGTCTGTATCTCTTCGTCCTTTATGGGCCTCGATGCGTTTCCAATGTCAGCGTCACCATCTATGATTGCCTGTATACCGTCTCCTGATCCTCCTCCACTGACGTTAATCGTGTCGTTTGGATGTTCATTCATCCATTCTTCTGCAGCGGATTGTGAAATTGGTAGCACTGTGGTCGAACCGATTATATCGATAGTTCTTTTCTGATCGTTACCATTTGAATCACTGTTTTGAGAACTTTGAGTTGCATAATATCCACCAACGATAGCAACGACGATAATCACTAAAATTGCGACAATAGCGAGATTTCCGATGCCTTTTTCTTTCAATTTTTCACCCCACATTATTTCATTCCAATTTGAAAATACATTTATTTTAGTTAAATATATATTTTTCATCAATAGTATATATATTACTATTTAGATAAAATAAATGAAATATGAATATATTTTTAGGACAAAAATATAGAAAATATTAGAAGAGCTACTAATAACCTAGGATTAGTCCCTATAAGCACAGAAAAAAGAAATACCCAGTTTGTCAATTTTTAAAAGAAAATATAAGTCAAAGCTTACTAAGAAAGTGTTTCTATTCCAGATCTCTCTTTATCCAACTTACCGTAATCCATCATCCTGATAGATCGTCCAAATACTCCTCAACGAGAGAATATCGGCTGTCATCTAAGATGTCCCCACCTCTAAGATGACTTATAAGTTCTGAAATCTCAAGGCAGGACTTAAGATGAAGACCAATTTTTTCTAAAGACTCATTGGCCCCTTCACTCCTATCAAACATTACAACCGCATCTTCGACAACTGCGCCCTCAGACCTCAAGGTATTAGACACGCTCCTAATACTACCTCCAGTCGTAGCTACATCGTCGATTATACAGACCCGATCATTATTCTCGAGGACTCCTTCGATAGCCTTTTTTAAGCCATGGCCCTTGCTTTGTTTTCTTGTATAGAGCAGGGGGAGACCGGCCTTATGAGCTACTAAGGCAGAGAAAGGCAGACCAGAAGTAGGAACGCCAACTAACCTATCAATATCCTTTAATTCTTCAGTTATTATCTTGAAACAAATATCCGCAAATTTGTCGAAAAGCTTGGGGTAGGAAGGAACGAGTCTCAAATCTATGTAATATGGACTCTTCTTTCCTGAAGTGAGAGTAAAATCTCCAAATTTTATACCGCCTATCTCATACAGTTGGATCGAAATTTCTTTTTTGATTGTATCTACAGAAATATCTCTACTCAAATTTTCACCTATTCATAGCCTTCCTTATTTCATCGGCTTTTCTATCTGGCTCATTGGATGTATAAATCGCTCTGCCTACAATCTCGTAGTTTGCACCGTTTCTTATCGCATCACCCGGTTTAGCTCCTTGAGCACCGATACCTGGAGTCAGTATTAACATTTCTTTGTCCACATTATCCCTCAGTCTTCTTACATCCTCGGGTCTAGTAGCCGGTCCGATTATACCTGTTACATCAAGGTCGCTAGCCATCTGGAGCATCTCGTCCGTAAAACTCGAAATAAACATCTTCCCACCTTCGTGAGACATGCTGGGAACAACAATAACTCCCCGATCTCCCCTTTCGATCGCTGCTTCTATTACCGCCTCGAGACTGTCCTTTCCAACGAAACCATGGGCTATTACACCATCTGCGCCAGAATCGTAAGCGTAAGCAGCAATTTGCCCACATACGTGAGGAACATCTGCGATCTTAAAATCTGCAATCAGAGGTACTCCTGTTTGTTCATTTATCTTGGAAAAAATAGACAAACCCGTTTTCAGAACTAAAGGATAACCAACTTTCACAGCAACTATATGGTCGGAAACTGACTTCAATATTCTAAGATACTTACCCTCAATATCTTTTTTTCTAATATCCTCACTCGCAACATCCAGAGCCAAAATAAGTCTACTATCATTTTCTCTACTCCTCTCGGAGAGCAAACTTCTTAGTCTTTTACCAACCATAATCTATCTCCTTAATTGAGCAAGCAACTCTTTTTCCTCTGTGATCCTCCTACAATAAGCACATCTAAGCCTTATAGGAGATTTGCTCACTACATCAAAACTCGGAGTTACAGGTTCCGGAAAATTAGTTATACAACCTGGGTTAGAACACTTAATTATTCCTTTAACTTTCTTCGGAAAATCTACTTTTCTCTTTTCAACAACATCAAAATCTCTGATTACATTGATTTTAGCGTTTGGGGCAGTCAAAGCAATTTTGCTTATCTCGTCTTCATCTAGTTCCCTATCCTCCACCTTCACAATATCCTTTCGGCCGTATCTCTGACTTGGAACATTAATCAAAACTGAGACAGTATCATCGGTTCCCTGAGTTATTCCAAGAATCTCTAAGACAGTAAGTGCCCTACCTGAAGGAATATGATCTATAACTGTTCCCGCCTTTATTTTTCTGACTCTCAATCTATCCTTTTCCATAATAATCACAACAATAAAGAAAGAAGAGCCATTCTTACAACAAGACCATAAAAAACCTGATCGAAATATTTCGCGTAAATGGAGGAATCAACCTTCGGATCTATTTCATCCATTCTTGGTAATGGATGTAAAACTTTGAGTTCTGGTTTTGCGGAGTTCAATATCTCCAAATCGACCTTATATGAATCCTTTACCTTTCTATATTCAGATGGGTCTGAGAATCTTTCTTTCTGTATCCTAGTGACATAAAGAACGTCTAGTTCTGGAAGTACTTCTTCAAGAGTAGAAGACTCAGTAACTATAGAGGTCTCTGTCAGGTCCTCGACAATCTCTTCGGGCATTCCCAATCCAGGAGGAGATATGAAGTATAGATTATTTTCAAATCGCGAAGCTGCATAAGCAAGCGAGTGAACTGTCCTCCCATATTTTAAATCGCCGAGAAGACCAATATTAAGGCCGCTTATCGTATTGAAATTTTTTCCAATAGTATACATGTCCAAAAGAGTTTGAGTGGGATGATGTCCTGCTCCATCACCCGCGTTGACAACAGGGACCTCTGAGAACTCCGAAGCCAATTTGGCAGACCCCATTTGAGGATGTCTTAAGACTATAATATCACAATATCTCTCTATAGTTCTAACAGTATCGGCCAAACTCTCACCTTTAGCAACTGAACTGACCTCAGGACGAGAAAATCCTATTACGCCTCCTCCCAGCCTCTGGACGGCTGCCTTAAAACTTAGTTTGGTTCTGGTGCTCGGTTCGAAAAACAGAAAACCTAGAATCTTTCCCTTTAGATAATCTGAGTATTTTTCTCCTCGGGCAACAGGCTCTAGCTCTTCAGCACGAGTAAATATTTTATCTATATCTTCGTCGGTTAACCCTTCGAATGTTATTATATTTTCACTTTCTAGTTCCACTCAAAGCCCATTTTTTCTTAAAGCACTTTTCTTATTAAGATTGTCTACCAATATCAATCAGATTGAGTTTGAAAATCGCTGATTTGTGTCTGAAGAACGCTAAAATAGCTACCAAAACAGGATTGATAAAGGGAAGTGTAGCAATCGAAGATGAAAAAATCATTTCGATCACCAAAAACTCTGATCTACCAAAAGCGGATAAAACCATAGACCTGGAAGGTGCAATTCTACTTCCCGGAATCGTAGACACTCATGTACACTTCAGAGACCCTGGCCTCACTCACAAAGAAGATTTTTACACGGGGTCGGAAGCCGCAGCTGCCGGAGGAGTAACTACCGTATGTGACATGCCAAACACATCCCCCCCAACCGATTCTGCAGAAAATTTCAGAGAGAAAATCAAGATAGGTGAAAGAAAATCACTAGTAGACTTTGGACTTCATGCAATGCTTTCCGAATCCAGAGAAAAAACAAAAAAGTTACTAAAAGAAGGAGCAACATCACTCAAGCTCTACCCTGAGATAACCGACGACTCAAGCATAAAAAAGATAGAGAAAGAAGCAGGAATAGTATCGATACATCCAGAAGACCCTCAAGTCCTAAGAGAATATACTGGCCCGATAAGAGATTACAAAGATTTTATAGAATCTAGACCCGAAAAAGCAGAAGTATCTGAAATCAATAAGATCTTAAACTTTCAACCTAAACCAAATCTACACTTTTGCCACATAACTACTAAGTCATCGGTAGATCTTATCCAAAAAAGAAAGACTGAAAGAAGCTTAACATGCGAAGTTACCCCACATCATCTTTTTCTCGAAAAGAATAAAATGAAGAAAGTTGGCCCCATAGCAAAAACCCACCCACCTCTTCGAAGCAGAAAAGACAGAACAGCACTTCTAGACGCGATAAAAAACAGGGATATTGATATTATTGCTACTGACCATGCACCTCACTCATTAGAGGAAAAAAATCAAAGCTTTAAAGAGGCCCCACCGGGAATAGCCGGGGTTGAAACATCTCTTCCTCTAATCTTCACCTTAGTGAAGAAGAAAAAAATTTCGTTAATGAGAATAATAGAATCGATGTGTAGCCTACCTGCAAAAGTATTCGATCTTAAAAATAAAGAAGGTATTTTCAAAGGTACAATAGAAAAAGGAGCTGACGCAGATCTAGTCGCAATAGATCAGAAAAGAAAATGGAAAATTAGAGGAAGGGAACTACATGGAAAGACAAAATTTACACCCTTCGAAGGAAGGGAAGTAATAGGAAAACCGTTTCTCACCCTAGTGAGGGGAAAAATAGTATTTAGAGAGGGGGAAATAATAGGAGAGAGAGGACATGGAAAATTCATTAAAAGAGAAATATAGACCTAGAACACTTCCAATATTAGAAATAGAGAAAGAAACTCCCAAAGCAAAAACTTTCTACGTAAAATCTCCTGAGATAGCCTCAAAAAGTGAACCAGGACAATTCTTAATGCTATGGATTATCGGCTCCGATGAGATACCAATCAGTATTTCAAAAACAGAAGAAAATGGTCGGATAGGATTAACTGTCGAAAAGATAGGAGATTCTACCTCTAGACTTCATGAATTACGAGAAGGTGAGCTAATCGGCATTAGGGGACCTTACGGAAATGGATTTGATTTAACCGGAGACAATCTTCTGATGATCTGTGGAGGATGTGGAGCAGCACCATTAGCATTTAGTGCAGAAAAAGCGATAAGTGAAGACAAAAAAGTAACAGCCATACTCGCAGCAAAAGACTCCGAACATCTACTGTTCAGATCAAGATTGAAAAATTTAGGGGTAAATCTAATAATAGCAACAGAGGATGGATCAGCTGGAATAAAAGGTTTGGCCACAGACGCTCTAAAAAAAGAAATTAAAAAATGGGATTTTGATGACTGTTTGATCTGCGGACCTGAACTAATGATGAAAAAGGCTGCGGAAATTCTAAAGAATAAACGGATTCCGAGTCAACTTAGCCTAGAACGATATATGAAGTGTGGTATTGGTATATGTGGTCAATGTACAATCGATCCCTCAGGGCTAAGAGTCTGTAAAGAAGGACCGATCTTCAGATACGAAGAAATAGAAAATAGTGAGCTTGGTAAGTACTGTAGAGATTCCAGGGGGTTAAAAGAAAATTTTTAATCTGAGTGAATTTTTCCCACTAAGTCTTTTATTTTTCGATCTTTCAAGTATTCCAAAGCTTCTTCACAAACCCTATCAAATATGTCCAAATCTCTTTCCAATATTCCAGTTCCAATCTCAACAGCCGAAGCTCCTGCCAGAATATACTCTATCAGGTCCTCACCACTTAAAACCCCACCAGACCCAATAATCGGAATACTCACCTCTTTATAAGCCTCATAAACAATTCTGAGGCCCAACGGCTTAACAGCCGGACCGGACAACCCTCCAGTAACGTTACCCAAAATCGGTTTCTCGGAATTTGCATCTATAGCCATAGCAGGAATCGTATTCATTAAGACTACAGCATCTACTCCAGCAGACTCAGCGGATTTCGCAACATCAAGGAGATTAGTTATATTAGTATTACTTGGAAGTTTGGCCCACAGAGGAACATCGGATTCTTTTTTAGAAGTTTCGATTATATCACCAGTAAGATCTGGATTCTGTCCAATAGTAGAAAGACCCTCCGCATGAGGACAAGAAAGATTTAGTTCTACTGCATCGACCTTTGCACGGTTCATCTCAGAAACTAAAAAAGAGTAATCTTCCGGGTCTTTTCCAAAAACACTCCCAATTACAACTGAATTATGATCTTTCACAATTTTTATTTCCTCAGTGATCTCTTCGATACCAGGGTTAGGAAGACCCATAGCATTAATTAACCCACAAGAGGCCCCTAATATTCTCGGACCAGGATGGCCCTCTCGAGGATTTCTTCCAACTGTCTTAGTTATTACAGCACCAGTACCTGAATTCCAAACTCTAAGCAAGGATGCTCCAGTCAAACCAAGGATTCCTGCAGCAAGAATAGTTGGGTTCCTAAGTTGAAGCCCACCCAAATCAATATTCAGTCGCTTATCGGTCATCCTCTTTTAATTATTTCTCAACACTTATAGATTAGATTTTTTATTAATATGGATTCTTTCAAAAATTTTTTAGCTGTCCACACCATTTTCATATTGTATGACTAAATTTATTTTTGTAACAGGTGGAGTGCTTTCAGGGATAGGTAAAGGGGCTGCCGCAGCAGCAATAGGTAAGTCATTCCAATTCAGAGATCTCGACGTAGACATGATAAAAATAGATCCGTACCTTAACGTGGACCCAGGTACTCTAAACCCTATAGAACATGGTGAAGTTTTCGTCACCGACGATGTCTGGGAATTCAATCCATCTGAAGACTCTTCTTTCACAATAGCTGAGATTGATCAAGATTTTGGGACTTACGAGAGATTTTTAGATAAAACGATGCACCCTCGAAACAATATTACCAGCGGCCAAGTTTATCTTTCAGTTCTATTGCAAGAAAGAGCAGGAGGGTACTTGGGAAGAACTGTTCAGATAATTCCTCACATAACAGATGAAATCAAAAAAAGAATAAGAGCTGTAGCCGAAAGGAACTCTCCCGATATATTGATCTCTGAAATTGGAGGAACAGTAGGAGACATAGAAGCAAGTCCTTTTCTTGAGGCCATAAGACAAATGAAATTGGAGGAACCCGAGGATAGAGTGGCTTTGGTACACGTGACCTTAGTACCTTACTTACAAACTATAGGACAACTGAAAACAAAACCCACGCAGCACAGCGTAAAGAATCTCCTATCGGCAGGTCTACAACCAGATGTGGTTGTGGGGAGAAGCGACAGACCGCTATCAGACTCCGCTAGAGAGAAGATAAGCCTGTATAGTAATGTGCCAAAAAGGGCAGTAATCTCGGATCCTAGAATTTCAATCCTTTACGAACTTCCATTGCTATTCGAAAAACAAGGGCTGGGTGATTATCTCTGTGATATTCTCAGACTTAGAGCGAGAAAACCGAAAATCACATCCTGGGAAGAAACAGTTGAAAAATTCAAAAAAGCGAAGGAAAAGATTCGGATAGCAATGCCCGGGAAATACACTCAGATTCTAGACAGCTACATTAGCATAAATGGTGCATTAAAGCATGCTGCAGCAGAACTAGGATACAAAGCCGAACTAGAATTTGTAGATACAGAACCCTTTGAAGATGATCCTGAAAAACTCGAAAAACTAGAGGACTACCATGGAATACTTTTGACCCCCGGATTTGGAACCAGAGGGGCTGAAGGGATGATAAAGGCTTCCCAAAGAGCCATAGAAAAGAAGATACCTTTCTTGGGAATTTGCTTTGGTTCACAAATACTGTTTATCGCATTTTGTAGAGAAAAAGGGCTGAATGAAGCGAATAGTGCAGAGATAGACCCAGAAACTAGCCAACCCGTTGTAGATTTGCTTCCTGAACAAAAAGAGATCTCACAAAAAGGAGGGACTATGAGACTGGGAGGTCAGGAAATCAGGATAAAACCAGATACAATTCTACACAAGGCCTACGGGAAAGAACGGGTAGTAGAAAGGTTCCGGCATAGGTATCACCTAATCCCAAAATACGTGGAAGAAATGAAAGAGAATGGAGTAGTAGTTTCAGCCACCGACAAAGACAGCCGCATTGTAAATGCGATCGAAATTCAAGATGACCAGTGGGCTGTAGGAGTACAATTCCATCCAGAATTTACATCTAGACCCGGAAAACCTAATCCCATATACTTGTCCTTCATAAAAGCGGCCGCCAAAAGAAAGAATAAAAATACTGAATGAAAACCAACTCAATCTCATAGCCTATGATTATAAATTCCTTGCAAAAGAAATTAGGAAAGACGTGGTGTAGATTTGGTAGAGAAAAGACCAGGTAAAGACGAGTATTATTTAGGCATTGCAAAAGCGGTCTGTAAGAGATCGCCTTGCATTAGAAGAAGATTCGGAGCTATAGTGGTGAAGAACGATGCAGTGGTCAGCACCGGGTACAACGGTCCTGCAAGAGGAGTAGTAAACTGTCTCCAAGTAGGTTGTCTGAAAGACGAACTCGAAATACCCTCCTACAAAGGTTATGACTACTGCCCAGCAGTTCATGCGGAAGAGAATGCAGTTATAAATGCAGCAAGACATGGTGTAAGCGTTCTAGAGGGTGATTTGTATCTTTATGGACAAAAATATGATTCTGGAGAGATATTCGAAGGAAAACCATGTGACCGATGCAAAAGAACGATAATCAATGCAGGCATAAGAACACTGATTACGAAGAGGCCCGATGGTACCATACTCAAAGAGAACGTTAAAGACTGGATATCAAAAGACACTGAAAACTATCTGAAATCACTGGAGGAAACAAGAGAGTAAATAGTCCGATATCAAAAAAGCAAAGAGGGAAAAAATTGAGAGTCGAATTAATAAGACATACACCTAATCCAGAAGAGATCGTTGCAAGAGCCTTCAGGAGCTGCCATACGAAGGAACCTTCTGACAAACTCGCTTTAGAAAAACCCGCTGAATATTATATAAGAAAAGCCAAAAAGCTCGGTCATCTCTCTGTAATAGAACATGCAAATTTTACTTTCTCAATAGAAGGAGTTTCCAGAAGTTGCACCCACCAACTAGTCAGACATAGACTAGCTTCATACTCACAACAATCCATGAGGTACGTTAATCTTTCCAAACTGAAGTATGAAGACTTTGTTATCCCCGACTCAATCAAAGAAGCCGGTGCCGAAGAGGACTACAAGAAACTCTTGGATTACTCGATTTCGACGTATAAGAAATTATTGAAAAAAGGAGTACCAAAAGAGGATGCGAGATTTGTACTACCAATAGCTGCACCGACCAATATTACCGTGACTATGAATGGAAGAGAATTACTACACTTTTTCAATCTAAGACTTGACGAAAGCGCTCAGTGGGAAATCAGAAAAGTAGCAAAGAGAATGTTGAAAGAAGTAAAAGACATTGCACCGAATATTTTTTCTGAAGGTTAGAAAAATCATTGTGTAATTAAAAAGAATAGTTATTTTCCACTACTGTAAGATTAAGAACTATCTCCGCTATATCGCTCCCGTATTCTGCAATTCTCCTTATACTTTCTAAAATCAAACGAATTCTAATCACTTCAGTAGGATTCTCTTTAGACAGATATTGATTCATTTCATTCTCTAATTTGTAAATATCCTTGAGATTCTGAATAACCTCCTCGGCACGATCGTAATCTTCTTCAAATAAAGACTCTACTGCCCTCTTAAGAATAGATTCCGCTAGTGAATTTATCTTAGTAAGCATTTCTAAAGACTCTTCACCAATTGAACTTTCCATTTCCAAAATATTCTTCGCCATCAAAGCTGCGTGGTCCCCAACTCGTTCTAAGCTGTTAGACACCAACCTATATCCAAAGCACTCTCTAAGGGTTTTCAAACCTATTTCCTCTATTAAAGATGGATTTTGTATAGCAGCTTTTATCTCCCTGATCAAGTACATTTGAAACCTATCTACTTCATCGTCGATCTCCATAACATCACTCGCCAATCTTTTATCATCGTTTTTTAAAGCGGCCATCGCATTTTCTTGCATAGATGTGGAGATTCTATACATCCGCTTAAGAGCCCCTCTAACCGAGAGCTCGGAATAACTCAAAAGGGTTTTTAAAGTCATTTCTTCAATAGACTCGGAGATTATCTCGGTCCCTACCAGTTTGTTTCGAACGAACTCCTTTATCGACCGTTTCTGGGCTGATGAAAGTCTACCCTCAGAGGACTTTACATTGATAGAATTGTATCCTAAAAGATACAGTGAAAGAATTTTTCTATCTATAGCATCCAAACTATCATTTGGACCAACTTCAACCATCGCCTCCTGATTTTTCTCATCTTCCAATTTAGCAGGAGACAGCATTAGATAAGATCCCCTCTCCTCTACCCTCATACCCTCACCCGTTTTAAGTTCCATTTTCTGGATCCATTTTTTGGGGAGTGACAGGGTATACGTAGATCCACCTGTTAATTGGATTTTCCTTACTTCGGCTTTCTTATTTTTATTCATATTAAACCCGGATATTTATTTTAATTTCTTTATCTTACCAAATGAATTGTATATATATCATATATAAAAGTATATATTTTACTTGGACAAATTATATATTCTCCACCCCTTAAGATTTTTTTGATCGTTTAACTGATTCAGGGAATGAAATGAGATTAGATTGGAAAGTTGCTCTCCCGTTAATAATCCTTATTGTCGCAGTAGTTGGTTCAGTCGCGGCGAAGCAAGAAGACGAAATAACCCTATATGGAAGACCGAACTCCTCAGGGACCTACATATACTTTAGAAATAACATTATTGAGAAAGAATACAGCTCAAAAATTTTCTCCATAGCAGGAAACGAATCAATCGTAGAAGCCGTAAAGAAAGACAAAACCGGCATCGGATACGTGGGTGTAGGGTACGCAACTAAAGAAAACGGTCAACCAATATCTGGAATAAAAATACTAAAAATAGCAAAAAGTGAAAATCTTGAGCCTGCTTCTCCACTAGATCCCATGAATGTAAAAACCGGGAAGTATCCAATTGCAAGACCTCTATACCAGTATGTAGTAGAAATTAAAGAAGGTGGTCTAACTCGAGAATTTCTAAAGTTCGAACTCAGTGACACTGGAGAACAAATAATAAGAGATACGGGATTTTATCCTACTATTCCCAGAGACAGAGAACAGAACGAAAACCAATTCAAAATAGCAAAAGAAGAAAACTATTCAGGAGATACCTCAGCAGGAAACGAATTACGAATACAAGGATCAGATACAATGCTCCAATTAGTAGCTAATATGGTAGAAGCTTACAAGGAAAACAACCAAAACGTAAATATAACTGTCGAAGGCGGTGGCTCCGGAACAGGTATAGCCGCTTTAATAGGGGGTAGAACGAATATAGCTAACTCTTCAAGAGAAATGGAACAAGAAGAAATTATAGAAGCTAATAAAAATGGGATTAACCCGCTAGAATTTGTCATAGCAAGAGATTGTATATCAATAATCGTAAACGAAGACAACCCTATAAACAATCTAACTCTAAAAGAGCTATCCAAAATATTCAGTGGAGAAATCACCACTTGGGATGAAGTAAGGTGATATGAATGAGTAACATAAAAAACAGACTTGTAAAATATTTTCTAGGTTTAAACGCTTTTTCTATCATTATTATTCTTCTGGCAATTTTCGTCTTCATAGGATTCACCGGAATTCAATTCTTCACCAATGTAAGTCCGGCCGAATTCTTTTTTGAGCTAGAATGGAACCCATTAGCCTACGGAGACCCATCCTGGGGTGTAATAAATCTCCTATTAGGAACTCTCTTTATAGCACTTGGAGCATTAGGCTTTGCAATTCCACTTGGGATAGCTACAGCCGTATATCTATCAAAAATTGCCAGTGAAAGAACTAGAGAAATTCTTAAACCTGTCTTTGAAATGATCGCAGCCATCCCTTCGGTCGTACTAGGCCTCTTCGGGTTATTCGTCTTAGCTTCTTTCTTTTCAGGTATTCTCGGGCTCTCCAACGGGCTGAATGCGCTTACAGCATCAATTTTAGTGGGATTTATGGCACTACCGACAATAATCAGTATCTCGGAAGACGCATTATCAGGGGTTCCAAAGAAATACGAGCAAGCAAGCCTAGCGCTAGGTGCAACAAAATGGGAGACGATACAAAACGTGAGTGTACCAGCAGCGAACTCGGGGATAATAGCCTCACTGATGCTCGGATTTGGTAGAGTCATAGGTGAAACAATGGTTGTTCTCATGGTAGCAGGAAATATAAGAGGACTGCCCACAACCCTTCTCGACCCAGTAAGACCGATGACAGCAAATATAGCAATGGAAGCTCAAGAAGTTGTGCAAGGTAGCCCTCATTATCAAGGACTTTTTGCGATAGGTTTGTTCCTTTTTCTAATCACCTTCGGTGTCAATACAATAGCAGACTGGGTAATCCACAAGGAGTAATAAAATGTTTTCTAGAAAAGAAAAAGAGAAAATCTATTTTGGAATACTAAAAGCCGCTGGTGTTCTAAGTATTGCCATATTGGCTATCGTAATTTTTTACACATTCAGAGCGGGAGTTAGCATAATAGACTGGCAGTTCCTCTCGTCGATGTGGGAACATAGAGAGATAACCCAAGGCGGGATATTACCAGCTATTATTGGAACTCTATACCTAGCAGCGGGCATAGGGGCATTCTCCATTCCAACCGGAATATTCTGTGCCATATATCTAAACGAATATGCAAAGAAAGGAAAAATCGTAAGAGCAGTTAGAGTTGCAATAAGAAACCTTGCAGGGGTGCCTTCAATAGTTTATGGACTTTTCGGATTCGCCGCTTTCGTTATGGTGTTTGGATTTGGCAAGTCTCTCCTCGCCGCTTGGCTGACTCTTTCCGTTATGACTCTACCCTGGACAATAACAGCAAGTGAAGAAGCTCTAAAAAATATACCCAACTCCTTCAGGCAAGCATCCCTAGCTCTAGGGGCCACCAAATGGCAGACAATTAGGAAAACAGTCCTACCCCACGCCATTCCTGGAATGATCACAGGGTCAATAATAGGCCTTGCAAGAGCACTTGGTGAAACCGCTCCTCTTCTCCTAGTAGGCGGTGTATTTTACATGGGGTCTCTTCCAGACTCTCCTCTTAGCCAATTCATGGCACTTCCGTATCACATTTACATACTGGCAACTCAACACACTAGCGAACATGCCTCCGCGTATGCATCGGCCACAGCGATAGTTCTCATATTACTTGTTTTTTCCGTAAGTATCGGGATGATATTAATTAGAAGACACTACAGGAGTAAGAGAGAATGGTAAAACCCAAAAATGATAAGAGATTCTATCCAGCTAAACTTGGGAAATAAAACGGTGATAAATTTGGATATAGGAAAGGAGTTAGTCGAAATAAAAAATCTAAATGCCTACTATGATGACTTTCATGCTTTGAAAAATATCTCCGTGAGTATACCAGAAAAAAGTATAACCTCCATTATGGGCCCATCCGGGTGTGGAAAATCTACTTTCATAAAATGCCTAAACAGAATGCTCGAAACTACTGAGGGTGCTAAAGTAACCGGAGAGGTGTGGATCGGAGACACCAACATCTATGATTCTGAAGTAGATGTGCTCGATGTAAGAACAAAAGTCGGAATGGTATTTCAAGAACCAAATCCCCTTCCCATGTCAATAGAAGATAACATTCTCTATGGACCCCGGATACATGGATTAGACAACAACAAGGAAGAAATTCTAGAAGGAAGCCTAAAGGCTGCAGGACTATGGAAAGAAGTTAAAGATAGGCTGGATACCTCCGCATTTCAACTCTCAGGCGGTCAGCAACAGCGATTATGTATAGCTCGTGCCCTCGCAGTAGAACCCAATATTATCTTGATGGACGAACCTACATCCTCACTAGACCCAACCTCTTCAAAAACGATAGAGACTCTCATGAATGATTTAAGAGATATGTACGGTATAACCGTAATCGTCGTTACTCACGATGTCCACCAAGCAAAGAGAATCGCTGATTATACAGTTTTCCTTTATATGGGTGAACTCCTAGAAAATGGTCCTGCAGAAGATGTATTTGAAAATCCAGAACATAAGAGAACAAAAAAATACATTGAAGGAGAGTTATAGAAAGTTTATTGAAAAAGGAAAAGCTTCTAATAAACTAATCAATTAAAAGATAGAGAGATAGAATGCCTAAAGAAAAACCAATATTATGGCTCGGAAAACAAAAAGAAAAGAGAGCATTGAAGCTCTCTAAAGAACATATGAATGAAATAGTGAAAGTTGTCGAAGCTATGAAGGAGCTAGTCTACTCATTCAGCAAAGGAGAAAGAGATCTAGAAACTAAATCCAAAAAAGTTATGGACGAAGAAAAAAAGGCAGATAGCAAAAAAGCAGAGGTCATAGACGAACTTTCTAAAGGGAACTTTCCACCTTTAAACCGAGAAATGATTATACGACTTATAATGACCACAGATGATATAGCAGACAATGCTAGGGCAGCTAGTGCAAAATTAACTTTCCTCAACCCAAAAAATATTGACGATGATGTTAAGAAAGGACTAAAAAATCTGGCTGATCTCGCTTTTGAATCATCGAAATTGTTAGAGGAAGCATTTTCACTATTAATCAAGGACCCCGAAAAAGCGATAGAAAAAACCGAAGAAGTAGAGAAAATAGAAGAAAAAGCGGACTACTTTAGAGCAAAAAACCTAACTCCACTACTAGTTAAATGGGCCGACGACTCCCAAAAACCCGGGACTTCTTACTTCCTCTGGGAAGTAGAAGACAACATAGAGGAAGTACTTGATCAATCTGAAAATAGTGCCGACGTAATAAGGGAAATAGCTATAGGGGTACTATAATCAACTCTAGTCCTAATTTTTAGTAACCTATAGATTTATACTGTAGTAGTAATAGTAATAATAGTAAAACGGGGTGATTTCGATTTCTGAAAAAGATGAAAAGATGAGATGTCCGAAATGTGGCCATATCTGGAACCCAAGGGTTGAACAACCTAAAAGATGTCCTCGTTGTGGTTTATGGTTGGTATCGGGCGGAGAAGAAGAGAAAGAGGAATCAAAGATTTCTGAAATAGAAAAAGTCGAGAAGAGAGACGGAAGAATAGTAGAATTTGATCAGAGCAAAATAACTGAAGCCATATGGAGCGCTGCTCGTGCTGTCGGAGGGAGAAACAGGCGATTGGCAGAGAGACTTTCCGATAAAGTAGTAGAGTATTTAGAGAAAAACATTACCAAAGAAGTTCCTTATGTTGAAGAAATTCAAGATGCCGTAGAAAAAGTTCTAATCGAGAACGGTCACGCTAAGACAGCAAAAGCCTACATTTTGTATAGAAAACAGCATGAAGATATGAGGGAAATAAAAAACACCTTCATAGAAGTAGAGGAGCTAGTAGATGATTACCTGGGACAAAGGAGCTGGAGGGTAAAAGAAAACAGCAATATAGGATACTCAATGTCGGGCCTATACAAACACGCTGCTGGATCAGTCGTTTCAAATTACACTCTAGATAGGATCTATCCAATGGAAGTTTCTGACGCTCACAGGAATGGGGATATTCATATTCACGATCTTTCATTCGGAATAGCAGGGTACTGTGCAGGTTGGTCATTGCAAAAATTACTCAGAGAGGGATTTAACGGAGTTCCAGGAAGAGTTGAATCAAAACCACCAAAACACTACGATACAGCTCTGCTACAGATGGCGAATTTCATAGGAACCTTACAGAATGAATGGGCAGGGGCCCAAGCTTTCAATTCAATGGATACTCTTCTGGCACCATTTGTGAGAGCAGATGACTTGAGTTATAATGAAGTAAAACAAGGTATGCAAAAATTCGTCTTCAACCTGAACATAGCTAGCAGATGGGGTGGCCAAACACCCTTCACTAACTTAACTATGGACTGGACAGTCCCAAAAGATCTCAAAAACTCTCCTGTAGTTATAGAGGGCGAAACGAGAGACGGAACCTATGGAGATTACCAACAGGAGATGGAACTGATAAACAAGGCTTTTCTGGAAGTATTAATGGAGGGAGACATGCAGGGAAGACCTTTCACCTTTCCAATTCCAACCTACAACATCACCGATTCTTTCGACTGGAATAGCGAAAACACGGATCTACTTTTCGAAATGACCGCACAGTACGGTCTACCTTACTTCTCGAACTTCGTAAACAGTCCAAATCTCAGTCCAGACGACATTAGGAGTATGTGCTGTAGACTCCGATTAGATAAAAGAGAGCTAGAAAGAAATGTAACCGGTGGACTTTTCGGTTCAAGTGATATGACCGGATCCCTAGGGGTAGTAACTATAAACATGCCAAGAATAGGCTTCCTCTCAAATAACGAAGAAGAATTCTTTGAAAGACTAGACTACATGATGGTCTTAGCTAAAAATTCTCTCGAGATAAAGAGAGAAGTAGTAAGCAAAAATATGGAAAATGACCTGCTCCCCTACTCTAAGAGATATCTAGGGACTTTGCAAAATCACTTTTCTACGATAGGGCTAGTTGGTATGAACGAAGCTTGTATCAATCTATTTGGAAAAAGCATAGCCACTAAAGATGGTCATGAATTTTCCAATAGTGTACTTGACTACATGTTGAAGAGACTTCAGGACTTCCAAGAGAAAACCGGAAACCTATATAACCTAGAGGCAACGCCCGCAGAAGGTACAAGCTACAGGCTGGCAAAAAATGATAAGAAGAAATATCCCGAGATAATTGCCGCAGGAGAAGACACTCCTTACTACACCAATTCGACTCAAGTTCCTGTCGGAGAAACAGACGACGTTCTTGAACAGATAGAAATAGAAGAAGATCTTCAAACCAAGTATACGGGTGGAACAGTATTCCACACATTCCTAGGAGAAAGACTAGGTAGAGAAGAAGCTAAAACTCTAGTCAGGAAACTCACGCATAAAACGAAGTTGCCTTATATAACTCTGACGCCGACTTACAGTATCTGTCATGATCATGGGTACATCTCAGGAGAACACGCTGAATGCCCGACCTGTGGAAAAGGCACAGAAGTCTACTCTCGAGTAGTAGGATACTACAGACCGGTACAAAATTGGAATGACGGAAAACAAGAAGAGTATAGCGAAAGAAAAACTTTCGACCAAACTCTAGCTCTAGCCTAAAGGGTGGCTCATGAAATTCAGAGGCCTTGAAAAAAGCTCTCTTATCGAGTGGTCGGGGAAGATAGTAGCGGTTGCATTTGTCGGTGGGTGTAACTTTAGATGTCCATTTTGCCAAAACAAAGATTTGGTACTTAACCCAGAAAGACTCCCAGTGATAGAAGAAAATGAGATATTAAACCATCTAGAGTCAAAAAAGAGATGGTTAGATGGCCTAGTAATAACGGGAGGAGAACCAACTATGGATTCCGCTCTGCCAGAATTTTCCAAAAAAGTCAAAGAATTAGGGTTTCAAGTTGGAATAGAAACAAATGGATCAAATCCTGATATGCTGAAAAAGCTTCTTGAGAGAAACCTTACCGACCATATTTTTCTAGACATAAAAGCACCACTAAACTGGAAAAAATATAGAAAAGCCATTGGTGTTGATAAAAAAGAGTTATTTGAAAACGTAAAGAAAACAATCTCACTGTTAGAACATTCCAACACAAATTATGAATTCAGGACCACTATCGTTCCAAATATCGTTAGTGAAGATGAAATAATAGACATCGCAGACCAGATAAAAGGAAGAACCAAAAATTACCACCTACAGCAGTTTATTCCCCAGAACACTTTAAAAGAAAAATACGAGCAACTAGAACCTATTGCCGACGAAAAAATAAGGGAAATTCGGGAAGAGATAAAAGATAACTTCGAAAATTGTGAAATTAAGAACTTACCTAAAGGATAGCTCCGCCATTTAGATGCTTGCTTCTAAGAGTTTCCCACTCCTCTGTTATCCAAACATATCGACAAGACATATTCGCGCCTAATTTTAAAAATTTCCAAAATACCTTCTGAATCCAGTCGAAATAACATTAAAAATGGCGCCGGGGCTGGGAAACTAACCCTAAATTTGCCCGTAAAGGGTTATCTATTAATCTTTTAGTTTTACGTTTTAGGATTCTGACGGCAATTCCAGAATTGTTATCCCAAGTTTATCTATTTTGACTTTCTTCTCACCATTTTTTGTTTCAACCATTTCCGTTTTTTCAAGAAGTTTCATTATCTCTTTAATTTTCTCCTCCGATATAGAAATCTCCTCTACTATCTCTTCCAAGTCATGCCAATTTTCATCATTCAAAAGATACAAAATCTGATCCAACACATCAAATTCATCCTTAGAATCGTCCTCCCCCGTCAAACTTTCTAACCCCCCTTATGTACATTTTTCAAGTAAACATCAAATCTGACCCCACCAAGATCTGAATCCCTAACCTTCACTCCACCACCGTAATTTTCAGCAATTTCCTTTACCATATATAACCCAAGTCCCGAACCAACGCGCTCACTTTTCCTATACCCCTTTTCAAAGATTTTCTCCTTATCTTCATCAGAAATTCCACATCCATCATCCTCGACGGTAACAATACATCCCGCACCTTGATCTCTTCCATAAATACGAATGTTTGAACAATCCGAATGCCTGATAGCATTCTCTATAAGATTGGAAAAAAGCTCTTCCAACAGAGGACCCGCCATCACTTTTCGCTTATCATCTTTACACTCTAATTCGATGTTTTTCTCAGAAAGCTGATCCTTATGCTCATCAACCACCACATCAATTACTTCCGCTAAGCTAACCTCCCTAATCTCCGACCCCTTCTCAACATCTCGTAATTTCCTCACCTTTTCGATAATCTCCACAGCTTCATCACACGCTTTCTCTGTCTTCTCAAGAAAGTCTCTTCCTCTCTCAGAGAGATCCTCCTCATCAAGAAGTTCAAAATATCCCTTCGCAATCTGAGCCTTGTTTCTCACGTCATGACGTAACAGTGAATGGAGAAACTCTTCCCTTTTCTCTGCCTCCTTCTGGTTCGTTATATCCTTCGAAACGATAATAACGCCTTCAATATCTCCCGACTCTGGATTTTCGATAGGGCTGTAGGTTCTGCTCGACCACCTGTCCATAGACGAAAACTCGTGCTCCTCCACTCTCACCTCTCCAGTTTCTATCACCTTTTCAAGATTCGCCTCCAGTCCCTTTGAATCCTCGTCAGGGTGAATATCTCGATATTTTCTCCCAACAACTTCAACTTCATCTTTCCTAGAGATCCTGCCATCTTCGTAAAGCCTCGATAAATGCTCATCATTGGCAAAAACATACCGACCATCAACATCAATCATGTATATAGAATCGCCTGAAGCCTCCAGACCCTTCTTATATAGTTTTAAATCTTCCTCCGCCCCCTTCCTTTCCGAAATATCTCTGGCTACGGATAGGACTCTTTCTTCACCTTCCAGTTCAAACAGATGGGAATGGATCTCGACAGGTATCTCGGTGCCGTCCTTCGCTTGATGCAACATTTCAAAACGGACATCTCCTTTCTCAAACAGTTCTTCCATTACTTCAGGGATTTCGTCGGATTTTTTCGAAGAATCTATGTCTTGAGGAGACATTTCCATAAATTCATCCCTCGAATATCCAAGCATCTCACAGGCAACATCGTTAACTTCTATAAACTCGCCAGGCGTCCCATCCTCAGTCAACTCGTGGAGATAAATCGCATCGTTCACATTGTTGAAAATTTCTTGAAATCTTTTCTTCTCTTTTTGGAGTTTTTCTTTCCTCTTCTTTCTCTCGGAGATTTCCCGGATGTTGCATTGAAGCACTTTCTCCCCACCCGCCTCGTAAGTATTGCTCACGAATTCCACAGGGACTTCTTTTCCTTCCTTGGTTTCGAGCGGTAGGTCCTCGTAACGAATATATCCCTCATCTACAAGTTCTTTGAACCGGGCTCTGTTCTCAGCAAAGTTTCTGAAGGTTCCGATCTCCCCGAGTTCTCTGCCTAGAAGTTCCTCCTTTGAATAACCCAAAATATCCTGGATAAAGGGATTAGCATCCTTTATCTCGCCCGTTTCCGCATCCACTATGAGCATTCCATCTTGAGCGGTCTCGAAAAGCCGTCTGTAACGCTCTTCGCTTTCTTCAAGTTCTTTTTCGCGCTTTTTCCGTTCGGTTACATCTTTCGAGATTACAGCTGCTCTATTCATCATTCCGGTTCGAGGATCTTCAACAGGTGTGATAGTCCTATCATAGAATCGTCCAGAGTCCTCATGTTCGACTTCCTGTCGCTGTGATTTTCCGGTTTCAAGAGCTTTTTTCACTTTCTCTTCAAAATCTCTAGCATCTTCTTCCGGGTGCGATTCGCCGAACTCTAAACCGATTATCTCTCCAAACTCCATCCCTGTCTTCTCCAACTCAGCCTGATTTGCAAACGTAATCCTACAGTCCTCGTCCACAATATAGATCGGGTCCTCGGAACCCCTCACGATAGAGGATAACTTGGCCTCCACTTTCTTCCTTTCTAACGTACCCCTTGCATGCTTAACCTCCTGAACAATCGATTGCGCCAAGACTCCGTACTGCGACTTAGGACTTCCACCCTTCTGCAAATAACGATTAGCCCCCAGATTCAAGGCCTTCATCGCAACCTCCTCCCGACCCTTCCCAGTGAAGATTATGAAAGGAATCTCGCTATCTTTATCTTCTCTAACAGTTTCTAAAAACTCGAGACCGTCCATTTCCGGCATCTGATAATCGGAAACCACAACATCAAAAGTTTTCTCCTCCAATAAGTCCAAAGCTTCTTTAGCAGAAACTACAGTTTCTACAGAAAGTTGATCCAACTCTTTTTCAAGAAAAATTTTAGCCTGCTCTAAAATGTCGATCTCGTCGTCCACAAACAAAACTCTCATACCGCCCCCCCCCAAAAAACATTGGAAAACTTGAAATTGTCGAAATCCATCTAAACAACCCATTATTTATTTAAGACCACCTATCTTTTTTATACTCCTCCATCTCTTCCACACATACAGAATCAAAGGATAACCCCAAAAGATTTGAAAATATTTTCCCAAACAATCTCATCAATAAAAACTCTCGATTAAACTATTCCTGCTAACACAATAAGAATCTTTGGTACACCAAATTGGTGGTCGGAAAAGCCGATACCTCTCCAACCTTGGACAACAAACGGTGACACCAAATTGGTATTAAAAGGAGAAGGAAGGTTCATAAACCGGCCCACAGAAACAGGAGGCAAAAAATACGACAAATATTTCATCTACATCCCCACAGATGTAGCAAAAGACAGCTCATTCCCCCTAAAAGAAGGAGAAAAAACCAAAATAAAAATCGACCAAAAAAACAACCGCCTCATAATCGAACAAACAAACACTCCACCATAAACACTGTTCAAAATCTCCAAAAATCCATTACACTATAAAACAAGAATAGAGAACAGACAAAATTACGCCCTGTAGAAGGAAGCTTTATACGTATAAAATCTTGAAAAATTATTTCCAAGCACGTAAAATGACTTATTTTCTAATTACGATCCAAAAGTCAATATCATTTTCTAATCGCACTTTTCAAAGTCTTTAGAGTCTTGAAACTCAAGTTTCTAACCCTTTCGAGGGCTTTCCGGTACTTTTTCCGCTTCTTCTTTGTGGGTGTAATGATCCAAACCTGATCAAAGTGCTCAACTCTTTCTTCAACCTTTTCCTTGAACTTCTCCAAATCCGATTTCAACCCTGTCTCGCATTCGACCCCAATTTCAGAACCATTTATCAAAGCCATAAAATCAACCCCTGCTCTTCCCTTTTCGATCTCCCCACCCTGCTCCAAAATTGTGGCCTTTGCCTTTCTGGACAAAGCTTTATGGAAAGCGCTCACACCCTTCTCCTTGGACCAGTACATTACAAGCCTGTTTCCCCAACGGTCTTCCAGATCGGCCTTCATTACCGCACCTGAAGAAGTCAAATCCTTGAGCAGAGCATGACAATCCACCTTGAGCCTGTTCGCATCCTTATCATACTTACCCTCAAGCTCTCGACCCAGTTCGGTTACATAGTAAGCCCGCTCGTTCAACAACCTCATCAAATCATTCTCCAAACTCTCTTTATCAACCTTTACCGCACCGTCAGAATCCTTCGCCTTTTTCCCAGAACCGGAACCCTCTTTTTGCGTTTCACGCTCTTTTTCACTCGTCTCACGATTTTCTCCGGGCGTTTCACGCCCCGTTTCTTGCCGTTTCACGGCGAGTTTCACCCTTTTCTTTCGTGAAGTCTCACTCACGGAAGAAGACGGTTTCACCTCACCAGAAACCAACCAATCAGAGAACTTACCACTGTAAACCTTAACATCCTCGTTCATACCGTACTGGCGAACATCGACAAAATGATGAGTGGAAAGCTCACGAACAAGAGAAGACAAACCCCCATAAATCTGCGAAAGAGACTCCAAATCACTCTTCGAAGTAGACCGGAAACAAAACTGAGAATCAAACTGATTCAAAGCCAACTCCGAAATATCCGAACGATTCTGAGTAGAAATAATCAAGTTGCCGCCGAGACTACGGACCTCCCGAGCCATCACATCTAAAATCCCGACCTGCCTACCAGCCCACTTCTTCAAAACACGATGAGCCTCATCAGTAAACAAAACAAAATCACGTCGATCGCCCTCCTCAACCTCACTCCAAATCGAACGCAACAAATATTCAGAAAAGAAATTCTTCTGCTGATCATTCTCCAAACCACTAAAATCAACAATCAAATCACCCTCAAAATCCCACGAACCCCAACCAGAACCCTCCGGCAAATTCTTCATCAGCAAAACCCTAACATTGCTGATAATATCTTCCAACGCACCCTCCAAAACAGGATCATCAATACTACCCTTCCGCTCCCTCAAACACTGCAAAAGATCACCCCAAGAATCGCTCGACTCAACAACCTCAGGCAAAATAGTCATCGCCCTCTGAGCCCGAGCCCCACTAGACTGCTCCGCAAAAGCCACCTGATAAGCCTTAGTAAAAGAATCAGGATCAGAAAAAGGACTAGGCGGATTCTCAGCAACACTAACCACATCAAACCCCGGCAACTCCAAAGTAGAATCCCACGGCTTATAAGAAAACGCCAACCGAGCCCTATCCACAAAATAACACCCCAACAAATAACACCCCAAAGTAGTCTTACCCGTACCACTCACACCAGTAATCATAACATTCTCATTAGACTTCCCCTCAGCCTCAACCAAACCCTCCAAAAACTCACACTTCGGAACAAAAGGCCGCCCAACCTCCGTAAACCCCTCATGAGACAAACTCACCAAATACTCAACATACAAATCTCCATCCACATACCTCCAAACCCACACAGCAAGACCAAACCAAGGAACCGTAGAGAAAACCAAAAGCCCAACAACAGGATTCAGAGTAAAACCCCACTCACCCAACAACTCAACAAACAAACCCCGAAGCACAGCCATAGTCGGCCCAGGAAAAACAAGATAAAAAACAATCGTTATAGGCGCCAACACTGAAGTCCACCACCAACGCCTCCTCCTCAAACCCAGATAAACAAAATAAAGACACAGAACCAAAAGCCCAGCATACGCCAACGCAGGCAGAACGAAACCCGTAATAGAATGTGTTGACAAGAATTCAGCTATGCTAGTCATGTTTTTCCCTCCCAATTACATCCTCAATCTGCTCCAACCTAACCAACAACCAATTAACACCGACCTCATCATTCCTATACCGATCTAGAAGCTCAAGCAGTTCTCGAAAACCCCGTCTCATTTCCGATCTAATCCACCTCCTCCTCATATCACGAGTACGGCCCAAAACCAGATCATCAAAGAGATCAAAAACAGCCGACTTGATACGTCTATAAGCCTCCCAAGGGTCCGCCAAACCAAAGAAAAACAAAATCAAAGGCAGCACAAACCAATCAGAAAATGAAAGCCAATCAGTCAAAACAAAAGGAAACAACAAAGCAAAAAACAGATACAAAACCGTAAAAACCTTCTTCAAAATCCTAAACATTCCCATCCCCCTCAATATTTACCAGAAAATCATCATCAACCGACCCATCCGTCTTCAGAACACTAATTTTCTCACCAATCGAACCTTTAAGATCGTCCAATTTCTGAGGAGGAAGCTTAATCTTGAACTCTCTACGGACCTCAAGAACGACTTCACCCTCTTCACTATCGATCTCCTTCAAACAACCCCTAGCCTCCTCCCAAACACCAAGCCGAACAACCTTACTTTCACCCGCACTTTCACCGTTCAAGTTAGAATCCGAAAATATATTCGATATCATTTTATGACCTAATTCTGTATTAAAATAAATTTAGAGGACTATTAAAGGATTTTTAGCTTAAATAAGCACTATAAGGAAGTTTAAGCTTATCAGATGGGGATATAGTTCATTTATGCTTGCAAATAGAATGATTTTAAGCATAAAAATAAGGAATCAGACGGGCAAAGCCAAATAAAATTTTTTAAAGTACATTCAGGTCCCCCTCCCCGAAACCCATTATAAAACACCAACCTAAATTATTAACGAAAAACAAATAACGGGGGTGTTTCTTGAATATTTGCGAGATGGCAAACACTAACCAATTCCGAAACCAGATCAAGACTCTATCTCTCCCTAATAGAGAGAAAACTCAACATCATGAAACTAGCCGAAGAATACGACCTTAACGATGAAAACGAACACTTCACAGGTTATTCGAGAAAACACATCGGAAACACAATCAGAGAAATGGATAAAGAAGGACTACTCAAGAGCGAAACCTTTGAAAAAGAAAGTGGAGGGAGAGGAAGAAACCTAATCAAAAAATACAAATCCGACACAACCGTCTACACAGACTACCTCAATCAAATGGCCGGAATAAAAGAAGAACAACTCCAAACAGTCAAAGAAATCATCAAAGGCTACAGCAAAATCCTAAACAAAATAGGAACCGCAGACATGCCAGACGTTAACGCAATCTGGGACATCTCACTCAGCTGCGCACTACCAGAATACTTCACAATCGAACTACCAACCAAAAAACAAGTCCGAGAACTATTCTCACAAGAACTAGAAGAAATAGGAAAATACAACTCCAAAATCCTATACGAAAAATACCTACCCATATACAGCAAAGCACTAGCCGGACCACTCGTAAACAGACTCTTCCAATACCCTCAAAAAGACCTACTATCCAAAGATACAGTTAAAAAGGCAAAAGAAAACAAAAAATACTTCATCCTAGGAATAAGAGGCCTACCACAAACCTCACTCGATTATTTACCTTCAAAAATTGTAGAGGAACTCAAGAAAAAAGTACTAAACAAATAACACCCGAAGCAATTCAAACCCTGATAATCAAACTTATTAGTATTTGCATACACATATATGCACTGGTGATTAGTGTGCCGAACATGACGATAAGAATCCCCGAAGACCTGAAAAAAGAAATCGACAACCACCCAGAAATAAACTGGAGCGAAGTCGCCAGACAATCCATGTGGACCTACATACGCAAACTAGAAGTCGCAGAAAAAATAGCCTCAGAAAGCAAACTAACAGAAGAAGGAGCAGAAGAACTGAGCAAAAACCTCAAACACAACATAGCAAAACACTACAGGGAAACCACATGAAACTAGTCATAGACACAAACATCCTCTTCTCAGCCCTAATAGCCGGAGGGAAAACAAGAAAAATCATCATAACAGACAATCAAAACCTACACGCCCCAGAATACACCTTCACCGAACTCAAAAATCATCAAAACGAAATCAAGAACAAGACAAAACTAGACAAACCCGACCTACAACTATTACTCAACATAATCCTCGAACAAATCAACATCACACCAAAACCAGAATTCAAAAACCCACTACCCCAAGCCGAAAAAATCATCGGAGAAATCGACCCAGACGACGTACCATTTCTAGCCCTAGCCCTACACCTAGACGCAGACATATGGTCAGACGACAAACACTTCCAAAAACAAGAAAAAGTAAACGCCTGGAAAACATCTGAACTCATCAAACACCTAAACATCAAATAAAAATCCGGAAAAGAAATTCAAAGACCCAAACTAGGAATATGAGCCAAATAAGACTCTCTAAGCTCCTTCTTATCAATATGATGATAAATATCCATCGCCTCACCCCTCGAATCTCCTCGAAGCTCCTTAATATGCTCCCTAGGCATACCATTCCTACGCAAATGAGTAGTGAACCAATGTCTACAACAATGAGCAGTGAATTTATCCTTCAAATCATCACTATCCGGGTCATGTAATCCTACTCGCTCCGCATGTTTCCTAACCGCATACTGAATCCCATGACGTTTCAACCTAGTACCATAATTATTCAAGAATAAAGCATCCGTATCCTCCTCCTTCAACCACTCCCCCCTCTCATCCAACCATCTCCTCAAAACCCTAGCACATTCATCATCGAAAAACACAGTCAAATTCGAACGCTTACCCTCCCTAAACTTCTCCTTAAGCCGAATAGACTGATCTTCCAAATCAATATCAGAAACATCAATAGCCGACAACTCATTCCGCCTAACACCGGTCTTAGCCAAAAGCACAACCAACGCTCGATCCCTAGAATTCAAAATACTGTTCACAAGCATAGCCATCTCCTCCACAGAAATCAACTGCCTCTTAGAACCGCCAGAATTACCGTTAGAAACCTTAACGTAACGCTTCCTCACCGGTAAAACAGGATTACCATCAACCAAACCCTCAAACTTCAAATACTCGTAAAAACTCGAAAGACCAGAAAAATAATTACCAATAGTCTTCTCAGAAAGACCCCGCTCCTCACGAAGATAACCAATAAAATCCCTCAAACACCCAGTCCCAACCTCCTCAAAAGAAACAGAATCCTCCTCTTCAAGAAACTCTGCAAACCTAGAAACATAAGTCCTATAATCCCTAACCGTCCCTTCACTCTTTCCCTGAACCTCCAAATCCTTCAAAAAACCTTCAATCAAATCAGAACCAGCCTCCCCACCTTCAGAGATTTTATATTCAGCCTTCATCCCTCCCACCTCCAACCCATCTTACCCGATCTAACCAAACCATAATTCTCAAGCTGTTCCAACTGCCTCCTCACAGCAGAAACCAGATCAGAATTCTTAGGATCAACATCAAGCCTCCTCAAAATCTCCTCATCATTATGCCAACCATCCTCCTTCAAAACCTCCACCAACTCCTCATCAAACTCCCTAACACCCTCAAACTCCTCCCCAGAAAACTTTTCCAACCTATACTTCCTCAACTCATCCTCAAGCCGCTCGATAACCTTATCCTTCCGCTCCAACTTCCTCCGAAGCTCAGAAACCTCCTCCTCTAAACTCTCAACTTTCTTTTTTGCTGCGCCAGTTTCAGTAAGATCCGGCCCTCCCTGATCCATCGCATACTCAATACAACGCTGAATGAACTTAGAAAGAGAAATATCCTCCTCCTCGGCTATTTCCTTCAGCTCCTTCTTCCTCTCAAGAGAATCGAGATAAACGTCCACACGTCTCTGCTTTATCGTGTCCGTCTTAGACATCGAGTAAAATTATGTAAGATAACACTAATAAATTTACGGGCAAAAATGGCGCCGGGGCTGGGATTTGAACCCAGATGGCCACGAAGGCCACCGGCTCTCGAGGCCGGCGCATTAGCCAGATTCTGCCACCCCGGCTTATTAATCTTAAATAAAGAAAATTAGCTAATAAAGCTGACAAGTCATAAAAGTTTTGATCAATACTAAAAAGAATCACCTTAAAACCAAATACGAAAACAGGTTCAAAGAGGAGTGTAATATGCCCAAACAAGAAGTTATCTTCGAAAAAATTGATAAAAACGCAAAGCTACCTGAACGTCAACATAAAGGGGATTCAGGATACGATCTCTTTTCCTCAGAAGAAACTAATATAGAAAGGGGAGAGGTAAAAGCGGTATCAACAGGACTGAGAATGAAAATCCCTGAAGGTATAGAAGCCCAAGTTCGGCCAAGAAGTGGCCTTTCATTGTCTGGATTGACCGTACTGAACTCTCCAGGAACCATAGACTCAGGATATCGGGGTGAAGTAAAAGTAATACTAGCAAATTTACTAGGAGAAACAATTTCAATAAAGAGGGGAGACCGAATAGCTCAAATGGTTTTTGCAAGAGTAGAACATCCAAAAATATCCTTAGGAAAGTTAGATAACACAGATAGAGGAGAAGGTGGCTTTGGTTCCACCGGAGTATAAATTCAAAGAAAAGAAACATGATAAGAGAATGATACTATGAACATACTTATTATGGGTCCAGCTGGAGCAGGAAAGACACTAATGACTGCCTCGTTCGCAGAATATTTACAGAAAAATTATTCCATTAGGATAATTAACCTCGACTCCGGTGTAATTGACCTTCCCTATGAGCCAGATTTTGACGTAAGAGACTACTATACACTACAGGAAATAATGAAAGAAGAGGGATTGGGGCCAAACGGAGCCACAATAAAATCTGTTGACATGCTAATAAACTTGGATCTCCCAATCTACGAAGACGACTTTGTTCTAATCGACACACCTGGTCAACTCGATCCGTTCGTTTTCAGAGATGCATCTCAAGTGATTAGAGACTACTCAGATCAAGTCGTATACCTTTTCGACGGTACCGCGCCTACTCGAACTTACCCCAGTCAGTACTTGTACTCACTAGCAGCTGAATATTCTATGGAGAAACCCGTAGTCCGAGTGATAAATAAAGTAGATTTGATGAGTGAGAACAATATTGAAGAACTAGAGAGACTAATGACCGATCCTCGAATGATAAGAGAGACTGGAAACTTTAAGATGGGGGTCCAGATGAATATAGACATAGCAGATATGATATCAGAAGTGTCTCGTTCTACAGTATTTCCTTTCGTATCTTCTGAAAATTGGGATGGCTTCGAAGATTTATTGACTTATTTATTGGAAGCAAGTGCCACAAAGGAAGGAATATCTTTCCAAGAAAAATAATAGCCGTTATTTTGAGAGTACTTCTCTGATTGTTTCTCTAATGCCACTTTTAGTACTGGTATAGCAATGTTCGATACTCTTATTTTTCAAATCTTTTAAACCTCTATGTATCTCCAAGCCGGTTATTTCCTTCAATCTTTCCAAAGTTTCAAAAACATCCTTTTCATGCTCTTCTCCAGTCAAGGCCCTCAAAACAGCAGGCGCGAACTTAAAGGGATTTGCCGTAGAAGCGACTAAAGCCTTCTTATTGTTATCGAGTTTCTCTCTGTACTTATAGTAGCATTTGACTCCAACTGCAGTGTGAGGATCCAAAAGATAATCGTACTCTTCGAAAGTATCCGAGATAGTTTCTAATGTTTCTCTCTGGGTCGCGTACTCACCATAAAAAAAGCCATTTATCTTTTCTTTGACTCTCTTATCAACTACAAACTTTCCTCTTTCATCAAGATCTTCGTACCATCCTCTAATCTTTTCTGCACTACCGTTTGAAACATGGAAGAGAAAACGTTCAAGATTAGAAGAGATAAGAATATCCATTGCTGGACTTATAGTCTTTTTAAATTCTCTAGAAGTATCATAAACTCCCGTTCTTAGGAAGTCCGTTAATATATTATTTTCATTAGATGCACACACAAAATTATCCACAGGGAGACCCATCCGGTAGGCGTAGTAAGAAGAGAGGATGTTACCAAAGTTCCCAGTAGGCACAATTATGTCTATCTTCTCTCCGAAATCTATCTCTCCCTCATTACAAAGATCTGAATAAGCTGAAAACCAGTAAACTATTTGTGGAGCCAGTCGCCCCCAATTTATAGAATTTGCAGAAGAGAAAGCTTGATCAAACTGTTTCTTAAATTCTTGATCAGAAAATATCTCCTTTACTCCGTTTTGACAATCGTCAAAGTTCCCTTCAAGAGCCACAACTGCTGTGTTTCCACCTCCTGTAGTGACCATCTGAAGCTCCTGCATTTTACTAACGCCATCTTTTGGATAGAAAACTATGATTTTCGTACCTTCTACGTCTTTAAAACCCTCCAAGGCGGCCTTGCCCGTATCACCTGAAGTAGCCACAAGAATAACGGTCTCTCTATCTATCGCTTTAGAAAGCAAGCGGGGCATAAATTGAAGAGCTAAATCCTTAAAAGCCGCCGTTGGTCCATGCCAAAGCTCTAAAAGATAGACTTCTTTGTCAAGCTTCGCTATTGGAGCTATTTCCTCTGAATCAAAATTTTGCCCATAAGAATTGAGAACTATCTCCCTTAGAGTCTCTATTGGAAAATCAGTTAAAAACTTTCTCAATATTCTAAAAGCTCTTTCCTGATAGCTCTCATCCAACATCCCCTCGAGTTCCTTTTCAGAGAGTTCAGGGAGCTCCTCAGGGACAAAAAGACCACCTGTCGGAACCATACCTAACTGGACTGCTTCCGAAGAGGCAACCTTTCTGTAATTCTTTCTAGTGCTCTCGTACCTCATCATTTCTATTGGTATTGTCCAGAGATTATAAATTTCAACTATCAAAACCTCGAGAAAACAATGAGAATTTTTTGTTATGGGTGTAACAAACTATACAAAATCTGCCAGACTCAGCTGCTCTTTTATATCACTGACAAAGACGGACTCGATCTCCTCTTCGACTAGTCTCAGCCTCTGTTTAGTATACTGAGAGGCCCCATATTCTCCAGCAACCCTTCTAGCTACATCTATATACTTCTCTACTCCTCCCTTAGTGACCGTCAAGATCAAATTCTCACCACAATTAGTACACTTACCAGTAAGAGGAACCCGCCTGTATTTTGAATTACACGAAGCGCAACGGAACTTTTGACGAGAGAAAGCTCTGAGATTACCTTTTAGATCTGGAATAAAATGGTTCTCGATCAACCTTTCAACTACATCAGATTCGTCAACAGCACGAATTTTTCTTGCTAAGGAAAGTTGAGAATCTGTCTTTTCTTCCATAGGACCCAAAGACTTGTATCGGCAGGACGTAGGACCTGCAGAAATAGATGTAGGATTATGGGCTTCAGAAAAACTGAGATTTTTATATTGCTCCTCAGTACCCAACCTATTCTCGGCAATTCCAATCTTTGAAGATAGTTTACTGGGATTCTCGTAAAGTAAAGAAGCCTCATAGAATTCCAATGGATAAATCTCGTCCACGTCGAGATTGTGTGCCTCGTCATCTATTTCAGAAGGGTCCAAGTGAGGAGTTAAAACAAGCGGAGCATCCATTTTCCCGCCTCGAGTCTCAGGAAGGTAATAACGACTGAAATTCAAGAGGCCATCGAGAAGCAACATTATCGCATCTTCATCGCCATCACATCGTAATTGTACAAGTTGATTATGCCAGAGAACATTTTTGTCCAATATTTCTTCCCCATCTACATCAATACAATAAGTTTTTTCACCCCGTGTTTTCAATACCGAAGTTCCCTTAACTACATCAAAAGTATAATCGCTAGAGGGGGTTGCTTCGTAATTTTTACCCTTGTAATTTATAAGCCTCTTAGCATTCTCGGGTGAAAATTCTGCCATTTTAGAAGCTCTATCTCGCTTCTTTTCAGAGACAGGTTGGACATAAGAAGCGAATTTATACCTATCCTCCCCCGTCAATACTAAATGATACAAACGATGTTCTACAGGTTCCTTCCCACGTTTTTTGTATTTCCTAGCCACCGTTCTTCCCGGCTCTCTCAAACCGGTTCTTAGATACCGTGAGAATACATCAACTCTCAAAAGTAGATTTGAGATTCCCTCCAAAAGCTTCTTCGAAACTGAATAGAAAGTTACTCTATCGGGGGAAAGACTAATGCTTCCGTCCCCATCAAAATAAGCAGATAGGAAAGCCTTCACTTTCTCGTCATCGCCATGGTAAACTATTTCTGGAACTTTTTTCTCGTAAGCAGAAGAACCCGCATTCCAAACATTCGAAATAAGGAACCGGAGTATCTTTGAGGAATATGTAAGCTTTCCATTTTTCTCATATGGATCTAGTCCAAAAACGCTTTTTATAGCAGATTTTACTCTTTCTCTCAACCTTTCATTTCCTATTCTAAAAGAGACCTGATGAGAACTTTCTGTTGATCTAGACCAGCCTTCTGCACAATACATCCCTAAAAGCCAGAACAATGAAAGTATATCTTCAATGTAACAGGGGAGTGCAACACTATCTCGTCTAATACCCAGTTTCGCATCTTTAGGTAAATCCTCGTAATCTCTTACACCCTCACTACATATCTTCTTGAAATGTAACAAAGGCACACTCTTGTACCAATCCGACAAACTTTTTGGAAAGCTCTTCGCACCTCCACAGATTTCGTAAAGCTTTTTCTTTCCTATTTCCTCCATAATCTGAACAAAAAATTCTTCAACGTTTCTTATTCTTATCTGCATAAGTTTTTCTTCTTCTAAAGTAGAGAGTTCTCTAGCTAGGTTTAGGTTATCTATTTTTGTCTCAATAGGAGTTTTCAAAGAAATAGGGATTCTATCTCCTTCACTAATCTCAATAGCTTTTTTTACTCTAAGCTCCCCATCCTCCATAACAGAAATATTATGACCTGGAGTGACTTTCAGCTCTCTGTTAGTCGAAGTAGTAATATTCACCCACTTCTCGGTCCTTCCTCTAATAAAGCAATTAATCGGTTTCTTAACAAGTTTTCCAGACTCCCTATCTAAAACATAAGCATATAGATTACCATCGGAACAGACCTTTTCGGTACCGAAATTATCTAAGGGTATTGGCTCCTTATTTTGAAACCTATTCTCAACTAATTCGCCTACCTTACTAGTCACAAATTTATCAACACTTTCATCGTAAAAGAAAACTCTATGATCATAATTGAAACAATTCCTTCTCTTAGCGGCATGAAAGTAAGGATGAGCATATCCAACATTGGCTTCCGAGAATCCAATTATCCTACCAGTTATTCCAGCAGAAGTGTGAGGGGCAAGGCCAATCACGAGATGACCAATCAAATCCTCCTTCTCATTCGCATTGTAGAATGGAGGCAAGTCGTAAAACTTCTCTAGCAAATCGTCAACGAATTGGGCAGTCTTTAAGAGATAGCCCGTTGCAGATTTTGATAGAAGTATATCTTGAACCTTCAGCTCCAAGATCTGATTTTCATTTTCCAAAGGGTCTCCTCTATAATCCTCAGTATAACCCATCTCCCTAAGTCGTTCAACTGAAACATCTATCTCACGAGGGTAGAAATGTGTAAGGGGCAAATCCGTAGCATCAAATCTTATAGTCCCATCCTTAAAAACATAAACATCATGTTTTGATCTGAGAATACCTTTTTCGAGAGGTTCAGGGAGTTTATATGCACTAGTCATTCCCTTTACTCCCTTAAGAGTTCCTGGAATACCTTCCTCTAACCTACCAAGTGCGTCATTCAAAAAGGACTTAAGGTCCACTTCTCTTTCACGATAGAAAGTTGCTCGACCCCCACACGCAACACAATTTTCTTCTTTCGAAGGTCGTTCACATTTAGTGCAATAACGGGTCATCTCTGTCCTAGTACCACAGCTGGGACATTTGTTGAGAATAGTAACCTCACCACATTCAGGACACTCGCAATGTGCAACCTCGATCTGTACATTTTCCTTGTCGGATGCCTTGCCCACATTTCTCGTATTCCCTCCGGCCCACCCTATCGGGAATAAAACATGCGGGGGAGGACTCATCTTTCTTGGATTAGTTTTCTCGGGACGGCCCATTCTTGCACCTATACGAGTGGGAGCCTTTTCTCTGATCGGAAATCCTGCCACTAAGTTCAATAAATCTACTGTGTCTAACTCACTATTCTCCCGGACAGCGGAGCTAAGACGATTAGAGTTTAAATTTTCACCCTCAACAAGGCCCAGACTTTCACAGAGGGGAAGCGACTCCTCCCCAATAATGATCTCATCACCTTCAACATCATGGGGAACTTCCAAAACCTCCAACATTCTCTTAGAGTCTTTATCGAGATTGCCGCGAAGATTTCCTAAAATCTCTCCTTCGAAACTAGCATCACAAGAAGCCAGCCAGTTCCCTAACCTTTCAATTTCCTCTATCTCCAAATCGTGATAATTGAAAGTAAAGTCAGGATGAAGAGGAACATCTAGATTCCTAGAAACTTCTAAAGCAAGTCCTGGACTGGGGGTTTCGAAGGGGGGTTCTAAGTAAGGAGCCAAATCTTCTTCGAAGTCTTTATTTTTGAGTTCTTTTTTGACCTCTAGAGACCACCACTCCTGGCAATAACCGGAAGGCATCAATGGATGATTATTTTCCAAGAACTCACCATAACCAAAGAGAATATCTCCAAGAGACAATATTTCCTTAACATCGTCTTTGATATCCTTAGCTACTGAAGCTGAATCCAAACGGATTACTGAACCATCTTTCAAAAGTACAGTAGGACCTTCGATCGAATCAACAGGGGAAACAGCTGTCGCTTTCCCTGGACGCTCAGTCTTCAGTTGTATACCAGTGGAGATATGATCATCCAAGATCCTCATCGTCGCAGGGTGAACACCCGCGGCAGCAAGTCCTGTGTTGCGAGCACGCCCATATCTTAATCTAAAACCACCGGGTCTACCAGGATGGCTAAAAACCGCTCGGCCAGCTATAATGTCCTTAAGATATTTATCCCCTTTTGGATACTTCTGCTTCTCCTCTTCCTCAGACGAAGAGGGCTTCTGCAAATCACTGAGCCACTCCCATCCACCTAAGCCCAAATTATCAAGGTGCTTCAATATCTTTGGTGCCTTCTGAAGAACACCCTCGGCTATGGCCAGAACTGCACCTCCCCTCACCCTGTTTGTCTCAACTCTCTCAAGATTTCTGTACCCAGTTACAACCTCCTGTTCAGTGGGTTCACCCGTTACTTCAACAGGAATATTCTGATATGCTTCTCTAACCTCATCTTCTCTTGGCGTATACTGTAATCCTACAGTATCCCCGTAGATATTTACCTCTTCCACAAATCGCTCCA
Organism: Hadarchaeota archaeon (SeqCode); assembly: GCA_964384105.1. Taxonomy (GTDB): domain Archaea; phylum Hadarchaeota; class Hadarchaeia; order Hadarchaeales; family JAGGTB01; genus CAYLJV01. Next base: position 33,942 of record CAYLJV010000005.1, on the reverse strand, counting down.
CTTCAAGATCTGAGGGTTCATAGGAACTCAAATTCATCTTCCTTCTAACAAAGTCTCCCAGTAGTACCGCAAGCGCAGCTGCAGTCCCCCCCGCGGACCTTATAGGACCCGCGAAATAGATAGCCAGATAGAGGGAACCATCAAAATTTTCCTTTATATCAACTTTTGTTATTCCTTCTATGGGTGCAGCGGCAGCAACCCCCTCAGTTATAATAGCCAAACAAGTTCTAACAGACTGTTCAGCTGCTTCACTATCGGAAAGGTGTCCAAATTCATCGTCAACAATCATCTCTGCGATCTTGAAAGTCAGATCCTCTCGGGAGTAATCCTTCTCAAGGTCTCTAATCGCCTCCGCAACCCCCTCCGGTCCAGCCAGCTTCTCTACCCTAGCAGCGAGATCCTCCGCCAAAGGAATCTCGGGTTCATCTTTTGGATCAAATCCTCTCTTTCTAGCCTTTTTAGCAGTTTCATAGGCCTTTTCCAGTCCTTCGTCCAAAATAGAGAAATAATCTTTCAGAAAACCACCTACTCTAATAATTCAAGAAGATCGGAAATCACATAATCTGGAGCAGCTTCAGTTCCCACAGCAGTATTAGCATTATCTCGATCATCTACACCGGTCAAAACCAGAATAGAAGTAAGACCCGCTCGGTTGCCCGCTTTTATGTCCATATCTATTCTATCCCCTACGATCGCGGTTTTTTCTCGAGGAACCCCGAGAATATCAAGTGCCGTATCAATCATATAGGTAGAAGGCTTCCCTATGTCCGTAGAAGGCTCTCTCTTTGAAGACCCTGAGAGTGCACCTATTGATGCGCCTGCACCTGGAGATAAGCCCTGCTCGGTCGGGTAGGTTGGGTCAGAATTTGTAGCTATAAATTCAGCTCCGGATAGAAGAGCAGATAGTCCACCCCAGATTTTATCGTAAGTTAGTCCTCTATCCATCCCCACAACAACAAAATCTGCGTTTTTCGAATCCTTTCGGGAAAGAATATCGAATCCCGCCTCCTCCAACTCAGTTTTTAGCCCCGCTTCTCCAATCACATAAACCTTCCTTTCTTTGTAATTCTCGGATAAGTAGAGGGCTGTAGCATAACTAGAAGTTATTATATTAGATTTATCTATTTCCAGACCAACCTCAGAAAATTTCTTTTCGTAACTTTTCCGGGACTTAGTAGAATTATTAGTCAGAAGAGCTATCTTTTTCCCCTCTCGCCTCAGAGAATAGATCGCCTCTTTAGAACCCCTAATAGGAGACTCACCAATGTAGAGAACACCATCCATATCAAAAAGAAAGGCCTCCAAGTTAGAGAACTCTTTTTTTATACTAGGCAAAATTTATCGCCCTCGCTTTCTTTGTTTCCAAATCAACTATAGGAACTCGACCAGGCGTTGGAACAATCCCCTGTCTTTTCATAAATACAGTCTGTTCCTGGAAAGTGGCTGAATTAACCATTAGAACTCCTCGATATTCTCCGCACCCATACCTATGTAGATGGCCACAATGTAAGACATCTGGCACTTCATCAATTACTAAATAGTCTTCTTTCTCAGGCGCTATAGGCGTCCTTCCTCCCATAGGTTCTCCATAAATAGGAGCTAAATGTCTTCTTCTCAAAATCTCTTTCATCGGAGTGACAACATCCTTCCGATCTAAACCAGAAACTGCCGAAAATAAGTCATCGAAACCCATTCCGTGATATACAAGAAACTTAATACCCTCGATATCCAAAAGAGCAGGATTTCCTACCAACTTCACTCCTATTTCTCGCAGAGGATTTGCCACTTCGGAATACAAACAAGGCTGAGGTTCAGCTAGTCTAACGGCATCATGGTTTCCGGGAGAAGCGATAATATTTATCCTATCTGGAACTTGAGACAAATAATCAGCTACCTTCATATACTGATCCTCTATATTCTCTATTTCAAGTTCCTTCTGCTGACCGGGATAGATTCCAATTCCGTCGACTAAATCTCCTGCAATTATCAGATATTTCACCTGTTCCGCTATCTTTCTTTGTTCCTCGTTACCTGCTTCACAGTTTAGCCACTCGAGAAATTTTTCAAAAACTTTTGGAAGAAACATTCCACTACCAACATGAAGATCAGAAACGAGAACTGCAAAACCAGAAGCTTCTACTGATTCATCCTGATCAAAAGAAGGGGATCTTGAGATAGGAATATCTGGCCAAACCACTTCATTTCCCCAAACCAGCGGAGTTCTATCACCTGTCCGGAGGTCATCAGGTACCTTTGCCCTCACTCCGATAACCTCATCAGTAACTATTTTCCCCATACTTTCGATAACTTCCTCATTCCTTTGAGAATCTTTGACGTAAACAACAACCTTTCCTGAAAGATCTTCTAGCTCTATCAACCACGCATCCTTATTTCTTGTCTCTCTCTTACTATTCACTAATCCCACCAGATGGACTGTATCACCTTCATGTCTTACCACATTGCCAATCTCTGTGTAATTTTGGAATCCCTCCCTAGAACGGATAATAGAACTTAGCTTCTCGTATCTATCTCTAAACAATTGAACGAAGTCTTCAACTTTGCCTTCACTAGTACTTTTTCCAGTAATTTCTTGCAAAACTTGAACCTGATCCTGATGATCACGATGTTTCGTAATCTTCAAATTCTTCCGAAGTCTCGACTCCTCTTTTTCTTCTATAAAACCATGGCCCGACTCAGTATCAACACTTTCTTTACATTCTGCAGGTTCAATATCTTCATCTTGCAAAGAGAGCTCAAAAGCATCGGAAGTAATCGTATCGTCGGATTCCAAAATTCTAGATAAAACCTCGTCAGTGATTATACTAGGACGATCTTTTCTTTCATCAAGCTTTGAAATCACCTGGGAAATATTCGAATCTGTTCGCTCTAAAATTAAATCTAAAGCTTTTGGAGTTAGATGCATTCCTTCATCAATAAATCTATCCACAACTTCGGAAGCCTTCGACATTTCTATCCTCCGAGTCGAGTCTGCTTAGGTCCGGGAAGAGAATCCAAGTTTTTTATATAGATCTCTTCCTGAATCGCCGATTTAACCTGAAGTGGGTCAACATTCAACTCAACTTCCTTAGTCCTTCCATAACGACCGTTACTGACCACTCTTGCATCTAAAACACCCATCATGTCCAATTCTGAAAGAAGCCCACTAACTCGCCTCCGGGTTAAAATTTCCCACCCATGTTGTCGGCATAAGGAAGAATAAACATCGTAAACATCCCCAGTTCCTATCTTACGGGCTTTCCTTTCCTGAAGCAATAGAACGCTCAAAAGAATTAACTTTGATTGATCCGGAAGAGTTCTGATCGCTTCTTCCATTCTATCTCTTTCGATTCGCTGGGCTGCGCGAGTGACATGTTTATTCTTAACTTCTTTAGCTCTCTCCTCCTCTGCAATTTCGCCCGCATTTCTCAGGAGGTCTAGTGCCCTTCGGGCATCACCATGCTTTCTGGCAGCATGGGCCGCACAAAGGCTTATCACTCCCTCTGAAATAACATTCTCAGCAAATCCCTTTCTAGACCTCTCAATCAGAATATCCTTTAACTGTTCTGCATTGTATGGAGGAAATATAACCTCCTCCTCTCCAAGGCTACTAATAATTCTCGGATCTAAATCATTTACAAAATTAAGATTATTTGAGATTCCTGCAACTCCAACTTTGGCCCTAGACAAATCCGAATTTATTCGAGTGAGAAGATAAAGAACATCTGAAGTTCCTTTCGAGACCAATCGATCGATCTCATCTAAAATAACTATTACTATCTGATTCCTAAAATCCAACATACTTCGAAGATTTTCGTATACCTCATCCGTCGGCCAGCCAGTCATTGGAACTTCATCCGGTAAATCCCCATCTTCCTTCAAATCATCACTCAACTCACTACGGAGCTTATTCGATAAAGTAGCAAGTACTCTATATTTAGTGTCAACAACTTCGCAATTAAGATAAGCAACTCTTATCTCTCGAGAAAAATCATCTGCAGTCTCTTCCAGCTCGCCCATTAAGTATTTTACGGTCGCAGTCTTCCCTGTGCCCGTCTTTCCATAGACAAAGACATTCGAAGGAGTCTCTCCTCTAAGGGGTGCTACCCATATCCTAGCTAATTGGTCTATCTCCTCACCCCGATGGGGCAAGTTTTCGGGTATATATGTCGGTCTTAAATATTCTCTATTCTTAAATATCTGCTGTGTTTTCAACAACTCTCGGAATACTCCTCCTGATTCCTCCTTTATGGGCACCTACCTCCTCTTTATAGGTTTCTTCTAGGAGACGGTCCAGCCGTTGTCTCCATATTTTAAGAACATGATTAAGTCTATTCACAAAGAAAGTTTCCATATAAGACGTATCTGTAGTAGAATCAGAGGACAAAGAAATTCTCGCAATTTTTTGTAGTCTGATCTTGCTTAAAGACTTAATTATTTTCTTTACTTCCTCAGCCTTCTCGAATTCTTCTTCACGTCTCAACTTTTCGATCTTATTTGAAATAATGTGATAAAAATTAGAAGGGATCTTTTTCAACTCTGAAGATCTTTGTTCCCTCATAAGCATCTTACGAATTCCTACTACGGAAAAATCATCAACAGGTTTTGCTATCCCCCTCTCCTCAAGAAGAGAAGCTTCCCAAACCTTAAGGCTTACCTCCTCCCCTTCCGAGAAAGACCCCAAGTTTCTCCCTACCAATCTTACTTCCGGAAAATCTTGTAATATCTTCACAACTTGCTCCATAAAATCACCTCGTAGCCCGACTGATTACTTCCTCACTTGGAGAGTAAAGTCTGCCGTTTCTTTTTTCTCTGCGGATCATCTCTTCCACAAACTCTTGATCAATTCCCTCTGATCTTGCCTCTTGCTTGACCAATTTGATGGGGGCTCCGTCTTCGTAATCCTTCTCCAAATCATCAATAATCTCCATAATTCTCTGGAGTTTTTCGTGTTGGGTTCTAGAGTGACCGGTCATCAGAAGATCTATATCGGTTTTACCCGACTCATCCTCTATACCAAGTTGTCTGAGTGAGGCCCTAAAAATCCCGATAGCTCTATCCGCATCCTCAACTGTAACTTCATCGGCTAATCTTAGTCGTGCATTCGACTTAGCCAACCTCACTAATGCTTCTAACTGCCGAGCGGTTATAGGAACAGCTTCTTCTTCAGAAGCTATTTCTCCACCAGCAACCTTCCTCCACTGAACGAAAAAGTCTTCTAATTTCTTCTTTACCTCTTCGCTCTTAAATTTGGGATGAACGTACTTTTTAGCATAAATTATTAATTTCCTAAGCTCCTCCTGAGTCAAATCTGGTTTGACAACCTTGTCAGGACTACTCTGAAGATTCAACATATGCTTCGCAAGATCCCGATCCTTCTCCTCCTTTGGAACATCTCTCAAGACAAATATCAAATCAAATCTGGATAGAATCAAAGCCGGTAAATCTATCTGTTGAGGAATAGGATCATATCTATCAAATCTACCCAACCTTGGGTTAGCCGCTGCTAGTATAGCTGTTCTTGTATTCAAAGTTGCTACAATACCTGCCTTGGCCACACTAATAGTTTGTTGCTCCATGGATTCCAAAATAGCACCCGAATCCTCATCAGACATCTTATCAAACTCATCTATACAAGCCATTCCACCATCTCCTATGGCCAAAGCACCTGCCTCAAGAGTCCAACCACCAGTCATCTCATCTCTAACGGCAGCAGCAGTCAACCCCGCTCCAGTCGCCTTCTTACCCGAAGTATACACTCCTCTAGGTGTAACTTTGTTCGTCCACTTTAGGAGTTGGCTCTTAGCCGTTCCAGGATCCCCCGTCATCAAAATATGACTATCACCTCTAATCCTCGACCCATCCGGAAGTTCAACAGCGGGAGACCCAACTAACTGAAGAGCAATAGCTTCCTTGATTTTTTCGTAACCGAAAATACTAGGTGCAATAGAATTTATGAAAATATTTCTAACTCGGTGATTCTGCTTTAAATCCTCGATCCATTCTTCGTCTTCTTCTGAGAGCTCTGTCTCTTCTACACTCTTTTCCTTAACTTTGATATAATTTATTTCAAGAACTTTTTGGAAAGTCGTTTTTTTCTTGTTTCTTTTGGACTCCTGAAATGCTCTGAGAATGCCCGTAATCAGAACTTGGTTACCTGGTACCCCTTCATCAACAATATCATCCCTAGCTATGGCATTGATATAACGAGGGATTCTACCACCTCTAAGTTTCTCCGGTAACTCCTGTACTCTAAGGCTCTGCCAATCTACAAATTCTGAGTCCTCGGCCTCAAGCTTAAATGGTCCTTTCTTCGAACAGTTCGGATTCTGACAAACTTGGGGTTCCCTGAACATCTCACCAGGTTGTTGAACCCTATTCCTCTCCCCACACTTAAGGCACTTGAAAGTAGCAACCTTGATTTCCGGCTTTATATCGCTGGCCCGAGTCAAAATACCCTCTAACTGTATGAATTTGCCCACGTCACTGGCTCTTACCTGTCTTATATCAACAGTTTCATCCAGGTTTTTAATCCGTAAATGAAAGCCCGGTATTTCAGTTATGTCTTTTAGAATAGAATCTGCCTTCTCTAAAAACTTAGATGGATTATCAAGGAGATAGTTAGCAAGATCAGTATCCTCTTCAAACAAACGATCAAAATCTAGAACAAGTGACCTCTTACCTTTTGAAGAAAGCTTCTGTAATTCATCTGCTATTTCACTGCTACTCAAAAGCTCTTCTAACCTCTGCCCTATATCCTCGTCCAAATTCCTCAGCCTCCGACTGCATGAACGAAATTTTCGTTATCCTTTTTATGAGATTTGGGTGTAAAGATTACACCTTTTTCTGAAATTTGTGAAATTATTTTACTATCATCATTAACCGAAAGCACAAAACAACACCCACTCAAAGTCTTTGACCCCGACACCAAATTGAAAACATTCACTCTATTCACCAAATTGAGAGCTGATAGTTCTTTGTTCCAAGAAAAATTGAATAGCTTTTCTGGGAGGGGTGAGTGAAAGTAAAAAAACTCTCTTTTCCCAGAAAAAATCCTCCTCCTATTCGGAAGAGAAAGAAACCAAAAATCCCATTTATTCAGAAAATGAAAATCTAATTTCCGGTCTTCCACTCGAAACACTGGAAATAAAGGTTCTCGGTTTTTGAAAATTGAGGGGGATCGGAGAAAAACCGAATTTTAAATCGTTCTTTTTGGGCGAGATAAATGAGAATCTTCACTAAAAATAGAATACCAAAACATATCCAAATCTCCGGAAGTTAAAGACACTCTCTCATTACCTAACAGAGAGATATACATCCACTATATCAGATAGTATAGAACTAGAAGTCTCTATTGGTCCTGCTCCAAAACCGGTTATAGTAACCTCTCTAGCAAGGTCCGTCTCCAAAGTAACGGAGTTTAAAGTACCCGTTACTGCTAGAGGATTACCAGAAGGAACAAGCTTTGGTGCTACTTCTAAAGTATCGGAACTAGCTATTCCCACCAGTCGAACCTCTTTTCCGGTATCTTTAGCTAGTCTTAAGACCTCCGGACCAATCCGAGTGATACCTTCAACACTTACGTCATCGAGACCCACCTTTCTATCCAACAACGCATTCGTTAATATGGTCATTTTAGAAGCAGTATCAATACCTTCAATATCGAGAGTTGGATCCTTTTCAGCTATTCCTAGTTCTTGGGCCTCATGTAGAATCACATCGAAAGGTGTTCCCTCTTCTGCCATTCTAGTAAGAACATAATTCGTAGTCCCATTCAAAACACCTCTAATCTCTTGAATAGTATCTCCATACAGCTGTTTCTGAGCCAGGCCGATTATTGGAACAGCGCCACCAACCGTAGCGGAGTATCTGAACTCGATTTTCTTTTCCTCTGAAAGGGTTTCTAACTCATGGAAAGAAACTACGAGTGGACCTTTATTGGAAGTTACAACGTGTCTCTCACGATTCATCGCCTCTTTTATGTGAGAAAGTCCTGGCTCACCCTCGTCAATATCTGTCGGAGTAAGTTCCACTAAAATATCGTAATCAGCATCCTGTATTACATCGAAAGAAGAGACACCCTCTTCTGCACCCCCATAAGCTGTGACTGTTCCTTTCTCCTCTGAAACTTCCAGTAATTCACCTAAATCGAGCCCATTTGGATCCATAGCCGCCCCCTTAGTATCCACTGCGGCAACTACTTTAGGATCGAATCCCTTGTATTTCTTCAGATACTCCTTCTTCTCCAATAGAATCTTAGATAGTCCTTTCCCCAGATTACCATATCCAATCAAAGCTAGTTTCAAAAAATCACCCTAAAGTCTCAATCAATAAAAGATCTTTTTCCTTTGCTATATTCTTCATTCTAGAAACTGTTTTCTTAAGAACTTCCTCGTTCCTAGCTTCCACTATAATCCGAGCCGAATTTTCTTCATCTGACTCGCCAATAGCCATGCTCAGATTAGAAATCCTAGCCCCATCAATTGAATTTAGTCTCAATACCGAATCTCGCATATCCGTCTGAAGAATATCACCAATTAGAAGAAGAACAGTAGAAGTGGCCGCCTTCTCCTCCCCAACTCTAACTATCCGAGCCCCTCTCTCCTCTAATTCTTCCACAATCTTATCGAGCAGTTTTTTACTCTCTAATTCCAAAAGAATCGTGATTGGTACCTTACCGAGAGGTGTCTTTTCTTCTCTCTTGTGAACTATATTCTGGATATTAGCCCCCAATCTTGAGATTGGCTCAAGAACATTTACCAGCTGGCCTGGCACGTCTTCCAGTTCCATCTCCAATCTTGCTCTCAATCGAACACCTTACTATTGTGAGTCTTATAGCTTTATTTGATTTTTTATTTAGACGCAAACTCCTAAAATTAAAAATTTAAGAATCGATTATCCTTCTCATAAGTTCATGTCCATTTAAAACTCCTTCTGAACCCCTCAAAGCAGATTCTTCATCAAAAGAACCCAAACCATCTGAATTTTCTCGACTAGAGAAAAAACAAAAGGGTACAGGATCTGAAACGTGATTTTTAACGCTTATTGGGGTAGGGTGGTCAGCTGTAACCACTATAGTATATTCATCTTCAATATTATCCAATATCCTCTTCAATAGTCTTTCATCTAAATTTTCTATAGCTTCAATTTTACGTTTAATATCTCCAGAGTGACCCGCTTCATCAGGTGCCTCAACATGAACTATAACCAGATCGTGCTCATCCAAAGCTTTCAAAGCATAATCTGCTTTACTTTCGTAATCCGTATCATAATAACCGGTCGCTCCAGGAACATCTATACTATCCATTCCGGCAAGCTTCCCCAATCCTTTTACCAAAGTAACCGCTGATATGACTGCCCCTTTAACTCCATATCTATCCAAAAAAGGTTCAAAATCTGGTTTTCTACCCTGGCCCCACAGCCAAATTGAATTAGCTGGCCTCTTTCCATTTTTAACTCTATCCCGATTTATTGGGTGATCCGAAATTATTTCCCTTGAGTCTAAAATAAAATCGTTTAGAATTCTAGCTATTTCCATTTCTTTCGGCTTTAATAAATTCTCTTCAAAATCCTCTCCAATCACATCATGGGGAGGGGTAGAAATCATTTCTTCGATATCCTGGGAAGGATATTTAATCAAAAGAAGATGCCTGTAATCAACGCCCGGATAAAACTTACCAACGGGTGTTTTTTTGTCTATAAGAGAAATAAGCTCTTCCGCTTCTGTGGTTGAAATATGGCCTGCACTATAATCCAAAATTCGGTTATCTTCTTCAGTTATTAGGTTACACCTGAATGCCACATCCTCCGCGTCTAGCGTAATGTCCATTCCCGCGGCTTCAAGAGGTCCCCTTCCTGTATAATATTTGAGTGGGTCATATCCCATTAACGACATTATAGCAACATCGGAATTAGGCTTCATTTCATCGGGAACATTTTTCAAAAAACCGCTCTTGCCCTTAGAGGCTACCCAATCCATACTTGGTTTCTTCGCCACTTGAAGGGGTGTCTTACCTCCAAGCTCTTCAATAGGACGATCTGCCATTCCATCTCCAATAACCAAAACGTACTTCATTCAAACATCCCAAGACACTCAAATTTAATAGTAAATCGTATAAGAAGGCTTTTAGTATAGGAACCAGAATGACCATATCTAACTATTTTAGTACCTTTCCCGTGCTCATATACCAGATATATAGATCGATTTCGGCAAGGGAGAGATCAACTTCTTCAACTAGCGTCTCGACTTCTTTCTCTATCGAGAGATATCTCCTTTTTGTCAAAGTCTTGGGAACACATTCTATTAGACCCGCTCTTTCTAATACTCTTAGAACATGGCGGTCTAAAATAGCAAGGTCTCTATATCCCACATTCCTGAGAAAGTGACTTCCTTCTTTATATCCAATGCCTTTAACGTTTTCAACAAGCCATCGTCTGGATTCTCCTGAATTTGAGAAACTTGTGATAATTTCTTTTATGTTATCTGAATACTTCCTTGCTTCCAAAATATACTCAGACCTCGTTCGATGAAACCTATGACCATAATCTCTCATTTTCTCTTTAAGCTCATATTCCGGAAGATCTATGAAACCCTCGACTCCCAGACCCTTCTGAATATCTAGTCCAAGCTGAGCTGAAGAGTTCGCTGTCAAAATACAGAAAGACAACTCCGAAAACCATCTGTTATCTCCCTTCTCTCTGATTAAGTCAAAAGTTTTTATACGATCTTCAACAGTCTCTCTGATATCAGACTTTTTCAAGTCCTCTATTTTAGAAGTTAAGTCCAACATGATTGCTCATTTATTTGATTTGATAAAAAAGTTTAAGCTTCCAATAGAACAGGAGGACTATTCACATATTCCGTTCTCTCACTCAAAAACTTGGACATGGACCATTTTCTAGGTTGTACCTTCTTAGGACTCGCTTCAACTATCGAAAAATCATTCAATTCTTCAGGGAAAAGAGGAACCGAAACTAATCCCGAGCTAGGATGGAGGCTCATTGGCGCGAGAAGTAAGCCTCTCCTCCATCTGAGCTCGGTAAGGAGGCAGGTGCCCATTCTGCCTTTTAGCTTGAGTTCAAATCCATTATTCTCGACACCGAAAGAAGAATTAGATAAAATGTAATCAGAAGCACACCCCGTCAAATCTCTATGAACTTTAGAGAGAAAATCCAGATCATTCGGGGAAGTAGTCTGAACATCTTCTAAAGGAATCACGATATCGAAACCTACTTCTCCCGAATACTTGATAAGTGGATTGAAAAAACCTTCCTCCTCAAGAAAATTCACAAAAAGATTAGTAACCTCTTTAGCTGCAGTAAGGCCCCCCTTTTTAGCCCTCAAAGACCAAACTAGATCCCTTCCTCTTATTTCAGATGTAGAAAATGGGTCTTCATAACGCCAATAAGAGAAATAAAAGGAAATTGCCCCTGCCCTCAGCACTTTAGAAAATTTTTCCTCTGAATCTATCACTAATGTTGAGCCATTCTCATCCCCCGGGAGATGGCGTTGGATTCCTCCTATATTCTCATTATAAAAAGCACTCTCTCTAAGTGGAGTAGGATTCCCAGAATAAGCAAAATCCAATATGGCCCTTTTAATTCCCTTTTTTTTATAGTAACTTCTCATAGTCCTTGATGTGAAATTTACTGTCTTATTAAAAGTCGTTTTTCGTAAGGGGTAGGTGAAAGTATTCACAAAGAACTTATAAACCAAAATAGAAAGTTAGCAATCATAGATAGTCTACCTAGTATTTTTATATGATAAAATCGGAGGAAAGAACGAAAACTTACTGAAGCACCCTCAAGAGAAGGTAAATTCCATGGATTCCTCCTGTAAAGTAGAAGATAAAGATATGAAAGAAGATATTGAAGAAACTCTATCCGAGTTACCCCGAGATAGAGAGTCTCTTATTCCCGCCCTTCAAACTGTTCAAAAAAGGTTCGGATACCTACCAAAGGAAGCACTTGACTATATATCAGAAGATTTCAAAATCCCACCTGCAGACGTATATGGAGTAGCAACTTTTTATTCACAATTTCAATTAGAACCCCAAGGGGAACACACAATTAGAGTCTGTCAAGGGACAGCCTGCCACATAAAAGGAGCCGATGAAATACTCGAAGAGTTACAAAGCGAATTAAACATTATACCCGGCGAGGTTACAGAAGATGGGAATTTTACACTCGCCACAGTAAGATGTCTGGGTTGTTGTAGTCTCGCCCCAGTCATAATGATTGACGAGGACGTTCATGGAAACTTAACCCGAGAAAAAATCCCTGATATACTGGAGAAATATAAATGAAAATAACTTCTGAAGAAGATTTAAATAAATTAAAAGAAGAGGGTGAGAAATCCCTCCAGCCAGACAAAACAAAAATATTGGTAGGTCTCGCCTCCTGCGGAAAAGCAGCAGGAGCCGATGGTGTTTTTAAGCTTTTGAAAGAAGAACTTGGAGAGGAAGAAGAATTTACAGTCGGTAAAACAGGTTGTCTAGGCTTCTGTTCAAGAGAGCCCTTAGTAGAAATAATAAAACCAGATGGAAACTCTGCAATCTATCAAAGAGTGACTACCGAAGATGCAAAAAGGATAGCCAGTGCACTAAAAAAAGGAAAAACTCTAAAAGAAAACGTTCTCGGAGTCAGAAAAAATACCGACGGAGGTAAAGAGTTTTCAAATCTTCCGGAAATCAACTCTATCGACTTCTATCGCCTTCAAAATAAAATCGTGCTAAAAAACAGTGGAATAATCGATCCAACCAGTCTATCCGAATATGTGGCCCAAGGCGGTTACTCAGGACTGCTGAAAGCACTTACTCTGTATAAACCCAAAGGAGTAATCGAGGAAATAAAAGAATCTAACCTTAGAGGTAGAGGTGGCGCCGGTTTCCCCACTGGTATCAAATGGGAATTCGTCCAGAAAGCCCAAGGTGAACCAAAATATCTAATCTGCAACGCGGATGAGGGGGACCCCGGTGCGTATATGGACAGAAGCGTCCTAGAGGGAGACCCCTTCGCAGTTTTAGAAGGAATGACTGTCGGTGCTTACGCTACCGGAGCAACTAAGGGATATCTATATGTGAGGGCCGAATATCCCGTAGCCGTCAGACGTCTGCAAAAATCCTTAGAGATAGCCCGTGAGTATGGTCTTCTTGGAGAAAACATTATGGGCCAAGAACTAAGCTTCGACATCGAAATGAAAAAAGGAGCTGGTGCTTTCGTCTGTGGTGAAGAAACTGCATTAATAGCATCCATAGAATCGAAAAGAGGAATGCCGAGACCCAAACCTCCTTATCCTGCAATTTCCGGAGTCTGGGGAAAACCCACAAACATAAACAATGTAGAAACATGGGCCAACGTGCCAAAGATACTAGATAAAGGAGCAAACTGGTTCGCTTCTATAGGAACTGAAAAAAGTGGGGGAACCAAAGTATTCTCATTGACCGGAGACGTTGAAAACACGGGACTGGTAGAAGTTCCAATGGGTACAAAAATAGGAGATATAGTTTTCACAATAGGAGATGCAGATAAAGAAAGGACAAAGGCAGTCCAGACTGGAGGACCTTCAGGTGGAGTAATCCCAAAGAGTGAATTCGATACACCCGTAGACTACGAAAAGCTCCAAGAACTGGGTTCGATAATGGGATCAGGGGGAATGATAGTCATAGATAACGATACCTGTGTGGTAGAACTAGCTCGTTTCTTCTTCGAATTCCTCAGAGAAGAATCCTGTGGAAAATGTACACCCTGCAGAAAAGGTACTAAAAAGAGTCTTGAAATTTTAGAGAGAATAACACAAGGGGAAGGAAAACCAGAGGATGTAGATCGACTAAAGTCTCTGGCCGACACTATGAAAAAAGCGTCTCTATGTGGACTTGGACAGACTGCTCCGAATCCTGTTCTAAGTACAATAAAACGATATCAAGACGAATATGATGCCCACGTAAAAGATAAGGTGCTCCATTGCCCAGCGGGACAATGTATAGGATTCAAAAAGGAGATGGAGGAGGGAAAATAAATGGGTGAGATTACCCTCACGATAAATGGGAAGGAAGTAAAAGGTTCCGACGGGGATACCATTCTCGATGTCTGTAAGAAAGGAGGCATAAACGTCCCAACTTTGTGTCACTACGAACCTGTAGAAGATGTTGGAGCTTGTAGGATGTGTCTGGTAGAAGTTGACGGAGGAAGATTTGTACCTTCATGTACTACACCTGCCGAACACGGAATGGAGATAAAAACAGACACGGAAGAACTCTGGAGACATAGAAGAGACCTACTAGATCTCTTAAAGGCCGAAGACAGTCACTACTGCATGTACTGTGAGGCGGATGATGATTGCGAACTTCAAGATTTATTCAAAAGAGGGGGGTTAGACAGACTAGGATTCTACCCAAGCTTTGAAAAAAAGGATGTAGATGGATCTCATCCACATATAATCCAAGAACACAACAGATGCATACTATGCGAAAGATGTGTAAGAGTCTGTAAAGAGATAGTAGCTAATGATACTCTTAATATCGGTAGGAGAGGGTTTAAAGCCAAAATAATTGCCGATGACAATCGTCCCCTTGGAGATTCCTCTTGCATTTCATGTGGAGCCTGTGTACAGGCTTGTCCGACCGGAACTTTATGGGACAAACACAGTCTCTTCAAAGGGAGTCCCGAAGACTGCGAAAAAGTGGAGACAGTCTGTTCTTTCTGCAGCGAAGGTTGTGGAATAGACGTGTTGACCAGAACCGGCAACCTAGTTAGAGTGGAAGGCAACGAGCTAGATAAGCCTTCAGGCGGGCAGCTCTGTGTAAAAGGAAGATTCGAGTCATTAATAGATGATAGAGCTCGCATAAAGGCAGCTCATATAAAAGATAACGGAAATAAGAAGAAGCTTAATCTTGAAGAAGCGCTTAAAAGAGTTTCTCAAATACTGAGAGGATCAGATAGAGTTAACGCCGTATCCTCAGACAGGCTGCCTACCGAAACGATGGTACTTTTCCATCAGATAATGAAGGAATTCGGAGCCCACTTCGACATTCCCGGGACTGAAAAGGAAAGAATCAAAGACGAAATGCTCAGAGACATGGGAGCAGAAACTATGGAACGGCAAGTTATCGCCTCCTCCACATCCGCCGTCCTGACCACTGATACGATAATAGTTTATGATACCAGCATACTGGAATCTGAACCAATACTTAGCTCATTTATAAGAAGAGCTTCAAAAGGAGGAGCTAAACTCGTTACCATAGACTCAGGAGAAGATAAATTTGGGAGATACTCCAACCTCTCTATCAAATTGGAAAATCTCGAGGAATCTGTTTCTTCCCTCAACAAAGCCGTCATAAAGATGATCGAAGAAAATCTAGAAAACGCCTCGGAACTGCCGGAAGAACTCCTAGAAAAAATAGACGCAGGGCAGGAAGAAATAACCGAACTGTGTTCAAGCATAAAAGAAGGAGCTAATATGATAGTTACTGGTCCAAGTGTTAAAGACGAAGAGTCACTAATCAGTATATCACGCTTATCCATGTTAACGAAATCCAGAGTAATGGATCTAAACTCCGCTTCAAATCAGGCTTTTAAAGATATAAAAACAGACATTTTGCACGAATCCGCTGATACAGCATACATATTCGCCTCAGATTATCGAGAAGAGGAGCTCGAAGGAATGCTAAACGTGGCAGAAGGGGCTGATTCCGTGATAGTACAAGCTGCAAGACATTCAAAATTAACAGAACTAGCGGATATAGTGCTACCTGCTTTGGATTGGTTCGAAAGAAGCGGGAGCTTCGTAGACGTTAACGGAAAAGAGAAACAGATAACCCCAGTTCTAGAACCCAGAATACCAATTACCGATCAAGAAGTACTGAGAGGGTTGAGAATAATCTCAGATCAAGAAGCCCTTAAAGGACTGAAATAGATGGAGAGGATAATATGAGTGAGAAAAAAGCTAAGGTAGCAACTGCATGCATGTGTGGATGTTCAGGATGTCATATGTCATTTTTAGACATCGATGAATATCTGATAGACCTAGTAGAGAAAGTCGATATTGAAGCCAGTCATATGATAGTTGACACGAAATATGGAGACTTTCCAAAGGTCGACGTTGGCATAGTAGAAGGCACTATGACAAACGAGGAAAACGTCAGAGTCGTCAAAGAACTTAGAGAGAAATGCGACTTACTAATCGCCTGGGGAGACTGTGCCTGCTTTGGAGGAATACATACCATGAGGAACTTTTACGATGCAGAGGATTGTCTTAAAAATAGCTACCTAGAAAAAGCGGATTCTGATAGCAAGATACCTTCACCCGATGGAGTACCCGAGCTACTCGAAGAAGCCTCAGCCGTAGACAAATATGTGGAAGTGGACGTTTACATACCCGGTTGTCCACCCTCAGCCGAATTGATAAAGTACGGACTCACAGAAGTACTAAAAGGAAACATTCCAAAACTCACAGAGGAAAGATTGGATTACGATTAAGGAGGAAAATAACATGGGAGAAACCAAAGTAATAGAACCGGTCACCAGACTTGAGGGTCATGCCAAGATCACTGTACATCTGAACGACAACAATCAAGTGGAAGATGCAAAGTTCCACGTAACCGAATTTAGAGGGTACGAAACCTTCGTTAAAGGTAGACCTCTATGGGAAATGCCCGATATAACTTCCAGAATATGTGGAATATGTCCGGTAAGTCACCATCTCGGGTCGGCTAAAGCATGCGATGGTCTTGTAGGGGCCGAAATACCCGACGCAGCTAAAAAGCTGAGGAGACTCATGCATATGGGACAAATATTACAATCACACGCTCTCAGCTTCTTTTACCTATCGAGTCCGGACCTCATACTAGGACATGAATCGGATCCCAAGAAAAGAAATATCGTAGGTCTTCTCGAGAAACACCCAGAACTAGCCAAAAGAGGAGTAAGCCTCAGAAGTTTGGGTCAGACAGTAATTCAATCACTTGGAAAAAAGAAGGTACACCCAGAATTTGCAATACCCGGAGGAGTAACAAAAAATCTTGATAGAGAAGACGGGGAGAAACTCCTCGAAAAATCCAAGTCCGCTCCAGATCAAATTATAGAAA
This sequence comes from Hadarchaeota archaeon (SeqCode), assembly GCA_964384105.1. Lineage (GTDB taxonomy): Archaea > Hadarchaeota > Hadarchaeia > Hadarchaeales > JAGGTB01 > CAYLJV01. The sequence goes on along the minus strand of CAYLJV010000005.1, from coordinate 16,861 downwards.
CAATAGATACACTCAAAAAAGTTTACGAAAATCTCGGAGAAGAGATGCTGAACTGCGCAGTACAAGAAACTGGATACATGGGTCTGGTTACCGAGGAAGACGGACTAGAACACTACGATGGCAAACTAAAACTAATCGATAAAAAAGGTAAACTATTAGAAAGATTTGATCCGAGCGAATACGCCTCCGTGATAAATGAAAGATCTGAGGATTGGTCCTACCTAAAGTTCCCATACTACAAAAAACTGGGGGTAGAAGAAGGTAGATACAGAGTAGGCCCCCTAGCTCGCCTTAATATTTCAGAAAAGGTGGGAACAAAACTTGCACAAGAACAGTTCGAAAGATTCAAAGAGCTGTCTGAAGACAAACTAGAGCATAGGACCTTATTTTACCATTACGCTCGCTTAATAGAAATGCTATTTTGTGTAGAAAAAATACAAGAATTACTTAACGACGAGGACGTTTACAATGGACTCACAAACGTTCCAGTCAAACCCAAAAACACAGAGAGCGTAGGAGTCGTAGAAGCACCGAGAGGAACGCTAATACACGATTACAAGGCTGACGAGAACGGAATGATAGAAGATGCTAACCTTGTCATCGCTACAACACACAACAACTTCGGGATGAACGATGGAATAAAAATGGTGGCAGAAAAATTTGTAGATGGACCTGAAATACCCGAGGGAATTTTAAACAGAATTGAGAGTGTAATAAGATGTTATGATCCCTGCCTATCCTGTTCTACTCATGCTATAGGCAAGATGCCAATAAATCTGCAACTGGTTTCTTCCGATGGCGAGGTCCTAGACGAAGCCAGGAAGTAGATATTATCTCTTCTTTCTAAACTAAATCCCTTGGTAATAGAAATGAAATTTTTAGTGATGGGTGTTGGGAACAAAATAAAAAAGGACGATGCAGTAGGGCTCATAGTATCAAAGAAAATATCCGAGCTAATAAGAAAAGAAAACGTTGAATTTAAAAATTCCCTTTCTGGCCGAATCCTGCTTTTAGGCGAAATAAAAGGCTACAAAAAAGTCTTCCTAATAGATGCAATTAAAACAAAAAACGGCAAGGTGGGTGATTGGTACTCTCTTACCCCTGAAGATTTAGAAAGCGAATCGGGATTATTCGCAACTCACAATATTAGCCTAAGTATGCTGAGAAAGATAGGAAACTCCATAGGGGAAAAAATGCCGGAAGTTACAGTATTTGCAATCGAGGTAGAGAACCCTTTCGAGTTTGGAGAGGGTCTATCCAAGAAACTAGAGAATAAAATTCCGAGTATCACATCTGAGATTAGCAATCAAATAAAAAAGGAAATAGGAGAGAACTCCTGATTTTTTGTTACACCCATAACAAAAAATAACCTAAAACCGGAGTTTCAATATTATCTAATGGAAACAATGAAAGCTCCAAAATTGAAAGAAAAAATTCCAAAACTATTCACTACAGACTTTCCAAAAGCAGTCAGAAAAAACAAAAAAATAATCTATATAACCACAATAGTTTTTCTTTCACTAGCCGGACTAGCTTTCTCGGCCACTCAACTGGATGAAAATCCTTTAAAAGACACGATTGAAACCCAAACCAAACCAGCCAGAGAGATATTAAACGAAGAAGCTAATGTAGAAAGAACACAATTAGAATGGACAATTTTCCTTTTGAAAAATAACTTGAGGAGCACAATTTTGACAATAGCTTTAGGGCTATTCTTTGGGATACTCCCTCTCTATACCCTTCTAATCAACGGTTTATTGATAGGTTACGTGCTATCACTGACCACTCTTTCCCCATTATCCGCCTCGGCCATGATCTTACCTCATGGGGTTTTTGAACTCACGGGATACATTTTGGCAATAAGTTGCGGAATGAAACTCGGCATAGGGAGCATAAAGAGTCTATTCCACAGAAAAGTCGAGCCCTTGAAGAAAAACTTTCTCAAAATAACTCATCTGATCCCTCTCTCACTCATTCTAATCACAGTAGCTGGTATAGTAGAAGGTCTCCTGGGAAGCAAAAAAGACCAAATCCTAGCCTCGCCAAAAACAGAGATTCTTCTAATTATATTCAGTCTGATCTCACTTACAATACTAATACTTTGGTTTAGTGGTAAACTGACTAAGACCTTCGTCCAACCAAAGCCCTAGAAAGTCTCTTCACCGTCAAATCCACTTCTCCTTCTTCATAGAGTTCATAAGGGAGATCAGATTCACCAGTAACAATTTTGGCAAGCTCGTAGATCGATCTGGCCGCAGAAGACTGGGGAGAATAAACCATTATAGGAACCTCCTCCCGCTCCGCCTCTTGAACTTTATCATCATCCGGTATTTCCGAAAGGACCGAAATTGAACCTAATGTCTTCCCCATAAAGTGCTCTATTTCTCTTCTAGAAATATCTGAATTTTTTCCAACTCTATTTACGACAAGTCCACGAGTCCAAGTATCCACAACATTAGCCAGCCTAATGGTCTTGTAAGTGTCTACCAGACTAGAATAGCTCGGGTTCGTTACCGGAAGCATTTCTCTTGCAGCTGCAATCGAAATTATAGTCGTATCAGTCATCCCCGCAGGAACATCTATCAGGAGAAATTCGGTCTGACTTAGAAGCTCTTCTACGGCCACCTCTACAACATCCTGGTTTACTTCAGATAAGCTCTCATGTATTTCCTCAAACCTGAAACCTGTAGGCACTACCTTAACCCCATAATCTGTATAGACTGCATCGCTTGGGTCCGCATCGCCAGAAATGACATCTAAGAAGCTAACAGGACAGGTATTCATACCCATAATTATGCTTAAATTTGCCATACTCAGATCCCCATCAAGAATAGTCACATCATACCCTTCATTCGCAAGAGCTATCCCCAAATTGGCGGTCAGAGTGGTTTTTCCGGTTCCCCCTTTACCAGAAGATATGGCTATCGACCTCGCCTTAGATCTCAACTCGAACACCTTAAAGAAATAGATTAGTTTACTTTTAAATTCTAGATAACCTAGGGAGATTGTCATCCAAATCGAAGACTTTTTCTATAAAACTCCGAAAAGTTATTTAAAATAAAGCACGAATCGAAGAGGACGTTAAGATGGATACTAGTAAAAGATTTGACTTGATCCGAGAAGTTGGCGAAGAAATAGTTACAGAAGAAGAATTGAAAGAGCTATTGGAAACGAAAAAACACCCTGTAGCTTACGATGGATTTGAACCTTCCGGGATGGCGCATATAGCCTTCGGAGTCTACAGGGCTATCAATCTAAAAAAGATGATCAAAGCAGGAGTTCGCTTTAAACTTCTACTCGCGGACTGGTACGCTTGGATGAATGACAAGATGGGGGGGGATCTTGAAAATATCAGAAAAGTTGGTGAATATTTCAAAGAGGTGTGGAAAGCGGCAGGAGTTCCGATGAAGGAAGTAGATGTCTTGTGGGCCTCGGAACAAATGGACCAAGAGTACTGGAAAACGGTTATAAAAATAGCAAAGAACCATACGTTAAATCGAACACAGCGGGCCCTTAAAATCGCTGGAAGAAAAGGAACTTCCAAAAACCCCGTGGCATGGGTTTTCTACCCCAGCATGCAAGTAGCAGATATATTCAATCTTGATGTTGACATATGCCAGTTAGGAAAGGACCAAAGAAGAGCCAATATGTTAGCTAGGGAGGTCGCCGATAAACTGGGAAGAAAAAAACCGATTACAGTTTCTCACCATATGTTGATGGGTCTTCAGGGTGGTGGGGAAAAAGAAAAAATGAGCAAAAGCAAACCTTCAACTTCCATATACGTTCATGACACAGAAAACGAGATATGGGAAAAGATAAAGGGCGCCTACTGTCCTGAAAAACAAATAAAGAAAAATCCAATCATAGATTATACCAGATATCTAATTTTCAACAGCTTTGACTCCATAGAGATCAAAAGAAAGCAGAAATATGGAGGAAACATCACATATTCAAGTTACTCGAAACTAAAAGAAGATTATCGAAGAGGAGAGCTTCACCCCCTTGATCTAAAGAAAGGGGTTGCCAGGTACCTAAACAAGATGATAAAACCAATTAGAGAGCATTTTAAGGAAGATAAGGACGCTAAAAAACTCTACGAATTTGTTAAAAAACAAAAGGTAACTAGGTAACAATCACACCACCCCCTACGTTTCGAGTGGAATGAAAACTGAGTGTCTGTGTCTTTCATTTTAGAGTCGGCCGATTGTGACATTTCAAATTAATTCTTTACTTACGAACTTTCTTTTTTACCTCTTTTTTGTTACACCCATAACAAAAAAATATCGTTTTTTATTGTTTTTATTACTCCAGTGGAAATGAAGGGGTGGTGGTGTTTTTGAATAGGTGGTAAAGTGGTATATAAATAGAAAATTTTATTTTGTTACACCCATAACAAAAAGTGATGAAGATTGATGGGAAAATCCTAGCAAGAATTTATAGCTTTGATCTTAAGTTTGGTGGAAGTAATAGAACAAAGTTCTATAGGAAGTTGTTTGGATTTAGGTCTAAAACAACCAGAGAAGATAAAAAGGGGAGAGAAAAAACTTACGAAAATCTTTATCCTGGAGTATTAACTCCAATTCCTCATCTTAGGCTCGGAAAAAGTGTAATAGCTATTCCTAAAAGAGCTGAAAAGTCATTGGACGATTTCTTTGAGAATTCCAAGTGGGGTTCCATAGATCTATATGCTTTCGATGGTATCTTACCTTCTGAAGATCGATTGAGGGCTATGCATGAGGCTCTTGAGAGGGTAAAAGTTACTCGCGATGAGCCGCTGTTTTCGGAAATTAAATATCTTAGATCAATAGAAAAGAGAGGTTCTATAGAATCAGAGGAATTAGAAAGAATTAAGAGGGTGGTTAGACAGTGTGGTGAGTTAATGGATCACGATTGGTCGGATGATTCAAAATTTTCTGAAGAACTGAACAATATGATTGAACCTCTTAGACAGAAACTATAATTTTTTGTTACACCCATAACAAAAAACTCAATTGTCGATCAGTTTAATTATTTTTTAGGTCCTTTGTTTTTCTTAAAGTAGTCACAGATATTTGTTAGCGGACATCTGGAGCATTCTGGAGTGAGTGATTTACAAGTCGTTCTACCATGTTTGATAAGGTTTATGTGGAATTCAAACATCAATTCCTCAGGTGTCATCTCCTCTAAGATTTTATGAGCTTTTTCTCGTGTAGTTTTCTCAGGTATTAGACCCAGACGTTTCGTTACTCTAAATACGTGAGTGTCAACTGGAAATGCAGGTTTATCAAAACCAAAGTTAAGTATTACAGCGGCGGATTTGGGTCCTACCCCCGGGAGGTTCATTAGCCATTTTCTTGCTTCTTCTAAGCCCATTTCTTCGAGGAATTCTAGATTCAGATTTCCTTTTTCTTTTTTGATTCTTTCTAGAGATTCCTTTATTCTTTTTGCTTTCGTATTGTGTAACCCTGCTACCGAGATTGCATCGGCAATATCCTCTTCGGTTGTCTTTAAAATATCTTCAGGTGAGTCGAATCTCTCCTTTAGTCGTCTGTAGGCCCTATCTCGATTTTTGTCGTTCGTGTTCTGAGAGAGTATTACTTTTATGAGAGAATTTACGCTCTTATCTCTATAATTCTGTTTTGGAATTCCGTATTCTTCTCTGAGGATTTTCGCGGTTTCTTCTAACTTGTTATGTATGTTATGTCCTCCTATGTGATTTATGTAAAAGTGGAATCTACTTATAGTGTTTGATTATAAATTTCTTTTGAGAACAATTTAGATAAATTTTTCAGGAATGGATAAATCCTTCAAATAGAGGTTTCAATGAAAGTTGGGGAGTTTAAGTCACCGGCAGGATTGATCCGGGTGGAGCTAGAGATTTCTGGCAATAAAATTAAGAAAATTAACTTTAACGGTGATTTTTTTCTATATCCGGAAGAACTTCTTGAGGATTTTGAGGAGTTCCTTGAGGGTTCGGGACTTGATGAGGAAAAGCTAAGAGATAAAATTCAAAAATTTTACGATTCTAGAGATATAAAAACTCCGGCTTTGGAACCGGAGCATTGGTTAAAAGCGATAAGAAAGACTTCTGGATAGGAAATATATGGAATATAGATTAATTCCTTTGAGCATTGCCACTGCGGCGGAAAATATGGCGACCGATGAGGCGATTTTGAGATCGGTTGGTAGAGGAGATTCTCCATCCACCCTGAGATTTTATCGATGGAGACCTTCTGCAGTTTCACTCGGTTGTTTTCAAAGTTTTGAATACGAGATTGATGAGGAACAGGCTTCTCAAAATAATGTCGATATCGTTAGAAGAATAAGTGGTGGTGGGGCTGTTTTCCATGACAGTTACGGTGAATTGACTTATTCATTCGTTTCTAAGTTGGAAGAGGTTCCTACTGATATAATCGAGTCTTTCAAAAAAATATGTAATGGTCTAGTTGGTGGATTTCGTGTTTTGGGTTTAGACGCGAATTACAGTGAGGTCAATGATGTTTTAGTAAATGATAAAAAAATCTCGGGAAGTGCCCAAACTCGGCGTTATGGAGCGGTTCTTCAGCATGGAACTATACTGATAGATCCAGATATTAGGTTGATGTTTAGATTACTAAAAGTATCTCCAGAGAAGATTACGGATAAATTTGTTTCTTCCGTTTATAAGAGAGTAACCTCAATTTTTCGAGAACTGGAAAATAGGCCTAGTTTTACTGAGGTTAGAGACGCTATGGTCACTGGTTTTGAGAGAGAATTTGGAGCCGAAATTTCTTTTGGAGAGTTAACTGAAGGAGAGAGAGGTCTGGTTAAAAGTTTGAAGGACAGATACGCTTCAGAGGATTGGATAAGGAAACGGTAGTATGAATAATATCCAGAGAAAAGCTTTTTCGGAGAAATTTAAAAGGAGAAGAGTATTATGGAGTTCAATTCCACATCCAAGTTTTCCGGCGATTTCTTTGACAGGGAATAATTGCGCTTTGGATTGTGATCATTGCAAGGGCCATTATTTGGAAGGGATGGTTTCCGCTCGTAACCCAGAGAAACTCCAAAGAATTTGCTTATCATTGTATTCCGAAGGAGCAAAAGGGGTCCTTCTTAGTGGAGGTTACAATAGTGAAGGGTATGTTCCGTTTGATCCTTTTCTCGATGTTATATCTAGGATAAAGAAAAAAACGGACCTTTTTGTAAGTATACATTCTGGAATAGTTCCGGAGGACCTTGCAAAAAAGCTTGGAAAGTCAGGCGTTGATTTAGTCGACTTTGATTTAATAGCAGATGATTCGACTATTTCTTCGAGGATTGGCTTAGATAAAACTGCGGAGGAGTATAAGAGGTCCCTCCATTCAATTTCTGAAGAGATTCCGTATCTTTCTCCCCATATACTTTTGGGTCTTTCTGGAACAAGCCTTGAATCTGAAAAAAAAGCCTTGTCTTTTTTGGAGGGAGTGGATATGTCGGCACTAGTCTTCTTGGTTATTATCCCTCCACCTGATTCCAACTACAAAATTCCTGATCCCAAGAAAGTTGGGGAGTTTATTGCTAGGGCCCGCCTTAATTTTCCAGATACTCCAATGGCTCTAGGTTGCATGAGGCCAAAGTCCAGTGAAAGAATTCCAGTGGAGATAGAGTCTATAAAATCAGGGATAGATCGGATAGTTCTTCCTTCTCAACGTGCGGTTGAATTCGCCGAATGGAATGGTTTGGTCGTTAAAGAACTCGAAGCTTGTTGTGCAGTTCCTGAGGATTTTTTAGTGAGGTGATCTAGTGGTTGATTTTATTAGAGTATCAGAAGCTAGTGGCGCTTTGTTGGGACTATGGAGCCGTAAGTTATCTGCGAAACCCACGACGTGTTATTTGATGACTTATCTGGAGGGTAAATGCTCGGCCAACTGTCTTTTTTGTCCTCAGTCTAGATCAAGTGTTTCTGATTCAGATAAACTTTCAAGAGTTTCTTGGCCAGAGTGCGATTTCGAAGTTTTCGAGAAGCACTTTTCTGAAAATCAAGAGAAGTTCAAAAGAATTTGTATCCAGGCTTTAAATTATCCGGGGGTGGTTGAGGACCTTTGTGAGGTGGCTTTTTCTTTGAAAGAAATTTCGGGTATTCCGCTTTCTGTGTCCTGTCAGCCGCTGGTAAAGGATGATATGAAGAAATTGAAAAAGAAGGGGGTTGATCGTTTGGGAATTCCCATTGATGGTGCGACTCCGGAAGTTTTTGATTCAATAAAAGGTAGATCTGCTGGCGGTCCTTATAGGTGGGAAAGAAGCATCGAAGCTTTAGAAAAAGCAGTTGAAGTATTCGATGGGGAAGTTTCTACTCATCTTATTGTAGGCCTTGGAGAGAGCGATGAAGAGATGCTTAAAAGAATTCAATTTTTCAAGAAGAGGGGGGTTGAAGTTGCTTTATTTGCTTTTACCCCCATAAAAGGTTCTGTATTAGAAGATAAAAAGAAACCAACAATAGATAGGTATCGAAGAATCCAACTGGCAAAATATCTAATTGAAGAAGGTTTAGTGAATTTTAATGATATGAGCTTTGAAAATGGAAATTTGACTAGTTTTGGCTTTTCCTCAAATGTTTTAAGAGAATCCATAATTTCAGGTGATCCCTTTCTTACCTCAGGTTGCCCTGGCTGTAACAGGCCGTACTATAATGAAACTCCTTTAGGTCCGGTCTACAACTTTCCGGAAGAACCAAGTTCCGAAGATTTAAAAAGAATTTTAGGTAAATTGGAGTCTATCTTCTAGGATTTTGCGAAATACTTAAGTTAAGAATCTACCAAAGAGCTAGGAGGGTGTAAGATTGGCTGAAGAAACGGAAATTCCTGAGGGTCTATATTATACTCCGGAGCATGAGTGGATTAAAGTTGAAGGAGATCTGGTCAGGATAGGGATTAGTGATTATGCACAGGAACAGTTAGGGGATGTTGTTTTTGTTGAGTTACCACCTATCGGAGATAAAGTTGAAAGATACGAGGAAGGAAGTTCTAAGGAGGCTGAATTGGGTGCAGTGGAATCAGTTAAAACAGTTTCTGATATATACTCTCCTGTTATGGGAAGCGTAGAGGAAGTTAACGAGGATTTGCAGGCACAACCGGAGCTGATAAATGAGGATCCTTATGGGCAAGGATGGATCTGTGTTATTAGGCCTTCTAACCTTGAAGAGGATTTGGAGGAGTTAATGGATTCAAAGTCCTATAAAGAATTTTTAAAATCTGAAGGATAAGCCTGTCTATTGGTTATGAAATTAAATAATATCGATCTCAATACCTTGATCTCCCAAATCTTTAAAATTAAAATTTCAAAAGGGACGTTTTTATCTTGAATGCTGTGACAGTTAATAAGAGGGGGATAGACTTGCCTGAAAATAAGGTTGGTTTGTTAGTTAATCCTATTGCAGGGATGGGCGGTAAGGTGGGTCTTAAAGGAACTGACGGCCCCGAGATTCTTAAGAAAGCCAGAGAATTAGGTTCCGAGCCGGTTGCTCCGGAGCGGGCGATCAAAGCGCTAAAGAAACTTAAAGATTCTGGAGTGGAACCTGAGATACTATGTTTTTCCGATGAAATGGGTGCAAACGAAGCAAGGGAGGTGGGTTTTGAACCCCGAGTTCTGGAGGAAATTAACCCTAGTGATACTTCTCCCGAGGATACGAAGAGTGCTATGAGTAGATTTCTCGAGGAAGGTGTTGATATTATCCTTTTTGCTGGAGGCGATGGAACAGCCAGAGATGTGGTAGAGATAGTGAATATGGATGTTCCTATATTGGGAATCCCTACGGGAGTGAAGATGCATTCTGCTGTTTTCGCTAACACTCCCGAAATTGCTGGCCGATTGGTTTCGAGGTATTTAATGGGAAACCTTCCTTTAAGGGAAGCAGAGGTTATGGATGTCGATGAAGAAGCTTTTCGAGAAAATAGACTTTCGACTGATTTGAAGGGATATGCCAAAGTTCCTTACGACCCACACTGGGTTCAAGCCGCTAAATCTCCTACCCCTTCTTCCGGCTCTGAAAAAGAAGATCAGAAGTCGATAGCTCGTTGGGTCACTGAACTTATGGATGATAATCGTCTGTATTTGCTTGGACCAGGAACGACGACTAGAGCGGTTGCAGAGGAATTGGGTATATCCGACTCTACACTCTTAGGAATAGATTTGATCAAAAATGGGAAATTGATTGCCAAAGATGTTAGAGAAAATGAAATCTATGAAAAGGTTGAGGAAGAAGGTGCGACGACGATAATAGTAAGCCCGATTGGCAAACAAGGTTTTGTTTTTGGAAGAGGAAATCAACAAATCAGCCCCCGAGTGATCAAAGCCGTGGGAATCGATAATCTCTTAGTTTTGGCTACCCCGAATAAATTGGTCGAAACATCTATGCTTAAAGTGGATACGGGCGACCCGGAGTTGGACGATAGATTGAGGGGTTACGCTAGGGTTATAGTAGGTTACAGAAAGAAGAGGCCGGCACCCGTCTCATAAGAATGGGTATATTTAATGAAAAGAGCTTATAATTCGTGGTTCCTTATCAGGCGGAGTGATTAATTTGGATACTTCTACTGGAAGGGTGATTTTTTGGAAGCGAGCTTAGTAGTTTCCCTTCTAATCTTTGTGGCTACTTATGGGGCAATTGTAAGCGGTAAAGTCGAAAGATCTATAGCTACGATGATGGGCGCTGTTTCGATGGTTATTGCAGGTCTCTATTTTGGGTTTTATACGCAGTCGGAAGTTGTGATAGATGCTATAGATTGGAATACGATAGGGTTGCTTCTGGGAATGATGCTGATAGTTGGGGTATTGGAAGATACGGGAATGTTTGAGTCACTGTCAGTTTGGATCGCTAGGATATCAAAGGGCCGATATTTTTACATGATGCTTCTTTTCGGCTTATTCACGGCTATGGCTTCGACTACTATAGATAACATTACAACGATATTGCTTGTAGTCCCGATCACATTAGCCATCTGTTCCAGGCTTGGGGTCGATCCTAGGCCGATAATAATAACAGAAGCACTTTTCTCAAATATTGGTGGAGTGGCTACCTTAGTAGGAGACCCTCCAAATGTTATGATTGCGAGTTCGGCAAATCTCAGTTATTCCGAGTTTGTAGTCAATCTTGCTCCTGTGGTTATAGTATGTCTTTTGGCATCAACATTGGCTTTCAAGATAGTTTTCTCTGAAAAAGTCAAAAAGGAAGATTCTAAGATTAGGAAAAGTTCATTGGAAAAACTAATGAGAGAAAAGCCTTCTACGGAGATCAGAGACTGGGGTCTTCTTAAGAAAAGCGTTTCTGTACTTTTCTTTGTTATTATCTTATTTGTCACCCATCATCTGATCGGTTTAGAGCCAGCGACCGTAGCCCTTATAGGGGCTGCTCTGATTCTATTTGTCACAAGACCTGATATAGATAAGATTATAACGAGGGTAAAATGGACTACACTCTTGTTTTTTGCAGGATTATTTGTGCTAGTTCATGGAGTTGTTAAGACGGGTTTACTCTCAAGCTTGGCTTCGGGAGTCCTCGAATTGACTTCGGGTAGCCTCCTTCTCAGTGCCTTAGTTATTCTCTTATTGGCCGCTTTAGGATCTGCTTTTATAGATAATATTCCCTTTACGGCCATGATGATTCCCGTTGTAGGAGCTCTGACTACTCAACTTGGACTTTCTTCTAGCATCCTATGGTGGGCTTTAGCTTTCGGAGCAGGATTCGGAGGAAACTTTACCTATATAGGTTCTTCCGCGAATGTGGTTGCGTGCAAAGTAAGCGAGGACCATATGTATCCCTTCACCTTTGTTTACTGGCTAAAATACGGGTCCGTGATAGGTATAATCACAGTTGGAATAGCCGCTCTAGCGTTGCTGGCCCAAATTTCTACAAGTTTTCATATCCCGTTACTTCCACAGTAGTTTTTTACTTGTCATATTACAAATAAGAGAGTAAGGTGTTTCTAGTGATAGAGAAAATCTTAGTTCCTTTGGACTCCATAAAGTGGGATAATACCCTCAGCGGAGTTATAAATGCTATGGATTTTGCCAGAGGGTGTTATCTAGGTGTTGAGGAGCCCGAATTAATCTTCTTGCATGTCCTCCACTCTGATAATAGAGTCCCCATGTCGGAGAGGAGCAGAATTCACGAGATGAAGAGGGAGAAGGTTCAGGAGGAATTCGAGAAGATTAGGAAGATGTGCAAGGAGAGAGGACTAGAAAATATAACTACGAAGATTAAAGAGGGAAAGCCTGATGTCGAAATAGTCAAGACTGCCCAGCAGGAAGGGGTTGATCTGATAGTTATGGGTTCTGGAAGGTTGCACGACAAGAGCACTAAAGGAAAGATCCAGAAGTTTCTCTACGGTAGCGTTACTGAGAACGTTATCCATGAAGCCCCTTGTTCTCTTTTAGTGGCTAGACCTTCATGGAGGACTACAGAATAGAGCTTTTTATATTCCTTTGTAACTCGATTTTAAAGGATTAAAATTTGCTATGTTTTAATATTTGAATTATCCAGTTTTTTTAGTTACTTTCACGAATAATTGACTATGATAAAAAATGTATAGAGATTTTTTTGAAGAGGAGATGTCCAAAAAGACGGTTTTTAAAGACCAGTCGAAGCTTTCCCCTGATTACGTTCCCAAGGAACTCGTTCATAGGGATGAGGAATTCAGAAAGCTTGTCCAGCTGTTCAGACCGCTATTAGAGAATAGGGCCAGTCAAAGAGTTCTCATCACTGGGTCAGTTGGTGTAGGTAAGACTGCTCTGACTTCAAGATTTGGTAAAGAACTCAAGTCTGTAGCAAAAGATAAGGGAACAAACCTTATCTACGCACATATAAACTGTCGTAAGCAGGGAACCCCTCAAATGGTTCTCCACAAGCTTTCGAGTAATTTTCCACTGAGTGTTCCCAGAAGAGGTTTTTCCTCCCAGGAGCTTATGGAGCAGATAGTGGATTATCTCGAGAAGAAGGATACTTATTTGACTCTCGCTTTGGACGAGCTCGACTACTTTGTCAGAAATAACGGGCCCGATCTGCTGTATTCTCTCACTAGGGTGTCGGAGGAATCTGATTCCGTAAATCGGATTAGCTTGATCGCTATTTCTCATACCCCTAATTTCCTCGAACTCTTGGACGATGCAACTAGGAGTTCCTTTATGCACAATCAGATAAAATTAGACAAATACAACTCCGAGCAGATTACAGATATTTTACGTCAGAGAGTTGACGTAGCTTTCAGGCCTGATATGGTCAGAGATGAAGCGGTTAAACTTATCTCCGATATCTCTGCGAGACGGGGTGATGCCCGGTTTGCTCTGGAGCTTCTCTGGTATGCTGGCAGAATAGCCAGTCAGGGTGAGGTTGAAAAAGTTTCCCCAAATCACGTTAGAATGGCGAAGGCTGAAATTCATCCGGGAATTAGGAAAGACGTCTTGGTGGACCTTAACCTCCACGAGCTCCTATTTTTGTTGGCGCTTTCTCGTAAGTTGAAATCCTCTGAAAGAGCTTATATTCTCACGGGAGAGGTCGAAGACGCGTATAAGATTGTGTGCGAGGAGTACGAGGAGAAACCTAGAGCCCATACTCAGTTTTGGAAGTACATAGAGAGAGCGAAGAATTTGGGGTTGATCGATTCAGAGATGTCGGGCGAGGGACAAGTGGGGAAGAGCCAGAAGATAAGCATATCAGATGCGCCTCCTGAGATGGTGGAGAAGGAGATCGAGAAAATTCTTGAGAGGGCATAGTGGTTTTAGAATTCCTTTCGAATAGGGGTGGTAGTCTAGTTAGGCTCAGGACACCAGCTTCGGGACTCCTTGCGGAAAAGCTGGAGATCCGGGGTTCGAATCCCCGCCACCCCACCTCATCTTTTGTTCATAAAATTTCGGTTTTTGAACAGATTTTTTGTTACACCCATAACAAAAAATTTTTTATTTCGCAGTTTTCGCTAAAATTTGTAGTGTAGCAGAAGCCAAACTATCAGTAGAATAATAGCTATTCCGAGATATAGTAGACCCTTTGCGATATAGGATGATCCGAGACCTGAGTATTTTTTAAGAGAATCTGGATTTTCGGAGATATTTTCTGTTTTTATGTCTGATTTTTGACAGCTTGAGTAATAGTTGGATATTACGAGGAACGAGATTGCGACCACAAATATTATGATTACTGTTTTTTTCATAAAATCGTTTGAAATTAGTATTTATCGATATTAGATGTTCGGGAATTTAACCGCTTCTCTATTTTCCCTTGGACTTTTTCATTATTCCTCGGGCGGCTATTATGCCCGTCGCGGCGGCGTTCACTATATCCCTAGAGAGACCAGCTCCGTCTCCAGCCACGAAGAAGTTCTCTAAATCAGTCTCCATATTTTTATTGACCCTTACCTTCATAGCATACAGTTTTACTTCTGGGGCGTAAAGCAGGGTAGAATTTGAAGCAACCCCCGGGATAACTTTGTCCAGCTGATTGAGGCCTTCCTGTAGGTTTGTGACAATTCGGCCGGGCAGAGCCATGGATATATCCCCTGGAGTCACGCTCTTGAGGGTTGGTTCTACGTGGCCCCTATCTATCCTGCTCCAGGTGGACCGCTGACCTCTTCTCAGATCTCCCAGTCTTTGAACCACGGGGAGACCTCCTCCGATGGTAGTGGCCAGATAACTGATAGATTCCCCGTAGGCGGTTGTATTTGTGACAGGTTCAGTCAAGGTGACTCTGGAGATGAAGGCGAAGTTGGTGTTTCTGGATTTATCTGATTTCAGCGCATGGCCGTTGACCCCGATGTACTCCTCGTATCTTTCTGAAACGACGAAGCCCTCGTGATTGGTGCAGAAAGTCCTCACGAAATCGTCGAAGGATTCTGTTCTGATATGGAATTTAGGATCTCTATTGACTTCTATCACGGGTTCCATTACGATTGAAGGCACCTCCACTCTTATCCCCACGTCTATAGGTCCGTGAGATACTTTGAGGCTTAATCTCTTGGCTTGTTTGGCCAACCAGACTGCTCCGGACCTTCCTGGGGCTGCGATTATGTATTTTGGATTGAATTTTTCCCCGTTTATCGCGATCCCATCACGGGTTATTTCGTCGACTCTTGTGTTTATTTGGAACTCTACTCCCTTTTTCTCAAGATATTTTCTGAAAGAGGAGATTATCCTTGGGAGGTTTTCGGATCCCATGTGCCTCTGTTTTATAGGAATGAATTTGACATCTGAAGCAGCGGCCTTTCTTTCTAGTTCTTCGGTTTCCGCTTTTTTTCCTCCGTAGAGCTTTTTTGAGGCTCCAAATTCCTGAAAAGTTGAATCAACAATCTCTATGAGCTCTTCGGCTTCTCTTATATCAACATACTCAGTCAGATCCCCACCTATGTAAGGGCTTAAGTTGAGGGTACCATCCGACATACCACCGGTGCCCCCAACTCCATGCATAACGTCGCAGGGTTCACATCCTTTGCATTCGCCAGTCTCTGTTGCAGGACAGCTTCTGTCGGAGATGGCTTTTCCTTCTTCTATGACTTTTACGGAAAGATTGGAATTTTCAGCAATCTCTTTTGCAGCAAAGAGGCCTGCGGGACCGGCCCCGATAATAAAAACGTCAGTCAAATTTTATCCCTTCCCTACTTCTGGTATTTATTTATAAAACTTGTCTTGAGGCGATTAATTCTATCAAGGTCTCTGAATAAATTTTTTAATCTGTCTTGTTGAGTCCTCTCAGATTTTTTAGTTTTCCTAGAAATGTTCCGTCCAATAGATATACTTCGGCCTCCTCTAGGTCTATTGCCCCGGATTTGAAAAGGGGACCAAGAAGTTTTTCCGGAATCTCTCTGTTTATTGCTCCTCCACCAACTAATTCGCTGAAGGCTGGTATTATTGTAATTTTTGGTGGTCGCTTTCCCTCCAGGTGTTTTTGAAATCTTTTAGGAAATTTTTCCGGAATTATTTTCCCTCTTATCCAGGCAGGTTCTGTGACTCTACCTCCTAAATTGTCTTTGAATTCTATAATTGGGTGGTTGTGCCCCATGATTATTTCTTCTGCTTCAAGAAGCTTCGGAGCCGGCCAGGCGTGGCCGTGTATTAAACCTACTTTTCCATTTCCTACTGTTGTTCCTTCAGGCCCGTGCAATATGATATTTTTTGTGATCAAACCTTCTATGTCTCCATCGTGATTTCCAGGTATTACTTCTACTCGAGTTTTATCGTTTAACTTAGAAAAAAATCCAGGCAGATTACTCCATTCTTCCCAGCTTGTTATGGGAATATTATGTTTTATGTCCCCAAGCAAAAAGAGACGATCCGATTTCTCTTTTTCGATCAGTCTGATTAGCTTTTTTTCTATCTTTTTTGCTTGACTTGGTATTTCTATTCCCTTTTTTGCCAGTTCTGCAGATATTCCTATGTGGAGATCGGCTACTATGAGTACTTTTTCTCCTTCTAGTTCTATTTTAAGAGCTCTGGTGTTGTGTATTGGTAGGATTTCCATCTTTATCCATCTGAGAAGCCTTTAAGGTTCCTTCTTCTTAGGATTAATGTTTTGATCAATTTTATTCTATTTTTAACCCTTCCAGAGGCCCAGAGCTATTCCTATCAAAAAAGCTGCGCTGGAGTAGGGGAGAATTTGAAACTCGTTCCTTGCCTCTCCTAGGATCCTAGGCAGATAGTCCATCGCCCTATCTCTTACTTCTGAAAATCCTATTGAGAGGTACCCGGTGGCTACAAGGGCTATTATTAGGGCTATTACTGCTAAAATTAATTTCAACCCTTTTTTTATTACTACTCCTACGAGAAGACCTATGATGAATGGGGCCAGGAGGGGTATATATGCTTCAAAACTCACTTTATCAAATTAGTAATATTTTTCTTACTATTTGTTCTTTTCCAAAATTTTTTGTTACACCCATAA
>CAYLJV010000004.1:0-141819 GCA_964384105.1 Hadarchaeota archaeon (SeqCode) | reverse complement strand
CAGCCAATTTAAGACCTAATTTATCATTATCTTTCAATCTCATTTTCCCGACTCCTGTATAGTAAAATTATTAATTTCTTTTTCTAATGAAGGTGGTAATTTATCAAGAATATCTGGAGGTAACTTTTGAATTTTATCCATCATTTCTTGCTCCTTCAATTCCCTTTTTATTCTCCTTTTTTGCTTATTTAAATTGTGAATGCTCCAAATAATATTTAATTCTTCGCCATCTAGCTCTTCAACATTCAACCCTAGATTAATCGCTTCTTTACAGTCAATACAAAACCCATGATCTGCATAACCCTCCGTCAGTTTATATGCAATTTCCTTTGCCATTTCTTTGCCGTCTTTTTTCTTCAGCATTCGTGTACTAAGTAATTTCACGATATATTGTCTACCAATATCAAGAGATTTTTTGAAACTTCCCAGTGTTAATGGGAACTGGAGTCGTTCAATTAAGTTTTTAGCCAATTTTTCGTTTCCTTGATCAAATTCATTTCTAATTAATTCCAAAGTTGATTCAATATGTAAAGGAGAAAAACTTTCTACTCTTCCCTCCAAGGGATTCATTTGTGTTATTTGGGGGTCGATAGGACCTAGCTCTGCTACTGGTCCCATAAAGATTTTATCTCCTCCTAAAGCTAACAAAGTTGCTGCACTTTTTGCCCATCTCGGTATAATAAATTCTAGTTTTTTAGTTCCATATCTCCTAAATAAAAGTGCTAAATTATATGCAGAATCTATGTTACCACCACCCGAATCCAAGATAACACATAATTTCTCGTTTTTACCACCGTACTTATCTCTTAGTTTATCAAAGGTGGAATCTACAACTTTATGGTTGATAGAAGATCCATCGAGAAATAATGGAAAACAATTTATATTATTGCATTTCTCTTTAAACTTATCTAATTCGCTTTCAATTTGGTTATCTATTGATTCAATTTTTTCTTTGTTTGGGACTTCATTTGGCTTTTTCTTATGGCTTTTCTTCGTCATAAGATACTCTCGATTAAAAGATAAGGTCTAAATAATTATTATATTTTTTGAAAGTCTAGGCTTTGTTAAAAAAAGCCAGAGCTCAGACAAATTTCGTTTATAAAAACTCTTTTACTTCAAATTGAGAAATAGAGTATATGCCTCAATCGGAAGCGGAGATACATTTCGAGCTTTACCGACATTTACAGGATGCTATAGAGGACCAGTCCGAATACTATGGTTTTGAGTTCGGAAATGTTAGGCCCGAAGAAAACGTCAATGGTGGTAAGGCCGATATTGTTATCGAAGATCGGAGAGGAAGCCCGTTCTTAGTCATTGAAGCTAAAAGACCATCTCAAGGGGGACCTAACAGAAATTTAGATCCCTATTCCCCAAAAGTAATCGAACAGGCTTGGGGTTACGCTGGCAAATTGGGGGCACCTTACTTTGCAACCTATAATGGTAGCCAATTGGTCTTATTTCGAACTCATGAAAGGGGAGTTCATCTACTTGATAGGAAAGCAAGAGCCTACAAGGTAACTGACTCTCGAAAGTTTGCCTCTAACCTCCTGGAACAAGCGGCTGGTATAGAAAAGGGAGAGGTGAAGTGGGAGCACAAGAGGGATACCTTTGTAAAACGTCTTAAGGAATTTCACGATCGCCTCACTAGAGAACTCCCTGAAAAGTTGGAAGAAAAACTTGAGGAACCCTCTTTTAAAGGAAAATTCGACAATTGGATTAACAGACAAGGCTGGGATATTGAAGAGGACAAGCAGAAGTCAAGATTTGCGAGCCAGGCTGCTTATTTGCTTATGAATAAACTGTTTTTCTACAAAGTCCTCGAAGATACCGGTTATGATGTTCCTGATTTGCCTCTTGAAAAATTAGCAGAACCAGAGGAGAGAAGAGAGGCCTTTGATAAGGTAGTTAAAGATGTGGATTTCGAGCCGATTTACGAACATGACCCCATCTTTGATGAGATACCTCTAACGGACCAAGCTAGTCTTGAAGTTGGGGAATTCCTTGAAGAATTAGATCACTACGACTTGGGAGAATTCAAGCATGATACTATCGGGTATATTTACGAGGACACAATCCCCCCTGAGGTTCGACACGGTCTGGGTCAATATTATACTCCGCCTCAAATAGTGGAACTTATCACGAGATTGACGATAAAAGATCCTGATGACAAGGTCCTAGATCCCGGTTGTGGAAGTGGAACCTTCTTGATTAACTCCTATAATGTTCTGAAAGAGCTAAAGGAAGATGCCGGTCAATCGACCAATCACTCAGAACTATTAGATCAGATATACGGTATCGACATTAATCGCTTCCCTGCTCAACTCACTGCCATAAACTTGGCTCTTCAAGATTTAGGTGCTAAAACCGAACATGTTAATGTAGAAGTTCAAGACTTCTTCAACGTTTATTCAAACCAAGGGAGGCTTTCAGTGGAGCGGATTGATCCATTCCTTGCTAAAGGAGAGGGGTCGTGGAACGAAAATCTGAATGTTCCTCCAGAAGTTGATGTAGTGGTTGCTAATCCACCTTATATACGTCAAGAGCTAATTTCTGACAAAGAACTCTGTAGAAAGCATCTAAGACGATTAGATTTTGAGAAAATGAGTGAAAGGTCTGATATATATGCATATTTCTTTACTCACGCTACAGAGTTTCTGAAAGAAAAAGGAAGAATCGGGTTCATAACCTCCGACAAATGGTTGACGGTTGGCTACGGTAAGGATCTCCAGGAATTCTTTCTCGAAAATTTCAAGATTAAAGCTATCATTAGCTTTAGTAAACGGGTTTTTGAAACTCCACTAGTGCCAACTTGTGTGACGATACTAGAAAAGTCTGATAACGAGGATGAAAGAAATTCCAACATCGTAAAATTTCTGAGAGTAAAGGAAAGTATGAATCTAGAAAATTTGGTCGAAATAGTTGAGGATGGTTTTGAACCCGATATCCTAAATGACGAGAAAGATTATCGTTTGATTACTAAAACTCAGGAGGATTTACTAGAGGTTGAAAAGTGGAATAGATATCTTTATGCCCCACCGATTTACTGGAAGCTTCTCAACCACGAAAAAATCTGCAAGCTTAATGATATTGCGGAAGTTAGAAGAGGAATTACGAGTGGTGCTAATGATTTTTTCTATATGAAAGAAGAAGAAGCAAAAGGTTGGGGCATAAATGAAAGGTTTCTGAGCCCCGTGGCAAAATCTATAAGCCAAACAGACACGATAGATTTCACTGAAAAAGACACTGAACTTTTAGTTATTGATATTCATAAATACGTTAAAGAAAAACTTCAGAATATCTCAGAAAAACGATTAAAGGGAATTAAACTTAATAAGAAAACCTTGCCTAAAAACGTGAACTTGGACGAACTATCTTCTGAAGAGGGATACGTATTACGCTGTCTTCACGATGAAGGTTACGAAGGCCTCTACAAATATATTGTTCATTCTATGTGGGAGAAAGATTGGGGACATTATAATCCACCTCATAAACGCCCAACTTGTCAACAGTACAGAAGTCAAAACGGCTGTTGGTTTGATTTAGGAAATCTAAGAATACCAGATTTAATGATCCCAGAAATGATTCGGAAAAGAATGTTCGTTTCTACTAATCCAGACTCGTTAGTATCAAACCGTAATTTATATGAAGTTTATCCAAAAGAGGAGGTATCTACAAATTTGTTAGCGGGAATTATGAACTGTTCTCTTTTTGATTTATTTCGGGAATTACACGGCAGGTGGAACGCAGGATTAAATAGATTTGTGGTTTATGAGGCAAAGAATTGTCCTATACTCAATCCTGATAGTCTCACTAAAAAAGAAAAAGAGAACATTAAAAAAGAAATTAACAATCTTTTATCGAATCAAGAAACTAAAAGTAAAGGTCTTGACAGGGCTGTCCTCACCCCTTTGGGGTTAGGAAATAGGGCAGAAGAAATATCATTCTATACTAAAGCTCTATCAAAAGCAAGAAGGGACGGTACTGATGTAGGAGCAGTAATAGAAGGAATGGGGAAAGAAGAAGTTAAAGAATTAGCGGGTGCAGAAATTATCAGCGAGGGCAGCGGACAACAGAAGATCGACGAGTTCTAGACCTGCTTTAGTGTTTACACAAGAAATGGTTGGTTTCTGTGCGGTTTCTGTGTAGACCGGCTTATTTTGTGCAACTTCTTGGACAAATATTGTGCAATATTCGTATATTATGCAATTACTTTGCAAAAAGCGGCTTTTGTGCAAATCCCTATTTTCTAAAGATATTTTTAAAATGGGGGAAAATCTTTTTACTGTTTATACACTGTATTAATACAGTGAAAATGTCCGAGAAAATTGATGTTTATACTGAGGGATACACAAAATTTGTAGTAAAGGAGTTAGTTGGGATAAAAGGAAAATCTGAATCTGATGTGGCTAATTTCATAATAAAGGACTGGATAGGAGATCACTTAGATGAACTTGAAAAATACGATATAGATATTGAAAGAGCTATAGAAGAAGGACTGATTCAGAGGAGATGTAGGAAGTGAAAATATGGGTTTGAACAAAACGAACGGACATATGTATCCGTGGGTAACACACACTTGGAATCCACTTGCAGGCAGATGCCTGCACGAATGTGGGTATTGCTACATGGAAAGGGGATTTCTTGGAAATTTAAAAAAGTATAATGGTAATGTCGAATTGGTAGATGAAGAGTTAGAGACGAATCTCGGTTCGGATAAAATTATTTTCGTAGGGTCCGCTACTGATTTGTTTGGAGAGTGGGTCCCCGAACAAGCAATAAAGGGGATATTGAACTACTGCAAAGAGTTTTCCAATACATACTTATTTCAGAGTAAGAATCCTTCTCGAATTGCTGAATTTGTTGACTTTTTACCAGAAGAGAGTGTTGTTGGCACCACGCTAGAGACAAACAGAAACTACCATATCTCAAAAGCTCCGGAACCGTATCAAAGATATAAAGATTTTCTAGAAGTCAACTGGTCAAGAAAAATGGTCTCCATCGAGCCTATAATGGATTTCGACTTAGAACAATTTGTCGAATGGATTAGAACAGTAAATCCAGAGTTTGTAAGCATTGGAGCTGATAGTAAAAATAACAATTTAATGGAGCCTGATTCTGAAAAAATTGAAAATTTGAAAGAGAAAATTCAAGAATTTACAGAAATCAGAGCAAAGAGAAATTTAAAAAGATTACTAAATGGGTATTTTAAAATTTAAAAAATCTAACTTTCAAAAGAGTACAATTTTTTCTGTTCTGTTTTATCTTTCTCGGGAAAGAAGTAATCTAATGAAGTATAATCTCCACGCATTATCTTCAAAATTTTATCCACAGAATCGCCAGTGTGTTTCTCTATTTTTGGTTTTACATCTTTGAATACCTGTATATACGGACTCCCCCCACGGGTTTTTCGAGTACAGTAAATCATATCGTATCGAAACGTTCTTCCTTTCTTGCTACGAATAGTTATATAGTCCTGAATTTCTCTTCCTTCATCCGCTAATCTATTCATATAAAGATTTCTAAGTCCATCCCCTCCATCTACCTGAGACCAAGCAAACTCATCGAAGTTAGTGCCAAAGAACTCGTTAAGTAACTTAATTGAATTTGTATCTCCTGATTTAGCCTTACCCCACTCTCTAGCATAACTACCCGTTTGAAAATTAATTAACAAATCACCATAAGGTTCAATTAATTTACTCATAGCTTTCCATTTTACGTCAAAACCTTGATTGTCTATAAAAGCCAGATAATTACAATTTTCGAAATTTGTTTCTTTTCTTATTTCTTCGATTATTTCGGGTATCTTTTCATTAGCGTCACCATGTTTAATCTCATAATTCTTTTTTTCTAATTCAAAAGCTTCATTTTTATTGAGATAATTCAATCTTTTACCAAGGGCGTTTCTGTAATTGTCATTTTGTTCAATAAAATACATTTTTGAGAAAAAATTACCAGCCATGTCCGAAACTAAAAGGGGGGAGCCTATTACACATTCAGGACAGTCTCTCATATCACACACACCTGCCCCTGATAAAGCATCAATAAAATAAACGTTTTCAAAAAAAGGATATTTTCTTATGATACTCGTATAGAAATTTACAACAATCGCTAAAACTATAAGTTTTAATGCAGTCCAAGACTGGAAGTTGTTTGCAATATTAGGCTCAATAGCTTTAAATTCCTCAGATCTTCTAATCAAGTTTTCTATTCTTTTTTCTATCCAATCTTTCGAACTCATAATCACAAAAAACTAATCTTTATCTTCTCTTCTTTTTTCCCAAGCCTTTTTGGCAGCATCTGATCTTTTTTTTCTTTTAGCTTCGATCCACATTTCTATAGCTTCTCTGACAGATTTGCTGAGGTTTCCTTTTTTCATACCCCTAGTTTTGAAAACTTCTTCTCGGAACTCCTCTTCAAGATCATCCGGTAGAACAATTTTCATTTCACCCATCTTATCAGTTTATGTTATTCACTTATTCCCTTATTAGCTTAAGGGAAATATTTTTATGTTATTTATTACCTTATGGGAATATGGTAATAAGATAATGGAAAAAGCTAATGAAATTAAGGAAAAGTGTACTCAAGACTGGCCCGCTTACAACTTGGCCCAGACTACGGAGAAGGTCCACTTCAAACGTCTAGTCTATGATCTCCTGAAGATAATCGAAGAGAAGCAAAAGCCTGGAAAGGGCAGAAAAGGACACGATATCAGGACGAGGCTTTTCTCCTTATTGTTGCAGACGTACACAGGAAAGAGTTCCAGACGAGTTGTAAGCGAGGTCGAGGAGGCTCAAGAACAGGGACTTGTGGACGATGTTCCACACTTCAACAGTATATTGAACTTCTACCGGGATAAAAACCTCCCAGAATTATTGAACAAGCTTATTAGCATAACCGCTAAGCCGCTCGAAAGCGTAGAACAGGACTTCACGGTGGACAGCTCGGGATTCAGCACAGAGGTCTACGAAGAGTGGAACCATGCCAAATATAACAATCCGAGTGAGCTGAGAAAGTTCTTAAAGGCTCACGTAATGAGCGGAGTTAAAACGAACGTGATAACAGCAGTTAGGGTCACGGAGGGTCCAAGCGGAGACAGCCCCGAGTTCGTTCCCCTGGTGGAGAACACAGGAAAGCACTTCTCCATAAGGGAGGTAAGTGCGGATAAGGCCTACAGTGCCCGAAAGAACATGGAGGCAGTCAGTCGAAACGGAGGAGTGCCCTACATTCCGTTCAGGAGCAACGCCACGGGACAATCTAGGGGATCGCGGATCTGGAGGAAGATGTACGACTACTTTTACTATCACAAGGAGGAGTTCATGGAGCACTACCACAAGCGGAGTAATGCTGAAACCGTGTTCGCCATGCTCAAACGCAAGTTAGGAATGAAACTGAGAAACGAAAGACCACTGAGTCAGAAGAACGAGATTCTATTGAAGTGCTTGACCCACAACATCATAGTTCTCATTCACGAGATGTT
Source organism: Hadarchaeota archaeon (SeqCode) (assembly GCA_964384105.1). Classification (GTDB taxonomy): domain Archaea; phylum Hadarchaeota; class Hadarchaeia; order Hadarchaeales; family JAGGTB01; genus CAYLJV01. Next base: position 134,342 of record CAYLJV010000004.1, on the reverse strand, counting down.
CGAGCTGGGAATTGAAATTGATTTTAATTTTTGTGCAGATTCGGTCCTTGCACAAAAATAGGGTTAATTCTTGTGCAAAGCCCTAGTGGGCGGTTTTGTTAAAAAAGTGCTCTCTGTTTAAAAAGTAGGATCTGTGTTCAAAAAGTCATATTATCAGACAGATTTCGTCTTCAAGACCTTAAGAACTATAGAAGAAAATAATAAAGTTAAAAACAATAGAAAATGGGAGAATAAGCAGGAAATAATGAATAAAATCGAATTGAAACTAAGTGTAAACATTCTAACATTGTTGACGTTTTTAGTAGCTTTGATCTCCGGAATTGTAACATGGACTATACTGCCCCAAGGGGAAGGATCAGTCTTCGATACGTTCTTGGGCCTTAACAGATTCGAGTGGAGAGATATCCACATCTATATAAGTTTAATTTTCAGCGCAATAGCACTGATACACATCCTCATACACTTTAACTGGTTCAAATTTGCTTTGAAGAGAGTATAACTTAACGACATCTTCCAATTCCTGAAGATTTTTTCTATAACTACTCAAACTATTAATATCCAAATAGAGATACCCGTAAACACTGGAATGATTTACGATAAAAAAGATGAAAACAAAGGTAAACTCTCAACTGTGATTCTGCTAGTAGTCGTAAGCCTGGTGACCATTTCTGTATTTATATCATTCTCAATCCGTGATACAACTCCCGAAGATACCGAGAATCTACCACAGAGCAAAGATATCGTAACTGTTACTGGACTCGTCGAGAACCCATTAGAACTGACCTTGGATAACATAAAGGAAATGCCCGAAACTACCGTACACGCAGTATTATCCTGCGTAGCTACCGGGCCCCTATCGCCTAGAATCGAAGGCGACTGGACCGGTGTTAAACTTAATTACATCCTAAGAAAAGCTCACGTAAAAGAAAATGCGATAAAGGTAGCCTTTTACGCCAAAGACGGTTTTAAGACTGACTTACCTACAGAAACGGCTAGACGCGATGATATACTACTAGCATATGAAAGAGACGGAACACCTTTGACCGAAAACCTGAGATTAGTAGTTCCTGGTAAGTGGGGATATAAATGGATTAAGTGGCTCGAAAAAATCGAACTTGTTGATTATGATTTCAAGGGAACTTACGAAAGTAGTGGATACTCAGACAATGCAGAGATGATTTGAAATTTTAAGAAATATAAAAAATGAAAAAATTTGTATTCAATAGGATTTTCCACCACCGGTATCAATGATTGTTCCAATCATTAAGATTTCATTTCGATTTCCACATCGCAACCCTTTATCCTCAAATTCCTAGTTCCCTCTTCTATTTCTAGTGGGTCACAACCCAACTCTCCAGCTAGAGTATCTATATCTTCGGGGAAAACGATAAGTTTTAGGTCTCGTTCGCCAAAACCGGCTTCGACGAGGCTCTTTAGACTACTGTTTATAGTCTTAGCCTCAACATTTCTTATTTCAATTCTCATAATTCCCTCCATTCTTTTTTTGGATTTTTCTCCAATTAAAACATTCAGTTTTATTTCGTCCTCCCTATCATGAGTATATGTAGGGTGACACCCACTCCTATAGCCAATAACAAAAGCCTGATAATGAGAATGGAAACCACAAATAAAATAGAGTATCCGAGCGTAGCCCAAAGGAAAGTAATGGAAACTGCTTTTGTTTTTACTGGTATTCTCTTTTTCTCCTTATACGCCTTGATATATTTTCCGAACCATCTGTTGTTCAGAAGCCAATCATGCATCCTCTTAGAGCCTTTCGCGTAGCAGGCCGCTGCGAGTAAAAGAAGGGGAGTTGTCGGTAGCAACGGTAAAAATATCCCGATTATCCCGACTCCTAAAGATAAAGAACCTGCAAAAATCCAGAGTCCTTTCTTAATTTTTCCCACACGGAAACCTCTTTGTTGTGACTTTGGTGTAATATCTTTATCATCTTATCAAATAGTAATTACTGTGAGATTGTCAGAAAGAGAACGCATAGTCTCGACTTCCTATAATGACACTAAAAAATAATTCTTATTTTAAAAAAATCAATATGAAGAAGAATTAATCCTCTTGGAATTCTGTATAGCCTGAGACGCAAAATCTGCAAATATTAAAAGAGGAGTATAATTTCGCTTTTCTTCATCAGGAAAGATATAGCTCAAGAGACCGACAAGTTTTTTATCCTCCAGCAAAGGAATTGCGACTATCTCCCTAATTCCGGCTATTTTTTCAATCATCTTGCAAGCTTTCTCATCAAAAAATTCAAAGGTATATTCATAAAAACCATTTAGGTGAATGGGTTTTCTCTCTTTACATTCCAAAAATTCTTCGAAACTCTCACAGTTATCGACAGGCAACTCAATTTCCAACAATCGATCTATTCCTAAAAGTCTAGACACATTTTTAATGAGTGAAGAACCCACCCCTGACAAAGCTTTCGGAACAACGGCGTTTTCTTCGGGATTATACAGGGCAAAAGAAACAAATTTTGCATCCGAGATTCTCCTCGCGCCGTCTACTATTTTCTGAAAAAGTTCCTCGGTCCCTATAGAGGATATCAATGCTGAAGCCGCATCGAGAACAGTTTCCTCGATAATTTTTCGGTCGGTAATATCTCTGGCGATCACTATTTCCCCTGAAAAATCTTCTTCGGCCTCGAAGACTCCCACATTAACCTCTACGTGAACACTTTCTCCGTCTTCGCTACTTAACTCCACGATATAAGGTGAGACTTTTTCGCCTTTCTTTCGTCTTTTGAAATTCATTGTAGTCTTTTCTACAGTTTCTTTTGGAAAAAATGGAACATCCCAAAGCGAAGAACCAACAATTTCTTCTCTATCAAAACCTAATTTTTTCAAAGCCATGTTATTAACATCCTCAAACACTCCTTCTTTATCCAACAAGAAAGCAGGGTCTGGAATGGCTTCAAAGCTCTTTCTGAATTTTCTTTCCGAATTTTTTAATCTGTTCTCAGCTCGCCTTCTTTCAATCTCTTGAACTATCGCATTACTTAGCATCCCATACTGGGAAAGACCACCACCTTTCTGCAGGTATCGGTCGGCTCCGAGATTTAGAGCTTTCATCGCAACTTCCTCGCGACCTTTACCCGTAAAAATGATAAAAGGCAAATCTTGGTATCTCCCTCTTACAACCTCTAAGAACTCCAATCCATCCATCTCGGGCATCTGATAATCTGAAATAATAGCATCATAACTGTTCTTTTCAAGTAATTTCAAACCTTCTCTGGCAGAAGTAGCTGTATTCACCTTAAATTCTCTATTTTCTTTTTCTAGAAGCAATTCTGCTTGTTCCAATAGAATAAGGTCATCATCAACAAAAAGAATTTCCATTTAACCACTCGAGAGGTCTAATTATGTAATTATTAAGTATTTTGAACTATTTATTACGATTACGAACTAATCATAAGGACTGATAATCAGTAGTGATAAAAAAATGGAGGTTAGTCCTCCGGGCAATCTACCAGTCTTTTCATAAGGATTTCACACGAAGCTATTTTTGGTGACATTGATGCGTAGGTAAACTCAGAAATATCTTTTTAACTAGCTAAAGATGAAGTAAAAGATTCTACCAAAATAGACCCTAATTCTAAATCAAAGCAATATTTGCGGATTTAATATAGGTCACCTATAATTTAAGAATAAATCGGCAAATCACTTCAATCTACTAACTTCAAGATCAGTTACCTTGGGGCTTAACCTTCCAGCGATCGGGTATTCTACTAACGCTGAAATATTCCTGTTCAATCAGCTTTTTGACACTTATCTTCTCTTCTTTCGCTTTTTTCGAAAGTTTATCGTAATCATCGTCTGGTATACCTATCTCAAAATTTTCTTTTTCATCAAAGCTTAAATCCGCTTCATCCGGGAAAAGAGAACAGCTTATGGTTTTCATACATTACCACCTATTTATTGGCTATCTACTGGTATTAGAACGTTTCCGAATTAAAAAACCTGAAAGATATCGGAAGTTACTAAACATTCTGAAAATCGATGAAAAAGGTAAAACTAATAGAAATGAAGCAACGATTGTATTATGGGGATAAATTGGCTAAAGTGTTTATTTTAGTAGATGCTAATATTGGCAAACTGAGAAAAGTTTTCGAAGAAATTAAGAAAATCGAAGGTATAACGAAAGCAAATATGGTGACGGGAGCATACGACGTAATTGCTCTAGCAGAAACTGAGGAAATGACCGAAATAACAGAAAAAATAGTAGGGAAAATTAGGGAAATTGATGGTGTCAAAACAACAAATACCAGTGTGGTAACGGAATAAAAAATTAAAGAATCCTACACCTTAATTCTAATCGCATCAGTATTAAGAAAAATTAATTTAGATCTTGTTTTTCACTACTACCAGATGAAAGAATGACTTTCTCAATTCTGGCAAGAGATAAGTACAATATCGGAGCGGGAGTAGTTTCCGGGTCTATAGCCGTTAGGGATAGAGTACCTTGGACAAAAAAGAATACCGGAGCTATAGTCACTCAAGGGTATACGAATGTAATGTACGGGAAAGAAGGGATAAAACTCTTAGAAAAAGGTCTTAGCCCCCTTAACATCTTAAGGAAATTAACTGCGGAAGACAGCCTATCGAAGAAACGACAGGTAGCCATACTAAGTTTCTCTGGAAAAAAAGCCACCCATACTGGTGATTCGTGCCCTAAAGAAATGAATGAGAAAATAGGGAAATATTACATCGCTATAGGAAATATGCTCAAGACTAAAGAAACAGTTGATGAAATGGGAAGATATTTTACAAAAACTGAATGTACACTAGCAAGGAGAATCTATTCAGCACTTAGAAGCGGAGCCGAAAAAGGAGGAGACATCAGGGGAAATAAAACAGCAGCGATAGTGGTTAAAGGAAAAGAAAGTGTTGATATTGGAATTGATTACAGCGAAACGCCCTTAAGAGATCTGGAAGAAAAGATGATACGATAAATATATTATGAAAAGAAAATCTCTCTATCTTATCAAACCTCATCAGGTTGAGATAAAATCTGAAGAAATCGATCCACCAGATTCAAATAAAGTACTAGTTAAAACTGATTTTTCTTCAATAAGCGCCGGTACCGAGATGTTACTCTATCGAAAACAGATAGAGAAAAACCTTCCTCTCGATACCAAAATAGCGGACCTTTCCAAAAACTTTCAATATCCTCTCAAATATGGATATTCTTCCGTTGGAAAGGTAATATCCTTAGGAGAAAATGTTGATTCTAGTTGGAAAAACAAGTTTGTTTTTTCTTTTCATCCTCACGAAAGCTATTTTACTACCACACCTGACAAATTATTTCCAATCCCGAAAAAAATCACAAAAAAAGAAGCAACTTTTCTCCCCTCAGTGGAAACTGCAATTAATCTAATAATGGATGGTAATCCCATAATTGGAGAATACGTAGCAGTTATTGGTCAAGGAGTGATAGGTCTTATTACTACAAATCTTCTCTCCAAATTTCCCCTGTCGGAAATCGTAACAGTAGAACCTCACTCGTTAAGAAGAGAATTTTCTAAAAGATTTGGGGCAGATATATCCTTAGATCCAGATGAGTCTCGGAATCTAATAGAAAAGACAAATTTTCCAGAACCCGGAGCAGACCTGACATACGAGGTCTCGGGTAACCCAGAAACGTTGGACCTCGCCATTGAGCTAACTAGATTTGACGGAAGGATTATTGTGGGTTCATGGTATGGGAAAAAGAAAAATTCACTAAATCTGGGATCAAAATTCCACAGAAATCGGATAAGTATTTTAAGTAGCCAGGTCAGTACAATTAATCCAAAGTTTTTGGGCCGATGGGATCACTCTAGAAGGATAAGCCTCTCATGGGAGATAATTAATGAACTAGATCTATCAGAGCTCATAACTCACGAGATTCCTATCGAGAAAGCCGCAGAGGCCTACGAACTAATAGATCAAGAACAAGAAAAAGTACTTCAAATAATTCTAACATATGAAAACTAACATGTATACAATCTCTCTAAGAAAAGAATTCATATCTCAACATTTTCTCCAGCATGAAGAGGGGCCCGAAAAAACTGAACATCCCCATAATTATCTCTTGGAAGTCCTAATCTCCGGTAAAGAATTAGACGAAAATGGATACCTAGTGGATCTAAATGAAATAGAAACAATTTTACAAGATATCCTAAACGATTTTAGGGATAAAAAGTTGAACGACCTTTCTGAATTCGAAAAAAAGTCCCCGACTCTCGAAAACTTTGCAAAAGTCATATGGGACAAATTAGTTAACAAATTAAACTCCCATAAACCCCATTCAATCGAAGTGAAGCTATGGGAAAATAAAGATGCCTACGCGTCTTACAAGAAAAAGATTTCAATGTAATATCTATTAATTTGAAAATATTCTCAATAAGTGAATCAATCCTGCATAATCCCTATCTAATAGCTTACTCCTTGCATTTTGTCGAGCAAATCCTTCTGCACTTCGTAAAAATTTTTAGATTTTTTCATGATTTCCCTATCCAATTCAGAAAGAGAACCAAATCCCCTTTTAGGTTTAATCTTCCTCACAGTTCTACCACTAAAATCCCTTACTTTTTTCTCCAAGAGGTAGTTTCTCCTAACAAGATTTCTAATATTTTTCAAAACGATATGGTTTGGAGCATTGAGGTGTCTAACTAAACGTTTCTTCGGTAACGGGGAAAGATAAGCACCGAGACGAGCTTTTCTTTTCGTATCACTAAAAAATCTCCTGTTAAGAACATCGTGATTCTTTAATTCATAGAACCTCTTACATCTCTTAATCCCCCTTTTTTCGAGCTCTTTTCTTAAATCATATGGAACCTCTTCGACTTTGACGTAATCATAAACCTCCAATCTAAGCAAAGCCTCTTCAATCCTACTCAATTTAACTAGGTCGTTCCAATTCTCCTGAACGAACCGATAAAGCTGATATTCTAACCCACCTCCTGGACTTCTGAACCATAGAAAAAAAGCAAGGAACCCCTCGAGAGATTGAGAATCTATTGAAAAAGGAATCAGCTCACACTTCTTTTTATCCACGATTTCAAGTATATCCTCTCGAGAATTTCCAAGCACACTAGTGGGAATCTCTTCAACCTCTCGCAACGTTTCTCTCAATTTGTCGAACTCTGGAAAAGAAGAAAGACCGATTTTCTTAAGATGACAAATAGCCTGCGATTTTCTGTCAGTTACATTATCAATAACACCGTGTTCACCCCACCCATCACATTTCTCTCTTAAAACGCGTCTTACTGAATTTCTAATCTTCTCTAAAATACGGGTCGTTTCCTCCTTACCAAAGTTTTCTGCATAAGGCCTTGAAGTATAAGGAAAACCGTCTCTGTATATCTTCTCTCTCGTCTCCTGGAGGAGCTTCGAGAACTCAAACCACACATCAAAATCCAATTCGAATTTAAACCCCTTATCAAAAACAAGTCTTAAACTGCACAACCAAACAATCTTAATATCTCCCCTAATCTTATCCCTCTTCCAATAACTTTCCGAACAAGTCTTATCACCGTCTCGAAATGCCTTCGTAACATGAATCAGTTTATACCCCCACTTATTCATTTTATTCGCAATCTGCTCCAAAAGTTCAGAGAAAGAATGTTGATCTGATCCACCCAAATGTTTTATCTCTTTCTTTATTGGAGAACGAATCTGAACAATCTCTGACCTTTTAGCATTTCTCATCAAACCACCAAATGGGCCTATTAGCTAATCCCACTAATTAATAGTTTGAAACCTGAGTACAGCAGAAAATATCGAAAAATAATAAAGAAGAAGAAACCAATAAGAGATGATTCATATGGATATTGACAAGAAAAGTTACTATAAATTACTTGGGCCAAGACTCACTGTTTGCGTATCCACAATTGACAAGGATGGGAATTCTAATATCGCCCCTTACAGTTTTGCTACTCCAGTCTCGTTCTCTCCTCCGCTACTGGGAATCGGAGTTGGAAAAGGTAAAGATACTATCCTAAACGCAAAAGAAACCCGAGACTTTGTTGTGGCCCCCTTAACTAAAGACTGGATGGAAAAAGGTGTTAAAACAGAAATCAATCTTAAACGAGGAGAAAGTGAGTTCCGAAAAATAGGATTAACCGAAAAGGAATCCAAGAAGATCAAATCACCAAGTGTAAAAGAATCTCCAGTTAATATAGAATGCAAATATTACGATGATTTTGAAACCGGAGATCACCACTTTCTAGTAGGAAAGATTGTAAACATAGAAGTTGAAAAAAATGCCTTTAAAAATGGACGGATTAATATAGAAAAACTCGGTTCGATCGGACATATCTCTGGAGAAGAATTTTGCTTGGCTGATGAAGTGATCAAAATAAAGAGAGGGAAATGATGGCAAAGATTTTAGAAATCCACTTTGAAGAAAAACTTCCGGAGTTAAGCGAAGAGAGAAAGAAAGAGATAATGGGTAAACTAGAGGAATACAAAGACGTGAAACTCAAGAGAATTCTTACCTCAAAGAACGGAATCGCCATCGAAGAGTGGGAAGCACCTAGCGCAAAGAGAGTCAAAAGCATTATAGAAGAGATAATGGGCCAAGACCACTGTGACCTCGTAATCGAAGTAGATGAACTAGAAATCTAAAACAAGAAAGTAAAGTCGTTTATTAAGTCTCAATTTTCTTCCTCATTATGATTGCATTAGTTCCATCCGGGTAATACGCTCTCCTCACACCCATGTCCTTAAAACCCTTTTTAAGATAAAACTCCCTAGCGGCTTGGTTCCCCTCTCTAGCTTCCAGCCAAACCTCGTCTGCGCCTTCTCTCCCAAAATACTCCTCTGTCTCTTTCAACAAAGAAGAACCAATATTCCGTCTTCTATACCCCTTCTTAACTGCCAGATTAAGCAGATGCCCTATTTTTTCGTAACCTATTTCGCTAGGATTCACCGACAACTCTACTCTGTAAATCACATAACCTACCACTTCCGAACCTAAAACGGCGACTTTAAAACCAGCCTGATTGTTATTATGCATATTTCTAAACATACTTTTGGACCAAGGAGTTGGAAAACTGTCCTTCTCTATGGAAGAAACTCTATCCAAATCGGAGATTTTAAACCGTCTAACTTCTAATTCCAATACTTCCTCTTTTTCAGTCATACGTCTCTCATAACCACTTAATATTCATCTTCTAATCAAATATACAATTTTGAATTTTTATGAATAGCTTCGGAAGAGCAAAAGAACCTTTAATATCCTTATTCCAACAAATTATAGAATGAAAATACTTATAAATGGACTTTGTGAATCCGCAGGTAAAACAACGGCTACTACAGGCCTGTATCAAAACTTAAAGAAAACGAAAGAAATTGAACTGTTTAAGCCTCTAGCTGGAAATAACTATTGGTACGATAATCGGATTGTTTCAGAAAGTATCAAAAAAGGAAGGTTATTCGGACATGACGCCAAAATATTATCGGAATTAACCGGAAAGAGAGAGGAAGAGATAAATCCAATTCACAGACTATGGATTCCGAATTCAGTTATAGAAAGCGGGTCCGGTCTGATCGGTGAGACACAATCGATAGTGCTTGACAGAATATTTGATACTGAAAATAAGACGACACTAGTACTAAATTCTAGAATCAAAGCGCCTGAAGATTTAAAAGCATTACAAGGAAACGCAGATCGCATAGAAAAATTCTCAACAACAGAAAAGTTCAATGAATATATGAACAAGATTCACTTGCCAGCTACTAAAGATAGATACGAAAGAATCAAAGATCGAGACATTCTCATCATAGAGAGTTACGCAGATATTGCCATGCCTATCCCTGTACATGCTGATCTCGTTTTAACAGTTGAACCAGGACGTGCTTTCATTAGTGATGGAAATAAATTCGCAAAAGCTCATTCAATGATATCAAAAAGATGGACAGGACATAGGATGGAAATTAAAACCGGGAAGATACTGGATCTATTAAAATCTGAAAAATACAGGATAAATCCTCATCCCATAAATTCCCCAGAGGATGCCGGTGAAGTTTATAGTCCGATCTCAGAAATTGTAGAGAGCAAGCTGAAGGAACTTTGAAAATGGTAAAAGTAAAAGGGAAATAAACTCCATTTACAAGCTCAAATCAAGAATTAAATCTTTGTACTAAACAAAATAAACTAAGAGAACGAGATGCCTGGAAAAACACCTAAGAAGTATATAAGCCAGAAAAAGTCGAAGAAAGGAAAAGAAAACAACCTAAAGACTTTCTCTAGGGAAATTGCTCCAAAAATAGATCCAAAAGCTAGACCAGTTTGCCTAAAGTGTAGGGGAACCAAAAAGCTATGCGGGAAATCCAGATGTCCCATTCTAGCAAAATATTACTCGAGGGTAGATGGAAAAAGGACGAAGAATCTCGATACGGATTTTTTAGATGGTAACTCGCCTCCCTCTGTATTCATAGGAAGGTATGGATATCCAAAAGTAAATGTTGGCCCTCTTGTGCCTCCAGAAAAAGGTGATACTTCGATACTCTCAACACCTGAAAAGTGGTTTGGAAAAACCGAAATAGATGACATAATCAGTTTCAGGAGTAGCCTAGCGAGAGGAAAGAAACGACTCAAAGAAGACATCAAAATCTCGGACAAGATGGATAGAGAAGTTGAAAGAACAAGACATATAGCCTTAGCTAAAAATCCTGCAGAAGTCGAAATTCAATTTAGCAAAAAGCTCTCAGAATCATTCAGATTAGACGGGAGGTCCCAACCTTACGGGCCGTCTGCAGGAATCAAAAGATTTGAATTGGGATCTATGAGCAGTGATCACATTTTAGAAAAAATATTCTACGACACAGATCTAAAATCGGAACCAGGAGTTATGAAACTCTACGAGAGTGGTGTTCGAATATCCCGAATTCAAGATATCTTTATGGTTGGTGGGACAGGATTGGAAGGAAATAGGAAATTTGTACCCACCCGCTGGAGTATAACCGCAGTGGACGATATGATTGGTAAAAATCTAAGAGAGAAAGTGAAGAACTTTCGACCAATTGATGAATACGAAGTCTATACAACCAATTACCTAGATAACCAATGGGTGATAATATTTACACCTACGGTATGGCGATATGAACTTATCGAGGCATTCTATCCAGAAACCACTTGGAATCCAAGCAGCAATAGAATTGTAATCTTCGGCGACCATGAATACTGGAATGGTAGAACGGAATATGCTTCGTTAGGGGGATGTTATTACTCGGCCAGACTCGCCGTCGCAGAAAAATTGAATGAAAAAAGAAGACAAGCTGGAGCGATAGTGTTAAGAGAGGCTCACCCAGGATACATACTTCCCGTAGGGGTATGGAATGTAAGAGAATCAGTAAGAAATGCACTGAGGACTGATCCGAGAAAGTTTGAAACAAAAAGTCAGGTCTTTTCCTATCTGGACGAAAAGATGGACTTAGACTACACCGAATGGTTGTCTGTTTCGGAGTTGCTCAATGAAAGAAAGATTCAACAAAGAATTGAGAATTTCTTTTAGTAGATGAGGAATATGGAAATCAACGAAATCGCTTGTAAGTCTATAATGTCAAATTCGGGTATATATGGAGTAGACTACTCGATAAACCCCTACACGGGCTGCGAACACGGATGCAAGTACTGCTATGCAACATTTATGACGCAGTATACCGACCACGATGAGTCCTGGGGAAATTTCGTAGACGTTAAAGAGAACGCAAAAGAGATCTTAGAAAAAGATTTGAGGAAAAAAAGGAAAGGTTCAATACTTTTATCCTCTGTGACGGATCCATATCAGCCAGCAGAAGAAAATTACAGGATTACTAGAAAAATCCTAAAGAGGCTAGCTAATTCCAAATTCTCCGTAAATATCTTAACAAAAAGTGATCTCATACTTCGAGACTTGGATATACTAAATGATTTCAATAAAAATAGAATCTGTGTAGGCTTTACAATAAACTTTCTAAACGAAAAAGATAGAGAAATCTGGGAACCCAGTGCCCCCAGAATACAAGACCGGCTGAGCGCGTTGGAAGAACTTTCGAAAAGTGGAATAGATTGCTACGTTCATATTGGGCCCTATTTCGAAAGTATAACCAAACTCGAGGAAATACTAAAAAGAACGGAAGGGTTCATTGAAGAACTTCAGATAGAAGACATAAATTGGAGAAGTAAAAAAAGAATCATAATGGAAACTATCGATAAAAATTACCCTAGTTTAAGAAAAAACTATGAAAGCATTAGTAAAAATAAATCCTCTTACAAATGGAGACTAGAAAACGAAGTCGAAGAGCTAAGAGAGAAAACGAGGGTACCAATAACTCTATTTCTGGACTGAATCGGTAAAACTAGGACTTCAAATCAAGCTTCTCTTGACCTACCATAAGTAGAAGTAATATTCCTTAACCTTTCCTTCGGAAAACTCTCCATCTGTTCTGCGGAAAGTCGCCAACGCCAATTCTTCTTTGATCCGGCAGGATTATTCATACGAGACTCTTCCCCCAACCCAAGTATATCTTGAATAGGAAAACTCGCGAGATTCGCTACCGACATCATTGCCAGACGAATGAATGACCAATGAATTTCTTCGGTAGGAACCCTATAGCCAAGATACTCAAATAATCTCTCCTTCTCATTCTGCCCTGCCTCATTCTCAAACCAGCCAATCACAGTATTATTATCGTGAGTCCCCGTGCAAGCTAAGCTATTTTTTTTGTGGTTATGTGGTAGGTGAGGATTCGTAGGAAAATCTTCACCAAAAGCGAATAACAAAACTTCCATTCCAGGAAAATCAAATCTGTCTCTAATCTCTATAACATCTGGAGTAATCTCACCAAGGTCCTCTACAATAATTGGCATATTTGGGTATCTATCTATCAGTTTTGGAAACAGATCCAAAGCCGGACCATCAACCCAGTTCCCACTAGCTGCTGTATTCTCTCCTGCTGGAACCTCCCAGTAGGCCACATAGCCCCGAAAATGATCTATCCTCAAAAGATCATAAAGCTCTAACTTATGATCCAAACGCTTAAACCACCAAGCATAATCCTGTTCTTTCAATTTATCCCAGCGATATATCGGATGTCTCCACAATTGTCCTGTGTCACTAAAATCATCGGGTGGAACACCAGAATAAACCTTCAATCTCTTTTCTTCATCCAGTTTGAAAAGCTCAGGATTTTTCCAAACATCTGCACTTTCGTAGTTCAGGTAGACCGGGAGGTCGCCGAATATCTTAATTCCGTTTTTATTGCAATAATCCTTAAGCGAAAACCACTGATCGAAGAAGATATATTGAAAAAACTTTTTCCTCTCAATTTCCCTTTCAAGTCCTTTTCTATATTTTTCTATGGAGGATTTCTCCCTATCTCTAATATCCGGAGGCCAATCCTTCCAAGAAGCCCCATCATAGTGATCCTTTAGAGCCGAAAACAAAACATAGTCATCAAGCCACCAAGAATTACTTGCACAAAAATTTTCGAACGCTTCGTTCTTTCCATTTTCCAAGAAATTTTCGTATGCTATCTCAAGCAATTGTTTTTTGTAAGATGAAACTTTGGAGTAGACTACTTCATTTTCTGGAAAATGAGGAGGGTCATTCATATCACCTTCATCAATCAACCCACGCTCCAAAAGGAGTTCTGGGCTAATGAGATCCGGATTTCCTGCGAACGAAGACTCACCATGATAAGGATTTCCATCCGAGGTAGTTGGATTCAAAGGCAATATCTGCCAGAAACTCTGTAAAGTATGGCCCAAAATATCGGCGAATTCGTATGCGGATGGCCCCAGATCCCCGATACCAAAAGGTGAAGGAAGAGAAGATATGTGAAGTAGTACTCCGCTTCCTCTCTTATTCAATTTAAACCAACTCCTGAAAGAAACTCTCAAGGAAAGCAGTTTTTTTCGATTCAAAAGTCTTCCCAGTTAACATAAAAGAAGAATCAAATCGCAGACTATGATCAAAGTTTGGAAACGTATTCATGATATTTTCACGTTCAGATAATTTCCTAATTTATCAAAAGTTTCTATCCACCTTTCAGCATCTTTATCCTGATCAGCTCTATCTTTCATTTTATGGTAAATTGCTTTCCCTACAGAGAAATAAGCATTCTGAGCTTTCCAAAAGTTCAAATCTAGGTCCAAGTCCAATAAAATCTCGAGAATATTCTCAACTTTCTTTAGAATATATGTATCCTCTGGATTTTGAGAAAGTTTATCCATCAATTCATTAACTTTTCTCGTAGCTTCATAGCCAATCATAGTTTTATCCACCTCAAAAGATCCGATTTTAATTTCAACAACAAGTTCCTGAAGCTCTCCTAAATCCAAATCTTCTCTTCTCAGCAAATTCCTTAAATCCAAGTTGAGGACAAAATCCCCAATCCTTTTGATAATCTTTGGCATGGGATATTGGATTTCTCTTATCGCTCTTATCGTCGGATAAAAATCCTGGTATCGCTCGTGGAGAATCTTTTCCGTTTCTTTAATTTTAGGCTCTAATATCTGTTTGAGGACCTTTCTTTGCTCATCTCTAAAGAGATGCCATAATGAGTAATTGTTTTCTCCAAAGTTCTCATCTATCACATGAAATGTCTCAGAAATATTACTTTTCTGAAATGATTTTTTTACTCTCCCTTTGATCTCCTCAAAGTACTCATTCTCAAAGTTCTCGAGAACTCCACCGATTATGTTATGGTCTCCCATATATAGTACCGCAAAGGCCAACGACCGCTCCTCCCAAGTAATATTGGATCTCACGCCCACTTTCCCCACAGCAAGCTTCTGATCCCCCACATTCTCCAATTCATATATTTCCCTGTCTAAATTGAAGCAATCAATCACAGTTTTATCTGGGTAATCCTCGAAAAGCGAGGACACAGCATAGTGAGCACATACACGTGGAAAATCAACAACACTTGATTTAACCAAATCTTCAAAAACCTCTACTCCATTCTTATACTTCTGAACATTGCTGGGTGCTTGCTCTAGAATCTTTAGATATTCCGATTCCAGATTACTTCCATTAAGGTCCTGAGCTAACTGCATTGCCCGGGCTGCATAACGCATCACTTGCACAGCTTCTTCTCCCGAAATTTCATCGAAGAACCAGCCGCAACTAGTAAACATCAACATGGAATTTCTTTGCATCTCTAGTAGTTTAAGAACCTTCACAGTTTCTTCAGGAGATAAATCCTTCTTCGAATGTTTAGAAAGATAAGCTCTCACATTTTCCGAAGAACGGTCCAAGACAACATCTATGTAGTCATTTCTAGCTTCCCACGGATCCTTCAGGAAATAATCGGCATTCTTTTCATAAATAGAAGCAAGCGAATCTCTAAGCTGGTTCATTGCCTTACGCAAAGGTTTTCTCCATTTTTGATTCCAATCGGGATTTGAACCCGAGTTGCATCCACAATCATCTTTCCATCTTTCTACACCGTGTACACAACTCCATGAAGTATTTTCAAAGATTTCAACCTCGTACTCCGGAGGATTTTCCTCCAAATATTTTCCATAGACAGTAAGTTCCGCATTGTCGCTAGATTCGATCTTATACAAGCATCTAGCCAGCGTCATATCCCCAAACCTGTGGTGGTGTCCATATGTCTCTCCATCGGTAGCTATATTCACAATTTGGGAGTCGGTATCTCCTTCAGAAAAGGACCCGATTAACCTTTCGGCAAATTTTTCACCATTGTGGATAAGGTCTCCAAAACCCACATCCTTTGATATAGGACCATTATAGAAAAATATGACAATACTTCTTCCCGATTTCAGATTACATAAATATGGTCTTCTCGGATCGACCTTTTCTTCACTAACATCCTTCCACTCTTCTTCCCCAATCTTTCTGACTCTCTTAGCCTGTCTGGGGGCAAGTATTGTAAATTTAATTCCGTACTCTGCCATTATATCCAAAGTCTCCAGATCTACAGCGGTTTCTGGAAGCCACATACCCTCCGGGTCTCTTTCAAATCTCTCTTTAAAATCTCTTAAACCCCAGACCACCTGAGTTCTCTTATCTTTCTCGTTAGCAAGGGGCATTATCATATGATTATAGGCCTGAGCAATAGCAGATCCATGTCCTGAAAATTTTTCTTGACTCTCTTTATCAGATTCAAGAATACTCTGATAAACATCAGGAGCGTGATCCTCCATCCACGAAAGAAGAGTTGGACCAAAATTGAAACTCATTCTTGAATAGTTATCAACAACATCAATTATCCGCCTTTCTGAATCCAAAATTCTTGACGCAGTATTCGGAGCATAGCATTCATCAGTTATTCTCTCATTCCAATCATGGTAGGGTTTAGCAGAATCCTGAAATTCAACCTCTTCCAACCATGGATTCTCCCTAGGAGGCTGGTAGAAATGACCATGGATACAGATCTCCTGGCTCATAGTTCTCCCTTTTCATAATATACAATGATTTTGGGGTTAATTCGTAAATTTTGATACCCTTTCACATTTCCTCGCAACACGTATTAACTCCATTCACTTTTTCTCAGTAAAGAAAATAATCTTTTTCCATCAAGTAAAATACTTCCACAACAACTTTCTAAAAAAGGATTCAACTCCGGAACCCACAACTTTCGTCACCAATATTCTAATCTATCGTTTTGGTCCACTGAAGAAAACTATGCCTAAAGGAGGAAGTGTCAAAGAAAGGGATTTTTCCCTACCGTGCATCGAGACAGGAGCCGTCTCAAGACCACCGAAATTCCCATATCCCGACCCACCGTAATCCTCAGCATCACTATTTAGAACCTCTTTCCATTTACCCTCCAGAGGAACTCCTACTCGATAATTTTCTCGAGGAACCGGGGTAAAGTTGCAGACTGACAACATATAATTAGATTTATTATCTTTCCTCAAAAAAGATAAAACACTGTTCTCAAAATCAGAACTTATCCATTCAAATCCTTTATGCTTGAAATCATTCTCATGCATAATTGGCTCCTTTCTGTAAAAGTCATTTAAGTCCTTCACCCAATTCTGAATAGCTCTATGCCGATCGTATTGTGCGAGATGCCAATCTAGACTTTTATCATGATCCCATTCGTCCCACTGGCCAAACTCGGCACCCATGAACAGCAATTTCTTCCCGGGATGTGCAAACATATAACCTAATAAAAGACGGAGATTAGCAAATTTTTGCCAATCATCCCCCGACATCTTATCGAGAAGAGAACCCTTTCCATGAACCACCTCGTCGTGGGAAAGGGAGAGAATAAAGTTCTCGTCAAATGCATAGTAAAAGCTAAAGGTTAACTCGTTCTGATGGAACTTTCTATAAATTGGGTCCTTAGAAAAATAGTCTAACGTATCATGCATCCAACCCATATTCCACTTCATGCTAAACCCAAGTCCACCAACTGAAGTTGGCCTAGTAACCATAGGCCATGCTGTGGACTCCTCAGCTACCATCTGAATATCAGGAAACTTTTTGAAGGCTTCTCTGTTCAGACTTTTCAAAAAATCGATGGCTTCGAGGTTCTCTCTTCCTCCATACCTATTAGGAATCCACTCACCAGAGCGTCTAGAATAATCCAAATACAACATTGAGGCAACTCCATCAATTCTCAAGCCATCCAGATGGTATCTATCCAGCCAAAATAACGCGCTACTAATAAGGAAGTTTCTTACTCCTTCCCGCCCATAATCGAAAATATAGCTATTCCAATCGGGATGATACCCCTTCCTGGGATCCTCGTATTCGTAAAGATGAGACCCGTCAAAGTAACTAAGTCCGTGCTCATCAGCAGGAAAATGAGACGGAACCCAATCCATAATCACCCCAATATCATGTTGATGAAGGTAATCAATTAGATACATCAGATCTTCCGGATCTCCATACCGACTAGTGGGTGAAAAATATCCCGTAGCCTGGTATCCCCAAGATCCATAAAAAGGATGTTCGAGTAACGGCATAAACTCCACGTGGGTAAAGCCTGTTTCATCTAAGTGGCTCACGAGTTCTGGAGCAAATTCCCGATAGTTAAGATATCGATTTCCTTCTCCTGAAACTCGTTTCCAAGAACCGAGGTGAATTTCGTAAACGGAGATAGGAGAATTAAGCGAATTAAAGTCAGACCGCTTTTTCATCCATTCTTTATCATCCCAATCGTAATCAAGATCCCAAACTACCGAAGCGGTTTTTGGGGGTTCTTCATTGCGGAAAGCAAATGGGTCGGCCTTATCAACCTCATAATTCCCGTTCCCAGATTTTATGTGATATTTGTATACCTCCCCCTGGCTAATACCAGGAATAAAACCTTCCCAAATCCCTGAAT
Organism: Hadarchaeota archaeon (SeqCode); assembly: GCA_964384105.1. Classification (GTDB taxonomy): domain Archaea; phylum Hadarchaeota; class Hadarchaeia; order Hadarchaeales; family JAGGTB01; genus CAYLJV01. The sequence continues at coordinate 116,052 of CAYLJV010000004.1, read as the reverse complement.
CATCACTTCTTTTCTCTAAAGGATTTTTCCCACTGTTCCAACCATTAAAATCGCCAATGACCGATATTTCGGAAGCATTGGGGGCCCAAACCGCAAAATAAGCTCCTTCGCCTTCGCTATCGGAAATCAGTTGGGAACCTAACTTTTCGTAGAGCTTAAAGTGATTTCCTTCTTTAAAAAGGTAAATATCGTGATCAGTAAGAAGGCTTTTGTCATAAGATGCTCCACTGTCTCTCTTCTTTTTTCCTCCTCTCTTCATCATAATACCTATGAATAGATTTACACCTTATTGAAGTTTTAATCTGTTCCGACCAACATAATCTCCTATCTATGCTAGTAAATTGTTTTTCACAGAAAAAACACCATATATCTAACTTCTTTTTGTTTTTCTCCTGTCCAATCAAAAAGATTAGAATTAACAAACTGAACCGCCTAAACTACTACGGAGGTGAAAAGATTGACTACTTATATTGTTCTTAGTCGGTTAACAGATGAGGGAAGAAAAACTCTGAAGAAGAATCCAGATAGGATAAAAGAAGTCAACGATGAGATAGAAAAGATGGGTGGAGAAGTTAAAAATCAATATATTGTCTTTGGCCAATATGACTTCGTAAATGTATTAGAAGTCCCGGACGCCGAAACCATGGCAAAAATATCGGTAGAAATCGGATCCAGAGGATCTATACAGCTCGAAACGATGCGAGCTATGAAAATTGATGAACTAATAAAAGCCATAAAAGAATAGTAGAGAAACCCTCTTTTCCTTATTTTTATTTCCGATTTGGAAAAGCAACTTGTTCACAAAACATAACTCTCATCTAGCCCTTCCTGAGATTTATTTTCATGTTGGTTCTGTTTGTCTTTTGAGTTTCTGGGTGTTAACGGGGGTGTTTCTAAGAATAAACCTTAATTCCAATTAATTTAGCAATAGCTCTTAAATATCAGTTATGGGGATATTTCCCAACAGATAGTATGATAAAAGACCTGACTCGTTGTTCCCTTTGTCATGGGTTTGGGAATCTCAGTGGGAATAAGAATCGAGTTTTTGAGTGCGTAGAGCATGGAACCTCCTTATCCTGATACATTCTCATTGGACGCTGGAGCTTGGCTGATATATGGTATTGTGGTCGGATGATTATATTGGCGTATGCTCGTAAGAATAGTTAAATCATTAGATGTTTGAAGAGCCATATTATCTTGAAGATTTTAAAAAGGTTCAAGGCATCTGGAAACTTCACGAACGAGCTGACAACCAGAATGTGGTCAGAGAGCTGATCAAAAAAGAGTACGACTTTAGATATTGAGAGAAAAAAATCCTTTTTTTGATACATTTCCAGCAAGTAGATCGCTCGGAATCTACTATAACCTCTGCCAAGGTTTTCAGTACGGTATAAGTATCATTCATCATCTGAATCATCCTCCACCAGTATCACTGGTATGGGAGACTTCTCAACCACCTCCTTACTGACTCTACCGATCAATGTATTGTTGCCTGAAGAGTTACCGGTTTTACCCATATACAAGGAGTCTACGTCATAAGCCAGGGCGGTCTTAACTATACATTCTGCACAATCTCCTTCATACATCAAAAACTCATGGTCGATATCTTCAACTACTTCGAGTTCACTTTCTATCCTCTCGGATGAGAGCTTCTTGTCGATCTTGTTAAAGATGTTGACGATTATCAACTCTGCATCTACCTGCCTAGCTATACGGGCTGCTTCCTTCAAAGCTTTGCTTGATGCACGAGAACCATCCATCGCGACAAGAAACTTATAATCCTCTTTCACCGTAACTTTAGTCGGATCTACTTCACCCTTTTTGAGGAATTTTGGTGTAAAATACTCTGTTCCAAAAGCCCCTAAAGGAGCGGTGATGATTATGGATAGTACAGCGATGGCTAGTATATATTCCCCATGCATCATACCTAGAGTCAGAGGTATTCCACCTATGGCAGCTTGAACTGTTGCCTTAGGAGTTTGACCTATGATCATGAATATTCTCTCCTTAAAATTTATTATAGAACGCCAAGTGGACACCCATATACCCAAAGTCCTTCCAACGATCAAACCGATGCCGATTATTGCTAAACCGGTAAGACCGGTTGAAGATATTACATGTATATCTACCGCTGCACCTATCAGTACAAATAGGAATATTTCCCCCACCTGCCACACCTTGTCGACTTCACGCCTCAACCTTCTAGCAAGCACAGTATCCCTGTCTAATATAACAAAACCCATGACCATTATAGCTAGATAATCCGAGTAAGGTAGGTATGCTTCGCCAACAAGTAGAAGGATACCTATACCAAGACTTATTATTAGCTCGGGTATGACCTCTCCTGTCAGCTTTGCCCTATCGATGACCAACAAAGCTAACCGTCCAGCAACATATCCTAAAACGATTCCCATGATGATCTTGAACGGAATGTTTCCTAATTGTAGCCATGCGTTTTGACCGTTACCGACTATCCAGGCAGTCGTGATGCCGAACATTGTTACCGCTACAGCATCACTCAAGGTACCTCCTGCAAGTATCAGGTCGGGTATCCCTTTTTCTGAACCCCATCCTTTTGACTTCAACTTCAGCATCATTGGAACTATCACGGCGGGAGAGGCCGCGCAGATGATCCATCCTAGTAAGAAACAGTATATCCAACCCCACCCTAGCAACCACCTGGTGGTGGCGGCAACAACGAACGTTTCCAAAATACAGGGGATGGACCCAAGCCTCAATGCAACGCTACCCTGAGCCATCAATTTCTCCTTATCAAGACCGAGTCCTGCTTTGAATAGGATCACTAAAAGAACGAACAATCTTATCTCGTTTGATACTGCATATATCGGTTCAGTCAAGAGATCTAGAACGTTTGGTCCTATGAGTATTCCGCCGAACAACATACCTATCAACTTAGGTAACCCCAATCGTCCGGCTAACTCTCCGAGTAGAAAACCTACTGCTAGGATGAGCAATATGCCTAAAAGCAAGTTTTGACCCCCTTATTGGTGAGAAATGTTAGAATAGTTCTTGTATTGGGATCTCTTCTTTTTTCATACGGGTATATTTTGAACATGGCTGAAACTTCCTTTCAATTCACAGAAGTCATCAGCCTAACGGACAGTTCAGACCAAATGGTCAAGGCGGACCTCATCGCCAGATTTCAAGAAAGAAAAGTTGTTATATATGTCTTTCGGGTTGCTTGTCGTGATAATATTTTAAAGCCTCAATCGCGTCAGCACCTAAGAAAGTGCAAGAACTTAGTCCAGAACCTTTACGCTCGATGTATGAAATCTTTAAGGGGTATTTTTTCTTTTTTAACTCTGGACTCACATCACCGTAATACAGCTCGGATATTTGACTTGATGATTGCCCTGTCTGATACAGGAATAAAGGAATAATAAGAGTGATTTGTTTCGTTTTGAATTGGTAGAATTGTATATTTTTCTCATCTTCTTACAATCAATAGCCATAACTTGAGTTTCTGGCTTTGCACTATTCCTCGAATTAAGCCTGCTTGAGTTTAGTAAAACTTGTTGAAGTTATAGAAAGTTCGGACCCCTCCCGAAGGATTGGAAATAGTATGATCGCTATAACTCTCTTTTCTAACCATTTTTTGAATCTGCCAATCTGATGTTCAGTTGAGAACCCCCTCTCCCTTCGGGATTTGTTCCAGTTCTGTTCCGTTTCATCTATCAATTCTCTACAGTTTTTCCCGAAAGGCCAAGTATTTCTTTAACTGAAATTTTCTTATCCTTCTCGTACCCCATCATACTTCTCTAAAAATTCTATACCTTCCTTTGTATCTATTTCTAAATCCTTGCTCATAGAATCCGTGCTATTATTTGGATCTCCTATTAATTAAATAATAAATAAGGAAAAACGTTAGAAACATGGGAGTTCACACCACAAAACCACAGCTAAGCAACTGAGAACTATCTATTATTTAAAAATCTGCACAAACAAGATAACTCTGAAGTCAAAATATTCTAAAAAAGGTGTCAAAATAAAAAATTCCACCAAAATAAGTATAGCTATCATCATCCTTGTTGTTTTGACATCGCTTATTATACTCCAATATTACAATACAGAAAAGAAATCACCTGCAGAGTTCACAATAGCCGATCTAGAAATAACACCTACACCTACCGAGCTAAATAAACAAACCACAATCTCATTTAGGATTAAAAATATTGGCGATGAAAATGGTTTCTACAATCTCATACTGAAAATTGATGGAAAAATAGAACATACTGAAGAACTCTTTCTTAGTGGAAAGGAAGAGAAAGAATACACTTTCAAAAAAGAGTTCACAGAGGCCGGTTTTCATACAATATCAGTAGGAAACTCTACAAGAGAGATCGAAGCGAAAATCCCAAACATAACCTACAGTAACAGCGAGGCACCTGCCGTCCCGGATTACGATCCAAATAATTATGAGGAACCTCCATCAGTAGACTCTAATTTCCCCCCGGGATATGCCTTCTCATTAGAATGGGCTCGACATCGTTTTTATGTAAAGCGAGGTGGCGTTGTAGATGTCACTGTAAAAAACAGGGGCGAAAATCCAATATTTGTATACAAAGTTGGTGTAAGCGGAGAATGGATGGAAGATGAACATTGGCATTCAAAAGAAGTAGGCTTCACAGTCGAACCCGGAAAGGAACAAAACTTGGGTTTACTATCATTTGGAGGGCCAGAACAACCAGGAGAATACGAGGTTAAATTTGGCATATCTCTGTTGGCACGAGACAGAAGACAAGAGTGGTACGACTTTGGCACAAAATGGGTGGATCCGAATAGCTACGCTTTCAAAGAACTAGAAGATGACATTCAGATGGAGTACATACAAGCGGAGTACTTCTACTTCAACAAAATTGATGGTTTGGTAGATCCTGATTCTAAATTAATATCTGAAAAAGCAAGCGAGATAACAGAAAGTTACGGTGAGGGATATAATATCTATAAAATCTGTGCTCTTTTCGATTGGGTAAGAAAAGAAATAGACTATATAGAAGACGAACCAGGAGAAGATTACTGGTCCCAAGCTGAAGAAACTCTAAACATAAAAGGTGGGGATTGTGAGGATCATTCCATCCTACTGGCCAGTATGATCGAAGCAATCGACGGAGAAGTCCGGATAATCCTTACCGAAAACCACGCTTTTACTTCGATATACATAGGAGACAAAAATAGGACAGAGGAAATAATGAAAGCAATAGACGTTTACTACGGCACTACATTATCCTACACATATTGGAATAAAGATGATCAAAATTGGCTTGTTTTAGAAAGCACTGGTGGTCTCTATCCCGGAGACCTGGCAGTAGGGGCTGAATTCACAGAGACTGATTGGTCCTTTACAAAAAGTCAGAAAATAAGGTTTATCGAAATTCTATAAAACCAAGTAAACTCATTTAGTGAGTAATCCACTTATCCTTCATCTCACGTAGCTCAGATTTATATTCACTCTCTCTCAACATATCAGCGACTTCTTTTGGATGTTTCATGCCTACTTGGGAAATAACTTGTTTTAACTGACTTACCTTGACGTTTTTTAATTCTGGATATCTGCCTGTCAATTTTTCGAACTCATTGAAGAAATCAGAGACCTTCTTGTTCTCTTCCACTGAAGAACCACTTTCCGATTCCTTATCATCCCTTCCAAGTCGGTCCCCAAGTCTTAATCTTTCCTTCTTTGTTTCCTTTTCACCGCTGAGCCTCTTAACTAAACGATTAGCTAGCTTATTAGCTTCATCTTCGCTAATTTTACTTCTTCTGCTCAACTTTCTTCATCTCTTCTAGATTTATCTCTTCTGGCATCTATTTTTCCCCCTTGATTTTACTTTCTAGCCAACTCTTGAGTGTCTTTCTGTCTTTGTTCTCTTTCTCTACATCCAGTAACTTTCCGTAATCCAGGTCAAACTCTTTAGACTTGCTCTTTATATCGGAAATATTCTGACTAGCCAATTCTTGGTAATCCACCGCTTCCTCACATCTAGATATTACTAGTTCTGCCAACTTTTCAAAATTTTCCGTTTGGTCACACGATGGTTTGTGTTTAAACAACGTAGTTCTATTACTCATAGCTCTTCTAATGGCAACTCTCTGCCTGATTTCGAAAGGGGTTAAAAATTCTTTCAGACCCTCTGTACTTCTCAACCGTTCCAGAGTGGAATTAGCCACTCCATCGGGCCTAACCAGATTCGGGACGATAGCAAGAATTTCTATAGTAGTTCCAAATGCTTTTTCTATCTCATCGATCTCGTCCAAAGCTCTGTGGATAGAAACAATACTCATATCCTCATCCTTAATCGGTATGACCACCTTTTCGCAGGCAAGTATGGCATTATCGTAAAGTATTCCCACAGAAGGTGGCGAATCCACAAAAGTATAATCATACTTATCGTCTATCTGGTCTAGGAAAAATTTCAACCGCATTTCCCGATTTCTCTTTGCACTCAGTCTATCCTCTACACCCCGCATATCATAGTCTGAGGGAACCACATCAATCCCCTCCCCCGTTTTCAAAATAGCCCCCTCGGGGTTTTCACGGGGACCCTCAACTAAATGATAAGCGAGACTGTTTTGATTCTCTTCATAATACTGATCTAAGCCTAAATGCTCAGATAGATAACCAGAAGGATCAAGATCAACTATCAAAACTTTTCTTCCCTTATTAGCAACAGCAACAGCTAGATGAAGACAAATAGTTGTCTTACCAACTCCTCCCTTCTGATTCGATACAGCAATTCTGTACGTCATCTTCTTCTCTCTTTCTAATGTTTAGTTTATACTTAAAGAGGATAGCTTTCCAGAGCCACATCCATAGAAAAATAAAACGTCTCTTTATAAATGAATAATGGATTAATCCGCGAATCGCAACATCCCCCTTATAAATAGCATTATATTAATTACCCAAATTCCATTCATTTAGCTGTGATGAGTAAAGAAAAAAAATGTGATATATGCGGAGAAAATCTTTGGAAAAATGATCGAAAAGTAGTGTTCGATGAAGTAGACGAGGAAATCATTTCAGCGCATAAGGACTGCTACGAAGAAAACAAAGAATTCAGCAATAGTAAATGGGAAACCGGAGGACCTCTTACTAGCAGAACACCTTAATAAATGATCACAAAGAAAATCTAAAAACAGAGGGCGGCGAAGACAATGCTGAAAAGAACCAACTGAGGGGGTTTCGTCGGCTGTTTCCTCCGATGTTGACTCACCTCCATCCAAGTCAAGGAAACCGCCCTTAAAACAGTTTTATTTCGAACAATCGCCAATAATATAATTTTGTTAATCTAGATCAATCTAATCCACATATTTCAAAAAAATGAATTAATGAACTGCCTAGTCTTTTTAGCCTACCTAAACCCAGTTTACTAATATGCCAGAATGGAAAACTCATGAAAAATGGGTAGAGAGATTCCTAGAATGGGGAAAACTAAGCGATTCAATAGAAAATATTGAGATATTAACTTCCTTTCCTAAGGAAAAAGATTTCATATTTCAGAATCACGATTTCAATAGAAGAGCATGGATGGACATTGAGAACAGAAGTATTGCATATTATGATTTTGGAGAATTAGGATTAGAAATAATGGACCTTCATTACTGTCTAGATTTTCTCAAAGAAGAAACCGATCCAAAAATAATAAAAAGAAAATGGAAAATATTCGAAGCTTACTTCCCGGAAAGTCCGGAAAAAGATATATTCAATATATACCCCAGCGTGATTGACTTAGCCGGCTATTTAGCTCTCAAAACAAAAACTCTAAAAATAAGCAAAGATGTTTTCAAATTCATAATAGTAAACTTCAGAGAAATTTTAACTCAGTTGACTTCAGAACACGGTTACAAAACCGACGAATTGAGAGATTGGAAAAATTCAAACTTCAACAGGATTATAGACGAGCTTAAAACAGTAAGCTAAATAAAAAACCGATTTTTTCAAAAGTTCTTAATTAATAGTCAGAGCAATTTCCTAGATTGATTTTTAATCATCTCCAGGAATCGAAATTAAAATCCCATCCTCCAAATAGTCCCAAATTCTAATGTAACTATTCAAAGCATGACACACAGAATCAGTCCTCACTTCGCTTTTCTTCATAGATCGAACGAGGCTCCCTACAGCCCTTTCCGAAATATCAGATAGATTTCTATGCTCTTCGGAATAAGTATATTGAATAAGCCACCTCACTCCCTTGACAACAGACTCTCTATATTTCTCACAATTTTCTTCGCCTTCTTCCAAACAAAACCGATAAGTTTCCGTCATTACCTCTGTCATCCAGCCATTACCGCTTGTATAAATTGTCCCACTCCACCTTCCAAAATTACGAGAGTCCCACTTGTCCTCAATTTGGTCTTGCAAAACTAAACCGCTCAATTCGAGAATTACCTTCTTGCACCTTTCATTTCCACTAGCTCTGTAAAAATCAATTAAGGACATAACTACCCACGAGTTCGATATCGGATTTTCATCTCTGTAATCTCCTCTGATATATCCCTCAGCTCTTTCATATTTTTCTAAAAAACTACCAGCAATTTTACTAGCCGCCTTGTAGTATTTTTCTTCATCGGTAATTCCGTAAAGCCTCGAAAGAGAGGATAAAACTTGCCCTTGATAAAGAAGGGATTCTAAATTATCGCTACTCCACTCTCCATCAGGTCCCCTCCTGACTGAAGAGGTCATAGAACCATCGGGATTCTGCATAGCGATCAACCAATCTCCTGCCATCCTAGCTGATTTCAGATACTGAAGATTATCAGTCTGCTCATAAAGTTCAAGTAAAGTAAAAATAGATAATGCGCTAGTTCCTACTCCAAAAGTATTTTCTTTTGCCTGGACAAATAAATTATAAGAATCGTGAAAAGCCCCAAATGCCCTGCTATCTTTTTCTAAATTTTGCATCGAAGTTATGAAGCCCACCCATTCAGGCAATTTTCTCAAAATTGATTCATTTTCTCGAAAATAGTTGTTGTAATATAAAAGAGTATAAACTATCGAGGCCGAATAAGCAGTTACTAATTCTCTACCAAATCTATCTTCAAAAGGATAGTAGAATCTATAAAAACCATGTAAATTTTCGTGTTCCATCTCAAGAAGAAAATTCTTTCCCTGTTCAATTCTCTGACCTATTAGTTCTTTGTCAAGGCTAGATACAACTACAGAATTTTCGGTGACTATTATATGCTCATTCTCCGAATCTTCAGTTAACAATTCACCTTCAAAAGCTAGATAACTACCGAAAACTGCCACAACAATAACGCCGATCAATATAAAAGCAATAGAGGTCTTCATCTCGAATCTAGAAACAAATATGGTCGCCCACCTTTTTATTCACACCGACAGAACTTTCGAAAAAATTAGTTTGAATACTGGATTGATTAGCTTTAATAAGTATAATCTAAATCCGTAAAGAAATGAATATGAGTAAAAAACTTTGTGACCGATGTAGTGGAAAGGGGACACTCCCAGCTAAAAATATACAAAAAGGTACGATTCTCCCCCTAATATGCTCCGCATGCGGTGGAACTGGGCATCTCAAGAAGTAGACACAAGGTCCCTGCCCCCTTTAACTACTAAAACATCGTAGAAAGAGAGTAAGTTAAAAAGCATTACAAGGAAAAGAGAAGATGAGGTTGAATATATGGTTTCAGGTTTTGTATTGATAAAGACGGATATTGGGCAACTCAGAGAAGTTTTCGAGAAAACAAAAAAGGTAAAGGGAGTAAAAAAAGCGCATATGGTTACTGGTTCGTTTGACGTAATTCTTCAAGTCGAGGCAGAGGATATGTCTACGATCACAGGAGAAGTTATCGAAAAAATAAGGGAAATTGATGGGGTCAATAAAACAACTACCAGCATTGTAACAGGCGAGTAAATCCAGCCATAAAAAAAGAAAAAATGGAAATCCTCCTTAAAAAAATAATAAAGAAGGAAATAAATTTCCAAATTCAACTCCATTTAAAGCGGAATCGCTCTTATTCTTTGACCTTTTTAGCAATATCTCGTCCTAAATCGGCTATTTTCTCTAAATCTTCTTCTTTTGGTGAACCCAAAACCTCTACAGCACCCACGGTTTCAGCGTCCAGATTTCCAAGAAGTTCCGAGAGTTGTTTAGTAGCACCTCCAGACCAACCGTACGACTCAATCACTCCTACAAATTTAGTCGGCGGGCTTAACTTTCTAGCCAGATATGCAACATGATGGATCATGGGATGAGATCCGCCAAGAACAGTAGGTGTCCCTATTATTATCCCTGAACTATCAACTATTTCTGCAGCTATCTTGCTGAGATCACTGGTCGCCATGTTAAGAGGTACAGCATCCACGCCCTCTGAAGTTATAGCATCCACCACTGCATTTGCCATCTTTTCGGTACTACCCCACATAGATATGTAGATAACGAGAACTTTTTTCTTGACCTCGCCTTTTGACCAACTTTCATAGGCTTCAATGATTGTCTCTGGATTTTTATACATCGGACCGTGACTGGGTGCTATAATACTGATATCAAGACTCTCGATTTTATCGAGAGCCTGCTTTACCATTTTGCTGAAAGGCATCATTATCTCACCATAGTAAGTCCTAGCATGGTTCAAGAGCTCGTCTCCCAGCTGTTCATCAAAGAATTTGCTAGTGGCATAATGACTTCCAAAGAAGTCACACGGAAACAACACACCCTTTTCCTCGTAGAAAGTAAACATTGTCTCGGGCCAGTGAAGCCACGGTGCGTGAATAAACTTTAGGGTTTTCCCACCTAGATCAAGTGTTTCACCATCTTCCACAGCTTTAATCTTATCCTCCGTTATATTGTGAAGTTCCTGGGCTAGTTCCTTACCTCTCTCCGTCATCAGTACTTTACCGCCATTCGTCAACGACAACATATGTAAAATAGCATTCGCGTGATCCGGTTCAGCATGATTCATCACTATATAGTCAATTTCCGAAGGGTCCACGATTTGCCGAACTTTCTCCTCTAACTCACCCTCAAAACCTGGGTTTACCGTATCTACAAGAACAGTCTTTTCATTTCCCTGGATAAGATAGGAGTTATAAGAAGTACCATTCGGCAATGGAATCAAACGGTCGAACATTCTTCGATCCCAGTCCTTAACTCCTACCCAATGAACGCCTGGGGAAATCTCTAGGGTAATTTTAGAATTTTTCATATAGTATTCACCTCCCTTCTTAGGAATTAGTTTCTTTTTTCAAATAAATTTCTGTAAGAATACCTGCTAGCATCTATTCATAAAGAAAAATCAAATAGATATGTTAAACAAACAGAGCTTTAAGATACAATGGCAGAACTCAAATATTCGATTCAAAAACATGACGCTTCAACCCTCCACTATGACTTAAGATTGGAGAAGGAAGGGGTCCTGAAAAGTTGGGCGATACCTAAAGGTCCCTCCAAAAAACCATCGGACAAGAGACTCGCGATTCAAACCGAGGATCATCCTCTGGACTACGCTTTCTTCGAAGGTGAGATAGAAGAAGGCCAATACGGAGCGGGGACGGTCGAACTATGGGATCAAGGAACATACAATCCTATCAAGTGGAAGGAAGATGAGATCATTATCGAAATACGTGGGGAAAAATTAGATGGAAACTATGTCCTAATTAGATTTCAACCTGACGAGAATCCAAAAAACTGGCTTTTCTTCAAGAAAAAAGAGTAATGACATTTAAATTATAAGCTTTTTCCTAATTTTCATCGCGGATTCGTTCCCATCCATCTTCGTGAATTTTTTAAAAATATTTCTTGTAATCCGAAATAATTTTTTACGATACAGATATCAATATAGTATTAATGGTCGATTTACTTTTAGCTGCGAAATTATCCTATATCCTAGGGATAATAAATCTTGTTAGTATGGCACTAGTTGTTCTCTCCTGCAGATGTTTGATGGGAGCCGAAAGATTCAGAAAGTTACAGAAATACTCTATTTATCAGAAATTTTACCAAGCGCATTGTTATTACTGGTATATTTTCTTTGGTTCGGTATTCTTCCATGCTATATTCTCTATCACTGCTTATGGTAATCCATTCTGATTTTCCATCATCTAGCTACGTTTGTAAATAACTACAGCCACTATGATAATTACTAATATTACTATCCCGCCTACCGGTAACCAAGGAATACCATTGTTTTCTGTTTCGTTAGGGCCGTTCTCAGAAGGACTTATAGATTTTGATATGCTACCGAATCTGTTACAGATAGCATCTACTTGTATAACATCGTTTGTACTTGCTGATATCTCGTAGCTATAGGAAAAAGATGAATTCGAAGGTTGACTAGCATAATCCTCGGAGGCAAATAATTCTCCATTCTTCATTATTTCTACTCTTTCGATATAGTGGTCTTCGGGATCTTCTACTGTATGTATAATATTGACTTCTAGTGTTTCATTCATCTCGTCGTATTCAAGATCCATGCCAGTTGGAGAATGACCAAAAACTACATTTGTGTTGAAAAAAATATAGAGAGCAAATACAACTATAAACACAGTTGCTTTTTTAGGATTATTGGATAGACTGATATTCAAAAAATTTCCCCACAAGTCAATTTATATCGTTGTTTTAATTTATATCATTTTTTTCACCCAATCAGACGGTCAAATTTAGAATCTCAAATTTTACAAAATAAATAATTCTTCTAAAATCTCTCAATTAACATTACAGGAAAAATAAAGGAATATATCTATCCTTAGTGATTAAACCTCGATCCACATACGTACTTCCATGGACGAAGTAATAACTCTGAAAAAGAGAAAATTTGATTCATCGGAAGATTACTCGAATAATTCTGTATATTCTTCATAACCTTCTTTTTCCAAGTCCTCTTTTGGAATGAATTTTAAGGCTGCCGAGTTTATGCAATATCTCCTACCCGTAGGTTGGGGGCCATCTTCAAAGACATGACCAAGGTGAAAATCAGCATTTTTGCTACGGACCTCTGTCCTAGTCATTCCGTGGCTAGAATCTTTTTTCTCAATGATATTTTTTGGTTCTAGTGGTTTAGTGAAACTAGGCCATCCCGTGCCCGACTGAAATTTATCATTGGAACTAAACAGAGGTTCTCCGGAAACAATATCGACATATACCCCCTCCGCCTTATTGTTCCAATACTCATTATTGAAAGCTGGTTCTGTTCTATTGTTTTGAGTAACCTCATACTGTAATGGAGTCAGTTTTTCTCTCAATTCTTCGTCGTTTGATTCCTCTTGGGGGTTAGATACCTCGTTACAAACGGTTGTTTTTTCATTACTAGCCGAACTCCATATCTCACAGAGCCTTTTCTGGCCCTCAGGATTCAAACCCAACTTTTCGAGATCCTTCAATGATTCTATTTTTCCGTGTCCCATCAAGTAGCCGTTAGTGCGTGCAACAGCTGTGGATTCTATTAGTTTCTTGGACTCTGGATAGATGTTTTCAAAGGCAACGAAAAAGTCCTCATATCGCCGAAGATGGTATTTTTGATGATAGTCCTCTGCAGGATAGAAATGAGAATAAGGAACGATTTCCGTTATCACATTTTCCTCTAATTCCTTTTCTATTTCTAATTTGGATTCTATGGCGATTCCTCTCTGTTCTTCGTCGTGATAGAATATTATCGACATATACTGTCTTTTTCGAGGGTAGGTAGAAACGTGACTGTTCCAAAATACATCGATTAACTCTCGATAATTAATTTCAGTTGGATTATAGTCTATTTGTATAGTTTCCGTATGGTCTCCCAAATTTTGATATGTAGGATTTTGGGTTGAACCTCCGGCATAGCCCACTTCGGTAGTTATGACTCCTCTTTGCGCCCCGAATTTTGCGTCCGGGCCCCAAAAACAACCTAAAGCAAAAGTTGCTGTCTGGGTAACCTCTGGAACGTTCTTATCTATTTCGGGAATTTCACCTATTTTAACTTCTTTCATCTGATTATTTTCCCCAATCCCATAGTATCCAAGAAAAATTAAAACTATGAATAAACCAACCACGGTCAGAGCTATCTTATATATTAATTCCATTCCACTTTCTAATTTAGAGTATAACACCGCTATATAGTTTTACATTTATCGTTCCTGTCCAAATAAAATTTGTTCCAAACAAGAATCCCAAAATGCTCGATTGAGTACGCTCAACTTCCTTCGATACCCTAAAATCTAAGGTAAAAAACGTAAAATGATAAAAAAGCTAAATTTTAGCTTTTTTATAGAGTTCTCTATTTCGGGTTAGAAAAAGCACCAGCCAAGAATGCTAAGACCATTCAATTACTATTCTGATGGGTAAATAGAGAATGGAACAATAAATGAAGCGATTTTAGAAGTTTTTTGGTCTAGTTTTAAGATTTTAGTAAATACATCAGATATGTGTTTTGTGTGCACCTGTAACAAAAAATAACAGTTTCTGAAGTCTTACCCTAACTTTTTCCCAACCCTGTCGTCATGGAAATCCCGCCACTGTCACTGTGCTTTTTTTAGACTCCATCTCAAAACAACTTATACTCCCATCTCAATCCGAATAAACTCTTTATCAATGATCGCAAGTTACTTTGTGGTTAATACTCCCCAATCAAGCTATAACTTTAACAAGCCCCCACCCAAAGACGGAAAAATTAAACACTCATAGTAATCTTAGCAGGAGGAAAATACTGAATGAAAGAAGTATTAGGGGCATTATTTTCTAGTTTGTCTAGCCCGAAGGGAATCAAGAGGGACTTTTTAACTCTTCTAAAATATTTTCAAACAAAAATCGGGCAAAAAGTTCCCTTTTATGGTGTCTATGACATTACAAATAGGTGTAATCTTAATTGTAAACACTGTTATTGGCGAGAAAGTTATGCTGAGGGGGAGGAACTCTCTAAGAAGCAATTTGAAGATATTATCGAAGAGAAATTCATAGGAAACAATATAATTCAGGTCGCTTTAACTGGTGGCGAGCCTTTGCTACGCCCGGAAATAATAGAACTTTTCAACGAGAAAGGGGTAAGTTTTGATATCGTTACTAATGGGACTCTACCGCTAAAGGATTTCGGACAATCCGAGTATTATATCTCAATTGATGGAAATGAAGAAATACATAATAAAATTCGAGGGCAAGAAATCTATAATAGAATAAAAAGAAACGTTGAAAACTTCAGTGGTGACTCAAATCTCATTATAAATTATACGATAAACTCGTTGAACTATCAATGCATTGAAGAAGTTTTTGAAGAGTGGGAATGTATAGTTGATATGATAAATTTCCAGTTTCATACTCCCTTTTCCCATGAGGACGAACTATGGATTCCGTATGGAAAAAAGAGAGATGCTATAATAAAGAAAATTAAAAAATTAAAAAGAAAATACCCGTACAAATCTTACAATACGGATAAACAATTGGATCTTCTTGGAACAAATTATTGGACAAAAAATTGTCCAAGTTGGGCCTTCCTATCCTTGGATCATAAAGGAGAAAGGAAAACACCATGTTTTATTGGAAGTAGCAACTCCAGAAGAAAACCAATATGCGAAAAATGTGGGATGTGCGAAACTGCCGGCATGTTCTCTGGGCTTTTCCAGGGAGATACAGAATGGTTCGAAGTTCGAAAACGTTTAGAAATGTAAAATCCTCGATTTAGACATTTTCAGGAGGATTTCTTCAAGTTCCACAACCGAAGGTGAACCTGAAAACTTTGATTTAATCCACTCTGAAAATTCTAAATTTTTCTTCCAATAAACTCACCGACTTTTTTATTTTTATCTATTTCTAATATCAAAACTTATCAAATTGCTTTGATTTATGTTACAAGGATGCTAAGGATATCCATTAAACCGGAAACCCATCGAATCATACTCTAAAGTACTATTTTGTCCAAGTCAATTAACCATTTCATAAGAAAGTTAGAATTTTAGCTTTTTTTATAGAGATACTAATTTTGTGCGTGAAAAAAGCCTATGAAGGAAGATTTACGACACTAAGAGCAAATATAATGGGTAAATTATCTTTGGAACAAGAATTGAAGCGATTTTAGGGGGATCTTAGGTTTTTATCTCTGCGAGAAGAATTAATAAAATTCTAGTAAAAGTATGCATGTTGTAGTTTGATGAACATAATAGCGAAAATCTTCATAATTTATCTTTCCACAATGAACTTGCTCTCATTTTTACTGATGGGTGTGGATAAGTATAAGTCCCGACATAATTTGTGGAGGATATCGCAGAAAAAACTCTTCTTTGTTTCTTTAATAGGTGGTGCCGTTGGCTCTGTTCTAGGTATGAAAATATTTAGGCACAAAATTTCAAAGCTCAAATTTAAAATTGTCATGGCACTGATAACTATAATTAATATTTTCTTCTACGGAATTCTTATCGACAAGTTATTTTACAACATAACGGAATTGATCTAAAAGTTATAAATTTTAATTATGTCTAATAATGCAAAATTATACGTCTTTAGATTAAATAGGTTAAATTTTTGAATTTAAGAATGCCTTAAAGGTCTAAAAATATAAAGACCTAATCCTGAACCTAGCAAAGCGGAACCAATACCTAAGGCCAAGAGACCATATTTCAAAAATGCTAATCCCAATATAAAACCCACTAAAGCGATTACTCCACCAGATATCGTAACCCCTTTTGAAATATTTCTGGATAATCTAAAATAACGTTCCTTCTTTCGAGGTGTACGTACTCTCACTTCTGCCCCTTCCTCTACCACCATATCGCGAATTCTCACCTTGGATTTTTTCTTCTTCTTTCGTGGCACGGTAATCAGAATACCAATGAAAAATACAATGGTGAAAACTAAAGCTTCCCACTCCAAATTTTGTTCATGAATTTGTAGACTTATCACTAGTATGGAAGAATCCTTATTGATGAAATAGGGAAAAATGCCATATAAAAAATCCAATCACTATGATCACAAAGGGTAGGATAGCCCATTTTGTTTTAATTGCACTCGGGATACTTATTCCCTCAGATAGACGCTCTCTGAAGCTTTTCTTTTTTATAACATTTCGGCCTCTTGGATTTCTTTTTGCTTGTTCTCTTCTAAATCCTACATTATCTCCGTCTTTAATCCATCCTCTTTTAACGTCTCTACCTCTAAAGAAAACATCATCCCCACCATCTTCAGGGATAATAAAACCATAATTCTTCTTTTGGTTGAAGAATTTGACTTTCCCCTCTAACTTTTCAGCCAAAAATACGCCCTATCTAATTAATCGAGAAACAATTTTTTACTTTTTCGATAAACCTTGATTAAGGATTTAATCGATTTTAGAGGTTCTTTTATTGAGTTAAAGAAAATGCCTATCCTAAGTCTTCGCACATATTTTTTACTTTGTTAACTGTTTTTAACAACTCTCTTCCCTCTTCGGTAATTCCGTAGCTTTCATTTCCTCTTCTTCCGTCCTCGTAGGTTTCTAGATAATTATTCTCAAGTAAAAAACCAAGATATTTATCTGCCATATTCCAGTCTAGGTTAGCAAATCTGATAACTCTGGTTTTCTTGCAGTTTTTTTCTCTTTTTATTGTTTTCAAAATATCAGAAATTATTTGGCACTTACATCTAACCAAAGAGTCATCTCCCCGCACCCATGTTTAATCTAAACCTCTATTGATAATAGTGTCCTAAAAATTTTATCAATTTTCTAGTAATTGTTATCTAAGCCTTATTTTGTATCTATGAATTTGTAGGTTAAGTTTAGGAACTACATACACTTTATTTTTGAACTTGAAAATGTAGCTTGGCTACTTAGTATCACTTCTTATCTCTTTTTATCTTAGGTTGATATCATCTAATCCAGGGGATATGAGGAACCGCTTTTGATAGGCATTATCTGATTGAAACTAAAAATATCAGACAAACTATGTCCCGAACAGGTGTAGTTCTATTAGTACTTTCTCTAAAACGCCTCATATCCCGATTAACTATCTGGAGAGGGGAGGTGAAAAATTGAGAGGAAAAATAATAGCTTTGCTATCCGTATTTGCTTTCGGCCTGTTAATGGCTTCGGCAGCAGCTCCCACAGCGGCGGCAGATCAACCAGAGAAGGTGGATGTATTCGTTTGCCCAGTATTGAACGAAACGGTGGGGATGCACAACCCTAATACGTTCCCGATTTATGGTGGAGATTACTCCATACTACCCGGTAAAGCGGGTCAACATGGACCAGGCGACATCTTCATATCCGTACCCATTAATGCCACTAACGGAAACGGTGCAGGAAGCCCAGGTGCGTGGCATGCAGCCCCGGGAGACGATAACTACTCACCTTTATGGAATGTCTCCGATTAGGAATCTAAAGCA
Source organism: Hadarchaeota archaeon (SeqCode) (assembly GCA_964384105.1). GTDB lineage: Archaea > Hadarchaeota > Hadarchaeia > Hadarchaeales > JAGGTB01 > CAYLJV01. Next base: position 97,756 of record CAYLJV010000004.1, on the reverse strand, counting down.
AGATAAAATCGAAAACTAACTTCTCTTTCTTTTTTTATTTTTGAATTACTAATATCGTAAGTCCATTTTTCTTATGTTAGAAACGGCAATAGTTTACCTATTTCTCCTGTAACCCGTAACAATAGTCGGTGAAATTTTTTAATTCGAAACTGTTTAGAATGATTACAGTCAATTCGAATTCATTCTCAAATTATTGGTGACCGATATTAAATCCAAATATCGCTCCAATCGTTATAGCTACTATCATTTATATTGGGGATTTCAGTAACTTGAAAAATCTTACTCTCTCTGTAGCAATATCTTGCTTAGAATTCTAAAATAACATAAAATTATGTTCTCCAGGTTTTTAGGTAGATATATAGTATTCTTTTTTCAAATAATACAAGTAAAGAGTAAAGAAGCAATTTACTAAATTGCTCGAAATCACTACTAAAAGAATTGGTGATTTTTTTTTGAAATTACGATCAAAATAAAAAAAGATAAATTTTAGTCTTTTTATGAAATTTCTTGCTAATTTTCTGATTGGTGCTTCTGATATTTTGGATGCATTCGTCTATCGATTCTTTTCTCCTTCTTTTGGAAGATCCTCTTTTTCAAACTATCGAGAGCATCATCAAGAGCTTTCATCATGTTCCAATCGATTTCTTTGGCGTAAAGCATTCCGTGGTCTGTGGATAGACGCAATCTTACACTATACTTTCTCTGGGTACCCTCTTTTCGATGAGAAACGACGTGAACGTTCAAAACTAAGGGTTTGAGGACTTTGTTGATTTTTTCCAAAAAGCCTTGAATAAGATCATACATCTGATCGTAAACCTCAGGCCCCCCTTCTTCCACTCCATTTATCTGTACGTAGACCTCTTTTTTCTCTCTGAAACTGGCGAGAATCTCTATCAAGTCGTATCGGGTTAATACTCCGATTATTTCATCATTTTTAGTGACGACAAGAGTGGATATATCGTGCTCGATCATTTTCTCCGCAGCATCGTGTATCGTTGAATCGGGGTCAGTGGTGATAGGCGGTTCAGACATTATGCTCTGGACTTCTATCTCTTGTGACTCTCTCTCACCCGTTCTATCTCCTTTTTCTTGTCTACTCATCCTCGACTTCATCGGCCAGAATCCCTCTTCCATGAAGTCCTTTATACCAACCATGCCAAGAAGCTTGCCGCGCTTGTCTACAACCGGTAGAACTCTCACATCGTATTCTTCCATCAATGCCTTCGCCTTGGTGATATCCTCATGACTTTGGATAGTTGCGGGTGAAGGGGTCATAAATTCTTTTACCATTGTTTTTTTCAGTTCACCCAGTTTGGGTATGACCTCTGTTAGGTTTTTTCTAGTCAAAAAGCCTATGTAGACCCCTGATTTTGAAGTCACAGGTACGCCACGATAGTCGGAAGAAAGCAACAACTCACTGACATCAACTATCGAGTCATCTTCGTCAACGCTTGGTCCTCTGTGAATGACATTTTCGAGCTTTGTAGAAAACGACAGATTTCTTCGTTCTGTGAACAGAGTGTCGCTTAACACCCCGACCACTTGGCCATCTTGGACTACAGGAACTTCTTCTAGATTATACTTCATCATAAGCCCGATTACGTCAGAAACGGTATCGTTGGGTTCTGCGTGGGGTAATTTTTCACCCATTATGTCCTTAGCTTTGAAATATTCTACTTTAGCCATAATATCCCCTCTTCCTTCTATGGTAGAAAAGATGGTCTAAGACATAAGGATTTTATCCTTATTGATTCGGTTTTTTCACGAGTAAGGTAAGCCAACTGAGCCAACCAATACATCGATCTTTCGCCAGAGAGAGATGAATATTTTCGTCAACGTTTTGCGATCGGAGGAAGTAAAAGGTTGGAGTGGGCCCGGAGGGATTCGAACCCTCGATTTTCGCCTCGTAAAGGCGACGTCATAGCCAACTAGACCACGGGCCCAATATATGATCGGTCCAGCTCCAAATAGTTAGTTTATTCTACTTAAATAAAAGCAAGTATTGAAACAATTTTTATAAGATTTCGAGATTTTAATAACCGAGAGGTGATTTAGATTAGACTCAAGGACAAGAGTGCTATCGTGACTGGTGCTGGTAGAGGTATTGGTCGTGGTATTGCTAAGGTTTTTGCAAGGGAAGGAGCGAAAGTTCTGGCGGTAGATTTGGAAGAAGAGTTGGCGAGGAAGACGGCTGAAGAGATAGAAGATGAGGGATACGAGGCAACTTACATTCAGGCGAATGTCACAAAAATGGAAGATATGGAAGAAGCGGCGAGTACTTGCAACGAGGAGTACGGTAGTGTGGATATTCTGTGTAATAATGTTGGGATTTACCCCGAGGTCAGCCTCCAGGAGATGACGGAGGAGGACTGGGATAAGGTTCTCGATATTAACTTGAAGGGAACATTCCTGAGCGTTAAAGCGGTACTCCCCTACATGATCGAGCAGAATTATGGAAAAATTGTCATAACTTCCTCTATAACCGGGCCCAGAACCGCTTACCCCAAACTAGCCCACTACGCCGCGAGCAAGGCTGGAATAAACGGTTTCATAAAAGCTGCAGGCTTGGAACTCGCCCAGTACAATATTAACGTGAACGGCGTCGAGCCAGGAAATATTCTCACAGAAGGTTACAAGGAGCAGTTAGAGGGCCACATCGAGGATCAGGCGGAGTCAATACCAATGAAACGAATGGGTGAACCAGAAGATATCGGCCACGCAATGGCATTCCTAGCCTCCGACGAGGCATCCTACATTACCGGCCAGACCATCATCGTAGACGGCGGCCAGATACTACCAGAAACAAAATCAGCGATAGAATAAATATTCCCCTATCTCTTCTTCTTTTTACTTTCTTTTATTTCAGGTCTAACAGATAACTCATATTTAGAACAAATCGTCGAACTTATTTCACTCAACCAACTGGCCGTAGATAGCTAAAAAATACTGAGAAAACTTGAATAGGAAATAGTAATAAATGATTACCAAGCTTGCAAAGGATGGGGATTCACATGCCAGATATAAGATATCCCGCTGTCGCTGGTCGTTTTTACGGTGGTTCCAAGTCTAATCTAACCGCTCAGATAGAGGACTGTTTCAAACACGAACATGGACCGGGACCCATTCCAGAGGTCCAAAAGGGTCCCAGAGAGATAATAGGACTGGTATCACCCCACGCCGGCTACCCCTATTCAGGGCCGGTTGCCGCTCACGGATTTTCGAAACTGGCAGAAGACGGAAAACCAGACTCAGTTATAATCATAGGACCGAATCACTCGGGAATGGGACCTGAAGTTTCAGTCGATTCTTCGGACCTGTGGGAAACGCCTTTAGGACAAATCGAAATCGACGACAGTCTCAGGGACAAAATTCTGGAAGAATCGGAGACCGCAGAGCTTGATTCCTCCGCTCACTTAAACGAACACTCTCTGGAAGTTCAACTCCCATTTTTGCAATACTTATTCGACGAAGACTTCACCATAGTTCCAATCTGTATGAAAAAGCAAAGCACCGAAACAAGCAGGGACCTAGGGGAAGCAATCGGAGAAATTATCGAAGGAGAAGAAATTCTAATTATCGCCTCCACCGACCTCACCCACTACGAACCTCAACGAATGGCCGAATCAAAGGACCGGGAAGCTATAGAGAAAATAAAAAATCTCGACTGGAAAGGGCTCCTCGAAACGGTTTCAAGGAAAAATATGAGCGTCTGTGGTTATGGACCCGTGGCTGCCATGATCGTTGCTTCTAAAGAGCTGGGGGCAAACAAAGCAGAATTATTCAAATACGCTACCAGTGGGGACACTGCCGGACCAACCGGGCAAGTCGTAGGCTACTGTTCTTTAGGAGTTTTAAGTAAATAGAAAGAACTGAAACTCGCTATACTATTCTTTACGAATTACTATCTCCAATTCACGGAAAGCTCGTTAAAAACAAAAAGTATATATTAAAAGATTAGAATATTCGAATATAAGCATAAGAGTGGGAACATCTGCTTCAGAAAAAAGGATGCCCAATCTTAGGCTTCTAGTGAGAAAAATGTCTGAGAAGATTCTGATCGTTGGTGGAGTCGCAGGCGGGGCCACCGCAGCAGCGCGTCTAAGAAGATTGAAAGAAAACGCTGAGATAATAATATTTGAAAAAGGAGAATACGTCTCTTTCGCAAATTGTGGTCTCCCTTACTATATTGGAAATAAAATTGAGAATAGAGAAAACCTGATAATCCGAACACCCAAATCGATAGAAACCCGGTTCAACGTTGATGTAAGAGTCAACAATGAAGTAGTAGACATAGACCCGGAGAAAAAGAAAGTAAAAGTCAAGGATCTAAAAAACAATAAAACTTATTTCGAAGATTACGATAAACTCGTCCTTTCCCCGGGAGCTGAGCCATTAAAGCCACCTATCGAAGGAATAGATGAAGTTGATAACCTCTTTACTCTCAGAGATATACCTGATACTGATTCTATCAAGAAACTTGTAGAATCGGAGAAGGTTCAAAAAGCTGTAGTGGTAGGAGGGGGGTTCATTGGCCTAGAGATGACAGAGAATCTCAAAAATGCCGGTTTAAACGTTTCTTTAGTAGAGATGATGGACCAAGTTATGCCCCCATTGGACTACGACATGGCAGTCAAAATACACAACCATCTTAGGGAAAAAGACATAGATCTTCACCTCGAAGATGGAGTTAAATCTTTCAAAAGGGAAGACGGAGAATCGAAAGTAGTTCTGGAGAGCGGTAAAAAACTGAAATCCGACATTATAATCCTGGCAATAGGGGTCAGGCCAGAAACTGAACTCGCCGAGAAGGCAGGTTTAGAAATAGGAGAAGTAAGAGGAATTAAAGTAAACGAATATTTAGAGACCTCCGATCCCGATATTTACGCTATAGGTGACGCTATTGAGATAAAACACAAAGTTGATGGAGAACCTTGCTATATTCCCTTGGCAGGCCCTGCGAATAAACAGGGGCGAATTGTAGCCAATAATATCGCCGGACAGAAAGAAAAATACAAAGGCACTCAAGGAACGTTCATAACAAAAGTTTTTGACCTAACAGTAGCGTCCACTGGAATGAACGAAAAAACACTCAAAAGGAAAGGTATCAACTACGAAAAATCTTTCACAATATCCAGATCTCACGTCGGCTACTATCCCGGCGCGAAAAAGATGACTATAAAAGTAATCTTTGATCCGAGAAATGGAAGACTATACGGAGCTCAGATAGTAGGAAAAGAGGGAGTAGACAAACGAATAGATGTTTTAGCAAACGCAATAAGGTTCGAAAAGACTGTATTCGACCTGCAGGAACTTGAACTAGCCTATGCACCACCATATTCTGCAGCAAAGGATCCCGTTAACATGGCAGGTTACGTGGCTGGGAACATAATCAACGATATGATGGACATAGTTCACTGGCACGATCTAGATTCTTTAGATAAAGAAAACACTACTATTTTGGACGTTAGAAAGCAATCAGAGTTAAAAGAGGGACAGATCGAAAATTCGATCCACATTCCCCTACACGAGCTCAGGAACAGGATTGACGAGATACCAGAAGACAAGAAAATTGTGAGTTATTGTGGAATCGGTTTGAGATCATATATAGCAAACAGGATGCTAACCCAAAAGGGATACGAGGCCTCAAATCTTAGTGGGGGTTACAGCGTCTACAAAGCCATTCAAAAGGACAAAAAAGCAAATAAAAACTTTTGAGAACAATATATGCAAATCAAAAACAAAATTAGAAGTAATTTTCTAACAGTAACAATAGCATTCTAAACAGAAAAGAACAATTAATCATCACATTGCCTGATTGGTTCTCCAGTCAATAAACTCCTTGAACTCTTGGAAAAGGTCTTCCTGCCTGATACGACTGTAAGCCTCTTTTTTTCTTTGCCTGTAAAATTTAGATGCTTTTTCCCATGGCATTTTGTTTCTCCGTTTTGTCCTTAAACGTTCTTCTTCCCTTTAAATCCCGGGGTTCAGTCCTAAATTAGCAAAACTCCGCATAATTACGCATTTGGATTCAGAACCCGTCCAGCAAAGAGGATAGTACCCGTCTCATTGTCTCGTATCATGAAAATGAATGGACTATCTAACGATAGCTCAACGGTAGGCATAACCGAAGTCTCTCTCATAACAACAGCGGTAGCAGCCGCAGCTTCTGTTCCCTTTTCATCTACAGATACAAACGCTTTGTGAAATACTTCGTCTATTAACAAAGATCTATCCCCTGTAATCCCTGAAAAATCAGCGTCAGGACTGAAGGCAACTGGCATACCCATCTTGATGAGAGTCTTTGACAGGTTCAAACTTTTTTCGAACTCAAATTTTGGCATCTTGAGCTCTACCTCTTTAGTTTCCAAATTGCTAATAATGTCGCCTAGCCAGTCGCTATTAAGAGACTTTTCAAAATCCGAGAACGAGCCTCTTTCCGGCAATACAACTAACATGGACATATCTTCCACATTATATTGTAACTCAACTGCTTTGTATGAGCCTCCCTCAGCATATCTAAATTTACTCGATTGAAACATCATCGGCACGTTAACTTCTTCACCATTCAAGAGAGTAAACTTTCCATCCTCTGTGTTCGATTCTTGAAAGGGGTTCTGCCACTTAGCAAGGAAGTATATAGCATTTGTAAGAACTGCCCTAGTTGCGGGACTAATCGAACCTTTTGGAAGCAGATCCTCAATTTTATTTTCAGTTTTAGCTTCAACCCACTCATTTATAATTTCTCGACTTTCCTCTGGTTCCCCCATAAAATCAAGAATGCCAATACCCGCTCCGTAATTCCTGGCAAGGGTATCCAAATAAGCTTCCTCAAAATGGTAATTTTCTTGGCCCCAAAAAGCATTTGCGATATTTAGTTCGAAATTTTCGGGTTTTTCCTTACCAGTCAACTGTTGGTCTAGCGCATTGAAAGCGGGATGTAAATCGTTTTGAGATAAGGTGAAATTGAGAACATCTGACATCTGCCCTTCGGTCTCGCCTCTCGCCCCTGCATAAGTCATGGCTAATGCTAAAGAAATACTGTACGGCGAATAGAAAAGATTACCATCTTCATCCAAAATTTCTTGGTACAAATCGAAAACGAATTGATTATTTCCGCCGACTAATTCAGAGAGTACCTCTTCTGTAACATTTGGCTCTTCCTCTCTCGAAAAGTTAGAATATAGGAATTGAGCCTTACTTATCTCATCACTATCTTCTGAAATAAGATAACTATCTAAAGCATACCCCACAGTCAAGGCAGAAGCAAGTATCAGCACTATAACAAAACCGAAAACTCGCTTAGAGGAAGTTGGCATTTATGTTCACCTACTATTCTACGAAGTTTATGAAGAACTCTGATTATAAACTTTGTATCCAAGACGAAACAAAAAGTAAAAATAACTTCCCTTAAAAAAGAAAACACCAACCTTCAAATACCACTTCCGCACTTTAGATATCTAAAAAATAACAAACTGAGAAAATGAAAAATCAAAAAGAAAGTCAAACCATTTTGAAATCTAGGATAGTAATCATCTCTTTACTAATAGCAGTGGTTATAAGCTCTATCTACCTCCTACTGAGCTATGGGTGGATAAAGTTAAACTCGCCACAAAATGCGCCAAGTTACATCCTCGAGGAGCCGCTAAGACAATTTTTCGTAGGCTCGATAGCCTCAGTACTAATTTTATTTTACCCCTTGAATAGAATCATCAAAAGAGAGGAATCTCGTGCTCAGTTAATTCTATCTCTCGGATTTATTATAACGATAATTGGAACAATTGGAATATTTATCATCCTTCCTATAATTGGAGTAACATCAAATCCTGGTGGACTAACACCGGACTTTGGACATATATTAATCTATGAAAATTTCACCGGATCACTCTGGTTGTTCCTTCTATTTTCTGGGCCTATGATATATCTCAATGGTTACCTAGCATCTCAAAATCGGAAAAATCTGTTATGTAAACTTTTGCCGATAATATTAGCATTTCCTGCTTACTACATCGGCGCAGGCATATACGATATGATCTCCTTCATTAGAGAATCCGGAGGGTTGAAAGGAAAATTATTGTTCTCCGTTGTTACAGCTCTGCTGGTGACTCTGATAAGTTGGTTATCTATAAAGCTGAAAAACAAGTAATATTCAAATATAATTCCAATCAGCAGTTATCAAGAGCTCTTCCCCCAAAAATAACTCTGTAGCTGCTTCGAGATAATGAAATTAATAACTCAATAATACTAAAACCATTCATTGGTTAGATTGAGAGTACTTTTTGTAGACGACGAACCAGATTTACTGGAACAAGCAAAGCTGTACATAGAAAAAGGAGAGAAGGAAATAAATGTAGAAACTGAGAGCTCCGTGGAAAAAAGTTTAGAGCTTCTAAAAAATGAAAGATACGACGCTATAATATCTGACTATCAAATGTCCGAGATTGACGGCCTTGAATTTCTGAGAATCTTAAGGAAGGAAAAAAACAGCAATATCCCATTCATCATCTTCACCGGAAAAGGTCGGGAAGAGGTAGCGATGAAAGCCCTCAATCTCGGAGCCGATCAATATATCCAGAAAGGCGGAGACCAAAAGGCACAATACGGAGAATTAAAACATGCAATATTTCAGGCAGTAGAAAGACATCGAGCCCAAAAAGAAATCCAAAAATCAGAAAAAAGATACAGAAAAACAATCGAAAACGCTGAAATAGGAATAGTGATATGCGGATCAAAAGATAATGTAAAAATCTTCAACTCAAAAATGGATGAAATGCTGGGTTTGGGAACAGAAGATTTAGGAAACTTGTATAGCTGGCTTGAAAACAATCCTTCAAACAAAAACAAGAAAGAAATTCAAAATAAAGAATTTGAAGTAATATCCGGAAATCCCAACAGTGAACAAAAAGAAATCAAGATAACCCCCAAGGAAAAGAAAGATGCTCAATTCATTTTATTTAAGCAGGTAATATTAGGATCAGACGAGACTCTTTTGTTAGCTCAAGATATCACAGAAAATAAGAAAATAGAAAAAATACTTGAGCAACAACTCTCAGAAAGTCCCAAAAAAGAGATAATAGAGGAACATAGAGAGATAGGAAACTTAGAGTCTGAAGAAATAAGGAAAAGTAACCCAGAGGATATAAAAAATAGATTAAAAGCAACGAAAGGAAAACTCGAGGAACTACTAACTTCTCAGTGGACCTACGCAAGACGTATGTTAAAATTTAGTTTGGCTTCATGGATCTTTGGCATCTCAATTTTTGCGGTTTTGACTGTAATCTACTTCCGTGGGTTTTCCTTCTTATCGAATGCTCTCCCCCTAGTTGTATCCTTCTTTGTAGGTGGTCTGGCAGTTCCAATAATCATAACAGCCGCATTGCTTGGCAAAAAACGTAAAAAGATTCAGAAACTCGATTCCATGAAATCAAACCTCATATCCAATTATGAAAAGGCGTTAATTGCTTCGGAGAAAAGAAAAACAAAGGAAAAGGAAGAATTCCTTCATTCGCTTCTAAGACATGATCTCAAGAATAAAATTCAGATCATCGAAGGATATCACGAGCTGTTAAGAAATTTCGATTTACCTGAGGGGGCAGAGGAATACGTTAAAAAAGCTCGAAAGGCGAGCAGGGAGGGTAACAACCTCATAGAGAAAATTAGAACTCTTCGAAAAGTAGACAAAAGCAAAGTCGACAAAATTGATGTTTCTTCAGTAATAAGAAGAGTTGTCCAGAAATATGAAGATCAAGCCGATGATGAAGGTACAAAGATTAAATATGATAATAAAGACTGCGAAATTTTAGCAGGTCCACTATTAGAGGAGCTATTCTCCAACCTTGTAGAAAACTCAATCAAGCATGCAGATTGTGAAATAATCAAAATCTCTACAAAAAGATCACCAGAACAATGCATGGTCGTAATAGAGGACGATGGTAAAGGAATCCCTGACGGTATAAAAGATAGAATCTTTGACAAAGGATTCAAATGTGGAGAAACGGCCGGCTCAGGAATTGGATTAGCCCTAGTAAAAAAGATAATTGAGAGTTACAATGGAACTATAAACTTTAAAGAATCGGAACTAGGTGGATCCAGATTTGAAGTACAGCTAAATAAGCCAAAAGTTCAAGACTCAGAAACTTGATTGTGAAATTTTTTGGAAACAAGACCAAAAACTCTTTTTACCTATCAGTAATAAGCCATAAATCGTATATGGAGCAGGGTCCATGAGTGAAAATAGCTTACTAAGAGAAATATCCGGCAAAATCTTCAAAATAGGGGAGCTTATAGAATACCAAGAAGGTTCTATCGTAAGCAAAACATTAGTAGATCGAGAAACAGGAACTCTAACCCTCTTCGCTTTTGACGAAGGACAAACAGTTAGTGAACATACAGCCCCATACGAAGCCCTACTACAGATTCTAGAAGGAAAGGCAAAAGTTACTATCTCAGGAAAGGATCTGGAACTAAAATCGGGAGAAAGCACGGTAATACCCTCAAGCGAACCTCATTCACTTAAAGCCGAAGAAAAATTCAAAATGTTCTTAACTATGGTAAAATAATCAACTTATCGCATTCGACCATTCTTACTTTTCGCCAAAACTATCATTTTCTACTCAAATTCCGAACAATCACAAAACACATCCAACAAGAACCGACCACTTAAGGGACCTATAACGATTTTTGGTAAATTCTTCTGATTAGAATTTAAAGTTTTAATTAAGCTTTTATCTGAAAAATGAACGTTTTAAAATCTCTATTTGGATTTTAGGATAAAATTGTACTTCCTAATAGGGAATAAAATCACAAGATGAACGGTTGTTGGAGATTATTTAAATAAGGTCCTGGACATGGATTTACCAAAAGATTAAGAAAAATCATGGAGGTGAAAGAAAAAATGTTAAACTTAGGACAAGCAGGAGTGGTCACCGCAGCGGCAGTTGTTGCAATCGTAGCGGTTGCCGGCGGAGCAGTCGGAACTCCTGTAGCAGTAGATTCCTTTGCTGATCAGAATCCGGAAAGTCCACTTTATGGATTGGAAATGGCCGGAGAACGAATAAAGGAATTAGCAAATTCCGATAATCCAAACTGGCATTTAGATAGAGCTCAAGAACGAATTCAAGAATACAAAAATGTAGCCTCAGGAGGAATCTCTAACAATCACGCTAACTTGCTTAGCGAAGCAGGAGACCGGATAGGAAAAGCTGCAGGATTCGCTAATAATGGTAAGGGGATCCAGAGAGCAAGAGAAGCAGTACAAAACCACATTAGAGTTTTAGAGAATCTAGAGAACAAAGTCTCACCTCAAGCTAAGCAGGCGATTGAAAGGGCCATGATTCGCAGCAGAGTACAGGAAAGAGTCCTAGAGAATATCGAAAATGCATTCGGTGAAGGGGAAATACCACCAGGAATACTGAAACAAAAAATCCAAGAAATGGACAACGCTTGGGAAAACGTCAAAAGAATGATAGAGAACAATTTCGTGCCACCGGGTATTATGAAGCAAGTTTTAGAAAATCGTGAAATACATTACGAGAACCTATTGAACTTCTTGGAGGGTAAGGAACTACCACCAGGAATACTCAAAGAGATACTGGAAAACAGAAATATCCCAACCGAAGATCTCGAGAACTTCTTAAAGGAAAAAACACTACCCCCAGGAATCATTCGAAACATCCTGAAGGACCGAGAAATAAACATGGATAATATCAGAGATTTCCTCGAGAACCTTGATGTACCAGGGAACATGGGACCATCAGAGAACTCCTTCGGAAACATTCCAGATAACGCAGGATCAACGGAAGATAACAATGAAAACAATTCAGAAAATGCTGGGCCCCCAGAGGATGCGGGAATTCCTGAAGATACAGGTGGCCCATAATCACTTGATCTAATACTAATGCCTCGGAAGTGAGAAGTCACCTCCCGATCCCCCTTTTCTTCTGGCTTCCGGGGCTCCTCTTTTAAATTTGTATCGGTACTTATCAGAAAATTGAACGGTTCACGAAAAAGAACAGATCGAGTTCCTTAAATTTTTACTCCCCCTATCTATTTTTACTACTAACGGAAGAGATATCAACGATGTGCAAAGACAGCAAAATCCGCCTAGAGATTAAATTGTCGGAAAAACTAATCAAGCGGCTTAAAAAGGATCACTCAAACATTTCAAAATACATCGAAGAATTGATAAAAAAAGACTACGAGTCCCCCGCTTCGGTAAAAGATGACTCAGAAAATACACTCGAAAAAATAGATACTCTGGAATTGGAGGATCTAAAAGAATTTTTGAAAAATCATAGAAAATCAGAGTGGATTGAATACATACTTGAAACACGAGGAGAACAAGCCATTAGAAAAGAAGCGAAGAGGATAGCAGGAATAAAACCCAATGAATGGTCCGAGTTCTTGAAAATGCGCCAAAACAATTTATAGTCCAGAATTAAGAGCCCTCCAAAATGAGTCTCTTCGTTTATGTTCCCGATTCATCTCACCTATTCGCAATCGATGATTCCGTTTTTTTTAAAAAAATCCGGGAATATAAATATGTTATAGAACATAGAAGTATATAGTTTATATACTGTTAAGGAGGTAAAACCAGAATAAATTGATTAAAGGACTATCCTTTCATGCTCCCGTCGGTCGTTGACTTTTCTCTTGAGGAACTATATTTTCAACACCGGCGGATTAAAAGTCCCGCTGGCAGATTTCTCACTCCTTGTTCAAACAGCCAAGCGGTGACTTGGAGAACCACTTTGTGGTTCAGAGGGTCCCGGGCGCGCCGGCAGGCACTGTAGTCGGTTGGCGACCGACATAAAAGAGTATAGGCAACAACCTGCCCGCGAAAGAGGTAACGTCCCCGGCCTTCCTTCTCAATATCAAGAATCTTAATACTAGAATTATCAAAACGCTACAATTTCCTTATTCACTTCGCACAAAAGAAATGGCGCCGGGGCTGGGATTTGAACCCAGGAAGCGCTCTCGCGCAACTGGCTTAGCAAGCCAGCGCCGTTACCAGACTGGGCCACCCCGGCATCTGCAAGTTATTTTTCTTTTTCCTCAACTTAAACATTCATTAATATTAAATATTGATTTTTCGACAATGCTCTAAACCAGGATTAATATGGTGGCGAACGGGCTCTGGGTGGACGCCTTCCCCACACGCCTGACACTCGGTCGGTAGCTCGGCCCCGCGACCCTGCAAGCGCCAACTGTCCTGCCTACAGCTGCGGACTTCCGTCCCTGACCGGATTCAGCAGGCGAAGGCGGTTCGTCTCAACCCTCCGGTTGAGAGTCCGCCACCAGCGACCCAACAGGACGAGGCGTCTACGCTCCGAGTCGAGCCGACGTGTGGTTCCGAACGCCGCCCCAGAGCTTCGGCCCGACATATAGCGGATTTTCGTATAGGGAACCGCTAGCTCCCCGGCCTAGCTCGCCACCAGTGTTACCCTTTGTCTTTAGTCGGAAATAAGACTTTTTTCCTTCTTTCTATACCAAGTCGTTCTAACAGTTCACATGCCCTGCACAAACCACCTGTAGCGGGCTCGCCACATATTTCGCAACGTTCTAACTCAAAATCTTTCGATTCAGAAGGTAAATGGGGATTCATTTCATCAAACATTCTCAATATCCTAAATTTTGTGGTGGGGTGGTTTTCTTCCAACTTATTAATAAAGTCCCGAACCTCGCTTCTCATACCCCCCACATAAGAACAGGTCGCCACATGGATCTTTAGACCCTTCAACATCCCATAGATCGCGGCTTCTTTCTCGGTTATTTCTCTCAACGGCTTGATTCTCGGAACGAAACCTTCCTGTGCTTCGGTCTTTGGGCCTATTCTCTTGAGCCTTGAAAGGTCCCCTCTTATGTAATTCAACATGATTGTCTGGACCTCATCGTCGAGATTGTGGGCGATAGCTAATCTATCCCCATTCAATTCGCGAGAAGCTTGGTTGAGGAGGGATCTGCGTAGAATTCCACAGAGCGTGCACGGATCGGGTCCGCTTATTTCCTCTGAAATTCTCGCCAATTCGTCCAGATTCTCGCCGAAAACCCCCTCAAACCCTACGACGACGTGTTCTATACCTAAATTCTCCGAATTTTCTCTAGCGATCGGAATACTCTCGTCTCGATATCCTTCTATTCCCTCATCTATGGTCAAAGAAACAACTTCGATATCACGATAATTAGAGTAATCGGCAAGTAACTTCAGATTGACAACACTGTCACTTCCACCTGAAACTCCTGCTATGACTCTGTCGCCGGGTTCCACGAGGTCGTATTTATTAACAGTCCGACGAAATCTTTTCTCTATATTTTTGGAAAAGCATCTGTCGCATCTATAAACGCCAGCGGTCCTGTGATTGTAAACGGCCCGTCTCCCGCAAAAACTGCACTCCTTCAACTAACCACCCGAAACCACGGGTACTACCACTATTTCATCTCCGCTCTCCAATTCTTCTTCCTCGGGAACTATCTTATCGTTCCGCTTAACCACTACGGTCTCAGGATTTCTGTCGAGACTTTCGAGCAGGTCTCTAATACTTGACCCAGAACCCAGTTTGTAAGTTCCAGAGCCTTCGTCCGAAACAATTCTAACGTTGACCTCGATATCGTCCATCGTTATCACGTGAGAGCTGGGAGGAAATTCAACAAAATAACTATCAAGGTTATACTACTGATCCCATTAGCTATCCTGCTTGCATTCGACTTAGACGCGATCTTTTCAGAAAGACCCTGCACTATGTGCCCCCCATCGAGTGGTTTGAGCGGCAGAAGGTTAAAGAGCCCAACCAAAAGATTCAAAGTAAATATCCATTTGAGCAATTCTAAGATAGACCAAGGGATGGGACTATCGTAAGTATATTGATTCACTATCGGATTCATCAATATCTCGCTAATTGCCACTGAATATATTCCGACTGGCCTCATCAATGTGCCTTTAGAGATCGAAGTCGCCGCTATGAACTCAATTCCAATATGCGGTTCACCATTATCACTCGCAAGAGTTACAAGATATTGGTTCTCCGTGGTCCTTAAGACAATCTCCTGACCTGGGTAAGCGTTTTCCATAAAATTCTGAAGATCCGAGTAATCCTCGATCTGAGTGTCGTCTATTCCCACCAAACGAGACCCATCAGGCAAACCCGCCATCGCAGCTGGTTGATTCTCAACTGCATTGGTTATGTATAGACCAGATAAAGGTGAAATGAGAGTTAGTACAATCAGGAAACAACCCATCGCCAATATTAAGTTAGCAAAAGACCCAGCCCCCGCCACCTGAATCCTTTTCGAAACAGATACTTTTTTGAACTCCTCTTCGTCCTCCTCAACAAAAGCTCCAGGGATGAGTAAAAAGAGTGCCAAACCCGTTGATTTAGTCTTCATACCAAGTTTTCTGAGAACAATGCCGTGAGCCGGTTCGTGAACAATCAATACGGTAGCGAGACCGATTATCCCCGCTAGAAGAGGTATCGTGAGCCCTGGTATGGCAAACCTAACACCTGCACCTCCCGTACCCGGCGGTGCCCCCACTGTATACAACATAACAGTATTGAGGATCAGCAAGGCAAACATTACTGCCATGAGGATACCCCCTATACTACCTCCAAGATATCCAAAAACTTTCCAAAGACCTTTTCCAGCCTTAGCTATCCTGTCAATGAAACCGAGACCATGCTGGGTACGCCAAGTAACCATTCCCGGAGCTACTGAGATACCTTTGGACTCCAAATCATACAATCGATCCAAAATTATTATGAAAATCCATAGGACTGCGGCGGCGATTCCTATCCAAATCAAAATGTTCATCTAATTTCCTCACAAAACTATAGTTTAATTTTTATTCTCTTAAAGCTCTAACACTGCTTTTAAATATAAACCATTGACAATTTGAAAGAGCGTTGGTAAAAACAATTTTATATAACTTATTGGTGAAAGTCCACTGACAATGACGACTAGAGACGAAGAGATAGATCGACTCTATGACATGCTCGACCAAGGATATGTTCCAAAACCGGTGAAAATACTGTTGATTCTAGTTGCGTTATTTTTTAGCCCCATTTTGTTTCTGATAGACAAAATATCGGAAGAGAATTCCTAGAATCTTTACCAATCAGCAAAGCCGTATCTATCATAAAACATCCAAAAAGTTAAAACACCCAAAAAGTTTACTTGTTACCAAAAAGACAGCTAAAAGTGAAATGACATTTTATAGTGTAGCCGGAGACAAGGACTGTGAGCACGATTCCCTAAAGTATCTAGGGGCCGATGTAGGAAACAACGAATTCTTCCGTTGTAGAAACTGCAAAGGTATCATAATAAAAAAGGGCAAAGTAGACAAAGAAGCAGAAAGGGAGAAAACGAAACCTAAAGATAAATCTCTGGTAGAACAACTTTTCGGTTCAGAACCTTAATAATCGAATAAAATTAAGTTTTAAAAAAGTCAGTTTGCGGCATTATTGAATCTTTCAATAACAAATTCGTCCTCAAGAGCTGTAAGGAAGTTTCCTACCCGTGGACCATACTTTTGGCCCAACAATACTTTGTAAATAGCTTGAAAGAGTTTAACAGGTTTTAAATCATTCTCTCGAGCGGTTTCATACACCCTATTATGAATTTCTTCAG
Source organism: Hadarchaeota archaeon (SeqCode) (assembly GCA_964384105.1). Lineage (GTDB taxonomy): Archaea > Hadarchaeota > Hadarchaeia > Hadarchaeales > JAGGTB01 > CAYLJV01. The sequence goes on along the minus strand of CAYLJV010000004.1, from coordinate 81,139 downwards.
GGCCATAATCCCTCTCTGAAAGATCCTTAGCCAAAGAAGAAAGACATTCTTTTTGTTTTGGCGAAAGATTCTCCTTTATTTCTTCGCTAACTTCTTTCAGTATCTCCAATCGTACATTATCTGGAGCGTACTTCTCCACCCAATTCTCAGCCCTCTCGAGCCGCTCCTCCGCTTGTTTAATTTCCCAATTCGTAGGATTCTCAAGAACACCCTTCCTCTTGAGTATCCTGATGACATGGTCCGAATCTCTAGCCACTTGGATCATTATAGTAGCCAAACTGAAAGGAATTCTCTGAGGATACTTCTTAGGAACATCCTCGACCTGAGAGAGTTCATATATTCTGTTCAACTGCTCTTCTCGACTCTCCTTGGCCTCATCCTTTCCAAAGTAAACCTTCTCCAATTGCCTATACTCCTTATAGAGTTCAAGAAGAGGAAGGCCCGGATCGAAATCCTTCGCCTTCATAGCCTTGCTTCTAAAGATAAAGTACCTGAGTAATTCTGGGTCAGCGACCTCCAGCCACTCCTTCAAAGTAAAGACCCGTCCCTTAGAAGAGGAAAGTGGCTTACCTTTCATACTTATCCACTCGTAAGGAATCGGCTCAGGTGGTTTATAGTCAAAGACTTCCTTCGCAATTAACTTCCCTGTATCATAGCTACCACCAGCGGCAGCGTGGTCTTTGCCAAAGGGTTCACAAGTAACCCCCAACATCTTCCAGCGGGCCGGCCACTCAACACGCCAGGTTAGCTTACCCTCACCTTTAGTATAATCCGCTTTTCCCTCATATCCACATCCTTCCACATAATCCGCGCCTTCACAGACATAATAAACGTAATTGCCCTCCCAATCGTAAGCTCGAGTGGTAGCTATCCTACCGCAGTTCTCACAGACTGCATCGTAAGGGAGCCAATCTTTCGGGAGGTTGTTAGATCTGAACTTATTAAGGATAACTCGAATCTTTTCAGAATTTTCCAATGAAGTTCTGATCTGATCGACTAGTTTTCCACTCTGATAGATCTCGTATGAAGAATAGATATCTACCTTTATCCCAAAATCGTCCAGAGATTCTAGGAATGGCTTCTCAAAATAATCTACAAAGCTCTCGTAGTCGGGGTCAGGAGAGGGAATATCCACATATGGCATGCCTAAATACTCCTTGTAATCCTCCTCGGAAAGTGGCCACGGGACCCTCCGCATTGGATCAAAATCGTCCGCATACCACAACGCCTGAGCCTCAACATCTATTTCCCCTAAGGCCCGTCTAATCGCATCAGCAATAAACACGTCATTAGAATGACCAATATGGATATTACCCGAAATCGAGATACCGCTAGCTACGACATGGTCTTCCTTTGGCCTGTTTTTGAGTTCCTCTGCAACCTGATCTGCCCAATGCATATAATCGAAGAAAACTTATACATACAATCGTAAAACTTTAGCGGGAGATTAAGATTAGAATAGCAAATCGTATGAAAGATGTGCCCGGTTCTGGCACTCTTGAAATACTTTCACTGGCAAATAAACTAGAAGCGGACGGAAAAGATATCGTACATTTAGAAGTGGGTCAACCTGATTTTGATACCCCTGAACACATTAAAGAAAGTGCAAAAAAAGCTCTTGACGAAGGTAAGATAGGATACACCTCGAGTGCGGGAATACCGAAACTCCGAAAAGCTATCTCCAAAAAAATAAGTGAAAAGGGAATAGATAGGAGTCCCGAGGAAATAATAGTCACTCCAGGAGCAAAAAAATCCCTATTTTCTTCTATGACAGTCACACTAGACCCAGATGATGAGGTAATATTACCAACCCCATGCTGGACCTACGAAGGAATGACAAGGATAATAAACGCAAAACCAGTATTTGTCGAAGCTAGTGAAGAAGAGGGATACAGACTGAAAGCAGAAGATGTGAAAGAGAAAATATCTTCGAAAACTAAACTGATACTACTTAATTACCCAAACAATCCAACCGGAGCAGTATTAGAAAAGAGAGATCTCAAAGCTCTAGCAGACCTCGCCTCGGATCACGACCTCTGGATACTAACCGACGAAGTCTACGATGAAATAAGCTATGATAATGATATAGTCAGTATTGCTTCATTCGAAGAACACAGAGATCGGACCATATACATTAATGGTTTTTCCAAGACTTACTCCATGACCGGATGGAGATTGGGCTACACTGCGGCAGATAAAGATATTATTTCAGAAATGATTAAAATCCAACAAAATTCCACAACTTGTCCCACCTCATTCGCCCAGTATGCGGGTGTAACCGCTTTAGAAGGGTCTCAGGACTGCGTTAGTAAAATGGTTGGAGAATACAAGAAACGAAGAGACGTTATAGTCGATGGTCTGAATTCTATAGCCGGTATTAACTGTGTAAAACCAGATGGTGCATTCTATGTATTTCCTAACATTGAAGACCTAGGGATGAAATCTATGGACCTTTGCAAACACCTACTCAAAGAAGCGGGAGTAGCAACAACCCCCGGCAGTGCCTTTGGACCAGCTGGGGAAGGGCATATCCGAATGAGTTACGCAAACTCCGTAGAAAACATCGAAGAGGCCCTAGCAAGACTAGAAAAAGCAGTATCTTCTCTCTAATTTTGAAGGAAGAGACATGGTAAACGAAAAGAAAGAATTGGTAAAATCTGGAATAAAGATTTACGAAAGAGGATTAGTAGCAGGTACTTGGGGAAATCTAAGCCACAGACTTGAAAAAGAACCGGAAAAAATCGCCATAACCCCTTCTGGAATAGATTATACGGAAGTAGGCGAGGAAGACATAGTAATCCTGAATCTCGCCGGTGAAATAAAAGAAGGAAAAAGAAAACCCTCAACCGAATATCAACTTCATACTAAGATATATAAATCGAGAAAAGACGTGAACGCTATTGTTCACACTCATTCTACCTTCGCAAGTGCTGTAGCTTGCAGCAGAAAGGATATTCCCCCAATTGTCGAGGATATGGTTCAGATAGTAGGTGGAAGTGTAGAAACGGCTGAATACAAATTACCCGGTACTAAGGATTTAGCTGACTCTGCTATGAGTGCACTCGGCAACAAAAAAGCCGTACTCCTAGCCAACCACGGAGTGGTAGCTGTTGGAGAAGACATGAAAGAGGCGCTAAAGGTAGCTGAGATAACTGAGAAGAGCGCCAAGATCCATGTTTTTTCCAAACTTTTAGGATCACCACATAAGCTGAGCAAAGATGACGTAGAAAAAATGACGAAGATGTATTCCAAAGATTACGGACAGAAATAATTTCTAATGCTCTGTTCCCTCTTCCACATATTCAGCTTCCAAAATCCTTCTGATCTCTTTCGCCTTTTCTTCTCCGATTCCATGAACTTCTTTTAACTCATCCTTAGAAGCATCCATAACTTTCTCAACAGAGCCAAAATGATTCAAAAGACGCTTTGTTAGAACTGCTGAAACGCCTGGTAAACCCTCGACCACAAACCGCTGTAACTCTGGCAGCGAAAGCACCTTTCTTTGACAGCGGATTGGTATGTCACTCTTCCGATCCTTTTGCTCTCTACCTGCTATAGAAGCAATTATCTGAGCAGTTTCCGTTTCGTCTTCAGTGAAAATAGTTGGTATGTGATAATCAACGGTTATACAGGCAAGAGCACCTCTTATGGCATTTGGGTGAATATTTCTCTCCGTATATAGACCGTTTCCCTCTATAATCATTAAGGGGCGTTCAAAAGACTCCGCTAAATCTCTAGACTGTCCCAATAGTCTTCCATCGATCAGAGACTGCAAAAAGTCTCGAACCGTTTTTCTCTCAACTCCAACCCTTTCGCTGAGAATATAATCTCCGACTTCTAACTGTTGCATATCCACTTCCAAATCGAGACGGTAAATTTCCCTTATCACTCTCGAAGAAGCTTCACGATGATCTACGATTACCTTCAACTAATTCCCCTCAAAACTCTCAAGCGACTTCTGTTGTTTATCTTTATCTCCACCTTTTTTCATCTCTCTGAGCGTCTCCTTCATCCTCTTTTCCTTATGATATGCGGACCAATAAAAGGCCTCGTCACGGGTTCCTTTCATCAACAAAACTACCACCCGACCAGGTCTTTTTCGACCGGTTCTACCCCTCCTCTGTATGCTCCTAATCTCACTGGGTACCGCCTCATAGAAAATTGCCAGGTCGACCCCTGGTATATCGAGGCCTTCTTCACCCACAGCTGTGGAAACAAGGAGGTTGTAAAACCCCTCTCTAAATTTTTCTAAAATATTTTCCTGTTCCTTCTGACTTAAACCGCTTTCTTCACCTCGATCGGCCTGTCCAATGAACTTAACCGGTCGAACACCGTTCAAATCTTCGAATGAATCTACAAGCTGGCTGGCAGAATCTCTATAGTGAGCAAATAAAATTATCCTTGAATTCGGCTTCTCAGTTACTTGTTTCATGATTATCTGCTTCGCCTTTTCCAACTTCGGATTTTCTACTCTGCCAGCGGAGCTCTCCACCAAATTGATTACTTTCTTCATTCTAGGATCCCGTAAAAGTAATTTCAAGGATTTAGAAGCACCCTGCTTATTTACCTGGTTCGAAATTTTATCCAGATAGTTTTTCAGAGAGTTCAAGCCCTGAGATTCCAGCAGCTCGATACAGTGAGATAGCCTAAAGGATGCAGCCTGCTCCATCATCCCAGTGAAGAATCGCCTAGGTGGGGAGGGCCCCATCTCCTTCTGACCTTTTTTGATCTTCTTTTGAACATCCAATAAGTCCTTCTTTCCAACATTTTGAATGGAATCAAGAAATCCCATCTTCTTTAACTCTTTCAAATGATCCTTCAGTTGCTTTTCGAGGAATTTCTTTATCTTTGCAACAGGTTCAGGCAGATCCAGAAGTACTCTCTCCAGCTCCACTGGCTGGACATAAGGTTTTACTGTAGAGTCTTCATCCGACCGAACTTCTACATTACGTATACACAAATTTTCTTTCACTTTCTTTATTCTCTCAGAAGTACCCCCTGGAGAAGCAGTAAGGCCAAGTATGAGAGGTTCTTCCGCCTCGGATTCGTAACTCTCAGCTATGAATCCATAGGGATAATCTCCAACTGCTCTGTGAGCCTCATCGAAAATCAATAGTGAAAAATTGTCTAAAGAAACTCTTCCAGAAACGATATCTCTCTCGACAGTCTGAGGTGTAGCAAAAAACACCTTTCCTTTATTCCAGACACTCTTTCGTTCCTGAGGAGATATCCTTCCAGTTACAACACTAAAATCGTCAGAAGCCAGGGTCATCAATCCGCTAAAGGTTTCTCTGTGTTGAAGAACTAGTGGTCTAGTGGGTGCCATCATTAAGACATCAAGGTCAGGGAAGTTCGTAATTCTTTGTGCAGCTAACATTATGGCTATTTGAGTCTTTCCTAAGCCAGTTGGAAGAACAACTAAGGAGTTTTCTTTCCTCACAGAATCGAATATCACCTGTTGATAAACTCGGGCTTCGATAGAATTCTCTTTTATCAGAGGATGCTCTATATAATCCAATCAATCAGCTCCTGTTTCTCTATCAAAGAAGCCCAAAAATTAGCTAAAAAGACTTTGGTCCAACGCCCATACAAATATTTTCACAATGTTAAGGTATATGTCAGCGTCCAGAGTACTAGCCAAAGGAACCAATAAGGTATTACCGCCGTCTTTAGTATATCTCCTCTGCTGAGGTCCTCGATACCCTCTTGATCCTTGAATACCCTAGGTGCCACTCTATAAGAAACGTAGAAGAAGACTAAAGCCAATAAAAATCCTTGATAGCCTGTTAGTTCTGCAATTCCTGATATTACTCCTATTATCACCGAAAAGACTACGAATACCATCATAACCTTAACTTCTAAATCCATATCTCAACACCTACTTAACATTCTTTCCTGTTTATTTAGTCTTTAACCCAGTTAACTACAAATTTATGAGTTTCTCCTACTCCAATTTCAGTCCTTATCTTTATTATTTCAGCTATTTAAAAAAGTAATTTCTTCCTCCCCTCTAGAAACTTTCTACTACCCTCGAATTATCCTAGGAACAAAAAATGGAGATTTTTAGACACTCTTAAATTTGGGCCAGTTTGTATATCAAAATAATTCATCATAAACTGAATATAAATAATTCCAAAGACAAAATCTCAATATAGAGAAATGAAAAACAAAATCATACTGATAGCAATAGCACTCTTCATAATCTCAGGGCTAGTATTCACGCTATCTTTTTTGGGTGACCAGGAAGGAGAACATACAAAACCTACCATCCGAATTTATACGACTCCCGAGGGACCTTCAGTCGATAATGCAGAACATATTTGGGAAGAGGTAAGGGACCTAGAGGAAGCCGAGTATGTGACTCAGGAAAGCAAAACAACAGCCTTGATCTATATCCATCCTTACAGCGTTGGTGTGTTTGATCCAAGTAAGGCAGAGGCAATTGTAGTACTATCCTCTAACACTGACGAAGAAGTGAAAATAGCTATATTTAGGCTGGATTATGAGACCAATCAACTAAAGAAAGCATACAAGTCAAGCTACAGCGAGATTGAAAACTTTCGGTTGGAAGATGGGATCGAACTTATGGATGAAAAGATTGCCGAACTGGATTATAGTGAGAGAACTATCCAAAAAGAAGACGTCAGCTTGTTGCACCCCTATTATGTTTACTCCTATCCTGCGGGAGATTTTGGGGGCACCCTTATAGTACATCAACAGGCCGGCGAGGTACTGTTCTACGCAACTACCGTCTGGGACGGCACGGGAAAGCTTCTCATACCTCAGGAAGAATGAACTCTAACCTCCAAATACATAGAGTTCCAAAAAGCTCAACAACTTCAGTCAATACTTGTCTTTTCTAGCAGTCCTACACTATCCAGTCTGAGAATTTATCACTCACGAAAAGTTCTATCTAATAAATAGGTATTAAACTTGGCAAATGAAGAGTAATTGTACAGTAAATCAATAAATTAGTAACCATGACACTCGGAAAGTAATCGAAAATCCTGTCGGATTTGCTATTTTTTAATAGACCGAAAATTAATATTGGTTGATTTATTAAAGATTGAAGCGGTTCTAATGCTTACAAATAGTACTGATAACAAGTAATCTATCAAATTAAAAAGAATGCACTTCATAGTTAAAGTCAGATTGGTGAAAGAAGGATGAATGATTCAAAAGCGGGCGGTTCAAAGCAGATAAGAGTATTATTCATAGATGATGAACCGGATATAACCGAACAAGCAAAAATATTTCTAGAAAAACAGGACGAGAAGCTTGACATAGAAACTGCAACGTCAGCTGAAGAGGGACTCGAACTTCTAGAAAATGAAGAATTTCAAATAATAGTTTCAGACTATAAAATGCCCGAAATGAACGGAATTGACCTTTTAAGAACACTTAGGGAAAAGAACAATGATATTCCATTCATAATACTTACCGGGAAAGGTAAAGAAGAAGCTGCAATGAAGGCATTGAACTTAGGGGCTGACCGATACTTTCAGAAGGGCGGAGAACCGAAATCTCAATATGCAGTACTCGCCGATGCAATCTTACAGGTAGCCGAACACAAATGGATAAAAGAAAGGAACGAATTCTTAAATCTGCTACTTAGTCGGGATTTAAAAAACAAGATCGAAGATATTCGTGAGCAATTGGAAAATCTAAAAAAATTGGAAATTCCGGAAAAAGAAAAGGAAAAGTTGGATAATGCCATAAAAGGAGCCAAGGAAGGAGCCGATTTGATAGAACAAGTAGAAACTATTAGAGAATCTGAACTAGAAGAAGAAGCAGAAAAAGTCAATTTGGACGTTCTTCAAACATTCATTGGCTACGCTTGGTCAGAATCTCAACTTATGCTCTCTAGACTTTGGAGAGCTTATAAAAAAGTAGATAAACACAGTGAAATTTTATTCGAACTCGCAAAGAATACAGCAGAACATAAATCTTTGTTAGAAAAAGTTAGTAGGAATCTCGGTGAGATGGAACTCAACCAATACGTTGACGACTCTGAATTAGAAGATTTCAAAATAAAGATGAAAGATGAAGAGGATATACTCACAGAACTAATGGAAAAAGAAAACCTAGTTTTAGATGTTTATAAAAAATTACTTTCTCTGACAGAGAGACCTCTAATCGAAAGTTCCTGGAAAGGTAGTACCCCCGATAGCTATTTTGAAATTGTTGAAAGACTGGTAAAAGAAACTAAAGAGCATATAAAAAAGCTTGAAAAAGCCAAAAAATACATCGCTTTTGGGATCTCTCCAAATAATAGATGATAGAAAAAATGTTGTTCGCTCTAAATCATCAGTCTATAACCAATATTATAACTAAGAAAGAAGATAAGACCCATAAGGAGGGCTAATGGTGCCTAAAGATAGAAAAGAAATTGAAAAAGAACTTAGAAAACAAAACGGGAATCCCAATTCTCAAAGTATGTCCTCCAGCATGTCTGGGTTAAGTGTCTCAAAAAGTAAACCTGCAGAGCTAATAGAGGAACGAACAGAAACGGATAGAGATATAGAACTAGAAGAAAAGCTGAAAAGTAGCGAAAATTTTGATATTTACAGCACAAATGTAGATCAAGCTTATTATGAGGTAAAACTTCCTGAGCTATCAAAAGCTGAGAGAGAGTTGATGGAAGAGGTTAGAGAAAGAGCTATTGATCGAATAGATATTGATCCAAGAAACATTAAGGACTATCAAGAAAGAGAAAACATCTTCTTAGATAAAATTAAAGAAATGTTCAAACAAGGCGGGCTATCAAAAAACATTACCGATGAAAAACTGAACCAAATGGCCCGGATGATTGTAAGAGATATGATCGGATTCGGTCTTCTGGATATATTCCTTGAAGACGACGATCTCGAAGATATCCTAGTTCCCTCCACAAAGAAACCAACTTACGTTTACCATCGGGACTATGGAATGTGCATCACTAATGTGATATTCAAAGACGAAGACGAACTCCTCAGGCAAATCGAAAAAATCGCAAGGCATGTCGGTCGTAGAATTGACCAGCAAAACCCTCTACTCGATGCCATATTACCAGATGGCAGTCGTGTAAATGCCACTATCCCACCTATCTCGCTGGATGGACCCACCCTATCTATAAGAAAGTTCAGAAGGGATCCATTAACAATAATAGATCTTATTAATTACGGTAGTTTAAATTCAGACGTAGCTGCATTCCTCTGGTTAGCTACTGAAGGTTACGGTGTATCCCCTTCAAATATACTCTTTGCAGGGGGTACCGCTTGTGGGAAAACCACTACAATGAACGCCATTTCCGCTTTTGTTCCCCAAAGGGAGCGAATAATATCAATAGAGGATACAGCAGAACTTAATTTACCTCACGAACACTGGATTAGGCTTGAAACACGGCTACCAAACGTCGAAGGAAGAGGAGAAATAACCATGGATGACCTAGTAAAAAACGCACTGAGAATGAGACCTGATAGAATAGTTGTAGGCGAGGTTAGAGGACCGGAGGCCAGAACAATGTTTACTGGTATGAACACAGGACATGACGGCTGTATGGGAACTATACACTCCAACAATGCTATGGAAACCATCACAAGATTAACAGAAGAACCTATGAGCGTGCCAGAAATGATGATTTCTGCTTTAGACGCCATAGTAATGCAACAGAGAATTCAGAGACATGGAGAAGGAAGTACTCGAAGAATAACCGAAATCGCTGAAGTATCTGGTATGGAAAATGGAAAACCACAGTTAAGTCGAGTATATAAATGGGATCCTAAAAAAGATACATTAGAATCCACAGGAGTGCCAAGCACAATAAAGAAATCGATAGCCGATTTCGCCGGAGTCGGAGGAAGAGATATAGAAAAAGAAATCAAGAGAAGGGCGGCAATATTAGAGTGGATGAAAGAAGAAGAAATTAGAGACATTGAAAAAGTGGGTAAAGTGATTCATCAATACTACAAAGATCCTCAGAAATTTATGGAAAGAATTACATCCTAGTTAGCAATTTGTTTATTCTCGTGAGAAATATGGAAGGAGAAAATAAAAACGGAAGATTAAGAGCGTTCTTCCGTAGAATTGGCGAAAGTGTGCGAAAAGCGGGGGAGATAACATCATCCACTCCTGTAAGAATAAGAGATTTAGTAAAAAAAGAACCGACTATAAAGAGGGAGGGAGGAAGCCTCTCGGAAAGATTGCATGAACTACAAGAACTCGAAGAAGAAGATCAAAAAATAGAGGAAATGCTAGAAAAAGAGATGGAGTTGGAAGAAAGGGAGGAAAAAGAATGGGAGAAGCGAAGTAGGGATCTAGAAAGGCCGCTTTCTGAGAGATTTGCAGATTTTTTCTTTCAGCCTTTCAAAAAACCATCAAGTAAATTGAGTGGATTTTTCTCGGAATTAGAAGAAGATTTGGATAAGGCATATATAAAAATCCCTGCCGAGCATTACATCGGTATGTTACTTGGAATTGGATCTATCGCAGGCATAGTAGTACTTATATTAACAGGGGTTATGATTGGTTCAATACTAATAGCATTTCTGGCAGGTATAATCAGTTTTATAATGCCACTGGGTATCGGAAGATTCTATCCAAAACAGAAAATAGGAAAACGTTCAAATGAAATAAATCAAGAAATTCCATACGCTTTAAGGCATCTAGCTACTCAACTTTCTTCTGGTATTGGCCTCCCCGAAGCAATGACCTCAGTTAGTAGATCAAGATATGGCGCTCTTTCAGAGGAATTTGCCAGAGCTATAACTGACATGAGACGAGGAGAATCTATGGCCGATGCCCTAAACAGAATGAGAGATCGAGTCAAATCAGACTTTCTGACGAGAGCCATAAGACAAATTCAAAGAACATTAAGAACTGGTGGTAACATCTCTAGAACTTTGAATATACTGGCTGACGAAGCTGCTTTCACGATGAGGATGAATTTGAGAAACTACACACAATCATTGAATATGATGTCTATGATATACATGTTTGCTGCAGCTGTTATGCCACCAATGCTGATAGTGGTAATGATAATAACAGGTTTTATCGGAGGAGGTCTATTTCCCCCAGCTTTACTAAATATGGTATTTCTCGTATTCATACCAGTTATGCTTATCTACTTAATCATAATCTTCAAAAGAATGGAGCCGAGTGTATAAAATGTCTATACTTAGAGTAATGGACATATTAGCTCAGAAAGCCCTCCCTCAGAGATTTTTAGAGGATGTTAATAACAAATTGAGAGCGACCAATATCGCTCTTTCTGGATCGGAATATTGTGGTATCTCAATAATGATAAGTCTAATAGCTGGAGGAGCCATTTTTGGAATTTCTTTTGTATTCAATTTTCCTTTACTGCCTGATATAGTATATGCGATAATAGCATTGTACGGAACTCTAGCTAGTCTAACAATGATAGTTCCGATCTACCTAATTCAAAGAAGAACCTCTGAATTAGAAAATGCCCTACCTGATGCATTAAGGCAGATCTCCGCCTCACTAAAGGCAGGAGTAAGTTTGGAAGGAGCTTTAGAAGATGTTGCAGGATCTGAACACGGAGCTCTCTCCGAAGAGATCGAGCTTATGCTTGCTCAAGTAAGAAGAGGTCGAACAATGCAGAGGGCAATGATCTCTATGGCTAGAAAAACGCGATCAGAACTCTATGAGCGTGCCTTCTTCCTAATAGAAGAAGGTATGGAACGAGGGGCCACAATAGCAGACGTATTAGAAGCAGTTTCAGAAGATATAAGAGAGACTCAATCTATCCAACGAGAAAGGCAAGCAGCAACTATGCAACAGGTCCTATTCCTATTAGCAGCAGCATTATTTGCTGCTCCACTTATCTCTGGGATGGTTCTTAATATAGGAACTGCAATGACCGAGACTACTGGTGGAGGTGTAGGTGGAATTGGGTTATTCGGGTCTTCCACACAAGGAGGCTTACCAAGCAATATAGACATAATCATCCCAATTTACATATTAATACAAGCAGCAATTACTGGTGCAGCAGTCGGGGTAATCAGATATGGAAAATTATCAAAAGGTCTTACATATTCTGTGCCATTTATGGGTGTAGCTATTGGTGTTTTTTTCGCTTCGCGGATTCTTGTTGATACATTGTTTCTTTGATGCTGAACAAAAAACTTTAATAGTTAATTTAGACCCTTGAACAGAGGAACACATGTCAGAAGAAATAGTAGAAATTTTGAAAGATGAAAAAGCTCAAGGAGCCACAGAATACCTACTCATACTTGCAGGAGTACTAGCAGTGATTATAATCGCCGTAACCTACGTGAGGGATCTTGCAAAATCAGTGGAAAACGTAGCAAGACAAAAACAAGAAAATCTAGTCGAAAATATATTATAAAAGATTAATTCTAGGGCTTTGTATTAAAAAAGAACTAAAAATAAGTACTAAAAGTTCGGAATAGATTTTAATATCCCTTAAAATAAACTTTAATAGGAGATTATTTATATCTACACCTACTTGATGAGTGGAGGTGAGACTAAAATGGAAATTTTGAAAGATGAAAAAGCTCAAGGAGCCACAGAATACCTACTCATACTTGCAGGAGTACTAGCAGTGATTGTAATAGCTTTCATTTATGTAAGGGATCTTGCAGAGTCTGGGGAAAACGCAGCAAAAGAAAAAGAAAATCAACTCCTAGAGAACATATTATCAGATTAAACGTACAAATGGAGTCTCACTGAGATTATTTTGTACTGAAACAAGAGGATGTAAAAAATGGACGAAAAAGGACAAGGAGCGATTGAATATTTATTAATGGTAGCGGTAGCTTTATCAGTGATCGCCGGTATCGTGACGGTTACTTTCGAAATCTTCGACTCCCTCGGGCCTGAAATGGAAAGTAAAATCGATGGAATAAGAGACAATCTTATTAAGGACTTAAAATAGGTTGACCAATTTCTGACAATTTATTTATAAATTAACTTTTTATTAATAACGATAAGTATGGTATTCTACCAAATCGTTGCAGTATTAGCGTTGGCTACTGTTTTTATAGCAAATTATACCGACTTAAAGGAAAGAATAATCCCGAACAAGCTGACTTTTCCAATGATAATAGCAGGTATAGCACTTTATCTCGGATATGGTATCTATCAACAGAATTTTTTATTAGCTGTTACAGGTGGAATCGGGGCTGGAGTAACATTCGGGATAGGTTACCTAATGTGGATTATAGGGGGGTGGGCCGGGGGGGATGTAAAACTTTACGCAGCCCTCGGAGCGCTACTGGGGGGGTACAATGCACCTTACATGTCTGCTCCTTACCCGTTCATTCTAACAATACTTCTAAACGGAATTATCTGCCTTGCTCCAGTCCTAATCGGATATGTAATAGTAAAATCACTCCGAACGCCAGGAATAGGAAGAAAGGTTACTGAACCTATTAGGGAAGCTTTTCCAGAAATTTTGATAACACCTTTTGTATTGACAGGAGGATCTATACTAGGATCTAAAGTAACCAACTATTTTGATTTGGGTCAAATTGCACAAATTCTGATAGTTTTAGTTATAATTTTAGTAGTTTATCGAATACCCTTTCAAATTAGAATTCCAATAGCACTAGGTTTGACTGGATACGGCGCTTATTTACATTCGTTAGATATACTTCAATTCTTGGCAATATCTTTCGTGGTAGTATTCGGATTTAGATTCATCATAAACTCAGTTAAGGTAATCAACAAACACGTCCTCCAAAGTGAAATTCCTATAAATGAATTGAAGGAAGGAATGATTCCGGCTGAGACAATCTACGAGAAGAACGATGAAATAAGGAGATATAAAAGCCCAGGACTCGTGAGTTCAGTTAAAAGGATATTCGAGAATCCCAAAAACTTTCAGTTAAAACCACAATTTGACAAGACATTGGCCGACAGTAATTTAGCAGCAGGAGTTTCAGACGAACAAGTTGAATTGCTTAAAAAAGGAGTTAAAGAAGAAAAAATAGAGAACCATATAAGAATCAAAGAAGGGTTACCTTTTGCCCCATCTTTCGCTATAGGGGTCCCAATAGCTATTTTCTATGGGGATATTTACTGGTGGATTATAAATCTAGTAGGCGGAATAGCGTGAGAGTAATTATTTCTTTTCAATCCTTTCGACAATCGCCTCGGCTTTAGATCCTCTCAAACCCAAAGTAGAACGATCAACCTTCACTTCGACAACATCACCTTTCGAAACAGGGACATACGAATCTAGGAAATAAATACCTTGCTTCACATTGCTTCGAAGATCGTAACCAATTTTCACTTTAGCTTTTTCGCCCTTTAAATCCTGAATAATACCATATGTATAGTCTCTACCGTATCTTACCCTAAACGCTACAAAAGCAAAGACGGCACCAAGGATTACAATCACAATGGGAAATAAAATTCTGAGTAGATTACTTGAAAAAATAGGGGGAAAATACTCTAAAAGGAAAACAGCACCCCATGCTAGACTGACACAAATACCTATAAAGCTTCTATAGGCGGAAAAATCGCAAATGAAAGCCTTTTTAAGTTCTGATTTTGCTATCAGAATCAGATAGATAGTCAAAATAATCATTATAGGGCCAAAAATCAGCAAAGAGCTATCAAAAAGAACAACCGTAGTCGAAATTCCAAAAAGGAGTATTATAGCAATCTGAGCTTTTAAAATTACGTATTCCGGCCAGCCAGCGTGCCTCTTTCGGAAAAAATCATTAAGAAAATTAGGTATTTTTCTTTCTTTTGACCTCGAATAAATATTTTTAGGTTTACTTTCCATCCTTATTTCTTTCATAGTTTTAGGGAGTTTCTTTAAACCGAAAATAGTGCCTCCAATTTTCTTGAAAAACCGCAATAATCTTGAATCTTCTTTTTCCATTTGATTCTAACCAAAGTTTTATTTAGTTTATAAAGTTAAAATTGCTGTTCCAAGTTAATGGGACATCGCTTAATTTCCTACTACTATCTCATCATTTTCCCAATATACTAATATCTGTTCAGAAAAATCTAGATTCTCAACAGTAACTTCTCCGTAAACTACAGATGCACCAGTATAGTCAGATATTTGACTTCCACTCAACAATTCCACCGCTATTTTTCTATTTTCCTGAATAAATCGGATGGAATAATTATTTCCGACTATATTATCGGGCAACTTTAACCGCAAATCTAAAGGTTCCCCCGTAGCATAGACTGAATTAACAGCAGCAGCTAACTTTTCGCTTATCATCCGTCCCTCAAACTTACTCCTCGAACTTTCAACCACCTCTGCCCGCCCTTGATAAAGATTTACTAAGGTACCCATAACCAGAATTAATAGTATAATCGCAAAAAGAGCATCTATAGAAAAAAATCCTTTCTTACTTAATTTTAGATCTAACATATCTTTTCACCTAAGGCACAGCCTCTTCACTTCCGACTGTGTAAAAAGCCGAAGGGTTATTTTGATTGTTATATGCTGTCGAAAGCCATTCAGGAGATTTTTCTTCAGAATAAATTCTGAATTCGTCTATTCTACCATCAAACCAAGAATCCAACCAGGGGTTGTTAACACCAATCCCCAAATCAGTATTATTTGTGTTGGTAGTTTCAGAAAAGCCATATGAAGCATCTTCCGAACCATCAAGGTAATTCCTCACTCGAGAACCTGAATATACAAAAGTTATTTGGTGCCAATCTCCTTCAAACCAATTTGAATCCTCAGTCCATTCAAATTCAGTATGCCATCCACCATTTCTTATAACATTATATGGGAAGCCCCCACTTCTTATTTCCCACATAGCATAGCTATCCCCCTTCTGACAAATGTTTCGATCGCCAGTTCCATCATCCACGTTTATCCAAGCGTAAATTGAAAAAGGAGAAGTTAAATCGATTGAAGGATCATCGAAAACCCTAACCCATGAATCTGAACCATTAAATTCATATGCGTTCTGAATCTTACCAGAAGCTCCTTGAGTAACTCCACCTTCGATTACTCCAGAATTATTCCCTGTGGAATCAGAGGGATTTCCAGACTCTTCATTAAAATGATAAACTAACTCTGCAGAAGATTCCCAAACCCCTTCAACATCCTCCTGATTGGAGGTCGTATCATTTCCGTAGTACATATAAATAACCGTATTATCGCTTGAATATAATGTCGGAATTCTTATCCACGCCCAGAGTTCAGCCTTATTACCTGAAACAGAATAACTTTCTATCTCATGATCTAGTCTAGTTATACCGTCAGAATTTGTAAACATAATATCATCACCATCACTCTGAGCATTTTTTCCAACGTCTTTATCATCGATAATATGGAATAGCATTGGGAAATTCGTTAGTTCAGAATCCACATAATCAGGATTTATAGTGATTTTCTTTCTATACTCCCACTCAGACTCAGGATAGACAGTAATAGTAGTGTTATCCAAACCAATTTGACCGTTATTATCTGTTACAGTTAAGCCTACATTTACTATGGTCTCATCTGAGATCACCTCTGGAGCGGTATAAACCGGCGTACTCGTGTCTGCATCAGAGAGACTTCCGGGGCCACTAATTATCTCCCAAGAATAACTTTGAATAGAACCATCGGGATCGTAACTTTCAGTTCCATCCAGCTCAATAGACTCTCCCGCATATAAAGAATAAGGTCCACCTGCATCTGCTACCGGTGATTCACTCTCTTCGACTTCAGTTTGCTCAGAAATTTCTTGGTCTAACTGTACGGGACGATACTGCTCTTCAAAATGAGCATTAATAGCCGGATCAGTAACCTCTATATGAACTAAGCGAGCCGGGTTTCTTATTGTCTCACTTAAACTATAAGGCTCAACATGACTTCCAACACCCTCCCAAAGCAGCTCATCTTCAAACCATATATCGGCGGTATAACCTCCGTCATACCTTACAAATGTTACGCGCACATCCCCATTATCCAGTCTTTTTACATGTAGCGTTGGTTCATTTCGGTCATTATCTGGATAACGATTGTATCTGGGATCAAGATCTTCGAAACTGTAGTACCACTCATCTTCCCCTATTGCCTTGATTTCACAATACTTAGATCCGGCATAATGAGGATAAGAATCATCACCATCTGATTCATGAACGTTCTCCCATATATCATACACTCCTGGAGAAATTTTAACATCTAATACAGAAGCCTCCCTGTAGTTTTCGGCAAGCTTTCTGAGAGTGGAATTATCAAGAGTAATTCCAATCGTATCCATATAACTAACCATTCTTTCAATATTCCAAGCAGTAGTCACAACTTTGTCCGATACGCTCCTAACAGCCACTGCTTCTTCACCAGTCTCTACTACATTCAAAAAAGAGACAGATAAGAGCAAGGCCGGTAATATGAGCAAAAGTGTAACTCCGCTAAGGACAAATCCGCGTTGATCCTCCTGTATCATCAAACACCCTCTCCTCTCCATACGTAAAGTGTTACCCTTCTAAATATCCAAAAGGGACTGATCCAGTAAACAGACCTTTTTGCCAAAGTGATCCAATCGCTTCTATCCTGTGAACTAATTTCATCCGAAGACGCAGCTTGAGCTAAACGCATATTAAAGAGTACCCCCGTGCCCGGATTGAACTCATCCTCGTCATTGAATATTATAGCAGGCTCACCCAAGTAAGAATCGGTCTGTTGATGATACCAATGGGAAAGTGCTGTACCACCTTGAAGAGAGTACTCGTAAAGGTTTTCTTCATCAGGATAATCCACTGGGTGTCCTCTTATAAACACTTCCGTTATGGGATGAGTTGAGTCCCAAATATACATCATACCCTCATCAGCATGTGCGTATCTAAGTATGTACTCATCATCTATTCCAAAAACACCCGCTAGTTCATCGGGTAAAGAATCATCTGCTTCTAAGTTATTCCACAATGTGTCACCACCAACTACTAATCTTCCATAAGAAGAAAACTGAACAAGATTATCGATTGTCTCCTGAACAAACGTGAGATCTGCATCGGGTATGAATACCGTATGGTAATAGCCCAGATTATCCCGTTGTATCTCCTCTTGGAAACGAGCCTCATTATCCGTATACGTAACTTCCCACTCCATTCCACTCAAAATACTATTCAAAAGCTCTTGATCCTTTGAGTCATCCAACCAGGCGAGTAAACGAAGTTCTTTTAGTGGAGGGGTCACATATATCGGAGCTGACACGTAAAGGTCATTCACATTAGAAAATC
Source organism: Hadarchaeota archaeon (SeqCode) (assembly GCA_964384105.1). Lineage (GTDB taxonomy): Archaea > Hadarchaeota > Hadarchaeia > Hadarchaeales > JAGGTB01 > CAYLJV01. Next base: position 62,965 of record CAYLJV010000004.1, on the reverse strand, counting down.
TATTTTCCCATCCACTATTATCATTAGGATAAACTGCCAATAGATTATCCCCAACAACTAATTTAAACTGCAATTCAGAGGGTAGCACCTTCCGGAGTTCCTCTCTCGCTAGAGCTTTGGCCTCTTCAAACTCTTTGTTTTCGACTAGTTCCATAACACGGCCCATGCCACCCGATAACTGGATTACTTGTGAAGCATCGTTTCCATACCTTTCAATCTGAAGCTGACTGTGTTGACTATATACTGTATATGGACTTCCAATCTGTGCTACACCCACTATCGCTATCAAAGACACTAAAACGGCCAAAGTGGCATCCAAAGTGAATATAAATCCTCTTTCATCATTTTTTACCGACATTTTTTTACCTCCACATTTTCAATTTAAGCTGCATCGAAATTCTTTCCGTAGAAGGAACTATTTCATATTCCGGGGAACCCTCAGGAATAGCAATTATATAGAATTTTACTGTATTGACTCCCGGAACTGCTGTCATTTTTATATGTATAAAATTCATACCAACTTTCAGCTGATTAGTGGTTGATATATCAGTGTCATTTTCTATCCCACCAGTGGCAGGCGGTTTAGGAGCTTGACCTGGGATGGGAATTTGATTCTTATGAAAATTGTAGTTCACATGCCCTCCTCCCAGTTGTGTGTGATTGACATAGACATCTATATTATAATTCATCTCAAAGGGCACTAAATTCTCAGCATATATATACCAATTAAAAGCATCTAGCTCTCCAGCATTAATTCTAAACCAAAGGTTTTCAACATCTCTTCCCGTTGCCCTTATTAAAGGCGGAGTTTCAGCACGAACTTCTGCACCCGTTCCATAAACAATTCGTTCAACAGTCACCACCTCAAGAGCGTTCTCCACACCTGATTTAGAACTATTTTTCCATCCTGGCCATATTCGTAAATGAGCATTTTCATTTCTACTAATCTCTATTTCAAAATTAGTTGTGCCACCGAAAAACTTTTTTATATTTTCATCTATTGGTTCGTAACCAATTTTGGATGCAAATTGTGATAGTTTGATTATATCCAAATAATGAGAAATAGGCTGGTCGTACTGATCTAACTTAGCAAAACCTGGAACTAACATATCCACATCATTTTCTTCCCAGTAACTCGGCATACCCGGAGACCTAATCAACGCATTAGCTATATCCTGAGCTTCTCTATCCAAAGAATACCTAGAAACGTATTCTGAGGACTGGTCGTTAACCATATTCAATGCATATCCTGAAGATATAGTTACTAACATTAAAAGGATCATTGCCAAAAGCATATCGAAGGTAAAAATCTGACCTCGGTCATTCATTCTTCGTCACCACACTAGCATTGACAAATATCCTAAACTCGTGGCGATCGGTAGATACCGATTCAGGGATACTGTCAGGATACTTGTCTCTAAATGCTTTATAAACAAAACTTACTGCCTCATTATAGACAAGGTTTTCTATCGAGGAATTTGATAGATTGCCTCCCCAGTACTTTAGGCTGATAGTAAAGTCATCTCCGTCTTGATCAATATCATAATTCACTGAAATTTTATGTTTCAATTCTAGCTTGGTTACTGAGTTCTCAACACCAGTTTGTACTGCAGAATAAGCATTTATTGATTCATTGGACCCTTGAGCATAATATATGAATCCCGATAAAGCCGATAGAATCGCCGCTAAAATTAAAAGCATTTCCAAGCTGGCTTGACCCTTCATAAAATATCCACCCAGCATAACTGAATTGATAACAGATTACAAATACGGTTCAAGCAGATTAACAGACCCGTCATGATAATTATTGTCAATATTTCCACCTTCCTCCACCGGAGGATGGATTAACGTTTATGAATATTCGATTATTCGACCTGGATATCCCTTCATCTCCTCCTTTTTCAACAATCACTATGTACTCTCCAGAAGGTATATCGACTAATTCCGCGTTAAATGCATAAATCAACTCACTCTCCAACCAAGTAACTGACTTTCCCGTTTTAACTCCGATCTTCAACACCTGGTTATCCCTTTCGACTCGCAAAGACCACTTATCTGTTAGGGAAACTCCCACAGAATCGACCGTACCCTCCCCTCCTGAACTAACCCCATTGATAGCATTCGCAATCCGGTCAGCCACAGAGTTGGCCAAACTAGCAGAGGTTACTTCCTGAGTAGCGTTTTGACTCGGATTGAACATCTGGGTTACAGTAAAAGTGGTTAAGACCAATAGTATAACCGCGACAACAAGCAAGAATTCTACTGAGGATTGTCCTTTCAATTCATTCCCTCTCCAATATACTATCATAAATATTTATCATATGGTCAATACCCGGGCTTTCATTATTTTCAGTTAGCTCAAAAACAGTTTCATGAAGAACTCGATTATCGGATTCAATCGTAATATTCTCTAAATCAATTCTATTCTCCCAGTAACCAGGTAAAATCGTATCGGACGACAAGGTAACAGTGTTATCTCCACTATCTAGAGCTAGTTTCACAACAAAATGGTTATCGACAGCGTTTCCATAGATATTATCGACGTTTTTCGGCAACCAGTAAACGGCCTTTTTCTTATTTCCAGAAAATCCAGAATACGTGGAGTTGAGACCCTGTGAGATACTATTTAACGCTTTTCGAGCCTCCAAAGTATCCGTAATTTCCTCTGTGGATTCTCTAGAACTCCTATAAAGTGGAATCGATACACTAACTAGGACCGCAAGTAAAGCTGCCAAAACAAATATAAATTCTATACTAAACTGTCCTTTATTCAAATATTTTCCCCTTATCAATAATTAGTAATTTTCTAACATCTTCTATTATACTATTATCGACACCTTTTACTTATAAGGCTACCATTCAATCGCTAAATAATTCTCTCAATCCAATTGGACCTCTCATCCTTAATGGGAGAAAAAAAAACCTTCTGATTGTCAATCCGACCTTTAGTTAGCACTAATAGTACGAAAAAAGCTTTAGCTTATATATGAATAGCTCACTATTATGTTTGGTTACTGGAGCGTGAAACGTATTAATCAAGAAGGAAAAGTCGATTCTTCGGTAGTGGTTGGAGTTGTTGTCGTACTAGCCATAATTGGTGCAGTTGGATATGGAGTCTATTACTTCGGTTTTGTAAAAGCTGAAAGGGAAGAACTGCAAGAGGCCAAAGACTCTGCAACCAATACTTTAGCCAAAACATTGGCCCAAGTCAAAACTGAAGAATCTCAAGCTAAGACAAGAGAATATCTAGCACAGATACAAGCCGCTGATTCGAAAGGTGAAGTTGCCTCGATAGTAAACGAGATCAACTCTTCTTATGAAATCGAGAAAAAACGCAAGGAACTTATCACTCAGATAGAAAAAGCAACCCAAGGGCATTTTTATGAGCTTGAAGAGCTCAATCAAAGCCTAAAAAAGCAAATAAATTCAGCAACTAGTCTAAATGCACTAACTGCAGCTGAGACCGAGCTAAATGATAAATTGAATTCCGAATGGCGGAGCATACATCTATCTCAAATAGGTACCATCTACGAAAACTATGTGGTTATGGTGAGACAGGACAGTCCACTCTATGAGATTCATTATGCTAAATCCGAAGCAAGAAGTTTCGTATTGAACAAAAATTGGGAAGTTTTAAAGGAAGCAAAGTTCCGAGCTCCAAATTCCTATATGGTTCCAATCATAAATGAATTTCAAAAGACACCTACTCTTGAAGAAGGATCCAGAGTTGACGTTTATGAATACGATCCAGAAAACAAAACTCTGATTCAGAGAGTGCAAAACGCTGAGGTATTAAAAATAATATATCCAAAAGATGTCATTTCCTCGATTGCATGGAGCTATAACCAGGATGGAGCAACCCATAGATTTTCAACAGATGTATGGGAAGAAATAAAGGCCTCAAAAGCCGGATTTGAAGAAGCTAATTCTGAGTGGGAAGATTGGGCTAAAAGTGTCATAGAAGCAGCTCGAGACGACGCAAATATAGCTGATTACGACTTACAAGTGATCTATGTAATAGACATCACGGACGATGAAGTAGCGAAAATAGTTACAAATGTAGAACACCAACAGAGCAAAAAAGACATTGTCCTCGTGGCTAGAAAGTAATTTACAAACTTTCAGAGACCCATTTTATCCCATTTTTTATTTATACTAATGATGGTTTTATTAAATCTTGAAAAAATTCCAAAAGGTGATAATACTTGAAAAACACAATGTCCGCACTAGATATCAAGAATTGCCTAGAAGAGCTAGAGATAATTGTAGGAGCCTGGACCGGAAAAATCTACGAGATTGGCGGAGTATTCCTCTTCAAATTCAAACCATCTGGAGAAAGTAGAACTGATTTAATAATCGAACCCGGAAAACGGATACACCTAACCGAGATGAAATATGAAACTCCAACTCATCCACCTTCTTACCCAATGCTGTTGAGAAAATATTTGGAAAACTCCAAACTAACCGATATCATCCAACCTGACATGGAAAGGATAGTGAACCTAAAGTTTGAGAGTAAAAAAGGAACATTTTATTTAATTGCCGAGCTTTTTGGGGACGGCAACTTGATATTATGTGATAAAGACCGGAAAATAATACAACCGTATCGGACCAAAAGCTGGAAGCACAGAGAGATAAAATCCGGTCAGGAATATTCTTTACCGCCTAAAAAAGGAAAAAATATCTCCTCTATTTCCATAAATGAACTGGAAGAGGTATTGAAAGAATCTAAAGAACTCGTAAGAGGACTAGCCAGAAATCTCAATATCGGTGGAGATCTCTCCGAAGAAATATGCTCCAGAGCCGGCATATCAAAAGAAACCGATCCTAATGAACTCTCCAAATCAGATTACGAAAAAATCCACGAAGTGATAAAGGATATTCTCACAAGAAAGAAATCTCCAGTAATCGTATATGAAAATGAAGAACCCATTCAAGTACTACCTTTTCCCTTTGAAACTCAACAAGATCAAGAAAGCGAGAGTTTTGAAAGTTTTAACGAAGCTCTAGACAAATATTTTCAAAAAATTGCTAGAGAGAAAGTAGAAGATAAGAAAGAAAGCATATTGGAAAAGAAACTGAATAAAATAAAATCCAAGCTCGAAAAACAGGAAAACCAGATACAAGAGATGAAAGAAAAAAAGAAGGAAACCAAAAGAAAGGCCGATAAGATCTCAACATGTAATAAAACTGTTGACGAAATTCTAGAAAAGCTAGACAAGATTAGAAATGAAAAGGGCTGGGAAAACATTGACGAAATTATCCAAGAGGCATCAAAGGAAGGTAAGAAATGGGCAAGCATGATCGAATCTGTAGATCCCCACAAAGGAGAAGTTACAATCAACTTTCCGGAAGTATCGGTCAAGATAGATATAAGATTATCATCGTTTGAAAATGCAGCCAAATTCTACAAAGAATACAAACGTTCGAAAAGTAAGATTGAAGGAGCTAAAAAAGCGAGAGAAAAAACTCTGAGAGAAATCGAAGAATTGAAAGAGGAAGAGATAGAAATCCCCGAAAAACCGGCTCCAAAAAAGACACGGAAGAGAATGTGGTATGAAAAATACAGATGGTGTTACTCCTCGGACGGATTTTTGATAATAGCGGGACGGGACAAAAAAACGAATCAAGAAGTCGTAGAAAAACACATGGAATCCCAGGACCTATACCTCCATGCGGATTTGGAAGGGGCGCCTCATACGGTAATAAAAAGTGAAAACAAAAAGATTCCCGAAAGCACCATAGGGGAAGCGGCGAAGCTAGCAGCAGCGTACTCTAGAGCATGGAAAAAGGGTCTAGCAAACGCAGATGTTTACTGGGCAAAACCTGAACAAGTAACCAAAGAGACACCTGCAGGAGAATATCTCCCCCAGGGGAGCTACATGATAAAAGGAGAAAGAAATTATCTAACCGTTCCTGTAGAAGTTGAAATAGGCTTATTCAAAGAGGATAATGGAAACGATGTTCTTATGTGTGGCCCAATATCGGCGATAAGTGCTCGTTCCGAAATACTGGCTAAATTAAAACCAGGTCCAACAAAGAAAAGTGAACTCGCTAAGGAACTCAAAGAAGAAATAGAAGAAAAAACAGGCAAGAAGGTAGATATTGACGAATTAATGAGGATTCTACCCCCTGGGCCAGGAATGATAATAACCGAGTAAATCTCGATAGATACAATTAACTGAGAATTTAACGACTATATTTTCCTACTATTTCGTCTTTTGAAAGAACGTGTCCTTCCATCTCTTTTTCCAAATCTTTCTTCAACACTTCGGAGTCCAAGTCTAATTTTTCGTCAAGGGCATAAGCCTTGAATCTGTACCTGTGAGCCGGACCTCCTGGAGGACACGGACCTCTGTAGCCAATACTACCAAAATCGTTCTTACCCTGCAAAGCTCCACCAAGGGAATCTACGACTTCTTTTTTTGGAACTTCCTCAGGAATAGTGTCAATATCCGCGCGGATATTCCAGATAACCCAGTGGTCAAAAACACCTCCAGGCGCATCCGGGTCGTCAACTACCACAGCTAAGCTTTTAGCGTCCGGAGGAACTTGGGAAATGTCCAGCCTAGGAGAAATATCAGCACCGTCACAGGTGTACTTGGATGGAATCTTTCCACCATCATCAAATGTAGGGCTCAAAATCTTCATCTTTTCACCTCCCCCAAAATACTGAAAACCTCTAAAAACTAAAAATCTTTCTTTTTCAATATTCTAAAAACAATTACACTCAAAAAAGATGGATAAAGTTAACTTTTACTCTAAATGGAGAATATTGACCTCTTGTTTTTACTTTTCTCTTCCTCCCCGTTTTCATCCTCAGTCTTCTCTTCGGTCTCTTCTTCATCTTCATCCTCCAATTCTTCACGAGGTTTTTGTAACCTTATATCCACTTCTCCACCGTCAACCTCTACGCCACCGATTTTCTTCTCGTATCTCTCTCCTAGAATCTTCTTCAAAAAAGAACCGGATATCTTTATATCCACCTCATCCCCATCCACGTCTATAGATTCTATCTCTCCTCCAAGATTCTCCTCCAAAATCCTTCTAAAAGAACTCTCTGAAATAGAGAATTTATTCACTTCTGGAGGAAGCATAGTCTTAGTCGTATATTCCATCCAATCCCCCTAGGTTAAATATCACGCACTATTTTTATTAAAAAGTAGTAGAATAATTAGTCCTTACTATTCGTACAGATGAAGACCTCTTACTCGCAAACCAACCTACTCAACCGGCTCTAGTTTAAAAAACACTGGCTTCAACCCGTCCGGACAACATACTACTGCGGTTTTTTCATCCTTAGTCCATTCCCACAGGCCAAAGTTACCACCTAGAATCAATGCCTTGATATGGCTCGAAATAGAATCCCACGCATAAGGGCAAAAATCCTCGGGAACAGACAGTCCTTCTCCTTCAACTACAAACTCTTCACCCACATCGAATCTACTACAAATTCTTTCGCAATTTTCGTGAGCGTATTCTTCGAAAAGGTCTTCTTCCGTGGTCTTTTTAAGAACGGTAATTTTTACTTTCGGCAAAATATCACATCCTGTTCAAAACTCTCTTTCTTTAAGTTTATTTTTTTCTTCTAAAGAAATTGGAAATAGAAATAAATGAATTGAGTTTTAGTTCAGAGCTGTATTCACTTTTACCACACATTGGTTTAAAGAATCAAAGAAAGTTAATAGTAATAATGCGGGGGTGAAAATTTGGATATTAAACTTGAAGTAGACAATCGAAAGATCGTCATGAATAAGTTTGTTCGAGAAATACTTACTTCAGTCCTCACATGCGCGGTATCCAATCTTCAAGAAGAGAAGGAAAGTACTGCCGAAAAAGAGAAGATCGGAGAAAACTGGAAAAAGATAAACCTAGAAATAAAAAAGTAACAAGGAACTGCTCAAAAAGAAAAAAATACTTCTATTCTATTTTATTAATTCTTACTAAGAAATCTGAAATCTAAAGAGGCTCTCCAGATATTACAGCAAACTCCATCTCGGTATTTGATCTAATTTTAATCTGCCTTCTCTCGAAAAGCAATAAAGTACCCCCATCAAAGTCGATATCCTGCTCATATGTACCATTACCAGAAACGCAATAAAGAAATCCGTTGTATCCCTCTTTTATCTTCCAAGAAAATTCTCCCCCCTGCTTCACAGTGACATAGATATATTGAACAGGTGTGTGAACTTCGACAGGTGAACCCTCTCCAATAATCGTTCTTATGGTAACGCTCTCCGTTTTCTCTATCGGAATTTCATTTCTCTTAAAGCTCGAATACTGGGGGCTCATATCCTTAAGTTCGTCCGGTAAATCTATCCAAAGCTGAAGTCCATGATTAAGTCCATTAGTCCCGGGAAACTCGGAATGTCTTATTCCTGACCCCGTGATCATATGCTGTACTTCACCAGTTTCTATTCTCCCAGTTGCCCCGCTATTGTCCTCGTGCTCGAAAGCTCCTTCAAGCATGTAAGTTATCGCCTCGAACCCGCTGTGAGGATGTTCTGGAAAGCCAGCTGGCGGTTCTACGAAGAATTCATCGAGAAGAATAAAAGGATTTACTTGAGATACTTCTCTGTTAGGGAAGGCCCTCTTGACCTTAGCACCCTTCCCCTCTTTCATCTCCGGAGCCTTAATTATCTCAGCACTTTTGCTCATAATTCAATTAAAAATTCGATTTATAGATTCTTAAAATTAAGTGCAAAATCAAAGATACAGAAAAAGAGATTTTGTGATAAAACACGTGATGTGAAAATAAACTTTCAAGTTTGTTTAAATTGCCTAACAAAAAAGAACGGTCAAAACATAATCAGAGAAATAGCTGACGGGTATTATATTGAACAGGAAAAATTCGACAATTGGTATATGTATTTAAAGAAAACGGTTATTTTTGTCTATTATTACTACTATTATTCCAAGTTAATTCGACAATAGACTAAAAGCTTAAGGGTGTGTAACACGATAGTAATAATCAGGAAATTTATAGAAAACGTTGGAACGTTCTTAGAAAAATCATTCAATTTGGTAATAATTCTATTGGAGATTTGATTCAGAATTTGATAAAATTAGGAGGTAGATAATAATGATCAAAAATGTAAATATAAGCAATGTTAAAGTCGGTAACAGACACGCCGACACGTACGCCAGCACCTGCCTGTTCAAACTTACTTTTTCTAACGAAGTGAGAATTAGAGGACTTGGTGAGAAAACTGGCAAGACATCGGAGATTGTCAAAATGTTGACGGATACAATTCCTTACGTAAGAGTAAAAAAATCCGAAGAGATATACGAGAAGAACATCCACGGCATTGAAATTACTTTGGAAAATGTTCATTAGATACGAAGTCTGGTCAACTTGGGGATTTATCCAAGTAACTCAAATCTTTTAGTAGAATTATTATTTTTGCTACGATAAGATATTACTTGGTGCCATTTCCAATAATCAAAATCTGCTGAGATTACTTTAGAAAACAACCACGGGAAAAAAATTTCGGTTATTAACCAGTGCCCACATTAAGAATCAGTAATTAACCTTTCTGCATGCTCTGATACCAAAATTCTTAACCTAAAAATTTCCTTATTTCTGCAGCCTGTCGAATTTTTTCTTTCATATCATCCGTTTCCTGATTCAAAATCTGATTTGTTATTTCCTTATGTTCTTCATTAATTTCTACATCGACATATTCCTGAACTTTTTTCATATCTTCTTTTAAAAAAGGAAACTCTTTAACTACATCTTCATTGTAGTATTGCGCTGCATCTTTAAGGTCAGTCAGAATTTTCTTATAAGCTTCATCCACAAGAAATTCAACATCTTTCTCAGAAAGTGCACTAAACCCTATTATCTCAGGAGGGACTCCTATAGAATATAAAGATGCAGTGAATTTAATCGCCCTAGGGAGTTTAAAACTTTTATTCTCGCCATTTATCCCTCGAGAGTAACCGAATAATCCAACATGAAGTTTTCTTGATCTTCTCGAAGGTACGTATTCAGATAGTTTATTAACAGTCGAAGCTAGACTCAATACTTTTTTTCTATAGTCCCCCTTTGCCTTCTCTATTAATGAAAGGCACTTTCTTTCATCCATCGGATCAATACTTTTTCTTTTAGCATTTTTTATCATCTCTATGGCTTTTGAAGATTTTTCTTTCGGATAATCATATTTGAAAGCAGACTGTATTGTAAATGTCTGAACGAAGGGGTATTCTGCCAGAGTATTCTCAACTCGATCTGGAGATAAATTCCCCCTAAACGGAGCCGAGCCGGCACCGAGTATCGGGTATATCTTCGTAGAAACGTTTTCTTCCAGCTTCTGTAGCTTACTTAATGCAATTTTGTTTATCAAAACTGCCGAGATCAATCCATAATTCAGAGCTGGATCGGACCTAGCAAGAAAAACTCTTTGGCTCTCAATCTCCTTTTCCTCTAAAAAATCTCTGATTATGTTGTGAGCTTCCAACATGTAATCCATTTCTTCTATTAAGGGTATGACATTCACGCGATCGGGCTTTATTTCCCCTACCCATTCTTCTATTGATTTGTCGAAGGGTCTATGACCTTTCTTTCCCGACACATATCCTTGATAATAGTGGTATATCCTCTCTAAACTCCTCGAAGAAGTAGTCATTGGTAAGATAACTTCGTATATGGGCGCGGTTCCATCATCATAAAATACCTTAGCAGTATCATAAGAACGCGGTATGTTCTCGAGTATTTCGAGTATTGCCTTTTGTTCTACTTTTTCGTATTCTGGATTAGGTATTCTAACGGTAAGTCTAAGATCCTCCCCTAATTTGTTTTCCTTGAAAAAATCAGGATGTGCTTCAAGTAGTTCTCTAACAACTGACCTACTCGCTTCTTTTCCCTCTATATCCCACATCTGTTCATCACATTTAAGCTCCGAGTAGGCAAAGAACGCTTCAAGAATCTCATCCTTATCTCTTAGCGTTTCTGGGTCGCTCGCAAAGATCGGCTGATTTGCATTGTCCGGATGTTGAGTGGACATACATCTGGGTATTTTTGACGAAAACATTTTTGTTTCTCCTTTGTTTGGGTTTTTAACTTTTTGTGGTTTAAATGATTTGTTAACGTTAATAAAAGTATGTTAATACAAAATTAAAATTAACAGCTTGTTAAGAAAGTATTTGATTTTAAACTCCTAGTGAAAATACCAAAGTAGCAAATTTTTCTTTTCAGTAAAAGCTCTCGAAACACTGTTGAAAAGGATTTGTTTTTTATAGTTTTTTTGAACTTTCAGAGGCGTGCTTTCCATTTTTCGTTCGGCTCTCTTCCTCGGTCCATGGCTTCTTCTTTTGCGACCCTGCTCTTCATAACTAGAGCCTTCTCGTCTCCGAGTTCAATGACTTCCACGGAGTTTTTCAGTAGGTCTCCCTGTTTATCGTATCTGCCTATAATCAAAGTGTAGTCCGATATCTCATTTCTTTCAACGATATGGGCTCTGTATCCATATTCTTCGAGTTTCTCGACAACGTAATCTACTTCGTCCTCGTCCACTTCGAACCTGTATTCCGATCTGTCGTAGTAATCACGTAAATCTCTAAACAGGTTACTTTCATCGAAGTAGTGCTTGAAGATATACTTCCTATGGATATGAAATAGATTAATAATATTCATTAAGACCAACTTATTCTTTCATTATAGAATTATTAATACTTCCATAAGTCCGGAAGTTTCGTATAGGATTTTTTAGTCAACCGAAAACCATTTTAATTCTAATTATGAGTTCGAGATAGTGAGATTAAGGGGCCGGGGATGTTACCCTTTCGCGGGCAGGTTGCAAAACAAACAGTCGGTAGCCGACCGAAGCAGAGCCCACCGGCACGCCCAGCCCCAGTGCCCCTAGCTGTGCAAACAAGGAGTTGAGAAATCCCAGGGGCACATACCGCCGGTGTTGTAAAATTCGATTCTCAAGAGAAGAAATTCACCGGCGGGAGCATGATAACTGAAATGTTAATAAAATCACCTTAACTGGAAAATTCTCTCTAGGTCACCCCCAAGCTCCTATAAATATTTTTACAATTTGTTAAAAATTTTTCTATAACACTAAAGTGTTTGTTTAGAAAAATAAAAAGAACATCAGAGGGTCACACGGACTTTCGAGGACTGGCCGGGGCGGTACCTCCATTTTAAACAACCATTACAACCAGAAAATGGTAAAACAAAATTAAAAATAAGATTGAAATTAACTAAATAATTACAAAATAAATTGGAGATAGATATTTTGAATGTTGAAGAAGCCATATTGAGTAGAAGATCTGTGAGATCGTATGAGGGCAGGGATATTCCTCAAGAGAAAGTTGAGAAGATTATGGATTGCGTCAGAATGGCACCATCTGCTAACAATAAACAGGATTGGAAATTCGTCGTAGTGACGGATAGCAAGAAAAAAGAAGAATTATCCAGAGCGGCAAACAGACAGGATTTCGTGAAAGAAGCGTCAGCTGTAGTGGCAGGTGTTACTACTGATCCCGAATATACAATGTCTTGTGAGATTCCTTCTGGAATCGTAGATGTGACTATAGCTCTCGATCACCTCAGTCTCAAGGCCGCAGAAGAAGGACTAGGAACGTGCTGGATAGGAGCCTTTAATCAAGAAAAAGCAAAAGAAGTTCTAGAAGTTCCAGACTATTGCAAGATAGTAGGCCTGATGACGATGGGATATCCAAAGAGACCTTTAGAAAAGAAAAAGAAATCCAGAAAGGACTTAAATGAATTCATCACTTACAATAAGTTTTCTGAGTAGGATAATAATAAAAAACTCAAGTAAAAAGTTCTGGTGAGTATATAGACGCTCTTTGTGGTCGGATCCCTAAAAGTGTTTTAGGACAACACTGCTCAGATTCCAGTCCTAAGAAATTAAAAGAGATTTACGATAAAGGCCGAGTTGAAAATTTTAGGATAAAGAGTAAAAAACGTTTTACAGCTTCATAAACTTCCGGCTAGGGCGATTATACCTAGAACACCCAGTAAAACTCCAAGTAAAATTTGCTTTTTATTAGACCCAAATTCCATTTCCCTTGACAACAAGGCATAAAAAAACTGAGAAAATAGTGCTCGAAACGATAAAGGGAAGTGCTACGGATAAACCCACGAGCTTAATTGAGGTGGCGAGACCTATAAAACCAATAAGCCAGAGTAACCCACATAAAGAGGGAAGAAAAAGATTCTTCTCTTTTTTGTTTTGTTGCAAAGATAATTATTGATAATTTCAAAAGCATGATTCCAAATATACCCGATAATGAAAAAGAGAAGTTGAAGAAATTCAAATTTGAATTAATGAAAAAACTGAAAGAAAATATAAAAAAAGCACATGAGGGGAGAAACAGAGAAGAAAATAAAATACTCAAAGATATTCGAAAAGATCATTTGAGTGAACGGATCAATATCTGTAGTAGTTTGACTAAAATTCTATAAAAGTACAGAAAAATAGAGAATTTGTTTTCTTCACTCTTAAACGAGCCAAACCCTGCAAAGGAGTAATAATCCATATGACCAATGAAAAAATCCTGTACGTACAGAAAAAAGAAAGACCACAATCAACCACCTAAAGAACTGAAAGAGCTTGCCAAAAGCGAAGGAATCAATCTGTCAAAATCCTAGAAAATACTTTAATCCAAAAATTAGGCCTAGAAAATTCCTCTTTTTCGCCCACGTTTTCCAAAAGAAAAGACGGATATGGAGCCCCGGGCGAGATTCGAACCCGCGACCTCACCCTTACCAAGGGTGCGCTCTAGACCGGAACTGAGCTACCGGGGCCTACCAGAACATAATTACAACAGCAGATTAAAAACTTGCTGAAGATCTAATTAGAAAGTTTCTATCTAGCAAAGAAGCTTACTTCCTTTCCAGATCTTCCAATCCTCGCTTCTTCAGAATCTTCTTCGCTTCTTCCTCCGATATCTGAAGCTCGTTGGCAAGTCTCCTTATTTTCTCCTTTTTAGAATCTCCAGGTTTGAAAATCTCTCCCATCTGAACCACATATAAATTTCCATATTAACACATCTAAATAATTGTTCTTCACGTTTCATAATATCGATAAACCCATTTCAATTCCGGTAGAAATATAGGCCTAAAGAATTGAAAGTAACTGAAACAGGTACGATATCATGAAAATAACGATTATAGGTTGTGGGAATCTCGGAGAGTCTTTCTTAACGGGTCTCATCAGATCCAAGACGTTCAATCCAGCTGAAATAACTGCCAGCGACCTAGACGAAGAGAAGCTAGAAAAAATCCGAGAACTTGAGGTAAAGACTACCACAGATAACAAAAAGGCCGTCGAGGGATCCAAAGTAGTTTTCGTAGCAGTAAAACCCAGTATCGTAGGAAAAGTGATAGAGAACCTCGAACTAACGGAGGACAAACTCCTGATATCTCTAGCCGCTGGAGTATCAACTGACTTCCTCGGCAAACATACAAACGCCAGGGTAGTCAGAGTAATGCCTAACATCTGTGGACGAGTAGCGGAGATGGCCTCAGGCTACACCCTAGGAAAAAATGCTACAGAAGAAGACGAAAAACTTGTAAATGAGATTTTGAGCAAGATGGGTGAGACTCTAAAAGTAAACGAAGATCTGATGGACATAATAACTGGACTAAGTGGGAGTGGACCTGCATACATCTTTCTCGTAATTAAAGCCATGAAAGATGCGGGAGTGGAAAATGGACTATCAGAAAGTGAATCGACAAGATTAGCCGCCCAAACCGTGAAGGGAAGCAGTGAATTAGTCTTAGAATCCAAAGAAAATCTGGAAGATCTTATAGATATGGTCTGCTCACCCAAGGGTACGACTATCGAAGGAGTAAAAGTACTAGAAGACGGAAAAGTAGAGGAAAATATTAAAAAAGCCGTTAAAGCAGCCAAAAAAAGATCAAAAGAACTCTCAAAATAACAATAATCTCTAAAATTTATACTCTAGGAAAATAAATGTATTACAGAACGTACAAAGCGGACTTTCAAAAGCCTATACTCGTAGAAGTTCGTTTTTGAGGTTCAAGAAAATAAGGAGAGAAAACTATGGAATGTCCAAAATGCAATGAATGTGACCGAGATATGAAATGGTGGGAAAGCCTAGGTGTCTGTTATTGTAAAAATTGTAGTGTAATTTACGATCCAAAGAAAGATCGATTCTGGCATACAGAAAAACAAGACGAAGAAGAGTAAGTAATACGACCTAATTTTATCCCTTGGATAATCGGATTTGTTAAAATGGGCAACGACGTCATAAAGTGTATAAAAGAAAGGCGAAGTATCAGAAAATTCAAGGATAAGCCAGTTTCTAAAGAAAAAATCGAAAAAATATTAAACGCCGCTAGATGGGCACCTTCAGGATTAAACAACCAACCTTGGAGGTTTCAAGTAATAACAGAAAAAGACGAAATCACAGAGATTGCAGAGTGTACAAAATATTCAAAAACGATGAAACAGGCAAAAGTTCTCATAATTGTCTATCTGGACAGCGAAGCTGGTTACGATCGAACAAAGGACCTGCAGGGCATCGGTGCCTGTTGTCAAAATATATGGCTAGCTACTCACTCCTTAGGCCTCGGTGCAGTTTGGAATGGGGAAATCCTGAATCACGAAGAATGTGTTAAAAAGATCACAAAAGTACCTGACCATCTTGAACTAATGGCCGTTTTCTGCATAGGGCAACCGGCAGAAGAGCCCGAATCTGAACGCAAGCAATTAGGCGAACTCCTCGTCGGAAAAGAATCTTTAGAAGGTTAAATTCTCAATCTTCTTCAGTCTTTTTAATTCTATAAGACTCACAGTAAGGACAGACGATTTTATCCGAATTCTCGAGCTCTTGTCGAGATATTTCTTTCCCACAATCCTTACACTCATATCTCTTGACCAAACTAACCACCCATGCTCTTGACTATCTGGTAAACTTCTCTAAGGTCCTTAACTTCATAATCCGGACTGTAATCGACTTTTTTTCCATCTCTATTTATCAAAACCGCTATAAGCCCAGCAGCTTTTGCTCCGACTACATCTAAACCCGGAACATCGCCCACATACATTGTTTCAATTGGTTTTGATTTAAGAGAGTTCATCGCAATTTGAAAAATTTTCGACTGGGGCTTGGACTCACCCAACTCTCCGGAAACCAGAATCGTATCAAAATATTTCTCAATATTGAGCATCTTGATCTTCTCCCATTGAACCTCTCGAGGCCCATTGGTGACTAAGCCCATTTTAACAGTCAGATTCTCCAAAAGGTCCTTCGCATCTTCGTAAACGTAGATGCCCTCCAAAGATCTTCTTCTATACTCCTCAGCGATTTTCTCTGCCAGAGCCCTATCCCCTACAATCTCCTTAAAAATGGGAACTCTATTATCCAATTTTTTATCATTCACTACTTTCTTGAAGGCTTTCAAGTAATCCTCCCGTTTTATGCCCGGAACCCCGAATTTATTTGCAACCTGGTCCATTACTTCGCTTTTTCTCCTGGAATTACCTGCAATTGTACCATCTAAATCAAAAAGTACTGCTACCAAAGACACACCTCTTTCAGAAAGAAAACAGCAAAAGCTTTAGTCAGAAGCTTTTCACTCCTTTTTCTTTCTCTCTTCAAATCTCTTGAGAGCGAGCTCCTCAGGCTCTATTTCGTCCTCGTCGACTTCTTCTATTTCGGGCCCATTCTCACGAGAAGTACTTTCTTTCTCAGAAGAGACATTCTCTGAATCATCCAAAACTTCTACTGGACTTCCATCACCAATTTTCTTATCGTTCACCACAATCTCCGAATCCGGATATTTTCGCTTTAGTTGCTCTATATCCCTCTCGGAAATATCACCGTTTACCTTAACTTTTGTCTCATCTCCGATTCTCTGAACGCTGATGCTGTAACCTGACCCTCCTAAAAGGAGGCCATCATTTTCCATCATCTCACGGAACATTTTTTCGAACTTCTTAAATTCATCAAACGGGTTTCTTGACATTTCTCTTCACTTGTTTGGTTGATTACAATCCCTAAATAAAACTTTTCGGATTCTTCGTAGGCCTGATAATCATCTTAAAAAAGAGCGGATTTTTGATTCCGATAAAGGACCCTCTCTCACCATCCTCAATCCCTCAGTCAAATCCACCACAGTGGAGGGCCCACTTGATTTCGATCTTCCCGAATCTATCGCCAGTGATATCGATTTTTCGAGTTGATTTACAGCTTCATTTACTCCAAAAGGTTCAGATTCACCTGAAATGTTGGCCGAGGTGGTGGTTATCGGCCTCCCAAACCTTCGAATTATCCCTAACGCCACGGGGTGATCGGGAATCCTGATACCAATTTTTTTTGTGCCTGCGGACAATACATCCGAGATCACTGGTCTCTTCTCCACAATAACTGTAAGAGGTCCCGGTAAAAATTCCTGAATCAGATCTTCTGCCAATCGGGAGAGTTTGCCGGCATAGTAAGCCATGGACAGAGAATCGACTGCTATGGAAATAGGCTTTTCAAAGGGCCTCTTCTTGGCCTCGAAAATCTTGTAAGCCGCTTCATCAGAAGTCGCATCAGCCCCCAGCCCATAAACCGTCTCAGTGGGATAAATAACCAGCTCACCTCGGTCTATCAAATCAGCTGCTTCCTCTATCGCTTCTGAAGATTCGTCCTCGCAAATCTTTACAACTTTGACCATCGATTTTCCCCACTACCTATCCTTTTAATGTTCAAGCTGCTAATTAAATCAAAACAATCACATGAAGATACCGGTCAAAATAGCCCCAATAATAACTGTCACGGTACCTAAAACCAATCCCTTCGTTATTCTTTCCAGCTTCTTCAAATAGAGATACGAGAAAATTAGTACGAAAAGAGGAGTTAAACTCCAGAAAGGCATAACGACTACGACCCTAGATACTCTGAGCGCCAAATAAAACAACAACATTCCTATCGCAACGGCAAAGCCTGTAAGAATATACGATTTCCTTTCAGCTGATTTAAAGGGTGCAAAAGGGGATCTACCTCTGATAAGAAAATAGAGGATAAGAAGACCCAATCCGGCGGAGAATTTTATTCCTAAACCCAAGAATACGGGTGTCCCTTCAGATAATCCTATCTTAGCAAACGGTCTCGCCAAGCCCGAAAACACCATCGCACCTATCGGAAAAAAGAGGTCTATTTTCGGACTCCAATCTGTAGCAGAATCATCACTTTCCATCTCTCGACTAACGATCACCAGACCTACAACCAAAAGTAATATTCCGGCAAGATGGCCAGCCGTAACGGTCTCACCAAGTAAAAAAACTCCCACTATTGAGGCTACTAAAAGGTCTCCCTTAAGAACTGGACTCGTCTGAGAAGCTCCCACTATCTTGATCCCGAAATAAAGACAGATCACTGCAAGAAAAGATCCAAAGGCTCCCGCAGCAAAAAAAGCTAAAATTGATTTGACAGTTAGGACAGAGCTTAAAGAGTAAAAAATAGAGAAGGGGAGATAAACTAAAAAGCTAACCCACATGACGCCAATAGCAGCGTCCATCGGATCACCCCTCACGGTAGATCTTCTTATCATTAAGGCCTCAAATGCAAAAAATAACGCAGAAGTGATAGCTAATGCCGCACTGATTAAATCTGACTGCATGAGTAAAAACTCCGGGACATGTGAGATATATCTTTACTCATTTAATACTTTCCCAATCGGTGAATTCTTTACATCAATTATCAGAAACAAACACTCTAAGAAAAACTTTATCACAGAAAATCCGAGATAAGTATTGATAATTTAAAAAGGAGCTCTTTGAAGCTAGTAAAAAGGAAAGTAAAAAAATGAAAGTTCTCATGGTAGACGACGAGCCAGATATCTTAGAGCAGGCAAAAATCTTCCTTGAAAAGGAAGATAAGCTAAACGTAGAGACAGCCACTTCAGTGGAAGAAGGCCTAGGTATGCTAGATAAAGAAGAGTATGATACAATTGTATCCGACTATCAGATGCCAATTCAGAGTGGCCTAGAATTTCTCAAGATTATAAGAAAAGAGCTAGAAAGTGATATACCCTTTCTTATGTTCACCGGAAAAGGTCGAGAGGAAGTAGCAATAGAAGCTCTAAATCTCGGAGCCGATCGATACATCCAGAAGGGAGGCGATCCAAGGTCTCAGTACGGTGTCTTAGCTCAAGCGATTGTTCAAGAGATAAAGCACAAAAAAGTTCGATGGGAAAAAGAAAAAATAGAATCCGAACTCTCTTCTCTGGTAAAGGGCTCAAAAGACCCGATCTACATCATAGACAAAAACTACAGATTTGTTTTCGCAAACGACGTGGAACTGAGCAGACACGATATTAAGCATGAAGAGATAATCGGCACTAAATTTCACGAGTTGCATGAAGAGAAAGATTCAAGAGAATTTGAAAAGAAAGTTAGAAAAACACTCGAATCAGGAAAATCGCAAACTCAAGAAATAAAACACCGGACTAACGGTGAATATTACATAATTAGAACCATCACCCCTATTGAAAATCCAATAACAGGAGAAACTGACAGAGTCTCAGTAATCTCAAAAGATATCACAGAGCAAGAAGAATCTAAAAAGGCCTTGGAATACCTAGTAAAAAGCACTGTTGGAACGATCGGTCAGGAACTATTTGTTAAAACAGTTAAAGAGTTAGCTCGATTCTTTAACGCAGATGGTGCCTACATAGGGGAGATTAAAGATGGAAAGAAAGTAAAATCCATAGCCATGGTTCTTGACGGGGAAAAAATTAAGGATTTTGAATATGAACTTCCCAAAACTCCATGCGAGAATGTAACCAAAGAAGGAGCCTGTATTTATCAAGAAAATATTTGTAGCCAGTTTCCTGAGGACGAAGAACTAAAGGATCTAGGTGCAGAAGGATACGCCGGAATACCGATAAAAAACACGGAAGACAGAACAGTGGGGGTCCTTTGGGTAATATCAAAGGATAGATTAAGAAAACCCAGAAGCTGGAAAAAAGCCTTAACTATTTCAGCGTCCAGAGTAGGAGCTGAAATCGAAAGAATGAATATGGAAAAAGAACTGAAAAAATCGGAAAGGGAAAAATCAATAATTCTCAACAATATTTCGGAGATAATAGCGTATCACGATATCAATCAAAGGATCGTGTGGGCAAACGAACCCTACGGAAAAGCTGTTGGCGAAGATCCTGAAGATCTGGAAGGTCAGAAATGCTACGAGATCTGGAGAAAACTAGATGAATCTTGCAAGGGCTGTCCGGTCGAAAAGGCGATAAAGACTAAGAAATCGAAAGAGGCCGAACTTACTACTCCAGATGACAAAACCTGGAAAATAAGAGGCGACCCTGTCAAAAATAAAAAAGATGAGGTGATAGGAGTAGTAGAACATGCTGTAGACATAACAGAGCAGAAAAGAGCGCAAGAAAAAATCGAAGAACTAAGCAGATTCAGAAAGAGCATTATTGAAAACTCTAATGTCTGGATAGACGTCTTCGATAAAGAGGGAAACGCCTTAGTTTTCAACAAAGCGGCTGAGGAGATAAGCGGATATTCCAGAGACGAAGTTTTAGGTAGTAAAAGATTATGGGAACTTTTCTACCCTGATGAGGAATATCGAGAGAATATACTTGAAAAGGTCCAAAAGGTAGTATCCGGGGAAGAAACGATGGAAGGGCTCGAAACAACTATTAGAAGAAAGGATGGTCAAAAAAGAACAATTTCCTGGAATTCACATGCTCTAAAAGACGAAGATGGTAATATCATCGGTTTTGTATCTCTAGGGCGTGACATAACAGAAGAAAAAAAGATGGAAGAAAGGGAAGATTTTCTTCATTCGCTTCTAAGACATGATCTAAAGAATAAGATCCAAATTATAGGTGGATATCACGAACTCCTAAAAGACTTCGATCTTCCTGAAGAAGCGAAAGGATTCATCAGAAAGGCTCAGAAGGCAAGTAAGGAAGGGAACGAACTAATTGAGAAGGTCAGGACTCTAAGGGAAATCGGAGGAAGTAGAGTTAGTAAATTCAATATTCACACAGTTATAGGAAATGTAATTTGTGAACACGAAACTCAAGCAAAAGAAGATGGTATCAAAATCGAATATGAAAATCTAGATTGTGAAATATTAGGAGGACCGCTACTAGAAGAGCTCTTCTCCAATCTTTTAGAAAATTCTATCAAACATGCAAATTGTAAGAAGATAAAAATATCCGCGGAAAAATCGGGGGAAAAATGTGTGATTATTGTAGAAGATGATGGAAAGGGTATTTCCAACCAGATAAAAGACAAAATCTTCGAAAAAGGGTTCAAATGCGGAAAAAATGCCGGTTCCGGCTTGGGATTAGCCCTAGTAAAAGAAATTGCTGAAAGTTATGGTGGTAATATAAAAGTCGAGGATTCCGAGCTCGGCGGAGCTAAGTTCAAAGTAAAACTGCAGAGATTCCAAAATTAGTATCCTTCTAAACAAAGAACCAATTTTTTGAATTGAAGGGATATGCGGGGGGTGGGAATCGAACCCACGAAGGCCCTACGGCCACCGGATGGCCTATCTACGAGAGATCTTAAGTTTAGCCGCGAAGGACATTCATCCTTCACACCGGCCCCTTCGACCAAGCTCGGGCACCCCCGCACGACTACACTGTTTTTATTTCTTACACTAAAAACCTGCGCTAAAAAAATAAAAATTTAAAGATAAAAAGGCAAATCTACTCGATTCTGATCGACTTGGGCTTCTTTTTCTTGAGCGTAACCTTCAACATACACTTTTTAAACTCTGCCTCGACTTTCTCTGGGTCGATCCTAGCAGGGAGGGTGATACTTTTACGAAAGCTATTGAATTTATACTTTCTATGAACGCCGCCCCAACTCTCGAATCTCATCTCTTTCTTCATCTTTGCTTTTATGGCCAGAGATCTCTCTTCAATATAAAGTTCTACATCCTCCTTTTTTACACACGGAAGGTCCGCAGTAACTATTACTTCATCATCGCTTTCTCGAACATGAACCAATGGATCCAAACTTCTCTTTTCAATATCCCAACTCAAATTTTTCCTGTCAAACATTCCGATCACCCATACATCATAGGTATCTCCTCTTCTTGGTCCTTGGACGACTGTTTCATAGCTTTTTGAGTCTGACGCATAAGGTCTCTAGCCGCCAATCTTATTTCCTCCTCCTTCTTTCTCAATTCCTCGACATCTATTTCGAGATCAGTCAGAGTAGAAAGCGTCTCTAGCACCGATGCAGCAGCACCTGGATCAGGGTAATTCTTATGGGCCTCTGCCATCAAATATACCCCTGGTAAATTATCGTCAGCGAAGTTCCTCAGGATCACACCATTTATTCCGGTAATAAATCCCTCTTGGATGACATGTAGTTCGTTATCCTCCAGTAGCTTCTCCATCTCCTCGTTAGCCGGAACTCCGTGAACCTCCGGTTTATCAACTTCTGATCTGTTCTGATGTGGAAGTCCGCCTATTATGTAGATTCTTTTCGGTTTTATTTGGTTGATCCAATTATCTAAAGATTTGGAAAGTGGAGCGATTAGATCTGGAGAGATAGGAATTTCCGAAGAAAGTACGATAAACCCATTTGATTCGTATATTTTAACTGGGTGGGTCGGTCTAGCATTGTGAACAGCTGAGATGGGTGGAAAGTCATCAGAGGTTATATGGCCAATCTCGGTCATATCAAGGTCCTTTATCATCTGTCTAATGGATATTGGACCTACCAATCCGACGTCCGGAAAAGCCAATATTAAAGTAGACCCCTCTTTCGGCTTTTTCTTCTCAACAATTTCTATATCCGCCAAAAAGATCCCCAAGACGAATTACTTGGTTCAAGATTTTAAATTTTTGCTAGTTATATTTTCGGAAACCTGCAATCGGACTCGCGGCTGAGAACCTCCTCCATGGAGAGGACCTTCCCCCAAATCTTCTCTTAAAAATAAGAATAGCTACCAACAAGGATAAAATCGGCAAGATTATTTTGAAAAGAGTGGATAGAGTTATTTTAAACGAACTCTCACGAGGCTCCACTACTATTTCTCCGCCGATCGGGATAGAAGAACCCGCTATGACATTTCCACCAGCATCAGAAGAAAAATCATTCTCCAATTCAAGAAACTCCACGTGAACCTCTCCAGAGAAAGTCTTTACTTCCTCGGAACTTAACTCCAGAATCACCTCACTCATACTATCAGGTGGCAGTACGATATTTTCACTAAATGAAAGAGAGATATTATTCAAAGACGAGGAAGTCAGATTAGCTCTTAATGAGTGGTTCTCGTTTTTATTGTAAAGGTGAATTTCTATTTCTGTGATTTCTCCAGTTTTTATAGTTAAATCATCGGTTCCTGAAGGATAAGTGACTGTGATTCTATTCGACTCAGAAATGGGAATAAAAGTAACCAAGAGAAATAAGGAGAAAAGTACAGCAAAAATCTTCATTTTCTCACTCTTAGCTAGAATTAAAGAAGCCTCCGTCCATTATCGTAACTTGGGAATTAGGTTTCACTTACTTCGATAATGAAAGTATTCGTATACGTCCCCGGTGAACAATCCGATGGCACATCAAGATAATAGTTTATTCCCCTGCTTAGATTTTCTCCATAATTTTGGTTTTCAAAAATATTGGAAAAAGCCATACTAGCAAATCCCGATTCGCCACTACCGTCAGAACTAGCATACATTGTATTACCTATGTCAATTGTATCAGCACCACAAGCCCAATCATTATCCAGCTTATTCTGAACATCAAACCTCACATTCGTTTCAATGTCATCTACTTGAACTGGATTGTTATCTGAAGGATTAGTATTACTATCAGGTTCTAAGTCTGACCAGCAAATGGTGTCAATACCAATGCTATAGCTTACGTAATTATTCACCGAAAACTCGTTGCCCTTCTCGAGATCATCTGTATCGGATTGTGAATCAATAACCTCCGCGTACACATTCCAGTTAGATGGGCTCGCAGTTCCATTAAGTCGGATTACAAAATTGTAATTATCTTGATTTACGCCTAAATCTGTGGGATATGTAGAATTAGTGGAATCTATAAATGGATCACCAATAATATTCGCCCCTACCCCGCTATGCCAAGTATTATCCGACGGGTCAAACCAAAAGGTGTAGTGATTTCTCTTATCATCAGAATCTGTATGAGCAAAAGTATTCTCATAGACTTTCAAGATTACGTTGTCAATATCTCCCAGAGTATTGTTATCACTGATCTCAGTTCGAACAGTAAAAGAACTCTCGGGATCAACCATAGAACCGGACACATCTACTCCAACTAAGCGAGGCATTGAATTACCGACCTCTGCCTGTCCACTGATAGTATCTCCCAAGGAATGGGGGATAAGGGAAAAAGCAAGTGCCAAGACCGTAATTATGAGAATTAATCTCTTTATAACCCTCATTTTCATCAGCCTCACTCATTTTATCCTCAGTTTATTTAAATCTGGGGAAAGTTCCGAAATTTTGTAAATATATCCATTCAAATCTTCTATAAAGGGGAAAAAGAGTTCCAACCGAAAAATGATAAAACAGAGAAAATGTTGGAAAGCAAGAAAAATTAAACTAAACTCTTTTTACTCTCTTAAAACCAGACATGTCAAAGAAATCAACATCGAACTTCTCTTCCGCTTTATCCAAGAGTAAATTCAATCCTAGAGAGTCTGATGGCATATGACCCGCAGTTACTATGTTTATGTTGTATTCGTCCGCCTTCTTTATCTGATCTTTCGGAGCATGCATGGCAACTAGTGTATCTATTCCGGATTCCGCCATTTTCTTAATCACATCCTCACCCAAATCGGTTCCACCTGTAAATCCAAAAACTCCAATTTTTCCAGCCCTGTTACTATCTTTTCCCGAGTGGATCTGAGGTTCCATACCATACTTTAGGGACCACTCATATTCTGGGATCTCAAGCAAAGTCGATACAACATCTTCCAAAGTTTCGGGATTCTTCTCAGAAAGGTACTCATCAACAAAATTGTAAGCGTGATTGTCGGCCGGTGTGTGTAGAGTCATATATTGGAATCCCAACAATTCGGCGGCCGTGGGGGTTCTAGGGTGGTTTCTGGGATGAACGGCTTTCTTGATCTCATCAGACCTTGGCCGAACTAAGGCTTCTGCCTGCGATATGGGAATACCGCCTTCGGAGAGAACATCTATCTGCAGCCCCATAACCTCATGGAGCCTAGCCAGAGCTATACCCTCAGGATGATGACTGATAACACCATCTATTCCTTCGTCTTTTTCATTCAACCTGTCCAGAAGAAGAAGTTCTTGGACTTCCATGTCTATTCCAACAGCAATTTTTGATAACTCGTTACCAGAATCAAAAAGCACTTTAGTGTCATCAAAGGGATTATCCAGCCTATCTTTGTCGTAGGCCTCCTTTCTCACACCTTCTAACTCCCCAAATTTTTCTTTTCTTTTCTTCAGCTGTTCCTCGATCCTATCTTCTCCCCGAGGGTCCTCTTTGATCCCCTCTTGAACAAAAAATCTATGTAACTCTTTTATTCCCACCAAGTTTATCTCCTCGCTCTTCCAAAATACGCATCTGAAAGTTTAAGGTTTTGCCTTCTAGAACCCAATTTCGCAAACCGAATTAGTTAATATAATCAGAGATATATTGCTTCCAAGACCTCTTAGAAAACCCTCTACAAAGGAGGATTGATAGAATTAGGAACAGGAAAATTTGGACACTGTGCATGTTCTTATTTGTAGGAATCGGAGCAGCAGCGATGCAAGTAAGAGGCCCTCTGCTATCTCATTTTCAGGAAACTTTTTTGGTCTCCAAGAGTTTATTGGGCCTCATTGCTCCCGCCGGGTCAGTCGGATTCATTGCCACCGTTTTGGCCATGGGTATGGCCTCTGGGAGAGTAAGAATCAAAAAATTTCTCCTTCTAGGAGTAGGGATAGTCTCAATATTTCTGATATTCACAGGATTTTCGACTCATTACTACCTGTTACTACTTTTCTTGGTTGGAACGGGAATCGGCAGCGGTATCTTCAGAGGTCTGGACAGGCCTACTCTCAATCACCTTTACCCAAATCGAACGGGCTGGATATACAATCTGAACGCTGCCGCCTGGGGAGCCGGAGCGGCTTCAGGACCTCTCCTTGCAAGTTTAATCCTGAAGTTTGGAAGCTGGAGAATTGTCTACTATTTGCTGGGCCTGATATGCATACCACTGTTCCTAATAATGTGGAAAACGGAACTACCCAGCTTCAAGAGAGAAAAACCGCTTTCGTTAAAAGGCCTTCGAAGAATCTGGAAAAGTGCCCCAATACTCGGAATGATAGTCATAATCTTTCTCAACGGCGGGGTGGAAGGCGGATTCTTTATATGGTTACCATACTACATGAGCGGATTCTTTTCCGAAAACTTTGCAAATATAGTACTCTCCGGGTTTTTAGCAGCTTATGTTCCTGGAAGGATACTTTACAGCAGAATCGCCGAAAAAACAGGTTACACAAGCTTAGTTATCTGGAATTCGGCAATATCGACCCTCCTAATTTTCCTGGCACTCTTCCTAAGCTCCGAAATCATATCGGTAATATGCATTTTTTCCGTGGGCTTCTTCATCTCAGGAAATTTTCCGAATATCCTATCACTAACAACCGGCTCCTATCCGCAGTACAGCGGGCCGGTTAACGGGCTCGCAATGACTTCTTCCGCTATAGGAATCTCGGTATTCCCAGCTCTAATCGGCGTGATTGCCGATCACTACAGTTTGAAAACCGGAATGTGGACACTAGTACCCCTCATGGGAAGTGTCGTGATCGCCACAGTAATCTTGAGGATGAAGCTTAACCAGAAAAAGTAGTTGTAGATAACTACCTATCTTCCCCACGCAAAAGCTCCGCCATTCTCCTCTCAAGTTCTAACATTTCTTCTCTTATCTGTCCTGCTCGAGCATACCTATTCTCGGCGATTAATCTACGATATTCACTATTAAGGTCTAGATAGTCATCGACTACTCTCGCAAGTTCTCCGACAATAATATTATCACCCACAGGCGGTCTAGTGAGTGGTATCTCACCTAAAGATGCGATGACTGCACTTTCCAGATTATCTGCCATCGCAGCAGTATCACCATAAACAGATATAACTCTCTTCAACTGAGGATAAGGAGCCGTCTCAGCGCTGAGATAAATCGGCTCGATATATAGCACATCACCCCCAACCGGTAGAACTAACAGATTACCTCGTAAAACCTGGCTTCCGGCTCGATCCCAGAGGGAAAACTGTTGTGATATCTCCTCCTGCTGGTCGATTATAGACTCGATCTGCATCGGGCCTCTTATTAGCTCTCCTTTCGAGAACATTAACGCCATAATCTTCCCATAGTTAGTGGGGTCCTGGGAGACTCCAACCCACGCCCTCATATTCTGCTTTCCTTCCGGGGTGAAAGGCTGTACTAGAGTGAACTCCTCTTCATTTCTCTCGAATCCTGAGTAGCCATTAACGTCCAAAAAGATGTTATAGGCCTCCACTCTCTTGGTCGAACCGTGGTATCTTTCCTCCGCAGAAGTCCACATATCCTCCTTTTGGTAAAAAGCCTGATAATCCATCATATGATATCTCCTGAAAATATTCATCTGAACATCGAAGAGACTTTCTGGATAGATCAAATGCTCTCGGAAGTCTTCGGACATCTCTTCGCCTTCGTGGAAAAGATCGGGATAAATATTTGAGTAAACTTCCGCCACAGGATCATCCTCATCGACCATATAGAAATCGACCTTTCCAGTATTTGCTTTCACAAATGTCTTCACGCTATCAGATAGATATCCTGGTGCAGTTCCGTCCGAGTAAGAGTAAGGATACTTCTCGGCCCACGTGATTCCATTTAGAAGATAGTTCAAATCTTTATCTGCTCCAACAAAAAGGTGAGCGTTCGGATCGAACCTCAAGAAAGGTGCAATTTTTTTGACACGATCGTGGACGTTTCTGTGTAATAAAAGTTTAGATTCTTCTCCAACGTAATCAGAAACGATCATATTGAAATCACCCGTATAGAACCAGCCGATTAACTTCTTCCAAGCACTATCGAGTGGTATTCCGCTGTCATATTCGTACCTATACTGAACATTATTTTCACCCAGCGGGTAATCAAACTCGTCAAGTCCTTCAGCCCTAACTATAGCATAATCGTCGGTTCTCTCTCCAAAGTAAACTCTGGGCTCTTGAATATCGGTAACATCCCAATCGCTAACGGGTGGTATATCCCGTACAGTTAAAACTGGAGACCCATCAGGTTCTTTCTCACTAGCAGGCGATACCACTGCACCAAAACCATGGGTGAAGAAGAGATGTCGATTTTGCCAGCTACTGTCTCTAACAACCATCTCTCGTGCACTAATAACGGCCAGTTTCTTACCATCTTCTGTCCTATATCTATCCACGTCCACATCTGGGAACTCGTAATAAGTCCTCAATCTCTGCTTCTGTTCATAGGTAACTTTAACAGGCCTATAATCGACTATTCTGGCGTTTTTTACAGTAGGGCTATTAAGAGCTTCCTCAACACCCAAATTTTCTGAAGTTACAGTGTACGGAATCTCAAAAATACCGTCTAGGCCGTATGCCTTATTGGTATACTCTATAGTTCTCTCTAAGTAAGGCCTTTCAATACCCGGTTCATTCGGCTGAACATTGAATGTATCTATAGCGCCGAAAACCGCACCGGGAACTATCGCAAATATCACAATTATTGCCAATACAATTGAAACTACTTTTTTCAGAGAGAATAAACCGCTCACATCCAGTCTATAACGAAGCTCCTCAGCATTTCGTAAAACATATAAAAATATGTATCCAAGCAAAATAATTCCGAAAGCCTTGACCCATGCATATGGAATAAGATAGTGAGTAGCCATATAAGCTGCGCCTGTAGGCACCTGCGCACCAGGATTAAACTCCCACAGATAAGAATAACGACCGAGCCAGACGGAAATAGCTCCAACCGCAGTCAGAGAAATAATCGAGCCCGAGATAGGCCACGATCTCAAGAAATCAAAAACATCCGATAATGGCTCTCTCTCCTCTAATTCAAACTCCTCTTCTTCCTTCCGAAGTCCCGATCTCAATATTCCATATGAGAAAACTGAAACAAAAAGAACAACTACCGAGACCACAGCAACAAAAGTTAAAGCAGTTTTAATGAAAGGAAGAGTAAAAATATAAAACGAGATATCATTTCCGAAAACAGGATCAGTAACACCCCATGAAGCCCGATTCAAAAATTTAAGAACGGTCATATACTCTCCTTTAAACCACCACCCAATACCGAGACCAAACAAAACAGAAAAAACCTTGAATACTTTATCTCCAATAAATGGTACATCGGCATCAAACCTTTTCTTTATACCGCGCCAAGTATGAAGCAAACAAATCGTTGTGACTAACCAGCCCACAAAAAGGAGTATCAGTTGATACTCAAGATTTACCATGAACACCTGAAGATAACCAACAGAACTGAACCAATAATAATCCATTATGAATCCTGAAACTATGGATACCACTAACATAAACACTGCGATAGCGACGATCGCATAGAATACCCACCTAAATAGAGTTTGACCCCTCTCCGAAAGATTCAACATTTACTACTAATAATCGCTCTTATCCCTAATTAAAGTGAGTACCAAAATTAAAAAAAAGAAAAGGAGCACTTCACAATCTCACCACCGGCCGACCAAAAATCGGATGTAATTCTTCATCTCCTAATTTCGAGTTCCTCTTCATCGATTTCCAAGTAATAGAAAAAATCTGGTTCTACTGAGTTCAAATCAAAGATATTTAGATCGTTCTTGTCCAAATCAACATCTATGTTCCCTAAGTACTTTGATTCAGCCTCTTCCTCGTCCTCAGCCTCGATAATGGCAAAATTGTAGAAATACGATTTATTACTCCTCGGTTCTTCTATGACTAAATATCGTCCCATCGCTTTTTATCTATATAATTCATGCCTAATAATCCTAAGGAAAACAAAGAAACTGTCATAGAAATAAGGAAACTTTAGTAATCGAGTACTAAAACCATACGTTTGGTGGTCAAAATAGGAAAAGGAAGTCGAGCAGAAAGAGAGCTAGTAAACTTGCTATGGAGAAGTGGTTTCGCCGTGATGAGATCACCCGCTTCAGGTTCCGGCAGAAAGCATCCCCAACCAGACATACTAGCCAGCAACAGAGATTTTGTAGTAGGAATAGAAACCAAGTCTAGCTCAAAAAAATGTGTCTACATCAACAAAGAAGAAGTAAAGAAACTGAAAGAATTCTGTGAAAAGTTCGGATGCGATGCACTCATCGGTGTAAGGTTCGATCGAGAAGGATGGTTGTTTGTACATCCCGAGGATTGTGAAACAACGAAAAAAAGTATAAAGGTCACGAGAGAAACAACGGGACTAACTCTATCACAAGGGCAGGGATTCTGCAAGCAGGAAACGATCCGCTAACTTAGCAGAGCAAACGTTCTTAGATCGAATCACAGGCTTAGTAACCTAGCATTTATTGCCACTATTACAGTACTGACAGACATAAGCAAAGCGCCAATCGCCGGTGGTAGAATTATCCCCCAACTAACAGCTACACCCGCAGCTAGTGGAATCGCAAAGGCATTATACCCCGTAGCCCAGAATAAATTCTGAATCATCTTGTTATGAGTCTTATTTCCGAACAGGATTAGCTTGGTAACATCCGCAGAATTGCTTTCGACGAGAATTATATCCGCGGTCTCAGCAGCGACATCCGTGCCAGAACCAATAGCAATTCCCACATCAGCCTGAGCGAGAGCCGGGGCGTCATTGACTCCATCCCCGGTCATAGCAACAAATTCCCCCTTCTCCTGCAATTCTTTTATCTTCTCCTGTTTTTCATCGGGAAGCACTCCAGCAAAATACCCATCAAGCCCAAGCTCCTCCGAAACAGCCTTTGCGGTAGCCTCATTATCACCAGTGAGCATCCAACACTTTATCCCTTCATTTTTAAGTTCCCTTATGGCCTCGTATGACTCTTCTCTTATCCTATCGGATAAACTGATAGACCCGATTAACCCCCCTTCAGAAATAACATATACTACCGTAGCGGATTCACTAGGTTCTAGACTTTCGGGTACTGTTATATCCTCCTCTTCAAGGTATTTTGGCCCTACCACTTTAACGGACCGACCTTCAACACTTCCTTCGACTCCTTTCCCCCTGATGGCATGAAAATCCGAAACCGAAAGAGATTGTATATCCATTTCTTTGGCTCTCTTCATGATTCCCGTGGCTATGGGGTGCTCCGAATCCTGCTCAAGAGAAGCAGCAATCCTAATAATCTCCTTCTCATCATGTTCATCGACGAAACGAACCGAACTCACCTCGAATACACCTTCAGTGAGAGTACCGGTCTTGTCAAATACAACAGTGGTGATTTTCCTGGAGTTTTCAAAAGCGGTTCTGTTCCGAATAAGCAAGCCATTCTTAGCTGAGAGTGAAGTTGAAACCGCACTGACTAGCGGAATTGCCAGACCCAGTGCATGTGGACAGGTAATCACCATTACCGTGGCCATTCTCTCGATGGCAAACTGCAGATCAGTGCCTGTAAAAAGCCAAGCAAAAAGTGTAAGGGTGCCAGCAGTAAGAGCGATTATAGTTAAATAGAATGCCGCACGGTCGGCGAGTCTCTGTGTCTTAGATTTTGACTCCTGAGCCTCTTGAACAAGATTAATAACCTTTGAAAGGTAGGAATCCTCTCCTGCCCCTTTAATTTTAATCTTGAGAGAGCCTTCTCCATTTATAGAACCTCCAATCACCTCATCATCTTTAGCTTTAGAAACTGGTTGCGATTCACCCGTAAGCATCGATTCATTAATATAGCTACTTCCCTCCACGACTTCTCCATCGGCGGGGATCTTTTCTCCAGGTTTAACTAGAACGTTATCCCCCTCTTTAAGCTCCTTTATCTCAACATCAACCGTCTCTCCATTCTTAACTAAGTGAGCTTCTGAAGGCATTAACTTCGCCAACTCCTCTAAAGATCTAGAAGCAGACATAACCGACCGCATCTCTACCCAGTGGCCAACCAGCATTACATCAATTAGCGTGGCTAATTCCCAGAAGAAGAATTTTCCTCTTAAACCGAATACCACCGCAGCGCTATAAAAAAAGGCCACGGATATAGCAACCGCTATGAGAGTCATCATACCGGGAGACCGATCCTTTAATTCATCGTAAATTCCGCTTAGAAACGGCCAACCACCGTATAAATATATGAAAGTGGCAAGAGCGAGAATAACATAACTACTTCCGGCAAAAGTAAATTCAAATCCTAGCCAGTCTTGGAGAGTCGGAGAAAAAACAAGAATTGGAATAGTAACTACTAGTGAAACGAAAAATCTCTTTCTAAAATCTTTCAGCATCGCCTTATGATGATCGTGATGATTGCTATCTTTACTAGAATTCGGCATGAAAACTCCCCCACATAACAGGCTTATTAAGGGTTTTCGTATTCCTACATTAATATCTAACCCAAAAAATCTCGAAATATCCACAACCCGTCAAGACATACATATTATCAATAACTACTGAGTTACTTTCTATCGCCTAAAGGCGAAAAAATAACCCCCAAGCTTAGGTCTTGACCTTCTTTTCCCCCTAATCTATAAATTTCCCTAGATATTTCCTCTTCTTTAAGAACTTCTTCTAATATCTCCGGTGCTTTATCCATAAGTCTCCTGATGGCCTTCTTGGTCAAGTGATCCTGTTCTCTCGTATTCTTATCGTTCTGCTCTGCAAAAAAGAATCAAGGGGGCCATTACACTCATTACAGAACTTTGCGTTCGCAGAGTTCTCAGGTCCGCAGAATGGGCAAAATAGAACCTTTGCTATATTGAGTTTATAGTATCGAAGGAAACACACAAACATGGCAAGTAACCCGAAACGTTCGCAAAAATTATACCAATAATGAAGATGAAGAAGTTAAGGTCCGTAAACTGTTTCACTATGATGGTGGGCTTTGCACAAAAATTAAAAATTCAATTTTAAGCTTGCCAAAATTCTTTTTTGGTTTCTTGAACAATAGAATATGGGATACCATAAATGGACAAATCCACTCTTCGGAATTATATTTCTGAAGTAGAAGATTCAAATACAGAACATTCAAAGGCTTATCGTTTTCTTAGTTTTGTTGAGAACATCTTCGGGGAAGAAATAGATATTGATTATGCAAAGGAAGTCTTCCCAGAATTTGAAAAGTATCTCGTCACAAGGAGGGGAGCTGTTGCGATTAGAGGTAGGGCCGGTGTATTCCCTGAAAATCTCATTATTGAATTTAAAGCGGATAGGTTAGATTCAGGAAGGAACAAGATGGTACTAGAGCGGGCAAAGAATCAGCTACGGAGATATATTTACGTAATTTGGAAGGAATACGATACTAAACTGAAATATCTTTTGTTGGCATCAGATGGGATTAGAAATTATGTCTATAGGCCTATTCTCAAAGGTAATTTGAAAAGTATAGTAGAGAGGGAGGGGGATTATATGCAAAAAGAATTAGATAAGAAGTTAAAGGAAGTTATCGAACTAGAAAAAATCGATGAAATGGATATTTCCAAAGTTGATCCGGATCATCTGCATAGTTGGTTTAACCGTTATTTTTTAAATAAAAAATGAATCTATTAGTGCAATTCCTTGAATTATTTATTGTCAAAACGGTTTTTGGAACCCGTCTACAAAAACAGTCAATCTAACGACCACTAACAAAAAATCTCAATTTTAAAAATAAAAAGAGAAAAGGACTTAGAGATTTTTTAGTAACTCGAGAACTATTATCAATAACTTTAGGGGAAAAATAATTAACGAGGGAAAGGATGGGAATTTGTCCATTTCTTAGAGGAGACTACATCGAGGAAAGTTGCGAGATGTACAACGAAAACACCAAATCACGTCATATACTGGAAGGAATGAAAAAAATCGAAGAGGGTAAAAAAGGAACCAAACTACTAATACCTCGATAAATTAGGACAAAGCGAATATAAGACCTCATTAATGCTTAGAAAGGGAGAAAATATGAGATCTGAAGAAAATCAATCAGACACTGGAGATCAGAAAGACGAAGTTAGGTCAAAGCTGTATAGAGAAAGGATTATTAAGGATTTAGAGAGTAAGTTTGATCTAACTGAAGAACTAACTGATGCAGCAATTTTGATTTTCAGACTTTTTGTGGGTCTCGGAAAAGGACTGACTGACTCACAGAGAAAAAGCTTTTCTGCCGCATCAGTATGGTACGCTGCTAAAATAATGAAGAACAGAAAACTAAACAAAAATAAGCTCGCAAAAGCCGTCGATATTTCTACCAGAACCTTAGCGAGAAGATTCAAGGAAATAGAGGAAGACAAAGAAACAAAGCCGGTTCTGGATTACGTAAAGGAACGGATAAAAAAATGGAGCAGAGAAAGAAACAGAAAACTGAAGAGATTACTCTAATGTACGACAAAAATTGTCTGAGAAGTAGATATTCTCATATTAAATTTATATTTTCAATTTATTTAAACATTTTCAAATTTTGAGTTAATCTTTTAAACAAAAGACACCAAAATCCCAAGTTCTTTCTAACCCAGACAAAAATTGTCGGGAAAATTGACTCCCTGAAAACTTATCAACTGCCCAAAGGCGCAACTAGTTTATCAAAAAGAAAATCCAATAACTCAACTAGAAGTATAATGAAAAAAATAATCGTCAACATAGATGGAGCCTGCGAACCCATAAATCCAGGAGGGGTAGCCTCATATGGCTTTCTCATTCAAAAAAATGGGGAAATTCTCCACAAAGGCAAAGGAGTAATTGGGGAAGGAAAAGGTATGACAAATAACGTTGCAGAATATACTGCAGCGATAGAAGCTATCAAATGGATTAAAGAAAATCTGGAACCTGAAGAAATAAAACTGTTAAGCGATAGCCAACTTCTCATAAGACAGCTGAAGGGAGAATATGCCGTAAAATCGAACAGGATAAAGCCGCTCTACAGAGAAATCGGAAAATTATTGGAGAAACTTGAGTCTGAAGTTTCATTCAAATGGATCCCCCGAGATGAGAACCAGGAAGCAGACAAACTATCCAAAGAAGCAATTGAAGAGTACCTAAAAACCGAACAAGCCAAATAGACAAAATAGCAAATCTACTACCAAAGATGCCAATCCAACTCAAATGGAAAACAAGGAGCAATCATATGAATGTACATAAGTTTGAGAATTCGAAAGCTCAAATAGAAAACCACGAAAAGGGTTTCACTGCAAAGTGCGAATGTGGTTGGACTAGCGGATTGAAACCAACCAAAGAAGAAGCAATCGTAAAATTCGAAAATCACGTTAGGCTAAATTCACATCACAAAATAACTTTAGAAAAAAACACGAACTATAGCTCCATTCTGTTAGCCACGATAGGAATACTTTACATAATCTCTCCCATCGATTTTGTTCCGGATTACCTAATCGGAGTGGGATGGATAGAAGACATACTAATAGGTCTTTTCTGTATAGTCTTTATAAAAAAGGGCCTAGAAGGAAAGTCCCCAAAAGAAATTCTTTCAGGAATCTTCGGCTGAAACTTCAGAAAAGCAACGCTGCTCAGACTTTTTTACTAATAGAAATGAATTTCGGAGGAATATAATCTGCAACAAAAACTTTTTCGCTGGCCTTCTCAAATTCTATACCTTCACACCTGGCCTCTGCAGCATCTATCTCTAAGACAACAGGATTATCGGTCCTGCGTTTACCTACATCTACTGCATCTCTAATATCTTTGGAAAGGTGAACCTTTTTCCTGCCTTTCGGCTTCAATCCCTCGGTCGTTATTTTCTCGGCAAATTCAGATGTAGTCCCATGATAAAGTTTCTTTACCGACGCTTTGAAAAGAGTAGGGCACACGTCTATCGAATGGCCGTATCTGGCTCTAATCATACCATTTTCTATTTCATATCGTCCGTTAGGATCATTTTTTACGATCTCTACGATATCCTCTTTATCTAAATTTGACCATCGTCTTTCCAAAAGACTAATCAACTCATTCATATCCACAAAACCTTCTTTGGATATGTTCATCTCTCTCGGATTATGGCGGAGTAAATAAGATATCTGCTTACTTATTCTCTTTTGATTCATCTCAAACCCGAGTATACATTATAAACTACTCACTAATTATTATTCCAAAAACATCAACATCATATAAACTGTTAAAGCAACAATTCGATTATTGATACAACATGAACGATAAAGAGTCTTGGACAGACAAATACAATCCAAAAAATCTTGAAGATGTAAAAGCTCAAGGACGTGCGATAAAAGAGATAAGAAAATGGGCCGATCAGTGGAAAACAGGTAGACCAAAAAAACCGGCTTTACTGTTCTATGGACCGCCAGGCGTTGGAAAGACTGCGACTGCCGCAGCTCTCGCCAAGGAAATGAAGTGGGACTTCATTGAGCTAAACGCCTCTGATCAAAGAACTAAGAAAGAAATTGAGAGGATAGCCGGATCCGCAGCCGGTATGGGAACACTGACAGGAAAGAACTCAAAAAGGCTAATAGTACTCGATGAAGCTGACAATGTTCACGGGCAAGCCGATAGGGGCGGCCAAGGCGCTATATCCAAGCTCTTAAACGAAACACAAAATCCCATTATCCTGATTGGGAACGACCAATATGATATTCCAAGAAATATTCAAAGAAAATGCGAAAAAATAAATTTCCGAAAGCTGAGAGAAAGCTCCATTGCTAAGATTCTAAACAAAATTGCTGAAAGAGAAGATATAGAAATTGACAAAGCCACGCTCAAAAAATTCGCAGAAATGTCTAACGGTGATCTTAGATCAGCGATAACAGATTTTCAGGCCATCGCTCGAGGAAAAAAGAAAATCCGGGAGGAGGACATTACGGTCCAAGAAAGAAATCGGGAAATCGGCATTTTTGATGCTTTGAGCAAGCTGAAGAAAACTAGAAACGTGAATGAAGCACGGGAGACATTATGGGACCTCGATCAAACACCCGAGGAAGCAATAGATTGGATAGATGAAAATATCCCAAAAATAATGAGCAATATTCCGGATATAGCCGACGCTTACGAAAAGCTCTCCAGAGCAGATATTTTCCTAGGGCGCGTAAGACGAAGCCAAAACTATAGCCTATGGAAATATGCTTCAGACTTAATGAGTGCAGGCATAGCTCTGTCTCGTAAAGGAACTCCAGGTAAAGGAAGATATTCTTATCCAAGTTATAGAAAAACGTATGGTCGAAGCAAGAAGAAAAGAAATATTAGAGATAATATAGCGAATAAGATTTCAAAAGAATATCACGTATCCAGTAATAGAGCGATAAATGACTTCTTACCCTATTTAAATACTATTTTTAAAGAAAATTCTTTGTCTGCCGAAAATATAATAAAAGAATTAGAATTAGAAGAGGAAGAAGTTGAATATTTAAAGAATTTTTAGGAATTTCTAGAAATTAGTATCTTCCACCCTTCTTTTAATAAAGCGAGTTAACCATCCACTCGGGATTAGATTAATAGCCGAATTCAAAACGATCTCGTCACCCTCTCTCAAATCACATTCAATATCTAAAGGCAGAACTGCTCTCCCTTCCCGGGACATAGACACGGTCCTTTCGTCCCAATAACTTTCAATTGATTTGACGAAAAACGTCTTCTTAGTAAAAATCGGTTTCGAAGAAGAATATCCTCTTTTTGTCCCGCTTTGAAGGGAATCAACAATTATCTTATCGCCCACAGAAAGTCGCGTATTCCGCTTAATAGCTTCTATATGTAAACCAATCTGATTCCCTTTTAAAGAATCACTATGGCCCCCCACTTCAGTCAAATATTTACCCCTAGTGACTGGCAAGGGATATTCATACTCTGACACTTGCCCTCACCTCGAATAATACTCTGGGCGTTCTGATAATTAAAAATGTATGTTTATTTTCTCAAATGCTCAATCATCGGAGAAATAAGGTTTTCTACGACCTATCGCAATTCTGTAGGCCTCTCTAACCCCTTCTTCATCGTCATTCCTCACAGGAGTAAGTGCATCTACCAAATTATCATTCTTCATAAGACACGGTTTTAAAAATCCACCCGCAGACATCCTCAATCTAGTACAATGGGCACAGAACTCTGAATTATGCATAGGATTAACAACTTCTACTTCCCCTCCATCAACCATATACTTCCGCCTTGCCTGCATCATCCATCTCGTATCAACCTTGGAGGCTCTATCCCTAATCTTCTTCTCTATAGGATCCAGGCTAGAATGGTATCTTTCATAGATCTCTCCATTCTCGGGCAATACCCGCTCTAGTTCTATCAACTGCAATATAGTCCCTTTTTTAGTAGAATAATCGATTAACTCATCGATTTCATCGTCGTTAACTCCATCGATAACAATAGTATTCAACTTCACTGGATGGAGTCCCGCCTCAATTGCGGAATCTATACCCTCTAATACCAAGTCTAAATTGGGTGTTCCCGTGATTCTCTCGTAAACCTCAGGATCAAGTGTATCAAGGCTAATATTCACCCGGTCCAAACCTGCTTCGACTAAACCATCAATCTTCTCAGCCAGTTTGACCCCATTTGTCGTAATAGACACGTCTATTATGGAAGGAAGAGAAACTTCCGAAACGATCTCCTCTATATCATCTCTAACCAGAGGCTCTCCTCCGGTTATCTTTATTTTTTCAATTCCGAACTCTGCAGCTATCTCCACGAGTTTGCCAATTTCCTCCTGGCTCATCTCACGTTCTTCTTCCACACAGCCTTCCCTATGACAATAAAAACAATTTTGATTGCAAGCTTGAGTAACCGAGATTCTAAGACTGGTCAGGGGTCTCCCATAGCTATCCTTCGTCTTTTTCGACATGTATCTCAATCCTCCTTCCATCGCTTTTCTTCAAAGCAGATACGATTCCTGAAACCGTTTTACCTATCAAATTCTGAACAAACGGCTTTAATGGAACTTTCTTACCATCAATAAAAAGGGAAACGGTTCCCTTCATAGCCACACAACCTTCAACAGAAGCACCACCATTTATCGCTGAAATAACATAATCTCTACAAGTCTCAAAACCACAATGACCGCAGTCTAATCCCCCGGTAAACATAACTGATCTCTCTTCAATCAAATCGACTAAACCTGCAGAGTCCTCAAAACTAAAATCGGACTCAGAAATATCCCCAACCACACCAATCGTGAACTCATCTTTTAACTCAAGAATGTCACTTTCGTTCCGAACAACTATGATTCTAGCTACATTTTCAAGTTTTTTAAATCCCTCCAAAACCACGAAATCCAACTCGTTCATTTTGAAAAGTACACTTTCTAAATCGGCTTCCTTCTTATCTAACACCATCAACTCACTAGGACCCAATGCTACTACCCGATCACTTCCTGCATTCGCATGTCTCCAAGTATCTGTTTTGGACTTATCAAGCGAAAAATCTTCATTCGGGACGTGTTTTATCGTTCCAACTCTATATCCCCTCTCTTTCAATTCTCTCACTACGTTTTCAACTACCGTAGTTTTGCCACTTTTCTTGAAACCGGAAATTGTTACTAATCTAGCCAAGTTCTGACCCCCCAAATAGATTCACAATTACGAGCTCATTCTCACTGACTATCTCCCTCTCTATAGATATTACCGTATACCCATCGGCTCTAGCGAGAGAAGTTATCGCTCCAGATCCTTCTCTTAAAGGAACGGCAAAAAGTTCCTCCTCGTTCTTCTCCAGACTTACCGGAACCAACTCTCTCCTACCTCTTGCAGAAAGTATCTTCCTACTTAATTTCGCTTTAACCTCCATCAAATCAGGTTCTGATTCACCCGCCAATTCTCTTATATATGATGCAACTAACTGATCAAATTCCATCAAGGCCGAGACTGGATAACCTGGGAGACCAAAAACTGGTTTTTCGCCTATTAAAGCCAATATAGTAGGTTTTCCCGGTTTCTGTGCAAGGCCATGTACGATAACACCCGGCTCCCCCAAACTGTCGATAACCTCCGGTACTATATCACTAGCTCCCGCAGAGGAACCACCAGAGGTGATTACCAGATCGCATTTTTCCAAAGCCGCCTTTATTCTTTCTTCAATCATTTCAAAATCATCCTTTACAATCCCAAAGTACTCAGGATCCCCACCACAGTTCCTAACCGCATCAGATATGGCCGGGCCATTAACATCGTATATCTGGCCAAGCTCGATTTCTGAACCCACTTCAACTAATTCCTCTCCTGAGGAAATAATCCCAACTTTCGGCCTTGCGAAAACTTCCAACTCCTCAATACCACAAGCAAAGAGTGCTCCATGAAGCTGTGGAGTTAGTCTTTGACCTTTACTAGCCACCTTTTCTCCTTTTTTTAATTCAGAACCACTTTGAGATACGTTCTCTCCCGGAGAAACGGCCCTCCTAACTTCGATTTTCCCCTCACCCGAAGTAGTTATATCCTCTACCATGACCACCGAATTCGCACCTTCTGGAAGTGGTGCTCCGGTCGATATCTCCACACATTCGGCTTCCTCCACTTTTTTCTTAAAAACCTGCCCTGCTAGAACCCTTCCAATATTTTGGAGTGTCACTGGGTTCTCCTCTCCAGCACCAAACGTATCCTCCGCCCTAACAGCAAAACCATCATAAACAGAACGAGTAAAAGGAGGCAAATCAACCTTAGATTTCACATCAGTAGCGAGTATTCTACCTCCAGCTTCAAAAAGGGAAATTCTTTCCACTTTTCTCGCCGGTGTCCAATAATTGGAGAACTCAGACTTAGCTTCTTCTAATGTTTTTACATCCAGAGGTTCATGCATTGGACCAGCCAACCTTCCCTATAGCCAATAAGAATTAAAGATATCGGACAATTAAGTGAGTTCGATAAGTTCTAATAATCGAATAGTTCTACATCTACCGGTACATTCTCAGAAAATCCTTCGCTTTCTCTCGGAACCATCACGATTCCATCAGCTTCAGTCATAGTCCTAAGAATACTCGAACCTGTGACTCTAATGGGCTCTACCATATACTCCCCCTCGTCCTTCCAAACTTTAACCCTACAGACATCCACTCTACCCAAAGTAGACCTGATTTTTCTTACCAGTTTACCCTTTATCCTCGGCCTGAAGTCACTCTTAGATAACCCGAGCATGGCACGCATAGCGGGTCTCACAAAAACCTCAAAATCTATCACAGCCGCAGCCGGAAAACCGGGCAAAGAAAAAACAGGAGTTTCTTTCACCATCCCAAAAGCAATAGGCCCACCCGGACGAACATTAACCCCATGAAAAATCAATTCCCCCATCTCTGATATCACATCTGGAACGAGATCCTTTTCGCCAACAGAGGTACCGCCGGTAAACAAAAATAAATTAAAATCTGAAATCTGATCCAATACTTCTTTAATTTTTTCCACCCGATCGGGTACGATCCCAAGGCGAACAAACTCGCCACCATTAGCCTCCACAGCCGCACCCAATGAATAAGTATTTGATTCTGTTATTTCTCCCAAATCAAGCTTCTCACCCGGTTCTCTAAGCTCTCCACCAGTTGAAGCAAGTGCTACTTTTGGTTTCACTTTCACTTCCACTTCTAGATTGCCCGTCGAAGCAAGCATCCCAACATCCCAAGGCCGAATTCTATGACCGGAACCTAGGATCAGTTGCCCCTCCTTGACATCCTCACCTTCTGATGAAACATTTTTTCCCGGAGTGACAGGCGAATAAATCTCCACGTTCGAATCTCCCAATTTTGTCTTTTCTAACATTACAACAGCATCTGCGCCGATAGGTATTGAGGCGCCTGTAGCAATCTCAA
Organism: Hadarchaeota archaeon (SeqCode); assembly: GCA_964384105.1. Classification (GTDB taxonomy): domain Archaea; phylum Hadarchaeota; class Hadarchaeia; order Hadarchaeales; family JAGGTB01; genus CAYLJV01. The sequence continues at coordinate 21,153 of CAYLJV010000004.1, read as the reverse complement.
CCGCTTCACCACTACTCACTTTCAAATCAGTTTTTGAACCTATTCCCACAGAACCGATTAAATCCAACTTCTTAGGATCGTTCTCGTCAGCACCAAACGTGTCCTCCGCCCTAACAGCAAAACCGTCCATAGCAGAACGATCAAATGGAGGAACATTTACCCCTGACTCTATATCCTCAGAAAGGACTCTCCCGCAAGATGAAGAAAAAGATACTTTGTCATCAGGAACTTGTTTTATTCTAGAAAAAATCTCCTCAAGTGCTTCCTCAAACCTGGTGTACTCCGAAAAGCCGTGCCTCTTAACTTCCATCTTACTCACGAGCGTGCTTAACTATGTGCGCTAAATCAGGCAGGATAAGATCCATCCCAACGTCGACTGCATTTGGAGCTCCGGGTAGGCAAAAAACAGGTTTTCTTTCTATCAATCCAGCCGTGGCTCGGGTAATAATTCCAGGTCCACCAACCTTTTCGTATCCCAATCTCCTCAAAGACTCGCCGAAACCTGGCAATTCTATCTCTAACAGAGGTCTGATTACATCCACTGTTATATCTCGAGAGGTTATCCCCGTACCACCTGTAGTGATAACAGCGTCAACTTTGGGGTTCTCTATAAAACCTTTTACTCTCTCTTCTATTTCATCCATCTCATCGGGGACTATAGCCCTGTCAGATGTAAATCCTACCTCTTCAAGCTTACTTTGAATTATCTTCCCCGATTTGTCCTCATCACGACCTTCCTTCATCGCAGCAGCTCTGGTATCACTAACTGTGATAACGCCAACATGAAGGCTTTCAGGAGCCTCTTCCCTATGCTTATTTGAAGTCATTTCTTAATCTTCTCCAAAACTCTTATGTTCTTTATTTCCGTATCTGGGTACTGACCAGCTTCATCCTTCTCGAAACCCTTAACCATATCCCAAATAGTCAGCAAAACGGCTGAAACGCCTGTTAAAGCCTCCATTTCGACCCCTGTTTGACCTCTACTTTTCACTTCAACCTCTGCTTCTATTCCTTCATCTTTTAAATCAAAATATACGTCGACCTTCGTGATAGGAATCGGATGCGTCAATGGCACTATCTCCGGAGTATTTTTAACAGCCATTACACCCGCAGTCTGAGCCACACTTAGCACATCACCCTTCGGAATCTCCCCCTCCTCGACCCTACGAACTGTATCACTCTGAAGTTTAATAAACCCGGAAGCCTTAGCCCGCCTATCAACATGCTCCTTACCGCTAATATCCACCATCTTAGTCAAAATATCAACCCCGTTTGATGTCGATATCAAAGTGTAAATAGTTGATTGGTATTGAATAACTCTTACTAAAATTAAAATTATTCGTTATAAATCTAAGGCAAAGCAATTCTGGCAAAAGCTAATATTTTTACTGGAGACCTAGCATATTGCCTTCTGGCTGGACCGAGGCGTAAGACTTTGCCTAAATGTTGGATCTGTGGTGAAGTTGCAACTATCTTCACCGAAAAGAAGTGGTGGTGTGAACACCACTACGAGCTAAAAAAGAAAAAAAGAGAAGGTCAAAAAAAGGCAATCAGCAAAAATTTACAGAAACTACCAAGCTATGAAACTGAACCATCTATTGAAAATCCTCAAAAAATAAAACTCGGCCTAGGCGAGGTTTAAAATTCACAGATTTCGCAATATCTTACTGAAATTACCCACATAATTAGGTAACTAGGCGAAAATATACCTTATACATCAACTAAAGGTTATACAATGATCACTATTCCTTTCGGAAAGATAGCGATCCTAATCGCCCTTCTGGTAATATTATTGATTTTTTTCTTCTTTTGGATGAGAAGGATGAAAAAGAAAAAGAGAGAAAAGGAAATAAAGAAACTGGAGGAAGAATTCGGAAAAAATAGAGAATTAAAGGAAAAAGAAACTCCGAAAGAGGATAAGGACCTCTTAGAGAAGATAACGAAAGAGATAGAGAATGCAGCAAAAGAAAAAAAGAAGACTGTGGAAATTGAACTAGAAGAAGGCAACAGTCTAAGAATAGAAGCTCCAGATGTTATCGCACTAATAACTCCCAGAATCACTCTACATAAATCATTCACAGAAGTAAGATTTCAGAAAATAGATAAAACTGATAATATTTTCAAACTAAGCATAAAATAGACTAAATAACCTAAAAATACATTGATTTATCTTTTTCTTCATTCAGAGGTGACCATACATAGCCCTTACCCAGCTTTTCACCTTCTATCTTTCCCAAATCCCGTAACTTGCTAAGATCCCTCCTTATGGTCCTTGGCTTTTGTCCCAAAATCTTTGAAATCTCCTTTGTACGTAGGCTTCCGTAATTTTGAAGTAAATACAAAATCAGCTCCCTTCTAATCTTCTCCGGAGAAAATGAATCATTCTCTTGAAATCCTTCCAATGAAATCACATACCTGGGATCGTCCCAAACTGAATTTGTAATATTCAGCAAAAAAAGTTACTGAAGAACTCAGAACTAGCCATATACTTCACTAGGTTCAAACTCTTTTTCATCAATTTTAACTAACTTTGAATCCTCAATTTTGCGATAAAAGCAGGAACGATATCCCTTGTGACAGGCGGGCCCTTCCGGATCAACATCGAATAGCAACGCATCTCCATCGCAATCAACCCTGATCTCCCGAATCTTCTGTCGGTTACCAGAAACCTCGCCTTTTTTCCATATCTTCTCCCTGCTTCTGCTCCAGTAATGCATTATGCCAGTGGTCAAAGTTTTCACAACTGCTTCCTCGTTCATAAAAGCGACCATCAAAATTTCTTCACTTTTATAGTCTCTAGCTATCGCTGTTACCAATTCGTTCTCGAAACTCAATTCTTTTAAAATCCTTTTTGCGTCTTTTTCACTCACCTTCACGGGGTTTACGCCTCCCTCTCAATTCTTCCATCACTTCATCAAACTCTATATCTCTAGCTGCTAGAATGACCATTATGTGAAATATCGTATCTGCGGACTCATGGATAATTTCGGGCCTACCCTCTTCCTTTACAGCTTTTATGAGTTCCCAAGACTCTTCCTTAATTTTCTCCAGTATTTTCTTCTCGCCCCTGTCCATCAGGAAAGAAACATACGAATCTTCTCTGGGATTCTCACGACGGTCCTTGATAACATCGAAAACTTCTTCCAGAATTTTAGTACTCAAACTAATTCACCTCCAACCTTTCTTTGACGCTTAAACCGTGAGCGTGTAAACCCTCCATTTCTGAAAATCTCTCTAAAACATCAGACATGCTTTCTAGACCTTTCCTAGTCAATTTTTGGATACTCGGCATCTTAAGAAAATCGAAAACATTCAAACCATCAAAAACTCGAGCCTTGCCCCCAGTGGGAAGTATATGGCTGGGACCCACTCCGAAATCCCCAGCACAGGTAGGAGAAAACGATCCAACAAAGATAGCACCAGCGTTGTTTACCTCTTTTATAACTTTCTCAGACTCTTCAACCATTATTTCAAGATGTTCGGGAGCATATTTATTTGTAAAATCAAGAGCGGACTCAAGACTCTCTACTATAATAGCGAGACCATTGTCTCTAAGAGCTTTCGACGCTATATCCCCTCTCGGTATCTTTTCTAAGACTTTTGTTATCTCCTTCTTAACGTCTTTAGCCAGTTTTTCCGAAGTAGTCACTAAAATAGAAGACGAGGACTCATCATGTTCGGCTTGAGCTACTAAATCCAATGCAACAAATCTCGGATTGGCAGAAGAATCAGCAAGAATAAGAACTTCGCTAGGACCCGCCAGAAAATCTATTTCTACATCCATAGAAACAAGTTTTTTTGCTGCAGTAACGTAAACATTTCCCGGACCTACTATCTTGTCCAATTTAGGTATCGATTCAGTTCCATAAGCCATCGCAGCAATGGCTTGAGCACCACCCACTCTATAGACCTTGTCTACTCCAGAAATTTTGGAAGCTACAAGAATCTCCGGATTAACTTCTCCCCCCGAATTAGGGGGCGTACAGAGAACAACCTCTTTAACACCTGCAACTTTCGCAGGTATAACAGACATAAGAACGGTCGAAGGATACTTAGCAGTACCACCCGGAACATACACACCCACTGACTCCAGAGGTCTTACGACTTGGCCGGCCCTCACACCTCTTTCAAATTCCTCTTCCCATCCCTGAGGTAGCTGATGTAAATGATAACGTTTAACTGCCTCAGCAGCCCTCTCAATGACTTTTATATTCTCTTTACCGACTTTTTCGTAGGCTCGATCAAGCTCTTCCTCTGAAATCTGAATTCGATCCTTTGGGATATCTACATTATCAAAATCTTTAGTAAATTTTAGAAGAGAAGAGTCACCCTTTTTCTTAACCTCTGAGACAATTTTCTCCACCTGCGGGATAATTTCCTCTACCTTGGACTCGGATCTTTTTAACAAATCTTCTCTATCAGCTTTAGAGTACTCCCAAAGCTTAACTATCTCCAAGGGGGATTTCTCCATTCTACAACCTCACAGAAATCCCATGGTCCCTCAGATATTCTTTAACCTCTCTAATTGTGTACTCCCCATAATGGAATATGCTAGCAGCAAGAGCAGCATCGGCTTTACCCTTCTCAAAAGCTTCCTTAATATGCTCCAGATTCCCAGCTCCACCTGAGGCAATTATGGGTAAATCGACAGTATCAGCCAGCATTCTCGTACCTTTGAGATCGTAACCTGCTTTTGTACCGTCAGTATGGAGGCCGGTATAAAGAATCTCCCCGACACCCTTTTCCTCAACAGTCTTCGCCCACTCAAGCATGTCTATGCCAGTCGGTTCCTTTCCACCAGAAATGTAAACCTCCCATTTATCATCAGATATTTTATCTGCGTCAATAGCGCTGACCACAGCTTCGCTTCCAAATTCATTCGAAAGGTCCCTCAATAAATCAGGGTCTTTAACTGCGGCGGAATTCACAGAGACCTTAGTCGCTCCCGCTTCTAGTGCCTTTTCTGCATCTTCCACGCTTCGTATACCTCCACCGACAGTAAGGGGAATAGTAATTCTATCGCATACCTTTCGTACGGCTTCTAAAAAGGTGGGTCTTCCTTCGGGAGTAGCCAAAATATCTAAAAATACCAATTCGTCAGCTCCCTGTTCCTCGTAGATACTTGCACTTTCGGCGGGATCGCCAATCTCCTTTATATTTTTAAAATGAATCCCTTTCACCAGTTTTCCTTCCCGAGTATCTAGACAAGGAACAATTCGCTTTACCAACTATACCATCCCCTTAGTGCTAGGAATCTCTTCATCTACTTTCGTGACCGCTTCCGAAAGCGCAACACCAAGGGCCTTGAAAATGGCCTCCGCCTTGTGATGGTCATTGGCCCCCCTCAAAAGGTCAACGTGAAGATTACATTTAGCATTATTAGCAAAAGTTTCTATCAAGTGCACAAAAAGGTCAGAGCTTAGATCTATCAACTGCTCTTTTTCAAAATCTACTTTTATATTAGAATAAACTCTTCCTCCCAAATCTATTGCAACGAGAGCAAGTGAATCATCCATTGGCACAATTGCATCACCCATTCTCTTTATACCTCTCTTATCATCAAGTGCATCTTCCAAAGCCTGTCCCAAAGCAATCATCGTATCTTCAGCTATATGATGGTCAAAATCACCCTTCGACTTTGCTACCAAATCAAACCGGCCATGCTTAGAAAATGCTTCTAATAAATGATCGAAAAATTCTATGCCCGTCTCAACTTCCGCTTTCCCCGAACCATCTAGGGTAAATTCCACTCTGACAACCGTCTCTTTAGTCTCCCGCTCAATCTTAGCTTTTCTCATCTAGCTACCTCCATAGCTTTCTCAAGCGTTAATCTTCCTTCGTATAATCCTGTTCCAATCACAAGCGCTGCTGCACCCGCTTCCTTAGCCTTCTTGACGTCCTCAATCGATTTAACTCCTCCGGCCGCAACAACAGGAACATTCACAAAATCAACAAGTTCTTTGATCGGCTCCGGGTCCAATCCCGACATTTTACCCTCAACGTCCACATTAGTAAACAAGAAACCACCCACGCCAATCTCCTCAAATTTCTTGGCAATCTTTAGAACATCATCATCCGCCTTTTCTTTCCACCCTTCTACCGCTATCATTCCATTTTTCACATCCAGAGCTACAAGAACTCTTTCGGAACCTGTCTTCTCAACTAGTTCTTCCAGTATTTCCTGATTTTTAAAAGCCGCAGTGCCAAGGATTATCCTATCAGCGCCGATCCCAATAAGCTCACAACCCTTATCAACAGACCTAATTCCACCACTAACCTGAACTCCGATAGAAATATTCGCCAAAATTTCTGCTATCTTGTTAAAGTTCTCGCCACTTCCCATAGCGGCATCCAAATCTACTACATGCAGGTACTCCGCTCCTTTGTCCTCCCACTCCATAGCCGCTTTTACGGGATCCCCATACTCGTGCCCTGTACCAGGTTTACCTCCAACTAGCTGCACACATTTGCTCTCCATAATGTCCACGGCTGGTATAACCAACACTCTAAACACCCTCAAGACTAAGGCAATATCCTTTCTATAGGAACCACCAGAATGTCTCTGGCCCCCTCTTCCCTAACCTTATTCACTAACTCGTAAACTTCACTCCCTTTCACAACAACTTGAACAGCCAGCATATCAGCCCCTCTAACCTCTGAAACTGTAGGCCCCGACATACCAGGCATTAAATTCTTTATGGCCTCAATATTATCCTCTGGAACATTCATTAGAACTAATTTGAGTGGTTTAGCCTCAAGCACACTTTTTAATGCAATTCTGATGTCCTCAATCTTATCCTTATTTTTCTCTAAGCTCTCGTAATTAGCTATAAGCCTAACCGATGTCTCAAAAACAGTATCTATCACTTCAAGGCCATGGGTCCTCAAGGTAGTGCCTGTACTCGTAAGATCAACAATTAAATCAGCAACTCCCAAAAACGGAGTGATTTCTGTTGCACCCGAAACTTCCGTGAGCTCCACCTCTATACCTTTATCCTCAAAGTAATTTTTTGTTATATTTGGGAATTCAGTTGCTACTTTGGCCCCATTTTTCACATCTTCTATAGAAGTGATAGCCGATTTTTCATGAGCCGCAACCACCATCTTTGCCTTCCCAAAGTCCAAATCCAAAAGTTCGGACACCTTACAGCCACTTTCTAAAATGAGATCATGACCCGTAATCCCTAAATCTGCAGCACCCATCTCAACCATACTAGGTATATCCTGAGTGCGTACGAAAATCACCTCCAAATCAGAGACGTTAGTTCTAGCAAAAAGTTGTCGAGAGCCCCTGTCCACTATTCCTACGCCTGAATCTTCAAGCAAGTTTATGGCGGGCTCATGCAAACGCCCCTTATTTGGAACTGCAAGTTTCAATGTCATTCTCCTTTCTCTTTAAGTTCTTTCAGCGTTTTAATTAAATACTTGTTTTGGTCGGGTTTTCCTACAGTAATTCTAATCCACTCTCCTTCGATTCCCCTAAAACCAGACAAGTTTCTTATGACAATTCCGTTCTCGGAGAGATAATCGTAGAGCTTCGTTGCAGTCAACTCTATTGGTTCTGGACTCACCATCAAAAAATTTGCATTAGAAGGCAAAACCTTAAAACCCAAATTCTCCAGTTCTCTGGCCAAATATTCTCTACCTTTCAGAATCATCTCCTTAGATTCTTGCAGAAAATCCTTGTCCTTCAGTGCAGCAAACGCCGCCTTTTGAGCCAGTCTATTAACGCTAAATGGAGGGCGAACAGTCTCAAGAGCCATAACCAATTCAGGATTCGCTATGCCGTATCCAACCCTAAGACCCGCAAGGCCAAATATCTTAGAAAAAGTTCTTAGTACAACCAGGTTATCATAATTTTTAACCCAACTGACAACCGAATCACCCTCAAACTCCACATAGGCCTCATCAACGATTATAGCCTTTCCAGTTTCAAGCAATTCTTCGAGACCTTTTTCATCAAGGCCATTTCCAGTAGGGTTATTTGGCCGACCGATAAAAGCAGCCTTCACATCATTCATATTTTCAATTAATTTGCCGGCCTTCCACTGAAATTTCTCCAATTCGAGAAACTTTGGTTCAACAGAATTTATTCTGCATACAAGTTCATATTGACTAAATGTGGGAATAGGAACCAGAGCCTTATCTCCCGAATCCATAAATGCCTTACATATAAGATCTAAAACCTCATCCGAGCCGTTACCTACACATATTTCGACAGGATTCACATCAATATAGTCCCCTATAGCCTCCTTCAACTCCACTGAAGCGGATTCGGGATATTCCCCAATTCGCTCTGCCTCTTCTTTTACAGCCTTCAACGCCTTGGGTGATGGACCCAACGGATTCTCATTCGAACATAGTTTTATGAGATCGCCCTCTTCCTCAGAATATTCAGCTAATGGATAGGTTGTCCCGGTCTCCATCATCTCCCGAACTCTTTTTGAAATCATGTTATTCACTCAATCAATGATTTTGGATTATCAATCAGTATTTCACCGAGTTTATCTTCTTCAAGACCCGCTCCCAAGCCGATAGCCTTCGCTTCCTCGAAAGTAAGCAAATCATCGGGAGAGTGAGCATCTGTATTAACCAACAGTTTGGCACCCGTTTCTAAAGCCAACCTAGCTATTCTCCCGTTTGTTAAAGAATGGCCATCGCGAGAAGTAATTTCCAGGCAAGTTCCAGATTCCTCGGCAAATTGAGCTTCCTCAAGCGTTAGCATTCCGGGGTGTCCCAATATATCGACATCTTCACATTTCAAAGCCGCAATATTGGTACCTGGAGGTACGGGTTCCACTATAGTTTCACCATGAACAACAACTATCTCAGCCCCTTTATCCTTTGCTTCCTCGGCTAATTCAGGAATCAAAGAAAGAGGCACATAGCTCAGCTCTACTCCAGGAACGACCCTGATATCCATGACTTCATTGAGTTTATTTGCTGCTTTAACTGTCTGCTCTATAACCCACTCCATATTTGAAGGCCCTACATGGTCAGTTATTCCTATAGCCTCGTGTCCAAGTTCCTCCGCTCTTGCAACAAGCTCCGATAACAAAAGCTCACCATCGCTGAAAAAAGTGTGCGTATGCAAATCAATTCTCCTCATTTTTCAACCTCCTGTTTAATCCATATAGCAATTCTTGATGATTGTAAAACCGTTAACCACCGTCAAAAACTGGATATTCCAACATATAAAGATTCTACAGACTCATCTTCTCCACGAATAAATCTAGAATCACAATAAGGTACTGGATTCGAAGATTTTGTAAGAGGGGGGAGGGGAGCCGAACGGTCGGGGGAACCGTCCGGCCCTGGGTTTAAAAGTGGGCGCATTTTAACGCCCAATAAGCTTCATCTGGAATTAAAATGAGCTTTCTTGCTTTTAAAGCTTTACTGTTGATCACAAAAAAGTGGGATTTTTGCTAGAAATCATATCTCGGAAATATTTCAATCGATAAACTCCGAGGCTATCTGGTCTAAGATTTTGACAAAAGTATCTAGATTTTCTTCGATGTTGTAGTAGTGTAAAGATGCCCTAACATTTCCATCTATACCAGAATGTCTCATAGCCGGCATCGCACAGTGATGGCCAGAACGAGTCGCTATATTCCCAATCTCGTCCAACATAGAAGATACTTCATGTGAATCAATACCCTCAAGATTAAAACTTACAACTCCACCTAAATCTTTTCTAGAAGAACCATAAACCTCTATGCCATCTATCTCTTCTATTTTTAGAATTCTTTCTACCAGCTTTCTTTCTCTTTTCTCGATTTCTTCCAAGCCGATTTCAAGAACGTACTCTGCGGCCCTTCCCAGCCCTATTATCCCAGGAATATTAGGTGTGCCAGCATCGAAGATTTGGGGCGGTTTAGTGAGCTTACTATCATGTTCACTCACTGATTCCACAATGCCACCACCATAAAGCAAAGGTGAGATTTTATCGACATGTTCATTTTTTATGTAGAGAAAACCCGTTCCTTGGGGTCCAAGAAGACCCTTATGTCCTGGAGCAACCAAAAAATCACACCCAATCTCATTGACATTCGTTTTCATATGACCAACTGACTGAGCGGCATCGATCATGAACAAAACGTCGTTTTCTTTGGCTATTTTCCCAACCTCCTCAACAGGCTGCCTGGTACCAAACGCATTTGAAACGTGTGGCATCGTTATAAGACGTGTGTCCTCATCGATAGAATTCTCTATAGCAGAACTTTCGATAACAAAATCAGAATGTTCGTGAATGATTTCTAGTTCAACACCTTTTTCCTTTTCTAACATTTGCCATGGTATGAGGTTACTGTGATGGTCAAGAACAGTGGCAATTACTTTATCTCCCTTCTCAAAATTAAGGCCCCTCGAAATTAGATTTAGACCTTCGGTGGTATTTTTTGTATACGCTATTTCCTCTGGCAAAGAGCCGATAACCTTGGCTACTTTACCTCGGGTAGATTCAAAAGCTTCGGTTGCCCTCTTCGTAGACTTATGTATTCCCCGCCCTATGTTCGCATTGTACTCGTGATAGTACTCTAGCATTGAATCTATAACCGGTTCAGGGGTAGGAGTCGTAGCAGCATTATCCAGATAAATAACTCCTGTCTCCAGAAAGGGGATGTCTGACCTAACTTCCCGAACTGACTTACCCAATTTACAACCTCAAGGCTAGATAAGATGAAAGTTCCTTAAAGCTTGCTCTGATCGGTAACTCTTACGTCCTTAACTCCATCTATTTTCAAAAGCTCTTCTTCTAACTTATCAGATCCACCAGTATCATCAGGAACTATCTTCAGAACTTTCAGAGAAACTAAACCAAAAGCAACTGGCTCTTCTTTAATCTCTTTAGGATCAAGACGAGACTTTATTTCCTCTTTAAGCTTATCCAAATCAGTTTCCCGATCTTCTGGCATGACCTGTAGAATTACGGCAACATTACCCATTAAAATTCACCTCAAGGTCCAGTAAATCCACATTTCGAACAAGTGTACTCACGACTCAGAGTTCTACATTTTTCGCAACGTCTAATCTCTTCCTCTAGACATCCTGGACAGGGAAATCTTACTGCCTTCCCATCCTGGGAAATCTCTCGATTACAGCTTGTACATTTTACCATTCGAATCGCTTTAACTCTTCGTAAAGGCAAGCTTTAACCTTTTTGCCTTCATGGCTTAATATTAATCTGCAGATACCGAATATGAACGAGGGCCGGTAGTCTAGTCCGGATAAGACACGGGCTTGCGGAGCCCGCAACCTGGGTTCAAATCCCAGCCGGCCCGCTTCCGAACAAACTAGTTCATCAAGTAGTAGTTAACCACTTGATTCGGAATAAAATTCATAAATATCATAAAGAAGAGCAAAAAGCAGAATAAGAAACGCTAAAAGATCGAGAAGAGTTCTTCCTACAAAAATGTTGATCACTATTAATACCAGAGCTATCAAAAACGTAAAGTGATCCAATTTCAATAGGTGTCTTAAAATACCTGTTTTCATACTGTTATCCTATTCTATCACAAACACTAAAAATCCTATAAAACAGAGATTTAGAACCGATTTACCTTCAGTAAATAGATAAAGATTAAATAATTATTGAAAATATAGAATATTTAGACAAAGAAAAACTATTTATAGTATTAATAATTTATAGAGATTTGATTAAAAGGGGATTAGTAAAAATGTCAAGAAAAGTCACAGAGCCCGAACACTTCGTGTATATAGTCCTGACAAAAGAAGAGAAAGATAGCCCATATAAATATCAACAGAACTTCAGTTCTTTTGAAGAAGCAAAGAAGGTAGCGGAAAACCTCTCAGTGCCGGCAAAAATCATTAGGGGCCGAAAATCAACTGTTCTTACTTTTCTGAAGAGATTAAGTGATATGCCACCCAAACCAGAAAACTAAATCTACGAACTAGAGAATAGACTTCAATTCTTTTGCGTTAGAAAACATCTCGTAATTATTGAACATACAATATACCTGCTTATGATTATCAGCTAATTTCCGGAGTTTATCAGCAAGCTCTTTTAATTCATCCCTTGAATAATCGTAGTCATACTCATATTCGTCGGGATTAAGACCATGAAGTCTAATGTAAGCTATTTTATGATCCGACACAGGGTTCCTCCTCATTATGTCAACTATATGAATAAGATTCAAATCTTCACATATTTCTTTGATTCTGGCTGTGTTCTCCTTCCAATTTCCCCGAGGTTCCCAAGCTAGCTCTAGACCATTTCTTTCTATTTTATTCAATAAAGCTCGCATATTCTCTTCATTTTCTTTGGAACGGTCAAAGCTGGCGGGAGTTTGAATAACACAGACCCTATCATCTAGAGCCTTAGCCCGTTCCTTAGTCTCTTCCCAAGCGTTAGAAACTTCTTCACTAGGCCTTAGGTAACCAAAATTATCCTTCTGCTTCTTCGAAAGTTTGTCTTTTTTACCTCTCCATGTAGGGCTATTAACCGGGTGAGTAAGAGCCTGCCAGGTTTTTAAAGTAAACTCAAGCCGCTGAAAACCTCTCTGTGGTTTTGACCATCGGGAGTTTATAGAAAGTTCTGTTTAACTCGACCACTTCAAACTCATCAGAATAGGCCTGGAGTTTACTCTCGTATTTTTCCCCCATCCTTCAGGGGAATTATAGTAGCCGTACCCACATGTCCCGATTTTAATCTCGGACATCTTTCTATCAATAAATAGATTACTTACGATTTTTCAAACTTATTGGAACGGACAGTTAAACCGCTAACCCGATAGCATTCTTTCCTCGTACTCTCTGAGAATATCCACAGAATCTTCTACACTTATGAAAAGTCTTCTCGCCTCTTTGGCATCCTCAATCTCAATCTCTTCGTGGCCGTTTACCGAAGCTATTTCAGCAGAAGGAGCAATCAGCTGAACTGCATACCTCATAGAGGAATCAGCACCAACACCCGACAGGTATTCCAGAGCCTCCTCCCCAATTTGTGCGTCTTCTTCCTTGGCCCTAATTTTCAGTATGGATTTGATCTCTTCCTTTTCATAAGGGTGAGTATCAATAATCAAAAGTCTATCCAAGAAATCCAAAGGCATACCATGAGGCGATTCATAATCAGTACCCCTTATCTTTGATATTCCCCGGTTGCTGGCTAGAATCACGATCGGCGAGAATTCCTCCTCAAGAGCTCGGTTCAGGAAAGAGAAAGCCTCAATATCGAGCATGTGGACCTCGTCAAGGAAAAGAACTCCGGGTAATAGTTCTCCTTTGCCCTCCTCTATCCACTTCCTGATTTGTTCATTTGTAGCCTGTCTTACCTTATCATCTATCTCTATTCCACCTCCACCAAAGAAAGAACTGAGACCACCTCTCTGTCTCGCATGAAGAGTGTCAACCTCGTGAATATTCAGAGTAGAAACAAACTCTCTCTCCTTCTTGATCTCACCAGTTGGAACATCAACCAAATCTGGGCTAACGCTAATATCCGCCTCTTTGTTCTCCCAAGCATCTCGGCTTTCTCCAATCTTCATTATTCTACCGGTCTCCGCATCAATCTGGATAACATCACCTTCGGAAATCTGCTTGTTTTGAAGAGAAGTAGCAACACTCTTGCCCAGCCTTAAAGTCTTCTTTTCATCTTGGGTTCTCAAGCTTATAGTCGCCTCACTCGCAGTTTGTTGATATGGATTATATGCAGCTTGAGCACTTTGTATATCTAGAGAGACTACCTCGCCCTCGTAAACATCTCTCATCTCCCTGACTCTAATTCCCAAAGCTTTTCTCAGAGATTCCATCAAAATGTCAGTTTTGTCTCTATCTGCAGAGAAAATCTGAGAACCTGAAAGCTGGATGAATGGCACATCTTCACCCAACTCTCTAGCCATTCCTACAGCCACCGCAGTTTTTCCCGTACCTGGAGGACCAGCCAAAAGCACGGAACGTCCACCGAGCTTCCCTTTCTTAACAAGACTAACTACTCTCCCAGCAGCTTCTCTGGCCTTTTTCTGTCCCACCATCCCATCAGAAACGCCGAGTGGTTCTCCTTTCTGGTCAAGACCCAGACCCTTAATGTGAGTATGGGCGCTTATTCTTCGAAACTCGTCTTCTGGTTTATCGGGAACTTCGCTTATCTCTGGCATTGTAATCACAACTTCAAGAAATGAAATTTACAAAACTTATTTTTAGGATTTTCGGTTACAAAATGGATAAAAGAAAGTATTTACAACTCTATTGAATACAAAAAATAAATACTGCTCTAGTTTAATTTAAATCGGAAAGCGGGGATAGCTCAGCTTGGGAGAGCGCCGCACTGAAGATGCGGTTGTCGAGGGTTCAAATCCCTCTCCCCGCACCACAACTTTTCTACAGAAAAGTTAGCAAAAGGAGATTGTGTAGTTTTATAATTGTCTTTTTTGATTAAGGATTCAATATACCGAGAAATATTATCTTTCTCTTCTTTAAGTTCCTTAATTAAAGAGTCGGGCAAAGGGTGATTAAGCCTCTTCCTATCTCTATGTGCGCACATGGGCGGTCAACCTCGAATCCTAAGCCACAGATTATAGTGCTCAATAATAAACAGAATTTACTTTAACTGACCTTTCTAAGTATTTTGACAAATACTCTTCAAAACAAAAAAGTCGATCTTAGAGGTTAGATTTGGCATATTGTAACTTTTAGAGCAAGAATGATATTGTAAAAATTGTTAATTTAATGGTAATTTTTTAGAAATCAAAATTTTTAATTTACCTGTAAGTTGAAGCTCTGATTTCAATAAATTCTAAAGAAATTGGTCAAGCCGATTTTCACTCAAGATAGCTAGTTCTAAATAATTATATTTTTTTAATAACTGTGCCTCGTTAGATGTAATAGATGGTTAAAAATATGGCGAATAGTTGTGAAGCAGCTTTGATTACCTGTGAAGACTTTCGACTCCATCAAAGGGCTGACGGTAGAAATTATATCGGAGATTTCATTAAGAATCTGGAAAAAGATTGTGACCTTATAACTAGAGGCGGGGGAGTTCAAGACTTAGTCAGACAAAAAAGTGAGGGATACAGTGATTCCCTACTGAGGGATACAAAAGTTTCAGCAAAACTTCATGAGGCTGAGACTATTTATTTGGTAAATCATGAAGACTGTGGTGCCTATAATGACATTGAATTTCCATCAAGACAAGAAGAGTTAAATCAACACTATGAGGATCTGAAAAAAGCAAAAGAGATTATATTGAACCGCTTTCCTGGCGTAGAGGTTAAGCTTTATTTCGGAGAACTACTACCCGAAAGTTCCGATAAATTCGAAATAAAATCTATTTACCATAAATAGAAAGCCTTCATCTGAAATATTAATAAAATTATTCTCCAAGGTATAAGCCTCTGAAAATTTTTAATGAAACCATATGAAAAAAATTTAAAAATTAATTAAAATTATCTGTCTTCCGCCATCTGTAGACTTTTTGAAAATTCAATGAAAGAATATTACCTAACTACGTTGATTATCTCTCCTATATCCGGAACTTCGGAAATCTCGTAAACTTTGAAAAATTCTACTTTTCGGTTCTTATTTATCACTATATTTGCCCTTTCAGAAAATCCTTCTTTCTCCTTAAATATGCCGTATTTCTTAGCTACCTCACCATGAGGCCAGAAGTCCGAAAGTATCTTTAACTTTTCCAGCCCTAAATTCTCTGCCCAAGCCTTTTTGGAAGGCACGGGATCAACGCTAATACCGAGAGGTACAGTGTCAGAATTCTTCAATCTTTCGTAATTCTTTTCCAAGGAACTCATTTGCTTGGCGCAAACGCTGGTCCATGCGAGGGGATGAAAAGAAAGCAGAACCTTGTTTCCTTCAAAATCAGAGAGCACAACCTTTTTACCGTTTTGATCTTTCAAAGCAAAATCTTTAGCTTTATCACCCACTTCTATCTCCCTATCCAATATTACACCTCCCATACCCTCTTGTTAGTTCAAACTACTTGAAACTGGTGCAAATCACAAAAATCCAGACAATATTAGAAGAAAGAGTCTGATTTCGGTATTTTTGAAGGAAAGTGATAGATCCCAATAGGAAAAGTTCAAATACTAATAAGTACACAGATACCCACCAGAATATTAACTACGTAGATTTCAAGGAATCTCAGTAGAATAATGAAATTTATAGAATTCAAGGAATGGAAGTGAAAACTCTAGCATGTTAATCATTCTAAAAGAATCTAAAGGTGAAAGAATATGGTGAAATTTTACGACGTAGACGGTGCAAAAACCGTGAGATGCCCCCAGTGCAACAAGTTAATGAAACTGATAGATGACGGAGAAGGAGGATACTTCCTCTGTCTTTGCTGTCATCAGGTCGAATTCCCTGAAAACTCTGGCTACTGGCATGTTAGAGTATAATATATCCCTAATATCTAGTTTTTAAACTCCGATTCTGGTTTAAACTTTAAGATACTGTGAAAAAGGCCACTGAAGATTATCTCAAAATAAAAAAGGGAAATACCGATTAAAAGCAGAAGCAAAGAGTTCTAGAGTATTTTCTTTAGTTCAGTCAAAGAGTCGATGGTTAGATCAGGTTCACCATCAGAATCCCACTCTCTTCTTCTCACCAGAATAGTTTTCATTCCTACTGAATTCGCTCCTTTGATGTCAGTGAACGGCTTATCACCTATCATAACGCATTCCTCTGCTTTTAGACTCAATTTATCGCATATCAACTCAAAAGGTCGGGGATCCGGCTTAGATCTTTCGGTATCATCTCCCCCCACTACAATCGCATCGAATAAAGATGAGAAATCTAGATCGAAAATTCGATCCCATTTAGAAACTCCTGGTCCGTCCGTATCCGTAATCATCCCTAGGAGATAACCTTCTTTTTTTAAGTAGTCTAATACTTGATTGGAATCGGAGTAAGGAACAGCATTTTCTGCATATGTTTTCCAATATATTTTTGTCAGACCCTCTATCTGGGAAGGACTCAATTTGGTATCAATACCAAGCTCCTCAACAAATTCGGGCCACCAAATATCTCTGTCGTACTCCCTCTCTCGATTCATCCGATCATCAAAATCCACTAATTTTTTATTAAGATTGTCTATTGAGAATCTTTTCTTATCGAGATTGAGGTAATCAAATAAATTTTCAATTATGGCCCTGTGAGCTGCGCTTAATCCTTTTGGGGCATCTATCAAAGTTTCGTCTAAATCAAAAATAACTGCTTTGGCTTCTCTGAAGGAATCTTCAACCACTCTCAGTAACCCCATCACAAAAGCGAGTAACGTAACCGAGCATTATATCCTCCGCCTTCTTCAACTTACCTTCAACTCCAGGAACTCCACAAACCATAAGAAGAACATCCTCTGTCTCTGTGGTAATCTTTGTCTCCTCAGAATCCCTATAGGGATAAACCGCAATCAGTTTCTCCGAATCAGAGATTACTATTTCGCCCCCATCCAAAACTTTAGGTTTGTTCATGCCAATCCCAAGAAATTCTTCGTTCTCCCTTGCGAATCTCATTTTCAAATCTCCTTCTAAGGTATGATTATCGAATGCCGCGAGTGGTATACCCGAACTAACCGACGCCAGATTATATGCGTCAACCAGAGTATTGATAGTAGGAAGCTCTTTACCCTGTAATATCCTTCTTACCAGCGCCTCCGAGGCCGGTCTTGTCTTGGTAGGATCGATATTAATTTCCCAGAAAAAATCCCTGTATGCCCTAAAAATAGAAACATTTTTCAATTTTTCTAGACTGTAATCTTCTCTTACCTTTCTGTACAATTCCTCTTTGAAATCTTGAAGTTTTTCTGATTTCTTTTTTACGTTAACTCCCTTAACCAAACTAGTCAATGCTTTTAATTCAGGAAACTTATTCTTTATTTCTCTACTATACTTCAAGCTCATTAAGCATAAATTTGGAAATGTAATTAATAAATCACATTAAAATTCCGAGAGACAAACCAATAAATCTCCTGAAAAAAATGCTCCAGTCTATTAGTATTGTAGCATACAATCTGGTCTACTTCCTTCTAATAAAGCTCTCTCGCCGCGAAGAAACATTCAAAATTGACTGATTGCTATCTTTCTCACAATATTGGCAGTTTCTTCAGCATGATCGACAACTTCTTCTATATTCTCAACCATATTCATGAAAAGACCTACTATTCCAGGATTCGGTTCGTTTGCAGCCCAGTTTAGTAGTTTGGGGGACAAGCTATTTCGTCGAAGCTGGTCTACTTTCTCTTCTACTTTTTCGACCTCTCTCGATTTCTCTATAGCATCCATATACTCACCCATAAGAATATTCGAAACTGCTTCTTTCAAAATGGTTATAACACTGTAGAAATAATTCGTAATCTCTTGGAGATCCACTCTCACTTCTTCATCTGGATCACAGACACCCAAAAAGGATAATTTAACTACCGTAGCCCTGGAATTTTCGGCGATTACATCGAAAGCGAAAAGAAGACTCAGAACATCTCTCTTGACCTCAGAAGTAGAACTAGAATCCATCAGATGTCGTATTATCTTTTGTTTTATTTCGTCTGCCTCTCTTTCTACTCTGATTATTTCCGTTTGCCAGTTTTTAGGAAAGTCTACCGAATCACTACAATACAGATTCACAGAATTTTTCATAATTTTGACAGTTACGATAACTTTATCCATGTGATCTACAAAAAGCTCAGTTTCCTTTGTGCCCACTAACCCTCCAGTCGAAATATAAAACACCATACAATGTTTCTAACTTCCTTCTGAAATATCTATAGTCCGAGTCTAATTCAATAATAATTGAGTCAAAATCTTCAATTCAATTTTTAGTAAATTAAAAACAGGAAACAATAGCTACCTGAAATCTCAAAATTGGTCTTTTCTTAAAAAATAGATCAGTCCTCACTACATTATGATAGCAATCTTGCGTTTGGAGGTTTACATCTCTGATAGAAACATTAAGTTCCTACTCATCTTCTAAATTTTCTTCAATCCAACGGACTTTTTCCTCCGCAGTCATCATGCTCCAGCTCGCGGGAACCTTCATATCTAATCTCCAAGGTTACTAATATCATACAAAGAAATAGAACTTTTCGTAAGGGGTCAGTGAAAGTAAATTTTCAGCTAGTGATCTATTTATCAAAATTTAAGTGCGGATAACCTTGTAGGACCTCTAGGTAATATCCATAATGATTTCTCTAGACTCAGTAAGAATAGACTTAAAGATAAGATGATTCTATAACTTGGAAATGTAATTTATACCACTAGGATAAATTGTAATGAGCGGCCGTGGTCTAGTTGGCCTAAGACTCGGGCCCTCCAAGCCCGATACGCGGGTTCAAATCCCGCCGGCCGCACCACTTAAAGTCATTCATTCAAATCTTTTTAACAGAAATTAACTATAGGACAATCTGAATTTAGTTAGAGATAGGAATCTCTGAGATTAGATAACATCTGTAAAGGACAGGTGGAGATGGTATCTATTTTGAAAGATGGAGTACAAATATCACAGTTCAGACAATTACTGCCTCTAAAACCCGCAGTGAATGGACAGACTACCTGACAAGTTGAGCAATACGTTCCATTTTCTTGCCAAAATCTCAAACACTTCTTAGTGTCGACTGGCCATTTTCTAACTCCCGGATTATTGCATTCGCATACCGCCTCAAAAGTCCGGCTCTCAAAGCTGATCGCATCAGCAGGACACTTCTCAGCACATTCATTACACTTTTCACAAAATTTCGTGACTCCAAAATCAATAGGGGAGTCAGTAGCCACCGGCATATCCGTCAATACTTTACATAGTCTCACGTTTGCTCCATATTCCGGTGTAATAAGAAGCCCGTTTCTTCCAAGCTGACCTAAACCAGCATCTATCGCGAGAGGGATACTTAAAGCAGTATCGTTCATGCAGGGAATCGCTTCATAGCCCATTGCCCTTATAAATTCCGCGAGAGAAACAGATGCAATTGCCATTTCGGAGTACCCCCAATCTGTAGTAGTTGCGGCGGGTTGATTTGGTGAGGTCCTGAGCATTTCTTCGGTCATGGAGATCCCCATAACGACCGCTTTATCGACTTTTTCAGGAATAATGAGTTCATCATCTGTCTCATCAGGTTCATCAACATCATCAAATACAATCGGCTTGTAGATATTTTCAGAATAAACCCACCTTCGGTCTAAATTAGCAAAACCTACTAGATCTGCACCGTAGAAGAAAGCCGCTTCTCTAATAGAATCACTCCACTGCTCCGGAGTTCGATCTGGAGGAGAATCTCTCATATGAGAAGGAACAAACAATGGATTCCATTTTAAATGCAGTTGATTTTCAGTATCCTGACCGTACGCACCTACAATAAGGTTTATAGCTTGTGCCCCTTTGCCAAGAGCGTAATCCTCTCTCGACTTATTTTTCAAACCTTTCTCTATATTTTCGGCCTCTACAGAAGACATTTTTTCCAAAAATCCAAATGGATCCAATTCGCCCTTATCCTCATAAGAAATCAGATTGAAAGCATGGTCGGAAGTATTAAAACGGTGGTAAACCTTCTTGTCAACCTCATGGAGCGTCTCAACTTTCCTAAAAACGGATCTTGGCATCATAAGATTCAGTTCTGTCTTTTTGATCAAGGGATAAATAGGTTTAACATAGTAGGCTAGAAAAACTGTAACCACCTCATGCTCACTCGTCAGCTACTCCCTTTAACTTTTTGTCGAAAAAGTAATAATATTTATTAACATTTATTAAATTTTAATAAAAAGATTTTAACGTTGAGTCGAAGATAAATAGTAAGTGGTGAATTTCGCTTGGTAGGCGCTATGGTTCTCATAAAAACGAGTGCAGGTTCTATGGAGAAGGTCCATAAAGAAATCGGAAAGCTAAAGGGTGTAAAAGAAGCGAAAATGGTTACCGGACCATATGATATTAAAGTCGAAACTAGTGGCAGTAGTATAAGAGATATCTTGGACACTACCGTAAACAAAATCAGGAATATAAAAGGAGTTAAAAACACTATGACGTGTATCTACATAGATTCAGAGCTACCTGAAGAATTCTCTGAAGTCCTCAAAAACTCAAAGTAAAATCCGAAAAAGCAGACAAACCTTAACCTCAAATCCATGGACACTTCCTTCAACCAGAACGATCTGCTGTGTTGCGTAAATCTTGATGGAGATTCTCGTCTCTAGTTTCGCCCAGGGT
>CAYLJV010000003.1:0-214306 GCA_964384105.1 Hadarchaeota archaeon (SeqCode) | reverse complement strand
AAAACTAAACATACCTATCCGACAAGAGAAATATAGCCTTTACGCAACACAGCAGAACGATCAAAAAATTAAACTACTTTCTTAATAAAATACAACTGAGAAAAGGGAGGTGAACAAAATTCCAAGAATACTACTGAGTTATTATTCAAAATCAGGTACCACAGAAAAGATGGCCAAAGAGATAGCAAAAGGTATAGAAAAAACCGATGTAGACCTTGTAATTAAAAAAATAAGTGAAGTAGATATTGATTCACTCCCCGAATTTGATGGACTTATTCTAGGGTCCCCAACTTATTACGGATTACCTTCCGCAGAGATAAAGGAATTCCTTGATAAGAGTATAAAATATCACGAAAAGTTAGACGGTATGGTGGGTGGCGCTTTTACATCCAGTGAAAATATCGCAGGAGGCAACGAGACAACAATTATGGCAATATTAGAAGCTCTCCTGATTCACGGTATGATAATTAAAGGCATTTCAAAAGGAAACTACGATCATTACGGACCTGTAGTTATCGGCAAACCTGACAAGAAAGAACTAGAGCAATGCAGAAACTACGGTCGAGAAGTCGCAAGTCTAGTAAGGAAAATATGCGATTAGAACTCCCAAAACTGAGTTCTTTTAAAAACCATCGATCTATTCTTCTGTATTTTCGCTAATTTCCTTCATATCGGTCTCTTTCTCTTCTTCAACCATCGATTCGGAAATTTTTTCTTTATTTTCATTTTTCATAGAGTGTG
Organism: Hadarchaeota archaeon (SeqCode); assembly: GCA_964384105.1. Taxonomy (GTDB): domain Archaea; phylum Hadarchaeota; class Hadarchaeia; order Hadarchaeales; family JAGGTB01; genus CAYLJV01. The sequence goes on along the minus strand of CAYLJV010000003.1, from coordinate 213,565 downwards.
ATACATCTTCAGAGTCTTCCAAGACATCAATTCTCTTGCTTTGGTAAATCCTGGACCCTATGCCGAGTCCCGCTGTAAGAACCGCAAGCCAGAAAGTGGAAGTAAATGACAGAGACACTGGCGCAGAGACTCTTAAGGCCTCTTCTATCAAAAAATCAACGTATCCAGTTCCCACTAAATATGGCAAACTTAATTCCATCGAAAAACTACCCTCGACGAAGTCACCAAGCAATGAAGGAACGAACCTGTTCGTTAAAAACGCTCCCAATACCGTAATAATTATCAAGAAAATTAGCATCCAAACCACTTTAAGAGCTCCCCATTTTACCAGTTTTTCGCCCCACCATTCCCTAGCCTTGAAAGAACCGATTATCAGGAGAACTCCCCCTGCCAAAACCGTCAATTTCGCAGCTATTATCAAGTAATCCACGAGAGATGAAGTGAGTGTTTCTCCGATGACTCCGACTTCGTAGTAAAAAGGCGAAAAAGCTATCTTTAAAATTCCCTCACCTACAGCAACATTCCACCAAGCCCCCATAAAAGGCAATATCAGCATTAAAGCTCCCGCAACTAATCCAATCCAATTTATTCTATCCAATAATTTACTCGATTCATTTCTTTTCAAGAAGAATCACCTCAAAATATTTCATTCCCCTCGCTAATCCTTTCCAAATCAACTTCAACAGTTACTCCAGCTGCAGATAGCTTCAAAGTTCCCTCACTAATCTCCGCAGTCTCGGGAATTTCACCATTTTGAACCTGCAACTTACCTTCTTCTGTCAGTGAACCTGAAAAACGAATAGTCTCCTTTTCTCTTGGACCAATCTTAACCTCTTCAAGCAGTTCTATAGAGCCAAGCTCTGTATTCCCTTCAGATAAAACCGCTTTAAACTCCTCGATCGTTAATGAAAATCCAAACGGCGATGTAAAGACAACCGTAAGCGAAAAACCTGATCCATCAACGCTCGACTCCGAAATCTGGAAAGTATCCTGAGAAAAATTTTCGTCAACAAGGTCATCAAAACGATTTCTGACGTCATCCAACTGATTCTGACTTGGAGCTACTGTATTTACAAAATCCCAATCATGAGTACTAAAGGCCGTAACTATCGGACCAATCCAAAGGCCGATTGACAGAAGTATTAGAACGATACTAAGAATACTTTTTTTCATGCTTCTCCATTCAAATTGTAATTTATTATTAAAAAATGTCTTAGGTCAAAAAATAGGTTGTTTAAAGCTCTTATTTGATAATGGGAACAAATTTATTGACTCATTTGAAGTATTTCCTTGTGATTTCTTTTCTAGATTTTTTTATTTTTTCTTTCAATACTAGAGCAAAAAGAGCTCCTGCTGCAAAACCTCCGATATGAGCCCAATAAGCAACAGAGACCTGGATACCAGCCACCGTAGTGAAAGAAGCAGTAATTAACTGAATCCCTATCCAAAGGCCTAAAAATATGAAAGATGGAATTTTGACTATCTGTATAAAGAGAAATATGAACAAAAAGGTCACCACCTTTGCCCGAGGATATTTTACTATATATGCCCCGAGTATTCCAGATATAGCTCCCGAAGCCCCAATGGTAACGATCGGGGAACTCGGATTGAGTGCAACGTGAGCAAGGCTAGCCACAACACCCGAACCAAAATATACAAAGAGAAATTGAGCTCTTCCGAACAAGTCTTCTATATTGTCTCCAAATATCCACAAAAACCAGACGTTTCCTATCAAATGAATAAATCCCCCATGAAGAAACATAGAAGTGAAAATAGTTGAAATCTCACGTCCCGATGCAATCTCCCTGGGCACCATCCCATAAGTTTCTATGAAATAAGCGTAAGAACCTGAAAAATAAGTGAATACAAAAATAGCTACGTTGAATATTATTAATGCAATGGTCAGAATAGGTTTTCTTTTGGTAGGATTTTCATCCTTAAGAGGTATAAACATAAGATTCAATCCTCCTTATCCTATTATTACCCTTTCAACTCCCAACCCGTTAAAAGCATCGGCTTCGCAAAAGATCTGGTGGTAAAATTGTTACATATGATTCTGGCAGATACCGAATTGGAAACAGTTCCTAAGAAAATATCATCTGACAAAAATATCAAAAGGCGAGCTCAAAAAAGGGGAAGAAAAGCCACCGAACTCATATTGGACTCAAACTACTACTATAAACCGATGAGAAAAATTAAAGATTCCGAGCGGAGAGGGCGGCCGGATATAGCTCACGTCTGTCTGTTAACCTCGCTCGATAGTCCTCTGAATCGAGAAGGTCTACTTAGATTCCATATTCACACACGGCACGATAAGACAATCCAAATCAATCCAGAAACACGTATTCCACGGTCCTACAATCGATTCATCGGTCTGATGGAACAACTCTTTCTAACTAAACAAGTCCCACCAAAAGATCCACTAATCAAAATGGAATCAAAAAATCTCGAAGAGATAGTAAGCGGAATAAAACCGGATAGAACTATAATTTTTTCGGAAAAAGGAAAAGATCTGGAAAGAAACAAATTCCTGAAAGAGAATAAACCCCAAGATGACGTTTTAGTTATAGTAGGAGGATTTCCGCATGGAGATTTCCTATCTGATGTTGAAAAATTCTCGGACGAGATTATCAGTTTGTATCCTGAAACATTAGATGCGGTAACAATAGTAAATCACGCGATCCAGTTCTTTGAAGAGGAATATGAGATAATATAAAGATTCGAGTTGCATTAAATGAGCAGAAAGAAACGAAAATTGAAATCAATAGCCCTAGAGAGGGTAAAAAGATTACTCGATTTTGCTTCTAAAATATTCAAAGAAAATCCGGAACTCGCACATCGATACGCTGAGATGGCATGGAAACTAAAAACTCGATATAATTTAAAGCTCCCCAAACCATTAAAGCTAAAAATATGTCGGAAATGTCAAAAACTCTGGGTTCCCGGCAAAACCTGCCGAGTAAGATTAAGATCAAACCAACCTTACATGTCGATAACATGTCTAAATTGTGGTTACATTAAGAGAATTCCTTACAAAAACCTATGAATTGGAAAAAATTAAGAAAAATTTTGTATATTAACAGATGAAAATAAAGAATGTTAATCTTATAAATAAGATCGATTTCGATGGTGTAAAAATTGAGTAAAATATTTGTAACCAGGAGGATTTTTCAAAAAGCTATAGAAATGCTCGAAAAAGAAGGCCACGATGTAGAAATTAACGATTCGTCGGAAATCCTTTCAAAGAAAGAACTGATACAAAAAACCCAAAACAAAGACGGTTTGATCTGTCTTCTAAACGACCAGATAGATGATGAAGTAATAGATTCTTGCCCTAATCTCTCAGTCATTTCAAACGTGGCAGTTGGATATGATAATATAGATTTGGAAACTGCCACAAGAAGAGATGTAATGGTCACTAATACTCCCGGAGTTTTAACCGAAACCACTGCAGACCTCACGTTTTCCCTACTATTAAGTGCTGCAAGAAGAATCCCTGAGGCTGATGAATACTCCAGAAAAAATAAATACGGAGGCTGGGAGCTAATACAACCTCACATGGGTGTAGACGTCCACGGCAAAACTTTGGGGATAGTAGGAATGGGCAGAATAGGAAAAGCTATGGCAAAAAGAGGCCATCTTGGGTTTGGAATGAAAATTGTTTACACCAGCACTAACCGTCATCTGGACGTCGAAAAAGAGTTAAATGCAGAAAGGGTTGAGTTCAAAAAACTTCTGAGAGAAAGCGATTTTATTAGCATTCATACACCCCTAACAGAAGAAACGGAAAGTATGTTCGGCTCATCTGAATTTAAAAAGATGAAAAAAGATTCGATTCTGATAAACGCCGCAAGAGGCCCAATAGTAAAGGAAGATGAATTAGCTGAAAGCTTAAAAGAAGGTGAGATTAGAGGCGCAGCTATCGATACCTTTGAAAAAGAGCCACTTGTCAACCCAAAACTCGGCAAAATCAAAAAACACGTTGTCTTAACCCCACACATAGGAAGTGCAAGTAAAGAAACTAGACTGAAAATGAGTAAAATGGCTGCAGAAAATATGATCATCGGACTTAGGGGAGAAAAACCTCCAAATTTAGTAAATAAAAAGGTAATATGAGTAGTCCACAAATAAATTAAAAGTCGGAAGGAATGCTTTTTAAACTAGGGATATTTTAGTAAGTGAGAAGATTAACTTAATTAAATAAGGATAAAAAAATTAGAAAGTCAAGGAGATGAAATGATGACTATAAAGGAAGTACATCCTCAAAAGCTAACAGAAGAGTTAAGTATCGAATTAAAAGACAAAGATGAGATAGTACCGCCTGATTGGAGTCACTTTGTCAAAACAGGTACACACAAAGAAAAACCACCTGAAAACCCTGACTGGTGGTACTTCCGTTCAGCTTCTGTCCTTAGGCAGATACACAAAAGAGGCCCTATAGGAGTATCCCGCCTCCGAAAAATATATGGAGGAAAAAAAGAGAGGGGGTCTGCTCCGGAAAGATTTAGAAAGGGGAGTGGAAAAATAGTGAGAACTATACTCCAGCAATTAGAAGATGCTGGTTTAGTAGAAAAAAGAAGGGGAAGCGGAAGAAAAATATCCCCAAAAGGACTCTCACTTATTAACCGTATCTCAAATAGGATAGAGTCTAAGGAGGAAAACTGACATTGGATGAGGATCTGGAAAAGATCAAAAAGAAGAAGTTACAGGAAATAAAAGCTCAAAGAGAACAGGAAGAAGTTGAGAAAGAAAGAAAAGAGCAACTGGAACAACAAAAAAAGCAATTACTTAGACAAATACTGACTTCCGAAGCTAGAAGCAGGCTTTCGAATCTGAGGATGGCAAGACCGGAATTCACTGAAAGAATCGAGTTACAGCTAATTCAACTCGCCAAGACCGGAAGATTAGATCTTCCGATTGACGACGAACAACTTCGGAAAATCTTAAAAAAGCTTCAAAAAAGTAAAAAATCAATTAGTATCAAGAGGAAATAAAATGTCCCGGAATAAATCTCTAGCCACAAAAAAGAAGCTTGCGAAAGCAGGCAAGCAACGCCGAAGAGTTCCAATCTGGGTAATGGCTAAAACAAAGGGTAGAGTCAGAAGCCATCCCAAGAGAAGACACTGGCGTAGGCAAAATATCAAACCATAGGCGATAAAAAAAATGGAAGAAGAGCAAGTTTATACTATCCCCCTCAGGGACGCCCAGAAAGCTGAAAGGCGAAAGCGAGCAGCTACAGCCAGCCGACTCATAAAGAAATTTGCAAGGAAACATATGAAAGTAGATAGAGTAAAGATCGACTCTAACTTGAACCATGAGATATGGAAGAGGGGAGCCGAAAAACCTCCAGCAAAAGTTAGGGTTAGAATAACCAAAACTACGGACGGAGTAGCAGAGGTTTCTTCTCTAGAATAACTTTGAGGAGTTACATGACTGTTACTCGAATGAATTTCAATCACATTACTTATCTAGGTGCTTTTGCTTTAGCAACGGATAATTTACTGTTAGTACCCTCGATATTTGAAAAAATTCCTAAAGAAACATCTGAATTAGAGGTTCCGGTAATCAAAACCCTTGTGGGACAGAGCTCCCTAATTGGAATCCTTGCCGCCGGTAACAGTCATGGAATTGCAGTACCAGACATGATAGACGTAAAAGAAGAGAGACTAGACGAACAGATAGATTCCAAAGTAACTGTAATACCCGGAAAATACACAGCACTAGGTAATCAAATACTTGCAAACGACAAAGGCGCGATAGTAAACCCGGACCTTCCAAAGAATACCGTAGATTTAATAGAAAAAGCACTAGGTGTACAAACTCGACGAAGTACAATCGCAGGACTGAGAAATACTGGAGCCGCAGGGGTAGCAACAAACAAAGGAGTATTACTACACCCTGAAACTACAGAAGAAGAACTAGAAATTGTTGAGAAAACCCTACAGGTTCAAGGAGATATCGGAACTGCCTTGAGTGGGGTAAAATATATTGGAACCTGTATAATAGCAAATTCGAGCGGAGCACTAACAGGAAAGAATACAACAGGTCCAGAGTTGGGAAGAATTGAAAACGCCTTAGGCTTCATATAAAACAAGGAGAGTGAAAATTTTATGGAAAAAGTGTTTCGAATAGAAGGTTGGTTCAAAAAAAGAAAGAAAAAGATAGAATTTAAAAAGGAAATGATAGCAAACTCAAAAGAGCGTGTAGTCGAGCGCTTATACTCGGAAATTGGAAGTAAACACGCAGTAAAAAGGAATCTCATTAATATAGTAAACGTCGAAGATATAAAGCCCGAAGAAGCCGAAAATCCTGAGATTAGAGCATTAGCCGAGGTGGAATAAATGAATGAAAAAATAACTGATGAGGAAAGAGATGAGTTCCAGCAAGAGTTAGCTGAACTAAGAGAAGCTCAGAGAAGTATAGAAAGATTAGAAGGTCAAACTGAAGCACTTTCTAGCCGCTTACAGGAAATAGAATCTACCTTAGAAACCCTAGACGGTTTAGAAGACGCTGAATCGGGAAGTGAGATATTGGTACCGATAGGATCTGGCTCTTTTATCCCTGCAGAAATAAGAGACCCTAATCGAGTCTTGAGCAACTTGGGTGCGGATCTAATAGCAGAAAGACCTCCAAAAGATGTCACACGAATACTAAACAAAAGAAAGAAGGACTTCGAAAAATCTCTTGAACAAGTTGAAAACAGGATAGAAGAACTAACCGATAAAATAGAAGAGCTAAGACCAAAGATGCAGCAATTTATGGCCAGAGCGCAAGCAGAAGAAGGACAGAGAGAAGAATAAGGCAGAAGCAAATGTTAGAAAATCTAAGGCAAAAATTCAAGCGAACAGCAAAACGTATCACTGGAAGAGAACTCACAGCAGAAGACGTAGAAGACATCATTTGGGACCTAAGAGTAGACTTGCTAGAGAGCGATGTAGCAGTACCTGTAACAGATGAGATAATAAATAGATTAGAAGGGGAACTCAAGGGAGAAAAAGCAGGGATAAAAAAAGATACAAAAAAACAAGTTTTTGGAATCCTTAAGGACATCTTAAAAGATCTTCTATCACCAAAAAAAGAAGTTGACATAATCAAAACAATAGAAGAAAAGAAAGAGACAGGAGAACCAGCAACATTGGTATTTGTTGGAGTAAACGGCTGTGGAAAAACAACCACTATCGCTAAAATCGCAAAATATCTTCAAGATCGAGACTATGAACTAGTTCTAGCAGCCGCGGACACGTTCAGAGCAGCCGCTATAGAGCAGTTAGAAAAACATGGTGAAAACTTAGGAATTAGAGTAATTAAACATCAAAAGGGATCCGATTCTGCTGCAGTGGCCTTTGATGCTGTTAAACATGCTGAAGCAAAAGGTCTAGACGCAGTCCTGGTAGACACAGCAGGGAGAATGCAGACAGACGCAAATCTTATGGATGAAATGAAAAAAATTTGTAGAGTTGCAAAGTCAGACTTAACCATTTTTGTAGGAGATGCCCTCACCGGAAACGACTCGGTAGAACAAGCATCGAAATTTGCAGAAACTGTCGATATTGACGGATCTATTTTAACCAAGATCGATGCAGACGCCAGAGGTGGAGCCGCACTCTCTATAGTTCATGAAACTGGAGAACCTATCCTATTTCTCGGTACGGGTCAGGATTACGATGATCTAGTGGAATTCGAGCCAAAAATTATCCTAGAAACTCTATTTCCAGAAGAATAGACCAAAAAATAACTTATTGTTAACTAAGTTTGTTTTTTAGAATCTTCATTACTTCCCGCGCATCCGCTTTTCCTTCAGTAATCCTCATAACTTGACCAGCTAGATAGTTCAAGGCTTCCTCTTTTCCGTTGTGATAATCCTCCACCGCTTCCCTGTTCGACTCAATGGCCTTTTTCACAGCAGAATGAATAATATCTTTATCAACCTCCTCGAATCCTAGTTCTCTCATCAATTTCTCTGGATCCTTTGGATTTACAGCCATTTCTCTTAAAATGGACTCTCCTTGTTCTGGCGTAACCTCTCCCTCTTCGACCATTCTCATCAGTTTTACAAGCTGCTTTTCGGAGAATGGAATCTCACTCGGGCTTATGTCCTCGTAATTTAGGACTTTTCTAAGAGTATCCTTAAACCAGTGAGAAGCAAAATCTGGATCTACATCTTTTGATATTTTTTCAAAAAGATCAACGAAACCTCTTTCACTAACCAAAACTTCGGCGACATGTGGATCAATACCATAATCCTCTATAATTCGTCGCTTTCTCAAATGTGGGGCCTCACACATCTGTTCTCTAATAACCTCAACCTTAGATTCGTCGATTTTCATCGGCAGAAGATCCGGATCGGGAATATATCGATAATCCTCGGCTGTTTCCTTGGATCTCATAGGAACGGTAATCATCTGTTTCTCCATATAGGCCCGTGTCTCTCTCTTCACCTTCTCCCCCCTCCTTTTCTGTCTCATCACCTCGTATTTTATGGCACGCAGTGCACCTTTTACAGAATTTATATTCTTGATTTCGACTCGCTGCCCCCCCCCAAGAGAAATATTTGTATCCGCACGCATAGTACCCGCCTCTTCTCTAACCTTCCCAGTGTATTCCAAAATTCTAGTTAGTGAGCGTAAAAAATTCCGAGCCTCTTCAGGAGAAGTCATATCAGGGTCAGTGATAATCTCTACAAGCGGGACGCCACATCGATTGTAATCTACTTTTCCCAAAGCGGGGTCATACTTTCCGGGATCCTCCTCGATATGTACCTCCCTAATTCCAACTCCATTTAACTCCCCTTTAACCGCTATTGGGAGACTGGTCCGCTGATAGCCACTGGGAAGATCTGGGTAATCATAATGCTTCCTCTGGATATATATGGGCTCATTCCGTATTACCTCGCAATCTAGCATGAGGGCAATTTCTATAGCAGAATCGATTGCCTTTTTATTAGGTGGTGCCGGTTTGGATCCTGGCATTCCAGTGCAGACGGGACAAACATTGGTATTCGGAGGACTATCTCGATAATCCGTCGGACAGTCACAGAACAATTTTCGTCTCGTAGAGAGTTGCTCATGAATTTCCAATCCTATTTTCATTCTATATCCTCCAAAGCCTTCATCACCTTGATCATAGAAACCTCATCGAGCGAAGAAGCCTGAACTTGAACTCCAACAGGAATCCCATCGACTTTTCCTCCTGGAACCACCCCACCACATATTCCACTCAAGTTAGCTGGAATAGTTAGATAGTCATAGGCATACATTTCTGAAGTAGTTATTTCAGAACCCAGTTCATGAGGCAGTTTTGGAACCGTCGGGCCCACAAGAACATCGGCCTTGTTTAAGGCATCATTTAACTCATTCTTTATCAATGTTCTAACTTGAAGCGCCCTTTTGTAATACCTCCCTCTAAATTCCTTACGGCTTATGTGCTTTCCTCTAAATATCCTACGAAGAACTTCGTCCCCACAAACATCCTCAATCTTTTTCCCATATTTTCTGCCGTCAAATTTTCTAGTTGCGGAAAAAAACTCGACAGAAACAATCAGGTAATAGGTAGGCATTGCTTTTTCTAAATTGGGCAAGTCAACTTCAACTATCTCGGCACCCATCTCAGATAATTGTTCTATAGCCTGATCGATTACCTCCATAATTTTTGGATCTGTAAGTTCCCCAAATTTAGGACTAGTTCCTATTTTCATTCCATTCATATCTCCATCAAGATTCTCTAGATAACTCTCACCCTCAACATCGAGCATTACGCTCTCTCTGGGATTTCTCCCAGCAACGACCTCCGTAAGAAGAGCCGCACCAGTGACATCAGGAGAAAACGGCCCAATTTGATCCAAACTCATCGCAAGGTCTATCAATCCTTCCCGCGGAACCAAACCGTAAGTCGGCTTCAGGCCAACTACTCCACAGTGGCTAGCAGGATTCCTTATAGACCCCCCTGTATCAGTCCCCAAAGAGAGATCACACATACCCGCTGCCACGGCAGCTGCACTACCACTACTAGAACCGCCCGGTATCCTATCCTCAGTTGCAGGATTCTTGGTATATCCAAAAGCACTCGACTCGCCAGAAGAGCCACAAGCAAACTCATCCATATTAGTCATTCCAAGGATAATCCCATCCTCTTTTTGAATTCGCTTAACAACTTCTGCATCGTAGGTAGAAACATAATCCTCAAGAGTCTTTGAAGCACAAGTTGCTCGTAAACCCGATTTATTTATGTTCGACTTTATAGCGATTCCAAGACCAGCCAGTTTACCAACTTTTTTCCCTTCCTTTACTCTCTTATCTAATCTCCGTGCTTCATCCAAGGCATTAGGATTTACATCCAAATATGCATTGATCTCATCATTCTTACTCTCAATGGCAGATACACAACGCCTGATGTTATCAACTATTGAGATTTCACCAGATCGAATTGCTTCGACTTTTTGAACTGTATCTATTTCTTCCATTCAGCTATTTCTACCTCCAAGTTACCATCCTCATCGGATTCGGGCATTATTTTGAGAAAATTTTTTCTAAAATTTTGGAGTTCTTTACTAGAAGTAGGTTTCCCATCCTGACGGAAGACATTCAAGGTCTCCTGTCCATAATATGTAACCTCAAGTTCAGGAATATCCTCAGTAATCTCCATAAACGAATCTACAATTTCTTCGGCACTTTCTTTTATCTTCTCGATATCCCTTTTGGTCAATTTTCCACCCTTTCCAACATTTCAACTTAGGCTAGTAATTAATAAAACAAATCACCAGCGTTAGTCTCTCTTTCTTCCAGATTCATAAGGTTTAATAACTGTCCGTAAAGATTAGTCCACAGGGAGGTTAAAAATGATGAGACTAGCCATAAACGGCTTTGGACGAATTGGACGGTGTTTTGTAAGATCCGCCCTTGCGAGAGAAACCAGTTTTGACATAGTTGCCGTTAACGCCCCTTCAGATCCATCCACGCTAGCCTACTTACTAAAATACGATACAACTTTCGGAACGCTTGAAGAAGAAGTCGAAACAACTGAAAACTCTATAATCGTCGGAGGAAAAGAAATCGAAACTCTTTCTATAAGAGACCCAGAAGACCTTCCCTGGGAGGAAAAAGAAATTGACCTAGCTCTAGAGACAACAGGACTTTTCAGGAAAAGAAAAGACGCAGCCAAGCACTTAGAAGCAGGAGCAAAAAAAGTTCTGATTTCTGCCCCAGGAAAAGGAGATGGTCCAGACATATCTATAATTCCCGGAGTAAATGACGACCAATACGATCCAGAAAAACATAAAATAATGGATTTAGGATCCTGTACCACTAACTGCCTAGTTCCAACAGTCAAAGTTCTAGATGACAATTTTGGTATAGAAAAAGCTCTAATGACAACCGTTCACGCCTACACAATGAGCCAGAGAATACTCGATGGCTCTCACAAAGACCTTCGCAGAGGTCGTGCAGCAGCAGCTTCTATAATACCTACAACAACAGGTGCTGCAATAGCAACAACGAAGATTCTTCCCCAGCTAAAAGGTAAAATCCACGGTATGGCTATGAGAGTTCCAACCATAGACGGATCAGTAGTCGATTTAGTTGCTCTTTTAGAAAAAGATGTAACCAAAGAAAGTGTCAACAATGCATATAGAGAAGCCGCAGAAGGAAAACTGAAAGGGATCCTAGGATACAGCGAAACTCCTTTAGTATCATCCGATTACATAGGAGATTCAAGATCAGCAATAGTGGACGCGGAATTTACTACTGTTAGGGAAAACAACCTCGTCAAAGTTATCTCATGGTACGATAACGAATGGGGTTATTCTAATAGACTCGTAGATATGGCCAATAAAATCGGAAAATATATGTAAGGTAATTACACCTATATAGGTGCGTTCAATGAAGACCAATACACTGGACGATTTCGACTTAGACGGGAAAACTGTTCTAGTCAGAGTAGATATTAATTCACCCTTAAACCCAGAAACAAAAGACATCACAGATGCGAATAGAATTAAGGAGTGCTCTGAAACTCTGATTGAACTAGCGGAAAGCAGAGCCAAAGTAGTAGTGCTAGCACATCAAGGCAGACCCGCCGGAGACGACTTCACAACACTAGAGAATCACGCCGACAAGATGAGTGAAGTCCTTGGACTTCCCGTAAAATATGTGGATGATATATTTGGGTCCACTGCCCGAAGAGAAATTTCGGAACTTAAATCGGGGGAAATATTACTTTTAGAAAATGTGAGATTCTATTCAGAAGAGATAATAGATATACCAGCTGAAAGACAAGCAAAAACTCATCTGGTCCAAAAGCTTTCACCTCTAGCTGACCTGTACGTTAATGATGCCTTTGCAGCTGCTCACCGCTCTCAGGCCTCGCTAGTCGGATTCGGAATAACCATCCCAACCGCAGCCGGCAGATTAATGGAAAGGGAAATTGAAGGACTAAAGAAAACTCGAAACCCAGATCACCCTAGCGTTTACATTCTAGGCGGGGCGAAAGTGGACGATGCTTTGAACCTGATAGATAACATTATCAGCGACGGAATAGCAGACAAAATTCTCACAGGGGGTCTATTGGCTAATGTGTTTCTCGCAGGAGGGGGACACGATTTGGGAGAAACCAATTCTGAGATATTATCCAAAAAGGGATATCGAGACGAATTCAGTAAAGCGGAAAAACTGATTACCGAGTATGAAGATAAGATAGAAACTCCTTTAGACTTCCGTGTTGAAACCGGAAACGGAAAAGCAAAAGTAATTAGTATAGATGACCTTCCGACTGAATATCCCATATACGACATAGGAGACAAAACAATAGAAAATTACAGTAATATCATTATCAACGAGGCAAAAACGATTTTTGGAAAAGGACCACTCGGACTATTCGAAAAACCACCTTTTGATACAGGAACAAATGGAATCCACAAAGCGCTTGCAAAAACGAGTGCCTATACGACGATCGGTGGGGGTCATCTAGTAGCCTCTGCTAGAAAATTAGGAATAACCGATAAGATTAACCACATTAGTACAGGCGGAGGGGCCTGTCTGACTTTCCTATCTGGAAAGAAACTACCAGTACTAGAAGTATTAAAAAAAGCGGCTAGATAATCTCAAATTCTTTCAACAAGCAAATCGGAAATTGAAAAGGAAGCGTTATACATGAAAAAAATAGGCATAGTCGGTGGGGCTGGAAATCTCGGAGCCATGATAGCCTACAATATAGCCTTGGAAAACCTAGCCGAAGAAATCGTACTTATTGATATCATGGAAGAAAAAGCGTCCGCCCAAGCTGCAGATATAAATCACAGTATGGCATGGGAACAGGAAGTAGAAATTTATCAAGGAGATTATGAAGATGCCGAAGAAGCTGACCTCTTTGTTATCACAGCAGGAAAACCAAGAAAACCTGGAATGTCAAGATTGGACCTAATAGATTCAAACAAATCTATAATAAAGAACATCGCCGAAAAAATCGGTGAATACGCACCCGACTCAATAACGGTGACCACAACAAATCCTATTGATGTAATAAATTTTGCTCTGTACCACTACGGAAATAGGCCAAAAGAAAGAGTAATCGGTGAAGCAGGCATGTTAGATTCAGCTCGCTTTCGATACGTCCTCTCAAAAAGATTTAGAATAAAAATGCCCGATGTAGAAGCCTATATTATCGGGGAACATGGAGACTCACAAGTTCCCCTCTTCTCTCAGATAAAAGTAGAAGGAAAAAAAAGAACCATAAATTCTGAAAAAGAGCAGAAAAAAATCCTTAGCAACCTCAAAAGAAGCGCAATGGATGTAATAGAAGGAAAAGGAGCTACAATCTTTGGCCCCGCAAGAGGAGTTACATTAATGATAAAGAGCATCCTCAAGAACGAAGAGAAGGTCTATCCTTGCAGTGTTATTCCTGATGGAGAATATGGTCTAAGGGGAGGTTCCATAGGGCTTCCAGCCAAATTAGGAGCTAACGGTATAGAAGATATCATCGAATGGGATATAAAAAAAGAAGAAACCAAGATGCTGAAAAAAAGCCACCAAAAAATCCGAGAGATCTGTGATAAAAAGATACGTAACTAAACTGCCAAGCTATTCCCCTCTATTAAAGGTAAAAGTTTTTGAAGTCAAACTCATTATTAAGATAGGTGTTCAATTTGGCAAGAGAAATGAAAGAAATTAGCGAATTGAGTCAAGGCAATATTATAGAGATAGATGGAAAACCTTGCAAAATCACGAAAATAACTTCTTCGATGCCGGGAAAACACGGACATGCAAAATACAGTATCGAAGCTGTAGGAATATTTGACAACAAAAAGAGACTTATAAAAGAAACTTCCGAAGCTAAGGTCAATGTGCCCGATGTTGAGGTAAACGATGGACAAGTAATCTCACTAACCGAAGACAGTGCCCAAATAATGGATCTCTCTAGTTACGAAACCTTTGAGCTCTCTATTCCAGACGAACTTCAAGGACAAATAACCGAAGGACAAGAAATAAAATACGTCGAAGCTATGGGTAAAAAGAAAATAAGAGTAGAATAACCCTATTCTTTAAAATTTAACCTATTTTATATCTCTCGTTTGGAAAGCGAAGCTAATAATATGACTCAAGACCCAACCTAAGCTAACAAATAAAAAAGTAATCAAGACAAGAGAATAGAAAAAATAATAGTTTCAATATTCTTATCGAAAATCGAACTCGAATAAAATGTTAGACATACTAAAAACCGAAAATACCGAACTAGATGAATTATCTAGGATTCAAGAGGAAGTTTCAGATAGAGTTATCAAAGAAGACCGAGTGGGAGAACCGGAGACCATCGCAGGCTGCGATGTATCATTTTCCGAAAAAAACAAGGCGTTTGCAGCTTGCGTCTTAATGAAATATCCAGAATTAGAAGAAATAGACAGTAATGTCGTGGAAGCAAAAATAGACTTCCCATACATACCTACCTTTCTTGCGTTCAGAGAGATTCAACCAATGCTAAACGCTGTTAAAAAAATAGAATCGGATATATACATGGTTGATTCTCAGGGAATAGCCCATCCTAGACGGGCCGGACTAGCGTCTCACCTTGGAGTAGTAATAGATAAGCCAACCATAGGAGTTGCCAAAAGCCGATTATGCGGAAATGCAAAAGAACCAGATCCAAAAAAAGGTTCTTACTCAATTTTAAGAGAAAACGGAGAGAAGATTGGAGCGGTACTGAGAACGCGGACAAGAGTAAAACCAATATATGTGAGCATAGGACACAAGGTAAGTTTAGAAAAAGCCATCGATATAACGCTTAAATCATCACCAAAATTTAAGATTCCTGAACCTATACGTGCGGCTCACAAATTAGCCACAAAAGCTATGGAGAAATCTTGACCTTCTAAAGGTAACTCAACAAATAAAAAAGAAATAAGAATAAGATAATCTCTGAATCATTGAGAAAACTGACTCTCTTGATTTACCAAGCCCATTCTTTGAGCTAAGGCTGGATTCAACTTTGCCATCCCCATAGTCAAGCCCCAACCACCGAAGATTGCCGCTGTAATTGTAACGCCCAATAAAAGATCCATACGCCAAGCATTGCTGATTAAGAATAATTCACCAAACCAGAGATGATCCACGAAACCAAAAATAGCACTACCATACAGAAAAAGATTTAACCACCAGCCAGCGGGTCCCTTACCTTTAGAACTCCAAAATAATGTAGTCGCTATAGCTACAATCAAAGGAACAACATAACATACCATATTCTTTCACCTCCTAAACTTCAAATTTAGATATTACTAATTGAATAAAAATGTTACCAAGTAAAATTTATTATATATTTTTACTACAAACGGTTTACTCAACCAAATTTTGTTAAGGTGTAACAAAAAAACAGCTCTTTAAAGAATTAGATTATATAAGTAAGCCAACGAAAACTGAACAAAAGTGGGGCCGTGGGGTAGCCAGGACTAGCCTCCTACCATGGGGCGGTAGACACCCCGGTTCAAATCCGGGCGGCCCCATCTAAAAATCAACTAATTTTGGGAGACGGAAAGAGTACCATTATCTTAAAGGGAAACATAGAGAGCCACTAAAAAGAACCAAAAGGGATAAACTATAGATTAGTGTAATATAAGGCGGTTATTTTTATCTAATTATAAAGAAGGCCACCTTAGAACCTAATTTTAGAAGAAAAATATTAAATATAAGTATTGAATCAAGAATAAGAATCAGAAATAAGATGAAATAGATAACCACAGATTGCGAGTCCAAAAATAGAGGAGGTGAAAATGGATGCCAAATGGGGGATACCAACCAATCTTCATTCTTTCTGAAGGGGCCAAAAGACAGAGAGGAAGAGACGCTCAAGAATCTAACATCCAAGCAGCTCGAGTAATCGGAGAAGCAGTTCGTTCAACTCTAGGACCCAGAGGGATGGACAAGATGCTAGTCGATAGTTTCGGAGATGTTGTCATAACTAACGACGGTGCTACGATTCTAAAGGAAATGGATATCGAGCACCCTGCAGCGAAGATGATCGTTGAAGTCGCGGAGACCCAAGAGGAAGAAGTCGGAGACGGTACTACAACAGCCGTCGTTCTGGCATCAAAACTTCTTGAAGAAGCTGGTGAACTTCTTGACCAAAACATTCACCCTACAATAATCGCTTCGGGATATTCCATGGCGGCAGCTAAGGCCCAGGAGTTCCTGAGAGAACTCGCTCATGAAATAAACATCGAGGACGAAGATTTGCTGAAGAAGGTCGCTACTACCGCGATGACTGGCAAAAAGGTCAAATCTAACATCTCTGTTCTCGCGGATCTCGCCGTAAAGGCCACAAAGCAGGTCGCCGAGAAAACCAACGGTGGTTACGCGGTAGACCTCGACAACATCGGAATCGAGAAGCAGGAAGGTGGTAGCGTCGACGATAGCTTCATGGTCGATGGACTCGTCATCAGCAAAGAGAGAGTTCATCCAGGAATGCCTAAGAAGATCGAGAATGCGAAAATAGCACTATTGAACGTGGAAATGGAAATTAAAAAGACTGAAACGGATAGTAAAATTCAAGTAAGTAGCCCGGAAGAGTTACAGAAGTTCATCGATCAGGAAGAAGGCGAATTCAAAGAAATGGTCAACAAAGTCAAAGAAGTGGGAGCTAACGTTGTTATCTGTCAGGAAGGAATAGATGACATAGCCCAACACTTCCTAGCAAAAGAAAAGATATTCGCAATACGGAGAGCCAAGAAATCTGATATGGAAAAGTTGGCTCGAGCAACCGGGGGGAATATAGTAACTAACATAGAAGACATTACAAAATCAGATCTAGGAAAAGCAGGACTCGTTGAGGAGCGAAAGATCTCCGGCGAGGAGATGACTTTCGTAGAGAAGTGCGAGAATCCAAAAGCAGTAAGCATACTAGCTAGAGGTGGAACTGAGCATATCGTGGATGAAGTCGAACGAAGCTTGGACGATGCAGTTAGTGTGGTGGCAAAATCAATAGAAAGCGGTAAGATAGTTCCCGGCGGTGGAGCTACCGAGATCGAGCTCGCAATGAAGATTTCAGACTATGCAGATAGTATCGGTGGCAAGGAAGCCCTCGCAGTTAGAGCTTTTGCGGATTCGATAGAATCGATAGTTAGAACACTCGCAGAAAACGGAGGTCTTGACCCAATAGACACAATAGCCAAGCTCCGTGCAAAACACGAAGAAGATGGAGCCTCGTTCGGTCTCGACGTCTATCTCGGGGAAGTAAAAGACATGATGAAGGAAGGTGTAATAGAGCCACTACCAGTCAAAACCCAAGCTATCAGTTCAGGAAGCGAAGCCGCAATAATGATCTTAAGAATCGACGACGTAATCGCTGCAAAGGAAGAGAAGATGTCATCAGAACCAGAAGAAATGGAAGACATGTACTAGAACATGCGGAATAACCTCATTCCGCTGTCTTTTTATTTTTATATCATTATCCAAAGACAAGGTTTTTGTAACAGTTAAAGATATTTTTTAAAATTGAAAAACCTGACAATTACAATTCGATCACTTTGATAAACAAAAATTTAATCATAATCCTGTTAGAAAATGAAACTAGGGGAGGTGAATAACATGACTAAAAGGAGATATCCTTCAATTTTCGAAGAAATGATGAAGAGAATGCGAAGAGAAATGGAACGAGGACTAAGTCTCTTTGGAGAAAGTCCATCCGAAGAAGAATTCAGGGATCCCTTTGAAGAAATGATGAAAAGGTTCGAAGAATCGCCACAAGAATTCGAGGAGCTCATTAAGGAAGAAGAAACACCCCACGGGAAAGTAAGAAGATATGGTCCATTTGTTTACGGATTTACTTACACTAAAAAACCGGGAGAAGAGCCAGAATTTCAAGAGTTCGGAAATATAAAACCCAGCGAAAGAGGAGAGATAAGCCCACTACCGAGAGGTGAACGTGAACCATTAACTGAAGTTGTGGACTTAAACGGAAAATACGAAATTACCGTTGAGATCCCTGGAGTAGATAAAGAAAATATAGATCTCTCAGCAACCGAAGACACTATGAAAATAAAAACCACCGGGGAAAGAAAATATCACAAAGAACTCCAATTTGAATTCCAAATAGATCCTGAAAAAGTAGACGCAAACTTCAAACACGGTGTCTTAACTATCGAAGTAGACAAGAAAAAGAAAGAGGAAGAAGAAGGAAAGAAGATAGAAATAAAATGATTCTTCTAGAAAAGCGACCAATTTTTGGTCGCATATTCTTTTTTTTAGACTTGAATAGATATGTTGAAATTTCTAATTCCTGATTCTTAGTTCAAAAATTTTTTCTACTAATAAGTGAGATCCAGCGAAAATGTAGATGAGTGGTGTGTGCATTCTTCTGCATGTCTCACTCGGAAAAGTTTGAAGTCAAGGAGGTGAATCAATGGAAGAATTAAAAGAAAAAGTCGAAAATCAGGAGATATCAAGCTTAAGAGTAGTAGCCAAGAGAGAAGAAAAAGATCCATATGTAGTAAACATTCCAGTAAAAGGAGACACAATTTCTCTAGTACTCCCCAGCGGCTACATAAACTGGCCAGAAGGAAAGCCTTATCCAGACTCAATAAAGGTGAAGGTCAACGAAGACCAAGATCTATGGATAAACTTTGGTGCATCTAAAAACTATGGTTTCTATACTTCGTTGAAAATAGGAAACGGCAACAAAAAGAAGTAGTCAATAGACTCAAAGATAAATCCATTCCGAAGAATTTCTAATTTAAGTCTATTTTTATATATTTTTTTAGAAAATCCTTTTTTAGTAAAAAGATTTAAGGCTAGTTAATAAAATCAAAAAAGCTCATGGTGAAACAAATGCAAGAACTCGAAATTAGGGGAATAGAAGGCCTAAAGATCCTAGATAGCCGAGGAAACCCTACAATTGAAGTATCCGTCAAAATAAGCACTGACAAAAAAATGGCTTCGGGAAGAG
This sequence comes from Hadarchaeota archaeon (SeqCode), assembly GCA_964384105.1. Classification (GTDB taxonomy): domain Archaea; phylum Hadarchaeota; class Hadarchaeia; order Hadarchaeales; family JAGGTB01; genus CAYLJV01. The sequence goes on along the minus strand of CAYLJV010000003.1, from coordinate 194,146 downwards.
CTGCGGCCCCAAGCGGTGCTAGCCGGGGGAAAAATGAGGTCGTAGCATTTCCAAAAGGTGGCGTCAACAAGGCGATAACTGAGTTAAATAAACTTGCAAAAGAATTAAAAAACACCAAATTTACAGATCAGGACTCATTCGACAAAAAACTCCGAAAATTAGATGGAACTGAGAATCTCGAGAATGTGGGGGGCAATACGATCGTTGCCTTATCTATGGCAATTGCTAAAGCCGTAGCTTCGATCTCTGAAAAACCACTCTATGAACATTACACCACTAACAGTTCAAATGCTCTACCCTACCCACTCGGAAACGTACTGGGTGGAGGGGAACATGCCGGAAAATCAGCACCAGACATACAGGAGTTTCTTGCCCTACCTCTAGGGGCTGAAAGCTTTACACAAGCGGTATTTGCAAATGCAAAGGTGCACAAACGAGTCAAGAAATTAGTCAATAAAAAAGATAAATATTTCACTGGTGGTAAAAGCGACGAAGGGGCCTGGGCACCAAATATCGGTGATAAAGATGCTCTAGAAATAGTCGCAAAAGCTTGCGAGGAGATATCAGAAGAAGTAGGATTTGAAATAAGACCTGGCTTAGATGTAGCAGCCAGCAGCTTATATGATCAAAATGAAGAGAAGTATAAATACAGAAGAGAAGGAACGCTCAGAGACACTGGCGAACAAATAGACATTATTATCGACTATGTTAATTCTTATGATCTTGTCTATGTTGAAGATCCCATTCAGGAGGAAGATTTCGAATCCTTTGCCGAGATCACGAAGAAAGTGGGTAAAAACTGTCTTATATGTGGAGATGACCTCTTCGTAACAAATGTTAAACGCATAAAAAGAGGGATGACGATAAAAGCAGCGAATGCGATATTGATTAAACCAAATCAGATAGGAACCCTTACTGACACAAAAAATGCCGTAGATTTATCTAAAGAAAATGAATGTACCCCAGTAATATCACATAGGTCGGGAGAAACAACAGATAACACAATTGCTCATTTGGCAGTAGGACTCGGTTGCCCCATAATAAAAACAGGGGCAGTAGGGGGAGAGAGGATAGCAAAACTCAATGAACTTATACGCATTGAAAAAGAATTAGGAAACAAAGCAAAAATGGGTGAAATATAATGTCAACAAATGAAAACGAAATACAAGTAGATGTAGGAGAACTTGAAGAACCTCTAATAGACATGGACCAATACCTAGCCAGCGGAGTCCATATAGGAACCAGACAAAAAACAGGGGATATGGCACCTTACGTATATAGGGCAAGATCAGATGGTCTATTTGTTTTAGATATAAGACAGACAGATGAAAGAATATCTGCAGCAGCAAAACTCATAGCCAGCTATGACCCTAACGACGTCTACGTAGTCTCAGCCCGACAATACGGTAAAACGCCCGTTATAAAGTTCGGAGAAGTTACAGGAGTTAAGACAAACGCAGGTAGATTTATTCCTGGAACGCTCACAAACCCTTCCTATGAACACTACATTGAACCTGAACTACTTCTGATAACTGACCCAGTTGCTGACGAACAACCACTCAAAGAAGCCTCAAGAATCGGACTACCATCCATCGGGATTTGTGACACGGATAATAAAACTAAGAATATAGATCTAGTAATTCCGGCAAACAACAGAGGAAAAAAGGCATTAGGATTGGTCTATTGGTTGCTTGCAAAGCAGGTTCTTCTAGAGAGAGGAGACCTAAAAGAAGACGAGGAATGGGACGTTACTTTAGAAGAATTCGAAACAAAGTTCTCTGAAGAGTAGCCGTTAGGAAATTTAAGCTTATTCTACAATTTCTAATACCACAGAATCGAAAGGCATCATAAAGTTGATTTCAAAACTAAAACTCATAGAACCATTTTTCAGTAGTTTAACCAATTTTGTTTATGGAGGTTGTGAAACTGAGTATTTTAGTGGTAAAGATCGGAGGTAGCGTCATCACAAATAAAAGAAAGAAATTTTCTATAAATGAGCAAATAATAGACAGAATATCAGAAGAACTAGCCGAAACTAAGGAAAATTTCATATTAGTTCACGGAGGCGGTTCCTTCGGACATCCTCTAGCAGAAAAATATAACATCTCATCAGGGTACCAATCTAAAGATCAGTTAATGGGATTTGCAAAAACCCACCAAGCTATGGAGGAACTTAACTCAAAATTAGTAAATTCCCTTTTAAAGGTCGGCGTACCCGTCTTTCCAGTACAAACATCTGCCTGTACCATAGTAAAAAATGGCGAAATTACCCACTTGGAAACCAAAAACATAGAAAAACTTCTAGAATTGGGTATTATGCCGATACTGTATGGGGATTGTATACCCGATTTAAAAAAAGGAATGACTATACTATCAGGAGACCAGTTGGTAGCTTTTATTGCTCGAAAACTTAATGTTAAACGCGTTATATTTGGAACAGATATAGACGGTGTCTTCACTATGGACCCTAAGAAAAACAAAGAAGCAGAAATAATATCGGAAATAACCCCCGAAAAATGGAAAGAAATCTCTGCCTCAGTAAATTTCGCATCAACAGGTGATGTAACAGGCGGAATGAAAAACAAAGTTGAAGTTCTTATAAACTTAGCAAAAGATGGTATAAAATCTCAAATAATTAATGCAAAAAAACCAGGAATTCTTAAAAAAGCAATAAGAAGCGATATAGAAGCTGGAACAATAATTACTAAAGGTGATGCAGCTGAGTAACGAAACTTCTGAAAGGAAACTAGATCACATAGAAATTTGTCTAAATGAAAACATTGAATCTCGTAATAAAACGACCGGATTTGAAGATATAGATTTGGTCCACCAAGCTGCACCTGAGATAAATCTTGAAGAAGTATCCATTAAATCCTCATTATTTGGAAAAGAACTGAACGCCCCAATTATAATCTGCCCAATGACCGGGGGCCATAAAAGAGGCAAAAAGATCAATCTCGCCCTTGCAAAAGCCGCACAGGAGCTAAATATAGGATTTGGAGTGGGCAGCCAAAGAGCAGGTATTGAAGACTCCAAACTAGAAGAAACTTACCAGGTTAGAGAACTTGCCCCAGACATTTTACTCTTAGGAAATCTCGGTGCAACTCAATTAAATCAAGGATATGGAATTGAAGAAGCTGAGAAAGCAATAGAAATGATCGACGCAGACGCCCTTGGCTTTCATTTTAATCCACTACAGGAAGCAATTCAAATTGATGGCGACATCAATTTCAAGGAAATCATAAGTAAAATCTCAAAAATCGCCTCAAAACTGAAAACACCCGTATACGCAAAAGAAACAGGAGGGGGAATTACCGGTTCTATCGCAAGCAAGCTAGTGAAAGCTGGAGTAAAAGCAATTGATGTGAGTGGAGTAGGGGGAACTAGTTGGGCAGGAGTAGAATCCATGAGAAAAAAATCGAAAAAATGTTTAGGGAATGCTCTGTGGGATTGGGGAATCCCGACTTCAATCTCTACCGCAGAAACAGCTAGATCTGTGAACGTGTCTGTGATCTCAAGTGGTGGCATAAGAACTGGCATTGATGCTGTGAAAGCCATTGCACTCGGGGCGGATATAGTAGGCATCGGGCTTCCGTTACTCCGAGCAGCGAACGAAGGAACGGATCAGGTAATAAGATGGCTGGAAAAATTTATTGAAGAACTTAGAGTATCAATGTTCTTGGCGGGATGTAAAAACTTAGAGGAACTTCAAAAATCCTCTCTAATAATAACTGGAAAAACAAAAGAATATTTTAATTCCAGAGAAATCGATTCAAAAATTTACTTGAGGTGAAAACTTGACTGTGGAAATCACTCCGATTGGTGGTACTGACGAAATTGGAAAAAATATGACGGTCCTGTCCTTAGGAGATACTAATCTGATAGTAGATATGGGGGTAAAAATGGACAGCGTCGTTAACTCTGGAAACGAAAGTATTAGCTCTCTAGATAGAAACGAACTGATAAATCTAGGTGGAATACCAGATGATTCAAAAATACAGTCAAAGAACATCTCTGGGATAATTCTAACTCATGGTCACTTAGATCATATAGGTGCGATTGGAAAACTTGCTAGTAACTACGAAGCACCAATCTACTCGACTCCTTTCACCTCAGAACTAGTTAAAAAAGTAATCAGAGAAGAAAAAGTATTCAACATAAAAAATGAAATTAAGGAAATCGATCCCGGAAAGACTGTGGAGATAGAAAACCTTCAAGTTGAATTTATACCCGGCGCTCATAGTATACCTCAAAACTCTTTTCCTGCAATCCACAGTAAAGAAGGAGTCGTCCTATGCGTAGGCGGATTCAAAATTGAGAATTCTAAAATGGTCGGCTTATCCACAGATTATAAGTCCTTAGAGCACTTGAAAGACGAAGGACCTGTAATATCATTAATTTGCTCCGTCAAGGCAGATGAACCAAATCCTACGCCTCCGGAATCTCATGCAAAAGAAATGCTTAAAGAAGTCATGAAAAAAGCATCCGAGAGGGGCAAAGGTCTATTCGTTACCGCATTTTCCTCACACATAGCAAGAATAAAAACGATAGTAGAAATCTCATACAAAGTAGATCGAAAACCGATAATATTGGGAAAATCTCTTAGAGATAAGTGTAAAATAGCTTACGAACTCGGACTTACCAACTTTCCTTCTAAACTAAAAATTCTCGGGCACATCCAATCTATTAGAAAAGCTCTGAAAGTAATAAACAAGCGTCGAGATGGATATGTGGTTATTACTACCGGCCATCAAGGAGAACAAAACTCTATCCTTTCAAGAATAGCCGATGGAAAAGAGCCATACAAAGTGAAACCAAAAGATGAGATAATATTCTCCGCTTCTATAATACCAAATCCTGCAAATAAGTATAACAGAAAACTTTTAGAAGCAAAGCTCAAAGCCCAAGGTGCGAATATTCACCGAGATATTCACGTGTCAGGGCACGCAGGGAAACCAGGGACTAAAGAGCTAATAGAAAAGATAGGCCCCGATCATATTGTCCCATTCCACGGTACAAAAGAGAAAATGAAGTCAGTAATAGATATCGGACAAAAAGAAGGATACTCAAAAAATCAATTACATATGATGAGAAATGGAGAAACACTGCGCTTAGGTGCTTAAATGGACATTTTAGATTATTTACAAAAAAAAGCAAAAATAGTCAATAAAGAAATTGACAAACTGATTCCAAAAGACACAAAACCTCGAGGACTAGGAGAAGCTAATAGACATCTCATAGATGCTGGTGGAAAAAGACTTAGACCGGTTCTTACGATCACTTCGGCTGAGGCAGTCGGTGGAAATCCTCTAAACGCAATAGAATCAGCAGCGGCAGTTGAAGTTCTACATACATTCACTCTTATCCACGACGACATAATGGACAAAGACGATTTTCGAAGGGGGACAAAAACAGTTCATACGAATTGGGGTGAAGCAATGGCAATTATAGCAGGAGACGCCCTTTTTGCGAAGGTTTTTGAAAGCCTAACAAAAAATGCAAAAAAGCAAAAACTAGAACCCGAAAAAATAATTCAATTGTTTGACACGGTGAGCAAAGCTAGTTTCGAAATTTGTCAGGGACAAGCCTTAGATATTGATTTCGAAAAGAGAAAGAAAGTTAGAGAACCAGAGTATCTAGAAATGGTAGAGAAAAAAACAGGAGCACTAATAGAAGCTTCAACAAAAATAGGCGCGATTCTTGGTGGAGGGAGTGAGGAAGAAATTAAAGCTCTCGCAGAGTATGGTAAGCTACTAGGTATCGCTTTTCAAATACATGACGACATTCTTGGGATATGTGGGGAACAAAAAAAAGTTGGAAAGCCAATCGGAAGCGATATCCAAGAAGGAAAATGGACCTTTTTGATCGTTCATTCTTATGAGAAAGCCTCCGAAACGGACAAAAAAATTCTACTCAAAATACTGAAAAGAGAAGAAACAAAAGATAAAGAAATACAAAAGGCTATGCAGATATTTGAAAAAACCGGGACTATAGACTTCGCTAAAGAAAAAGCTAGAAAATTAGTAGAAAGGGCTAAGAAAGAACTTGAAATACTGCCGGATTCAGAAGCTAAAGAATTTCTCATCGAACTTGCTGACTTTTCTATTGAAAGGGAGCTATAGGTAGAAATGGTAGAAGAAGAGAATAAAACGCTAATACGACAATGGACTCTAGCCAATGCCCTTGAACATGGGGGCACTGCCAATACTAATGCAGTAATAGGAAAACTAATTGCAGAAAAACCTGAACTCAAATCAAAGATCAAGGAGCTAAAAGAAAACATCGAAAAATCAGTAAAAGAAATAAACAGATTATCAGTTAAAGAACAAGAATCAGAGCTGGAAAGGTTAGGAAGTCCCGAAAGAATAGAGAAAGAAAAGAAGGAAGGGCTCTCAGAGCTACCAGAGCGGGATAAATATGAAAATATCGTGACTCGTTTTGCCCCAAACCCTAATGGACCACTACATCTAGGCCACGTAAGAACCGCGGTACTTTCCCACGAATATGCAGTAAGAAACAACGGAAAGTTCATACTTCGTTTCGAAGACACAAACCCCGAGAATGCAAAAGAAGACATGTACGATTTCATAAGGAATGACCTGAAATGGCTGGAAATAACCTGGGACGAAGAGTATATACAATCCCAAAGAATGGAAATATATTATCAATATATCGAGCAACTTCTAGAAGAAGGAAAAGCTTACATCTGTACTTGTCCTCCCAATAAATTCAAAAAACTTAGAGATCGGAAAAACGCCTGCCCCTGTAGAGGAACTTCTAAAAAGGAAAATTTGTCCAAATGGGAAAAAATGCTGGGTGGTTCCTTCAAAGAAAAAGAAGCAGTAGGTAGAATTAAAACGGATCTCAAAAATCCCAATCCTGCATTACGTGACTGGCCCGCTTTCAGAATAGTTTCCAAAACTCATCCCAAAACCGGAGATAAGTATAGAGTTTGGCCACTTTACAATTTTTCTGTTGCAATTGATGATTACAAGATGGGAATAACTCACGTGCTTCGGGGGAAGGAACACGAAGTCAACGAACAGAGGCAAAGACAACTCTTCGAACATCTAGGATGGAAATATCCAACCGCTCTTCAGCACGGAAGATTAGCAGTCACTGAAACGGTTCTAAGCAAAACCAAGATAATGAATGGAATCAGAGAAAGAATTTACGAAGGATATGATGACGTAAGACTAGGCACTGTAGCAGCTATGAGAAGGAGGGGAATAGTCCCACAGGCCCTAAGAGATGTAGTTATAGACATTGGAATAACAAAAACAGATTCAACTCTAAGCTGGGACACTCTATATTCAAAAAATAGAAAGATCATAGATGAAAAAGCAAATCGGTACTTTTTTGTTCCACAACCTGAACGATTGCTTATCAAAAATGTTCCCGACAAGAAAGAGGCACGATTGAGACTACATCCCGACCGCGAAGAAAGAGGAAAAAGAACACTCCCGTTAGAAAGAGATGATGGCAAACTCATCGTGTGGATCTCAAAAAAAGATGTTGATAAGATGGGATTAGGAGATATAGTAAGACTTAAAGATTTACTAAACTTTGAATTAACCTCCATAAAACCTCTAGAAGCTAACTTCAAAAGCTTCGAGCTATTAGATGTTCCCAAAATACAATGGGTCTCAAAAAATCCCATCGAGGTCGAAGTATTAGAACCAACCGGCGACAAAAAGAAAGGTTACGCAGAGCCTGAAGTAAAAAACCTCTCTAAAGGTGAAATAATTCAATTTGAACGGTATGGTTTTATTAGTATTGATGAGATTGAACCAAAGGTGAGAGGAGTATACACGCACTCATAAAAAAATTATAAATAAAGCTTACTCCTTAATTGTACAAAGCCACACAGTGCGATGATTGATGAATAAAATTGAAGGAGGTGCTGGACTGTGGCAGAAAAACCAATGTATGTAAAATTTGATGTTTCAAGAGAATTGGCAGACCGGATTTACGAAGTAGTAGAAGCTGCTAGAGACAAAGGCGACGTGCAAAAGGGTACTAATGAAACCACAAAAGCTGTAGAAAGAGGAAACGTAAAACTAGTAGTAATGGCCGAAGATGTAGAACCGCCTGAAATACTGGCTTTCTTACCCCCCCTCTGTGAGGAAAGAGAAGTACCATATGGTTACGTACCAAATAAAAGAGAACTTGGCTCTGCAGCAGGAATAGAGGTTTCTGCAGCCTCTGTAGCTGTCGTAAATGCCGGAGAAGCGGAAGAAGAATTAGAAGCCGTTATTGCCGAACTTGAAAAAATAAAGGAGTGAATCTCTAAATGCCAGAAGAGGATGAAAGCATCCCTGTAGAAGTTATTGAAGTTCGAGGCAGAACAGGTGCTACTGGAGAGATTATGCAAGTAAAAGGTAGGATACTAGAAGGCAGAGATAAAGGTAGAATAATCACTAGGAATATAAAAGGACCAGTCAGAATAGGGGACACACTTATGCTACGAGAAGTAGAAAGAGAAGCTAGAGAAATTAGGGTGCCGTAAAATTGCCGTCTTCAAAAACTTGCTCGTTTTGTGGAGAAAAAATAACCCCCGGCGAGGGATTAATGCTCGTTAAGAACGATGGAACAATACTCTATCTCTGCTCCAGCAAATGCGAGAAAAACATGGAACTTGGTAGAAAACCAGAGAGGCTAAAGTGGACCAAAAAATCTAGGGAATCCATTTAAAGCATTCGCTCAGGTCTATTTAATCGGATTATTCGCTTACGACCTACTAATTAAGATTAAACAGGATTCAAGGAGTGATATCTTTTTAATTTTTAAGAGCTTTACTTTTTAGAAAAACCATGACAGAAAAAAATATCCGTCAACCAATAATCTCAGTATTAGGTCATGTCGACCATGGAAAAACCCTCCTATTAGACAAAATAAGAGGGACAACCGTAGCCAGTAGAGAAGCTGGAGCCATCACTCAGCATATAGGAGCTACAGGAATACCCGTAGAAACAGTGAAAGGGATATGCGGAGGATTTCTCAAAAAATTTGCAAAGGAAAAAGTAGATCTCCCCGGCCTTCTTTTTATAGATACTCCTGGGCATGAAGCATTTGCCAACCTTAGAAGCCGTGGTGGAGCCCTAGCAGACCTTGCTGTTCTTGTCGTAGATATTACACAAGGTTTCCAACCTCAAACCATAGAATCGATAAACTACATTAAAGAAAACAAAACTCCGTTCGTGGTCGCGGCAAACAAAATTGATTTAATACCCGGCTGGAAACCCATGAACAATGCTTGTTTTTTAGAAAGCATACCTGAACAAAACACACGGGTACAGACGGATCTTGATAAAAGAACATACGAACTGATAGGGAAACTTAACGATTATGGCTTTAATTCCGAACGTTTCGATCGGCTTGAAAACTTCCGAAAGCAAATTGGAATAGTCCCCACAAGTGCAAAAACTGGTGAAGGAATCCCCGAACTCCTAGCCATTTTAACCGGTTTAGCTCAGACTTTCATGAAGAAAGAATTAAGTGTGGAAGTAACAGGGCCGGCAAAAGGAACAGTTCTAGAAGTCAAGAAAGAAAGGGGGCTAGGCAAAACCATAGATACGATAATCTACGATGGAAAGATTTCAACACAGGACAAAATAGCAGTCGGAGGACTCGGAAAAGTAATTGTCACTAAAGTAAGAGCCCTTTTGCAACCAAAACCTCTAGATGAAATAAGAGACCCGCAGGAAAAATTCGAGCAAAAAAATTATGTTACTGCAGCAGCAGGTGTAAAGATAGCTGCACCAGACATTGAAGAGGTAGTTGCGGGAGCACCCCTAAGAGTAATCGAGTCAGATAAAGACCTCCAAGAATTCTGCCAATTGGTAAAAAAGAGGCTGGAAAGCGTTAGAATTCAAAAAGATGAAAAGGGAATAATCGTAAAGGCTGACACGTTAGGGTCCCTAGAAGCTTTAGAAACCCAACTAGAATCAAGTGATATTCCAATCAAACACGGAGATATTGGTGACATAACACGTCAAAATGTTGTTGAAGCAAGCGCCGTTGCAGAGGATGATCCATTCTTAGGAGTAATACTCGCATTCAATGTCGATATTCCAAAACATGCAAAGGAAGAAGCGAAAAACAGAGATGTAAAAATAATCGAGAATGATGTTATCTATCGCCTGATCGAAGAGTATGAAGAATGGGTAGAAAAAGAGAAAGAAAAACTGCGTCGAGAAAAGCTAAAAGAGCTAATCAGACCGGGAAAGTTCACAATAAAACTAGGGTATGTCTTTAGAAAAAGCCAACCAGCTGTAGTAGGAGTGGACATTCTTGGTGGAATTTTAAAACCAGACGTCCCCATTATGAAAAAAGACGGGGAACGAGTTGGTATAGTCAGGGAAATCCAGAGCGAAAAAGAAACAAAGAGCGAAGCAAAAAGCGGAGATGAAGTAGCTTTTTCAATAGAAGGTCCAACAATAGGACGTCAGATTAAAGAGGGAGACGTACTATATACTGACATCCCCCCAAGAGATATAATGAAATTAAAAGAACTATCAGAAATGCTTACTGACGACGAAAAAGCAGTCATGGAAGAAATAATAACTATAAAACAAAAGAATAATCCTACCTATGGAGTTATGTAAAAAATGACTAGATTAGTTGTTTCTGATCCGGAAGAAGGGAAGGCCTATCAAATAGAACCAGAAGATTCCCAATTAAGAAAGCTAGTAGGCCTGAGGATAGGTGACAAAATCAATGGAGAAGACGTAGGCCTTCCTGGATATGAGCTAAAAATAACCGGCGGGTCTGATGAAGAAGGATTTGCAATGCGGCCGGACGTGAGAGGCGAAGGCAGAACTAGAGCACTTCTTAGTAGTGGAACCGGATATAAACCCAAAAGAAATGGAGAAAGAAAAAGAAAGACCGTCAGAGGAAATAGGGTATCAGAGAAAATAGCTCAATTAAATACAAAGATAGTGAAAAAAGGGAAAGAATCGATAGAAGAAATTATCGGACTTGAAACAGAAGAATTGGAAAAAAGTGAAGAGGAATAAGCTCTAATTATTAAAAGTGAGTTCACATGAGGCCAACCTCTTCCAGAGATGAAACTAGCAAATTTAGATGGGTTATAATCGGAATAATAGTTTTAGCTATAGTAGCCGGAGTAATAGTCACAATAAATTATACTGGTTTCGGAGGAGAGAATGATGTTAAGCTGCAAACAGAACCTCACTTTTCTCTATCAGAACTAGTAGACGAAAAGATTTCACCCGAAGAAAACACCTTAATGAGATTGGAAATATTAAATTCGAGCAAAAGGTTTTACGAAAATCTTGAAATAAGAATCTCTACCTTATCCCCAAAAATAAAGATAAATCCAATAAATCCTCGAGTCAAATACGAGCACTTAACTCAGTACATAAGCGAAGAAGACACCGAATATATCCTAATTGTTTCTGACCCCCTGGGTCTGGGAGAGTTAGAAAGCACTAGGACTTATACTTTCGAAATTAAAAGCGAACTATATTCCGGTACAATATCCACAACCATTGAGATTAAAACTGTCATATTAGCAAACGGGGAGAAAACAGACGAAAAAGTTTTTAAACTTACGGTAAGTTCAGAGGGTTGAAACCAATAAAGAGAAATTGCTAATAATACGTTCACACTACTTTTATACCTACTACTGAAAAATTGTATTGAAGGTGAAAGACTTGGCAATTCCACACCTCAACTTAGGAATGATCGGTCATGTCGACCACGGGAAGACTACCCTAACTGAAGCGCTTTCGGGAGTTTGGACCGATAGACACAGTGAAGAATTAAGAAGAGGGGTATCCATCCGTCTAGGATACGCAGATACGACTTTTAGGAAATGCAAAGATTGTGAATATTACACTGTAGAAAAAGAGTGTCCAAAATGTGGAGGGGAAACCAAGTTACTTAGGAAAATATCGTTCGTAGATGCCCCAGGACACGAAACCCTGATGGCAACAATGCTATCAGGAGCTGCTATAATGGACGGAGCTGTCCTAGTAATAGCAGCAGATGAACCTTGCCCACAACCCCAAACCAAAGAGCACTTAAAAGGGCTGGAAGTAATCGGTGTCGAAAATATCGTAATCGTACAAAACAAGATAGACCTAGTTCCTCGATCAGAAGTTATAAAAAATTACGAAGAAATAAAGAATTTTTTAAAAGGCACAATAGCTGAGGAAGCACCAATCATCCCAGTTTCCGCTGTACATGGCGTAAACGTAGATAAAGTAATAAAAGCTGTAGAAGCAAACATCCCCACTCCTAACCGAGACCTTTCAAAACCCCCAAGAATGCAAATAGCTAGATCCTTCGACGTGAATAAACCAGGTACTAAACCAGAAGACTTAGTTGGTGGAATAATCGGAGGGAGTCTACGCTGGGGAAAATGGAAAGTCGGGAGCGAGGTAGAGATAAGACCTGGAGTAGAAGTTGATAGAAAAGGAAAAACCTTCTGGGAACCATTGAAATCGAAAATCGTTAGTTTACGCAAAGGAAATCGTTCAGTTAAAGAAGCAGGCCCCGGTGGACTAATAGGTCTAGGAACAAATCTAGATCCCTCGTATACTAAATCCGATAATCTTGCAGGTTCTATCGCAGGTGCACCCGATACTCTGCCAGAACCAATAAATGAAATGATTATCCAAGTTAACCTTCTGAAAAAGGTTGTAGGGATGGATGAAGAGACGGAAGTAGAACCTCTACGAACAAACGAACCCCTGATGCTCAACGTCGGAACCGCAACAAGCGTAGGGAGAGTTACTAGTGCGCGGGGGTCCGAAGCAGACATTGAACTAAAACTTTCTGTAGCCGCAGAAGAAGAAGACCGAGTCGCCATCAGCAGGAGAATAAGCGGAAGATGGAGACTAATTGGCTACGGAATCATAAGCTGATTTGGGCTTTCAAATGCAAGAAATCTGTATAATACTAGATACTAATTTTTTGATGATTCCCGAAAACCATAAGGTGGACATATTTCGCGAATTTGACAGAATAATAGATAGAAAATACAAACTAGTAATACCCGAAGCAGTTCAAGAGGAATTAAAATATCTAAAGGAAAACGGAACCTCCTCAGAAAAAAAAGCAGCTAAAATCGGTCTTGAATTATCTAAAAAAATTGAAAAAATACCATCGGAAAAATCTGGAGATGAAGAAATCATCAGATTAGCCAAAAAAATGGAATGTGCAGTAGCAACGTATGACTCAAACTTAAGAAAAAGACTAAGAAACATGGGAGTACCCGTAATATTTTTACGACAAAGGTCCCATCTGTGCATAGACGGTAAGATTTAGATCAAAAAGGGAGAAATATGACAGGTTTAGAAACGATACTAACTCTCGGTTTTGTGACAATCGTTGGTATCATAGCTCTTATATTCGCTGGCATCGTTGCATTCTGGATTCTAAAACAACCGCGTGGAAACGAAAAAGTCAGTGGATTGTCAGACACCATCTATAAAGGTGCCATGACTTTTCTGAACAGTGAATACAAACCCTTGACGGTTTTCGTAGTTATAATGGCCATAATAATTTACGTGACGAGTATTCCAGATAAAGCGGCATTAGCTTTCATAGGAGGGGCCATTTGTTCTGCTCTAGCTGGAAATATAGGAATGAGAATAGCAACAAAATCAAATTCACGAGCAGCAGTTGGAGCATCTAAAGATATAGGAAAGGGCCTAAAAATAGGCTTCTCAAGCGGAACCGTGATGGGAATGACCGTTGTCGGTTTAGCTCTAGTAGGTCTCACAGTTGTCTATCGTTTTGCACCCGATCCAGGCGTACTAGTGGGTTTCGGATTCGGTGCTAGTTCAATAGCTCTCTTCGCTAGAGTGGGTGGGGGAATCTATACAAAAGCAGCCGACATGGGTGCTGACTTGGTTGGTAAAGTAGAAGAGAAGATTCCCGAGGACGATCCGAGAAATCCGGCCACCATCGCCGATAATGTTGGAGACAATGTTGGAGACGTCGCAGGAATGGGGGCAGACCTTTTCGAATCCTACGCAGGGTCAATAATCTCTGCGATTGCAATTGGTGTCGGGGGTATAACTATAGCCGGTTCTTCAATATCGGGAGGAGATGCCGTACTTTATCCACTTCTTCTAGCTGCCTTTGGAATATTTGCTTCAATGATCGCAACAGGGTTTGTAAGACCTGGTAAAGGCTCCGAAATAGGAGATCTACACAATGCGCTTAATAAAGGGGTATTCGGAAGCGCAATAATTATGATAATATTTGGCTACTTCCTCACAGATTATTTCCTTGGCGTTATAGAGCCATTTTACGCCATGGTCGCCGGACTCGGTGCCGGAATTGCAATAGGTCTCGCTTGCGAATATTACACAGAAAGTAGATTCGGTCCAACTCAGTCTATAGCCGAGGCATCAAAGACAGGACCCGCTACCACCATTGTAAGAGGATTCGCAACAGGACTCAATAGTACTCTATTTCCCGTAATCTCAGTTTGTGTAGCAATTGGCCTCTCTTATGAATTTGCCGGATTATACGGAATTCCAATAGCTGCCGTAGGGATGCTAAGCACACTCGGTATAACTCTAGCCACTGATACCTACGGACCTGTAAATGATAACGCTGCAGGGATTGCTGAAATGGGTGGAATGGGACAAGAAGTTAGAGAAAGAGCAGAAAGACTAGATGCTGTCGGAAACACTACCGCGGCTATAGGGAAAGGATTTGCGATAGGATCCGCCGCTTTAACCGCAATAGCGCTATTCTCAGCTTACATATCAAACGTTGGTATAAGTGCAGCTCAACTTAGCATTAACGAGCCACAAGTTATGATTGGCATGTTCATTGGTGGTTTACTAACATTCATATTCTCGGCTTTAACAATGTCAGCCGTCGGAAAGGGCGCATACGCCATGGTTCAAGAAGTCAGAAGGCAGTTCGAACAGATCCCTGGAATTCTAAAGGGAGAATCCGAACCTGAATACGAAAAATGTGTTGAAATCAGTACAAACGCGGGTATAAGAAATATGATTTTACCCGGTGGAATAGCTGTAATCACTCCCATCGTGGTAGGCCTGTGGAGCGTTCAGGTTCTAGGTGGGCTACTAGCAGGAGCGATCGTAACCGGGCTTCTAATGGCAATAACTCTAGCGAACTCGGGTGGTGCATGGGATAACGCTAAAAAATACATAGAAGAGGGACATCTCGGAGGTAAAGGAAGTGAGGCTCACGCCGCCGCCGTAACCGGAGACACGGTAGGAGATCCATTCAAGGACACCTCAGGGCCAGCATTGAACATCCTAATCAAACTCATGTCGATGGTATCGCTGCTATTCGTGCCACTGTTCGCATAAACAAAAAACCGGTTGTTTCAACCGGTCCATTTTATTAATTTATTTATTTAATTAAGAAGCAGTATGGTCTTCAAAAAAATTAGAGATATCCTAACAGGGGAAAGCAAAGAAAAAGAAGAAGAGAAACCAAAGACCTCTGAAAAAATAACAATAGATGAAGCAGAGAGTAAAATAAAAGAAAAAAAGAGAAAAATCATAAAAGAAACCAAAAAGAACGTTGAACAAATATTCGAAGACTTATCAAACATTCAAAGAAAAATAGATGAGCTTATCGAGAACCTATCTGATGCCGAACCTAGAGAAGAGATACACCCTAATCTCTACAAATCCGTGAGCGAAGCACAGAAACTTCTTGTCAAGAAAGTTGGTAAAGCTTCTAATGACTTAAATACTCCCTCAGATCCGGAATGGGAAGAACTACTCCATTTCAACCGATCTCTTCAAGACACAAATAACTTGCTAAAAAATGCAATCGTGTCACACGGTAACCAAGTCGGGATGGTATTTGAAAAAGAAGTACAAAGACTTAGGACAATAATGAACCAGCTCCAAACACTTTCAAGAGAACTTAATTCTTTGCTTAGAGAAAAAAACCATGAATTGGAGAATCTAAATGACTTTCTCGATGAAATATCCGAAAGGAAAAAACTCGTATCCGAAAAGTCAAATTTAGAAGAGAAGCTAGACAGGATTGAAAAAAAGAAGGAAAAATTAAGGAAAAATATTGAAAGAAACAAAGAGTCTCTAGGAAGTCTGAAAAGAAGCGATAGATACGAGGAATTAGAGGGTATAGAAAAAAAGAAAAAGGACCTTACAAAGAAGAAGAAAAAAATACTGAAAAGAATGGACTCAATAATTTCTGATTTCGATAGACCATTAAGGAAAATGGACAAAATGGTCGAAAGAAAGGATCATATGGTTAATAGAGAAATTTTAGAGGCTATCGACTCATATCTCAACAATCCCGCTGAGACAATAATCTCTGAATCGGAAGGTTTACCCAAACTCACTGCTTTACTCAAAGAATTAGAAGGGCTATTAGAGGAAAAAATGAAACTAAGCAACAAAGAAAGAAAAAAGAGATTAGATGAAGTCAGAGAAATATTAGAAAGTAAAAAACTCGAAGGATTGAAAGAAAAATACCATAATATCGATAAAGAAAGAAAAAAATTGAAAAAAGAGCAAGAATCATCATCTCTACTAGAAAAGAAAAACAAATTGGAAACAGAACTAGAGACCGAAAAGTCGGAAAGAGAAAAAATAGAAAAAGAAATCGAAGAAAAAAGAACGGAATTATCTGAAATTGAAACTAAGTTAAAAAGTAAAAATGAAACATTAAAAGAAAGTATTAAATCCTTCCTAAGTGCTAAGCTCCAAAACTAACGCCTCTAAAGCCAATAGCGCAGAAATAAAGCGTTATGACCGCTTCAAAGCCTTGAGCTATCTAAGCTGATTTCTTCTTAAATTCCGTATATCCGCATTTCCCGCAAGCGAGTCGATCCCCATGATTGGCCATAAATATTCCTGGGCCACATCGGGGACAAGCTTTATTCAAACGTTTGAGGTCCTCGCCTTCCAATTCATAAAGCTCATATTTTTTACTTCTCGTTCTCTCTCTAGTCGTTGCTTCGGTACTCTTTTTAGGTTTCTTCTTTTCTTTCTTTTCTTCAACAGGCTCCTCTTCCATCTCTTCCAGATCTATCTCTTCTGGCATCTACTTTTCCTCCTCGATCCTCGTTTCTAACCAGTCTTTGAGAGTCTTCCTATCTTTATTCTCTTTTTCGACTTCTAGCAATTTCTTGTAATCTAATTCAATTTCCTCCGACTTCTTCTTTATATCAGAGATGTTCTGATCAGCTAATTCTTGATAATCCACTTCTTCCTGAATTGGAGATTCTTCAGAAACTTCCTGTTCTTCCTCTTTCGGAGCTTCTTCAGGGACCTCCTCGTCAACAACTTCTTCTACCTCTTCCTCTTCTTCTGTTTTCCCTTCGACTTCCTCCGACTCAGACTCCTTTACTTCACCCTCTGTCTCTCCGGGCTCCTCTTCTTCAGGCTCTGGAGCTTCTGTCTCTGCTAGTTTTTCTTTAGAAATCTCTGTCCTTTTCAGATAATGAGATGACTCAAACTCCTTCAAAGTATCCAGCGAATCATATACCCTAGCGATTCCATAAGCTCTGTGAAGACCATGGGGAGTTGCTAGCTTTTCTATCACGATTAACTCTTCGGAAACACCAAGTTCTGAAGCTATCTCGTCTAGTACTTGGGACCTAGATGGAGTGGGTGCATTTCTGTGCTCGGCCTCAAACTTTATCTCTTGCCTATCCATTAGCGGATTCTGATTTTTTTCGGTTATTTTCACTTTCATGTTGAATCCCAGAACACATTCAAAATGTTTTTTAATAAAATTATCCTTATGGAGACAAATAAAATCCTCAACACTTTTTAAAGTCTTCCAAAAGGTATACTAGTAATGATGAAAGAAGAAAAGTTATTCATATTAATTTTTATCGCTGGTATTGCGGCGGCAGCAGCACTATCTACAACCATCCTAGTATCTCCAGATGAAAAGAAAATAAAGAGTGTATCCAATTACATAGGAGTCATAGATATTCAAGGACCTCTTCTATCGGGAGAATCCTCAACAATCGGAACTTCCACGGGGGAACTTGAAAGATCCTTAGAGAAGGCCCGTTTAGATAGTCAAGTTAAAGCCGTTATTCTCAGGATAGACTCGCCAGGAGGATCTGCAACAGCTTCCTACGAAATGTACTCTATGATCAAAAGATTCGAAAAACCCATAGTGTCCTACGGACGGGGAATAATAGCCTCCGGATCGTACTTAGCTTCACTGGGGACAGACAATATCGTAGTACATCCATTCTCAGAAGTAGGTGGAGTAGGAGTATATATAGAACTAGAAAGACCTGTTCCGGTAAATTTTGAGAACGCAGAGATGATCGAAGCTATATCATCAGGTAAACTGAAAACTCTATGGGAAGACGGCATTCTGGATAACGTTGAAAGGTCATTTCTAAAATCAAAAGTCGATGAAATAGAAAAAACCTTCCAGAATATAGTTTACGATGAAGCACCCCTTGAAAAGCCAGACACGGAAAAGATACAAGAAAACATCGAAAATCCACTCTATGTCTTTTCAGAGGGTGGATGGTTCAATGGAACAGAAGCGTATCACTTAGGTCTAGTAAATGAACTTGGAGACTTCGAGAATAGCGTAAGACTCGCTTCAAAACTTGCGGGAATTGATAGGGAAAAAGCCGAAATAATCGAAATAGAAACGCCAAGGCCCGGAACTTTCGAAAATATACTATATAACTCAGGTCTATATCGAGACAACAAATGGCCAGAAGTCTATTTAAAGTAAATTCTATAACTACTCTTCTTCAAATAGATTAAGCAATTCTTCAAATTCCTTCTTTTTCTTTCTTGAAATCTGAACCACAACAATTCCCTCTCTCGGCTGACCATAAACTAGCACAGAACCCTCCGGAGCATTAAGTACAGCAGGTACAGCCGCTAAGTCTTCCTCACCATTTACTATAATCTTAACCGGAGTTTTTGCTCCCTTTATTGCACCTATCAGCTCTTCAGTAAGATGCCCAGGTGGATTGTCCACCTTTACCTCATTTACTTCATAGTCATCTATAGTCTGCTTGATACCATTCTTTGCAGGAGATCTACGAATAGTATAATCTACAATAACCACATCAGGTTTGAATCCTCTTCTAAGAAAATCTGCAGAAACCTTATCTCCAACAGTAATCAACTCGGAGTACTGAATCGATTTAACCAGATTGAAGGCCTTCTCTGAATTTCTAAAAAGTTTTCCTTTAGGATCCTTAAGTCTATCTCTTTTATCATCAGGTAATTTCAAAATCAGCGCACCCTTAACGCATAACGTCCAGGGGTATCTACATTCATCTTTTCGGCAATTTTAGAGCCTTCTGGATCAATAATTATAACGTAACCACGCCAATCTCTAGAAAATTTTGACTCGTTGCAGATCGGGCAAACTTCACCTTCAACGATCCTATGACAGTTTTTACAAACTTTATCAGCCATCTATTCACCTTTCTCTTTCATTCTTTCTTTCTTAATCCACTCAAACTTCCCTAGACCCGGTTGTCTCATAGTCAATCCAATTTTTTCTCGTTTCCCTTTCGCCATACTTATCGAGACAATTCTCGCTCTCACTTTGTCTCCTTCTTTTAGTTTCCGGTTAGTTTCCTTTCCTATAAGAGCAGCTTTCTTGCTGTCGTGGCTTATGTAATCATCGGTTATTTGAGAAACGTGAGCTAGAGCATCTATAGGGCCAATTCTCACAAACGCACCAAAGTCTACAATTTCGACTACTTCACCTGGTGTAATTTCGTGTAGTGTCGGTTCATATATAAGAGCAGTGAAAGTTACATCGTGGTAGCTCGACGCATCACCCATCACGACTTTTCCTTTTCCCACTTCTTCAACTTCAGTGACACAGACAACGACACCCAGATCTTTATCTGTCGATCCTTCGTAACTCTCTCTTAATATATCTAAAACAACTTTTTTTCGGTCTTCCTCAAACCTATTGGGCGGCACACTAACAGTATCTTTAATTTTTACTAACTTGAACATTATCTTTCCCTTATTCACAACCAATTTTATAGATTTCGTTCTGATGTTTTGACTTTACCAATACCTTGCTATTCATTAATACTCATAGTTTATAAATCCCGTTTTAACTCGTCGCTGTCGAGAGTACACACAACTTCCATAAATTAATAGATAACGGGGGAAACTATTTCATTTCAAAAATAAAATAGGCTGATGGATCAGGTCACGCCAATGATTTGTTTAGGATTTGAAGGAACTGCCCACACATTTGGAGTGGGAATAGTAAACTCAGAAGGAGAAATACTCGCTAACACTTCCAGAGTTTACAAACCTAAAGAAGGAGGAATACACCCTAGAGAAGCAGCTCAAATGCACAGTAAAAATGCTAGAAAAGTTCTAGAAGACGCATTAAACGAAGCCGGAATAATGGCAAAAGACTTGGACTTAATCTCGTTTTCGCAAGGTCCAGGACTGGGTTCCTGCTTGAGAACTGTGGCCACAGCAGCTAGGGCTCTATCGGTATGGCTGAATATCCCAGTCATAGGAGTTAATCATTGTATAGCTCATATAGAAATAGGTCGCCTAATAGAGGATGCGGAAGATCCTGTAACTCTCTATGTAAGCGGGGGAAACACACAGGTTATAGCTTTTGATGGAGGCCGTTACAGAGTATTTGGAGAGACCCTCGATATAGCATTAGGAAACTGCTTAGATACTTTTGCTAGAAAAGTGAATTTACCCCACCCTGGAGGACCCCGAATAGAAAAATTAGCAAAAAAAGGAAAGAAATGGCATGAGCTCCCATATAGTGTGAAAGGAATGGACCTTTCTTTTTCCGGCTTAATGACAGAAACAGTAAGGAAATATGAAGAGGAAGAGTTAGACCTGGAGGACTTAGCCTACAGTCTGCAAGAAACGGCTTTTGCAGAGGTAGTAGAAGTCACTGAAAGAGCGGTTTCGCACACACAAAAAGATGAAATCATGCTCGTTGGGGGTGTAGCCGCAAACAAGAGATTGAGAAAAATGCTTCAACTCATGTCAGAAGAACACGGTGCAAGTTTTCATGTACCCCCAATGGAATTCTGTGCCGATAATGGCGCAATGATAGCCTGGAATGGTATACTAGCCAAAGAACATGGACGAGAACAAAACCTTGAAGATACGAGAGTAAAACAGCGATGGAGAACAAACCAGGTAGATATACCATGGAGGGGAGAGAAATGACTTTGATTAAGAAAGGGGCAGAAGCTAACCTGCTCTTAAAAAATTTCTCTGAAGAACTGTATCCTAGTGACATAAAGAAGGTACTCGTAAAACACAGAATTCCCAAAGAATACCGAATAGAAGAGTTAGATATGAAATTAAGAAGACTTCGAACCTCTCTAGAATCCAAACTTATCTCAGATGCAAAAAGAGCAGGAGTACCAACGCCCATAATATACAAGGTAGATCGGGTTAAGATGAGTATTTTTATGGAATACGTGAAAGGGAGAACAATAAAGGAAATTCTAGAAGAAGTTGACTCTTCTACTAGACGGGGAATTTGTAAAAAAATTGGACAACAAATCGCTCAACTTCATAAAGCTGGAATTATTCACGGAGACATAACAACATCAAATATAATTAAAACTGAAAAAAATAAGATTTATTTTATAGATTTTGGACTGGGCGAATACAACTCCTCAACTGAAGCAAGAGGCACTGATATCCATCTTCTTCATAGAACTTTAAAAAGTAGCCACTTCAAAATCGCAAAGGAATCATTTAAAGCAGTGTTAGAAGGCTACAGAGCAGAGTTAGGCGATGAAGCGAAAAAAGTTATCAAACGCGTGAAAAAAATCGAGAGTCGCGGAAGATACATAGCAAAAGAGGAGAGACTATGAGTTTAGTCTTTGTAACAAGCAATAAGAACAAGTTCGAAGAGGCCGAAAAAATTGCTGAAAAGAATGGAATAAATTTAGAACATTTTGATACAAGTTATATTGAAATCCAAGCAGATAATCTAGAAGAGGTAGTCAAGTATAGTGTAAAGCAAGTCGTCAAATCGAAAGAAAAACCCTGTTTTTTGGAAGATGCAGGACTATTTATCAATAGTTTAAATGAATTTCCCGGTCCTTATTCGGCCTACGTCTTCAAGACTATAGGAAACAGAGGGATAATAGATCTCATGAATAACTTGGAAAGCAGGAAAGCTGAATTTAAATCCGTAATTGGGTACACGGAACCAAACAATAAACTCAAAATATTCGAAGGAAAAGTAACAGGAAAAATATCGCCAGAAATTCGAGGCTCCAAAGGCTTTGGATTCGATCCAATCTTTATACCCGATGGTGAGAAAAGAACGTTTGCCGAAATGCCAACAGAAACTAAAAATAGTTATTCGCACAGAGGTAAAGCAATCGAAAAACTTGTTAAGTGGTACGTACGAAATAAAAAAGACTAAAGGTGATCAGATGAACAAAGCACCAGAATGGATCAATAAAAGCCCTGAAGAAATTGAAAACTTGGTAATAGAGCTACGAGAAAAGGAAAATTCGCCTAGTGAAATAGGTACTATATTAAGAGACCAGTACGGAGTTCCCAACGTTAACGAGATTTTGGATAAAAGTATCTTAGAGATACTTGAAGAACATGAAGCAGCCCCCAATATCCCCGAAGAGTTAAGAAATCTGATGAAAAAAGCAGTAAAACTAAGAAACCATTTAGAAAAGAACAAAAAAGACCTAGTTTCGAAAAGAACTCTAAAAACGTTGGAATCTAGAATCCATAAATTGACCAAATATTATAGGAGAAAAGGCCGATTACCAGCCGATTGGAGATATGATCCAGAAAAAGCTGCTCTTCTAGTTCGAGGCTAGGAGCGGTTAAATTGACGGACACAGAAGTAGAAAGATTTCAAAAAGCCGCTCATGAAATATCTTCCTTTCTAAAATCCAAACTAGACGGAAGTAACAAAATAAGAATAAATACAGATACAGATCCCGACGGACTCACTGCGGGAAGTATATTCGCAATGTGCATGAGTCATTACGATGTCCCTTTTCATATCTCATTTAGAGGACCACCAGAGGAAAAAGACATAGAAAAACTGGGAAACCAAGATTACGATCTTTTCGTTTTTATTGATCAAGGCTCAGAACAATTTTCATACATAGAAAAACATCTACTCGAGAACAACCACGAAGCCTTAGTTTTAGATCATCACCCTGGGAAAATAGAGAAAAGGCCCGGACTCACTTTTCTAAATCCTCATGAATTTGATTTAAATGGAGCCAAGGACGTCAGCGCAGCCGGAGTAGTATATTCGGTAGTGGAAAAGATTAACGATCGATTCAAACCCTACTGTAAGTTAGCCTTAATCGGGGCTACTGGAGACCGGCAGGAACTCCCCTCTGGATTCACCGGAGTAAACAAATATATCGCTCAGATTGCAATTGAGAATAACATCGTGTCGTCTAGAGACGGACTCAAACTAGACGAACGTAAACTCCCAATTCCCAAATCAATCAGTCGTTCAGTACGCCCTTTTCTAACAGGACTATCTGGAAACGAAAAAGCAGCAAATAATATAATCAAAGATTTAGGAATTGATCCTAATAGTTCCCTCGAAGAACTTGGTCTAGAGGATGAGAAAAAAATTAGTGAAAAAATCCTTAAAGAAATAGAAGTAGAACCAACGGAAAAGTTAAAACAAACGCTTTGGGGAAAAGTCTACATCCTACCCGAAGAAAATGGACCTTCAACAATTCACGAATATGTAACCATTTTGGACGCCTGTGAAAAATTAAATAAAGCAGAAGTAGGATTTTCCGCCCTGTTGGGGGATAAAAGCTCCAAAGAAGAAGCCAAGAAAATCCTTGGTAGATATAAAGAAAGAATGATCGAAGCAGTCAGCTGGTTCAATTCTAATAAAAAAAGAATTAAAATCACAGAACAAATGAGGTATATCTACGTAAAAGACGAAATTGATGTTAACATGCTTAGTGAAGCTCTTTCAATAGCGCTTGAATCAGGATTAATCAAATACGATCGACCTGTGTTAGGTCTGGTAAATTTAGAGGGAAAACGGCTTAAAATCTCTGCAAGAGCTCCTTCAGAATACTCAAAAAGTGGGGGGAATATAGGTGCAGCCATGAGAGAAGTTTCTAAAGAACTGGGAGGATGTGGCGGAGGTCATGATGTTGCGGCAGCAGCAAGGATATCCCTAGAAAGAAAAGATGAATTTATTAAAAAAATAGACAAATTTCTGGAAAATGAGAACCTAAACTAAATTTAATCTTAGAAGAGTTGCTAAAAAATGAAAATGAGAGCCAGAGTTTCATGCTTGTACAAGAGAGAAATCACCGCCAAAGCAATAGCTTCTTCGATAGAACCTGACAATAGAGATTCACCCAAAGAAGTAAAAATAAAAACCGGAAAATCTGGGAAAAAAGTAGAAACAGAGATAGAAATGGATGGTCGAATAGAAACGCTTATCGCCACACTTGAAGATCTGTTATCTTGTATTTCAACTGCAGAAAAAATGGTAGAAGAATAGTGATTAGGCTCTTTTTTCAATTATCTCTTTTCCACGCATATACTCCCTAAGTACTTTAGGAACCACTACTGATCCGTCCTCTCTCTGATTATTCTCAAGGATCGCTACCATAGTTCTAGAAGTAGCTAATGCAGTACTATTCAAAGTATGAACAATTTCTTTTTCTCCTCCTCCCACCTTTCCCATCCTTATATTCAAACGCCTAGCTTGATAGTCCGTGCAGTTGGAGCAAGAAATCACTTCAATATACTTTTCCTGTCTAGGCGACCAAGCCTCTATATCATACTTCTTGGCAGCAACAGTGCCTATATCCCCTGTACAAACATTAACAACTCGATACGGAATTTCAAGGTCCTTCATTAAATCCTCCGCATTCTTAAGAAGTTCCTCGTGGTAATCCCACGACTCCTCCGGCTTTGAAAATATAAACTGCTCAATCTTGTTGAACTGATGAGCTCTAAAAAGTCCCTTTGTATCAATACCATGACTACCAACTTCCTTTCTGAAACAGGGGCTTACACCAACATACTTCTTGGGCAGTTCATCCTCACTCAAAATCTCATCTTTATACATCGCAGCTATAGGATGCTCCGAAGTGGCGATAAGATATAGATCCTCTCCTTCGATTTTATACATTACATCCTCAAAATCTGAAAGATCTACAGTACCCTCATAGGGGCTTCTTTTCATCATAAAGGGAGGTTCAACTGGTTCATACCCTCTTTCAACCAATTTATTTAGAGCATAATTCACGATAGCCAGATCCAGAAGTACTAGACCATTTTTCAAATAAGCGAACCCATGTCCCGAAACTTTAGAAGCCCTATCAAAATCTCCTACGTCTAACTCTTCCATTATTTCCCCATGAGGTTTTAATGAATAATCTGGAATACTTGATTCTCCCACTCTATAAACCTCTTCGTTGTCTTCATCACTTTCACCTCTCGGTACAGATGGATGGAGAATATTTGGCAAGTTCATTAATTTTGAATTTATATCCTCCTTCAAACTCTCCATTTCATTCTCTTTGTACTCGATTTTTTTGGAAAGTTCCTTTGACTTCTCAATTTCGTGATCAGCTTCTTCTCCATTCTTTTTCTTCTCCCCAATTTTTTGGGCCAAAACGTTTCTTTCATGCTTTAATTGGTCAGTTTCCTGTTTGAGCTCTCTCCATCTCTTGTCCATTTCCTGTAGCTCATCTACCCAAGCCAACCTTTTGGGATCTCCTCTCTTCCTTAAGTCCTCCTTCACGGTTTGAGGTTCATTCCTAATTATCTCAATATCTAACATCTTCTCAGTCCGTGTAACTAATTCTAGATGCAACATTTAATTTTTACTTATTAACAGCAAAATCCATAATGTTTATTACCTTTTGAATCATTCAAAATATTAAATTCGCCCTTAATTTATAAGCAAGAGAACCTACAAAAAACTGTGATAGAATGGCTAGAGCAAAAGGAAAAGATACTTGGCGTTCAAAAGAGTGGTACGATATACTAGCCCACTCTATGTTCGGCAATAAAAAAATAGGAGAAACACTTGCCTCAGACCCTGAAAAAGTCAAGGGCAGGATTATGGAGGTCACTTTAGGAGATTTAATCGAGGACTTTTCTAAGTCCCACATAAAAGTTTCTTTTAAAGTTACAGACGTTGAAGACCACGAGGCAAAAACGGAATTCGTTGGCCACGACATGTCACGAGACTATATAAGAAGTCAAGTGAGAAGACGATCAACTAAGGTAGAATGTATAACCAATGTTACAACCTCGGACGAGCGTAAAGTCAGAATAACAGCAATAGCGGTAACTCTGAACAAAGTACAAACACCTCAGAAAGAATCAATACACAAAGAAATGGAAAAGTACCTCAGAGAGAAAGCCAAAGATTACGATTTCAACCAATTGGCACAGCAAATGGTCCTAGGGAATCTCGCTTCCAGTCTCTATAAGCAAATAAGAAAGATTTGTCCGATAAGAAGAGTAGAAATAAAGAAATCAAAGGTACTCAAATAAGTACAAGGGCCGAGGATGAACAATCTTTTTGGTACCTCTGGTGTCAGAGGTCTAATAAATGAAAGAATAACTTCAAGGTTAGCTATAGAACTATCCAAATCTTTGGCGAAATGGCTCGATAACTCTGGAAAGGTCCTTATCGGTCGAGATACTAGAGTTTCAGGAAAAATGTTGGAAAATGCACTCGTATCAGGATTCCTATCGTCGGGACTAGAGGTCGAAAAACTCGGAATTGTACCAACCCCAGTAGTCGGATTTTCTACGAAGATTTCAGAAGCAAAAGCAGGCGTTATGATAACCGCATCCCATAATCCACCAGAATACAATGGGATAAAATTCTTTAAATCCAATGGAATGGCCCTTAATACCCAAATAGAATCCAAAATAGAAACCATTTATTCAAAAAAGGAATTTGAGACTCCATCCTGGAAGAAAATAAAAGAAGCAGAAAAACGCAGCGTAACAAAAAAATATCTTGAAAAAATGAGTGTTTATTTCAATTTTGAGAAAAAATACAAAGTCATCGTCGATTGTGCCAATGGTCCAACAAGCAAAACTACCCCGAAATTCTTGAAAATGCTAGGTTGCGATGTCATAACAATAAACTCTAGTTTAGATGGGTTTTTTCCAGGTCGAAAGCCCGAACCCACAAAAGAGAACCTTCAAGATCTAATAAATTTTGTAAGAAACTCCGATGCTGATCTAGGACTCGCTCATGATGGAGATGGCGATAGAATATACGCAGTAGATGAAAAGGGGAGACCTGCAAAAGAAGACAAGTTACTGGCACTCATGGGTCGCTATTCCATAGAAAAATTCGGAAAGGGTATAGTAACTACAGTAGACGCCTCAAGAGTAATAGAAGAATTAGCTTCTGAAAAGGGAGGTAGAGTCTTTAAAACGGAAGTGGGTGATGTAAGCGTAGCAGAGAAAATGGATAAAGAAAATATTGCATTTGGAGGCGAACCCTCTGGAACTTGGATAATCGGCGACATTCACATGTGTCCAGACGGCACCCTCGCAGCAGCCCGAATAATAGAAATGATCGACTCATACGAAAGAAAATTATCTAATCTTCTAGACTCGATACCAGAATATCCCATATCTCGTTCAAAAGTCAGATGTCCTAATGAAAAAAAATCTATAATCATGGAAAAATTCAAAAATAAAGTAAATTCTGAATTTAGTAACATTGCTAATATAGTAGACATAGACGGGATTCGTTTAGAACTAGAAAACGGAGATTGGATCTTAATACGTCCCTCAGGAACCGAGCCCTACATCCGAATAACTTCCGAAGCTGGTAGCGAAAGCAAAGCTAAAAGTCTAGTTAAAAAAACGGAAACAACTTTAAAAGAAACAAAATTCTAATAGGTCCATTCTTCCCCAGAATCATCCATATGAATAGTTTCCCACCTTATTTTCCCATCTTCTACGATTTTCTTGAAAATTTTCTGAATAGGAGTTAATCTCGCACTCTCTCCCACCTTTACATCGGCAAAAATGATCTCCTCTGGGTTTTCACTTGATAAACCCTCAAATATAATATAATCCACAGGTGAGCCAATAAAACGAGCGTCCGAGGGCTCATGAGAAAATGCGGGTAAAAGAGGAGCCAACTGTTCCCCTATTCTTCCTTTAAGAGAGGCTCTACTCCTTTCGATAACATCTTTTCTTATTTTCTTTTCTTCCTCAACTTTCCACTGCTTCAACCAACTTTTCGCTCTCGCTTTCATTATATAGTAAGCCAAAAGAATCCCTACTATTAGCCCAAACAAAAATATGATCACAAGAAGGTTCAATGTCATATATATTCTATTTCTTTATTTTCGGACACATTCTTTTAAATAATCGCAGTTATCCGAAATAACGTGAAAAATTCTATTAGACGTATTAGATAATCTTAACTGAAAGAGGCAAACTACTAGGTAAAGAAAATGGAAGCGGTTATACTAACAGCAGGAATAGGAGAGCGAATGCAACCTCTCACCAACACTTGTCCAAAAGGGCTATTACCCATAGCGGGGAAACCGATTCTAGACTACATTTTAGAATCTCTAAAAAAATCAGGGATTGAAAATATAACTATGGTAGTAGGATACAAAAAAGAGGATATAATCGATCGTTATGACGACGGGAAGAGCTTTGAAGTGGAAATTAATTATGTTGAGCAAAAAGACCAGAAAGGCACAGCACATGCAGTCTCTTTCACAGAAAGCGAGGACACCTTTGTAGTAGTCAATGGGGATGTATACTGTGATCCTGAATCTCTCATCGATACCATACAACACCATAAAAAAAATAACTCAATAGCAACTCTGGGGGCCTATAGGGTAGAAAATGCGGATTCCTACGGAGTTATCGAAACTGAAGGAGATCAAATTAAAGAAATAGTTGAGAAACCCAAAAAAACTTACAATCAACTCATTAATGCTGGAATTTACGTATTCGAACCTGAAATATATGAAATAATCCAAAAAACTTCACTATCAAAAAGAGGGGAAAAAGAAATCACCTCTTCTATAGGAATGCTTATAGATAAGGGAGAGACGGTCTCAGCAAATGAATTAAACTCCTGGGTTCATATCGGAAGACCCTGGGACTTATTGACCGCAAATGAACAATTATTAAAAAATCAAAAAGCTGAGATAAAGGGAGAGATCGAAGAGGGTGCCCATTTAAGAGGAGATGTAACTGTCGAAGAGGGTGCTCTAATCCGATCCGGAGCTTATATAGAAGGCCCAGTTTATATCGGACAGAACAGTGACATTGGGCCAAATTGCTATATTCGCCAATTTACCAGTATCGGCAAAAATACGAGAATCGGAAACGCAGTTGAGGTAAAAAATAGCATTATAATGGATGGAACTCACGCCGCACATCATACCTACATAGGAGACAGCGTAATAGGTCGAAACTGTAATTTTGGTTCAGGTACAAAAATTGGGAACCTAAGACTGGACGCAGCTAACGTGAACATGACTCTGAGACAAAAACTTACCGATACAGGAAGACGCAAACTTGGTGCCATATTAGGGGACAACGTTCAAACAGGAATAAATAGCATGATAAATCCAGGTGTCAAAGCTGGCCCCACTTCAGCAATTGGACCCGGCACCATCCTATACGAAGATTTACCTCAGAACACCTGTATATTTGTAGAACGAAAAGAGAAAAGGAAGAGTTGGAAAGATGATTAAATATGACAAGGAATATTTCAAAGAAAAATTTCCAAACCTTTTCAAATCCATAGAAAACAAAAAGACCGTAATAGAGATGGATGGAGTCCGAACCGACCCAAAAAAAGCAAAAGAAGCCTCTGAGCCTAAAAAACCTTCGAGATCTAGTGTAATAGATTATATTCGGCTTTGTGACGAGGAAAAGGAAGCCTTTAAAATAATCGATTACATGGAAAAGGAAGGAAAAATAGAAGAAAAATACAGTAAAAAACTAAGAGAGCAACTCTCAGAGGAAGGACTTAGAAGCTTCGGCACAAAAAGAGACCCTGGAGAATACCCATTTACAGAAGAAAATCCAGAGTAGATTATAATGCTAGAACTCGGAATTGTAGGAAAACCAAACACAGGAAAAACCACTTTTTTTAACGCTGCGACATTAGCGGAAGCTCCAATGGCCGGCTACCCGTTTACCACCATCGATGCGAATATTGGTGTAACATATGTGAGGAGTCAATGTCCTTGCCGAGACATGGACGTAAAATGCGACCCGCAAAATTCCAGATGTGTCGATGGGGTTAGGTATGTTCCGGTAAGAACAATTGACGTTGCAGGGTTAGTAAAAGGAGCCTACAAGGGTAAGGGATTAGGAAACAAATTTCTCGACAATCTAAGAATGGCTTCCGTATTAATACACATGATAGACGCAGCAGGAGCTACAAATGCCAATGGAGAACCTGTTGAACCCGGAAACCATGATCCAATAGATGACGTAGAGTTTTTGGAGAACGAGTTAGATCAATGGTTAACTGGAATTTTGTCCGATGGATGGGCAAGATTTGCAAGAAAAACTCAATTAGAAGAAGTGGATGTCACCAAAGCTATTGCAGAAAGACTAAGTGGCCTAGGTATTAACAGAGAAAAAGTCTCCTCCGCTTTAAGAAAATCTGATCTGAAAGCTGATTTAGTAGAAAAATGGTCCAAGGAGGATATATTTGAGCTTGCACAAAATCTTCGGAAAACTAGCAAACCTATGCTTCTAGGAGCTAACAAAATAGACGTTCCAAAAGCCAAAGAGAATTTAGAGCGATTATCCCGACTAGATTATTCTGTAATACCGATGAGTTGTGAAGCTGAATTAGCTCTGAGAAGGGCCGCTGAAAAAAGATTGATAGATTACGCTCCGGGAAACAGCGAATTCAGCGTATTAGATAAAAATAAACTAGACAAAAAACAGAAAAGAGCGTTGAAATCGATAGAGCATTTACTCGAAGAATGGGGATCAACTGGTGTTCAGAATGCTATTGACAAAGCAATTTATGACCTGCTCGGGATGATCGTTGTATACCCCGTAGATGATGAGCATAAACTAACAGACGCCAAGGGGCACGTACTTCCTGATGCCTTTTTGGTTCCAAAGGGTACAACCGCTCGTGAATTCGCTTATGAGATTCATTCCGACCTAGGAGAGACGTTCATACATGCAGTGGATGCCCGAACAAACAGACGTGTTGGTGAACATCACGAGTTAGAAGACGGAGACATAATACGGATAGTAGCAACAAAAGGGAGATAGGTTTAAATGACAGCGTTGATTACAGGACAGGTCACGAAATAAATCCTCAATGTCTAATGAAATTTACCGACGTTGAACAAACCTACAATTTTAAAAAGCGATACAATATTAATGAGAGAAGGAAACCACATTCAAAAAACTACCTCTTCGAAGCCAAGAACTTTATATTAAATGTATGAAATTGTTGATAAGAATCGGTGTAATCATGAAAAAAGAAATTAAAAAAATGAAAAGAGAACAACGGGATAAAATCCTGCAGAAAAGACGTAGTGAATGGAGAAAGGGACCCACAATTGAAAGACTAGAAAACCCAAGTAAACCCGAAAGAGCTCGAGAACTAGGATACAAAGCAAAACAGGGTGTAGTTGTAGCCAGAGCTAGAGTTAGACGGGGCGGCAGAAGAAAAAAGAGACCCAAAAAAGGTCGAAGACCAAAGCGGATGGGAGTATCAAAAATTACTGCTAGCAAAAACAAAAAATTAATAGCCGAAGAGAGAACCGCAAAGAAATTCCCAAATTTAGAGGTCTTAAACTCATACAAGGTCGGCGAAGATGGTGAATATCATTATTTTGAGGTAATACTCATAGATCCTAATCACTCCTCAATCCAAAAAGATCCCGATCTAGAATGGATAACAAATTCCTCGCAGAAAAACAGAGCTCAACGAGGCATAACCAGCGCTGGTAAGTCATCTAGAGGCTTAAAAAATAAAGGTAAAGGGTCCGAAAAAAATAGACCTAGTATAAGAAGTAATTCTCGCTGAGGAATCGCGGATGGATCTCCCTTTCAAATCAGTTGGGGTTAGCGTCATCGTTCATGCAACAGAAAGTGAAGAGAAGATTCTAACTGCTCTATTAAAAATCTTACCAGAAGAAACCGAGATAGAACGTGCAGAAGCTGAAGGGCACTATGGAGATAAAAAAACTATCTTATCCACGAATTTCGAACGAAGGCCGTTTTTAAGAGAATTTTGGGATAAATTTCTCGATAGGCTCGATGAAAAAGAAAAAGAGAAATTATCCCAAGAAGCAATAGATCGAATAGGAGACGATTGTCGTCTATATCTGAGAGTAGACAAACAGAGCCTTATTTCTGAAGATAAAATAAAACTAACAAAGTCCGGGAATGTGATTCATTTACGAATTAATCTTTCTGCGTATCCTGCAAAGAGAGAAATAGCAGTAAAAAAAATGAAAGAATTCATTAAGTTCGGCTTAAAATACGACTAAAGTGTGATTATGACAGCTCCCAGAAAATACAGAAGGCGGTATATAGCTTTCAGGATAAAGAAATCGAGTCAGATGAGAAAAAAAGAAGACCCACTCTCTGAATTAAAACGAGAACTCGAATCGTTTCCCTACTCGTGGGTGATAATGTACGATAGAGGAAAAGAGCAAGGATTAATAAAATGTGATCATCGCAAAGTAGAAAAACTATTACAAAAGGTTGGAGAAAACGAGGACGTCAAGATACTTGGGGTTTCAGGAACCATACGGAATGCCAGAAAAAAATTTTTATCTGGCCCATAAAGATGGGAAAGACTATTTAGTCTAAGACTCGATAAATGAATGAGTACTAAATCACAAAAAAGTTAAATAGATACTTCGAAAACTCAAATACCGTAATTAACAAATAAATTTAAAAACAAATAATTTTGAGGAGAAAAAATTGGCTTTTGCACAACAAGGTGGCGGATATGACCGGGCGATCACTGTATTTAGCCCAGACGGTAAACTATTCCAGGTTCAATATGCTCAAGAAGCAGTCAAAAGGGGATACACTGCACTGGGGATAAAAACGAAAGACGGAGTAGTCCTCGCTGCTGAAAGAAAATCAACAAGCAAGTTAGTAGAAGACGGAGCAGTAGAAAAAATCTTCAAGATTGACAAACACATTGGAGCTGCCGCATCTGGATTGATAGCCGATGCAAGGGTTTTAATTGATAGAGCAAGGGTTGAAGCTCAAGTAAACAGAATGAGATACGACGAGCCTATCTCCGTAGAAAGCCTCGCTAAAACCATTGGCGATACAAAACAGATGTACACTCAACACGGGGGAGTCAGACCATTCGGAACCAGATTCCTAATTGGTGGTGTCGGAGAGAGAGGACCTCACCTCTTCGAAACAGATCCCAGTGGAGTAGTAGCATCTTATAAAGCTCATGCCATAGGTGGAGGAGCTGAAGAAACAATAGAGGTACTAGAGAAAAATTACAAAGAAAAAATGAGTCTAGAGGACTCGGTTTTATTAGCACTAAAAGCTTTGGACAAGATCATAGAAGGAAAAATAAGAATAGAAAAAGTGGAGATGGCAGAAGCAATAGTGGAAGATAAAGAATTCAATAAATTATCCCCTGAAGAAATATCTGAGTATATTAAAAAATACGAATCTGAGAGTTAATTTCAATTTCATAGGTTGTAAGGTTTAAATGGTTAAAGTAGAAGACGCCGTAATAGCTAGATTATCTACGCATGGAACGGAGTTTGAAGTTCTAGTTGATCCGGACTTGACTTTAGATTATAGAGCTGGCGAAGAAATAGATATAAGGGAAATATTAGCCGCCGAAAAAATCTTTAAAGATTCTAGTAAAGGCGAAAAAGCTTCAGAAGAGATGATGGAAGAAATATTCGGCACTTCCGACCCCATAGAAGTAGCAAAGAAAGTAATCAAAGAAGGAGAAATACAAGTTACAACTCGACAGAGACAAGAGATGAGAAAAAAACGAAGAAAACAGATTATTTCCCTCATAACAAGAAGAGCAGTGGACCCCCAAAGTGGAACACCTCACCCTCCCAGAAGAATAGAAAATGCGTTGGACCAAGCGAAGATAAATGTAGATGCTTTCAAAAGTGCAGAAGAGCAACTACCTGAAATAGTAAAAGCACTAAGACCAATCCTACCGCTGAGTTTCGAAACCAGAGTCATCGTGGTAAAGGTCCCCCCTGAATATGGGGCAAAAGCGTATCAGCTCGTATCTGATTTTGCTGATCTTAAGGAAGACCGATGGCTGGATGATGGTTCTTGGGCAGCGAAAGTAGAGATTCCCGCTGGACTACAGGAAGAGTTTTTTGAAAAGATTAACAATTTAACTCATGGTGAAATAGAAACAGAGGTGATTAATGAATGATGCATGTCGAAAAAAGAGAGCTTGTAATCCCTGGCCAAATCCTTGCAGAAGGAGACTACAAAATTGGGGAAGGGGTTTTCAAGGACGGCGACAACATAAGAGCTTCGCAAGTAGGCCTAGTAGATAAGCGAGGCAACAGAATAAGAACAATTCCTCTCGAAGGTCGATATATTCCTCAGGTGGGAGACAAGGTTCTTGGTGTAGTTATAGATGATTATTATGCAGGGTGGTTACTCGATATCAAATCACCTTACGAAGGAAATCTATCCGTTTCGTCTCTTCTACAAAGACGAGTTGACCTTGATGAGGAGGATATCAGCGAATTCTTAGAAGCTGGGGACATCGTTGAAGCCAAAGTTCAAGATGTAGACGAATTAATGAACGTAAGATTAGAAGTCACGGAAGGCGAAAGAGGAAAAATAGGGGGCGGAAAACTTATCGAAATTTCACCTTCAAAAATACCCCGAGTTATTGGACGTAAGGGTTCCATGATTTCCATATTACAAAAGATAGGTAAATGTACTCTATCAATTGGGCAAAACGGAAGGATAATGATATGGGGAGATAATAAAAGTCAAATAAACAGAGTAGTTAAGGCAATATTCATGATAGAAAGAGAAGCTCATACTAGCGGATTAACTGATCGTATTCGTAAATTCTTACAAAAGAATGAAGGAGGCTAAAAAAATGGTAAATAAACCCGAGAAGCTAATAATAGACGGCAAGAGATTGGACGGAAGAGATCCTGATGAAATGAGACCGTTAAGTATCGAAGCAGGAATACTGGAAAAAGCCGATGGATCTGCTTATTTGGAACTAGGTAAAAACAAAGCTATTGCGGCCGTTTACGGCCCAAGAGAAATGCATCCAAGACATTTGCAAAGAATGGATAGAGCAGTACTCAGAGTAAGATATAATATGGCCCCATTCTCCGTAGAGGATCGAAAGAGACCCGGGCCAAGCAGAAGATCAACGGAAATTTCAAAAGTTGCTAGAGAAGCCTTAGAACCTGCAGTTTTTCTAGAGCAGTATCCAAGAGCTGTAATAGATGTCTCAATGGAACTGCTCCAATCAAGTGCAGGAACTAGGACAGCTGCAATCACCGCAGCTTCAGTAGCTCTAGCAGACGCTGGAATTCCCATGAGAGATTTAGTAGCATCCATAGCCGCAGGTAAAGCTGACGGTAAGATCCTCCTAGATCTTCAAAAAGAAGAGGATCAATTCGGTGAAGGAGACATGCCAATAGCTTACATGCCACAAAAAGACAGCATAACACTTTTGCAGATGGACGGACATTTTGAAGAAGGAGAATTTGAAGAAGCACTGGAACTTGCTATCAAAGGTTGCAAGAAAGTATACGAGAAACAGAGAGAAGCCTTGAAGAAAAAATATGCAATGGAGGATAAAGAATGAGTCACGAAGATATAATTTCTACGGTTAAAAAGGATTACATAACCGACTTAGCGGAAGAAGGTAAGAGAGTAGACGCCAGAGCTATGGACCAATACAGGAATATCACTGTAGAGACTGGATGGGCAGGAAACGCTGAAGGATCAGCCCTTGTTAAAATGGGTAGTACACAAGTACTCGCTGGAGTAAAAGTTGGTATAGGAACGCCCTATCCCGACAAACCCGACGAAGGAGTACTAATGACCAACGCTGAACTAGCGCCAATGGCTCATGCATCTTTTGAAGCAGGGCCACCTGGAGAAGAAGCTACAGAACTAGCTCGAGTAGTGGATAGAGGAATACGAGAATCAAAAATGATCGAACTCGATAAGCTTTGTATAGTACCTGAGGAAGAAATATGGATGGTCTTTGTAGATATCCATGTACTGGATCATGACGGTAATCTAATTGATGCCAGCGCTTTGGCATCAGTTGCCGCACTGCTAACTGCAGAAGCTCCAGATGATGAGAATTGGGAGCTATCTGAATTCCCAGTTACACAGAAACCAATCACTACAACTTTTGCCAAAATCGGTAACGCCCTAATGGTAGACCCCTGTCTAGAAGAAGAAAACGTAATGGATGCAAGATTCACTCTTGCGACTCTCGAAGACGGGAGCATATGTGCCATGCAAAAGGGTGGTTCAGCACCTCTCAAAAAGGAAGATTTCCTTAAAGCAGAGGAATGGGCAAAAGTTAAGTCTAAAGAGCTTCGTAAGAAATTAGAGTAAAACTATGCCAAAGAAAAAGAAAAAACAAAAACACAAAGTTGGATCTACTGGCAGATTCGGCCCTAGATATGGGACTAAGATAAGACAAAGAGTCCTTTCGGTAGAAAAAAAAGAAAAGGGCTATCATACCTGTCCGGAATGCGAATCAAAGAAAGTCAAAAGAGTAGGCTCTGGGATTTGGCAGTGCAATCGCTGTGGAACAAAATTCGCTGCCAAAGCTTATAGCCCAAAAATTACTTCAGTACAAAAACAAATCAAGGCCGAGTCCGGTAGTATACCATCGGAGGAAAAATAGATGTACAAATGTGGAAAATGTCATAGAAAACTTGAAGAATTGGATCCGACAACAAATCGCTGTCCATACTGCGGGTCTAGAATTCTTTTTAAAATAAGACCTGATGTGGTTAGAAAAGTAAAGGCGAGGTAGATGGCTGAAGCTCTAGAAGCAAATTCAGTCATTGAAATAGCTTTTAAAGATTCTAAAACAGCGAAAGTCGTTATGGAAGCACTCAAGGTTGAAGGACTTCCCCCTAAAGCATCGAGGGCTGAAGTAGATATAACACACAGGAAAAACATTTTAAGTTTAGATATAAATGCAAGAGATACGGCTGCGCTCCGAGCGGCGATAAATTCGTTCCTTCGCTGGGCAGCCATAGCACGTGATATGACAAAATATAGGAGGAGTTAAATGGAACAATTACCACCCCAAGTCCAACAACAGGTTGCACAGCTGCAACAATTCCAGCAGCAAGCACAATCTCTAGCAAGGCAAAAGCAGCAATTGAAAATAAACCTCAAAGAAGTTGAAAGAGCTCTCGAGGAGTTAGGAAACATTAACGAAGAAACTACGCTCTACAAAAGTGTTGGTGGAATCATGTTAAAGACTGACTTAGCCGACGCTAAAGAAGAGCAGGAAGACAGAAGAGAAACTCTTAACTTGCGCATAAAACAGATCGAGCGCCAAGAAGAACGAATTAATAAGAAACTCGAAGAATTACAAGCCAAAATCCAGGACGCTATTCAACAGCAACCATCCGGAAAGGCAGGGTAACCCAACAATAAAAGCAAGGCGGACATATGAAGAAATTAGCTCAGCATTTCAAAGAGCTTCAAGTAGATAAACTAAAATTTCTCGTACT
Source organism: Hadarchaeota archaeon (SeqCode) (assembly GCA_964384105.1). Classification (GTDB taxonomy): domain Archaea; phylum Hadarchaeota; class Hadarchaeia; order Hadarchaeales; family JAGGTB01; genus CAYLJV01. The sequence continues at coordinate 156,456 of CAYLJV010000003.1, read as the reverse complement.
TGGGCACCCTCACGCTGACCCTGATGCTGTCGGTTCGATAATAGGGATAGCCGAGCTTTTGAAGTCTCTTGGAGGAACTGTAAAAACAGGAGTCCCCAAAACTTTAAGCAACGTAGCCAAAAGTGTACTAGAATCTTTGGAAATAGACATAGAGATAGATCCCGACATTGATGCAGATGTTGCAATCATCCTAGATACCTCTACTCTAGAACAATTAGAAGAATATTATGAAAAAATTAAAAATGCAGATTTGAAGCTTATTTTTATCGACCATCACCGACCAGATGGAAGGATGGAAGAAAGAGTTGATGTATACTACGTCGAAGAAGAAGCCACTTCGACCGTAGAACTTGTATTAAAACTAGGTCAGGCTATGAAACACAAATTCGGTCCAAAGACATCTACCCTCATGCTCACCGGAATAATAAGCGATACCGGCCACTTCAAATTCGCCGATGAGCAAACTTTCAAAGCAGTGGCAGACCTAATAGAAAACGGAGCGGATTATAGAAAGGCTTTGGAAGCACTTCAAACTCCTGAAGAACCCTCAAAAAGAGTAGCAATGCTAAAGGCAGCTCAAAGATCGGACCCGCATAAGTATCACGGAAATTGGGTCGTCTTTTCTGAGATCGGGGCATATGAATCAGACGCCGCAACGATGTTCTTGAAAATAGGAGCCGACGTATCTATCGTGGCAAGTCAAAACGGAGAAAGTATTAGAATTAGCTCAAGGGCCCGGAGTGGAGTAGCTTCTGAAACTCATCTTCACCTAGGCGAACTGATGTCTAATATTGCGGATCAATTCGGGGGAACAGGTGGTGGCCACGCTGGTGCGGCTGGAATGAAAGTCAAAGCCGAGCTGGAAGAAGTCAAAGAAAAGGCTCTGAAAGAGTTAGAAAAAATGCTTGAACCGCGGAGCTCGGAAGATGATTGAATCAGAAGAAATCGAAAAAATCGAAGAATGCGGATATCGATTAGTCGGAAAACACAAACACAGCGCCATCAAAATCTGTAGATGGACCAAAAAAAGCATTCTAGGAGAAAGCATCTGCTACAAACAAAAGTTTTACGAAAAAATTCACGGAATAAAAAGTCACAGATGTCTCCAAATTACCCCAAGTCTACCCTTCTGCGATAATAGATGCGAGTTCTGTTGGAGAAATGTAAAACATAATATACCCCGATGGGATGGACCTGTTGATGAACCGTCTACTATAATAGAGGAAGCTATAGAGGAACAAAGACTTCTTCTGAGCGGATTCAAGGGTAATCCAAACGCAGACAAAGAAAAATGGAAGGAAGCCCAAAATCCTAACCTAGCAGCAATATCGTTGGACGGAGAACCCACATTATATCCCAAGCTAGATACACTCATCGAAGAGTGCCAAAAACGAAAAATATCCCCATTTTTAGTAACCAACGGACAACACCCAGAAAATCTCGAAAAAATTAGAGATCCAGCTCAGCTCTATATATCAACAGTCGCTCCAGATAAAAAAACGTATATCAAAACTTGCAATCCCATGACTCCCCAACCATGGGAAAAATTAAACGAAAGTCTTGAACTCATGCAATCATTCGAAAGCATCAATGTTCTGCGTTTAACTTTGGTAAAAGGACTTAATCTGAAGAATCCCTCGGGTTATGCCAGACTTATAGAAAAAGCCAAACCGAACTTCGTTGAACCGAAAGGCTACGTAGCAGTGGGCCACTCGAGAGCGAGATTAGGTATGAAATATATGCCAACATATTCTGAAATCAAGGAATTTGCAAAGAAAATAGCAGACATAACTGGTTACAGAATCACAGACGGATTTGAACCAAGCAGAGTAGTACTACTTGAATCCGGATTCTAGTCCCAAAGCCATTATTAACCCCAGAAAAACTATTATCACAAATGATAATAGGAGTGCAAAAATTTTTACAAAAAATAGACGCTTATATTAACAATGAAATTCAAGGATTTTCTCCAAGTCGTTTTGATAGTTGCCATACTCCAGGGTGGGCTAGGAATTGTACTATTCTCTCTGACTGGAGGAACGCCAGGAGTAAACCTCTACTCCATAGGGGTAAGTATTATAATACTAATCACGATTTCTTCGGTCATTGGTCTAGTCCTTTACTGGCTCATAAATAAATACATAAAAGAAAGAGCAATCAAGACTGCACTCATGACGTTAAGCGAAGACGAAGAGACTGTTTTAAGAAAAATAATGCAAAACGGGGAAATCCGACAAGATGACCTGAGAAGAGAACTCAAATTCTCTAAATCAAAACTTAGTGCTTTAGTTAATAACCTAGAGAAGAAAAATGCGATCGAAAAGAATCGATACAAACGAACAAATATGCTCAAACCTTCCGAGGAATTTCAAAAGTAAAGTTGCCGAGAAAAACAAAGAAGAAAATTAAAATCACTTAGTGATTAAATTCAGATGAACAATATGTTTGAATCCGTAAACGAGATTAGAGAATATCTAGACAAACAAGAAGAAATTAGAGATAACCTGCTGGATATCTCCCATAATGTAATCCGAAAATGTTCTAGAGCAATGGCTACTCTTTATAGGGGAGAAAAAAAAGAACTCGAAGAAAAAGTTAAAAAAATCCGGCAAAATGTCGAGAAATTAAACAGAATATTAGATTCCGAACCTCAATTTATAGACCATGGTGCCGTTATAGCAGCAAATCGAGAATTTGCAGAACTAGTACTAACAAAAACAATAATTGAAAAAGAAGAACTACCAAAAGCTACTGAAATAGGCGTACTTCACAAAGGCTACGCTCAAGCCCTCGCAGAAACAATCGGAGAGCTCAGAAGGCACTTTTTAGACTCATTACGTGAAGACGAGCTAAAAGAAGCAAAAAGAACTTATGATATGATGGAGCAGATGTTCGATCTATTGGAGCAGTTTGACTACCCCGATTCAATTCTCCCCGGAATGAAACATCGCCGCGATGTAGCAAGAAATTCTCTCGAAGAGACAAGAGCAGATATTACTCGAGCCGTAAGAGAGAATAAACTTGAAAAGGCTCTAACCAAAGCTGAGAAAAAAGTGAGTGACTGAGAAATGAGATATAATATCAAAAATCTGAAAGAAAAATCAGAAAAGAACTACGAAAAAGCATGGAAAGAATCAGGAGAATTAATCGAGGAAAAAGGAAAATTTTTCGAACTTGAGAATAAGGGAGAAAAACACCCTCTTTTTGACCTAGTGCAAGAACTGAGGAGCAAGCTGATAGATTTAGGATTCAAAGAAATGATAGTTCCTACCTTAATAGAAAAAGATGAAATTAGAAAACAGTACGGGCCTGAAGCACCCATAATTCTCGATAGGGTTTTCTTTTTGGCTGGACTAGACCGTTCTGATCTCGGCATAAGTAAAAAAGATCTGGAAAAAATAAAAGAAGAGATTCCTGAATTCGGCAAAACGAATGAGCTGGAAGGAATCTTTAGAAGATACAAGCAGGGGGAAATATCATCAGATGACCTCACCGAAGTTCTCGTAGAAGAACTTGACCTAGAAGAAAGTGAAGCTTCGCATATTCTATCACTTTTTGAGGACTTCAAAAAGCTGAAACCTATTCCCTCAAATATGACTCTTCGATCCCACACTACGGCGGGTTGGTTTCAGATCTTAGAAGAGATGCAAAACAGAGAACCCCTACCACTCCAACTATTTACGGTAGGTCCAAAATATAGAAGAGAGCAAAAATTAGATAAAACCCATCTTTACCGTTCTTGGACCGGTTCTATAGTAATCATGTCAGAAAAAATGAGTTTAGAAGATGGAAAAAGGATAGCAAGGAAGATTATGAAAAAATTCGGTTTTGATAAAGTCGAATGCAAAATAAAAAGTGCTACATCAAAATATTATGCACCGGGATCCGAATTCGAAATTTTTGTAAGGCATCCGAAAACGGGAGAGATGATTGAAATAGGAAATGCCGGATTTTACAGCCCCGTCTCGTTAGCAAATTATGATATCCCTTATCCCGTTTTCAATTTAGGAGTTGGCCTCGAAAGGGTCCTTATGATTCGAACAGGAGAGGAAGATATTCGAAGAATAGTATATCCATACAGATACGAAAAAATAGAATTTTCTGACAAACAGATATCGGAAATGCTCGAATTTGATAAAAAACCAGAGACAAAAGAAGGTAAAAAACTGGCTGAAAAAATTGAAGGAGTTGCTTATAAATTTAAAGACAAGCCTAGTCCCTGCGAATTTAAAGTCTTCGAGGGGAACTTGAAGGGAAAGGATATTTCTGTTTTTGTAAAGGAACCAGAAGAAAACACTAAACTAATAGGACCAGCCGCCTTCAACGAGATATATGTTTTCGACGGTAATATAGTAGGAGTCCCTCCAGAGGGTTTGAAAAAAGATGAATTTTTGCAAAAAGTTCGCAAAGGGGGAATAAAAACAGACTTGACGTACATGAAAGCCGTTGCCAACATGGCTTCACGGGAAATAGAAAAAGCGGTAGAAAGCAGAAAAGGGGAAATAGAAGTTAGAGTCCCAATCGTAGAATCACTAGGAGATATAAACCTAAAACTTGAGAAACCAGCCAGAAGGTACATTACCAACAATAACAAGAAAATAGATATCCGCGGTCCTGTCTTCACTACTATTAGTAGTAGCCAAGTTGTAAATCAATCAAATTCCGAAAACCAGTCTTTTTATTTTCTATGTTTAAGAGAAAAATAAAGGGTTGATAGAATATTATTTGAGAGGATAGAATCAAAAGGTCTAGCACACTATTCCTACCTAATTGGAGACCTCGGAGAAGCCATAGTAATCGACCCCCGAAGAGACTGCCAAGTTTACATAGAAAAAGCAATGAAAAAAGGGTACGATATAAAGCATATACTGGAAACCCACAGAAATGAGGACTACCTGATCGGTTCACCCGAGCTAGCTACCCGCTCAAACGCCGATATCTGGCATGCCGACTCACAATTAGACTACAAGTATGGGAAAGAAGCAAAGGAAGGCCAACTCTGGAGGGTAGGTCGTTTAGAAATAGAAGCTATACACACACCAGGACATACACCAGGAAGCATGAGCTACCTACTCAAAGACGACCAAGGAGAACCCTGGATTATTTTCACTGGTGATGTTCTATTCGCCGGGGATGTAGGTAGAGTAGACCTAATGGGCATGGAAAAAGCCGAAGAAATGGCAGGAAAACTTTATGATTCGATATTCGAGAAGATAATTCCTCTTGGTGAGGAGGTATTAGTATGCCCAGCTCATGGAGCAGGATCTGTCTGTGGATCATCCATAGGCGAAAGATTATGGACTACGGTAGGTTTGGAGAAACGTACTAATCCCAAACTTCAGCACAAAGATAAAGAAGTTTTTATCTCTAAAGTCGCTGCCAAACTCGAAAGACCACCCTACTTCAGAAAGATGGAAAAATTAAACACCCACGGACCACCCATTCTAGAACATCTACCAACCCCTGAACCTCTTTCTCCAGACGAGTTTTCCGAAAAAATGGAGGACTCAATTGTAGTCGACACGAGAATAGAACTCGGATTCGCCTCCGCTCACATTCCTGGAGCGCTCTCCATCTGGGAAGCGGGACTACCCAACTTCGCAGGTTGGTTTATACCCCACGATAAACCCATTCTCCTTAACAATAAATCTAATGACCCAACCCAAGCAGTTCGTTATTTAATCCGGTTAGGCTACGATAATCTGGAGGGTTACCTCTCGGGCGGGATGTTGTCCTGGCATAAGAAAGGCCACAAAAGCGAGGCTATAAGGACAATCGACGTTCATGACTTCTGTGGTTTACTCGATAGTAAGGAGGAATCCGCCTGGATTTTGGATGTAAGAAGTGAAGAAGAAGTTAAGACAAATAGAATTTCCGACGCCAATCACATTCACCTAACACAAATTCCAAAAAATCTAGAAAAAATACCCAAAAATAAGCAAATATACATCTTCTGTGGGAGCGGGCTGCGCTCTACGATTGCTGCCAGTATTCTAAAAAGGAACGGTTGGGACAATCTGACCGTCATATTGGGTGGAACTGCAGGTTGGAATTCAGTATCCTGTCCAATAGAATAAAATCCAAATTAAGTAAAAAAGAGTATTTACCTCTTAAACTTCATCATTTCTTCCGTAGCATCAACACTCGCGAAGATCATCCTACGACAACAATACCTCTTGATACCCATGTCTTCGAAGATTTCCTTAGGCTTTTCTCCTTCTGAAATCCTTTTTTCAAACTCTTCATACTTGTCGCCAAGAGGTTTTCCACAGCTAAAACATCTAACAGGTCGCATCATAATCAATCACCTATATGATTTCTGTCTCTTTTTCCTAGCGCCTCGACCGCCAGGTTTCTTGGATTCCTTCTGACGGGTGTCGCTTTTGATTAGTGTTTCATCATATTCCTTAAACCTTTTGTACACTTCTTCATCATCACTCCACTCAACCAAACCCTTAGCTATTGCTGTCCTACTGGCATCAGCCTGACCCATAAATCCACCGCCCGAAACGTTGACTTCGATATCCACTTTTTCTGAAACATCTGGAGCAAGTCGAATAGGCTCTTTTATCTTCAATCTAGCGATTTCGGGTTCAAACACATCTAGCGATTTCTTATTTATGTATATGTTCCCAAATCCCTTCTTAACAGTAGCTCTGGCCACCGCAGATTTTCTCTTTCCTGTAGTTTGAATAGTTTTCATATTATCTAACCTAATTTCCACCCATCAATTGCTTGCTAAGCTCATTCAGTCTAATAAAACGACGGGTACTCAAATTGTAAACATTTGCTTTGGGGAATGTTTCCATTTCCTCGTTCTCGAACCTTGAAGGCGTTCCTTGATAAGCCTTCAACCTCCTGAAGGCTTCTCTGCCTTTTGCCTTCTTCATTGGCAACATTCCTTTAACAGTCTTTCTCAACAGGTCTTCGGGTTTTTTAGGATGAAAGGGACCTTGACTGGGATCAACCAAGGTTCTTATATTGGTCCACGCGTCGTATTCGCTCAAAGTTGACTTTTTGCTCCCAGATATAACTGCTTTCTCCGCATTAACCACTGTTACTTCTTCGCCTTCAAGCAAGTTCTTCGCTATTCGACTTGCTATTCTTCCCAAAACCAAATCAGTAGCATCAACTATCATCAAAATCACTTTATTATTTTAATTCCTTCCCCTTTAGGATTTTTATCCAAAAGTTCATCAATCGTCAAGACTTCTCCGCCTTCAGCCAATATAAGTTCCCTAGCTCGGCTCGAAAAGTCGAAAGCCGCAACAGAGAGAGAGTGATTTAATCTACCCGATCCAAGGACCTTTCCTGGAACAACTATAGTATCGCCCTCATATGTGTGACGAGATATCTGACTAACATTTACCTCGGCCCTAGCTCTATTCGACTTACCCAATCCTCGGGCCAACTCTTCCCAAACATTAGCTCCAGAGTCTTTACTAATCTTTCGAAGCCTCTTCACCAATCTTCTCAGGACCGGATTTTCTGCTTTGGTCATTTTTCGTAACACCACACGAAGTGCTTATTCGCGAAAAGAGTTTAAGTAAATTTTGGGTAAAAAGCTATCCTTTTTCTAAAAATAGAGAAAATTTGGTCTTTTCAAGTCGGAAATCTGAGATTCATAACAAAATCTGAAGTGTTTAAGGATATCTGTAAAAACCATAATCAAGAATATTAGAAGTCGAAATGAAACCGGCGTGCCGGCCGTAACCCGCCTTCTGTTCTAGACGGCATTCAGCTTAGCGGGCTACCACCCGCCTCCGACGGGAATTCATCGGCGGTTTTTTGCCCTTGCACCCCGCAGATTGGCCGTTCCACCCTCCACCAGCCCGACCTCAGCATTGACTGCATCATCGCCTGGAGACTGGGAGGTATCGTTTCTGTTCCAGGGTCCGGCCTCTCAGCCGGGGTCCTTTCGACCCTGCGGTCCCGTCCGGTGGGCGGAGTTTCCTCAGGAGATCCCCGTGAGCCGTCCACCGGCTCGCCAGCAATAGAGAATTGGAGATGATACCATTAATAAAACTATCAGTAAATGACCAGAATTTATTCATCGTCACGCCCATGCTAACCTTGAATGGAAAGATATAGAGAAATAATACCCAATTACAAAAATTTTAAGAAAGTTTTGAATATCGCACAGCCAATTGAGATAAGAGTAAACACCATCAAATCCTCTATCAAAGAAGTGATGGAACTCCTAAATAGAGAGCAAATCAACTTCGAGCAAAGAAAATGGAACGAAAATTTCTTTAAACTAAAGCAAAATCCGAGTAAAACGCTAGGCCATTGGCTGGGTAAATACTATATTCAGGAAACAGTTTCCGGAATACCACCAGTAGTCTTAAAACCAAAACCTGAAGAAAAAGTCCTCGATATGTGCGCCGCTCCGGGCAGCAAGACTACTCAGATATCTGCCATGATGGAAAACAAAGGACATATACTAGCAAATGATGTTAGGGCAGGAAAAACTAGGAGCCTCCTCTCCAACCTCTATCGGATGGGGTGTGTAAACGTGAAAGTAACCGAAAGAGACGCAAGAAATTTACCTGAATCAAAAAAATTCGATAAAATTCTTGTAGACGTTCCGTGTTCCGCAGAAGGAAATTTGAGAGGAAAGAAATTCACTGAAGAAGGAGCTGACTTAGAACAAATAAAAGAACTCTCAAACTTACAGACAAAATTACTCGAGAAAGCATTCAAGCTGTGTAAAGAAAGAGGAGAAATAGTATATTCTACATGCACCTTTGCTCCTGAAGAAAACGAGTTAGTCGTATCCAAATTTTTGGACAAGGGAGATTTAATAGACCCAAAACTTGAGTTATTCCATTCCAAGGGAATAACGAAATGGAGTGGAACTCAAATGGATAATAAACTAAAAAAGTGTATCAGAGTATATCCCCATCAATTAAATTCAGGTGGAATATTCATTGCCAAATTCGAAAAGAAAGCTTGAAGAATACTTCCATGAGAGATTTGGGGTAAGGAAATCTTTTTGGAAGAAATTTAAAACGCACGAGAGGAGCGATAGCATATGGATACGTTCAAAAGAGTTACAATTAGAAGAAAAATTCGTTGCAACCGGTCTAAGAGCCCTCAGAATAGATAAAATCGGGCCGAAACCCACAACTTACGTTCTCCAATTTTTGGGTGACTCAATCAATAAGAATATAGTAAAAATAAGTTTAGAACAGGCAAAAAAACTGATCTCCGGAGAACGAATACAAAGTAAAAAGAAAAACCCAGGCTATGTCGCATTAAAGCTAGAAAATCAGATAATCGGATGCGGTCTCCTAAATTCAGAAGGATTAGTCCAAAATCAGATCCCAAAAGGTAGGACAAAAGAGTTGAAAGAAGTTATTAACGAATGCCGGAAATGCTAACCAGTTTTATTTTTGGAACAAGAAGGTAGGTTTATGAAAATACTATTTGCTTGTATTGAGAATGCATGCAGAAGTCAGATGGCCGAAGGATTTGCGAGAAAATAGGGGGAATAGGATTAAAGCCATCAGCGGTGTATCCAATCCCGCGGATGAGGTAAACAAAAGCCGTCATAGTAATGAAAGAAAAAGGCATCGACATAAGTTCTCACATACCAAAAAGTATCAAAGCAAAAGAGTTAGAGGATATAGACCTTGTCGTGACAATGGGGTGTGGTCTGGAAGCTTGCCCTGCTCCACTAGGTAAAACTACTATTAGAATGAAGCATAGAAGACCCTGCCGGTAAATTAATAGAAAAATTTAGAGAAGCCAGAGACAAAATCGAGAGAAAAGTTAGAGATTTACTAGAAACAGTCTTATAAAATCAATAAGGATTTTCAGAAAAATTACCAAACCGCAATTTGTATTGACAATTAAAGAATTTATTTAGCATGTAAGACTATTTTCATAAACAGAAGGTTATGCTTGAAATCCACATCATACTCTTCTTATTTGGACTTATCCTCCTGGTCAAAGGAGCGGACTATTTTGTTAAATCCTCCTCCTCGATAGCTGAAAGCTATGGAGTTTCCGAATTCATAATCGGTCTGACGGTAGTCGCTATAGGAACCTCCATCCCTGAACTTGCATCATCCGTAACGGCCTCACTACAGATGGCTAGTGGAATAGTGATAGGTAATATAGTAGGTTCAAACATAGCAAACATCGGCCTTATAATTGGAGTTTCGGCTAGTATTACTGCAATAAAGACAGATAAGGAAATACTAGGCAGAGACGGATATATAATGCTATTTTCTTCTTTTCTCTTCCTTTTTTTCATAATCAATGGTATAATCTCTCGGATAGAATCGATAGTATTTTTATTATTCTACCTAGTCTACATATTGTTTCTATTTAGGAAGAAACCGAAATCGGAAGAAAGCTATCACTTTAAGGAATTTATTAAATTTTTTGTAAAATTTGAATATCTAAACGAAATAAAAAATAAAATAATCTCCGATAAAAAAGGGAGAAAAAAAGCTCCAGAAGAATTCAAAAAAGGTAGACTCAAAGATTTTATCATTTTGGCTATTGCTTTGGTGGCCATAATATTCGGAGCCAAATATCTTGTTGAAGAATCAATTTACTTTGCCCAGTACCTAAAACTCCCGGACACGATGATAGGTATAACACTAGTAGCAATCGGTACCTCCTTACCCGAATTCACCGTAACGATCTCTGCTGCAAAACAGGGTCACAAAAACATTGCCATAGGTAATATAGTAGGATCAAATATCTCGAATATCTTTCTTATATTAGGTATCTCCGGGACAATATCCTCCATCACAGTCACCAAATCAACTCTCTATATAACCGCCCCGTTTCTGATACTACTTAGCATATTACTCCTCACTTTTGTAGAAACTGATTGGGAAATAAAAAGAAAAGAGGGAATTGCATTAGTAACAATTTACCTAGCATTTATGGTAATGCTCTTCTACCTATCCTAATTCAGAGACAGCTATTAAAGTCAGGCAAAAAACTTTCGTAAAAAGAATAGACAACCATTCAAGAAGGTAAGCCACCGTGGCTTCTTTAAGAATAGATAAATGCACAGGAACTGATCTAAATAGTCTATACGAAGACATATTGGAAAAACTACGAAAAGAGAAAAAGTTGAATATTAGTAAACGAACTGGTAGGAAAAATCTTGTCATCAAATGAATATATCAAGGTAAAAGTCAGGCTACTGGGAAATCTCAGACGTAAATATGAAAGAGTACATGGAAAATCCGTCAAACTACCAAAAGGAAGTACAATACTCTCCTTAATAGACCAAATCGGTATTAAAAAAGGCGAACCTAAACTGATAATGGTTAATGGTAAAGACCAAAACAAAAGTTATACACTGGAAAATAAGGATATCGTGACTCTGTTCCCAATGATACTAGGTTAATTATTAGAAATTCAACGTATTATCTGTGAAAATTGATAATCGTGAGGTATCAGCAGATAAATTCTTTTAAAAAGGCAAATCTGACAGAAATGATTTTTCTAAAAAACAAAGAATTTGAACAATAAACAGAACCGAGTTAAGTACTATTTTTTAAGAATCTTGTTAGAAAATTATATTGGGATTACCTATTTGTAAAAATCTCTCTGTAGGGGGATAGGTAAATATTGAGGGGGTGAAAATAAAAATGCCAAAATGTGGTGTCTGTGGGAAAAAAGTAGACAAATTGCCCACCATTACTGAAAAAGGAACTTGTTCTATCTGTGGAGCAGAATTAACAGTAAAGAAGTAAGAGTCTTTAAAAATCGGAAATAAAAACTAGTTATTTTCTTTCTTATTTTTTCTCAAGTCCGAGGGTAAAATACTTGCAAGAAATATTATTATCGACCCAAAAATTAAACCTGCCCACAAGAAAAGGGCTAAGATTCCATAAATAGCTAATCTGACCCTATCTCTAATTTTAGTATCTCTTTCCATTTTTACACCAAGACGGATAGTAAAAATTCCTAAGATTATTGGAAGCGAAGAGAAAATAATCGTTATAATTACCAAAGGGCCAGGGTTGACATTGTTTATAGAAAAGCCCAATTCTGTAAATTTCGTAAATCCACTTCCAAGATATAAGAGTCCTGAAAAAATAACCAGCCACTTTATAATTGCTTTAGGTGAGTCATGGTCGATTTTTTTTACAAAAAATAAAACACCACCAACTAATGTCAGAATAAGCGGTGAAAATAAAAGTAAAAGCGACTTTCCTTCCCATTGACGTATATTAATTACATCAATAGGAATCCTAATCCATTCAAGTACACTGTATCTCTCCTCTTTCCCGACAGCCAAACCATATTTTCCCCCGGAATCTGGTTCAAAAACAGCAACGTAGTAAGTTGCTGCATGATCTACTTCTTCCTCATAATCCACCAGATAGTAATAACTAGCCGGTGTAAATGGCTCAAATTCTGGTTCCTTCAGTTTTCCTTCTAAAACCACATATCCCATATCCTCCGGGATTTTAACGGCTTCCGGCAAAGTATCGTTCGATTCTAAACTGGGCCCAGCCACTACCAAGACAGGTAAAAAATTATCCTTATTTGGGATAAAAAGGCTCAATCGAAGTATCTGACCTTTATCCAATTCTAGCTTGTAGTAATTTCCCTCCCCTCCCTCGTGAATTTCGGAGTATATCACCCAAGACTTAGTAGGGTCCTCGATATGAAATGCAGTCTCAAAATTCTCATTCGTCTCTATTTCTTTTGGAACATGAGCTGAACAGAGGGGAACAATAAAGACCATCGTAATAGCTAAAAAAAGAAAAGCTACCCAAGTAAAAGACTTCAATATACCCCCCAAGTCTACCTTATCCAACAAAAGATAAAATACTGACGCTTATCAACAAAAAAACAGTTTTATTAAAGGAAGGGTTCGTAAAAATAAATATGAAGATTGAAAAACTACCTTTTCTTAATAAAAGTGAATACGATGACTTAATAAAGAATCAGTACATATGCCGAGTCTCATACCAAGGTGAAAAATACCCTCAAATTAAGCCATTTCTCTACACGTTCGATGGCTCCCACATTTATATATTAGTGACGAAATATGGAAAAAAACTCCATTATCTAAAAGAAAACCCTCTCGTGACTGTGGAAATAGAATCTTACAAAAAGGACCTTTCTGATTATAAGTTTGTCACCCTTTCTGGTAGACTCATCAAAATCGAAGAAGAGGAAGTAAAGAAAAAAATTCGTAAGATTTTTGTAAAGATGATGGAGGAAAAAGGACTATCCAAAAATATACTAATTGCATTGGGACACTCAAGAGATGAACCGTTAGAGGCATTAGTAGAAAAAGAAAGAAACTTCGTTTTTAAATTGACAGAAGTCAAGAAGATTAGCGGATTCAAAAATGGAAAATCGCCCTAAGTTCGTTTATTCATCAAAGTAACTAATTAGAGATTATAAAGAGCTAAAAGAATTTGAAAAATATCTGTCTGGAATATCTTTTTACTTTAATATCCACAAAAGTAACTAGGGGAAGTTTCTTAGAAATTTAAAAAATTAAATTCTCTATTCTGCTTTCTAACCAGACATAAAGAGACAATCAAATGGAATCTCCAGATTGTATAGAATGCGGAAAAAATATGGTCAGTTGGGAAACCTTAGGGTTATATTATTGCAGAAGCTGTAGCATTATCTATGATCCACGAAAAGAGAAATACTGGCACGCACACAAAGAATAGCTAAGATCGGAGAATTAAAAAGCGCTGTCTTACGCATGCTCATAAATTTATTCAACTACTTCTTCGTGTTCCTTCTCCCTAACATATAGCCAGTTGCAAGCAAGCCTAGACCAATGGTAGAGGAACTGAACGGAAATATTGAATTTCCTGCGAAATAGCCAATTCCATTAACGATTAGTATAAGCCACCCAAATATCCACAATGAATAGTATACCATTAATCTATTACTCTCTTCAATACTGTTAGCCATTGTAATAAACCGAGTAAAAAATTAGTTAAAAGACTAGCTAACTAGTAGTACGGTCCACTGTTCTTTCTTAAATTCAAAGATATTCAATAAACCTGAGAAGAAATAGATGACTATAACAAAAAGCCTCAATTACTTTTTTTTAGCTTCTCAAACTCTTCTTCAGTCTTTTTTTCAATGTAGCTCTTGCCATAAAATGTATCAAAGGCATGCCCTGTAACACCAATCCCCCACCCAAACAATGGGAAAACAAACCAAGGAAAACCACCGGGACCAATAGTAACGTACCACATAGCAATTAGGAAAATATTTACTGCAACATAAATCCCCAGATGAGTATAAAATTCCGATTTTGCCTTAGCTATCTTTTTGGCCTTTTTCCTTAGCTCTCCATCAGAAACCATAAACATTCCCTACGAATATTACTATAAATTTTAACTTTCTTCTTTTATTTGAAGCTTTGCAACTGAAAAAAGGAAATTCTAATTTTTAAATAGTGAATTAGAACTTAGTATATCTATTTTCAGTAATAAAAACTAATTATTGGAACCCTCTTATCATTAATCTAGGTAATGATTTTGAAATTGAATTTTTTATGATTTAAAAATTTTTTAATAAAGAAAAAAGCCAAAAGAAGTATTTTTTCAATGGAAAAGAGTAATAGAGGCAAAAAAATAATATTTAAGGTCCACAGAGAAAAGAAAGAATAAAATAGATGTTATAGGATATTAATATTGATGAAAGCTTCTGGTTCTGAACTTTTAGTTAAACTTCTCGAAACTAACGGTGTAAATTACATATTTGGCGTCCCCGGAGGTCACCTCCTGAAGTTCTATAATTCTCTAATAGACAGCTCAGCGATAACACCAATATTAACAAAACACGAAGCCGGAGCGAGTTTCATGGCCACAGGATACGCTCAGGTAAGTAAAAAATTAGGAGTCTGTGCCGGAACAGTAGGACCTGGAGCTACGAATCTAATAACCGGCGTTGCATCAGCCTTTATGGACTCAACCCCTCTTCTCGTCCTGACCGCTCAAGTAGGTTCAAGCTCTATAGGAAAGGGCGGCTTGCAAGAAGCAACTGGAGAAGGGAGGACGCCAAACCACGTAGAAATCTTTGAAGGTATCACAAAATATTCCACTCTAGTAACGAGAAGCGACAAGCTATTGCAATCCTTCCGTAATGCCCTTAGACACAGCCTTAATGGGAGACCCGGTCCAGCTCATCTAGATATCACAGCGGATTCCTTTGCCACAGAAGTCGAAATAGAGGAATCCAGAATAAGCAAGATAGAAAGAATACCTATAGCGGGAACAAAAGAAAATATAGAAAAAGCAGCAACGTTGATTCTATCATCCAAAAATCCAGCCATACTAGCCGGTGCAGGGGCTCTGGAGGCCAGCAGTCAGATAATCGAGCTGGCCGAGACATTCAACATTCCTGTAGCAACCACGCTTAGGGGAAAGGGCATCCTCCCAGAGAATCACGAACTGAGCCTAGGATGTGTGGGTCTCTATGGAACCAACGTTGCAAACAAAGTTTTGAGAGACCGCATAGATGTCTTGCTATCCTTGGGAACCAGCTTCAGCGAATTCACGACTCACACCTGGGACCCCAAATTTCAACCCAATAAGGCCCTAATACAAATAGACATCGATGAATGGGAAATCGGAAAGAATTATGATACAACTGTGGGGATAATAGGCGACTCCAAAATAGTGATGGAACAGCTTCTTGAAGAAATGAAAAAACAGGGAAAGAAGAACTTGGGAGACTCAGAATATATATCATCAGAGAAAAAGAAAAGAGAATACTACTCAGACCCCGAGATGGACTCCAAAGATATCCCAATTAAACCTCAAAGATTTATGAAATCCCTCAGAGAAGCACTTCCGGAAGATACAATTGTTTTCAGTGATATCGGAAACAATCTTGCTTGGATAGAAAGTTTTTTCCAAGTCAATGAACCCGACACCTACTTCATTTCTTCCAGCTTAGCTTCTATGGGTTACGGAGTAGCGGCATCAATAGGTGGTCAGCTCGCTGCTCCAGATAAAGATGTAATATGTGTATGTGGGGACGGTGGTTTTCAGATGCAGGGTATGGAAGTCATCACTGCTGTAAACTACGCAATACCAGTCAAATGGTTCATAATGAATAACAGTACACTCGGAATGATAAGAGACACTCAGGACATACTATTCAACGGTAGGCGAATATCCACCGACTTTGTAAATCCCGATTTTGTTAAGCTAGCAGAATCGATGGGTGCAGTAGGATTAAGAATAGAAAAACCCGAGGAGATAGAAAGTGTAACTAAAGAAGCCCTAGAAAACGGAAAACCAACGGTTTTAGACGTTTTGATAGATCCCGAAGAGGCACCTTCCTTCGATGCCAGAGCAGAAGCAATGGTCCGAGCTTGGGGTGTTAAACCCTCAATCTTGCAAAAGCTCAAGATGATACCGGAAGCTCTTAAAAGAAGATAAATTTGTTTATAATATCCAAGAGATTCTATTATCCAATTCTCAAAATAATCTTTCTGTAATCTTCCTCTTCTATATCACTAAACACACTACATTCAAATATACTTTCAATTCCATTAAGTAATTAAAAAATTAAAAATAAAAAAATTCACTTTCATCCACAGTTACTCCTCGATCATTTTTTGGTTTATCATGTCCCATTTCAAATCGAGAACTGCTGAGACAATCTCTCCATCCTCAATCGTGACATGGGCTTCATGAGGTGTTATAACCTGAGTTACCATTTCTTCGGTCCTATCACTGTAACCTCCATGTGCCGATTCAAACTCAAACACGAAGGTCCAACAGTCTGAACAATCCACTACATCAGGATAAAGTGTCTCCTTGTATTCAAGATTGGAACCATCGAATTGATAGGTCAGGGAGTTCTCTACAAACTGTTCCGCCATATCCCTGGCTTCGCCTTCGGTAAGAGTATTGGAATCAGGATTGCTGTCTGCATAGGAAAACAAAGAAGCACCAGCTACCAATGTTATTGCTAAACCTAACGCAAGAGCTACAACAAATTTTGTTTTCATTATTTTCACCTCTCTTTGAATTTGATTTATTATCTGGTTAAATTCTATTAGAACTTTGTTTCAACTACGAAACATAATACTTAACTGAATAACGTAGGACAAATGAAAAAATATTCAATATATAGAAATTAAAAAAGATAAAAATAAAAATTCAAGTTTTTTACTTACCTAACTTTTCCAAATATTCTTCAAAAGTCCAAATCATATTTTCAACCTCAATTAAACAAAACCTATAACGGAAACAAACCGAACGCCGTTATATCCAAGGATGATTCACCTCAGAGGCATTTTAGCTATAATTATATGATAAACTTTGTAGCGTCTACGAAACAAAGTCTATAAAGATTCAACTAAAGTTCATAAATTAAAGAAAAATCTTAAAATAAATGATAAAGCCCAAAGTCAAGAACAAGACTAATATTTTTCTTCAGGTGAAGGAGCCTGCATTCGATCTTTCGCTGCAGCCGCCAGGAGAACTATGCAACCAACTACCACACAAATAATCGACAACCTTCCATACCAAGGGATAGAGGCGAGAACAAACTTGTACAAGCTATACACAACCGGTATCCCAACACCTATTACCAAAAGAGCAAAGCCTATGTGCCACAAGTTCATTTTATCACTCAAACTTTACAGCCGTTCCATATGATAATATCTCCGCGGCACTGCCCATCACAGAACTGGTCATAAATCTTACATTTATCACAGCATCTGCCCCCATCTCCTCAGCCTTCTCGACCATCTCGTTTAGTGCTTCCTCCCTAGATTCAGAAAGCATATCGACATACTCATCGATTTTTCCCCCGGCTAAGTTTCTGAAGCTAGCTTTAATATCACTTCCGAGTCCCTTAGCACGGATTGTATTTCCACGCACCAATCCAAGTGACTCTTTAATTTTCTTTCCGGGAACAAAATCAGTATTAACAACTATCAAAATCATCACCTAATACCATTTACACAAGTTAACTGAAATATTTTACTACTAGCCCACATTTCTGATTTGAAGTCTCGATCATAAGAATAATCACAATGAGAAAAATCAAAAATATAATCAGAAGATAAACCTGCAAATCATAGCTTTTACGGAATTTTCCTAAGACTAGTACAGATCCTTGAGCCAAGGCATCAAGACTCTTCTTATAATAGAAAAGATAACGGCCGATGACAAAACGAAAAAAGCACCCGGTAGAGTAGGCGAAGCTACCAATCCCAAAGCTGTTCCCGCCGCCGGAGGATGCTCCGCATCGACAACGACCATCAAGAAGGAACCTATACTCACGGCAAGACCACCAGCAAGCCAGATCGAAGAAAGATATGAACAAGCCAAGCCCACACCAACGCAAATTCCGTGACCCCAAAACACGTTTCTTAATTTAGCCGTTCGGTTGTGGGGAAGTGCAAAAACAGTGAACGCCGTTGAACCCGCCGCAGCAACAAGAACAAGCTGAATAGGACTGTAAATGAAAACAAGTAGAAGGATGAGGATAGACACTCCAGCTCCTGCACTTTGCCACACGTAATTTTTCCATTTCTCTCTGAGGTTCTTGCTTAGAATCCGCATAGTTTCTCAAAGTTTATTGAATATACTAACTGTAAACAATTTCGATAGTTTACTAACATGCTCAATGATATAGTAGAAATTATTCTCTTTGGAAGTAGAACAGACATCTAAATTTGATTTCGATAGAGAAAGATTAATCATAGAACAAGCTTTGTTAAACCGGGTAACGAGAAACATGAGAATGTGGATGATCGATCCAGAATTGATGTGTGTGCAACATATTCTAGGAGAGCATAGAGAATTACATGCTTTGCTAGGATCGCTAGAAAGGACGAAACCAAAATATGAAAACTCGGAAAAACACAGAAAGAATCTCGCTACTCTCGCAAAATTCGGTCTAATTGAATTGAAATCTCTGAAAGAAAGGCATGATAAGTTAGCAGGATATTTAGAAAACCATAAGACCCCAATCGAAAAAGTTCCAACCTTAAAGTATCTGCCGGATGAAGTCGCCCGGGCAGAAGTAGACAAAGAAAAAGCCAAAAGGGATCTAATCAACAGGCCCAGTTCTTGCAGACCCGAAGGATATTGTAGGAGAAAATTAAGCTCTAATCGATAATAATCGTTAAAGGATTTTCCTCACTCCAAGGGGATATAATCGATCCAATTCTTTCACATCTAGAATTGGTATAAACCTGATTAAATCTGAAAAAAAACACCTTTTTGAGTCCGACTTAATCAGTTTTTGAAATATAAATCACTGCACCAATAAGCGTTCCACTGATCAGACCAGCTAAAGAACCTGTACTAAAACCATCAGTATACGGGAATTCATGAACCCATGCCGTAAGTAGCCCTAATAACATTCCGACTAAAGTTCCCCACCCAAGACCAAAGACCACAACCATCTTATTATTTACAAACCAATCCCTCTTCAAACTCAGATCGGTAATCCCACCTACTATAATCCCTCCACTGACACCCATCGTCAGACCAATGCTAATTTCTATTCCAGTGATTACGGCCAATAATAGACCAAAACCAGCGCCAAAAACTATTCCAAAACCAACACCTTGTGCTCCCGAATTAGATTCTTTTATCACGGTAACCACACTTCAAAACAACAATCTTCACATGTAAATCATATGATAAAAATGGGCTTGATTTGAATCTCGAAGCTTTCTCGAAAAATATATTTTGACAGTCAGAAAAAATCAGACTAACAGTTTAATTCGATCGAGTTTCCTAAAATTTGTTTCTTTTCTATTTGAACACCACAATCCGGAAAACGGGGCATAATTGTTCGCTTCCCGGATTTATTAATGAGAATTTTAACTTAATCGAGTCTTGTTCCTAGCAATGGTTTTAAGACTCCTTTAACTTGTTTCGGGTTCATCTGGTGGAATTTGAATTTTTCTTTACCCCCAGACCATTTGATTGTCATCTCATTTGCTTGGCTTTTACTGTGTTCCAGGTCCCAATTCCCTGATTTCGTTTTAACGGACTCTATTTCTTCAGGGGTAATTTCGTAGTTATCTTCATCTTCTTTCAGTATTGTCTCTGGATCCATTTCGTAATATCTTTCGTGAAAGTTAAATCCGGAAGATACGGATGCTTTCCATCTACCAAAAAACCCTTTATCGTCTAACCCAGCTACTGCTTTTTCTCGTTCTTGCTTCATTAATTCGCTAGAGTATTTAGCAAAGATGAGTCGGTGGTCGGTTACAATAAGACTATAAGACTGACGTCCAAGCCAACCCGTACTTAGTGCTGGTATTACCCCAGTTACTTTCTCACTTGTTTCATTAATCATCGCAATAATATCGCCTTAATGCGATATATAGTTATTTAATTTCTTTAATCTTGTTTTAAAGCATTTAAAGGCACTAAGAATACAATAAAGACTTTCTAAATATACTTTTTTAGGTAAAGCATTTTGAAGACTATGAATATTCGAGAGAATATAATCTGTACAGAAAATTTCGATACCGATCCTAAAACACTACTACTGTTTAAACAGCTTGAATAAGCCCCCTCTAGACCCAGATGAAGTTTTGCTGAAGAGCTATGAACAGGAGGGTATGGTACAGGAACAAAAATCAGAAAACGAGATCCATATTTTTCATCCCGTATAGTCGTGAGCAAAACAACCAAGACATAGTTTTTCCTTGGGAAGGCCGATAGCTTCAACCATGTCGTTCACAGTATTATATCTTAGAGAATCCAAGTTCAATTTTTTCGAAATTTTATCTACATCACCATCGAATCGATTGTAAATCAGTTCTTCTTCTTGCTTCGTAGTATCGGTATAGGAACAGGGTGCATTGATTGGAGGTGAACCAACTCTCGCATGAACCTCCTTAGCCTTACCTTTCTTTTTCAACGAGTTCCTTATTCTCAACATTTGGTTCCCTCTTACTATGGAATCTTCACAAATGATTATCTTGTTCCCCCGAATACTCTCATGAACTATAGAAAGTTTTTCGCTCGCAATTTGTTCTCTCAACTTTGGGTCAGTGGGAATATAACTCCGAGAAGAATACCGATTTAGATAGAACACGTCATCATAGGGAATGCCGCTTTTATGATGATAGCCTATGGAATAGCCTATTCCTGATTGAGGTACAGGTGCTACTATATCCGCTTCAATCCCATCATTTTCGCTAAGTAGCTCTCCCGCTCTTTTTCTCACCTTCTCTGACTCCACCCCTTCAATTATAGAATCAGGTCTCGCAGTGTACATCCATTCAAAGGCACAATATTTATGATTCTTAGAACTTAGTCTGCCCACTTGTTCCACACCCCCCTCGTCAATCTTCAAAATTTCTCCAGGTTCTACATCACGAAAGTCCTCAAATCCCATCTCCGTCAAGGCCGGTGATTCGGAAGCCAGCGCATATCCATCCTCATTTCCTCCGACGACGAGAGGCGGGCTAATTCGAGCGCTTCTGAATGCATATAATTTTTCATCAGTCAGAAGAACCAACGAGCACGAACCTTCGATTTCATCCCCCATGAGCTTGAGACCTTCGACCACATTATCCCCCTTAGAAATAAGTCTACCCAGAATCTCGGACTCATAGTTAGTGGAGAAAGCTTCACCCTGGCTTTTCAATCCCTCCCTAAGCTCCTTCGAATTAGTTATCTCTCCATCAAAAATGAGGGAAAAATCTCCATCGGAAAAAGACAGCCTGATGAGTTCAGCCTTGTCTCCAGACAAGCCCGCTATACCGTGGTCTCCCTTAAAACTATCCTTTTCTTTGCCATCAAAAACCTTCTTTATTTCTCCGGCCCTTATCTTTCTCGATTCAGGGTCCGCTTCCGACGTATCGATAGCAGAGGATTGAGTTCCCCTATGCTGTAAGTGGAAGGTGGATTGGAGTAAAAAATCGTAGCATTCTTTTCCGGGTAAGTATACTCCACAAACGCCACCCATTGTAATACACCTTTTTCTATCTCTATTTCTCTATCTTAAGGATTTAATGTTAAAGTAATTACAACTTCGTGTAGATTATCGTTCGAGAATACAGAATATGGAGAATACTGTTAACTATCAGTTGAAAAAATTTGTCGTGGGTTGCATCCGTATTACAAATAGAATTTATAATTTTAGCTTTCTACGAAAAGCAATAATATCTCCAAATAACAAACAGGAGACCTCGAAGGGAATGATACGGAATTTCTGAAGAAACTAATTCTAGCATATGGACTACTTGTACGCATCTCTTCTAGGTAGGACCGTGAGAAATCGGATTTCGTCCCCTAGAATATCAAAAAAAGCTCTATAGTCTCCAATTCTCAATCTCCAAACACGCTTCTGAGCAATGTATTTAGTGCTACCATGCTGCCTAGGATCTACATCATACTCATTGATTTGGTGATTGAACTCCTGCAGTTTTCTAATTACTCTTTCTTTCGTTTTCTTAGATAATTCATCGAGTCTCTCATCGAACTTACGTGTTCGAGTGATTTCAAAAGAGTTCGTCAAGCGGTTTTCCCTCTTGTTTTCTGGCTTCTTCTATGTCCCGCTTTGCTTTTTCGGAAAGTTCTGCATCCTCTACTTTCCTAAGCAAGGATCGCAAAAATTCTCCACGGGACGTGAATCTACCCGACTCAACTGCTTTTTCTATCTGCCTTATCTGTTCTTTAGTTGCTTTGAAACTGACATTTTTCGTCTTCGACATGCTTACAACCTTATTAATTTGAATATTAGGTATTCTATATAATACTTTAGTATTTATTTTCTTTCTTGCGCTTTCTTCAAGTGAACTTTAAATCTTGCTCCACCGAGCTCAGGATATTTTACTAATAATTTCTGCATTATTGTGTCTTGCGATTTCTCTAAGTATGTAGTATCTTACTCCACTGACATCGGTAGTTATTCCTGTGAAGACTTCTCTTGAGGATAGGTTTTTGGCATCTTAGGGCAACTGTTTTTCATTTTATTAGATTGTTTTTCTTCTAAAGGTGCTATGAAAAAATATTCAAGACATAGGGAAAAACCTGTCACGATGGAACTCTATATTTTGTCTCCTCTGTATGATTCCATCCTGCTAATTCTCCTAAAAGAGCGGAGTATGTCCGATCGGGTAATCATCCCTACCAGTTCTCCGTTGGAAACTATGGGGAATCTACCAATGTCATTTTCCACCATTTTTTGCCAGAGAGTATTCAAGTCGTCTTCTGGCGAAAAATAGATAACATCTTTCTCCATAACATCACCGACTGTGGCCTCGCTTAATCGGGATTTATCGATCTTCTTGGCATCACTCAAAGTAATTATGCCCATGATCTCCCCATTTTCCACAACAGGGTAGCCAGTATGCTGGACCTCTAGCGCCTGGTCTATAAACTCCTGAAGGGACATATTTGGTGTGACTGTTTCAACGCCTTTGGACATGATCCTCTTTGCCTTTATTCTTTGGAGCACTTCTTGAACCATTATACTTTGAGCTTCTTGGCTGGCCCCCATGTATATGAAGAAAGCTATCAGAATCAGAAAGAAATTATAGAAAATCCCGAATATTCCTATTAAAATTGCAAATACTTTTCCAACTGATGCAGCTTTTTTAGTGGCTGAAACGTAGGATTCTCTCTTGGCAAACACCGCTCTCAGTATTCTCCCACCGTCCATAGGTAAGGCAGGAATCATGTTGAAGGCGGCAAGAATAATGTTGATAACTCCGAGATATACCAGAACGAACGATATCACGGGAGGAGAAAACATTCCAAGAGAGTAGCAAATACTTCCTATAACCAAGCTGGTCAAAGGTCCTACAATGCTTAATTTTATTTCCAAATTAGGCTCGCGAGGGATTTCACTCATGTTGGCAACTCCACCAAAAAGCCATAGGCTTATCTCTTTGATTTCCACTCCCATCCCTCTGGCCATGAAAGAGTGAGCCATCTCGTGAATGAATACACTAACGAAGAGCCCGATAGCCATAATTATTCCTATTAGATAGCTTTGAAAACCGGGAGAAATCCCAGTAGGATCGACTCTCAGCAGTTCAGCAAGTTCAAAAACATTAGTACCAATGGACCAAGCTATGAATCCTATAATAATTAGAAGAGTGATGTGGAGTTTGACCGGTATTCCGGAAACTTTCCCAATTTCAATAGAAGTCTTCATCTGTTTTATCTCATAACATCCTTTTCAGTCAAAGACATAAATTTTGGGATTTTAAATTATTAGTAACCTCAGGGTAGAGTATTATTAGAATTAATATCTCTACAAGGTTAAAAATACAAAAATCCCAGAACGTCTGTAGCGGTAGTGATGAATATCTTTGTTGGGGTCGTCTGGTTGAAACCGATTTTCTTGGAAATCCACAGTAAAGATGCGTTGAATAAATCGTAACATCGTCGTTTTAACCAGAATTTAAAAGATCCTTTATTTCATGAATTTCTATCATGTTGCTTGCATGTTTTACGGCCGTTCCAAAAGCGGCGGTGAACAGTACAGTTTCATTTTTCTCAACTAATCCAGAGGAGAGAAGCTTTTTCGCTGTGGATAGGACTTTATTTCCCTTTTCAAGATAGTCAAAATGGACAGGAATTACACCAAAAGCAATTTCGAGTCTTCTTTTAACCCCCTCGACCGGGGCGACCGCTAATATTGGTTGTGAAAGTTTGAATCTTGAGATCATCCTTGCTGTAAATCCTGATCTTGTCAGAGTTACTATTTTGTCAATTGGTTTGTCTTGACATATCCTTTGTATTGCCTTACTGATGGTTTCTGATAATGTTTTGGATTTTTCTTCCCAGATTTGGCTTTTTACATTGGTTTCGACCTCTTTTGCTATCCGTTTAATCATTGAGACCGATTTGGCCGGGTATTTCCCGATAGAGGTTTCACCTGACAACATTACTGCATCCGTCCCGTCTAATATCGCGTTGGCCACATCACTCACTTCAGCTCTGGTCGGTTCGGGTTTTTCTATCATAGACTCGAGCATTTCTGTAGCGGTTATTACTGTTTTACCTTTAATGTTGCATTGTCTGATGATTGATTTCTGGGCCATGGGTACCTTTTCAAGGCTTATCTCAATTCCTAGATCCCCTCTAGCAACCATAATGGAATCGGCAGAGTCTAAAATTTCCCCAAAATTGTTCAAGCCTGCAAGGTTTTCAATTTTAGCGATAATCTCGATGTCAGAATTTTTCAGTTTTGATCTTAGATGGTTGATATCTCTTGCATTTCTAGTATATGAATAAGCAAGATAATCAATATTCATCTCCTTGGCAAATTCTATCAAGCTTAAATCCTTTTCCGTTAAAGTAGGAGTCAAAAGTTGTTTACTCGGTATATTAACCCCCTTTCCATCTGAAAGTCCTCCTTCTTCCAAGAAACGTAATTTTAGTTTACCTTTTTCCTTGCCCACAACCTGAGACCTTATTTTTCCATTATCAATAAAAATTTCATCATCAACACTTATCTCACTATAGATATCATGATTAAACCTAAATTCACCTTTTTCAAACCCAATTTCTAGCAAGTCTCCCTCCTCGACATGTTTATCCTCCTCGGCTTGGAGTCGAATTTCAGGGCCTTTAATGTCCAGGATTATGGGAATGTCTGCAATTTCTCGAACATTATCCATAACTGATTTGTAAAGGTTCGGCGACCCATAAGCAGTGTTTATCCGGACACAATCCATTCCTTTCTTGTACATTCTCTCCAGTTCGTCTAACTGGAGGCTTGCGGGACCGATGGTCCCGATAATTTTAGTTTTCTTCACAATTCTTCCTCATAGTTGATATTTTTTGTTTCCTTTAACAGATTTAGTTAGTCTCGAGTCTCCCATCTGTCCCATTCAGATTCTTTGTTCTCCACTTATTTTTTCTCGGAAGTACCTTATCGCTTTACCATTAATCATAAAACTAGTAAAGTCATTTGGGGGAAAAAGATCGAATTGAAAGTGTTGGAATAATAAAAAAAGAAAAAATAAGAAGTCACTTGTTTTTTTGGGTGTTCCAATTAAGCCCCAAAGCAGCTTAGAATATGTTCAACCAGTCCAGCTGGATTTGTTGAGGCTAAGGACGACGTTAACTCTGCGAGTTGCCCTCCGTCTCCATGAGCACCAGCAATACCACCCGTCATGAATATTATCATAGCGAATTTTACTTTCATATCCGAGAATTTCATAATTTCACCCTCTCCTTTGAATGGATATCTTTATTCCATCTGCCTCCTCGACAGTTACTAATAAAACAACCAATTGATAGATAAAAACCAGTACTTAACTAAGTTCAGAATTATATCTGGTATTCTTTATATTGCTAATAATTTATAGAAGACAAACCTGCAAAATTCCTCAAATTAGGATGTTGCGGGGGCGGGGATTCGAACCCCGGAACCCCCGAGGAACGCACCCTAGCGAGAGCTCATTAGATTTTAGATTAGCTAAAAATCTGAAATCCATTTTCCATTAAATGTTTATTAATATCTTTCTCGACTTTCTTAGTAAAGAATCAATCATTATAAGCGGAAAGGTAAATTTTTTATATTCAGTTATAAGTTGAATATAATGATACATAATGGTTAAAACTACTATTCAAGTCAAGCGGGAAACAAGAGAAAGGCTTCGGGGTATCGGACACAAGGGTGAAACTTACGATGAGATAATTATGGATCTTATTGCTGCATATGAGTCTCGATTAGAGGAATTAGAGCGTCGGGCTGGAGCTCCCGATGAGGAGTACGTTTCATTCCAGCGACTTAAAGAGGAGCGGGCCGGTTGACCCTCAAATGCCATAAAGCTGCTTTACGTGAACTCGATAAACTCCCCTCCGAGATAAGAGAAAGAATCATAAGTAGCATAGAAAATTATTACAAAACTGAACGTGGTGATGTTAGACACATTCGCGGGAGAATTTGGGCACTCCGAGTCAGTGACTACAGAATCTATTACTGGAAACATGGAGATGATTTAGGAGTAATTGGGGTTGACCACCGGAAGTCAGCGTATATTCCAGAGAGGGTGGAGGCTCTAAAAGACAGAGTGGATCAGGGAGAAGAGAAGGAATCGTAGGGTCTTGGGCTGAGGATCACTGTTCCAGAAAAGACAGCTGGAATGATATACTATTGAAACTCTTGGAAAAGGCAGAGGATAAGAAACTGGGATTATTCTGTGAATTGCCAAAATTCAGTTTTCAGATATTTAACTGATTTTTTGCTGCACGTGCAACAAACTAAACCAGTAAGCATTCTTTATTCAATGTCTCAAGGAGAAAAACAATAAGTGAAAAACAAGAAAGTTAATCTTTATATGTCGCCTTCTGCTGCGAAAACCGTTGAAGATTTAATATTTCTAAAATAATCTCTAAATCCGCGGGTATGGGTAAAAAGAATTACGGTTTCATAATGAATCGTTCAAGAAATTACAGTCAGGAGAAATAGAGTGGTCTACGTCTATTAGGGAATATATCAAAGAGAGTGAAAAGGAAGGAGAATGTATTTACTGTGGAAAAGAATGTGAGAATCTCACTTTAGAACATATACTTCCAGTTTCTCGAGGGGGACCGGATATAGCGGATAATGCTGTTCGGGTCTGTCAAAATTGTAATTCCCGAAAAGAGAGCAAGAGACTTTACGAATGGTTCTATGATGAATACGATTTTGATAAAGCGAAATACGAAATGCCAAGAATAGCCGAGGGCAAGTACTTGAAACTGTTATACAAGCTCCAAAAAGAGAATGGGACATTAGACCTTCATGTAGATGAGTTAGAAAAACTATGTGAAGTTTGTGACCTCAGTTCGAAATGTCCAGAAACAGAAAACCTTTCTCCATTATGCTTGGAGGGAATTTTCCAGAAATAGAATATGAACGAATTTTGAAATTAATTTCTCATTATAAATTATGAATAAGAATTAGAGAAAAGGCAACCGTAAAACTTAGTCTCAATAATAAAAAAGTTCTATCTAATTAATCTCAATCCTATTCGGCGTCCTTATCATCAATTTTCTTATTCAGATCTTCTATTTTTTCCTCTAAGTTTTGAATTTGTTCTAAAAGTTCGTCTTCTTCCATTTCCTTTTCTGATTTTTCAAAAGCCAAGATTATGGAGAATATTAGGGCAATAAAGAATAATAAAAGCATTATGAAGCCATTCATCTTTTCAGTCAAGAGAAACCCAAACAAGAAACTTATTACAAAAATCCATAAAAATACAATTACGACGTTTCTGCTCTCCATAAATAACACCAATCGATTTACTTCTCTTTTCACCTATTTAGAATATAACCGGAAGTCCCAGACACCGAGATTAAAAGCCCCACCATAATAACCACCCATTTTTTGTTCCACTATAAACCCACCTAATGTGGGTCAGTATGTCTCAAGGTCTAATTAAGTTTGTCTCGCCAACGAAACATAATTAATAAGCAAATGAAAATTTTTTCAAATTTTCATAAAAAAACTAATTTAACTAAACATTTGAAAACTAAAGTTAGATTATTTTAGCTAATTGGGGTTGTGATGCGGGGGCGGGGATTCGAACCCCGGAACCTATTTGGGAAACCATGGCAGAAGTAATATCGCGCAAGGCCTCCTCCACTCTTTTCCTTTCCTTAATATCTTTAACCACGCTGAAGACTGCCGGTTCGCCTCGATAATTTATCGGACTTGAACTTATCTCTACGGGGATTTTTTCCCCACTTTTCGTAACATGAATGGATTCAAAAACTATCGTTTCTTTTTTTTCTATTTCTTGGATTCTATCTTTGACCTTTTTTCCTTCTTTCGAACCATCTATATCATCTAACCCCATGGAAAGTAGTTCTTCTTCCGAGTAGCCAAGCCGGTCGACAGCCACTTGGTTCACTGAAAGGAAATTACAATTTAGATCGTGGATAAATACGGCGTCGTTCATACCGTCTATCAATTCACGGTATTGTCTAAATTCCCTTTTTTTGAATTTCTCCATCTTATCACTCATCTATCCTAAGCTTTTTCGAGACTGACATCAAATCTTACTCCACCTAATTCGGAGTCCTTGACTTCAACTGAGCCACCGTAACTCTCAGCTATTTCCTTGACCAGATAGAGCCCCAAACCGGACCCGCTGGTTTCCCCTGCTTTGTAACCTTTTTCGAATATTCTGTCTCTTTTATTCTCCGGAATTCCCTTACCGTCGTCCTCAACTGTTACTATAAACTTCTCATTGGTCTCTTCTCCCAAAATCAGGATTTTTCTACAACCGGCATGTTCTATTGAATTTTCCACAAGGTTTGAGAAAAGTTCCTCCAAGAGGGGCCCACCCTGAACTTTGCAGTCCAAACTCCCCGATTCTATTTTTATTCCTTTTTCATCAGCTTGAGACTCACTTTCACTAATCACTTTATCCAGGATCGATCCAATGCTAACCTCCCCCAACTCTTCCTTTTCACCAACTTCCCTCAACGTCCTAACCTTTTCGATCAGATCTATGCTGTCCCGAACTGCCTTACTAGCCTTCTCCACGTAGTCCTCCGCCTCTTCGGGCATATCACAGTCCAACAACAGTTCGTGATATCCCTGCACGATCTGAGCCTTGTTTCGAACGTCATGCCTCAACAGTGAGTGGAGGAACTTCTCCCTCTCCCCCGCTTCTTTTCGCTCCGTGATATCCTCGACAAAACCAAGATAGCGATCATCCGAGATCTTTACAGCATTTATACTCCAGTATCCTTTGCCTTCATCTTTCCTGAGGTAGGGGAGTTCCGTTCTCATTTTTCCTGTTTCAAGAAGCTCTTCAAAAGTTTCTATAGCTTTGTCGCGAGCTTCAGAGGTAACTAGATCTGATATATTCATTTCTAGCAGTTCTTCTTCAGAATATCCTGTCACCTCACAAGCAGTTTTGTTAACTTCAAGGTAGTTTCCATCCTTATCAACGACAAATACTCCATTCGGCGCATTTTCCACATAACTTCGAAACTTTTCCTCACTTTCCTTAAGTCTCTCCTCAGCTTCCTTTCGTTCGGTGATGTCTCGCACTGTAGCTTGCAAAAAACTCTCCTCTCCGACCTCCACTCGACTTAGTAAAACCGTGGCAGGGAATTCCCCACCATCTAACCGTTTATGTGTCCATTCAAAGAAAACCTCACCTTCGCTCATCGCTTTGTCGATCATCTTTTTCGCTTTTACCTTGGACGACTGACCGTCCGGTTGTTTTTCAGGGGCATACGCCCTTGGCGGTCTCGAGCAAAAATCGGACTCGTCCTCCACCCTAAACATTTCCACGGTAGCCGGGTTGGCAGAGGTAAACTCCCATTTGGGCGGTTTAAGAACCATAACCGCGTCCTGGGAAGACTCGAACAAACTCCTGAATTTTTCCTCACTCTCTCGGACTTTTTCTTCTAATTCAAGTCGGCCTATTATCTTGCCCAATCGTTCTGTGATAGCCTCTAAGAGATCTCTTTCTTCTTCTAGGAAAGAACCTATGTCCAGTTCAGGTTTTTCTTCTAAATAATCAACCTCGAGAAAACCCCTGTTCTCCTCTTCCACAAGAATATTGCTTTTCAGTTTCCACTTGGATTCCTCATAATTGTCTGTTTTAAACTCCTCATCATCCAAAACTAATCTGGCACAGGTTATCTCTGGATACTGCAACGCAGGAGAAATCAAATCCACTAATCCCCGAAGTATATTCTCCAGAGAATTCCCCAACTCTTCAACAAGCTTCGAAAAATTGTAAAACAGGCTTAATTCTTTGACTCTCTCACGGAGTTTATCCTCCGCTCTCTTCCGCTCAGTGATGTCCTCGAACGTAGTATACACCTGGTATGGTTCTTCCTCACCTTCCCGAAACCGAGGTAATGCATTTATATTGATCCAGACATGGTCTTCTTTTTCAGGATGGTAAACACCCATAACGACATCTCTCACTTCCTCTCCCGTTCGTAGAGCAACCATGGCAGGATGTTCCTCTCCAGGAAAAGGACTCCCATCCTCCCTAATTGCCTTCCACTCAGGATGTCTAGAAGTCCGCCCCTTCATCTGATCAACCGTCAACCCCAACATCCTTTCAGCAGCAGGGTTGGCCGAAATAATGTTTCCTTCAGAATCCTGATAAACCACGCCCTGAGCCATAGTTTCGAAAAGATTCCTGTACTCCTCTTCAGCCTTCTTTCTCTCCGTAATATCTCTGATGTTACACTGCACTACTTTTTCTCCACCGGCCTCGTACGTATTGCTGACGAACTCGACCGAAGCCTCCTCTTCGCCTTTCGTTTCCAGAGGCATATCTTCGTAACGAATATAATCCTCATCCACCAACTCCTCAAACTTCTCCTTGTTCTCAACAATATCCCTAAAGGTTCCTATCTGCCAGAGCTCCTTTCCCACAAGCTCCTCCTTCGAATAACTCAAAAGTTCTTGAATGTAAGGATTAGCATCCATTATCTCTCCGGAGTCGGCGTTCAGTATAAGCATTCCATCTTGAGCGGTCTCGAAAAGTCGCCTGTACTTCTCCTCACTCTCACGCAGCTCGTTCTCCATTTCTTTTTGTTCGGTAATGTCCATTCCTGAGCTTAGAGTTCCGATGATTTCTCCAGTATCGTCAGTTAGCACGGTATTTCTCCAGGACAAAATTCTCTCTTCTTCGTCTTTGGTCAGTACAGGATTTTCATGCCTTTGGGCTTTGTCAATATTTCCTTCCATCAACGGCTCTAGAATCTCCTTAAGCAAGCTTTTTCTCGTTCTTTCAGGAATGAAATTCTCGAACCAGTCTTTTCCAATAATTTCTTTCTTATCATAACCGAGTATTTCACAACCTCTTCTGTTTATCTCCATAACTTTGTGGTCCTTGCCTATCGCTACTATCATTACTTCAGCGGTTTCCAGATACTTTTGAACTCTATCTCTTTCCTTTGCTAATTCTCTTTCAGACCTTTTTCTTCTCACGATTTCCCCTATCAGTCTGGCTGAAGTTCGTAACCTGTTCTTGGCAACTTCAATAATGAAATGAGGACGAGGTTCGTATGAACTCGCATTTTTACGGAGTTCCTCAATACTTACCTGGTATTTTTCTGAGAGCTCTTCTAACTTGTCTGGATCTTTTGGCGGTTCTCCATAACCGAAATTTATGGAGCCAATAATTTCTCCATCCGCTCGGATTGGAACTGCGTACAGGTTTATTCCTCCGCTGCATTCAACGTCGACAGGTTTACCCTTTTCCATTGAGATTTTTGCAGCATTCCAACAGGATTCGTGACAGATCCATTTTCCACAATCTAATGCTTCTTGATTATCATCTTTGTTGCAGAGATCTCTGGATTTTTTATCCATGAATTTACACCATTTGGAAGCGAAGATTCCTAATGCATAATCACCATTTTTCTCGTAGACTGCACTTGAAGTGTCAAGTAAGCTCATAAAATGATCCACAATATCTTGAAGCAGGTCTTTTCCTATGGAGTCCAATATCGTTCTTTCAGTATTCAGCTCTGTTAGATCGTCATAAGGTGGTTCGTAAGTTGTTTCTTCTACCCCCTTTGTGAGAAGCCAACCAATACTCCTTAATTCCCTTTTATGCTTCCAATGCTCGATCTCTTGGACTATAGCTTGTGCCAATACACCATACTGAGACCTAGGATCACCGCCCTTCTGCAAGTAACGATCGGCCCCAAGATTCAAGGCCTTCATAGCCACATCCTCACGACCTTTACCGGTGAACACTATGAATGGAATGCCATTTTGCCTTTCCTTTCTTAAAATTTTTAAAACGCTAAGCCCATCCATCTCAGGCATCTGGTAATCCGATACTATACCATCATATTCGTTTTTCTCCAATAAATTCAGAGCTTCCCTAGCTGAAGCAACAGTTTCAACACTCAACCTTTCCTCCTCTTTTTCGAGAAAGATTTTAGCCTGTTCTAAAATATCAGGCTCATCATCAACGAGAAGAACTTTCATATCTATTGTTAATGTTATATAAGTAATAAGCTAAAAAAACACGTGATTTCACTTTTAAACTCCTTTTTTAAACTTGATCCTCCTCAGAGCGACCTTTATGTACGAGTTAGAGTGTACTGCACCCTGAATCAAATGAATATAGAAGATAAAATTACAGTTCAAATATCCAAAAGTTTAGTTGAGAGGGCCGAGGAAGAGGGGCTTAATGTATCTAAGTCCTGTGAATTAGCTCTGGAGAGAAGAATCATAACTCTAGAGGAAATAGACTCCAATGTAGCAAACAATCACAACTTCAAACCACAAAATGGAAGTTATCCGAATGGTAATGGAAACAAAGGCAATAATCACAAGGTCTCATTTTCGAAGAAAGATATAGAAGAGTTTTGTAACAGACTAAAAGCGGCTGGTAGAAGTTCTCTAAGAATAAATGCAGTTAAGGGAAAATTAGAAAAACTGGGAGAACACGTGAATTGGTCCTGCAGTCTCAATGATGTGACTGATTATCTTAACGAGAGAAGAGATGAGGTTTCTAACAGAACTCTCTCCGATGACATTCAAGCAATCAAGCAGTTCTTCAAGGAGATGAACGTTTACTGGATTGAGAAGATCAAGAAACCCAATTTGAGTAAACACAGGCCTAAGATAGTGGAGAAGGAAGATATTCTCAATCTTATGGATGAATTAGATCACGAGGGCACTGAACACAAATACGTTTACAGAGCACAGACTGCAGTTCACCTTTCTGCTGTTACTGGGATGAGGCCCTGGGAGGTTTACAGGTTAGACTGGGAGGATATTAATCTCGATGATAGGATTATCAATCTTCCAGCGGAGGAGACCAAGACCAAAGGAGAAAGAATTGTAGTTTTCAACAAAAAGGCACAGAAGAGACTGAAGAAGTTGAAGGGAATGTTTCCTGAAAGACCATTCATTCACAAGGCTATCTATCTCATTACAAACAAGATGGATGAAAAACCAGACCTAAAACTGAAGCACTGCAGGAAGTTCTTCTCACAAGAATGGGATAGGAAAGGCGGATCAACTGACATTAAGGAAATGTTACTTGGGCACTTCGGAAGTATTGACTTGAGAAACTACAATGGACAAACACCAAAGCACTTGAAGAAGATATATGATAAAGTTGGAATTGAAATTCTCTGATTAAGGTAAGTATTAATCGGGTTTGGCCTCAACCATGCCATAGATTGAGGGTATAGCGTCAGATACGCTCTATCATGTAAGTTTGAATTTACAGATTCTTTGGAACTAAGTTCTCCATTTTTGCATCTTCTGGTGGAGTGAATAGACTGTCGGGGAGTGATGGGTTTACTTCATTAATTCTCAATTCATATTTCGACCCTTGATATTCTACTGTCATGTCACCCTCTCCTGAACTCACGTAGTCTCTCATTGATTTTGCGAATTCTTGTAGATACTCTAAGTCGGGCATTTCCGAAAGGTTAACCCAATAGTCGTCATCAGAATTATACCCATATAGTTCGCCCTCCTCGCTATTGTAGATCCAGATAGTCATAGCGGGTTTTCCAGAAGTTATATCCAACCTCACGTCTGGTTTCTCTTTTTGCAAACCTCTGGCCCTCATCCTGTATTCTCCAGAGAAACCAAGATTGGTATCACCTTCTACTTCAATGTCAACACTGTTGACCTCTTCTGCTTCGGTAGAACCTCCAGAGAAATATAGGTATGCGACTATCACTACTAAAATTATTATGATTATCCCGATAGCAACCTTTTTCTTCCTATCTGATTTTCTATCCTTTTTCATAAGGGACTCACATAAGAATAAACAAGTCTTGTTTCAAAACTTATAGGGTTCTATGAGCCAAACTCGAAGAAAATCTATTAATAACTAAATTACCGTTTCAAATAACCTAACCTGATTAACCCATTCAGTCCGCTTACATGATCCAATTCATTTGGGAACCTTCAGATCTCTTTAGTATAGCCTATTTTTCTGTGAGGCTTTTTAGTGGTCTCCAGTTTTTTTAAAGCAAGTAGTGAAAATCCGAAATAAGGAACAACTACAACGATTATTGTATGGTATGATAATCCAGAGCCTTCAAAATAGTAGGTAAATTGTACGAAAATTAAATAGAAAATGGTAGGGACAGTTGCAAAAAACTAACTGCACTAATTTTTATCACATTACTGATCCTATTCCAATTTTCTCTCTGTTTAGTTTTAGAGAGTTCTATTTTTTTCACAAAATTATTCCATATAAATAATTATTAAACAAACCCACTATATTTTTTCTAATCATATTGTTTAAGAGAGAAAGGGAAAAGGCGTATACCCCTTTATTCTTTTTATTTTCTATCCTAAAACTTTCAATCCGACACTAACAAATATTTTCTTCAAACATTATGTTAAAAAATACAGAAAGTTCGCTTTTTACCCTTCCTAAGAATAATGTTCTGTACTAGTAGTAAGCTAACCTTAAGTAAGGTGGTTTGGTAAGAACAACTTAGGGTATTATGGGTAGGGACCGAAGAACAAGATTCGATGTTTATGCAGATCTTCTAACAGCTGTTAAACATAAATCTCGAAAAACCCATATTGTTTATAAAGCAAACTTGAACTTTAAGAGATGCAATGAGTATCTCGAACAGCTACGGAAAAATGGTCTCGTTGAAGTAAGGGCCCACTCGCCTTTACAGTGGGATTTAACTGAAAAGGGCTCAAAATTTCTCGAAAAATACCATCAGATGAGGAATTTGCTTCCTCGTAGCTAGAAACTAAAAAATAGGAGTTTTTAACTGAAAATTTGTTGAACTCTCCTCATTATTTACCTTAAGTGAACCATAAGCTCCACAGTTTCAAACAAAATCCTTGCCCTAAAACTTTCGACACAATTCGTAAAATTTAAATGCACACATTCAGATGGCAAAGGGTCTTTGCATACGGAGTTTAATTCCGATGAATCAATTGGGGGGGTGGATTAAAGAAAAGGCTTCTTTCTAGTTCAGATGCTTTAGTTAACATTTCCATTATCAAGCTCCCGCCGGTATCTTTTCTTCTCTTGAGGACAGAATTTACAAACACCGGCGGAATGAGTCCCCCTATGGAGTTTCTCACCTCCCCATTGGCTCGGTTTAAGGGGGCTCTGGGGCCGGGCGTTCCGGTAGGCTCTGTGGTTGGTTGGCGACCGACCTAAACTGGTATAGGCAACAACCTGCCCGCGAAAGGGTAACAATCCCGGCCCCTTATTTTCAATCTATCAAAATCACTGTTTTGGAATTAAAATACTTTTCGATTTTTTATTTAGGATTTTTCAAGTTAAATCGGAGATAACCATCCAAATAATGCATTAATCCCTGAATTTGTCGAGATCTTGTGGCTCCCAATTCCTCAATCGGCACAGAGCCACATAACACCGTTTCAGTAGCTTGTAAATATCCTCCTTGTCCTTCTCACCGTAATTTTTTACATACTTGCTTATCCTCTGTATTGTTGTTTCTGCAAATCTTTCATTGCTGAAAATCTCATCATCTTCTTCTGTGACTGATTGATTAGTTTTGCTCATTGTAACCCCTCCAAATCCTCCTAATCTTGGATACAATTAAAACCTTATCCACCATTTTCAATTCTTATCTACTTTCTCTTTAGAAACTATTCATTTCTCATTTCAGTAAAAACTTCTAAAAACTAAAAACTATCAATATTCCGATTTTACCATATCATCTAAGATGATATAGGTATGAATTTTATATGGATAAAATTGATATTTTGATTGAAAAACAATTAGTTAATTTTTAACTTTTATGAAAGAGTTAACTGGATTCCCTATGAGAATAAATATGGTGTTCTGTCACCTTATTTAAGAATATTTATGGTCTGGAACAAAATTCTAAGACTTTTTAGGTATTTATTTATCGATTGAGTGTATTTTTGATGTTTTCGAGTTTTTAAGTGTTTTTGGTGTAGAGTTAGAGTTTATATTTGGCTGGCTTTTCAAAATCATTTTTGAACTACTTAAGTTCCTCCTTAGCGTATTCTGAAAAATCGGAGGAAAGTACTAGTAGATGGGAAGAAGAGTAATAATGTGAGTTCTATTAAGGGTTCTGAGAAAGCATCCGCTAAATGTCCGAACTGTGGTAGTACCTCCAGGATTATGGATTATCAGCAAAACGTTAGAATATGTGCTGATTGCGGTAGGATCATAGAAGAGAGTATTAAGGACAGGGGTCCAGAATGGCGAGCTTTCAGTGCCAAAGAATATCAGAATAAAAAGAGATCCGGGCCTCCTTCAACGGGCACTATTCACGATAAAGGACTTTCCACTAATATTGACTGGAAGAACAGAGATGCGAAGGGTAAGAATCTGTCTCCAAAAAAGTCCCAGCAGATGTACCGACTGAGAAAGTGGCATAATCGAAGCAGGATCGCTAGTTCAGGTGATAGAAATTTGATCATTGCACTTGGTGAGATGAGTAGGATGACATCTCAGCTGGGTCTGCCGAGAAGTACGCAGGAGATCGCGTCAAAAATTTACAGAGAGGCTGTTGAAAAGGGCTTGATTCGTGGTAGATCAATCGAAGGTGTCGTATCAGCTACACTTTATGCAGCATGTCGTGAAGCAAAGATGCCTCGAACTCTTGAGGAGATCGAAGAGGTAAGCCGAGTTAAGATGAAGAAGATCACTAGTAGTTACATGTTTTTAACACGAAAGTTAGATATCCACCTTCCCCCGACTGATCCGGCCAGTTATGTGACTCGTTTTGGTAGTGAGCTTGGTATTTCTGGAGAAGTCCAAACGAATGCTATGTATTTGATTAAGAGAGTCCAAGAGAAAAAACTGACTTCGGGCAAGAGTCCCAGTGGGACGGCTGCTGCGTGTCTTTACATAGCCGCCTTGAAAGGTGGGGAGAGAGTAACCCAGAGATCTGTTGCTGAGGTGGCGGGGGTGACCGAGGTCACTGTCAGGAACAGGTATAAGGATGTGGCCAAAGAACTCGAAATTGAATTGGAAACATATTAAGTCAATTAAAGAAAAACAGAAGTAAAAAACCAAAATAGTTTCTGCCCTTTTGAATTTATTCTTTCTATTCTATCAACTCTTGAATTTTCGAGATAGCTTCTTCAGGAAAATTCAATTTCTTTAGTTGCTCTAGAATAATAGAAATAATCATAGGCCGAAAGGGTTCTGGATTGTTGGTCTGAGAACAAGCTGGAATGTGTTTCCTACAGTACTCCATGATCCTATTGAAAATCTCTTTGTCTTTCCTACTCAAAGCTCTCTTGAACTCTTTCCAATTTTCTATCTCTTTCTCGATTACATATCTGAAAGTAGGTATGGGCCTTCCCAATTTATCATAGATTTAACTCTTTGGTTATGTACTGTTAAGCGGTTGTCTGAGTTGGGTGAAAGTAAAAAAATGGAGGAACTCCCTGACCCTTCTTCAGAACCAAGGGACCTCTCCTTATTCTTTTTATTTACTTATGCTAAAGTTTTGTGAAGGTAGAATTACAGAAAATAGGAATATTTTTAACATATTGTTAAATTATATATGGGAGGGAGTAAGCCAAAAAGAATTCCTCGTTTAATAACATTAATTGTCATGTGTTTTACGATTCCGCCGGTGAACTTCTTCTCTTTAGGAACCGAGTTTTCAACACTGGCGGTTTTGGTGTCCCTTCGGGGTTTCTCACCTCCTTGTTTTTACTGAGAATGGGGCACAGGGGTCGGGCGATGCCGGCAGGCTCTGCTTCGGTCGGCTACCGATCGGCTGCTTTTCAACCTGCCCGCGAAAGGGTAACAATCCCGGCCCCTCAAACTCACCTTCCCGAACTCAGAATTTGAAATTAAATGCTTTTCGGTTCGTGATTTCAATCTTGATTTTCCAACTTCTCTCGGAATTTCGTGAAGGCCACCTTCATGCTTTTACTTTCTTTTTTACCTTTCTAAGGAATAAAAACAGAAGAAAACTATCTATATAGTAAAACAACTTGTCTTATTCGGAGATAAATCCCCTGTAAGCCCAATTATCTATAAAGAAAAGGGACTTCAAGGGTTTTATTTATAAGTAAAAGACCCGGGTTTGATTCCTTCAGATTTTTCGTTCAATTAGGAAGCTAATTCAAGTAAAATCCGGTTTTTTGGGATAAAAATTTACGAGGTTGGTAACTAAAGTATGTATTGCGAGTAAAAGGAGCTTTTTTCTCTGAAAGTAAATCCAAACAGTTAATAAGAAGTTTTGGCAATAAAGTCGAGCTTGCTGGAGAGTTCATAGAAGAAATAACTGAAATAACTTGAAAAGAGATATTCATAATTTATAAATAGAACTTCTTTCTCTGGGACTGATCAAGG
Organism: Hadarchaeota archaeon (SeqCode); assembly: GCA_964384105.1. GTDB lineage: Archaea > Hadarchaeota > Hadarchaeia > Hadarchaeales > JAGGTB01 > CAYLJV01. The sequence continues at coordinate 117,242 of CAYLJV010000003.1, read as the reverse complement.
AGTGAATTGAAAATGAAAAAGTGCATAGAGTGTGGAAAAGAATTGAGTAAGGAAGCTATTGAAGAGGGCAGGGACCGTTGTTTTAATTGTCAGACCGAGTCGGACTCTACTGCGATGTTAATTTAAAAAATCGCAATTGGGCCTCTACTATTAGCGGGTTTCGACTCAACCATGCCATAGATTGAGGGTATAGCGGTATCGACGCTCTACCATGGGGAAATTACTTGGTAGTCTAACTCTTTTCATTATAATCTCCCCTCTTCAGACAATAACCAAATTACTTGGCTAGCCTGATTAACCTAAATTGTCCGCTTATCTTCATATAGGAGATATTTAATTCAAAATTATTACAATAGCTTGAGAGTCCTGCGACTTTGCATAAAAAGACATACTTGATATAAAGGGAAAAGCCCTGCCGGGACTGGCAATCCCCCGTTGATTCGTGATTTCTTGAACTAATTGAAAGCAAAGAGAACTGAAATTCCTCGGCATCACTTTAAAAAATTTCCGAGGTTTGATGACTTAAGGATATATTTTGGATATCTTTCCGGCAGGACAAACAATTCTATCTTGGTTCTCCTTGTAAAGTGTTTTTATTATTACTCAATCAAGACCTCACCTATGATAAGAGGTGGCCTGATTAAACCATTTAGTCCGCTTAGATGATTTGTCAATTTTCTGTTCACTTCCAGTGACCACTCTACCCATAAACAAGATAGTTGATTACTTTGAGATAACTGAATAGATGAGGAATTATGAAAGTTCCAGATAACTGGAGTAGTATGACTGCTGATGAGAAGGTAAGGTGGATCGAGAGAAACTTAGAGGAGTAGTATGCTAAAGAAGCCGGAATATAGTGCAGAATTAACGGACAATCCTTTTGGAACCAATTGAAAATTTGTTCTTTCAGGAAAAACTAACAGGAATGATCAGGATAGAGAATATTGTTGACCGATACTTATTCCTCTAAGAAAGTGAAGAACAGAAGTTCAGAGTTTCATTGTCCTAATTGTGGGAATAGTGTTACTGTCAGGGATTATCAACAGAATACGATTGTTTGCAGGAGCTGCGGCCTTGTTATAAAGGAAGATATTAAGGATAGGGGGCCTGAGTGGAGGTCTTTCAGTCAAGAGCAAAGAGAAGAGCGCAGTCGGGGAGGCTCTCCAATGACGTACACTATTCACGATAAGGGGCTCTCAACCCAAATCGATTGGAGCAATAGAGACAGTCGAGGAAAGACCCTGTCTCCAGGAAAACGCTATAAAATGTACCGTCTTAGAAAATGGCAAAAACGTATTAGGGTTTCAGGTGCCAAGGACCGTAACCTAGCTTTCGCCCTTTCTGAGATGGATCGGATGGCCTCTCAGCTTGGTTTACCGAGAAACGTGAGAGAAAATACTTCCAAAATATATCGGGAAGCTTTATACGCTGATTTAATTAGAGGCCGTTCGATAGAGGGAGTGGTCTCAGCTACTCTCTACGCAGCCTGTCGGGAAGCTCAAATGCCCAGAACTCTCGAAGAGGTAACTGAAGTTAGCCGAGTGGATAAAAAAGAGATAGGACGCACCTATCGATTTATTGCAAGAAAATTAGACATTGATCTTCCCCCCACGGACTCAAGCAGGTATGTAGCCAGGTTCGGAAGCGAGCTGAATATATCAGATGAAGCCAGGGTTGAAGCTATGAAGATAATTCGGAAGGCACAAGAAGAAAAATTGACATCGGGCAAAACTCCTTCTGGAACAGCTGCAGCAGCACTCTACATAGCCGCGCTGAAATGTGGTGAAAGGAGAACCCAGAGAGAAGTGGCAGAAGTTGCAGACGTTACCGAAGTCACGGTTAGAAACAGGTACAAAGAACTAGCTGAAGAGCTCGATGAAGAGGTAGAAGTGTATTGAAAGTTAACAATACGTTCTCTTCCCTGTAGAGATATCATCTGTGAACATTTGATTTAGTTCCTTCTCTCGAGAGAAGTCTATGAATATAAATAAATTTTTGAGAAGGGGGGAGGAAGCTGAACGGTCGGGGGGGACCGCCCAGCTCGGGTTTAAGGTGGACGTTTAGTAACGTCCAATAAACTTGACTTCGTATGAACTACTCTCCCCTCTCCTTTAAGTATTCCCAAATAATCCTCCGGAATTAAAAGAATTAGTCATCATTACTCATATTTCCACTTTTCAACCCTGCAAACAGTGACCTATAAATAGTGCTTCAGACCTTAGGGCCGATCAAGGAGAGTTTTGATAATGAAGAAATGTGTTGAGTGTGGTAAAAAACTTAGCAAGGAAACTATTGAAGATGGCAGGGACAGGTGTATTCACTGTCAGATAGAGTTGGATGCTACTGCAATGTTAATCTAAATAGTCATAAGTGGGTAACTACTAGTCTAGTAGGTTTGGATTGATCCATGCCATAGATTGTTTCATGTTTTTCTAACTTGTAGAATTTTTAAGATTCTTATTCGATGGCCTCTTCTATTCTTCTTATACCTTCCTCAATCTCTTCCTCACTCTTAGCTCCGACACAGACCCCTGTGCCCTGTGTAAAAAGCAGAAATATCATACTCTTATACCCCTCCAATCTGAATGCGAGTCCTGGAAATGTTTCTGGATTATATTCTGCGTGAGGAAAGTTCCTTGCTATTTCCTCCAGATCGAAACTCCTCTGAAAATCCACTTTAGCAACCATATTCCGAACTTCAATGACTGGCTCACCAACACCAAACCCTAAATCTTGAAGTTTATCTGTAAGCTTTTCTATTGCCTTCTTCCCTCCTTCGACACTATTCGCTCCTACACAGTTCGCTTTTCCAGAAGAAAATATCAGAAAAGCGGCTTTAGGCTCGATCGTTTTATAGATTACTCCAGGGAAGCTTTCAGGTTCATATCTTGCCCCTTCTAAATTAGAAGTAAGTTCCTCCAAGTTAAATCTAGTATTCTCGTAAGAAACAGTCATGACGACATTGTTAACCTTATACTTAGTATCAGCCATAAAATCGGACCTCTAACCCCTTATATTTTTGAGAAGAGTTCATCTTCCCCTATCATTTTCTATACCACTCGTAAAACACTTCTGGAAGAATAGAAGGTTTACAATTCCGATTATTTTGGTAACCGTTTTAAACCACTCGCAAAATAAGATTTTTCTATTTCCATCAATTAATACTTGAATGTTTCTTAGGTTCGACGTAAAATAATATTCTGTGAGTTATTTCAGAAATTCTTTTCTTATCATTTTTTCAAAGAATGCATTGGATTAATACAATTATTTAAGATTTTCTTTAACTACTTTCCATTTTCCATTATCGAGAACTTTCTCTCTTTCTATTGATATGGGGTCTATACAGCTTTTATGATAAATCCAAAGATCAGTTATGTCTGTATAATCTCCCCTATAATCCATAACTATTACTTCATCGTTGTCTTGAATTTCTTTTCCACACTGATGACAAGAAACAGATAATTTAATTGATGCAATTGTATTCAATCTCTATGATCTGACTGAAGAAGAAGTGATTATAGTTTTAGATTCTTTGGAGACTGAAGAAGAGATTAAAAAAGATATTTTGGATAAATTCAACTCTCTGGGCTAGTTCTTTTATTGAAATTACAGAATAAAGTTTGGTTTCTATTAAAAAATTCCAATTATGCTAGCTATGGAAACTGTAACTCCAGCTCCTAATAAACATCCTGACATTTTTCCCATCGAAGTAGTAAAAGGCCTGCGAGCTTCATCTATCCCCCTCTCACGGAGCCAAGATGCTACTTTTCCCTCAATTAGACCAGCCCAAGCATCGGTTATAGCATCTCCAGCTTCAGCTCATATTACAGCTCCCAAAATTCCTGCAAATGTAGCTCCAGCAAGAGTTGCTATAGTCATGAAACCTGTATCAAAGGCTCCGAAGGCAATATCAGCACCTACAGATGCTAAAGATTCGTTGTTTACTTTCAGAACAGCAAGAGGTGTAAGTCCGAGAATTAAAAGTATTGGACCTGCTAAACTGGTAAGATTTCTTGAGGCAATAGGATAAACAGAGAATATCACAACCAGTGTTAGAACCAGACACCAGGAAAAAGCCCTGAACATGCTTTCTGTTTTACCCTGTAAATTACTTCCTTTGAACATACATGGAGTTTAGACATCCAAAAGATTAAGATTATGGTGCGTGACCGAAGAACAAGCATTCCGGTTCAGGTCAGAGAAAATAGAAAGTTAACACACTATTAGCTTCAATTTTTTTGACTTTACAGAAAATTTTTCTCCATCTGTCCAGAATTTTTATTTATTCTTGAGTCATGCTTATTAGAGATATATGGATTATAAGGAATACTCTGCAAAACTTGAAAAGAAAGACCGTTGTCAAAAATGCCGAGAAAGCAGAAGTAAATTTGAAGATGAAGAGAAGAAGTTCGGCAATGAATATTCTCCTTTTGTCGGAGTTATATCCAATCCTTCTCCAATAAAATCCCCTATTGATGTTCTGATTGTCTCAAAAGGGCATGGAGGCGGTCACACATGGAAAGGATTGAACTCCGCCGAAGAACAAGCCGAGGAAATGGCAGATTATTATCTTAGAAATGATAAGAAAGTAGCTAAGCCAGGCAATAAGAAAGAACCGGTCTATTTGGATAAATCCTATCAGTTCCCCTCGTTTAATTGTAGGGAGATATACAAACTCTTGAATGCGTTAAATCATCAAGAAAAAGAATGGGTCATGACGGACTTCATACACTGCTATGTATCTGATAAGGATAATAATCCTGATAAGGCGGCTGAATTTTGTCATCCTTACCTTCGTCAGATTATTAAAGACTTTGAGCCTGAGAAGATTGTACTTATGGGAGGAAATGTTCAGGACTGGTATGGAGAATATATTGAAGATAAGTTGGAAAATGAACCAAAGAAGATTGAAACTTATTTTCCTTCAGGACTATCCGCAGATTATTGGGTAACCCAGGGTGGTGCGGATTACATTTTGGATAAAATAGAATAGCAGAAATATAACGAACTTCACTCTCTTTGTCGGGTGAATAACTATTTTCAAGTGGAAGAACAGAAGGTGGGAGTATATACTTCTATTTTGAGAAAGTTAATACCGTCTTAACTGGACAGGTTTATTACTTCATTTTTCGTTCCTGAGGTGTTGCCCATTAGATTGCTCTTAGCGGGGTAAATATCACTTCACAGGTTATTCTAGGAACTCTATAAAAGAGTTAAAATTAACCAGTTGGTTGAAACTTACAATTAATCTCCCCCCGTGAATTGAGGTTTATGGTGCGGGGGCGGGGATTCGAACCCCGGAACCCCTATGGGACAGCGCCCTCAACGCTGCGCCGTTGACCTGACTTGGCAACCCCCGCAATCACTGTAGGATTAATTTTAGGTTTGACTTCTTTAGAGTTTTCCGAATAATCGAATGATAACCTGCGTTTCTCAGCCAGTATTCTCCGTTCTAACGCTATTTCACAAGACCTGGATAAGTTAAAACCTAATCTCTTAGCTTCCTTTACTGTTCCCTCATCAAGATAAAGTGTTGTAGCTTTCTTTGACATAGTCCTTTCCGCGTAAGCAAGCCTACTTAATCCTATTTAATTGTGCGTACAATCGAGTTTAAGATTAAGATAATTAATGAAAGCGTTCAATTTGAGTGATATAAGTACAATTAGCCAAAAAGGAATCAGATAGTTGCAGTAAGTATCTCCTAATTTTGAGTTTAATAAAAATTGTTGTGGGTTTGAAAAGATTAAAGTTGATGAAGCCATATTTAACTGGTGAAGTGGGAGGTGTAAAAATCGAAAAAACAGATTTTGAGAAGTGGAAGAAAATTGCCGAAAAGGTAAAAAATGTTCGAAGAGAACTTCATGAATTATCTCAGGAACTTGATTCGGTTCCAAAATCGGTCTATAGTGAAAAGTATCATCAGATTTCTAAACATTTGAGGCAAATAAAGAGCGATCTTGAGGATAGGATGTTCAAGGAACATCCAAAACAAGCGGATGAGAATATCTTCTATGGGGATTCAAAAGAAGAATAATTCTTAAAATTCCAAATCTACTTCTATTTTTGGTAATAATACTACTTGCCTATCTGATCAGTGTTAAACTCCGATTGAGTTATTCTTTGTTGAAGGCGATCCTTGTTTTTTCTGAGATTCCGCTAGAAGGTGTAATCTTGACGGTGTCTCCGGCCTCTAGAACAGTATCTCCTTTTGGTGTTACCTTTCCATCGTTTCGTTCTATCTCTACGATCAAAGCATCTTTTCCCAAAAGTCCCTGTTTGTCTATATCCTCTACGGTTTTTCCAGCTACTGCTGAGCCTTCCTTAACTAGAAAGACTTCGGTCTCATCAGCGCTTCTCTTTATTTCTTTGGCGGCTTCTTGACCAGCTTTTTTTATTTCCTCAGTAGCCTCTTCAGCTACCTTTTTAATGTTTTCAGTTACTTCCTCGGCTACCTTTTTAGTCTCTTCTTCCATTTTTTCTTTTTTTGTCATATTATCTCTCAAAATATTAACATGTTTCATCGTAATTAACTCTAGCCCCTTAAACTTTCACGGATGAATATCTTGAAGGAATTTTTGAGATTAGGTTTTCTTCAAATGAACGTCGAATCTTGCGCCTCCTAGTTCCGAGTCATTGACTTCAACACTACCACCGTAAGACTCAGCTATTTCCTTCACAAGGAATAATCCAAGTCCTGAACCGCCAGTTTTGCCGCTTTTAAACCCTTTTTCGAAAATTTTGTTTTTATCTTCGTCTGAAATTCCCTTACCATCATCCTCGACTGTAATTATACACTCTTCACTCGTCTTTCTTCCGGATATTCGGATCTTCTCGCAGTCAGCATGCTTGATGGAATTTTCCACTAAGTTTGAGAATAGCTCCTCCAATAGGGGACCTCCTAGAACCTTGCAACCCTCCATTTCAAAATCTATCTCTATATCCCTTTCCGAAGCCTGTGATTCCTTCCCACTGATCACGTTCTTAAGAATCACTCTGATACCAACTTCACTAATTCTCCTCTCTTCACTTACCTTTCGAAGTGTTCTAACCTTCTCAATAATATCTACTCCTACTTCTGAAGCTTTACTGGCCTTCTCAATAAGTTCACTCTGCTCCTCTGAAAGGTCAGTATCCCTAAGAAGCTCCAAATAACCCTGAACAATTTGAGCCTTGTTACGAACATCATGTCTAAGTAATGAGTGTAGAAATTCCTCCCTCTCCTCTGCCTTTTTCCTTTGAGTGATGTCTTCTTGAATACCCCGATAGTTCAATATATTACCTTTCTCGTCCCTTTTGATGTAAGTTTCGTCTTTGATCCATCTAACATTTCCCTCCCTCGTAATTATACGGTAAGGTTCATGTGAGATTCTCTCTCGTCCCTTCTTACTGCTCTCAATAACCTCCTCTCTGACTCTTGACCGATCATCAGGATGAATAGTATCAATGAATTTCATATTTTCGAAAGTAAAATCCTCAGGACTGTAGCCATAAATATCCACAACATCTTCAGTAACAAATTCCACAGGCCACCCCTCCTCATTCCTCCACAAGAACACAACAATAGGGCTCTTCGTGATTATATCTTTGGATAATCTCGATTCCTCCTCTCTCTCCATCTGTTGGGTAATGTCGAGAATATATCCCTGATAGCGAGTTATCTCGCCTTTGTCATTTCTAACTATCGTCGTAAGATCGTAAACCCAGATCTCATCCCCGTTCTTCTTGACTATCCTATAAGGGGAATGTTCAAACCTTGGTTCCCCTCTCTCACTAGCCTCCCGGTTCTCTTCTATCACTTTATCTACGTCCTCATCAGCTATGACGTCAGTATAGACAAGATCACCACCCGTGAAGTCCTCTGGTTCGTAACCAAGGACTTCCTCAACGTTAGGAGAAACATAATCGATAGGCCAACCCGACTCGTTTAACCAGCTAAAGACCACAACCGGCCCCTCCACAAACATGTCTCTCTCATTAGCGATTCTCTTCTCTAACCTCATTCTATCCGTAATATCTCGAGAAACACCAAACATTCCTATAACATTACCTTCATCGTCATACCTTGGAATTTTTGTAGTGGACATCCATCTGGTTTCTCCATTAGGGATGGTAATCTTGTCTTCCTTGTCGACTATCTTTCCACCCTCTTCTATCACTCTCAAATCATCCTCATGCATCCTATTGCCCTCGTCTTCAGAATAAAGATCCGTCACTTTCCTCCCGATAATCTCATCCTTTTCCATATTAATCATTTCAGCGTAACTTTCACTAACTTCCACGTAACGGGCATCCTCATCCTTGAAGTATACGAAATCAGGGAGATTATCCATAAGAGACTCCATCAAATCAGACTCAAAAGAGAGCTCTTTCTCCATTTTCTTTCTATCGGTGATATCCCTTGCAAATGTGAAGTGATATTCTTCACCCATATGTTCTATATGATTAATCAGAAGCTCTACAGAGAATTTTGTTCCATCTTTTTTTATATGGTCAGATTCAATCCTTGTTTTTCCTTTTTTACGTGACTTTTTCCAATGTTGATTCCAATTTTTCGAGGAAAAGTTTGGATCAAGATCAAAAATTTTCATATCTTCCAATTCCTCGATAGAATAACCTAGATTTTCAGATGCTTGTTTGTTAACATAAATAATATTTGCATTCTTATCGGACACGAAAATAGCTTCGGGGGCGTGAGTAGCTGAAATCTCGAAGAAGTTTTCCCTTTCCTCCATTTGACTGTATTCAATCTCTTGGATTATCGCCTGAGCCAAAACATCATATTGTGACCGTGGATCTCCACCCTTCTGTAGATAACGATCTGCTCCCAAGTTAAGGGCTTCTATAGCAACTTCTTCACGACCTTTACCGGTGAACATTATGAATGGAATGCTATTTTGCCTTTCATTTCTTAAAATTTTTAAAAAGCTAAGCCCATCCATCTCAGGCATCTGGTAATCCGAAACAATACAATCATAATCGTTTTTCTCAAACAATTCCAGAGCTTTCCCAGCAGAAATAACAGTGTCAATATCCAGTCCATCTTTCTCTTTCTCGAGAAAGAGTTTTGCCTGTTCTAAGATGTCAGGCTCGTCATCAACAAACAGAACCCTCATATCACTTAATATTAATATGTATTCGAGGTTAAAAATTACCTCAATTTCAATAATTTTCCTTTTTTATGGTCGATCCTCCTCCGAGCGACCTTTATGTACGAGTTAGAGTGCACTGTGCCCTGAATCTTATAAACGAGAAATTACCAGTCGAATTATCGAATATTCTTAGCAAAAGCTCAAAAAGATCTTAATATTTGTAAGTATGTTCAAGAATACAAGTTCTTCAATAAAAGAATCAGATCAATCGGAATACTTCCCAGAATTGTCAAAAAATAATTGTATGTGTATGTTCACGAAATCCAATGCTCAGAATTATCTCAATAATCTCTCAAACCTTTCGAAAAAGACTTATTTCCACTGTATCCGAACTTCGCAATGCCCTATCGACCAAGTCCCTTCCTCACATCTGATTCCAAAATCTTCCGGTCTATTTCTCCGTGTTCCTTTTTCTTTCTTGCTTCATCCGCTGCTTCTATCAATTTTTTCGGACGTCTTTCAGGGATTGAACCGAGTTTGGACGAATCATCTTTAAGCTTTTTCGAAACGAAAAGACCACAGTAACACTGACCGTATTCTTCAACATCCGGAACTCTATACCCACAAGGGCAAATAACATCTACATCACGCGTTGGAACTCCGCTGGCCCACCTACATGGACAAAAAGCATACCCATATCTTTTCTCGTTCTTTACTAACCCCTCTATCAGATCATCTAAAAGGTCCTCATCCGGACAGACATAATATCCATTTTCTCTAGCATCATTTCTCACGTCTTCTAACATTTCCTTTTTATTTCTCATAGTATCATCTATTTTATCAATTGAATTATTTCTCGTTCATAGAATATAATTGAATAACTTGAAAATAAAACCTTAACACATTATTTTTAACTATAATTCCGAGAAACAGGGGGGAAAAAATCAAAAAGGGGAACAAAGGATTGAAATGCATGAAAATAAATATTATTACTGAAAGATATCTCTCACTTTAGGTTTAATATTCGCTCTGTGTCCTGAGCGAGACAGAAAAAGCAACTAGTAAACCCGTAAGGAGGTAGAAGAAATAGAATGACAGATGGTAAAAGAGAATGTCCGTACTGTGGAAAGGAATACAAAGGATGGAAAAAGCACATAAAAGGCCAACATCCTAATGAACCCTGGCCACCAGTAACTTTTGGCAATACACAACCATGCGAAGTTTGCGGAAAAAAGCCAACTAGGCTGGTCTATGAAGAAGACGAAGTAAAATATCTATGCGAAGAGCATTCGGACAGTGTTGAAATCACTTACGGAGATTAGAAGGAACCGCTTTTAAATGGTATTGTTACCAATACCAGGCAAAGGCATAAACATTAAACCTGAAAACGATATAATAGAAACTGATTCAGCTGGAACAGAAATACGGTAATATTTGATGTAATACTGAACCTAGCTGTCAAGCAGACAATAAGGAGGTGAAATAATGGCAGATGACAACGTTGTTTACGTTGGGAGCAAGAAGGGTCCAATGGACTATGTTCTCGCCGTAGTGACACAGTTTAACAAAGGAAGTGACGAAGTTTTTCTGAAGGCTCGTGGAGGAGCTATCAGCAGAGCTGTAGATACTGCGGAGATAACCAAAAACAGATTTTTGAAGGACCTAGAAATTCTCGACATAGAAACAGAAACGGAAGAACTCGAAAATGAGGACGGAAGTACTTCAAACGTATCCTCGATATCGATAAGACTAGGAAAAAGCGGGTAAGACCGTTTTCTTCCACTTTTATTTTTTATTTAGTTTTTTAACCCGTTCACTCAACGGTATCAAATATACTGAAAATTAGCTCAACTGAACATCGAATTTTTGTCTTTAGACTCCTTTTTGTTTCGCTTGGCTCTCTTCTTCAGTTCCTTTTGGTTTTCTATAGCTTTTTTCTTGATCTCATCTTTTTTGCTTTCTATGGACTCTAACCTCTCCTCCATGCTTTTCTTCTGCTCTGATATCTCTTCCATGAAATCTTCCTTGCTAGTCTTGACTATAACGGGGCCGGAAGCTTTGAAGACCTCATCTCCCCGATCTACTTCTTTTAAAGCATTCTCACCTCTTTCTAGACGTTCCTTCCTCACTTTAATCCTGCTTTTCTCTTCTTCGATCTCCTGAAGCTTTTCCCTCTGCTTTTGAAGTTCCTCTAGCTTCTCCTGAGCTTGGGACGGTAGATTCTGCAAACTTTGCATCAATTACACCTCCAAATATTGAATCCTAAAAACAATTGACAGTAGAATCAGTTTCTACACATGTTATCTTAGTTTAAAAAAGGTGGGAATGTGCTCGGATCTTCATCTTAGTAGTATAATTTGACCGGGCCAAGAGAAATACTATGCCATTTTCAACCGAATCTCGAACTTAGCTCCGCCGAGCTCGGAGTCCCCAACCTCAATATCCCCACCATAGATATCCAAAAGCGCCTTTACCAGAAACAGTCCAAGGCCGGATCCACGACCCTCATCCGTCGTGTATCCCTTATCGAAGATCCTATCTTTATTCTCGTCAGCAATACCCTGTCCATTATCCTCTATTACACAGACAAATTCGCTATCAATTATTTCACCTGAAATCTCGATTATTTCTCCACCGGAATGCTGTATGGAATTCTCCACAAGATTAGAGAATAACTCGTTTAAGAGAGAACCACCTTTCACCACGCACTTCGACTCTGGAAAATCTACATTTATTTCCATTCCCGCGTCCTCGGCCCAAGATTTCCAATTATCCAAACTATCGTAGATCATCGAGCAAATGTTTACACTCTTGGTCTCTTCCTCACTAGCCTTTCTTAGAGTTCTAACTTTCTCAATAACTTCCATACCCTCGTAACTACTTCTCATAGCTTTTTCGAGAAAAGACTCCGCTTCCTTTGGGAGATCAAAATCTTTCAAAAGCTCGAGGTAACCCTGGACGATCTGCATCTTATTTCTAACATCGTGCCTCAACAAGGAATGTAGAAACTTTTCCCTTTCCTCTAACTCTTTACGCTTGCTAATATCAGTGGAAACTCCAACGATACCCGTAATTTCTCCATCTTCATTGTATATGGGTGCATCAGTCACGATAGCATTAAACTCAGTACCATCTTTTCTTTGAACCAGAAATTCATCAGACCACTTCTCTCCCTTTTGTAATTTCTCCATTATCTCTTCTGCTTGATCTTTAGATGCTAACGAAGGAGTAACATCGACAATGTTCTCTCCTAGAACTTCCTCTTCCTTCCAACCGTATAGCTCCTCAGCTTTTTTGTTCCAATAGGTAACCTTTCCTTCCAAATTCGTGACTATTACTGCATTTTCTATCTGTTCCAATATATCTGATTGAAATTGTAATTTTTCCTCTTTTTTCTTTCTTTCATCAATATCAATAACAACGCCCGTGACTTTTCTGTAATCGTTTGATTCGCTGTCCTCAGTAATCGCACCTACATCCCTAAGCCACTTATAATCGCCCGATTTCATTTTTATTCTATATTCAACCTCATATCTAGGTGCTCTACCTTCAAGGTGATCTCTCATAGCATGCATCGCTTTATCGTGATCTTCAGGGTGCAAAAGATCTGTAAAATCCTCGTAATGCTCGAATCTGCCAGGAGAATATCCCAGCATCTCCGCCTTCCTATCGTTGAATCTCACTTTCCCCGAAGGTAGCTCCATCTCCCACCAAGCTAGATTACCCGCCTCCATGGCAGTTTCTAGTCGATCCTTGTAGATTTTCAAATCTTCTTCCTTCTTTTTCCTCTTCGTGATATCAATTACCTGATGAACGAACTTTTCTGGTTCCCCCTCCCCTGTAAAAATCGGGTGTGTTCTGGCGAGGAAATATTTCCCTTTATTTGAATCATAAAAATCCAGCTCCTCCATTTCCCTACTATCAAAAGTCTTTTTCAAAGGACACCCCTCGATAGGCTCATCGGTCCCGTGAGCCAGTTCGTAGCATTTGAAGTCTTTAAGTTCCTCTTCCGATTTCCCAAAAAACTTCTCGGCATGACCATTTGCCAAAATAATATTGTGGTCTTCATCTAACAGGAAAGCTATCTCCTGTAGGGAGTTGAAAGTCTCTTTCAAGTCTCTAGCGTAGGATTCCGCCCTTTTCTCAGCTCTCTTGTGTTCAACTTCATCGATAATCGCACCGGCTAAAACTTCATACTGTGTCACAGGGTCCCCACCCTTTCTAAGGTATCGATTTGCTCCGAGATTGAGAGCTTTCATCGCTACTTCCTCTCGACCCTTCCCCGTGAAGATGATGAATGGTATGTCACTCTTCTTTTCTTCCCTCACTACTCTAAGAAACTCCAAGCCATTCATTCCCGGCATTTGATAGTCATAAACAATAGCATCAAACTCTCCATTAACTAAATTCTTGAGAGCTTCTTTTGGAGAAGTAATCGTTTCGGCTTTTAATTTTTCTTTTCTTTCAAGAAAGATTTTAGCTTGTTCTAAAATATCTTTTTCATCATCGACTAGAAGAATCTTCAATTAATCCACCCAACATGCTATGAGAAGATACCTAACTTTGTTTTTAAATCTAACCAGAAGATATAACCTAAACCATAGCTGGATTTCAAATTTCATTATGAACTTGGAAAAACAAAACAAACTCCACACCGAAAATCTTTTGTCACCGAGACCAAAAAAACAAGGAAAGAGCTGTTGAAATGCCAAAAAAGAGTAATGAAGAGGAGGACTATCAATCAGACATAAGGCACGATCTGAGAAACAAGCTCCAGATTATTGAAGGCTATCTTAGCCTCTTGGAAGATGCCGACCTTCCTGAAGAGCCAAAAAAATACATAGAGAAATCCATGAAAGCCACAAGAGATGCCAGTAAACTATTGGAAAAATGGAAAAAAATACAATACGATAAAGAAGAATCTAAATAAATTTTCAACGATCTCGTTCAGATAAATCAGAACCACATTTTCCTTTTTACTAGATATCCTCGTCTTCTTTAACACCCTTTTTCCATCTCTTCCATAAATCCTTCGCTATTTTACTATCCTCTATAACTACCGAACCGTGATAACCGCAATTCTTGCATTCGTAAATCCAGCCCGCTCTACCCCCTACGAAATAATATAATCTATGGGATCCGCATTCGGGACAGAAAACTTCTCCCTTAGGTTTTTTACCCTCCTCCCTCACCATCTTGTCCAGGTCTTCATAGTCCATTATTTCACTGACTAGAAATATGTCAAAAATAACTAAAAAAATATTAACTTTCTTTAAAAGCCAAAGAATCTTACTAACAAATTTTATAGGAAATCTTAGATTTAACAAGTAGTAATGAGTAGAGATTCAAAATTTAAACCAATTGGAGTCTTTCCCGCTCTTCCGACCCCGATAAGCGAAGATGGATCCATAAACTATGATGCTCTTGAAGAACATCTCAACTATCTTGAGAAAAACGGTGTTCACGGTGTAGTCCCCGCAGGCTGCACGGGACACGCGGCAACTCTAGGAGATTACGGAGAAACAATGTTCGAGGAACACGTCGAATTCATATCACGAACCGCAGAAATGACAAAACTTCCAGTCATCGCAGGAGATGGAATGAACACCACACGGCAAACCATCAAACTAGCCAAAAAGGTCGAGGAAGAAACGGGAACGGACGCCCATTTAATGATCTCACCCTACCAGAACTGCCCTCCTCAAGACCGGATAGTCTCCCATTATGATATGATCGCAAAGGAGATTGAACTGCCAATAGTAATATACAATGTGCCCGGCAGAACAGGGAGAAATATCGAAGCCGAAACGACCCTCGAAATCGCCGAGAAAGTCGCAGGAGCTATAGGGATAAAGGAAGCATCCGGTAATTACGAACAAATAAGAAAGATAGGAAAAGAAATCCAAACTCGCAGTCTAGATTTCCATTTAGGATCCGGTGACGACGCCGCAAATGATTACATATTCGAGCAAGGTGGAAGTTTCGCAATAAGTGTCAGTGCAAATGTCCATCCAAGTGGAGTAGTTGAAGTCTGGGAAGAGGCCTATCGAAAAAACAACACGGCCAAAGCCTACGAACTAAATAAAGAACTCATGCCAATCCATAACGCAATGTTCCAGACAAATGAAAAGAATCCCATGTCAGTACAATACGCTCTGAATTTAATGGGATTTGATCACGGCATTCCAAGACCACCGCTCGACCGGGAACCCCTTCCTGAAAACAGGAAAGAGATAAAGAGAGTCCTCAAGGATTTTGATCTTATCTGAGAACTCCGAGATTAAAAAAACGGTAAGTCCCAAAAAATAAACTTCGAATTTAGCATCTTCCCTCCCATTTTCAAACCCAGATGCTTTCTGCTCTTATCCAAGTGAGTCAAAAGGAAGTCTCAGAAGGATTAAGAGTCAACCCCAGGCTGTGGGTTAACCTGGGGTTAAGGATATTGGGTCCAGACCAGTGGAGTCAATGCCGATAAAAATCATCCAGGAGGTCTTCTTGATAGTATTTCAGCATCCCCGATTATTCACAAATCTGGCCGGTTATGCTTAAATAAACATAAAGATATAAATATTTTGTGTTGATTAGATTTTCACTTCAATCTATTCAATATGTTAAAGAAAGCATAAGGGTTATAAGCTTATCTACTTTTTTAGTAAAGAGGTGAAAAAAGAATGAAATCTACAAATAGAACAGCTTTAGTTGTAGGAATTATGGTTATAGTAGCGGTATCTGGAGGAATATGGTACTACCAGACGCAGTATGCACAAGAACAAAGAATTCTCACCGTCTCGACAACGACTAGTCTTTATGACACCGGTTTACTCGAGAACTCCATCGGACCTGCTTTCAGAGAAGAAACAGGGATAGAATTGCATTTTATACCCAAAGGAACAGGCGCCGCAATCGAAGATGCGAAAATGGGGAATTCGGATGTAATTTTAGTGCATGCAAAAAGTAAAGAAGCAGCCTTTATGGGGGACGGCTATGGAGTGAATAGGAAAGTAATTGCCTATAACTTCTTCACGATCGTAGGGCCCCCTAATGATTCTGCAGGAATAGGGGGGATGACACCATCGGAAGCCCTAAAGGAGATTTACAAATCAGGAGAAGAAGGAAATGTAATTTGGGCTTCTAGAGACGATGGTTCAGGCACTAACACAAAAGAAATCGGACTTTGGAACGCTGCAGGTTGCTCCTACGAGGAAGATATCAAAGGAAAGAATTGGTTCAGGAGTACCGGGCAGGGAATGGGTGCTACCCTAAACTACTGTAACAACAACGATGCCTACACGCTCGCCGACATGGGTACATATTTGGCGTACTCTGCAGGAGGACTCATAGATCTAGAAGTACTTGTGGATGAAGGAAAAGAGTTAACTAATGTATACGGAGTTATTCCTGTTAATCCAGAGGAGTATGACAAAGATTTCGAAGGAGCAATGAGATTTACGAAATGGCTTACTTCTAGTGACGCACAAGAATTAATTGGAGAATACGCTGTTGTAGAATTCGGCCGTCAACTTTTTCATCCGGCTGTAAGTGTTCTAGAAGGAGAAGAGAGTGCTGGACCAGTATACAATTGGATAACAGAATACGGATTTATTAACGGAACTGAGTGCCCAATGGAATACAGATACCAAGCATCTAAACACAACCTAGAGTTCCACAGTAATCAGTAAAAGTATAAAATAGACGTTACCAATTAGCAAAAGAAAAAATGTCACTTGAATTTGTTTTAGAGGGAATCCGAAAGGCTCTACACCTGATAATTACTGGAGACTCCTTAGTGATGAGTATCGCTCTGAGATCGATATATGTCTCAGGAATCGCTACCTTGATCGCTTCAATTTGGAGCATTCCTATAGGAGTTTATTTGGGAATGCATGAATTCAGGGGAATACGGTTCGTAAGGGGTCTCTTTAATTCACTGATTGGTATCCCAACAGTTGTTTTAGGGCTAGTATTGTACCTTTTACTGGTACCAGCTGGGCCTTTCGGTTTCCTTAATCTTATTTATACCCCTCTTGGAATCAGCGTAGGTCAAGCATTTTTGATTACTCCTATTATAATAAGCTTCACAGCCGGTTCTATTGAAGCGGTTGAGACAAACGTCAGAGAACTAGCTATCACTTTAGGAGCTAGTCGGCTCGAGTCAACAATAACAGTTCTAAAAGAAGGAATAAATGGAGTTATTCTCTCAGTCGTTTCGGGATTTAATAGAGCCATAGCAGAGCTGGGGCTAGCAATGATGATCGGAGGTAATATTCTAGTTAGTGGTAGTGCCCTTAATACCAGAGTACTAACTACCTCGATCCAAATGTATACAGTTCGAGGAGAAATAGGTATCGCATTAGCTCTTGGGATAATATTACTCCTAATAGTTTTCACCATTAGCATGATATTAAACCTTTTTAGAAGGGAAAGAAAATGAGTTTCATTCAATTGGAAAATATCACTAAAAAGTTCGGCTCCTTTGAGGCCTTAAAATCAATATCTCTAGAAATAAAGGAAGGAGACCTCCTAGCTTTCATCGGTCATAACGGCTCTGGAAAGACCACTTTATTACGGATATTAGCAAGCCTTGACATCCCAACTAGCGGGAAGTATATATACAGAGGTGACGAGATAGATGAACTCTACAAGTTGAATAGAAGAGTCACACTAGTTTTTCAAAAATCGACCATGTTTAATTCTTCTGTCAAAGATAACATAGCTTATGGTTTAAAAGTACGGAACTTCTCGAAATCAAAGATCGATAATAAAGTTTCAGAAGCTCTGAAACTTGTGAAGATGCAGGATCATGTGAATAAAAACGCAAAAAACCTATCTGGGGGAGAACAGCAGAGAGTTGCACTGGCAAGAGCCTTTGTTATCGACCCGGATCTCCTTCTCTTGGACGAACCTACAGCAAACGTTGATCCAGGGAATGCAAAAATCGTTGAAGAAGCTATTAAGGAAATTGTAGAAGAAAAAAATACCACTGTAGCAATAGCAACCCACACACTATTTCAAGCTAAGCGGCTTTCAAATAGAACAGTTCACCTTTATCAGGGGAAAATAGTCGAGGAAGGGGGAACTAAGGAACTATTTAAAAACCCAAGAGATGAAAAAACGAAAAAATTTGTTTCAGGTGAATTAATTTTCTAACTGGTAGTTATTAGATCGAATCACTAAAAAGTAACTAGGTAACTGAAGATGAACAAACAGAATCAATTAGAACCAACAATAAAATTGTGGCTGCAGATAGAAGGGGAGGCCATAGGTGGAGAAGGTAGAATTGAGCTTCTACAGACAATAGAGGAAGAGGGTTCTCTGAACAAGGCCGCCAAAATACTGGGAATGTCGTATAGACATGCATGGGGAATACTAAAGAAACTTGAGAAAAGACTAAATCTGAAATTAGTTGAATCAGAAAAAGGCGGGACCGGAGGCGGAGGATCCAAACTTACAGATCAAGGGATAGAACTCATAAGAAAATACAACTGGATGAACGATACGTTAAATAAGATGATTAAAGAAAAAATGTTTTGGGAAAATATGTCTACAAAACTATCCGCTAGAAATCACCTAAAAGGAAAAATAGAGGATATCGAACTTGGAGAAGTCGGAGCAAAAATAAAAATAAAGGTAGAACCTTCAAAGATGACAGCATTCATAACAAAAGAGGCAGCAGAGGATTTAGATCTAAAAGAAGGAGACGAAGTAGAAGCCGTAATAAAAGCTACAGAGGTAATGATCTCTAAATCCTGAAAAACATCATCTCTTCTAAGAGCGATATTAATCCCTTACGAGAATCTAAGACAAATTAAAATTTAGATCGAAAAAGATCAAAATATCTAAATTATCTTTCCTAGAAAACGCAAATAGGCATTATAAAAATAAAAAATAACAAAAAATTTTGAGATCTTGAATGGTATCTGGTTTTATAGTTAACTTTTAAGACAAGGCCAACTGAAAGTACTAAAATCGCTTTTTTATCTCCGAAATATTAAAAATTGAATTTATTCTTCAACCTTCTTAACGTTCACAGCTCTAAGACCTTTTTCTTCTTCTTCTGTATCAAATTCAACAATGTCACCTTCTTTAAGAGTATCCGCTTCAATGTCACTTCTATGTACAAAGACGTCTTTACTTCCTTCTTCAGGTTCTATAAACCCGTAATTTTTTCTATCGTTGAAAAATTTCACAGTTCCTTTCATTAGTCTCACCTCCTAAAAATCAGCTCTAAATGGTATGAAAATCAAATATTTTAAACAACTAGCTCCTGATTACCAAATCATTGGATTTTTCTAAATAACTTTTACATTTCACAATTTCGTTAATCAATAAAAATGTTCGCATTTTAAAACTAACTCTAGCCCCAAACTCTCTGAAGTATTAATATGTCTATTCTTCCTCTAAATATTTTCCTAACTCGCCTTTTTCTGAAACCTCATTATAGAAAGCTAATCAGATTAATCGAGCGCTTCTAATTTGAAGAAAACAGGTCTAAGACCATCATTGCAACATGCTATTGCGGTTTTATCATCCTCTGTCCAATCCCAAATACTAAAATCTCCGCCCAGCAATAAAGGAGTTACTAAGTTCATTATCGAATCCCAAGCGTAACTACAGAAACCATCTGGAACAAACGGTTTTTCGGGATCGACGACGAATTCGTCGCCTTCATCGAATAGCGGGCACTCTTCTTCGCACCCTTCAGCCCCATACTCTTCAATAAACTGCTTTTCCGTAGAAGTCTTCAAAACAGTTATTTTTAATTTTGGCATAATAAGCCTCCTACTCGAAAATTAAAGTTTAGATAATATTTATTTTTCCCATAACCATACCCACAAAAGTTTTAGTAAGAGTTTTAGTTTCTTAAAAGAGAAATAAAATGGGGAGGTGTCCAAATTTGCCAAAATGTGATATATGTGGAAAAGAATTCGACTCTAAAGAGAAACTAAAAGAGCACGCAAAGAAGAAACACCCAGGAAAAGCTAAAAAAATGTAAAAGCTGCTAAAAATCCACAATTTTATCCTTTTATTAATATTTTTTAGAAAATTTTCGGAAGATAAAAATACCAAAAAGGCAGATTTATGGAGGGAAGCAAATTGTTCGCTACTTTAGCTGGATTCGGAGGGATGGGAGCTCTCAAAGGGATTAGCCTAATGGAAATGATATCAGACCTAAATGAACTGATAATCGCATTTCCCATAATCTTCCTGATATTAGGTGTCCTCTACAGTTTTTATGGAAAGAGATTATTCGATATCTTCAATTTTCTAATAGGTGGATTCTTAGCTCTTGGCTTTATGTACTCGTATTTCCCAAGCTCTGGAATCCTGCTAATCATAATACTAATTGGTTCATTTCTAATAGGTGGAGTTATCGGATTCTTCGCACCGTATCTCTGGATAGGTATAGTCGGATTTGCCCTCGGAACTGGCCTACTTATTGGATTGTCACCACCCTTAGCAATCGTTTTGGGGATCCTTTTTGCTGCTATTGCAGTAGTTCTTTTCCGACTACTTCTGCCCGCTATGACCGCCTTAATAGGAGGCATTCTAGCAGGAACTGCTGTTTTCCAGCTAACTGGTTCCAGAGAGGCTTCCCTGATTATCGGAGCGATACTCTTCATCGCAGGAACCATATTTCAGTTCTCTGACAAGGACTCCAACCGAAAAGAAGAAAAAAGAAAAATAGAAGAGAGCAACGACTAAGAAAAGATAGTTGAATCTTTTCGTACTTTCTCCAAAAAAACATCAAACCTAGCTCCACCCAGCTCAGAATCTTTTATTTCAACGGAACCGCCATAGCTATTCACTATCTCTCTTACAAGATACAAACCCAGTCCAGAACCCGCATTCTCACCTTCCCTAAAACCTCTCCGGAACACCTTCCCTCGAACCTCATCAGATATACCAATTCCATCATCTTCCACAACAATTATTACCTCACCATCATTCTCACAACAAGATATTCTAATCTTGTCACAATCCCCGTGTTTCACGGAATTTTCTATTAGGTTTGATAGAGCCTCTTCAAGGAGATTTCCCCCTAGGGCCTCAATAGAGTCCCCAGAGTAGACAAATTCTATATCTCCATTTTCCGTCATACTCTGATAATCCTCAACCACTTTCTCTAAAAGAGAATTGATCCTTATTTCCTTGGGATTTTCCTCATTTTTTAACTGTCTTAAAGTTCTAACTTTCTCAATGAGTTCTATTCCTTCTTCAATGGCTCTGTTAATTTTCCCCAGATATTCCTCCGCCTTTTCCGGTAGATTATAGTCCATTATGAGCTCCAGATACCCCTCAGCGATTTGATTTTTATTTCTTAAATCGTGTCTCAGAAGGGAATGTAAAAATTCTTCTCTTTTTTCAGCTTCTTTACGATCGTTTATATCGATTCCCACACCAAAAAAGTAGTCAAGTTCTCCATTTTCCCCAAATATTGGCCTTCCCCGCCACTCTATAAGAATTTCCTCACCCTCTTTTGTCAAAACTTTATTTTCATTAATTGTCTTTTTTCCAGCCTTTATCCTATCAAATACCTTTTCCAATTCTCTCCGATCGGACTCTGGAATAAATTCAGAAACATAGTCTTCTCCCATAACCTCCTCCTCACTATATCCCAACCTCTTCAACATAGTTTTATTCATCATTCGAACTTTCCTTTCAGGATCTATAGCAACAAAAAACACTGGTGATGTCTCCAAAAACTTTTTGACAAAATCTCTCTCTTCTTCAAGGTCCATTTCTATTTCCTTGAAATCAGTAACATCTCGCGAAATCCCCATCATACCGATAACATTTCCCTCCGAATCATATCGAGGTGTTTTAGTAGTAGACATCCACCGTGTCTCCCCACTAGGAAGAGTGATTCTATCCTCTTTATCGACAACAACCTTCTCCTCCTCGATAACCTTCATATCGTCCTCATGCATCCTCCTCCCCTCATTCTCAGGATAAAGATCGAGTACGTTCTTTCCCATTATTTCTTCTATATCTAATCCAAGAGATTCAGCGTAAGCCTTACTGACCCTTATATACCTAGCCTCCTTGTCTTTGAAATAAACAAAATCTGGAATTGAATTTAAAAGTGAAGACAGGAGATTACTCTCGAAATAAAGATCTTTTTCAATTTTCTTGCGTTCACTCACATCTATAATTATCCCCTCCAGCAAATTTTTCCCAGATTCGCTTGATGGAACTCTACGTCCTTGCTCCCAAACCCATTTTTCTTCATCGTTTGCTGTTACTATCCTATACTCCACCTGAAATGGTTCTTTTTCTTGGATGGATTTCTGGATTTCATCTCTAACATAAACGCGATCTTCTGGGTGAATCAATTCTTTATAAGAAACTTTCGAGTTATTCACTAAATCCTCCGATCTATAACCCGTAAGTTCATATCCACCCTCACTAACGAATAACATCGTCCAATCCTCATCCACCCTACAGCGGTAAGCCATACCTGGAAGGTTCTTCAACAAGGTAGATAACCTCCTCTGACTCTCCTGCAGAGCGGACTCTGACTTTTTCCTTTTTATCTCCTTAATTACAACATTAGCTAACGCCTTGTACTGGGCCTCTGGAAAACCCCTTTTTTGTAAATAGTGATCTGCTCCAAGATTTAATGCTTCCATAGCCACCTCCTCCCGGCCCTTTCCAGTAAAAACAATAAAAGGAAGATCAACCTCCATATCACCTCTCAAGATCTTTAAAAATTCTAAACCGTTTAAGCCGGGCATTTGATAATCAGAAACTACGGCATCATAACTCTCGTCTTCAATGAGGTCCAAACCTTCCTCCGCAGAAGTTGCCGTTTTTATCTCAAGCAGGTCGTCATCTTTCTCTAAAAATAGTTTAGCCTGCTCAAGAAGCTCAGGTTCATCATCCACAAAAAGAACTCTCATAAACTTCTTAGAAAACTATTATGACTAATCATGCAAAAAATTTCTCCAAGCTAACCAAGAGTCAGTAAGAGAACTGACTAAATAAATAATTAGATTCCTTCTCTCAAATACTTCAAAAGTTGCTCTCTGGACATACTCGAAATACCCAAATCACTCAAAGATCTACCCTCCTCCATAAAATCATGACCGCAGATGGCAGAGCCAATTCTAATAAATGACTCGATCAGAGGGGCCGAAACACCAAAATTCTCTGCAAGTTCGTAGTAGATATTTGTGCCAACTGCTATATCCTCCATAAAGTATCGATCCTCTACAGTTTGAGGTCCCACTACCCAGCTCCAATCGCGGTCCTCAAAAGGAATCTCGAATTCTCTTCCCATATAGTGCTTTAACATTATATTAGATTTAGACATGAAGTCCTCCTCCCTCCACTCCTCGATTTCTATTCCGATAGCTTCAGCAATTTTGCGCTCTTCCCTATAAAACTCCCACATTAACTTCGAAACGGAAGGGGAAGTACCCTGTATGTAAAGACTATAATCTGATTCTTCGTCGCCGTATATCTTCTCCGGCTTACCATAATTCTCCATATGTCCCACATTGAGAACAGACCCTGGAACATGAACTGCGGGATTTGGATTGCTGAACCCGATATCGAGTACAGTGTCACCTTTCTTGATCTTAGTAGGATCCAACGGCGGAAAATTCTTCATTATTTTAAGGAACTTCCCCCAATCCTCGCTGGGTAAAGTATCCCCCCTGAGCTCAACAGTCCTATTCGCCAGATTGACTCTCCCCGGCTCCATA
This sequence comes from Hadarchaeota archaeon (SeqCode), assembly GCA_964384105.1. Lineage (GTDB taxonomy): Archaea > Hadarchaeota > Hadarchaeia > Hadarchaeales > JAGGTB01 > CAYLJV01. The sequence goes on along the minus strand of CAYLJV010000003.1, from coordinate 93,445 downwards.
CCCCTCGACCGAGTCGCATAGGGTAAAGAGGACCACCCTCCGATTATTACATCAACATCAATATCGTCTTCAACCAATTTGTGTTTCAAAAGCAAAGATCCATAATTATCCGGAAATATGTTTATAAACTGTCCATCCTCCAGATAAGGAATCATCTTATCAAAGAATTTCTCGTGACCAAGAGCGGGGACAACAACATTTATCAATCCGACATTCTCTAGTGCTTCGCTCATATCAGACGTTATCAAATCTACTTCAGCTACTCCATTTCTCCTAAAATTTTTGGCATTTGCTTCGTCTCCAACAATCTCGATTTTCTGACTCTTCATAACTTCTTTTATCCTTCCTTCAAACTCAGGAAGTTCATATAGTCTAACTCTATTACCTGCCAAAGAGATATCTGCAGCCATTGTCTGACCACCAGCTCCACCTCCTAGAACAGCTATTGGCTTATCGTAAACATCCTGCATGTGGTAAAAAGTTATTTCCAAATCAATAAAATGTTTCTATTTTGAATTGGAAGAGAAAATAAATTTCGATTAGTTACACCAAACTTCGTAAAACTCCAGATAAACCACATAGTACTGCCTAATTGCCAAAATCCGACTTCCAAATAATACAACTAGCTAAAAGACAGGATCTAACCTCTAAAAGAAAAATACCTGCGAATTTCAGCAGCTACCGTTATCTGAAAGTTTTTTGCCACATATGGGACAGTATTCCTGTGGTTCGTCAGAATCCACTATACAAACGATTTCGCCGCACTCGCATTTGAACTTCTTCTTGATTGGTTTCTTAATAAAAAGTGACAAGACTACCATCCGTTTTCCCTTCATCTACTCATCATTCAAAAAGGTTATCCAATTAGAAGCAATATTTCCTAAAATATCCTCATTATTTCTAAGTAATGGGCTTTTTCTTCGGTATTCTCTCAAAATTAACTATGTTATATCCAGACCCATAAACCAAAGCCAATTATACTCAGGACTACTGCAATCACTACGAATATAATCACGGCCAATATCGAAATCGCCAGGGCCTTGAGCCATCCGCACTCAAAAAAATGCTTGACTAACCCAAGCCAGACAATAAGCACGATAATAGAAGCGATAACACCTGCAAAGATGTAGCCAATAATCGATCCTATAATCGTCCCCAATACTACGATCCAAATCGCATCAACGAAAGTCGCTCTTCTCTTACCTACCAAAGCACGGCCCGAAATCCATAAAACGGGGGATACTATGATGATACTCAATACAATATTTAATATTGCTTCATCCAAGTTTATTGCCAATAAAACCCCATTATACTACTCTTATAAATGATATATAACAGTTAAGAATCGAAAAGGTCTTATTCTAGACCAAAAAATCAATCCTTTTTTCGACCGGGTACACGCAAGACCTCGCAAGGAGCTCTTTCGCACAAATAGTTTATCTCATCACCGTGGAAAATCTCAACTATTCTATCCCTCAACTTTTCAATAACAACAAGCTGGATGGAATATTCGCTTACGATCTTCAAAACCTCTTCCGCCGGATCACCAATTGCATAAAGTGGTGTCACAGTGATTTTGTGTTTTGAACCTTCCTTTTTAATTTCCTTTGAGACCTCTCTGGCATAATTTTTTTGAACCTTTCTCTGAGTCTCTCTAAATATTTTTATAAGTTCACTATATTCAGATTGTCCCGTCTGATAGCTCAAATCCACCACCGGAGCCTCATCAATAACATGAAGTAGAAACAATTCCCCCTTCTCATCCAAACTCTCAATAGCCTTTGTCAAAGCATTAACCGGAAGGCCCATACCCGAATACGGAACTAAAACTCTTTTCAGTTTACTTTTCTCTGGCACTATAAACCCCCGAAAAACGTGATAACTTTATTACCTTGACTCATATCCTATTCCAAATATAAATCGGGGAATCTAATTAATAATATCTAACATATCTCTTAGATCTCTGAGAACACCATTTTTTCGATCAAATTTACCGTCCCGATCTATCAAGAAAGTATTTACTCCTATCTTTTGAGGAGATCTATAATCAAAGTCCCAATCATCTCCCACGTGAACTACATCCTCAGGAGCAACCCCATAGTCAGCGCAGATCTTCTCATAAACCCTGGCATCTTTTTTAACTTGACCTAAATCAGAAACGCAGGAATAAATTTTGGAGAAGTAGTTTTCAACATCCTTTAACTGAACATTTAGAAACTCTTCAGGGGCATTTGAAATAACTATTAAGTCATAATCCGAATCCAGAGAAGATAGAACATCTAATGCGTCCTGAAAAAATTCTACTTCGTCACTAATATTCTTCAGGATCTCTGTAGGTTTCTCTTCAAATCCAAACCTATCAAACCAATACTTGGGCAAATACCATCTAATGTCTCTATCTCCCACCTCATCGTAATTTCTCTTCAAAAATTCGACCGCTTCATCAAAACCCAGATGATTATATTTGATATAGAGCCTCGGAACCTCCACAAACCAAAACCTATCGGCTAGTGTTTTCTTTACCAAAGTCCCGTCAACATCAAAGGAAATAACTCTAGGTTTCATTTAGATCACTTCTCAATTCCACAACAATATCTATCCATACTCAAAAAGCTATCCTATTTGAAAAATTCGAATGTAAACTAACTAATAACGTATCTTCCGTCATTCTCGATAACCTTGAGTCTCATATCAAAGGCTTTCTCTAGAATACTATCTGTTAAAATCCTCTCTTTACGCCCTTTTGCTAATATTCTCCCATCCTTCAAAATTATCGCTTTCTTAAAAATAGGTATTATCTCCTCTATATGATGAGTTATATATATTAGCGTAGGGCCGCCCTCCATTATAGCAGTTTTTTCGACCCGTTTCAGGAACCTTTCCCTAGCAGCTGGATCCAATCCTATAGCCGGTTCATCCATGATGAGGATCCCCGGCTTAGACATTAATGCCCTAGCTATCAGTACCTTCTGCTGTTCTCCCTGAGACAATTTGCCAAACTGCCTTTTCTTCAAATCGAGACACCCCATAAATTCGAGAAGGTCCTCCGCTTTACCCAAATTCTTTTTCGTTGGTTCCTCGTAAAGGCCGATACTACCGAATCTACCTGAAAGTACGACCTTTAAAACAGAATCATTCCACGGGATTTCATTTAAGAGAACAGAATTTACATATCCAATATTCTTTCTGAGTTCCCTAAGATCTACCTTACCAAATCTTTCTCCAAGAACCTTAACTTTCCCTTTCGTAGGCCAGAGATAACCGGAGATTATTTTCATTAAGGTAGTTTTGCCCGCCCCATTAGCTCCAAGCATAGCCCAGTGCTCACCTTTTTTGATTTTCCACGATATATCGTCTATTACTAGATTATTATCAACTATTCTCGAGACATCTTCGAGCTCGAGAACCAGATCTTTTTCACTCAGCATACACAGACGGTTTAAAACTAAACTCTAAAAAAGAATACGGCTTCTTAAAAGAAGATAGAGAGGAACTGTATAAAATGTTCAAAACATTAATTACTGAGATTCGACAAAAAATACCACTAGAATGTCTAATTCTCCCGAAAAAAGACATAAGGAAGCAGGTCTACCCCCTGGAACTCTTATTTACACTGGAGAAGAAAAAAAAGAAGAACCTACTATAACAATTTTAGATTACGACGAGAAACAATATCAAGAAAAAAAAGTCGAAAAAGTGGAAGAATGTTTCCCATTCAAAGAAAAACCTACAGTCACTTGGATAAATATAGACGGTATACATAAGGTCGAAATAATAGAAAAAATAGGAAAAAATTTTGACTTACATCCCCTTCTACTTGAGGATATTCTGAACACTCAACAAAGGCAAAAAATAGAAGATTTTGAAAATCATGTATTTGCCGTTTTAAAAATGTTCTATTATGAGGAAAGTGGCAAAGAAATTGAAAAGGAACAAATAAGCCTAATTCTCGGAGAAAATTACGTCATTTCTTTTCAAGAAAAAGAAGGAGACGTTTTTGATCCTATTAGAGACCGAATTCGAGGCGGTAAAGGAAAAATAAGAAAGGAGGGTAGTGATTATCTAGCTTATGCTCTAATAGACGCAATCGTGGACAACTACTACATAATCCTAGAAAATATTGGTGAAGAAATAGAAGATTTGGAAGAAAAGGTCCTAGTAAATCCCACAACTAGAACTCTACAAAATATACAAAATCTTAAAAGAGAACTCATATCTCTTCGTAAATCCTTTTGGACTCTAAGAGAAGCGATAAGGAGGCTAGAAAGGGGAGAGGTTTCCTTAATAAAGAAAAAGAATCTCATATATTTCAGAGATATCTACGATCACACAATACAAGCTGTAGATACTCTAGAGGCCCAAAGAGAAATGCTCTCCGGCTTATTGGATATTTATCTTTCAAGTATCAGTAACAGAATGAATGAAGTTATGAAAGTATTAACCATTATAGCCACAATATTCATCCCCCTAACGTTCATAGCAGGAGTTTACGGGATGAACTTCGAATTTATGCCTGAACTCGAGGTAAGCTGGGCATATCCTACGATATTAATAGTAATGTTTATGGTCGTTATTGGGATGGTAATCTACTTCAGAAGAAAAGAATGGATCTAGAATCCTATCAAAAATTTACAATTCTCCGAACTTCTTTAATTCATCTAGCTTTTCGTTGAACTCGCTACATTTAGCCTTCATTATTTCGAGAGACTTTCTCAGAATTCTCTCAGAAGACATAGCTCCCGTGGATTCTACTCTGAAAATAAACTTCGTTGAATCTCCCTTGACCTCGATAGCGCCAGGGCATGCCTCCACACAGGCGTTGCATAAAGTGCACTCCTCAAGATTTACAATTGTCAGTTCTCCATCTTCAACCTCAAATACATCCGTTGGACAGACCTCAGCGCACTCCTCCCACTCCTCGCGAGCGTCTTGGTTTATGTTGATAATAGGCATGTACTTGTATGAAGCAACAGCAGGCTGCCAATTAGCATGGTCCTTACCGAATCCTAGTCTAGCAATCCCTGTAAGTTTTATCCTTTGTTCTTCACCGAGTCGAACAATAGGAGTTTCACCTTGAACGGGAAAAACCTCTGAATCTGATGGGTCTAAATCGCTTGCTCGAACCACAGCGGGGCCCTCAACCAGTTCAAGATCGAGATCAACACTACAGTTAGGACATCTACCCTTTCTGCAGTCACATTCGGAAGGGAGCAAATATCCATCGGGAGTGTTTAACGGAATCTGACCAAGACGATGAGCTATTACTTCGTCTCCCATTATTGTATCATTAACCATAACTTCAACTTCATCTATTGCCATAACAGGTACCTTCTGAAGAATAGTTCGTCTAATAGAGTTAACGAAGGCGGGATTAGTTCCCGAAATCACGAATTCTAGATTTTCATCATCAAACTTTCTCAATTCAATTTCCATTTTATTAACACCTGATTCTTATACTCGTCTTCCCCTTCTCCCACCTTTCTTTCTAGTTCCGTCGTGAGGTATTGGGGTAACATCCTCTATTTTTCCGATCTGTAGTCCGGCTCTCGCCAAGGCCCTAATCGAAGCCTGGGCACCCGGACCTGGACTCTTCGACCCGCTTCCGCCCGGAGCACGTACCTTTATATGTACACCGGTGAAGCCTTTATCTTTTACCTCTTCAGCCACGAAGCCAGCCGCTTTCATCGCAGCATATGGTGAAGACTCCTCTCTATCACTCTTGACAACCATGCCACCAGAATAACGAGCGACTGTTTCGGCACCGGTCAAATCAGTTACATGAATTATCGTATTATTGAAAGAAGCGTATATATGGGCCACGCCCCATTTTTCTCCTTCCTTTTTCTTTCTTCCTTTACTTCTGCTTCTGCCTCTTCTCGCCATATTATTTCTCCTCCGTAGTAGCCGCTGGTCTATTGGACTTTACTTCCTCTGGTTTGATAATTTCTTTGTAAGAAGATGACGGATGATGAGCAACCTCCTGCTCTTCATCACCAGACACCAGATAACCTGGCTCAGTGACACATCTGTCACCAACAACTATATGTCCATGAACAATGAACTGCCTTGCCTGTGTTGCAGTCTTGGCAAGACCTTTCTTATAAACAACTGATTGAAGACGCCTATCAAGAACATCTTCAATACCTAACTTAAGAACATCAACTATAGAAGAATCTTTTCCAACCAATTTCAAATTCTGTAACTTGGAAAGCAACTGTTTAGCCTCCTTATCTGCTTGTTCCCCCGTTTCAGCCATCAACTTTCTCGCCTCCCTTCGGAAATCTCGAAGAATAGTCTCAGTTTTCCAAACTTCATTCTTGGACTTTAATCCATATTTTCTGGTCAAATCTGCTTCCTTTATTATGCGCTCTCTATCCCAAGGCCTAAGGGGTGTCGCATACTGCTTTCTTTGTCTTTTAGGATCTCCCATGAATCATCAACTCTTTTCCTTCTTTTCCTTTTTCTTTTTCTTCTTCAATTTTTCTCTTTGTACACCCACGGTCATACCTTTTCTACCTGTAGACCTAGTGCGCTGCCCCCTCACCGGAAGACCTCTTTGATGGCGGATTCCCCTTCTACTCTGAATATCCTTCTCTCTCGATATATCTTCCCTCTCAGCCATCTCGATATCACCGCCAAGAAGGTGCAGATCTTCACCAGTTTCAAAATCCTTACGTCTATTAAGCATATATTTTGGGATTCCATATTTGACGGGATCATCAAAAACTTTTTCCAGACTTTTAATTTGCTCATCACTCAAAGAACCAACTTTTTGAGTTCCGTCTATCCCCGCCGAATAAACCATTGCTTTGGCCATAGATGAGCCGATACCTTTCAAGCCACTTATAGCAGACTGGATACGCCTACTTCCCTTTAGGTCTCTGCCCGCTAACCGCACAATACCTTTCAGTTTTTGGCCTTCTTCCTTCGGTTTTTCTTCTTCTGGCATTCTTGTCCCCATTCTTACCTAATCTTACAGTAAATCCCTAATAAGGGTATTGAGACTTTTAGAACGAATTCCCTTATAAAACCATTCGTATACCTTCAAAACTCTTGATATTTTACTCAGATTAATCTCCTTCTCAATTTGTCAATTAAATCAAGTCAAAATAAAATAAAAAGATTGGGAAATTTTCCGCTATCTTCTGTTCAGAAAATTCCCAACTCACTCTATTGATTCAAAGCGATTTTCCAGATTGTCTATTACATCTGTTATCGTCGTGTATTCTAACTCTTCCTCTGGTAGCAGATGCGGCTGGAACGGTCCGTGTCTACGCATATACTCTGCAATTTCTCCAGCTTTCTTCCGAGCTTCGTCGAAAGACGGATCGTCAAATAGATCTACTGGACCCTGAAGAATTCCATTCTTTAGCTGGAATCCAAGAGCAATTATCCTCGGAGGACCATCGAATCGAGTCGGTCTAGCGTTTTTCCGAGAAACCGGCATCAACGGACCCTGGTGAGAACCTCTCATCCATCCAGGTACAAGATGTGGGAAAGCAAAAGCTTCGAGTTCTTCTCCAACTGCAGGATACCCAGACTGTGCACGTGTGATAGCAACTGGATCATCCTTTCCAACGTACTCTCCTGCAATCATACTTAGTTTCTCAGTACTAATGGAAGCAGCTACTTCTCCAGTCTTTCTATAAACTCTCTTAATCACATACCTATTTACAAGGCCAATCAGCGAGAGTATGTCATGCATCTCTTCGGGACTACTGAGCATAATTTTCTTGCCTTTCTTGATATCGTGGATTTCAAACTTGTATCCATCATGCATTTTTGTATCTATGATGAGACCAGCTGTATTGAAAGGACTGCCAAACATCTTGAAAATCGGGAGGTTAAACGCACTTGGGGCAGTTTTATCACATGCCCAAACGATTATTGGTTCACTCGGCCTTTCTTCAATTTCGAATTCGGCAACTCCCGGGCCCATTCCTTTAACATTTCCTGAAAAAGCTTCTTTCAAAAGGTCCTGTTTAGCTCCATAAAACCCGTGTTCTTTTGCGTAATCTCCTGCTTCCATGAACGTATCCCACGCCAATTGATGGATTTTTTCGTTATCTACGCCCTTATCATGAGCCATGATAAGATTAATGTCGTCACCGCAATTTGTCACATGGTAGCTTTTTATAACGCCCTCTTCTTTGGCCCCTGAAAGATCGTCTTCACATATATCCAGCATCTCCTTTGGAACAACAACGTGTCCTGGTAGACTACCTACATCCGCTTTGATTACACTAACTGTAGTTTTCATATTTTTCACCACATGGAGTTATATGAATATGATTTAAACAACTTACGCCAGAACTTTGGTTGTCACAAAACAAAGGGAACTATTGCTCTAGACCACTCTCGATCTTCATCCGATCGAGTTTATGTAAAATAGTTTTTCCACCCAACCAGACCACTAACTTCGAAACTATACGGGAGATAGGATTCCATCCCTTCGTCGCCCTCCAAACCTTTCCCTGAATTTCATCAACATTATGTCTCCAACATTTGTAAAATAACTCCAATTGCTTAGGAGACATGTCATAAGCCGCAACTGTTGCTTCCCCTCTGTAATCCATATACATGAGCGGAGCAAAGATGCTATGTGTATCAGAAAGATTCTCGATCAGCTCTATGGTCAGATCCACATCCTCCTCTGTCTCCCCCGGCAATCCGATAACCAGAGTACAGGCAGGATAGATGTAATTATCATTCAATATTCGAATACCTTCCTCAACAATATTTGGCCAATCTTCCGGTTCGAAAGGAAGTGCTTTACCCCGCATATGTTTATCGATAAGTCGAGGGCTTCCTGTCTCTAGACCCGGTTGAATCCCCGTCCATCTATCGGTAGAAAGTCCATTAAGTTTAGAAATATCACCAATGACTTCAGGAGCAGACACCACACCAGCGAGATTAATGTGAGTAGTACCCACCATCTCAATTCCTTCAACGTTCAATATAGACTCGTATAGATTTCGGATTTCTTCTCGATTGGGTACAAAATTACTACTATGTTTATAAAGAAGGATATCCTCGCTATGTAACCAGATGTGACGAAATTCTCTAGAATTTACTTCCGCCTCCCGCTTAAGGCGATCAACATCAGCATATATCTTACGTCTATTATTTGGCCCACAAAAACTACAACCACGACCACATCCTCTCATCGCCTCTAAAACGGAATTTATAGTAGGTCCTTTAATCTCGGGAACTTCGTCCATACTTTTGGGACTCCCAGAAAATATAACCGGATCGGCAGAACCCGAGACTATACTCTCAAATACATCAGGAGCATTATGACCCACCTCTCCAAGGACCAAGTAATCGATGTCAAACTCTTCCATTCTGTTCTCAAGCTGCCAAGCCCCTCCTCCACCTACAACCACCCTAGCATCAGAAACAAGCTCATTTATGTCATTCGTGAGCGACTGGAATTCCACGGCATTCATCGGTGTGTGTTCAGTATTGTGTGTAAAAGACGACGTAACTGGGCCTTTCCCCAATGGATCCATTACACTAACTCCAATAATTTCAGTATCTTCCCCGATAACTTCCCTTATACAGTGGGGATGAGCCACTAGAACCTCACCTTCAACGTATCGACTGTCCTGTAAAAGAGCGCTTTCCAAACGTCTAAGACCCATAGGGGCAGCCCTTGCCGAACCATCTGGATTAGCCTCTATGGGGGGTGCAAATATTCGATTATAAACGAATCCTGGAACCACGCTGGAAGGTGCACACGAGAGGAAACCAAGGATATAGTTACCTCTAAAATTGCTCATCAAAGAACGATCTGCAGTTAAAACAACTTTTCGAGTCTCCATGAAACTCTGATAAAAGCTTAAAGTATCAATTATAAACCCTTTTCGATTGTTGGTAGAATCAAAAGTCAACTGACAAAAGAATATGACTTAAAAAAGTAATAATTGATGCCAAAAAATAGATTCCAAACTATTCATCGGCTAAAAAGAATAGATCTTCTCACTCTTTCCAACTTATCTATATTTTCTTCCACTTCTCGAACCAATTTTCCGAAAATTTCGAAATACTCTATCCATTTCTCCCCTCTACAACTTCCCCGGATATCATCTCTATCCAATAAGGAACCTAACCTCTTGTACAAATCCAATAGTAAATTTTCTTCTTTCATAAGATCCATTAAAATTTCCTCATTAGAGTTTTCCTTCCAATCAAAATTTTTTTCCTCATTATATCCAGGGTAATATTTCATACGACCTTCGTCCAGATTTGATTTAATCAGTTCTAACAATGATTTGTGCTCTGCAGATTTCTTAGCCAGATCAAAGAAAATCTCATTCTGATCTCCCCATTTTTTATACGCTCTCCAGAGCTTCGATATGGCAAGTTGAGTCTCCGACCATGCATATTCCAAAAAAGTACTCAAAACGTCCATTCCCACCTTGGACTCCTCCTGAACATCCCGCTCATGAATGTACTCAACAAGCTCCACTTCTTCCAGAGTACTTTCTATAGCCCGATTCAGAAATTCCCCTCCTTCATCTGAAATATCCAAACCTTTCAAAGACTCAAGACAGTTGCGAAGTTCCTCCATTTTCTCTCTTAGATTCAGACCTATCGAAGCTTGGAAACTATACTTATCTAGAATCTTGCTATCTCTAAAATCAAAAGCTGCACCATAATTCTCACTTTTAAAGTCAGATTCTCCTTTACTTTCTCTAGAACGGATTTTCCCTGACATCCAGTAACCCCCTACGGAAAAGCAAATCTCCATCTAATAAGGGTAAAACAAACAAAAAAAGCTTTTTAACAAATGTTCCGTACCAATGGTAAGAAAAAATATTAGAAAACAAATATTAAAGACTATTAAGGTCTTAAAAACCGATAAAATGATTTAATAGACTTAGAATCACTAAAGAAAGGTATAAAAGATTTTTATGAGAGAAAATTAATTGATAACCCTATTTATTAATAAATTCCCATAAACCTCAATTTAATATTCTATTCCCGGGAAACAATTATTTTGATGTCCCAAAAGAAGAAATCTTCTTCAAAATATAGAATAGACTTAGATATAAAATGCCCATCTTGTGGTAGTACGTCTGTTGTAAAAGACTATCAAGAAGACATAGTAATCTGTAGAAAATGCGGTAGAATCATAGAAGATATGAAGGAAAATGAAGGTGAATGGCAGACTTTTAACCAAGAAGGAGAAGACCTGAGCAGGATCGGATCTCCAATAACATACAGAATACACAACAAGGGATTACCCACTGATATTGATTGGATGGATAAGGATAGTCTCGGAAAAAGTCTTTCTCCTAGACAGAAAGCGAAAGTCCATCGTTTAAGAAAATGGCAAAAGCGAATTAAAGTTTCAGGCGCACGTGAGAGAAGTCTAGCCTATGCCCTTTCAGAAATTAGTCGTATGGCCTCCCAGCTTGGTCTCCCGCGCAATGTACAAGAAATAGCATCAATAATGTACAGAAAAGCGGCAGAAAAGAATCTGATCAGAGGAAGATCAACCGAAGCAGTCACTTCGGCAACCATATATGCAGCCAGTAGAGAAGCCGGCATCCCCAGAAGCTTGGAAGAAATATCCAAAGTGAGTAAAGTTAGCAAAAAAAAGATTTCAAAAAATTATAGATTTATCTCCAGAGAACTGAATATTCATCTTCCCCCAATAGACCCTACAAAATACATAGCTCGGTTCGGAAGCGATCTCAAAATTTCCGGAGAAACTCAAGCGAAAGCTATAGATATAATCAGAAAAGCTCAGAAGAAAGGCCTAATTTCCGGAAAAGGCGCAAAAGGAACAGCTGCAGCTGCGGTCTACATCGCGAGTCTTTTATCGGGAGAAAAAAAGACCCAAAGGGCAATATCCGAGATAGCAGAAGTTACGCAAGTCACACTTAGGCATCGATACAAAGAGTTAATCAGAGAACTGAATATCGATATTGAAAATAAAAAATTATAGACCAACTGTTAGATTTTAGTAATAAGTACCAAACTCACCCGGTATCAATTTCGATCGAACTCTATCTCCGATTCTTTTCCTTTGATTCTTCCTGAAATCTCGATAACCCTGCTCAATTTCCTCAGTAACCGATGACCCAACGGAATTAAGAGCACTTTCAAAATGTCTCTTCTTGACCTTCTGTGATTCCAAGTTCTCCCTCAGAGCAAGCATAGCTGCCTCCTTACATACGGCTGCTATATCTGCACCTGTATATCCTTCTGTCTGTTTAACCAAATCCTCTAGATCCACATCCTTGGCAAGTGGCATGTCTTTGGTATGAATCTGAAATATTTTAAGCCGAGCATCTTTGTCAGGAGCAGGAACTAGAATAACTCTATCGAAACGACCAGGTCTCATCAGAGCTGGGTCTATCAAGTCCGGTCTGTTAGTAGCCCCTATGACAACGACGTTTTCGAGCATCTCTAATCCATCTATCTCCGTAAGAAGTTGACTGATCACTCTCCCACCAACTCTCGAATCGGACTCTCCAGCTCCACGATGAGGAACCATCGCGTCTATTTCGTCGAAGAATATTACTGTGGGCGCCACCTGTCTTGCCTTTTTGAATGTTTCTCTGACTCCCTTCTCGGATTCACCGACCCACTTGGATAGTAACTCGGGTCCTTTTATTGAGATGAAGTTTGCATTACTCTCCGTGGTCACCGCACGAGCCAACATTGTCTTACCCGTTCCAGGAGGTCCGTAGAGAAGTATGCCACGAGGGGCCTGTATACCCATTCTCTTGAAAATTTGGGGATTATTTAACGGCCATTCAACTGCCTCCCGGAGATTCTGCTTCACTTCTTCTAAACCACCAACATCACCCCAGTGAGTGTCTGGAACTTGTATCAGAACCTCTCTCATCGCCGAGGGTTCTACCTGTTGCATGGCTTCGCGGAAATTCCTTTCAGTAACTCTCAAATTCTCTAGAATCTCTGGAGATATTTCCTTGGCCTCCAAATCGATTTTAGGGAGAATATCCCTGAGTGCGTTCATAGCCGCCTCTCTGGCAAGTGCAGCGAGATCGGCTCCAACATAAGCATGAGTATCATCGGCAAGTTTGTCTAAATCAACGTCCTCAGCCAGAGGCATGCCACGAGTATGTATCTGAAGAATCTCCATTCTCCCATCCCTGTTAGGAACGCCTATTTCAATTTCCCTATCAAATCTTCCGGGACGTCTAAGAGCAGGATCGAGAGAATCAACACGGTTGGTAGCTGCTATAACTATTACCTTTCCTCTGGCTTCTAGACCATCCATCAAAGACAGTAATTGCGAAACGACACGTTTCTCAACATCTCCAGTGACCTCCTCCCGCTTAGGAGCTATTGAATCTATCTCATCGAGAAATATTATCGCAGGAGCGTTCTTCTTTGCCTCATCAAATACATCCCTCAACCTCTTTTCTGACTCCCCGTAATACTTGGACATTACCTCAGGACCAGCTATTGATTGGAAGTATGCGTCTGACTCGTTGGCAACAGCCTTGGCTATAAGTGTTTTACCCGTTCCGGGTGGTCCGTGGAGTAGAACTCCTTTTGGAGGCTCTATTCCTAGCCTGTCGAAGAGTTCGGGGTGTCTGAGAGGCAGTTCGACCATCTCTCTGATCCTTGGAATCTCCTTCTCAAGACCTCCTATATCTTCGTAAGTAACTGTGGGAGCCGCAACCTCCTCCACCTCCGCAGGTCTTGAGGAGAGGCTTACCTCTGTCCGGGTCGTAACCAAAACAATCCCACCGGGAGAAGTCGAAGTAACTAGGAATCTTATCTCGCCTAGACCAAAGGTCGAGGATGTCATCTCCTGAAATATACCACCCAGTATATGAGAGAAAACATCATCCTGTAAGCTAACCGGAGAAATCAGGTCACCCTTGGTGGCAGGCCTACCGAGTATGCTCCTCTTGAGGGCCTCACCCCCACCCAAAATCTGAATGTTCTGTTCAGCCGGAGCCAAAGTTATCCTCTCGGCCTCCTGAGCGTCAGAGACCTTAATTTTAACTTTTTCACCAATAGACGTGCCAGCGTTTCTGCGTAAAAGACCATCCAATCTTACTATTTCGAGGCCCTCATCTTCACCATAACTTGATCTCACTATCGCCCCGGTTTTCTTCGTTCCCTCTATCTCTATAACGTCTCCCTGCTTTACCCCCAGTTCTTCCATAGCACCTCTGCTGATCCTAGCTACACTTCGTCCCACGTCCTGCTGGCTTCTAGCCTCTGCCACTGTAAGCTTTAACCCCCCTTTTTCAACATCGCTCAATTTTATCCCTCTCCACCGAAATCGTATTTATCTATTTCCGGATAGAAAACCCAGTCAATGAAAGAGAATAACTTGGATTTAAAGATTGCTGAGGACGACTCGAATCCGAACTCAAAGACTAAATTTTATCGAAGACAGACTATATGAATAGAAAAAAATGGTAAGATTCACCAAGAAATAATGGAAATTATTGTAAAGTCTATTTAGGGGATATTTATGAAAGCCATGCAGTTGAAAAAACCCAAGCCTGCAGAGGAGTCACCCTTAGAGCTTGTAGAGCTGAACGAACCAGTGCCACAGTCAAAGGAAATAAAGTTAAAAGTGAAAGCCTGTGGAGTCTGTCACACCGATCTCCACACGGTGGAAGGTGAGCTCTCACTGCCAAAACTCCCCTTAGTTCCGGGTCACGAAGTAATAGGAACAGTAGAAGGTGTCGGGGACGATGTGACACAGTTCAAAAAGGGAGATAGAGTAGGAGTTCCATGGCTCTATTCATCCTGTGGAGAATGCAAATTCTGTAAACGAGGAATGGAGAACCTCTGCGAAAATCCGAAGTTCACTGGATTACATACTGACGGCGGTTACGCAGAGTATATGATAGCTGAGGAGGACTTCTCATATCCAATTCCAGAAAATTTCCCTGATGAGAATGCGGCTCCGCTAATGTGTGCAGGGGTTATCGGTTACCGCTCATTCCGATTGAGTGAGGTAAAACCGGGGGAGAAATTGGGTCTGTTTGGATTTGGAGCCTCGGCTCACATAGTCATCCAGATAGCCACGGTCCTCGGATGTGATGTTTACGTTTTCACAAGAAGCGAAGGACACAGAGAGCTCGCCAGGGAGTTAGGTTCCGTATGGGAGGGAAGCGCAAAGGACGACCCACCAGCCAAGATAGACCGTGTAATCACCTTCGCTCCAGCTGGTTGGATAGTAAAGGAAGCACTGAGAGTTCTAGAAAAAGGTGGTACTCTGGCAATCAATGCCATCCACATGAGTCCTATACCCAAACTGGACTACGAACTTCTCTATCACGAAAAGAACGTGAAAAGCGTGGCTAACGTAACTAGAAGGGATGCTAGAGAATTCCTTAAGATCGCCGGTGGTATACCTATCAAGACAGAGGTCGAAGTATTTTCACTTGAAGAAGCCAATAAAGCGCTCCAGTTGGTCAAGGACGCGGAAATAGATGGTGCGGCCGTACTAAAAATATAGAAGAACCCATCACTGAAGCCCGCTCTTGGGGGTACTGAATAAAATCCTCTAAAAGTTTGGAGATTTCAATACCTGTAGCTTTCGGATCAAGCGGACCCAACTAAAGCAATAGCCTGATCAGTTGAATATCCTTTCTCTTCCAGTCCTTTTACCAGCTTGTCTAGAAGTTCGATCTGTAAATCAAGGAGCTCCTCATCCTCAAGCATCTCCTTAAGTGCTCTCTTGTTCATACCTACATTACTCTTCAATAAGTCTTCCAATCTTACACCTCCTAAAATTCGCTTCTGTCATTTGAAGAAATAAGTTCTCGTTGTTTTATTAAAAGAGTTTGTAACTATCCTTCTTCTCCAGTTTGGTTCTGAAGACCCAGCAATCTCGATCCAAGAGGTGTCAGGTTTTTTGACTCTTTCAGCAGACCCATCTTTTTGAGGATAGAAAGGATCTTTCTGATTTCTCTTTCCTCCAATCCCGTATATTTTGAAATTTCTTGGACACTCTTTGCCCTTTCATTCTTCAAATATAGAAGTATTTCATCGGGCTTTTCAAATTTCTTTATTTCGCCCATCCAATCTCCACTTGGTAATTCCAAAAGAAGAAATGAGCTTTATGATTATTAAATCACTAATAAAGAATCTGCTGAACATTCTTCTGAAGTTTCTTCTGAACATCCTTCTGAGGACTCTTTCTTACTAGTTTTTAAAACAAAATGAGGACGTATTTTTTGGACTGAGGAGGGAGATGCATCCATTGTTATTTGAAAGAGTCGGGAAATTCTTTGCAAACCCGAAATTTTTCACTTTGAATCATATCATCCTAAAAGACCGCTCAAGGGGGCGGCATATAAATTCCCTAAAAAATAAGGGGAGGTGAAAAATTATATGATTAATTCAAAAATCCTAGGAAGCGTAATGGTTATCGGAATTGCGTTATTTCTAGCAGGTGCTGGAACTATGGCATATTTCAGTGATACTGAAACAAGCAGTGGGAACACTTTCACTGCAGGAGAGTTGGATCTTAAAGTGGATCTGGTAGACTCATCAGCGAATTACGAGGGTAGCTGGTCAAATAAATTTGACGAAACAGACGATCCGCTTGAACCGATATTTAACTTCTCGGACGTCAAACCTGGTGACAATGGTAGAGCCATAATCAGTTTGCACGTGTACGATAATCCTGCTTGGGGTTGGATATCAATAGAAAACCTTGAGGAAACAGATGGAACCGACACAGAACCGGAGATTGAAGCCGAAGGAGGAGAGACAGACGGAGAAGGAGAACTATCTCAGAACATGAATGTTACGGTTAGTTGGTACAAAGGAGATTATCCAAACGGAACAGCTCCTGATGCAGCAATATATCATGATGATGATTTCGGCATTAGTGAGAGAAAAATCCCTCTAGACGGAGAGAGTAACGATGGTATGCAACCGCTTGAAAACTGCGTAACTTACTACCTCGTTATAGAATGGGAAGTTCCAACAACTGTTGGTAACATAATACAAGGTGACAACCTCAGCTTCGACCTTGTCTTTGGAGCAGACCAGTACAGACATCAGGAAGACCTATACAGTGAAGCCTAGAAATCAAAACAGTAAACTAATCAGTTTAAAAGAAAATGAGACGAGCACTTTTTTCAATAATGCTGATAGGTATCGTGGCGATAGGAGCTACTGCTGGTAGTCTTGCCTACTTCCACGATACTGAATCCAGCGAAGGAAACACATTCACAGCAGGAACACTCGACCTTAAAGTAGACTGGGTAGAACACTACAACGGAGAGATAATAGAAGAGAGAGCAATGAGCAATCTAGCCGATGGAGAAGGAGAAACTGATCCAATATTCAATCTTGAGGATGTTAAACCAGGTGACAGCGGAGAGGCTACAATAAGCCTTCACAGCTACACGAACGATGCCTGGGCCTGCATGGAGATAGTTCCGACTTCCTTTAGTGAGAAGGGAATAAACGAACCAGAAGGTTTAGTTGATAATACAGAAGGTCTCTGGGATGGTGAGCTCGCACAGAACCTCAATATACAAATTTGGCAAGAAAACGATGGAAACAACGAATTTGATGAGAGTAGTGAAAGAATACTATTCAGTGGAAAAGCAAACGAAATGCCTTTAAGATATTCACTAGATCAAAATCTAGATTTATCCGACGGAATACAGCCTTTGATAGGATGTGAAAACTACTACATAGGTATATCATGGTGGATTAGCACAGAAGTTGGAAATGAAATTCAATCAGATGAATTAAGCTTTGACATAATATTCAACGCTTATCAAAGAAGACATCAAGACGATAATCCGTGTATACCTGAAATCGAACGATATCCTGGAACTGGTACTGCTTATATTGGATATGAAGATTGGTATAATGGAGACTTCGACTACAATGACTTTGGAATGAGATTCAGAGTAAAAGAGGAGTACAATAAAGACAACAATCTAATAGGATTAGAGATGCACTTCAACGCTATAATATACGACTCTGGAGCAGATCATCATATTCATATCATGAGGCCGTTGGTCGGAGACTACACTTACACTGTAGATCGGATTGGGACATCAGCAATCGGACCTGAAACACCGGAAGGAGTTTACAGAGGCTCAGAAGACCTCGATGTTTTACTATTCGACACAGCCAAGTACTCCTGGCCAGAAAAAAATATGACAGAAAACGTGAATATAACTGTCCGTCTTGACAGACCAGACCTCAATCCAAAAGATACACTAACACCGCCGAGGAGCTTCACCGCAGATAATGGAGATACCTTCTACGATGTCGCTGGTATAATGTCCAACTATGATCCTTGGGAGGATCCTTATACTGGAATACCGGCAGGATCCGAGTTCCATATAGAGAACACACAGGAGATAGAAAGCACAAGCAATCAAAAAAACACAGATGAGATAATACCAGTAGATACGAAACTACCTTTTATACTAGTCGTTCCAGATCCGTATTGGATTCCACCATATGAAGATACAACGATAACCGGACCATATGGATACTTCGATAACTTCTACATATACGGCACCCCCGAAAACTGGTACGAAAACCAGTACATCACAGAAAACAGCGTGGGTCCTGGTGGACTTTCTTGGTAGTAAAGCAACGGGAAACACTCGATAATTTCCTTTCTTTATTTTTTATTTTTAATCGCGCCCGGTAAGGGCAAATCAAGGATCATGATCATAAGGCCGCTCAAGAGGAGCGGGGTAAAAATACCTCAAAAACAGGAGTTGAAAAAATGAGAACAAAAGCAATAGTCGGTTTGATGGTCCTAGGAGTAACCATATTCCTAGTCAGTACAAGCAGCATGGCTTACTTCCACGATACAGAAATCGGCAAGAATAACTTCTTTGGAGTTGGAACCTGGGGTGGAACCGAAACGGCATGGGCAGGATCAGTGGATACGCCCGAATTAAACCCACCAGGATGGGAGAATTTTGGAAAAGGATGGGGTGGGTACTTCCCATACAATCCAGAAGAGGGAGCTACATTAGTTCCCTTAATCGCTGGCAGGCACATACCTGTTGGAGAATTATTCATAGAATTCAACGATGCAGACAACACCCTACTGGTTGAGTTTTGGCCAGACGAGAATTTCTATCTGACAGAAACACATCTGTACGTGGGAACAGAAATTCCAGACACTTCCGCACCCGGTCAATTCACATACAAACATGAAGAACTCTCCGAAGGAACCGATTACGACATATACGAAATAAGCCTAGGAACCAACCCAGAAAACCAATACATAGCCGCACACGCAGTCGTATACTCCGACAACTGGTAAATCAGTTATTATTTCGACTGAACAGCCCAGTTGCCGGAGAATAAAGGGAGTTAAATATCTTCAAAAGGAAACCTCACTCTCTCCAACCTCGCTCTAATTTCAGAGCGGTTACGCTAATCCAAAGGCATTAAGCTTGAAAATAAATAATTTGAATCCCACTAAATTTTATCAGATGAAAAATCTAATTACTTAATGTTAACATGTTAATCGCTTTGTCCTACTTTCTCACAGTCATAGTACCTGCCCTGATTGTAATTGCCGCAGGGATAATTCTAGACCAAGCATTAGAGTCCAGAGTCTCCAGCTACAGTGAGAAAAAGAAACTCCCACAATCCCACGTACACGCTATCAAGATCGTTATACGATGGATCATCGTAATAGCTGGAATACTGATAGTAGCCTCAATTTTCGGGATCGGCATAGGAAGGCTTTGGATAGTCATCTCCTCAATCGCTGCAATGATAATCATAGGATTTGTCGCTGTCTGGAGCATCTTAGGAAACATACTAGCGGCGCTGGTGTTGATGATCTGGCGACCCTTCCAGATAGGAGACAAAATAACTATCCTTCCGGAGAACGTTACTGGAACTGTTATAGAGACAAACCTATTCTTTACTAGAATCCAAACCGAAAAAGGAAGCATAATCAACCTTACAAACACGAATATTATCCAAAAAATAGTCGAAGTCTATCCAGATGAATCCAGAAAAAAGCAAAACCAAGAATGGGGATAGAAGAAAATCGGAAACTGCCGCTCTTCAATAAAAAATAAAGCATATTTGTCCTATCAAACCGAAATTTAACTTAGTAAGAGCTACATACTAATTATCAAAAGGAGAATATTTTCTTGATAGAAGCCTTGATTTTAATAAAAACGGAAAGCGGCTGTATGAAATACGTTCATCGAAAACTCAAGTTATTACGGCATGTTAAACAGACGGAAATGCTGACCGGTCCCCACGACGTAATGGCGATCATAGAAGGGGAAAATCTTGATCACCTTCTGAACTTCATCTTAGAAAACATAAGAGGAATTAACGGTATAGAGAGAACAATTACTAATATAATAGCTTCTTCTGAAAAATAGATATTCAATAATCCAGATTCTAAACTTGTGGCAACCTCTGGACTACAGGATTTTCCTATAGAGAAATTAAAGGATTTTATGAATTTTTATCGGTGAAAGAAATCAAACCGAATAAGATAAAAAACGTGAATGACATTCAATTAGAGTGAGTAAAAAAATCGGGTATCCTGAGTGACAAAAAATCAAGAAAAAGTAGAAAAAACATTGGTCCCCTACTTTGGGAGGTCCTTTCCAAAGACCGCATTTGAGAAGGCCCTAACTAAAACAAAGAAAGGCGGGAAAATTTTTCTCGTCCATATAATTGACGAAGCTCCTTCCAGAAGTATCAGATATAGAACCGGCCAGATTGGGGAAGAAAGCGAAATAGTAAAGACAGTTAGAGAAACTCAGAAGAAGATTCAGAATAAATCGGCAAAAGAATTCGCAGAGGACGCAAAGAAAAAGGCGGCTAAATACGGTATCTCCATCGTGCCAATGTACGTTTCGGGAGATCCGGCTCAAGAAGTGCTTAAAGCCGTAGAAGAAAACTCCATAGAGTTAGTTTTAGTGAAGAACCTAAGAGAACGCCTCTTTGAAATCCTTCACGGAAAAGAAATAAACTATCTCCGGAAAAAAGCCGCATGTAAAGTTCAGGAGATCTCTTAGTGAAATATTCTTAAGCAATCAAGAAAATTCCAAAAAATTGAGAATCTTTATGACAAGATAAATTAAAAAGATGATACTATGGCCTCCGACTGGATTACCAATCAACAAGAAAAACTGAGGAAAATTGGAGAAAAAATTGGTATTAATATAGAAATCTCTAATAGAGACGAGAGGCAGTATTTACCGAGGCCACCTGAAGAAAAACCAAAAACGGAGGACATTATCACCTATCCCGATGCCCTTGTTCTGGATAAGAAAGAAAAAGTTCTGGGCGTCATCGAGATAGATGGTAATATTGGGCCAAAGAAACTACTCGGTGATATATTCACTACGGATTTTGCCTTAAAAATTGAAGAGAACAAGGTTACTGAACCTTTTTTGATCATAGGAATACCAAACAGGAAGAAGGGTAGTAGTATAAAAAAATTAGAAGAGATAGTTGACTATTCAAAAGAGAAATGCGATGTTCTAGTCGATATACAACTTTGTCTGCTAGACCCCTACCCTAATCTAGAAAATGATGAATTTCTGAAAATAATTAAAGAAAAATTATAGGAAAATAACTTCCTAACAATTTTAAAAGACACAAAATAGGGTACTACCCAAAACATACGCTTGAAAAGAAGAAAAAAGCCGGATTCAGTGAAGAGACTTACTAGAAAAATAGTAGTTCAAACCATGAAATCTTCTTCAGTTCCTTCTTCCTCGTACTCCTCGTAACTGTAAGTATCCCCTTCCACCAAATCGTTAGGGTTAACTTCGCATTCTTTACACAAAGTCGCCCCATCACTGATCCTATCAGCGCTAATACGCTTCCCACAAGATTCACAAAGATGCATCTGCGCGGCCTCGCAGTCAGAACACACTGAAATTCTTTTATTCCTTTGATCTTCCGTCAAAGTATTATCACAGCCAGGTACAGCGCATTTAACTTCACTCATATCTTAACACCAGTTACTCCTCCATTAGAAATGGTTTTTTAAATTTACTAATCACTTAAGCAATTGAAAACTTTTCTAATTGGCAATATTAAAACGTATCGGACAAACTATAGAGATTGATAAAGTGAAATTTTGTTACACCCATAACAAAAAAATAAAGAGAATACGAATCTATTGTGAATAAAGATCAGGATTTTTACGGTCGAAAACAAGATTTTGCAACTATCTAAGTATATTCAAAATGAGTTTTTATTGATATCTACAGAAGGTAATACTATCTAGTTTTTTGTAGACAAAAGAAATCAGTTCAAAAAAAGATAAAAAATCCACTCTATCTGAAAACAGTTCTTTAAATCCCGATTCTGATAATTCTTCAAATGAGGATGGTAGAGTGTGGCGCCGGGGCTGGGATTTGAACCCAGAAGGCCATAACGGCCACCAGCTCTCCAAGCTGGCGCATTGCCAGATTCTGCCACCCCGGCTAAATAGATCATTAACTGCTGATCTTACAGTCCGTTTTCAATAGAAACCCTATCGAATAAAATCTTATTCCAAGGTACTAAATCCTTCTGCTCTTGAAAATCTATAAAACCATAATAAGTATACCGAAGAAGATCGCGGTAGTCCCAAAAAAGCCTTCCTAGTAGGATTTTCTCCAAGAATAACTACACTCAGTAAAAAACCGAATAAAACAGTAGAACCGGTTATGGGAGCTAATTTACTAGCAGCTTCTCGGGATAAAGCTGATAAATAGAGAAAACTTCCAATCACAGACGCAGTCACACCAGAAAGCGCACTGAGACCAACGCTTTTTCTAGTTAACTTCGGAAAAGATCGGATACTCCTGATACCAAAAGCTAAAAGAAAGATCATAGCAGCAGAAGCGACTCTAACAAAAAGTAGCGAAAAAAGCTGCATTCCCTCGTTCAAAGCGAACTTATTAAATACGGCATTCAATCCCCATAAAAAAGCAACAAAGGATGCCACTGGAACTCCATACTTCCAAGAATCCTTATCCTTATTATCTCGGCCACTAAGAAGAAACGTTCCAACAAAAATCAGGACGGCCGAGATTGGAATAATGAAAGTAATCTCTTCATTTAAAAATAAGAAGGCCATTATAATCGCTCAAAAAGGATAGGAATTTCCAGCAGGAATTACTCTGTGAGCAGCATCCCTCCTCAATATATAGAAAAACAATAAGGTTGCCACAAACCAGTCGAGAATTCCAGATAGAACCGCTGCAAGGAATGGTGGCTCGAAAGCTAAAATCTCTATAGAACCGAATGACTTCAAACCCACAAACAAACCGGAAGTACTGGCCAAAAAACGTATCGTATTGAAAGTTAAAGATGAAACATCTCGTAAAGCTATCTTTCCAATAACCTGGGCTAAACCCCAACAGAAGGTAGCACCTAACGTGAAAATTATGGCTAAATACTCCATTCTAACCCCTCAGTTCAACAAGCATTAAGCAGGTTAATATTTCCAAAAGTCTATTTTGGAAATCGAGTTACTTCCACTTCTTAGGGTAAGTTCCAGGTTCCATGACTACCCTCTCAGGATCGGCAACTATCCCATGATCTGCATCAATAATTTCCCGCGAGTTCATCCTACCTTTACCCAACGCGACCAACTCGCCCTTCAAAGTCATTATGGCCAAAAGAGATCCGGCTTCTATTCCTGTCTCAGCTGAAAGGACTCCGGGTGCAGCCAAACTAGCTCCTCGACAGATCGCGTCTACGGCACCATCCCTAATTACTATCTCCGGTAGATGTTCGACCGTTTTCTCTGCCGGTAAAACTGCCTCCCTCAATGGCTTCTCAAAACCTTCCTCCTTCCAAAACATGTAAGCGTCAGTGAGATCGTAGAGGTTAACCAAGGTCTCATCCTCCTCGAAAGCCCCAACCCTCGTTCTCCTAAGCTCTGCCATGTGGGCCCCACTACCCAAAGACTTCCCTATATCGTGACACAACTTCCTGATATAAGTCCCAGCCTCACACCCAACTCTCATTAACACGTCACGTCCATCTCTCTCAATAATTTCTAAATAGTAGATTTCCCTTTTTCTCTCTCTTCTTCTGACTGAAGATCTAACAGGCGGTTTCTGGACAATAACTCCTCTAAACTCTTCCAATACGCTATCAAGTCTCTGCGAGTCGACTTCGTCATGAAGGTGCATTAAAGCCACATATTCCTTTCCTGCCGGCAAAAGAGTTTGAGTGAGTTTAGTGGCCTTTTGAAGTGCGATCGGCAAAACTCCACTCACCTTAGGATCAAGTGTTCCCCCATGCCCCGCTTTCTTGATACGCATTATTCTCTTTATCCAGCTCACAATCTCGTGTGATGTGGGCCCCGGGTTTTTGTCGAGATTAACAACTCCCATCTTCAAATGTTCTTCCATAGGACGGGATTCAGGATCATATCCATAATCCGAGTTAGTAAAATCCGTAGCCTTTATCAAAACTTCTCTTTTCACATCCGAAGGTAACTTATTCATAAATATCTTTCCTCACCTAACTTTTACTCCTCTAACACTTTGTTAACGGCCAACTCCAATATCTCGAATGTTGCTTCCTTGTTAAACTTCCCTGTATCGATAATCAAGTCGAACACGGAGTAGTCAGTCACATCAATACCATATAAATCCTTATACCTCTGTTTTTCACTCTCTTCACGAGCCTTTGTTTCCTTCATAGCCTCCTCAAACGTAAACCCCTCTCTATTAGAAATTCTCCTCACTCTTTCTCCGAGAGGTGCTATCAGAAGAACATTAATGTCCGCGTCTTCTACCATCCATCCCGCTAGCCGAGCCTCTATCAGAACATTATCCTTTTTTGCTTCCTCCACTGTCCTGTCGTCAATTTCCTTATCAATTTCGGGATGTTTTTCCACATAATCAGAAAACTCGATAAGATCCATGTTTTTCTCTTCTGCCATTTCTCTGAATACTTTACCCGCAGAAACATGTTCAAGCCCGAATCTTTCCGAGATAGCTCTCGCAGCAGTAGATTTCCCCGTACCGGCAAAGCCACTGATAGCCACTTTAACCATGTTTACACCCAAGCAATTTACTGTTCCTCGACGTCGGTTCTGGGCAACAGAATCTCTCGCCAAACTTGAGCGAAACCGAAGTAAGAGAGAAGGAACCAGCCAAAAGAGCCGAGCGAGACGCCTATAGCACTCAAAGATCCTGACCCGAACCAGGTAAATGGTAACCAAACTACCGTCCAACCGCTGTACACGTACGTCAACCAAGCCAAGAAAACGAGAAATACTGAAAGGTAAAAGACTGCCTGTTTTCCGTTTATGATCCAGATTTTCTCTTCATTAACGGTAATCTCGTCACTTTTCGTCTCAAGCTTTCTCTTCTTCTTTCCTTTTTTCTCCCTACGAGCTTTCCTAATTTTTCTATCCCATTCTTCAACTAATCTCTTTGCCTCCCGAAGTTTATCCCAGTCTATAACTCTTCTACAGAGAACTGTAACCAAAAATGAGAGTCCCAATGAAAGGCCGAGGATAACTATATGCGAGTATCCATATCCAAAAGGTAATTCTATTCCAAGGTAGTTTCCCATACTCACTACCTTCTCCCTTAATGTCCGAATCTCTCCGCCGCTAGCGTTTCCGCTATCAGAGATAAGACCCTCAAAAGATTGTGATATATCATTGTCAAGGTTCTTCAACTGAGGCCTATCGTCAAAGTTTTCACTGGCTACAATACTGTCGTACCAGTTCTGAGCATTCCTTAAGGAGCTCTTTGGGTCCTCCTCCACTATTACAGCTGAATACGAATCATCTAATCTTTTCAGAGCACCGTACGCCTTGTTACCGTCCTCTCTCGAGTTCAGAGAATTCACAGTAACAGCCGCTAACCCTATTACGACAATAATAGCGAGTATAATCCCAAGCAAATTTCTTTGAGATTTTTTCAATTGAGAGTCACCTATTACCCAATTTGATTTAACAAATTTGAGTCTTTGCCAAAAACATTCATTCGCTCGGCACTAGAATCTTCCTCATGAGCTGAGATAGACCAAAGTACACCAAAAGATACCAGCCAAAAAATCCTAAGGAAGCAACTGTACCCTTGAAGAAACGATCAAGAAGCGGGAAACCGATATCTGGCCAAGGTAGATTAAATGGCAACCAAGCAACTACCCACCCACCATAAGTGCTGTCCAATATTCTAAAGACGATTATAAAGGGTATGAAGATTATAAGGGTTGTTTTCATAGGAGAAAACATCGTTCCCATATGCTCTTGCATGAAATCTTGCTGTTGCTGCTGATATTTTCTGACCTTCTTTCTATCCCCTTCTTTCCTAGCTTTCTTGAGCTTATCCTGAATCTCGGATTGTTTTCTCTTAGCTGCATTTACCTCTTCCCAGTCAACAACAACCCTGCTTATCATATTCACGGAAAATGCAAGGGCAAAAGATACTCCCAATATCACGAATATAGCGTGGCTATAGATAAAAGAGATACCTATACCTTCGGAATCTCCCAATTCCTCTATTTTACCCCTCAAAATCCGAGCTTTCTCCTCTGTAACATTATTTGGATCCCTGAAATCCGAAAATAGGTTCCTAATTTCGCTATCCAATGTACTGTTAGATGAATCGGAGAACAGCGAGTTATATTGAGCCTCTAGATTGGAAATCCTGTTCTCAGTAATCTCCCTATCAAATCTAATCGCCCTTATCAGACCGTCAACTCCGTTCAGAAGATCTCGAAAGTTCTCTTCCCGACCCTCCTGGTCAGGGTCCTGAGCATTAACTGCCGAAAACGCAAAACTGAGAACAATGAATGCTATTAAACCAACTACCAATATGTTCCTAATGTCCTTCTTCATCCTAATACCACACTTAACTAATCACTTTTCTACTTAAAACTACACTTCAATAAATTCATTCCCCAAGTAATCTTCTAGCTGCTGGGAACATCTCAGCTAATTGCTCCTTGGCGATTTCTCTGTACAGGCGATAGATAATACTGACCGCCAGAAGTATACCTGTACCACTACTTAGAGCGCCTAAGAAGTTCGCTCCTGCAGCTAGGGCTCCTACGAAGGCACCACCGAGGATCGTTACAGGCGTTATATATCTGGCTAGAATATTTTCCATTACTCTAGTATCCCTTCGGAAACCGGGAATAGACATTCCGGAACGCTTAAGCTGATTAGCCACGTCTCTCGGAGCCATATTCGTCATCTGTACCCAAAGCCAAGCGAATCCCATACAGAACAATACCAAAATTCCGAGATAGAACAACGCATGCAACGGCTCCGCAATCACCTGACTCATTCCGGAAGGTGGCTGAAGATAGTAGTATAATCCTCCAGTCGGATTTCCGTTAGGTCCAAAAGTACCTAAGAATGAAAAACCAGTCAAACGCGCCATTATTGAAACGTTAGTAAACACTACAGTGGAAAGAATAACAGGAATAACTGAAGCATAAAGGAATTTTATGGGATATCTGCCTCTGACACCACCGTATCTCGCGTAAGAAAGAGGTATCTCCACCCTCATATTAACTGCATAGATAACAATGAGGAACACTACTATGGTAGCAATAACACCCATCATATTAGGCAAGTTAGGCCCTCTGAAGAACGCATTACTTAAAGCCGTGGGTGTCCCCTCTATTAAAGCCGAAATGAAGTTTGGTATCGCTCCTCCAAAAGTTCCTCCAATCGTGGTCGGGTTAAAAGCCTGCCAGAAGACCGTAGCAGAGACTCCCCCTGCAATAAAAAGACTTATACCGCTACCAAAACCGTATTTAGACACCATTTCGTCTAGGAATAGTACTATTGTAACTCCTATAACCAGTTGAAGAACTAGGAAAACCAAAGTTCCAGTACTAGTTAAAGCTCCACCTGTAAGCGAGCCTGAAAGCACAAAAACCGCGGCCTGAAAAGCACCCACGACGATAGCTAGTATCTTCTGAGTACCTGTGAACAAGGCCTTATCCTCTGGATTGCTCAAATTCAGGTTAAGAATCTTAGCTCCAGCCAGAAGCTGCATGATAATACCCGAAGTAACTATCGGTCCTATACCCAGCTGCATCAAAGTTCCCGCCTGACTCGCAAGAACGTACTGTAACTGACCGAAATAGTTCAACGCCTCCTCAGCAGCACCATATAGGGGTATTCTACCCATTACAAGATAGATAATGAGAGCTAAAGCTGACCACATTAACTTTTCTTTAAAAGGAATATGCCGCTTTGGGGATTGAATTTCCGGAAGCTTTCTGATTAGAGGTTCTAAAATATATAGAGATGATCGGCCTGATTGATCTGACATCAATCTTCACCTGTCTCTGCTGCGCCTCCAGCTTCTTCCAGCTTCCTTTCGGCACTTTTTGAGAAGCTTTCAGCTATGACCCTAAGAGGATGGGTAACCTTGCCCATTCCTAAAACTTTGTCGAAATCCAAATTGGAAACATCCACTACAATCACATCCCCCTTCTTCTCCGCTAGTCCCGCTTCTAACAACTCTTCAACTCGTTCATCTAGCTCGCCTATATTAATTGCATTGGTTTCCTCCTTAACCATAGGTGGACGCTTGAAACCATGTTTTCCGAAATACCTGGGATCGGAGGTAATAACCTTTCTCCAGAGATGCTTGTGGCTCCCAGCTTGGCCTTTACCACCTTTATGTCCCGAATGTCGAGCTTTTCGAGAACTCCCTCTTCCATGTGTTCTCTTCCCGCGCTTTTTCCTAGCTTTTCTGCTTTTTCTGGTCATTTTCTCACCTCAAATCATTCTTAAGAGTAATTCGTTAATTCCTTCTCCCCGATAGCCTAAGGCTCCACCCTCACTAACGGCGCGGTTGACGGGCTTGAATCCTTTCTTTGGTGGTCTCAATCTAAAGACCTTTTTTAAATCGGGTATTATATCTAAACTTTCCTCTCCAGCACAAACTGCTTCAGCTAAACCCCCTATAGTCTCGTAAGAAGTGCTATCATCAACCAATTCGTCAGTCAATTTAGTTCCTCCCTCAATTCTACCTCTTTCTCGGAGAAGCTTTTCCAAAATTTTAGGGTCTATCTCACCCCAGGTAATTTTCTCTTTTACTTCTTGTAGCATCCCCCTTTGAGACTTGCTATCACCAATTATTACACAATGGTTGGGTCTACTAAGATTTAACATACGAAGAATTTCACTGACCTTCCTTCTCATATCGACTGAACCCCGAATTCTAACTACAGCTAATTTAGGCACCTTCATCACCGATTCTACCAGTTAAAATCCTCTCTTTATCTCTTTCTCTCAAAGCCACTTCTGATGTCTGTTTAAGGGCATCAAAAGTTGCTAGAGCGAAATTAATTGTAGTTCGAGTCTGACCTTTGGAAGCCGTCCAAACATCTTCTATCCCCGCCAACCTCAATATAGTCTGGGGTACCTCAGACGCGGCCAAACCAAGACCTCTAGGGGCCGGCTTCAAAGTAATCTTAACACTCCCACTCTGTCCACTTATTTCAAAAGGAACAGTGTGCGGTCTTCCACAACCACACTCCCAACTCCCACATCCTCTCTTGATCTCAACAACTTGTAATTTTGCCGCATTAACCGCTTTCTTTATAGATGGGGAAACTTCTCCACCACTAGTATGGGCAATACCAATAATCCCATCCTCGTTTCCGACAGCTGCAGTAACCCTAAAACTAAGTCTTCGACCTGATCTGTGCATCCTTTGTACCAGATTAACGCTTAAGATCTCCTCTTTCAGATTTGGAACAAGGGCATCGATAATCTCGACTTCTCTGGGCCTTTTACCCCGCTCCAGAACCTCAGACAGACTAGCTATCTCTCCCGATTTCACCTTTTTTCCGAGCCCGGTTCTAGGTATCCACTCTTCTATATCAAAATCTTCCATTTTCACTCACCATACTGACTTTTTATTGCACTTTTGACCTCTTTAAAATGCTCGGGAAGATCCTCCGGCATAAGGCCACTTTCTATATAATTAGAAAATTGTGATTCGTATTCTTCCTGATTTTCAGACTTCAAAATTTCGGCATACTCAGATATATGCTGTCCTTCCAATCTCTCCTCCGAAGGCAATATCTCTTCACCGTGAGGAATGGTTAGACCCGCGTCAAGGGCACCCTTCAAAACGGCAAAAATCTTTGCTTGAGGTGAGGGAACGGCTTTATCGATATCAAGAACGCATTCACTAACCCCTTTCTCCAAAGCACGATGTCCGCAAAGTAAACCAACTAGATAAGCAGCTGGAGTATTAGAAGTGCAACCTTTCCAACCTAAACCGGAAAGCTCTTTGGAAAAAGCAGAAGCCAGCACTTTATCTCCATCATCAGAAGGCTTAAGAACTTGAGCTCTGACATGCTGTAAAGAAACTCGAACCACAAACCTCGGCTTACCAGATTTGAGCAATCTTATTCTGTATCTATAGTCTGTCTTGCCCTCTCTTTCCCGTCTATATCCAACTCTTCGACGCGGTCCATACTTCGGCATTATTGATCTTCCTCCAATATTCCTTTATCTTTAAGATGAGTCTCCAAATGAGATTTACTTCTGAAAGCTCCCCCTTTCACTTTCCGATAGAGCTTTCTATACACACTAGAATCAATCTTACCCTCAGCTCTTAACTCCTTCAATCGTCGACGAAGAGGTCGCACCTTGCTAATCCATTCCTTCTTTTGAGGCTTTTTGCTACCTTTTGGCCCCTTTCTACTACCTGGACCACTTTGCCTGCCTTTCTTCTTCTGCTCTTGACTCTTTCGAGCCCGCCCTCTGCTGACAGATGTTTGTGGCTTTTTCTTGATGGCACCATTACTTATCAATCTTTTAACATCATCTCGAGTAATTGCCGTTGAGATCTCACCGGCTCGATCTGGGTCCATCCAGATTCTACTTTCACCGACACCAAGAATTTCAGACGCCATTCTCTTCTGCATCTTCAGATCCAATATTCTCCCTCCTTGCTCTATTGAGTACTTTTATTCCCTTCTCATCAGCCTTTTCTTGAATAATTTGCCTCTTTCTCTTACCAACAGGCGAAGCAATTCTAATAGCCTGGGTATCCGGATCCAAACCCTCGACTTCATTCGAATTATTTACTAATACCTCTCGAAAACCCGAAGGATGAATACCACGCTCAGAATCCGGTTTTTTGTATCCTACTTTAACTAGAGGAGGCTTTCCTTTCTTCTCCTTCCTCATCTTGCTATCGGTGCCTCTTGGCTTTCGCCAATTCTCCTTAACTTTTTTGATGGTTCGTGAACCTTGCTTTTTAAACTTCTTTTTTCCCATAATTACGGCCTCTTTACAATATATATTCCATCTTGGAATACTCTTGGGTCTTTGTTTTTAACTTGTGCCACCTGTTCTATATTAGCGGCAGTCTGTCCAACATCTTCTTTATTCGAACCTGTCACTTCTACATCATCTCCATTGACTTCCACCTCGGTATCACCCACTATTTTCGCATATCTGGATTTCTCTCCACCAATGAAGTTTTCTATCTTGACTTTATCTCCCTCAACGCTAACTGATACAGGAAAGTGAGAGTAAACAACCTTTAGCTTGCTAGTAAACCCTTCAGTTACCCCCTCAATCATATTTCTGATGTGAGAAGAGATAGTTCCTACCAGTGCTTTATGCCTCTTCCTTTTGGAATCCGACTTTACAATTACCTTATTCTCTTCTTTCTCCAACACTATCCCCCTCAAATTAAATGTTCTTGAAAGCTCTCCATTTGGTCCACTAACGCTGACGCTGAGACCATCTACCGTCAAATCCACTTCTTCTGGGATTTCAACCGTCTTTTCTATTCCTTTTCCAATCACAGATAACACCTTTACCGGCTTGAACCTTTATTTCAGTCATATCCTTTTCTTATAACTTCTCGGTCAAAAATTACTCTCATATTAAAATTTAAAACGATTTTTCGTTTTCGGAAACTAGATCAGTCAAGCTAATAAACGAAAGCTATGAGACGTCCTCCTACCCCCGACTCTTTTGCTTCTCCGTGAGACATGACCCCTCTAGAGGTAGAAACTGCCAATATCCCATATCCTGCCGCAGGAAGGTACCTCTTCTCCCATTTCTCAAATTCATCGTGTCTAACAGAAAAACGAGGTTTTATAACCCCACACTTATTGATATTCCCCTTCAGCTCAACTCTGAACTTACCAGACTTACCATCTTCGATAAAATCGAAGTCCTCTATATAATCCTCATTTTTCATGACCTCCAAAACATCACCGATAAGACTGGATGCTGGTTCTATCAAAACCTCCTTCTTTCGAACTTCTTCATGATTCTTAATCGAAGACAATGCATTTGCTAAAATATCTTTACTCATCACAAACACCTACTCATATTTTTTAAATCCCATCTTCGGAGCGACCTCTCGAAAGCATCTACGGCATAGATAAAGGCCATATTGTTGGTAGACAGCGGCCCTAGTATGACATCTTTCGCACTCATTTGCTTTTTTCTTTTCTTTTTCCTCAACCAATTAAACCACCTTAACACCAAACTCTTCTTCTACAAACTCAATCGCCTCATCCTTATTAATCAGATGGGAATCCGGAATAGAACTAGGTCTTTTCCTGCGCTCCTTTACTCTAAATCCAGGTCTTACAAGTCTTACGGCGACATCGAACCCAAATATTCCCACATTCGGATCATAATCCATATCTGGAATTTCAATATGTTCATCAATCCCAAAGGAAAAATTACCATAATTATCAAAAGAAGACCTCTTAATCTCTTTACCTTTCACATCTAGTAACTTCTCGAGATTCTCAACAGCAGCCTCATCTCTCAAAGTGACTTTACATCCTATAGGGGTGCCTTCTCTGAGATCGAAAGTTTGGTTAGTCTGTTTTGCCTGGGTTCTTACCGGCGATTTACCCGTTATCTTCTCTAGCACTTTCTCGGCATTTGTCAGTTCTTTTCCTCCCTGCCCAACGCCTATATTAAGAACAACTTTTCCAACTTTAATCTCCTTCATCTCATTCATTTGACCACCTCTGGAAGGAATATCTCAGTCTCATCTGTACCAATCGCAAAGACATATCTTTCTGGAGACTGAAACTCTTCACTATCCGATTTAATCAAAAAGTGGTCCTCTGAAGACCCACCAGACTCTAAAACTTCCTCTATCTTACCTCTTTTACCTACGTTGCTACCACCAGTAATAAACGCGAGACTTCCTTTATCAAGTGGAATACTGCTTTCAAAATTAATTTCGAGTAGACTAATCTTTACCGAATCCCCCACTTTTATCGAATCGAAATCACCGACCAAAGTCTTACCATCACTAAACGAAAGTTGTATCTTACCGCCTTTGAAAGGATTTTTACCAACTACTTTTACAAGTTTGAAGTTCGAATCCTTTTCAATCTCACAGAAATGAAGATATCCTTTCTTATCGAAAAGCACGCGCCAACTCTTTCCGATCTTAGGTATTTCGAGCACGTCCATAAATCCTATCGGATATCTCGAGTCCCTTCTTGCCTTTCCGTCTACCTTCACCATTCCACTACTTATTATCCTATCGGCTTCTTTTTTAGTCCGGGAAAACCTAAGACTTTCTCTCAAAGCGACAGCTAGAGGGATAGACTCCTTTTTTGGATGAGGGCCGGGTGATGGCCTAACTGCCCATCTCTTCTTCTTTTTCGGCATCTTCCAAGTCTTCGGAATGTTCAATCTCTTCAGATATCCTTTCTCGCCTTTCTTTGCCATATTCAGACCTCCTTTCTATAATTTTATCTCTCATTTTATCTTTTTCAAGCTTGGTTATCTCGACATTCGACGGATGGATCGGAGAAGACACTTCCATCTCATCAGCTGTAGCCGTTTCTACACCTTCAACTAATATTCTTTCGCGGTCAGTATCAACTTCAGAAACTTCGCCTTCCACTCCAACAAAATCACCGCGAAGCACTCTCACTTTATCTCCACTTCTAACAGTAAGCGAACGAAAACCATACTTCTTCTTCAAATCGTCGCTTAGAGGAGCAGCCATAGCCTTTCTTCTCTTTTGAATACTTTTAGAACTATTATCCTTCATCTTTACCACCTTAAACTATTATAGACGCCATACCCGCCAATTGAGGCCACTTTTCGACAGCTTCTCTAGCCATAGGACCCCTAATCTCAGAGCCTTGAGGCTCTCCTTCTGGGCTAGTCAAAACAGCTGCATTGTCTTCAAACTTAATTCTCATTCCATTCGAACGTCTATATTCCTTTCTTTGTCTGACTATAATACCATGAACTATCTGCTTCCTCAATTCCGGTCTTCCCTTCTTAACAGAGGCAACAACCATATCCCCCACTCCCGCCTTTGGCATTCGTCTTCGGGTCCCTTTGTACCCAATCACGGAAATTATGCCCAACTGTTTGGCCCCTGTATTATCCGTACACTCTAATCTCGTCCCTTGTGCCAATGTCTTAGTTGGAACAACCGTTGAAACTCCACCAGTGGCCGCTTTTGGCAAATTAATCACCAACCTTCTTCTCTAAAACCACGAAAGATTTTTGTTTGCTCAATTTTCGGGTCTCTCCTATTTTGACCTGATCTCCTTCGCGAGCATTTATGCAAGGAGGATTATGGGCATGGACACGAGAAGATCTTCTTTCATATCTCTCATATTTAGGTACTTTCTCGGCGTAACTCCTTTCAACTACCACAGTCCGGTCCATTTTAGCACTAACTACGTTTCCTACCAAAATCTGCCCTCTAACAGAAATATCTCCATGAAATGGACAGTTTTTGTCCTCACATTTTTCCTTTGGTGGTTTTATACTTTGATCAATCATAATATCAACCTAATTTTTTGGTTCTATCTTCAGGACGGGCTACTATTTTTCTTCCTTTTACTTTTACCTTTTCCCCCTCAGGAGTTTTAACCGAAAAGACGATTTCCTTTTTCGGAAGCATCTTCAATTCTCCCTCCTCTTTAATAGTCAAGGTATTACGAGTTTCATCCATAATAATTCCCTTCTTTCCTTCCAAGTACAGATTAGTGCTTTCCGTTACTTCTACTTCCAAACCTATAAGTTCGTGCTGTAAAACATTCCTAATATTCATCGACATGTCTGATCTACTCCACTTCTATCATATCCGATGAGAAACCCATACTAACAAGCATATCCTTAACCCGAGATTCATGATTACCTTGGAGTTCAATTTTTCCATTTTTAACCGTACCGCCACAAGCAAGATTCTTTTTCAACTTACTTGCCACTTCACCGAGGTCAACTCTTTCTTCATCCAAACCTTCGATAACCGTCACAAATTTACCGAAAGTTCGCTTCTGAGAAAACACTCTTATTCTTTGTTGCTCTTGAGCTATTTCTTCGCAAGCGCAGATCTCCTTAGGTAACCCACAGGTCGGGCATATTTCCGGCATTCGGCCCTATCCACCTCCCTCCTCACTTTTTTGAGTTTCATTCATAATAGTCAAAAGTCTTGCAATTGTCTTTCTCAACTCTTGTACTCTACCTGGATTCTCGAGAGAACCACCTGCTGCAGCTACCGCCTTCTCTCTGGCAAGCTCAGTTCTAAGCTCTGCTAGTTTAACTCTCATCTCCTCGATATTCATATCTCTAATTTCGTTAGGTTTCAATATTGCCATTCTGATTACTCCTTCTCCTCAACCTTGATTTTCTCTTCAACTTCAGAAGTGTCTGGTTCGCTTTCAATCTTCTTGACCTCGGATTCCTTCTTCTCCGCCTTCTTTTTTACATCGGCACCACCTGGAATCTCTACACCTGGAGGCATTATTTTAACTCTTACTCCGACAGTCCCAGCAGGAAGACTAGCAACCGCCTTTCCATCACTCACGTATCTCTCAGCAAAATCTCCCGCTTTTTTAAGATAACCTTCATAGAATCGCTCCTCTCTCGCATAATCACCGGTCAACTTGCCTGAAATAATTATTTCGACCCCTAAAGCTCCCGCGTCCATTATTCTTTGTAGAGCACTATATCCAACCCGTCTAAAGTACATTCCACGGGACAATAAGAAAGCTATTCTATTTGCCATAATCTTAGCATTATACTCGGGAACCTCAACCTCAGAAACTTCTATTTGGGGATTTTCTATTCCAAACTCAGTTTCAAGCTTATCCGTAAGACCACGTACACTCTTACCTCCTCTACCTATAACCACACCGGGTCTTTCTGCGTAGATCGTTATCCTTGTTCCCATTGGAGTTCTATTTAAGTCAGACCCGCCATAGCCCGCTTCTTCTAGCTCGTTCTCAAGAAATTCCTCGAGTCTCGCCCGACTAAAACTTTTCTTAATGAATATTTTTTCTATTGACATTATCCCATCTCCTTAACGACTATCTCTACGTTAGTAGTTGGCTTATTTGAAGGTGTGGCCCTCCCAAAAGCTCTAGACTGAAAACCTGGATATACAATACCCTTATTTGCGCTAGCGTGAATTATTCTAAGTTTCTCAAAAATCAGGCCCTTATATTCTGCATTAGCCTCTACATTTTCCAAAACATCTAAAACAGCTCGAGCTGCTTTCACGGGAAATGCTCCCGAATCCATATTTCCTTTTCTATGGGCTCTTTTCTTACCATGTCTAGAATAAGGAACGGGCTTATCTTTCCTAGCAACGGCCTTTAGATACTCCTGAGCTTTCTCCAGCTTCATCCCTTTGATTTCCTTACAGATTTCCTGAGAATCTTTTGGCGAGATATGGAGCTCTTTCCCCATTGCCTTCGCACATACCCTGTCATCCACTTCTTCTATCGAATAACCGTATTCTGACATTTTATCACTTCAATGGTACATACAACGAACTTCTTGTGGCACCGATTCCAGGAGTGCTATGTTGTACTTTCTTTCTGGTAAGTGCAAATTCCCCCAACCTATGACCTACCATTTCAGGGGTTATTTCAACAGGAACAAATTCCGCCCCATTGTAGACCCCAAATCGTAAGCCAACCATCTCAGGAAGTATAATCATATCCCGACAATGAGTTCTAATAAAATCTTCCTTAGGATTCTCTTTTTTCTTAACTTCTCTAACTCTCTCCAATACTTTCCTTTGTCTTGAAGAGAACCCTCTTCTAATCACTCGTCTCTCCTTTGCAGGAAGTAATTCCGCAAACTCTTCCAAGGACATCTCTTTGAGCTCCTCGATATCATGACCCCTAAATAAAAACTGTTTTGGCAATCAGATCACCTCTTTCCCGTCCTTCTGGCTCTTATTAATCCAACTTTCTGTCCGGGAGGCGCATCTCTCCCCACGGTTCTTGGTCTACCAACATGTCTACCTCTACCACTTCCAAATGGATGGTCCACTACATTCATAGCAACACCTGAGACCCTGGGATACAATTTTCCTCTACCTTTCATCGCTAGATGTCTCTTACCTGCTTTAACAAAAGGTTTCTCTTTTCTGCCACCGCCGGCTACAATACCGATAGTGGCTCTGCAGTTAGGATTAAATGATCTTATCTCTCCAGAAGGAAGCTGGACTATCGCTTGCCCAACATCATGAGTCATTAGAGTCGCATTGGTTCCAGAGGCCCTCGCAAATTCGCCTCCTTTTCCGGGCTGTGATTCGATATTATACACGGGAGCTCCCTCTGGTATTTCAGAGAGCGGAAGTACATTACCTGGTTTTATGGAAGCAGAAATCCCACATTCGATCTCATCACCCACCTTGAGTCCTTCCGGAGCAAGAATAAGCCTCTCTTCATCATTTGGATACCTTATCCTAGCCACAGGAGCACTTCTACCCGGATCATGGATTATATCTACTACTTTTGCCTTAGTCTCCTTACGCCCTGAAGGTAGTTCTACCGCTCCCTTCAGCTTTGTAGTCCTCGCTCTGTAGGTGGGTGTGCCTCTTCCCGACCTCTGAACTCTTAATCTCTTTCCCATTTTAGAACACTCCTAATCTAGCTGCAATTTCGTCAGCATTGTAATCTGGAGACAGTTTAACGAAAGCCCGTTTTTCAGCAGCTGACGTGATTTGTGTATTTACACTTTCGACTTTCACATCAAATAAAGCTTCCACAGCTTTTTTAATTTCCTTTTTGTTGGAGTCCAGCGTAACAATGAATTCCAACTTATTCTCTTCCTCAATAAGTCGAACTGCCTTTTCCGTGACTTTCGGATGAACTATTACCTCATGTGGACTTTTCAATTTGAAAACCTCTTATTAATTTTACTTATCGCGGACTCTGTCCAAATAGTTAGACGCCCTGGAACACCACCAGGAGCCAAAAATTCCGCATTCAGATCATCTGCCAAAACAATATCAACACCAGGAATATTTCTGGCACCCCTAACTATCCCTTTATCTTCCCCTACAATTATCAGGGGGCCAACCTTATTTCGGTATTTTCGACCTCTTGATTTTCCTCTTCCAGATCTAATCTTTTTCCCATTTTTGACTCTCTCGACGTCACTCCAGACCCCAATTTTCTCCAAGACCTCTTTTGCTTCTCGAGTCTTCTTAATATTTTCAAATTCATCATCAACAACTATTGGTAAACTCTCAACCTCCTCAATCTTATGACCTCTAGAGTAAACAACTTCCCTATTTTTAGTAGCAGAAATTGCAGAGGAAATAGCGATATTCTTCTCCCTCTTGTTTATATTTTCTTTAGTCACTTCCTCCGGCTTCAGAGGGTGAGCTGCCCTACCACCAGGAGTAAACGGAGCCCAAGCCCCTCTACCTGCAGCGTGGTATCCTCTCCCTTTTACTCTTCTCACTCGAGTAGCTCCCGAACCTTTCGGAGGGGTCTCGGCCGTAGTATCCATGCCTGCTCTGGGGTTAGGTCCTTTTGGCTGAATCCGTCTGCTCTGGGCAGAGTGCACAGCCTTTTTAATAATACTAGGTCTGATCTCTAAGTCAAAGACCTCCGGAAGATCTACCTTGCTTTTCGCTTCTCCATCCAAAGACAAAACATTCACTTTAATTTTAACCACCCTGTTGCGAACTAGTATCTATTAAAGTTATATCTGGAGGAGTAGACGGCGCACCTTCTTTCTCCCTCATAGGTCTGCGTAGGAATATCATTCTTTTTGTTGGGCCAGGAACTGATCCTTTTATAATAGCATAATCACTTTTTATTTCTCCATAGCGCAAGAATCCCCCATTAGGAGTTACCTCACTTCCATCCTCCCCTATTTTCAATATTCGTTTATTATATTCCATCCTTTGATGATAGCCGGACTGACCAGACATAGGAACTGAACGCATTATTCTGCTTGGTCTCCAGGGCCCTAGGACTCCTGTGTGTCGTCTGGCCTTCTGCACTTTACGGGTCTGAACTCTAACCCCCCATCTCTGAACCGGACCTTCAAAACCCTTACCTTTTGTAATCGCAAAGACATCTGCATACTCTCCTTCTCCAAATGTCTCAGAAATTTTGATTTCCTTGCCCAACATCTCTTTAGATTTTTCCCATTTTTCCTCTATTGAATTTCCCCCAACGTGGACCTCGAATATTTCAGGTTTTTTCTTTGGAACAGAGCCCAACTTTGGCTGTGTATGAACCAACATAGAGATTTCCTCTGCTTTCCCATTATCAAAAAGAGTCTGAGCCTTTTCAAAAGCCTTATCTTGATCGTAATCCTGAGAAATACTTATTTTTCTCTCAAGATCTTTAGAAAGATCCTCATCCCAAGCTTCAGTCAAAACTTTCTCCCCCTCTAGGTCTTCACCATAAACTCTAATTGCACAAGTTCTCATTGGGGGAACTTCCAAAACCGTAACTGGTACGTTTACCTCCTGGCCGTGAGTCGGCCTCCCAGAATGATCGTCAATCATGAAAACATGTGTCATCCCCGCCTTGTACCCCGCAAATCCAAGTAGTCTTATTTCACTTTCTTCCGGCCAAGCCCTAACTCTAGGCTTGGATTTACCGGCTCGCTTCCTGGGCGCGTGGGCCAGTGAGCCTTTTCGTGGTCTATTTTTCTTGGGCATTTTCTATTTCCTCCTGAGCAGGATATTAAGGACCGCGAGGGTCCCTATGAGGGCTTCTTCCGCCCGCACCGTCTCAGTACCTTGATTTGGGATGGTATTAACCATGACATCAAACAGGTTATCGGCATTGACTCCCTGTCTGTCGCAAATCTCGAAGAGACCCTGGTAAGGCCCTCCGAAAGCGACCATCACAGTATTCCCACTATCAGTCTTTATCCGGTCTACGACCTCATATAAATTTTGGCCATATCTGGAGGTTCCTACACAGTAGTCGGCGCTTTCTTTACTTAAAATCTGGGAGAGATCATCCAATTTAAAGACTTCGTAACCCCAGTAATCTCCAACGTCCTCTCTATCTGCTGGATAAACAATTCTGTTCCCATTACTTAACTTTTCACCCAACTGAACCGTCAAACGCTCCCCCTCCTTCACCTCTCCTTCAACAACTCCTTTTTCTGACAAACCCATTTTTACGTAAGACTTTTCATTCTTTACCTGGGAGACTACTCCCTCTCTAAAATCACCAACTTCGTTACGTTCATCTTGTAGTGGGTGGTGAGGCGTCCTGAGAGGGGGTAAAAGACCAGCATTTTTCAATTCATCCATATAGGGAAAGATATCTTTTCTCAAGTACTGAGGAGTTTCCATATATTCAAGGAGGGTAGATATTATCTTCCATTCTTTCTCCTTATTCTTAACATTAGGATCCTCATCATCATAAACAAAAACTCTATTTACACAAAAAATAGCTAAAGACCTCCCAATTTGGCCAATTTTAAGCGTTTTATCCTTTAAACTGCCGGAGTCAGATAGCAAAGACAATGGAAGTAGAACTGTAAAATCTGAATATTTTTTTGTATTTTTCACGATCAATTACCTTGCATTTGGGGTTTCTCTATACCTATTTTTCTAAACACATAAAACATTTTTAAACATTAAAAGCTAACCGGAAGAAAACATCCCCAGACCGATTATTAAGGAAATTATTGATCAAAAATCTCGAAAACCCTTACTTTAAAGTTCACGCTGACCAATTCCCCACCACTCGCAATAAGTAGAACCGTCCCCTCACGTAGAAAATTCTCACCTCTTTGCTCGCTTTTGCGATAATTCTCTTCCCAAATAGCTTCACGCCAGCGCATTATAATTTCAACTCCGTGATTATTAGGAACCAAAAACTTCATTGTGTTTTCCAACCAAGATCTAAGATATTCCTCCTTGACTCTAGGTTTTTCCAAGACCAACTGCTCGGCGATGGCCTCTAGACAGGTGATACCCGGTCTTACTTCCGACCGTTCCAAAGTTCTATGAAAGTGACTCACCTTTGCTTCCATCTGCCTATCTGCCGCAGTTTCAAGACCGCCAAACTCGAATCCAAGAAGAAACGTAGAAGAGAGTATCAACAGAATGAACATTACAGCAACTACCACTAAATCTGAAACACCGGACTCATTTAGCCCCTCCAACTTATCACCTTCAATTTCGCAGGTACTATTAAACCCCTCCTGTAGAGTGTCGCGGGTAAAGAAAGAGCACATGTGGTCTCGTCTGATGGAACGCTTTTACCAAAATTTTCGATCACTTCCTCGGAACCATTTTTCAAATATATTATTTGTACCTGAAAAACGAAGTTCTCTCCAGCCACAATCATAGCATAGTTCAGATTATCTAGCTTATCAGAGTCCAGCACAAATGGATGAAGAACATCCTCTTCATCATTCCAAGCCAACTTTTCTGAAGTTAATTTTGTTGCAATACTAGTAGTTGCATCAGAAAGGTAGGCCATCGCCTTAACATCCTGATTTTGCCGATAAGCGACAATCGTGACTCCAATGAAAGAGACTACCAAAATTATAGTTAAGAGAACGCGAAGTATCCTAGTTATGTCCATCAGTCGATCTCACTCACTTTTACAGTACCGTTTTCAATGAAAATTCTCAAAGAATGTTTCCCGAATCCAATCTTTGGCCCCACAACTTCCATATCATACCCGTTTTCAGGAATACTAACTTCAGAGGTTACCAATTTGTTTGATTTAAAATTCAGAGTAAACCCTCTGGGTATATTCACCTCTACTGTTCTACTCCCGCCTGTTATTATTACGTGCTCAATATCTTCATTTATTTCATAAGCTTCATTTCTGAGTCTTTGAGAAGCGGAAAGGTTTTGAAAGTACTCGTGCCCCCCCAGAAAAGCCACCAAACAAGTTGTAGCAAGAACCACTAAGCCGAGCATTTTCATAGAATACACAAGAATCACTCTTCAATCGTTAGACTATAGGTCGCTGTCTTCTCCATGTCGCCTGAATCGGCTTTGATCGTTATCGTATGGGTCCCCAAAGGAGCTCCTTCTAACAAATTGACATTCATGGTTGAACCAAAACTGGGAATTCCATCGGATGGATTAAAATTCACTTGGACATTTTTCGGGATTCCGGTGGCATTCAGATTGACCTCTTCCTCAAAACCGACATTAGTTCTAACATCAACTTCAACGATTTCACTTTCACCTATAGAGGCAGTAGCCGCCTCAGGTGTAACCGTCACATCATAGTCCAGATACTCTGTAGCAGCACCACCAAATTTTTGGTATACAGTAACCCCTATTCCCAATCCTATTGCAACAAGTATGATACCAACCAATATTTTCATGACCGTTGGCTCCTGACCAGACTCGCCTAAATCAAGACCTTTTCTTAGTTTCATGAGATCTCACCTCCAAATCGGTTCCAACAACCGCGTATATCAACGGATACTGGAAACATGTGAAAGACAAACCAGTTAATTTGCCTCCAAAAATCATACTAGGGGTTACTTTTTAATCTATCGAAAAAAAGGGGTTTTATTAAGGAAAAATAAGGATAAGGAGCTAATTTTATCCCCCTTTAGAAATTGGATTTGGAATCAAAAAGAAAAAATGAAAAGTCGAGATCACAAAACAAAACAGGAGACTAAATGAAGAAAAAAGTGGGAGTTATAGGATCATCTGAAGTCGAAAAAGAAGGTTTAAAAAAAGCGAAAACCATTGGTGCGGAAATCGCTAAAAATAAATGCAATCTTCTCACGGGCGGATGTACAGGGATACCCTACGCTGCAGTTAAAGGTGCTAAAGAAGGAGAGGGCACTACCATCGGTATATCGCCCGCCTCCAATGAAAAAGAACATATAGAAAAATATGGTTACCCAGTAGAAAATCATGATTTGATAATATATACTGGATTTGGACTCAAAGGAAGAAACGTAATACTAATTAGAAGTTGCGATGCCGTAATTGCTGTTTCTGGCGGTTTCGGAACTTTAAATGAACTGACCATAGCCCATGCGGAAGGTAAGATTATAGGTTTACTAAAAAATGTTCCCGGAATATCGGCTGAATTTGAGAGACTGACTAAAAAAATAAATGAATCAAAAGAAAAAATTATTTCAAGCGAAAATCCAAAGGAACTCGCCAAGAAAGTAATCAAGAAAATATAAAATTTTTAGTAATTATCTAAAAACTAGGATATTAATTTATCAATCTCTCGTATAAAAGTCTTGAAATCCTCAATTCCGTTCCTTATACTTTTGAAAGCCTGTTTATCATCTATACGACCATATCGGTGTACTAAAACAT
Source organism: Hadarchaeota archaeon (SeqCode) (assembly GCA_964384105.1). Lineage (GTDB taxonomy): Archaea > Hadarchaeota > Hadarchaeia > Hadarchaeales > JAGGTB01 > CAYLJV01. Next base: position 49,952 of record CAYLJV010000003.1, on the reverse strand, counting down.
TCCTAAAACCTCTCATTCGCTTTATTTTCATTCCAAGTTCTTTGTTCAAAACATTATTTTCAACAAGATTATCTATGACACTAGATTCACTATCAGGAATGCCAAATTCCAAATCAGAATTTATTATAGAGCAAATGTCGATTACTTCTTGAATGCAGAACTCCGTATGCTTATAAATCCCATCCTTCGATAAGCCCATTTCACTAAAAGTTTCTAAATTCTCCGGAAGGTGTTCTTCTATGACTTTAAGACTTTCTTCAATTTCTCGTATCTTTGTCAATATCAATTTTTTTCTCATGATCTCTCTCTCCGTATATAATCTAAAAATAAAGGTTCAAAGAACTCATAGTCTTGTACGGTTTCATAAGCGATATCATACAACTCTCTCTTGTCTCGGAAAAAAATTACGTCCCCTCCCAAAACTTCCTTCTTTACATAGAGGGGTAAATCTTGAAATATCTGAATATCAAACACTTCAGGCAATCTTCCTGAAATCGAAATCCTGAAATCGAATCTTTCTTCTCTATCTCCATCATAACCAATGGCCAAGTCTATATCTGAAGATCTCGACTGTCTCTCTTCGGAAACTGAACCATACAAAATAACAAATTGAACCCTTTCGTCCTTATCAATACTCTTTATAGTTTCAAGAACTTCATTTATACTCTTCTTTAATGAAGTTTCCATTCTATCCACCATTTTAAGATTGTTTTTTTCTGATTATAAAAATGAGAGACTAAAAGGTTGATAAAGAATTAAAACCACATGTAAAAACTATTTTTCCAGTTTTTCTAGCTTCTTTTCAATCTTTTCTAGTCTCCTATCGGCATTTCTGGCCCACCTCGCCATTCCCCGGTAGAAGTAGTAGTTCATCCTCTGGGCTGGGTTCTGTTTCTCGCTTATCAGGCTATTCGATCTGTGAGTTCCTCCGTAAAGCAATAGAACTAGACCGAAAATAAAAAGGAAAACAATCCCAAAAACAGCTAATACTCCTATAGTCGTGCCCGAGATAGAAATACCAAGCTGTTTTAAAGCCTGACTGACCTGCGGAGATAAACCAAGAAATATAAACAAAGTTTGAATAAGGACCACGAACTGCCAAGCCTCCTGGAAACCTCTTCTAATCAAAATACCCAGATCTAGGATTTTACCAAGCCCTTTTCTCGTAAAGTGTCTGCTTTCACCAGGGTCTATTCCCTCCGCCATCTCGTCCAGTAACTCTGAAAAAGGCCTGTCAAATTGTTCAAGTTCGTCTTTGGAAATAAAAATCACCAGATAATCCTTTATTTTCCCTAATTATGACTCTCTAATAAGTAATTTCCATCTATTATCTACTAATAAGCTGGATGACATATTTAATGGTTACCAGTTATTTTTTATACTAATTAATCTATTTTCCGGGCTTAAAATCATAATGAGGAATAATTAAGCACAAGTTCCATTTATTCATAACTCTCTATTGGAAATAATCTGGGAACTTGTAGGAATAACAAGGAGGATATAGATTACTTCGGATAATATATTCAAAGAAATCTGTACTGGACTCAACCCATATATAAAGTCCCATTGAGGTAACAGAGCATGTTATACCAATATCTTCAAGTTTATTCTTTATCAATTTCAACTCAGAATCAGGGCGAGTACTCGCTATTTTACAGCTGCCATTCGGAAACAAGCTATCATCGCCAATATACCAATTAAAAAGACGAATTGGAGTGATATCTAAATCTGGAGGTATCCTCTTCATTCCAGAAGAATACCATCTTTCCCTTAACTCAGTCAATTCTACATAAGACCTAGACCAATATTGGTAAGTAACTCCCTCAACCAATTCAGAATCATTCTTTCTAAGAGATCCCACCTGCTCAATACCAAAATTATCAAGCTTGCGAGAAAGCCATTCTAGAAATTTCTTATTCTTTTCACTATGAGCATATCTAGCGCAAATATTACCGTGTTTGAAAATAGACCCGTCACCCAATAAATTACCCTCGATAAATTCTACCTTGCGGTCAGACAAGTTCAAGTGATTGGTATTGGAACTCTCATTTATTCTAACATTCTTATTTCTCCTATTAACTCCATTTTTTACCATTTGATAAAGAATTGTAGAATTACAAACCCCAAACATTTCAGCAATATCTCTTATAGTCATTTCTTCTTTCCAATAGAGATCTTCAAGTATTTTCTTGGATCTATAGGACTTATCACCCCGTTTCATATGTCTATTACCTCTCAAAACGTATTTGGGAAAATTAAATAACCAAAAATATTATTTCGAATTTCATCTGTTCTAAATGGAATGATAATTCTTTAAAAATAAAAAATTGACAGCAATTACTTCTTTATTAATTATCTCATAATCATCTACTGTTTAGAAAGAAAAACATAAGAAAATAATTAATTTCATACATATACTCAGAATGGTGAAAAAATTCGTGTAACAAAAGCCTCCGGAAAAAAAGAAGAATTTGACAGGAATAAAGTGAAAAGGACATGCCTTAGAGCGGGAGCAAACCCTGAACTCGCTGAAGATATTGCCAGTAAAGTCGAAAGGGAGGTATATGAAGGGATATCCACACAAACGATACTTGAATTAATTCTCAGTTTTCTCGAGAAAAACTCAAGCACCGCAATGAAGTACACTCTCAAAAAAGCTATTATGAATCTAGGACCTACCGGTTTCCCCTTTGAGAAATTCGTAGCTAGACTGCTTCAGAATTATGGCTACGAAACTAAAGTCGGCACTACTATCAAGGGAAAGTGTGTTCCTCAAGAAGTTGACGTTATCGCAAATAAGGAAGATTCAACTTCACTTATAGAGTGTAAATTCCATAATGCCCCTGGTATCTATACTGGACTCAAGGTAATGATGTACACCTACGCTCGATTCCTAGATCTAAAGGAGAATTTCAACCGAGCTTGGCTTGTGTGTAATACCAAATGTTCCTCAGACGCCAAGAAATATGCAAAGTGTATGGGAATTAAAGTAACGAGTTGGGATTATCCAAAAGAAGAAAGTCTAAGAAAACTCGTTGAAAAAAAGAATCTCTATCCTGTTACTATCTTAAAATCCGTGAAAGATTCAACTGCAAAAAAGTTACTTAAAGCGAACATAGTACTGGCAAAAGAAATGATGGATCAAGAAACAGAGAAGATTAAAGAGAAAACAAAGATTTCGGGATCTCTTTTAGAAAAAATAAAAGAAGAAGCAGAAATAATCACAACGAGTTGATCCCAACTGTATTCGTAATAATAAATTAGCTCGGTCCCGAAATTCTTCTTAATAACATACTCTCTATCCTAAATGGTGGACTTTCATTTACTACTTCAAGTGCATTACTCAATTTTTTCTCATAATCTGCATAGATTTTTAAGATGGGCTCTCCTTTCTCAACCTTTCGACCTTCTTTATGCAATAATTTCACACCGGCACCCTTATCCTTGGGTGCTCCGGCCGTTCGAGCTATCTCCTTAATACTTGAATTATAAACTCTCTTAACGTAGCCACTTCTCGGAGCCGATAAGGTTTCCACTTTATCCCCGAGCGGAAGATCGTCTGGATTGACTTCTGGATCTCCTCCCTGAGCCTCTATAATTTCTAACATTTTCTTGTATGCCTTCCCGGATTCAAGGATACTCAATGCTTTACTACTTCCTTCACCCTGAGGTGCCGAACCAGTCATTTCGAGTAAAATACCTGCTAGATTCGTAGCCTTCTCGATCAAACTATTAGGACCATTACCTTGCAGAGTCTCTAAGGCCTCTCTTGCTTCAAGACCTGGGCCCACACAATAGCCAAGAGGCTGTCCTCCATAAGTCAATGCCGCCTCAACTCTGACACCCAGCTTATGTCCCAAAGTCATAAAATCGTGTGCAAGGTCCTCTGCCACCTCATCCGTTTCGGCCTTGGCCCCCAATCCTGTAGGTATATCGATGAGGATTTTATCCGAATTCATAGCGAGTTTTTTAGAAAGTACACTAGCGAGAAGCTGACTTCTGGGGTCTATTCCCAAAGGCCTCTCCAATCGAACCAGAATATCATCAGCAGGTGCTAAATTGACTGCTCCACCCCAAGCCAAAATTCCACCCGTTTCTTTGACTATCTCCCTTATTTCCTCTCGGTTAAAAGAAACATCTGCCAACAACTCCATAATATCAGGAGTGCCGGCGGGACTGGTAATAGCTCTACTACTCGTTTTGGGAATAGTCAGACCAGATGCAGCAATTATCGGAACAGTAATAAACGCATATTTGTTTCCGGGGATTCCCCCTATGCTATGAACGTCGAGTACTGGTTTCTTCTTGAGGTCAATAGTTTCACCAGTCTCGACCATACTTCGAGTTAAAGCAGCTATCTCCTGCATAGACATACCTCGAATCTCCTCAGTGACTAAAAAAGCAGTCATCTCGGAAGAAGTTAGTCTGTTTTCGACAATATCATTAACTATTTCGTGAATCTCTTTATCACTCAATACTTGACCCTTCATCATCTTCTGTATATACTTCACGGACTTGGGTGTGGAAGCAGAAACTAAGGAGATTTTATCCCCCTCTTTCAAGCCAAGCTCTTTCGTAACCTCATTAAAGGTTCCAATCTCCCCCCGGCTAACAAGAGTATTAGTCGTTTCGACTACTGCCACAACGCCCTCGCTCAAGAAGTCTACCTCAACACGGTCCCCAGCATTGAGTCCTAAAGATCCTGAATCCTCAGCGTGAACTACCACTGAATATTGCCCGGTTTCCGCTTCTAATGGCTTCGCCTTTAACTTCTCAAGAAGCATAACATTAACTTTAATGTAAAAATGACAATTAATTCTTTCCTATTAACGGGCGAAAACTTAACCCTTACTTTTTACTAAGTATACAGCAGGTTCCTAAATGAGATATGAGGACTATTTTGACAGAGAATATAAGAAGAAAGAAACCGACGTTATCTGCCATTTTAAACTGAGAAAGGACCCCTCTGTCTCTTTCGAATGGGCAGCAGGGGCAATAGCTGCGGAATCCTCGATAGGTACATGGGATCCAAATCTTTCCACAATGAGAAAGGGAATAGAAGATCTCGCCGCAAAGGTTTTCTGGACAGATGAAGAAAACGGCCTAATAAAGGTCGCTTACCCCCAAGAACTGTTCGAAGCGGGAAACCTACCTCAAATATTAAGCTCCATAACGGGGAATATATTTGGTCTAAAAGAACTGACTAACCTTAGACTCCTAGATGTAGAATTCACTGAGAAGATAGTCAAAGCGTTCCCCGGCCCCCAGTTGGGAATACGGGGGGTCAAAGACCTAACCGGGGTTGAAGAAAGACCCCACCTAGGCACAATAGTAAAACCAAAACTCGGCCTGAACGAAAAACAGCATTCGGAAGTAGCCTACAAAGCCTGGTCCGGTGGTTTAGATATTGTAAAGGATGATGAGAACTTAGCCAGTATGGAATTTAATAAATTTGAGAATAGAATTTCCAGAACCTTTGCCAAAAGAGACAAAGCCGAAGACAAAACTGGCGAGAAAAAGATATATTTTCCAAACATCACCGCCCCTGTAGGCGAGATGAAAAGACGAGCAGATTTAGTAATCGAGAACGGCGGGGAATACGTCATGATAGACATTCTCACCGCTGGCTGGTCAGCCTTACAGGAAATGCGAGAATATTTAGAAGGTAAGAAAATCGGAATTCATGCTCATAGGGCCCAACATGCAGCTTACACCAGATTGAAAAATCACGGAATATCTATGCTATCTATAGCTAAATTCGCTAGAATGGTAGGAGTTGATAACCTTCATGCAGGGACAGTCGTAGGAAAGATGGAAGGGGGCGAAGATGAAACCCTCAAAATTTACGACTTTTTAAGATCAGAATTCCATGGGCTGGAAAGAACGCTACCCGTAGCTTCGGGCGGACTTCATCCCGGCCACGTAAAAGACCTCATGGAATTCTTCGGGACCGACTTCGTTATACAGGCCGGTGGAGGTATTCACGGCCACCCTCAGGGGACAGAAAAAGGTGCTATGGCCATGAGACAGACAGTGGAAGCGTGTATACAGAATATAGAGCCACAGGAATATGCTAAAAAACACGAAGAGCTTAAAAAAGCTCTCGAAAAGTGGAAATAGGAAGCTATTTCTATCTGAATCAGTCAACTAGGATGTGGTAGAATGGTTATTTCTGAAGTAGAAGATATCGCCCAGAAAATCAAAAAGATGGAGGTTAGGGGTGCCGGGGATATAGCTAGGGCTGCTGCAACGGGGTTGAAATTGACCGCAGAAAAAAGCAGAGCAAAAACTTCGAAAGAGTTACTGAATGAACTAAAGAAATCTTCCCGAAGACTCACAGATACCAGACCTACCGCCGTTTCCCTTTCAAATGCAATTCGATTCGTGATGAAAAACGCTGAAGAACTCTCTGAATCGAGAAGCTTACCTGATCTCAAGGAAAACACCATTTCCAGAGCTGAAGAGTTTATAGAAAATTCAAAAAAAGCCACCAAAAGAATCGGAGAAATGGGAGCCCGTCGCATATCGGACGGAGATAAAATAATTACACATTGTAACAGCTCCAATGCTCTAGAAATAATAAAAAATGCTCACAAACAGGGAAAAGATATAGAAGTTTACGCAACCGAAGCTAGACCCCGGTATCAGGGGCATATAACAATCAAGGAACTCAGTAAAGAGGGAGTTCCCGTTAACCTGATAGTCGACTCCGCGGCCCGTCATTTCATGAAAGATATGGACAAAGTCATAGTTGGAGCGGATAGTATAGCCGCCAATGGAGCGGTAGTTAACAAGATAGGAACATCACAAATAGCTCTCGCAGCTCACGAGGCTAGAGTCGTCGTTTTTGTTTCTGCGGAGAGTTTTAAGTTTCATCCATCCACCCTAGTCGGGGAGCTTATCGAAATCGAAGAAAGGGACCCTCGGGAAGTGGCCGATCCGGAAAAGTTCCCAGGAGTCAAAATCCGGAACCCCGCATTCGATGTCACACCTGCAGACTACATAGATTTGATTATAACAGACAAGGGTATAATACCTCCAGAAGCTGCTTACGAGATCCTGCAGGATCAGTTTGAAATAGGATTCGGTGAAGAGATTTTATAAAAGATATTTTACCCAAAAGGAATAAAATCTCGAACACAACTCAGGATTTCTCAAAAAGACGAACTCTATATGATAGACCCAATACAAATATCGATAGATGAACCATCCATTGGATAAAAATAGGCTCTCAGATGAGAAAAGTCCCTACCTTCAACAGCATGCCGACGATCCGGTGAACTGGCAACCCTGGGACAAAACCGCCTTTAGCGGGGCAAAAGAAAGAGATGTTCCAATCTTCGTGAGCATAGGGTATTCAGCATGTCACTGGTGCCATGTAATGAGAGAGGAGTCCTTTAGCGACGAGGAAGTCGCAAGTATATTAAATAAAAAATTCGTACCGATCAAAGTCGACAGAGAAGAACGACCAGACATTGACCAAATCTATCAGAAAGTCTGTCAAATGGTAACTGGTCAGGGAGGTTGGCCCCTCTCAGTCTGGCTAACACCGAATCAAGAACCATTTTATGTGGGTACCTACTATCCAAAGAAATCAAAACATGGACGAGTTGGTCTTATTGAGGTTCTAAAGGAAATCTCGAAGCTATGGAATAATAAGAAAGAAGAGATCTTGGAAAAAGCAAATGAAATAAAAAATGCTCTAAAGAGTGAAACAGAGGAACTTCAAACAAGACCAGAAGAGCCCAAAAGAGAAGAACTCCTATTAGAAACTGCAGAAGAGATTTTCGAACTAGCAGATTTAAAAAATGGTGGTTTTGGAAGATATGGTCCAAAATTTCCGCAGACGAGTTGGATAGATATTCTACTAACGGCGTACTACAGATCAAACAGAAGCGAATATAAAGAAACTGCTCTTAAAACCCTGGATGCTATGATGAAAGGTGGAATCCGAGACCACATTGGAGGGGGGTTTCATAGATATTCTACCGACCCAAAATGGACCGTGCCTCACTTCGAAAAGATGCTCTACGATAACGCTCTTTTACCTGGAATATACATCTCAGCTTATCAGTTAACCGGAGAAAATGAATACCTCAAAATCGCTCAGGAAACTTTTGAATTTGTAGAACGAGAATTGACACATCCCTCCGGCGCTTTTTACAGTTCTCTAGATGCGCGTAGCGAAGGAGAAGAAGGTAAATTTTATGTCTGGAAACCGGAGGAAATCCGCAAAATTATTGAAGATAAGGGAACCGAGAAACTCTTCCTTGAATATTTTGGTTTATCCAAAGAAGGAAATTTCGAAGGAAAGAATGTTCTCCGTATAAAAAAGAATACGAAGAAATTAGCCTCGAAATATAATATGGATAAAAAGGAAGTAAGAAAACTACTTGAAAAAGCCAAAAAAGACGTTTTTAGAGCAAGAAAAAAGAGATTAAGACCCCTCAGAGACGAAAAAATTCTGGCAGGGTGGAATGGATTGATGATCTCAGCGCTAGCAAAAGGAGCTAGACTGCTAGGAAAAAGATATGAGGAACGAGCTAAGAATGCACTCAACTTCTTGAAAGATCTCCTCTGGGATGAAAATAAAAAACTTCTTTATAGGAGATACAAAGACGGAGAAACTACTATTAACGGATTTCTCGAGGACTATGCTTACCTGTCAAAAGGAGCATTTGAACTTTACCAAACTACCGGAGAAATAGAATATCTAAGATTTTCCCGGGAACTATGCCGATCTATAATTAAAAGGTTCTGGGACGAAGAAAATAGCTCGTTGTTCTACACTGACTCGGAAGGAGAGGAATTAATGATAAGACCTCAAGAACTAACTGACTCCTCCAAACCATCTAGCACTGGTATAGCAACTACAATGCTGCTAAACCTTTCACCCATCTTTCCTGAAGAAAAATTCGGAGAAGTAGCAGAGATAATTTTGAAAAATAAAAAATCCAAGATCAAAAACAGAAAACTCGAACATTCCTCATTGATTCTCGCAATGGACCTCTTAATCAACAGTCACCTCGAAGTAATTATGGTTGGAAATAAAATATCGAAGGAGTGGAAACACGAAATCGAAAAAGAATACCTACCAAACAAAATTCTGTTGCCAAGACCCGAAACCGAGAAAGAAATGGAAGACTGGCTCAAAAAACTCCAAATTTCGGAAACACCACCAATATGGAAAAATAGAACCACAAAGAATAACAAGCCAACTTTGTACATATGTGGTTCGAAAACTTGCTCCCCACCAGTCAACGAAGTCAAAGAAGGATTAAAATGGGCTAAGAAATTATCCTAGAGATTTCAAATCTTATCCCACACTTTCTTTACTTTCTTTCCAGTTTTTCGAACAACCGGTTCCATCTTCTCCGAGTCAGCGATACCGGTCTCTGCGGCAATCTTCATGATAGAAACATGGCTGACGAATACTCGTCCGTCCTCTTCATAAATAGTGAAAGAACACGGCATTAAAGCGCCGACATCCATGGAAACATCCAGAGCCATCTTTGCGAGTTCAGGGCCACAGGCGAGTATGGTCGTGTATTTGACGGGATAGTTCGGTAGGTCCAATTTTTTTCTAATAACCTCGTCTATGGACTTAACCAAAAGAATCGAAAATTCTTCTGAAGCCAATTCTCGAACCCTCTCAACAGCCTCATCAAACGGATATTTGACTTCTTTTTTCAGAACTTCTACCAACTAAAAACCACCTTTCAAAAAATTTAACTTAATTTTTACTCAACCTTTTTCATAGGTTGTCCACAACATACTAGTTCACCACCACCGGCCTCCTTTACCTCAACAACATTGCCACAAATTTCGCATTCGTAAACTTCTCCAACTTCTTTAACGATAACCATCTTTTCACCCCCCTCAATTTAGAATCGGCTTAATTATATTAATAATTTTATTCGAATATAATTACGGAAGAAAGAAGAGAAATAGTTTTGTTGCGATAGCTTTTCGAACTCTAAAGTATAAAATATCATAGGGGAGGTGATAAATTGGCTAAAGTAGCGAGAAAAGTCGTAGAGGATGCTGGCATCGACGTCGATGAACTGGTAGACCTACTAGTTAAAAATGCTGCAGCTGAGCTCATAACCTACTATTACTACACAACCCTTCGGGTAAACTTGATTGGTTTAGAAGGAGAGACATTGAAAGAAATAGCTGAAGATGCAAGAATAGAGGACAGAAACCACTTCGAGGCTCTGGTTCCTAGGATATACGAACTGGGTGGAAAAATACCGAATGATATGAAGGAATTTCATGATATTTCCGGATGTCCACCGGCAAAGTTACCTGAGGATTCAACAAATGTTAAAGAGATTCTTAAAGTCCTGGTTAAAGCAGAAAGGTGTGCTGTCAGGCAATACACAAATATTTGCAATATAACTGCAGGCAAAGATCATAGAACCTACGACTTAGCAAAGGCAATATTACATGAAGAGATTCAACACGAATCCTGGTTCTCGGAATATCTAGAAGAAGGGCCTTCAGGGCATTTCAAACGTGGAGAAAAGAATTCACCATACGTGTCAAAGTTCCTAGAGTAAAACGCTATCCAGATCTCTTTTTTTTATTTTTACTATTTTTCTAATTAAACTCGGAGAGTAATGTACATTTTTAGGAAAAGCAGAAGTGTGTAAAGACCACTAATTATAAATCTATTACTCTCAGCGACACATGCCAATAAAATTCTAGTCCGGAATTATTCTCAAAACCCGATCGTCGCTGGAGATCGGGTCGCCTCTACCATCTCTGTTGCTTGTCATCAAATATAGGAAACCATCCGGTCCTTCTTCCACGGCCCGAAGTCTTCCAAACCTATTTGTAAGTAATATAGTATGATTTTCAACTTCCCTAAAATCAGGTTCTTTAAAATCCACGTGATGTAGACTTCTTCTACCACCTCCTCGGCTGAAACCCAAAGTGACAAAGAAGAGATCACCCTTCCAGCTTGGAAACGAATCAGAAGAATAGAAAGTTATACCAGAAGGTGCCCATGTACCAGAGCCGCTTTCTATCAGAGGATCGACGTAATCTTCTCCGCCACCTTTACCCCTTGCCTCCGGCCAACCATAGTTATTCTCTTTCTCCACGAGATTTAGCTCATCGTGACCAGATGGACCATGTTCAGTAGCGTAAAGATGATCAGTTTCGGGATGCCACGCTACACCTTCGGGATTCCTGTGGCCGTAGCTCCAAACCGGGGATCCGGAAAATGGATTGTCCTCAGGTACGGTCCCATCAGGATTAATTCTGAGTATTTTACCAGCAAAAGAATCGATATCCTGAGAGAAATCCCCCACACCTGCATCACCCGATGTAACATAGAGCTTGCTGTCTGGTCCAAAAGCTATACGACCACCATCATGTATCTCGCCTCCCGGAATACCATCGAGGATGACTCTATCTACCTCACCCTTACCATCCCGATCTACCAGACGAACAATCCTGTTCCTAATATTACCATCAGAATCACGATATGTGTGATAAACATACACGTAATGGTTCTGCTGAAAGTTCGGGTGTAATGCTATACCAAGGAGCCCCGCTTCCCCATTAGCGTAAACCTCCAAAGTTTTCCAAGGATCTTCTTTTAACTCACCGTTTTCGATAATTCTAATCCTACCAGGTCTCTCCGTGAGAAAAATCCTATCTTTAGAGGCAAATGCGAGATCCCAAGGCACCTCCAAACTTTCGGCTAAAACTTCTACTTCTATAGATACATTCTCGGAGGGCTGAACTTCTTCGGACCCCCTCCAAAAATAACGAAAAGAGACGATGGTTACTACCAGTAAAACGAGTAGTACTATAAGATAGCTTTTTCTACTCAAACTCTCCCCAAGTAACAATGGCCCTTATGAAATGTAAGTTCTTTCCCGCACATTAATAGAACACGAAAAAGAAAAGACCAGAGAAACATAATATTAAATATAGTTTGAATAAAGGCCTTAATCAACAAAAGGTATCCTGAAGACTACCAAAAATCTATTTAAAAATAAAAAAGAAAGCCAGTTCAAGCAACATACTCGAGATCTCCTAGAGCATCTTCGGCCCTCGTAGATTCTTGTAGTTTCTTACCGCGAATGTCAGGAAGTTCAGCTCCGGGAACTATTATCATGACCTTTACTAGATCCTGTAGATAATCGTCTATCTGGGCACCCCAAATCAAATCAGCTTCAGGTGCGAGAGAACCAGAAATCACCTCTGTCGCTCGCTGGGCCTCCTCCAGAGACATGTCAGAACACCCTGTAATATTAACCAAAGCTTCGTCTACTCGTGAAATATCAATTTCGAGAAGTGGGTTTCCAATGGCTTCTTCAGAAGCATCAACCGCTCTATCATTCGATTCAGATTCTCCAAATCCAACGAGAGTAGGACCCCCTTCTCTTAGGACTGATTCGATATCTGCGAAGTCGAGATTTATCAAACCTGGCTTTGTTATAAGATCTGTAAGGCCTCTTATCAGATCTGACAAGACAGTATCTGCAAGTCTAAAAGCTTGTACAATCGAGAGATCTGGTGCTATCTCCAATAATCTCTCGTCTCGAATCAGAATCACTGAATCCAAATTACCTAAGAATTTTTCGAGACCTTTCTCTGCATTTTTCATTCTCCTTTGACCTTCTGCCTCAAAGGGAACCGTAAGAACTCCCACAGTAAGAGCGTCCATACCTTTTGCCACTTCTGCCACAACAGGACCAGCTCCAGTGCCAGTGCCACCTCCAAGTCCACAGGTAACGAAGACCATCTCGGCTTCGTAAAGCTTGTCCTTAATAGAATTCAAATCCTCTCTCGTTGCCCTCATTCCTACGTCAGGATCGGATCCTGCCCCTAAACCTCCAGTCAGCTCTTTCCCGATAAGTATCTTCGAATCCGAATTCGCATGTAGAAGATCCTGTGCATCCGTATTCACCGTTATAGTCTCAATTCCATCAACCTCCTCCTCCATCAGTCTACTGATCGTGTTACATCCAGCTCCTCCACAGCCCACAGCAACAATCCGAGGCTGAGCTTCAACAATTTTTTCCTCGAATTCCTCACCAGACTCAAAATCCGAATTTTCCATTTTACCACTCTTGTAATATTTCGCCAGATAGATAAAGTCAATCTTATGTTTTTATTTTATGTCCTTACAAAAAAGTGCTTTTATAATCAGAATCTACTTTGAGACAAAATAAATGAAATTTTTGAAAAGAATAAGGTTTCAAACGATAAATTAACCTTAATACCCTCAATATTCCGTTCTATTTTTAAAATTCTTCATGATTTCACTCCTTTTTATCAGAGCATCGACGGCACCAACCGCCCTTTCGGGAGTGGGATAAGAGGGGACCTTATCCTCCTCTAACATCTTAACAATTACTCTAGTAAACTCTCCACCTATCGTACATACAACAATAGGTTTACCTGAAGTTACCTGAGCCTCCGTTACCGCATCAACCACATCCGACTCGATAAAAGAGGTTTGAAGAAGAAGTATAGCCAGTATTATATCCACATTTGGATCGGAGGAAACAGCATTCAAAGCCATTCTATAGCGCTCGACATCCGCATCACCAACCAGGTCAAGTGGATTACCAGGAACAGCATAGTAGGGAAGCTCCTTCTCCAACTTATTCAAAGTTTCTTCTTCGAACTCCACTAGATTTAAATCCAATCTCGAAGCCTCATCACTACTTATAACTCCAAAACCTCCACCGTTAGTAACTATTGCAACACCTTGCCCATCAGGAATAGGTTGATAAGCAAGAGCACGGGCATAATCGAATAACTCCTCCACTTTTCTCGCTTGAATCACTCCACTCTGCTTAAAAGCTCCTTCGTAGATCTTCGCGGAACCTCCTAGCGACCCCGTATGAGATAAAGCCGCTTTAATTCCCTCTTGAGTTACCCCTCCTTTCAAAACCACCACGGATTTATCCTCAACAACCTCGGAAGCAACTTCAAGAAAATCTCTACCGCGATCTATACTTTCAACATAGATTGCGATACAGCTTGTATTTGGATCTCCACTCAGATACTCCAACAAGTCAACTTCATCGACGTCCATCTTATTTCCTATACTCACAAATTTGCTGATTCCTACTTCCTGAGATGCCGCCCAATCCAGAATAGCGGATCCAAAGGCACCACTTTGAGATATAAAGGCAATCGGGCCTTTCTTGGGCCGTCTCAACTTATAACTCGGCAAAAATAACGTATCAACATCGGTTACAGAGTCATAAATTCCTATACAGTTTGGGCCAATAACTCTGAGGCCACTATCCTCTATCTTTTCCTTAATCTCTAATTCGAGTTTTTCTCCTTCCCCACCCACTTCCTTGAAACCTCCCGAAATTATAACCGCGGCTTTAACACCCTCTGATAAACATTCTTCCACCACAGAGGGAACGATCGGCGCAGGCAGAGCTATAACCGCCAAGTCTATTTTTTCTGGAATCTCCTTAAGGCTCGGATAAGTCTTAACCCCTAAAATGCTCTCAGCCTTTGGGTTCACCGGATAAACATTCCCCTCAAATTCGGATTCGAGGAAGTTTTTGAATATGACTCTTCCAAATTTTCTCGATTCTCGAGAAGCACCTATCACAGCAACAGTATTCGGGTCAAAAAAGGGATCCAGACTCACTATTCCTCCTCCTTTTCCAGGATAATACGCGCGTCAACAACTGATACACCATCAGGATATGCTATAACCGGGTTAAGATCCAACTCGCCCACAACCTCGTGTTCTATCATTAAGTCAGAAACTCGAACCAATACATCAGCTATCGAATCCAAATCCTTCGGAGGATTTCCTCTCACTCCCTTAAGGATTTTAGAGCCTTTTGGTTCTCGAATTAAGTTCAATGCTATTCTTTTGTCGATAGGAGCTACACGAAAAGCAACGTCATCATAGACCTCTGTAAATATCCCTCCCATCCCAAACATCACTGAAGGCCCAAATTGTTTGTCTCTTACTCCTCCGATGATAACCTCTGTCGAGGGAGAAACCATCTCTTCCACTAAAATACCTTCTATCTTATCTTTACCTACCCTGTTAACTAGATCCTCGTATTCTTTCCTGAGTTCCCCTTCGTCTTCTATATTCAATACAATCGCATCTGATTCAGACTTATGGAGAATCTCGGAAGAAATAATTTTTAGAGCAACTGGATATCCCAGTTTACCTGCCCTTTCAATTGCCTCGTCTTTACTAAAAACTGCACAAAAATCGGGCATGGGTATCCCGTGTAATTTGCATATTTCCATTGCTTCGTGCAGTAATAGAGAGGTCCTACCAACCTCCAAGGCACTATTGATAATTTTTTCGCACTCTTTCATTCGAACAGTAGCCCTATTATGCTTTCATTTTAAGAAATAAGGTTGTTTTGGTCTTAGGATTTCTTATTAACCATATCAATACTATTCCTGAAAAGAAAACGAGTATTAACTCGTCACCCCACGGAAAACAATAATACTCTAAGTCTAAATAAAGATGAGTGAATGTCACTTCTAGAACATTTCAAAGATAAACAAAAAGAAGCACCTTTCCTGATCTTTATCTCCTTCTTAATCTCATTTGCCGTAGGCCGAGGCTGGAGATTTTTCGAAGTGGGGGGCCCACCCCTAAGAACCGAAATCTACACTCTACATCATCTGTATTACGGAGTCGCACTGCTAATTATCGCAGGATGGATAGCCATAAACTACAAAGACAGAGACCTTACCAAGGTAAACTCATTGATCTATGGTGCAGGTCTAGGACTCTTTTTCGATCAAATCGGGTACATGTTAACCCATTTCGCGAACTACTGGGACGAAATAACATATACTATAGTGATAGGAATTGGACTAGTCTTACTTAATGTAATATACTTCTCAGATTTCTGGAAGTCTACCGGTTCGGAATTAAGACAATTCGCAAAAGAGAAAAACCTGAAATACGGGCCGTTGAGCCTAATGGGATTAGTAAATGTGCTAGATAAAGCCGAAGAGAAAGTTTCGAAAACAGGGAGAATAACAAACTTTTTCGTCGGAGTAGTTCTCATTGTCTCCGGGATAATGATCCTAGAGTACCCCAGATTCGTTTACTACTGGATCGCAGGAGCCTTCATACTCACTGGCTTTTCCTACATTATCGAGGCTATAAGATCATAAAAATTTTGGAATTAAAGAGAAATACAAATCCAGATTTTGTTCATTGAAAATAATATTAATAAGAAAGGTTAAGATTTTTCCCAAAACTTTAGGAACTATTTAAAGAAAATAGAACCGCTTTGGTGATCCAATTTGCAAAAAAATCAGGAAGAAAACAACCTAACAGAAGAAGAACTCCAAACCGGACTTAAAAACGTCCTAAGAGACGGTCTTACCACTCGAGCCATGATAACTCTCACCGAAGGGGTCTTTTTGGTCGGATTTGCCCTAAAGCTCAACGCACCTCTCTTCGTGATCGGTCTCCTTGCCTCTCTACCGCCACTCGCACAGCTTGTACAAATACCCTCGATATACCTAATCGAGAGGTACAGAAACAGAAGAAGACTAACGATATACGCTTCTGTAGCAGGCAGGCTCACTCTCCTTCTGATAGCACTTATACCCTTCTTTTTCTCAACTCCTGAGCTAGGACTCACAATCCTCCTGATAGCAATCTTCCTTCGAGGGGCCTTTGGAGCTATTGGGTCAAGCAGCTGGAATTCCTGGATGCGGGACCTCATTCCACAAAAGAAATTAGGTTCATTCTTCTCGAGAAGATGGAGCCTAAGTACAGCCCTGAGTATACCTCTTAGCCTAGCAGGAGGATACTTCATCAGCTGGTGGGCTGGAGGATTTCCTGAACTCGAACTACACGGTTATTCCATCCTTTTTTCTCTGGGATTCATAGTAGGCATCATAGGTGTTTATTTTCTTTCGAATACACCAGAACCCCCCATGCCCATCCCCACAAAAAAAATAAACCTTCCAAAACTAGTAAAGAAACCATTTCGAGACGAGAACTTCAAGAGACTCCTCATGTTTCTTGCCTCCTGGAACTTCGCAATTTTCCTGGCAGCTCCTTTCTTCACAGTCTACATGATACAGAGATTAGGGTTCTCAATGGCCTGGGTCCTTGCATTTACAGTTATAAGTCAAGTTACCAACGTCTTTTTCTTCGAGATATGGGGTCGCTTCTCGGACAGATACAGCAACAAGTCAGTTTTGGGAGTCAGTGGTCCATTGTTTCTGGGAAGTATTTTACTCTGGACCTTCACATCTATGCCCGGCAGGTACTCTCTCACCATTCCGCTCCTCGTCGGGATACACGTCCTGATGGGAATCTCGCTAGCAGGAGTTAATCTTGCAGGCGGGAATATAGGACTCAAACTAGCCCCCAGAGGTCAGGCAACCTCCTATCTAGCTGCCAGCAGTCTAGTTACATCACTGGCCATAGGGATCGGTCCCCTGATTGGAGGTGCTATCTCCAACGTATTTGTGGAACGAGAACTCTCCGTGACACTGAACTGGTCATCTCCATCAGGGGTAATCGGCATAGAGACTCTAAGTTTCTCGGGGATGGACTTCGCATTCTTTTTCGCATTTCTGATAGGCCTTTACTCACTCTACAGATTGGCCTTGGTAGTCGAGGAAGGAGAAGTAGGAAAGAAAATGGTCTTAAATGAACTGGTCTCTGAAATAAAGAAGCCCTTGACAAACTTCTCCACAGCCGGAGGACCTCTAGCTCTGGTTAACTTTCCTATAGCCGTAGTCAAAAAAATGAGACGAAAGAGAAAGAAAAAAGCAGAGGAGAAAAATAACAAAAGTAAGTAGAAAATTCTAAAGTTTGAATACCTCGGGATTTATAGACTTATTACCAGAAGAAGGCAAACCATCTGGAAATAAATTTTTTATCATTCATTACTCTCAATTCAAAGCAAAGTTTATCTGAAATATTGTGTTCCAAGAGATGATTAACCAATTGTAGAATTAAAAAAACAGTTCAGACAGACTATTTTTCTATTCTTTTTCTAAATGTACATCCATCTGAGGATATGGCATTTCTATTCCCACTTCATCGTACTTTTGTTTCGCAGCTTTCTGGAAATCGAAGTAGAAATTCCAATAATCCCCTTTATTTACCCAGGGTCTCACAACCAGTGTTATCGCCGAATCTCCCATCTCTCTCACAGCAACCTTCGGTTTTGGCTCAGGAAGAACTCGTTCATCCTTTTCCAATAGATCCATAGTAACTCTAATCACTTTATCCAGGTCATCATCGTAACTGACACCCACTTCCATATCCACCCGTCGAGTTGGATGTTTTGAAAAGTTGATAATGTTCCCTCCCCATATCGACTTATTAGGAATAACTATTCGCTTATTATCGGGAGTGTCTATTGAAGTTACACTAATTCCAACTCCTTTTACAGTACCACTTTCCCCGTTAACCGTGACATAGTCTCCCTTTTTGAACGGGTTTGTAATAGCCAGCATAAAACCTGATGCTATATTGCTAAGAGTATCCCCTAACGCAAAACCAAGGACGAAACCCAAAACAACCGATATACTAACGAGTGTTGCACCCATCTCCAAACCAAGAAAGGTAAGCGAGACAAGGATGACGAATATGTAAAGGATAATACTAATCAAACGACTAGTGAATTCGGCTAATATTTTAGTTAAACCTGATTTTATCATCCAGTTCTTGATCGAACCAGCAACTACCCTAACTACGACTATACCAACTACTAGCACGATTACTGCAGTTATAATATCTAGAATACTGACTCCAATATAGGGCAAAGCATCATTTAAACCTAAAAACACTATTTCCAAAGTCATAAAAATACTGATATTACCTATGAAAAACATCATTTATAGTTCTATTTCCACTTATTTATAAGAAATAGACCGATTTAGGAAAAAAAGAATCTTAAAATTGTTAATTGTTTCTCAAAAGGTCTTTTTTATCAATAATGTCACTAGGGAACAAAAAATAATTCCCTTTCCCATAAATTAGAAATTAAACTCGATATTGAAACAATAAACCCTCTTATAAATACAAAAAAAGAAGATTTGTATTTTTTAAAGATTTATATTTGAAATTAAGAATTGAAAAATCTCAAAATTAGATATTATATCTAATAGAAACATAATTTAATATTTAAGTATCCCCATATACTTAAACGGTGATTTAACATGGCAAAAAAGAAGGAAAAGAAAACTTTAGAGAAAAGTGCAGAAAAAACTGGAGAAGCAGTCGGTAAAGGAGTAGAAAAAGGCATCGGTGCGGTAAAAGGGTTCGGTAAAGGACTAAAGAAAGGATTAAAAAAAGACAAAAAATAGTTAAAAATCTTAAAAAAGATTAAAGGGCTTATATCGATTTATTTCCTGCTATAGGCACATAAATCATAGAAATTATTAAATAAGCTTAATTGGACAGTTTTAACAATCATTTCTTTGATTCTATTCACCACCTTAAATTCTTGTCTCAGTATTCATTCATTTTCTTTTCTCGGATGTATTTTCGATTTTCTTCCGGCTCTAGTCGTTAAGAATTAATCTTTTCTATTGATCATTCAGTCAGAAGAAGTTTCATTCTCCAAATATTTCATTAGATATAATCTGGTAGAGTAATCAAAATTTATTCCAGTCACAGAAAAATAAAAAGAAAAGAGAAGAAATTCGCAAGAGTTACCTTACATCATTCCGGGTGGCATTCCACCGGCCCCACCGGGCATTCCTCCAGGTCCACCTGGGCCGCCGGGTCCACCTTCTTCCGATCCGCTTTCGCCCTTGGAAGCTATGACGTCGTCTATTCTGAGAATCATGATCGCAGCTTCACTACCTGAACTGACAGCCTGAGCCTTGATCTGAATTGGCTCAACTACCCCTTCAGAGATCATATCCTTGACTTCACCGGAGTAAGCGTCCAGTCCAAAGGACGTTCCATCGCTTTCGTGCTTGTTTCTCAGTTCGACGATAGTGTCGATAGGGTCAAGACCGGCGTTGTTTGCCAAAGCTCTGACAGTCGACTCGACCGCATCTGAAAAGGCCCTCACGGCGAGTGCCTCTTTACCACCAATTCCATCGGCATAGTTTGAAAGTTTCATGGCGAGTTCTATTTCAGTAGCTCCACCGCCGGGAACTATCTTGCCACTCTCAACAGTCCTAGCAACGACGCACATGGCGTCCTCAAGACTCCTCTCTGCCTCATCGGCAATATGCTCAGTTCCACCTCTGACGAGTACACTGACGGCCTTGGGATTCTTACAGTCTTCAACGAAAGTCAGTTCATTGCCAGAAATCTTGCGCTCCTCGACAAGTCCTGCTTCTCCAAGATTCTCCGAACTTATGTCATTTATATTAGTGACAATGGTACCACCTGTAGCTCTTGCAAGTTTACCCATATCCGACTTCTTGACCCTGCGAGCCGCGAATATTCCTTCCTTGCTAAGGAAGTGCTGGGCCATGTCGTCAATTCCTTTCTGGCAGAGTACAACATTTGCACCTGCCTCTTTTATCTTGTCTACCATATCGCGAAGTTCTTTCTCCTCCTGATCGAGGAACTTCTGAAGTTCTTCTGGACTGCTGACGCTTATTTCACTATCAGTTTCAGTTTCCTTGACTTCCATCTCTGCATTTATCAAGGCTATCTTCGCATTCTCAATTTTCTTGGGCATTCCTGGGTGGACTCTATCCTTACTGATGACGAGTCCGTCGATCATGAAGCTGTCATCAACACTGCCACCTTCCTGCTTCTCGATTCCGATGTTGTCGAGATCTACCTCGTAACCACCATTGTTTTTTTCTGCGACCTGCTTGACGGCCTTCACGGCCATGTCAGCGAGGACCTCGATGTTAGCCTCGACTCTCTTTCCAGTCATCGCGGTAGTGGCAACTTTCCTGAGCATCTCTTCATTCTCAAAGCCAACGTCCTTGGTCATTCCTCTGAGGAACTCCTGGGCCTTAGCTGCAGCCTTGGAGTAACCAGAAGCTATGGAAGTCGGGTGGATTCCCTGATCAAGAAGTTCCTGAGCCTCGTCAAGAAGTTCGGCCGCGAGAACAACAGCAGTGGTTGTTCCATCTCCTACTTCCTCTTCCTGGGTCTCCGCAACTTCGACGATCATCTTAGCAGCGGGATGCTCTATATCCATCTCGTCCAGTATTGCTGCGCCATCGTTGGTTATGACAACATCACCTAGATTGTCGACGAGCATCTTGTCCATTCCCTTTGGCCCTAGAGTCGAGCGAATAGCATTGCCTATGGCTCTGGCGGCCCTGAAGTTGGACTCCTGGGCGTCTCTTCCTCTTTCTCTCTCGGTGTCTTCAGAAAGGATAAAAATCGGTTGTCCATTTGGCATTTTTTTCACCTCCTTTTGGCACTTTTGAGAGGTTGAATGTCTGAAAGTCTCTAAATTGATTTCATATCCTCTAATTTTTTATAAGTTTTCTTACTGAAATCCAACATGTCACATTGGGTGCTTCTATTTTTACACTATTTAGAGTTTGAAATTCTAACTTCAACAATTGAAGGTTTAAGCGATACTAAGAAAATTGAAGAACGAAGAGTAAGACTCGAACTCGACTAGATACCACGACTACAAATAATCCATAAACCGGTACAAAAAAATAAGAAGAAAGAGACTCCGCTCAAGATAGCTTGAAAAAGGTCGACCCAATAAAAGAAAAATTAAACTACCTCAAGAAATAGAAATCATTTGAATTCTTAAATCTCATAAAAAAATTCATATTTTCAAACTCACGTTAAGAGAATATCAAACCATCCAAAAGGTATACCCGATGAAAATATCGGTGAGGGGTTCCCACCTAAAAAATCTTTATGAATCCACTTTTTCGTCTTCAGAATCGATGTCATCTTCTAAATCCAAGTCTGAATCGTTCAAATCTAAATCTTCTATTGGCTCTGGGGATGGAGTATTAGCCATAGTCCACCCAATCCAACCACCAATTCCCAAAATCACTAGAAAAGCGATAGAAACAACAACAAGCAATACTTCTTCAGCAAAGCCAATAAATATGAAACCAAAATAAAGAATTGCTGCTAGCACACAACCAATTATAATTCCTGCTCCCAAAACCCGGCTACTATCCATGTGTATCCCCTATGCAATACAATTTTAAAAAAACATTAATAAGCGTTTGCATGGAATTTAAAGCCTTTTTTCCTATTTCATTTCTCAAAACCACTTAGAAACCTAATAAAAATGCTTTAGAAATAATTTTAAAACCTTAACCCTTAATAGTTTGCTATTCTACTGCCTTCGAGGGGTCTGCCATTATAGAACTTTCTAAAAGCCCATTTCGCTATCCTTTTCCAGGAAAATTTTTGTAAATTATGCATAATTCTGCTACTATAGTATAATTTCTCGTAATTACCAGCGATTTCTTTCATATATCTTTTCTGGAACTTTTCCAGACTTTCACCGCTATTTATGTAGTGAGCCAGGAGACTGGCTGCTTTAACGCTCGGGCCTATACCTCCACCAGTAACAGGATTAACAGTCACTCCCGCATCCCCAATCGCCACCAAGTTTTCATAGACAAGACCGATCGGTTTATAGGAAATTATCCACCCGTAGCCTGAATGATTCACCTTTGCATCGACCCAATCCCACATTTCTTTCACTTTCTCTAC
The DNA here is from genome assembly GCA_964384105.1 of Hadarchaeota archaeon (SeqCode). Classification (GTDB taxonomy): domain Archaea; phylum Hadarchaeota; class Hadarchaeia; order Hadarchaeales; family JAGGTB01; genus CAYLJV01. The sequence continues at coordinate 27,322 of CAYLJV010000003.1, read as the reverse complement.
TCCTTCTTTTAGATCGGGATCACCACCAAATGCCACACCTCCCAGATTCAACCCTCTCTCAAAAGGAAACGCCCAATAAGCAGACACGCGATCGAACTGATAAATCTGCCAAGCATGGATATCATGATCGCACTCGATAATCTCTCTGTACCCTTTGAATAAAGCATCTTGAGGAAGCGAAAAGAAGTTACTTCTTATGACCGCGGCTGGACCCGAAGCGTCCACGTAAATATCCGACTCAACCCGCCTTCCGTCAACATTAATGTAATTGACTTTGCCATATTTCAGAACCGGTCTCGCAACACCTTGAATTAACTTAACTCCATCTTCAATAGCTCGATTCAGAGAACCCTTCACATAATCGCCTTTATTGAGAACTATCCCCTCCCGCCCCTGATCTAGTCTGGCCTCTAAGGCCTCATTTGGAAAATTAAGCCTGACCGAGTCTGTGACAGAAGCAACTGCTCCAAAATCAGCTGGTTTTGGTTTAATCCAGTCCTCGTCAAACCAAGACTTGTGAACTGCATTTCCACAGGGGTCCTCACCCAAACTATTCAGAGGCTTCCTTTCGATAGCGATCACACTTATTCTTGGGTCCAGATTATATGCCAGGACCGATCCTGCAATTCCACAACCGACTATACAAACATTACAGGAAAGATCTTCATCCATTGCAAAAGCTATTCAATTCTCTATACTAATAAATAGATGGATTATCTGGTGAAGATTCCTATCTTTCTTCTTCCCGGAAGTCGATAGACCAGCTCTTTTCGCTTCTCCTCCACCACACAATCGCAACAATAGCTACGGCAATTATCGCCACGATTACTCCGTATATCAATCCTAAAGGAAGTCCTTCGGAAGGTTCCACCTTATCCCTCACCACAAAGCTCTCAGTCAGATCCTCCATCTCGACCTGATAAGTTCCTGGTTCGGTCTTTGTAACTTCGTAAAAAATCTGTTGGGAGCCTCCAGGGTCTAGTGAAACCGTCTCCTGGTACTCTTCTACACCACCTATCAATAACCTCACAGTGTAAGAATGAGGAGTTCCTCCAGTGTTTTTAACAGTCGCCATGATCTCGATAGTTTCTCCAGGATTCACTTCAGTTTTGCTCAACTCCAGACCGGATAGTTCAAACCGAGGTGCTAAATCCTCAAATACCTTTTCTTGGACATTCGGAGATAGCTGGGGCCAAACTACTCCCCTCTCGTATATAGAAAGCCGTTCGTATATCATGTTTAAACTCGAAATATCGAGGTGGGAGAAAATACCATCAACATAAGTCGAACTATCCTGATCGATAAGGTATCTAATAACTCCAGTACTGCTTTCTATTTCCATATTACTGAGAAGGTCTGCAGCAGCCTGCGGAGTTTCCGGTAAGTCGTATACTCTCATCAATATATTCGCAGCAGTCTCGGCATCTAATCCACTAATAATTCCCGATTCTATAGAAAGATCCATTTTAGCCCCAGCATCGACAATTTCGGATGCTCTGAGCAAATCATCTTCCACCATACATTTGGTAATAGCAGTCGCACTAGAAAGTTTAGCAGAGTGTCTAGCTGCAACAGCTTTAGAAGTCTCCATCAGGTTTATTATCTTACCCATATTCCTACACAAACCTCTACTGATGGCGGCGTCAATGATTTCACCTGCAAAATTTGGATCCAAGTTATCCATCACTCTGGCAGCTGATTCAAAGTCGGACGCTGCTAAATTCTCCGCTGCATTTTCCGGAGTCATATTCTCGATTATCTCAGAGAGTGGTGCTTTCTTTCTATTGATCACGGTTACCGTCGTGTTCTCACTAGCTGAAGCTCCATCCTCGTCCTCACAAGTCAACTCGACAGTAACTATCATGTCTTCATCAACTATAGGCGCGTAGAACTCAGGTTTTGCCGTAGACGCACCAGTCAAACTCGCCTCTCCCGTGGGGTCGTCAACGATAGCCCAAGAGAAACTAAGTTCAGTACCTTCTGGATCTGCGCTCTCACTCCCGTCAAGCTGGATACTATCCTGTTCCATGACGGAATAAGGTCCGCCCGGCTTGACATCTGGTGGGTCATTCAATCCCGGGCCTGGACCCGGTGTGGGCGTGGGGCCTGGACCTGGAGATGGAGCTGATTCAACTGAGAAGCTGACTGTATTAGATTTATAAGTATGTACCGTTCCCCCATCTGAACTATTTAGAGTGGCATACAAGTCGTAACTACCTGTACTCATGCCTGATGTATCGAGCGTGACTTTGTACTCCAAAACACCCGTCGCAGTGCCATAACCATAACCGTATCCATAGCCATAGCCGAACTGTACGTTTTCTCCCGTTTCTACATCGTAACCATAACGGTAACCATAACCGTATCCAACATCATAGCCAGTTCTGGAAACGCTTACAAGATAGTTCCCACTTTCGATTACAGTGCCGTCGATTGTGAAAGTCATATCATCAACTACACTACTGCTCTTTTCTATTGTAGCCGTGATGTTATCCATGGGTATACGTTCTCCCTCATCTATGTCAATTCTTATTTTGAAGGTGTCTGTATCCCCCACAGTGTAAGAGCTACTAACACCGGAGACGGAGACTTCAATCGCTGAGGCAGTAGGTGAGAAGACCACGAGCCCAATAATAATAGCGACGGTGATGAAAACAGCGATTAAAAAATTTAAGCGATTGGACTTATTCCTTGACCCCAAACCCACATTAAAACCCCGAAGCTTATTATTAAAACTCCCTGAACTAAAGAGAAGCTTCATAACTATTAAGTCTAGTTATAGTATTATCGTTCACCGTAGAAAAAAGAATCTCTTAACTAATGATTTCTAGCAATGCCTGTTATAGATAAAATTCCCTGAAAAAGAGAAACAGACGGTTTCTTCTATCCTTTTAAGGACGTAATAGTATCAGAAGGACTATCATGATCAGTGCAGTTATCGAGAGTATTACCGGCACATACACGGGTATTCCACCATCACCGTCTTGCGCATCTCCATCAACGGGTGCCGAAGGGCTTCTTCCGCCTACTTCGGGGAGTTCATCCGGCGGACTTATTGTTGGAGGCTCTTCATGTGGTTCTGTAACGTCCTCAATGTTTATAACCGCTGTAGCGGAGTCAGTTCCACCCATCCCATCGCTCACTGTCAGCTCTACCGTAGCCGTAGAATCGAAATTGACCTGAGGAGCGTGGAAAGTCGGTCTTGGACCTCCGGTCCCGGTCATCGTAGACCCACCTGGTGCCCTTAGAATAGTCCAGGAATAGCTGAGAGTGTCACCATCGGGATCGCTACTTCCAGTTCCATTTAGAACAACGGAACCACCCTCTCTCACATTGTAAGGTCCACCAGCATCTGCAATTGGTGGCTCGTTAACGGGAGCCGTTATCGAAAAAGTTACAGAGCTCGAGTCGTAGGAATGTTCATTTCCACCATCTGAGCTATTCAGTCTTGCATAAAGCTCGTAGGTTCCCTCGCTCATGCCTGTAGTATCAATCGTGATTTCGTACTCCAGAACACCTGTAGCCGTATCGCGACCGTATCCATAACCGTAACCAAACTGAACGTTCTCATCAGCCTCATAATCGTAACCATAGCGGTAACCATACCCATATCCAACATCGTAACCTGTTCTGGAAACGCTTGTCATATATGAACCAGCCTTGAGCACAGTAGCATCTATAGAAAAGGACATTTCATCGACCGTTGTCCCTCCATTCTCGACTATCGCTACTATGTTGTCGACGGGAATTCTCTCGCCATCTTCGATCTCAATGCTCACCGTAAATGTGTCCACGTCGCCGGCGGTGTAAGAACTTTCAACACCAGAAACCGAAATCTGAACCGCCGATGCAGTTGGAGATAAAAGAAACATACCTGAAATAATAGCGAGAGTAATGATAATAGCAGAGATAGCTTTGACCTTATTAAACTTCTTCCCACCAAGACTTCTTCTCATAAGATCCACTTCAAATTAATAACAACGGCCCGATAATAATTGGGACATGTAATCTTTTTAAATCTTTATATATCCAAAAGACAGTAAAAACCGGCCTAATTGTTAGTAAGAACTAATAAAATCGTTTTTTTTAGGGACTAAAAAAATACAGAGACAGTTTTTTAACTGCCTTCATTTCTCCTGATTAAGACCCCGATTGTCATCGATAAAACCGCTAATATAAAAGCAATGATAAGAAATCCCCAGCCACCCTGCAAGAAAATCCCATAACCAAATCTCTCGAAACTAAAAGGGAATAAAAGAGGTAACTTACCGGTTAAAGTAACTATTAAGTAATCTGCGACTAAATGGAGGCCTGCTCCAAGAGCTAAGAGATAAAATACCGTATTTCTGTACCCTTTTCGCATAAAAAAGGATATTGGGAGTACCAACATCAATATCCCAAAGGATGAGTGTAGCGGAGTAAAATAGTGGGAAATATAGCTCCCGGCCTCTCCGAAAAACATAGTTAAATTACCCAAATCCGGCAGTACGGAACCGATCAAGACCACTGCTCTAAACTTCTGAACCCTGGGATACTTAAAAGAAACGAGTTCAACAGCCGCCCAACCCAAAAGGACGTGAGTGAGCCAATCAGCCAATCGGAATCACCTCTTTCAGAGTTTCTCTGTCCACAACCAGAACCACAAGAATGAAACCTATTCCAAGAATGGAAAGTGTGAAAAGCCTATTATGTCTTTCAGAAGGGCGTCTACCTAGTTCCAACGCCTCCACATATCCGTTCGAGGAAAGTTTACAGACTCCTGAGAGATCAAATACATCGCCTAGATAAATATCCTCAAACTCTCCACTCGAACGAAGTTGATATATAACTCTGTAGGTCCTATCATACCTTTCAAGCGTTAAATTGAGAGTTCCATTTTTAATCTCATAATCTTCTAAAAAACCTCTCATCTCTAAGGTCTGGTTCTCATACTTCGCCGGATTATCAAGTATTTCGACTGTGGGCGGGTTCTCTTCAAAATCCACTTTGGAGGAATAAAACGAAAATAGTACCAGAATTACAAGAGGTATCATCACCAAAATGGCTCTTTTATGGTCGGACTTCATGATAATCAACCAAATCTGTAAACCCAGACTCCTTTATCACGACCGCTTACTTTCTCAATGAGATCGAAATTCTTATCGATATACTCCAGCACTTCGGAGTTGGCCCTACTTCTGCCCATAAGGTCTAGAACTACCCATCCCGTCTTACTCTTAGCAATTTCTCTTATCTGATTTGGTTCTTGAACAACTGTCGCACCCGTGTAGCGGTCCTCATTCGGAAGCTCGTGGAATCCCCAGTGGGAAAAGGAGATCCAGTAGTCATTTTGTTCCAAATAAAACCATGAAACTGGGGTCAAAGTAGAGACTATAACATCCTCATCTCGCCAGTTCCTTTCTATATAACTATATGATGGACGAAAATCCCCTTGAGGCGCAGTATTCCCCAGATCATAATGAGAATTGGTAGAAAAAGTGAAATTTGCCCCGATTACTATTAGCCCCACCAGAATAGAAACTACGATAGCCGGAACGAGATTTTTATCAGAAAAAATTGGTTTAATCTGAGATCTAAATAATTTTATAGATTTTTCATAGAGGTAATCCAGCGTGAAAGCTGAGAATAGGAAGAGGAGAGGAAAGAGAACGAAGACATACCTGTGCTGAAATGCTAGAATGTGATTGGAAATTACGTAGAAGGATAATAAAAAGCTGAAGACGTAGAATAAGTTTCTTTTTCTCTTCATCACTCCAAGAAAGGCCCCAGGTATTGCAAGGAAGAAGAATCCGCCCATTTCAATCTTAAAATGGTCCAAGTAACCTGACAGATAGTCAACATTGTTGCTCAGAGCTCTATCGACGGAGTAGACAAGGCCGGATCCTTTTATTACAACGAAAAGTATTATTACTGCCAGAAAAAGCGCCAGACCTAACCTATCTTTTCGATCGATATTTCTTATCTCTCTCAACTTTCTAATAAACCATCCCAATTTTTCCAAGAGGAACCAAATAACGAACGAGACGGCCATCAGATAACCCAAGGAATCGTGGCTGATCACCATACACCCCAGCGAAACGAGAGTCAAAAAAAGGTGTTTCCAATTCATCTTCTCAAGCAAGCTCTCGAAAAAGTAGATCGATAGCAGTAAGAAGAACTGAAGTTGCTGATAGAACCTTATCTGGCGAGACCAAGCAATCTGCACGGTCGCGAAAGCCACGAAGAAGGCCAGGAATATCCCTACTCTCCTGTTCCTGACCTTGCTTCCAACGAGGTAAGCGAGTGGAATAGATAGGGTTCCCAATAACGCTGCTGGAATCCTACCCGCAGTTTCACCGAATCCAAAGACCGCATAGGAAAGAGCTACAAAAACTGTATGTAATATCGCCCTACCGTACTCCAAGCCGGAGGGTAGAACAGGACGACTGAACCCCTCAAAACCTTTGGCCGCAATCCCCGAGATTGCCTCGTCGAACCATACACTTTGAGTTCCTAGAGAGTAAAACCTCAAAATCGTCCCAAAAATCGTAAAAAACAGGACGATTAGAAAGTAAGGATTCCGAAATAAACTCTTTAACCTCTTCCTCACGTCACATACCCCCTGATCTACGATTTTTTATTCCTAATTCGTCAACCAGAAGGGGAAGGTGAGCGATAATTCCAACTATAACGGTTACAAAGGCCATATACATTAAGTCTATAGACAGTAACTCTGTTCCACTTAACGAATTTGCGATCACTAACAGGAGTAAAATCAGAAGCAATAGATCGAAAACATACTTTAAGGTGGAAAATATTTCTTGGTTTTTCATTCTACCGATAAAACAGTATCGATTTAACCGGGTTAAAAATTCCTATCTTCAAAAATATTTCTCCGGTGTTGACTATCTCAAACCTAATCGAAACTGTGTCAGTCGACAACGCCTCTCGCCGACAGTCAACACAGAGAAGCTAAACGACCACAGTCCAGAGTGGAGCGTGATGTTGTTACTTCTGTTATATTTTTTCTATCGCATCCAGCAGGTCTACATACAGGTCACCCTTTGGATACAAGCCAGAACGAACTAACTCTTTTAGCAGTTTTTTTCCTTCTTCTTTCTTCAATTTTTTCCTTTTGACAGATATTATTACCAGTGTTGTTGTCCAAAGGGGATTTATTCCATTCGCCTTCGCTACTTTCACTAGCCAAGAATCGTTTGTTATCAGTCTTGAAGATGTTTCTTTAGCGAGTTGAAGTACCTCAGCGTCCCCAGGTTCTATATTTTCGCTTTTGGCCATCTTCCTGACCTCGCTCTTGCTCTGGATTTCCTTGATTTCAATCCACTCTTCTTCCTTCGCCTTTTCTATGGACCTAACTCCAGGTTTACCTAGTCCTCTCGCTTCATCGATAGTTTCGCGTTCCACACAGGGGGGAACATGAACTGTACCAAATAGGTTTTTCAACAAACCGACCTTTCCGATTCTAGAGAGGTGTATCAAGGGGCCCGAATCACATACAATCATGTTACTGCTGCTCCTCAATTTCGGCCAAATCGTTCTGAAGGTCCTCCGTTGTATAACCTATCTGTATTCCAGCTTTCTTGGCGCGATCGAGCATCTCGACGTAGGTCAAACCAGCTTTTCGAGCGGCGGTACGAAGGGTAATTCTCCCTTTCCTCAACTTATCCAAAGCCCGGTCTAGCTCCCAGTCCCTTACGGCATTGTCAAGAAGCTTCCTGATAATTGCAGCTCTATCTGCTTTCTCCTCTCGTTCTATTTTCTCTAATTTCTTCAAAAGGTCCTCGGAGACCCGGGTTGTAACCGTCTTCATTTATCTCCCGTTACAATATTTTCGTGTCGATACGGTATAAATGTAATCACAAGAATCAGAAGCTACTCATTAGACTCTCACCCCATGGCCGGTAATTCAAACCACTGACCAGCCTGAAAAAGCAAATCAGGCAAAAAAGCTCCTTATCAAAAGAAAAAATACAAGGGTAGAAATAAAATTAAAAAAGAAAAGGGGAAAGTTACCGCTTTCCGGCCTCGCTGACTATCAACGCAGCCATGAAAGCAATAACCGCTATTCCTAGAACCGTAGCAACATAAACCAACGGATTAGTACCCTCATCCTCATCGTACTCTCTAGCTCTCAATCCACCTACCGCTTTAATGTCAAAAGTCTCCGAAACACCATCCATATTAACCGTATAGCTCCTACCCGGAATGAAATTACTCATTGAGAAAACCACAGAATCCTGTTCTCCACCGTTCAGGGAAATCATCTTATTGCCGACAATCCTAGTTCCTTCCCGCAAAATTGCTTCGTAAGTTCCTGCTATTTCTCCAGCATTCACGATTACCGCTGTTACAGTAACAGTATCAGTCGGCATTGCAGTCTCCGGAATTGCAGTTAGACTAACAACTCTGAAACTAGCCTCACCAAGAACCTCAAAACTTCCTGTCAAACCACCCAGTTCAACGCTGTAAATCCCCGGAACGCCTCTAGTAACTTCGAATGATACTCTCTTAGATTCTCCAGGATCCAAGTTAACGTCAGTTTTGTCTTCCAGCGCGTTGTTGATCTTGAGCTTCGCAGTGTAAGTTCCATTCATTCCACCGGTGTTCTTGACCTTCGCAGAAATGGTAACAGCCTCTGATATATCGGCCTTCTCTGGGTCGATTACGAGGTCACTAACCTTGAATTCAGCCGGATTCGGAGTCCCAAACAGACCGAACGGCGTCAAGTGAGGCGCGTAACCCGTCAGAGTATTGTTCGCCGCGTCGACTTCAATATTCTCCAACATCTTCCATTCCTCATCGGTCGAACTCCAGTAGTAGGCCTTCATATTGCTCTCGTCTATACCGTCAACATCATCGTCAGTGTAGTTCACTGTTATCCAGATGTTCTCCACGGAATTTTCGGGTTTCGCACTAATATCAAAGAACATGACCGAGGACTTATCCTCAACATCGGTTGTCCCTGCGACTTTCTTCATCTGCTCTATCAGAATTCTGCCGTTCTCCTTGCTGTCGAAATTAACTTCTATCTTTCCATCATCGCTGGTGAAACTCTGTCCTTGGCCATCTGAGAACCTCGTTCCACTCCAATCGGTTAGATCATTTCGATCTACGGGTTCGGTCAGCCATGGGGTGTAGAGTACGTCAGGACTGACGTTATCACCATCACCCGGTCCTTCTCCTCCTGGACCATTTGAAGCTCCCCACCAGTTTTGTAGAGCGTTAAGGTCTCCGGGACCAGAATAGTAGGCTCCAATGATGTTGTTTTCGATATTGTTGTACCGGACCATTGTGCAAAATACGGGTGAATATATATGAATTCCGGTTTCGGGCACAGGTTCTGCAATACCTACGTTGTTAACTATATCGTTGAACAGAATGTTCATAGAACCTTGTATAAATATTGGGTAAGCTAGAATCCCTGTACCGTTATTGTCGATAAGGTTTCTTGTAATATCCACGACGGCGTTCTCACCTATCAATGTTTCATCAAAATGTATTCCGGTGAACAAACCTATATTGTTCCTGAATATATTGTTGTCAATTCTCAATAGCGCGTTATCTAAAATCCCGTCATCTGAGTAATAAACCCCGCTGTCTGAGTTATTAGAAAACGAATTTTTACTCACTATGACTTTCGATAGTCCAGAAATATCATTACGAAAACTTAATCCATCACTATTGTTACCGTCAACCGAGTTATTTGTTATTTCAACGTAAGTATTGTCTTCAATATCATCTAAGCGAATTCCATCTCCATCATTGTTGTCAATAGAATTACCAATTATCCCAACTCTGACATTTTCATAGATATCATCGTCGAACTCAATTCCTGGGTAGTTACTTTCATCAACCGAGTTGTTAACGATGAAAATTCTAGCATTTCCGTAGACATAATCATCAAAAAGAATTCCGCCATCGTCGTTCTTATCGATGGAGTTATTCTCGATATTAATGACCGCATTCCCGTAGATATCGTCGTAGAAGTAAATTCCCTCATCCTCATTGCCATCAATAGAATTATTGATTATATTGATTCTAGCATTTTCATAAACATAGTCATCTACATAAATTCCTGCATCGCCATTGTTGTCAATAAAGTTGTTCTGTATGTTAATCAAAGTATTATCGTAAATCTCGTCAAGGTAAATTCCCTGATAATCATTTCCAACGATTGAATTATTCTCTATACTGATGACCGTGTCGCCGTAGACATCGTCCGGGAAGTATAATCCTTCGTCTCCGTTATTATCGATAACATTGTTGGCTATAGTAACGGTACTATCAATAATGTAATCGAAGTATACGCCCTCATAATCATTGTTTTCTATAATGTTGTTCAGAATCTCTACTTCACTCGAGTATATCTCAGTGTCAAGATCAATGGCGTAGGAAGGATTATCGACTATCGTGTTGTTTCTTATGTAGACTTGACTATTGACAATGTTGTCGAGATCGTCGTAGAAGTTGAATCCGTAGTCGTTCCCCTGAAGGTGATTGTTCTCAAGAATGATTGTGGTATTAACTACATCAGCATCATCACCGAACCTGACTGCATCGTCGTTTCCTTCCAGGAAATTATTGTCTAAAACAACTGGATAGCTGTTTATGACTCGTATTCCAGAGTCGTTATTTTTGCTCACGACGTCATCTATTCTACCGTTCGGGGCGTTATCCAGGTAGATTCCATGGTAACTACTTCCACCGTTTTCCACCGTGCAGTTTCTGATTATAAAGTGGTCACTCGTGTCCTCAATCCAGATTCCGTGATCGCCAGATGCGTCTATTGTGTGTCCTTCTATTACCCATGGATCGGAGGAACTCCCATCACCACCTGAATCGTACGTGTCAAAGTCGGCATTGCTAGTAATGTGTATGGTTGTTGGCTGTGCATAAGACTCCTCAAAAGACAGAAAAGTCAATGATGAAGTTAAGGAAATCAAAATGACTGCAATAAGTAAATAATTGCCGATTCTGCTCTTAATTTCGTTATATGTCAATTTTTCACCTCCTGTTCTAAACAATTAATTTTTATCGGTATTAATATGCAAATCAAGAGTTTTATGGTTTTCCCGAAAAGGATTATTTTGAGTAATAGAAGCAAAAGTGACTATAAATCATTGTTTTTTCATTATTAAATTTCTAAAAGTTACTAGAAAGTCAAAACGCGTATTTCTTACTTTTAAGAACGAAAACTAAATCACTCGACTACCTTTTCTACGCTGTAGACCCTTCTCTCTTCGAGAGAGTAATAATTTTTCAGTAGTACATCGGCCAGAAGCCCTGAAGAGAACAGTAAAAGTCCAGTCAGGAACATGAAAACTGAAAAAAGTGGCAATGGGGTGGATGTGAAGCTGACCCCCCCAAAAAACTTCCAGTAGAACGAAATTAGCGCCGCAATCAGGCCTATAAATGCGGATATCAGTCCAAGTCCGCCGAAGAGATGCAACGGCCGCCCGTGAAACTTCTGCCAGAACCAGACGTTTATCATGTCCATAAACCCCTTGAAGACCCTAGTCGTACCGTATTTCGTCTCCCCACGGGTCCTCTCCCGGTGGTTGACCTCGATCTCAGTCACGTCGAAGCCCCTCCACTTCAGCATAGGAGGTATGTACCGGTGCATTTCACCCGAAATTTCTATCTCCGCGAGCGCCTCCCTCCTGTAGGCCTTCAGAGTACATCCGTAATCGTGGAGGTCCGTTCCCAGAAACCTTCGTCTAACCAGAGAGGAGATCTTCGTCATAATCCTCTTCCCTAAAGGGTCCTTCCTCTCCATCCTCCACCCCGAGACACAGTCGTAGCCCTCTTTCAGCTTCTCCAGCAGCCTTGGGATGTCCTTGGGGTCGTTCTGGAGGTCCGCGTCCATGGCCACGATGATCTCTCCGTTAGAGATGTCAAAACCTGCCTGCAGGGCGGAGCTCTGGCCGAAGTTACTTCTCAACTTTACGATCCTCAGGTGGTCCTCCTCCTCGAACAGTCTGACCATTTCCTCGAAGCTCCCGTCGGTGGACCCGTCGTCTACAAATATTATCTCGTAGTTCTTGTTCATATCATCGAGAACATCTTTAAGCTCGTGATACAGTGGAGCGAGGTTGTCCCTCTCGTTGTAGATTGGAACTACGATGGACACTTCCATACTAAAACCAAAGCGATGTTTAACCTTCCTTGAATTTATTTCTATTCAATTTCGGGGGTTTCAGACTGGGCTACTAGTATTAGTTACTAATTCAAGTAGACTTTACCCGACGGAAGAGGTTTACGGAAGCTTAAAGAGGTCTTACTTTCGTTTCAGGACCTTTCAAAAAGACTCTAGGAAATCCTCAATTTTTTGAATTGAAAACTACTGCAAGGAATTTAAGGAGATTTTTCCCTCTGACCTCATTCAGGGTCGAGAAGAGGAGAGAAACGGGACACTTAAGTAGTTTGAGCGGGAGAATGTTCTCCGTGGCAAAAATAAAAGACCCCTACACTTCTTAAACAGTTATTCAAGCGTTAGATTGTTCGAGAGGAGTTGAAAATATAGATTGAACGAATCGGAGGCACTTATAGACGGCCAGGGTTCCCTAAGGTACTTCCTGGCTTTAGCTCTGCAGGGGGAGCGAGAGCAGATGGAGGAGTGCGAGAGGTACCCCTTCTTCGGAGGAAAGAACCAGGAGATCCTCGACAGGCTTTTAGAGGGCTGCGAGGAGCACTGTTGCGCCCTTGAGGAGCTTGGAGGGAGCCTAGAATTGGATTTGGACGGGGAGCTGAAGCAGGTGGGTACGTTTTGGGATAGCGGCCGGAGTGGGAAGAAGAGGATAGAGGTCGCCGAGGACCTTCTGGAGCGGGGGGAGCTGTTGCTTGACCTCTATAAGCGGTTGATTTCCTGGACTGATGAAGGTTTCGTCGAAAGCCTGTGGAACGGGAAGAGGGGCTATTTCGAGGTCCTTAAAGAGGTCGCTTCCGAGGAAAAAGATAAGGTGGAGGACCTGAAGCGGCTGGTGAGGCGGGTGGAGCTGCTTCCCACCGGGAGGGAGTGATGGTGGCCCCGTGGGTATCAATCATCTTAAGGTCCTTTAGCAAGCTGGAGCTCCCACAGAAGCTGAAAACGTTCGATTAATAGGGAAAATGTCTGGGGGAGGCGGATTCTAGAGTTCGAGGAGAAAACGAAACTTCGGGGGTACTTTCACTGGCGAATGGTCAAAAGATTGGGTAAGAAGCAAAAATATAGGTTGAAAAGTTATACGCTATGGTCGAAAAAATAGTTAAAATGTCAAAAAAGGCAGCTGGTCGTGCCCAGCGAGATAAGAAAAAAGTAGGGATTAAGTAGCTCCGACAGGTTCATTGCCCTTCCAATAAAGGACAGCGTGGTCTTCAAAAAATAGAGTTCGACGTGGAAAAAGAATAAGAGATTCTTTCAAAAGAAATCAAGAAAAGGTTTAAGGAAAAAGGCTTAGAAGAAAGCGGTAAAATGGGCAAGAAAAAGATAGTGTTGGACACGAACGTTCTTATTTCGGCTCTCGGCCGGGGTGGTCCTCTCAAAGCTCGTTCTAAAGGGCGATGTCGATACTTTCTATTCTAAAAAAATTCACGAGGAGCTTTCGAGAGTTATGGAATATCCCAAGTTTGAGTTTAGTGAAGAAGAAAAAAGTAGTTTTATCGAAATAGTCCTTTCAAAGTCATTCTTGATCGATCCACCTGTAAATATCGGAGCTGTGCCAAATCCAAAGCAGGAAAGCTCAGTTGATCGTAAGAAAAACAGTCGAATATAATCGTATTTTCTCAGAGGCAATCGACCGTTTATTAATACTGTTTCTTTTGGAGATCATAAAAAGAATTCAATTGAAGTAAGCCCAACCATAGACTTAAGTGTAAGCCCAGAAAAATTTTTCAGTAAAGAGTGAAAAATTCAGTAAAGAGTGAAAACAATGATACGACTTACAGCGGACAAGACATACAGAGTGATCTACTATATCCTAAAAAAGCAAAAATTCACCCAAACCGAAATACACAAAGCCACTGGGGTATCCATAGGTAGAGTAAACCAAGTAGTTTCATGGCTCCGAGAAAGCGGATATGTGGAGAAAACCGGGACTAAGTACGGGCTCACTTCCGGAGTCTCTCTAATCAGTCTCCTATCTAACTTCAGATCTATGAAAAAAATCAGAACTCTCGATATAGATGCGAAGAGGGGAGAAACATCAGAGTTTTTGATAGAAAAAGAAGCAGTATTCTGTCTTACCTCGGCCCTTCAGCTTCATGATTCATACTTCAGGGACCCTTCTATTTGTGCCTACTCCTCAAACAAGGAAGTAGTCGAAGAACTTAAAAAATTTCCAAAAGGGAATCTCAGGATCAATATTTACGAGCCCGATTTACCATTGGATAAAAACACAGTTTCGATTGATTCGGCGAGAGTAACTTCCGAGATAAGGACAGTCGTCGACCTTTTCTGTGACGATAAGGGATATACTGCCGAGCGCTTAATTAAGAGGATATTCGAATGAACGATTTCTACTACAAAGAACTCACTCAAGTCAGTTTTCGAGAACTCTTGAATTTTGCTTCCTGGATGAATGAGTTTTTTGGTCATTACCCTACTGTAGTGGGGGGTTGGGCTGTTTGGTGCTATACAAGCGGATTAGGATCTAGAGATATTGATGTGGTTTTTCCGGACGCCTCTTCGAGAAATGAAGCCCTCAAACATTACTTCTTTCACAACGATTATGAAGAGACTGGCACGTTTATGGAAAAAACCTATGTAAAAAAGGTCGAAACTGAGAAAGGTGTCGAAGAAATAATTGTGGATGCTTGCACTGCATCCGATACTAGGATAATCAAAGACCTTAATATTACACTGCCCTGGAAATGGGCTGTAAATAATTCCCAGAAGCATAAACTAGAGGGGGACAATTACATCTATATACCAATCCCAGGACTAATCCTCACCTACAAAATCGGCGCTGCACTGGGAAGGAGAGAAACCCTTAAGGTCGCGAGAGAAACGGACTATCTCAAGTCAAAAATATGGAAAGATCTCTACGATGTGGCAAGCCTGGCAAAAACTTTCCAGAGCAAAATCAAAAGGATTCAAGAATTTCTCGATAAATCCGGCATCAACAAACATATGGGAAAATTTCTCGAAATGATGGAAGCTAGAGACGATATTCTCAAGACTCATAAGTTAAAGAAAGAAGAATTCGAAAATAAGATACTCCCATAGCCGATCACATTCCTATTTTTACTTGGCAAAAGAAACATGTACTTTTTCTAATCGAAGAAAATCGATAATATCCACAGCTAAGAACACGACAAAATGATATTTATTAAAAATGCAACTCTCGTTACTTTCTCAAGCCTCAATGGAAAAAGAGAATGATGAGCGATACTGTCACAGGTGGGATAATGCCCTCAAACTGAACATTTTGTACTAATATTTCCTAATGATCGATCAAATCCGATACTTTATTGACGTCTGATTTAAGAACCAGCAGCCATCCGTTAGTATTTTTATACAGAGGAGATAGTTGAGAAAATCCGGAAGATGGGCAATAACACACTATAAAAGCTGAAAGAGGACTCTAAGATCGTACAAGAGCTCGTTAGGTTCGATAAAAGACTCCTAAACCAGGAAAATCCGGTGAAAGCATAAATATCCCAAGAAGAGAGTCTAGTTTCAGCCATCCTCTTCCATCTCTACAGAAGAAAACTCTGAATAGCAGCCTACACCCAAAGAGATGGCGTTGAGCAAACTCCCGAAAAGGCTGAGGGGAGAAGGGTTGAAGAAAATAAAGAAACTCGACAAACTGGAAGCCTATGGACGATACTCCCCAAAAATTACGGAGTTTGCCAGAGGGAAAATTGGAAGTGAAAAAGAATGAAAACCACGAGCTTTAGATTAAAAGATAAGGAACTAAAACGGCTCAAAGAGCTGACTTCGAAACAAAACAGGGGGCGTTCTGAAGCGGCCAGAGAACTACTGGACTTGGGCTGGGAGTACCTGATGATACGCAGATATCGGGAAGGAAAGATATCACTGGCAAGGCTCTCGGAAACAATCGATCTCTTCGCCGAATTCGGAATACAGTCACCAATAAGCAAGGAAGAAGTTCTCCAAGGGTACGAATCCCTCAAGCGGGAGTACTGAAAATATCCCATATCAAACGAATTATTAAATAACAAAATGGTAAACCTGCTTCCCTCTCTCAAAGAAATCAGGCCGATTTCAGACGAAAGTCAAACCTAGCTCCCCCCAACTCGGAGTTCTTGACCTCGACCGAACCTCCGTAATTCTCGATTATCCTCTTAATCAGATAAAGTCCTATCGCGGTGCTCCTTTTCTTTCCAGAGGTCCAGAACGGATCGAAGATCCTTTCCTTTTCTTCATCATCGAGACTGCGACCGTTGTTCTCTAAGCTGACCACCGCCGTATCGTCCTTCATCTCCACGGAAATCTTGATTTTATCACAGCCCGAGTTCGCGAGAAAATCGCTCATCAGATCGAAAAAAGCGTCTTTCAAGAGAGGTCCCGCTCTGACTCCAAAATCTAGATTGCCCTGGATGTCTACGCTCACGCCTTTCCTCCCGGTCTCCTCCTCTAGGTCTTCGACTGCATCCCTGACGGCCACCCCAAGGTTCTTCCAAACCGTCTCCTCTGCCTCTTCAAGCACCTCGAGCTTCTCGACTTTCCTCACCAGATCACTTATGCTTCTGGTGGCCTGTTCCGCCTTCCATCTGAAGCCCTCCAACTCCCCCGGCAGTCCATTCTCCATCAAGGCGAGATAACCGTGGATTATGTTGGCCTTGCTGGCGATTTCCTCCCTGAGAAGATTTCTCAAGAAGGCTCTCCTCTTCTCAAAATCCTCCCTCTCTCTTTTTAGCTTGGTCCTGTTGATTATATCGTTCCTTACGTTCTCGTAGTGCTCCCGGTCGACCTCCCCCCTCAAGCGTGCGTTGAAGATATGGGGTGGCATGTAGTACGGGTTCTCGTAAAGCCCGTCGTATATTAATGCCTTGAGGTGGGTGTGGATCACGTCCAGTAGTATCTTAGGCGAGAACCTGTTCTCGTTGTACTGGCACAGGGCAACGACCTTGCTGTCGGGAAGGAACTCGTTCAGTTTCGACTCGTACTCCATCAGTCTCTCTACTCCGGGAAGATCGCTGAAGAACCAGGTCATCTCTCCCGTGACCCTCAGGCCGGTGTAATTCTCCTTCAATGCCCTATTTTGAGACTCGTTCAGTAAATCGATCATCTTATCCGGGTCGAAGTAACCGTTCCTCAGGTAGGACTCGCTCTTAGTCATGAACTCGAACTGACCGGATTTTAGGAACTTTTCGACTTCGAAGTTTAAGCTTTTGAAGGCTTTAATTACTTCTTCCTTAGTCCTGTCGTCGACTATGTAAAGGCACTTCTCGTTTCTCTCTGTTCCTAGAGACATGAAAGAAGATAACGCGGAGAGCTGCTCCTCTTTGTTTCTATATAAACAGCACATGTGGGTTCCAAGGCTCTGCTTTCTGAATTCCTCTTCTAGCTTCTTTCTGAGCTTGGTTTTTACTTTGCCCACGTTTTGCTCCCCCGTTTATAGGGTTTATAGGCGCTCTCTAATACCGTTTTCCTATGATCGGGGGTAAACTGTCTGAGGATCATTCAAAAAATTTTGAGCAGATATTTGAGAAAGATTTACTGAATTCTTGGCTTTTGTGTTTATGTTATGTTCTGTTTACTCGTTGGGCGGAGGCACGTTAGATGAACCTTCCAATAACCTTAAGGATTGCAGTTGCTTCAATAATCTGATATTTTTCAATATAACACTTTATCGAAACTATCACACGACTTGTCGGGACAATCGCACTTTATAACCCGATTCACAAAGATAATCGCACATTTTCGAGTGCTCAAACCCGTTGACCTAGGACCGATCACTCAAAAAAAGTGAAAAATACTGACTCGGGGTCTCAAGAACGGAGTCTGAAGATTACAAGAAACGGTCGGATATTCTTTTAGCGAAACTCTCAAAGGTTTCGAGATTCTGTAAATGCTCATAGACTCTCTCATTTATTATTTCGGCGTAATCATGTGCCAGAACGTTTCTAAAACCGGCTTTCTCTCTCAATTCATCGCCGAGTTCATTACCTAGAACTTCCATTTCTTCTAAAATTGTGAAGATATCTCCATATGTCTCCGGCTTTCTAGGACCTTCCTCGCTCACTATATGCATTCCTATATCGATACAGGCTTGTATGGAATTCTGTAAACGTCTTTCAACTATGGCTTGTAGGTCTCCGTCTTTTTCGTATTCTCTCATCGGTATCGATTGTTTTTCCCGTAAGCTTTTCAGCTGTTTCTCGAGACCTGCTAGCTTGTCCTTTATCTTATCTTCATCTGCCAAATGTACCACTCTCTATTCTCTCCTTCATTTCGTCAAAGTATTTTTCTTCAAGGGGTTTAAAGTCAAAATACTCCTGCATTGTCTTGACTTCAAATTCGGTAGAATCACTCTCTCCGATCAAGATTCTCCCTTCCTTGACGATATGGTATTTGAGCCTTGGGGGAGCTTTTTCCAGGTCGATCAAGTCTATCGCCTCCTCTCCCAATAGCTCCATCAACTCAGTCCTCAGTTTTCCCATTTGCTTGTCCATACCTTCTTCAAAAAGGACTGCAATGTCAACATCGGAAAATTCTGTCACTTTGCCATGAGAGTGAGAACCAAATAAATATGCTAGCTTCACAGAATAGCTTCTAAGACACTCTACAAAATCCCCCAAGTCATCAATCTCCTTATCCCTACTCTTCAAAGTTTTAACAAACCTCACGATAGAAACCCTCCAACATACACCAAATCATCTTTCTCACAGTTCCCATTAATCATATCCATCTCAAATTCTATTTAACTTTGGTTTATTTCGATTTCCGGCACTAAAAAAATCTGTATCTTCCAGCCCGATAATTTTCCAGACAATAAATTCGGGATTTATCAGACTAGAGATAAGGACATTCGTATCTACAACAATTTTTTCTTCCGTGATTCCCATGCTTTTCCTCTGGCTTCTTTGAACTTTTTCACGTCTTCTTCAGACAGGTCGAGCTTCTCTATCGAGGATTCTATCGACTTCATCTTCCTTTTTTTCCGGGACAGTTCCCTCTCCAGTTCAAACTTGGCAATTTTTTCAGGAATTCCGGACGGCACCTTAATTCTTATCTCGGACATTTCAAACCCCATTTAAAAATAGCTCTTCAAAAGAATAAAAACCTTTTTTATTGATTCACTTCGATTTCCCACGCCGTAATTATTCTGTCGACCACCAGATCCAGGCGCCTTTTCCCGAGCCTACTCTTTTTCCTTATCTTTGCCTTCTAGAACGATTGGAAAATTGAAGGTCGACAAAAACGAAACCCTGGAAATCACAATTTTTAGAAGTTTATTGACGAAATGAATTTTAGTCGTTTGTTGAGGATATATATGATTTTAAATCTTTGATTACCTTTTCAAGAAGGTTAGGTTTCAACTTTCCTATTTTCTCCCGTATGTCTTCGTGTTTGAGAGTGATTACGACCCACGGAGCAACATAGCTCTTTCTGGGAGCGCCGCCCTCGATCCAGTGTTCCTCTTTTATTTCAATTGCCTCTTGCCTTTCTGTAGTAGTTAGCGTCGCAGCCAAATACTCCTCACCGTGAAAGGGATGGTTTTCATTACTCAAGATTACCCACGGTCTGGGTTTGACAATGGATTTGAAAGGTTCCGGACCCCAGACTACGTCACCGCGGCTGTAAGGCAAACTTATCACTCTCGACTAAGCCATTCTTTTTCGGCTTCTTCCCCGAGTTTCTCGTTTGCAGTTTTCGTTCCGTAAACTTCGGACGCCAAGGTCGCGATTTTGTCATCCACGGGTAAAGCCCAGTAGTTTCCTTTGTGCCTTACTAAACCTTTTTCTTCCAGTCTGGAGAGTGTAACTCCTATGCTCCCGTTTTTAATGCCGGTCGCTTTCATTATCTCTTTCCGTGTGAAAGCTTTGCCGGAGTTTTTTAGGAGGAAGTTTAGAGTTTTTTCGGCGTTCGTTCCTTCCTCTATTTCGAGTGCTTCTTCCGGAGATTTTTCGAAACGGTCGATGCTCACAGGCATGTTATGTAACAATATGTAACTAAATGTAATAAAGGTTGGGTTTCAGCAAAGAGTCCAGTAGTAAAGGTGAACTACACCCACCTAACTCGTTGCCCTCGTTAGAAGGGAGCTTCCAAGGACTTTTTCCAGGTTCTCTATTTTGTGTTTTTCACTATACGCCTCGGTTATGGGCCTGTTCACGGAGGCCCCGCTCCTCACCATGTAGGCGAGAAACCTCTGTAGAATGTTTCTGGCTCCGTTCAGGTCAGCGTTGTAATTTTTCAACTCACAGGTTTTGCAATCGAATCTCCCTTGAGTGGGTCTTGAAGTATTCTCACTCCCACACTTATGACAAGTTTTGGAAGTGTTCCTCTCGCTCACCTTTACTACTCGTAATCCTTTCTCTCTGGCCTTATATTCGATCATCCTCGTCAGCTTCCAATAAGGCATGGAGTTCGCTATCCGGTTCATTCGCTTTCCCTTCCCCGTATCCTTGTTGCCCATCCCCTTCAAATCGCCGAGGAGAATCAAAGAGTCGTTTTCTTCGGCCCTACCGACTATCTTCCTCGAAATTTTATGTAGAATGCCTTCTACTCTTCTTCTCTCTTTGTCGGACATTCTTCCCACTCTCTCGTTCAAACCTTTCTCCTGCAATCTCTTACGAAGCCAAGCGTAATGCCTTCTTATTCCCCGAACCTCTCTACCGTAGAATCTTGGACTCCCGTTATCGGCGGACAACACGGTTGTCCCCATCACCCTTTCACCCAAATCCACGGACAGGATTGATTCGGGAGTTTGAAATGATACTTCAAACGAGACTGATAAGTGAAGCTCGAAACCATACTCCTCCCAAACAATCTTAGAATCGTGAATATTCATATCTTCAGGTATTTCCTGATGCGGTTTTATCGGAACCCAAACACCACCCCAAACGTTAGAAATCGGAATTCTAGCCCAGTAATCAAACTCTTCCGACTTTTCGGCTTTCTCTACCTTGAAAGTGTCGTTTCTGAGAAACAGGGGATACTCCTCATTCTGGACCTTCTCTACATATCTGTCCATCGCCTGCTTAGTTGCCGAGTAGAGGTCTTCAGTTCCGTTCCGAATATACCCCTGAGCGTTCGAATATTCCTTGATGAGCAATCCCCTCTTCCTATCCGTAAGCCTCCAGATCCTGCAAACAATAGTCTTTTCAACCCTCATCACTCCAAAAAAACATCCCTCACCCCCTATACTTTTTCGGGGAGGGAGGTGAAAGTAAAAAACACCCGATTCATCACCCACCTAATCAGAGATTAGGAAGGAGACTTCTCGGAACAAAAAAGTTAAAAGATTGAACGAGGAGCTTTTAGATCGAGTGGTGATCGATACAGAAGTGATGGCAAGGGAAACCCGTCATTTAACGTACTCGAATACCGCTAGATAGAAACCATTTTTGATTGATGATTGTTGATTTCTCCTCCCATTTTGATTGGGGGAAACTCTTCTCTTTATTAGAATCCATACTTCTTATGCGCTTCTTCTATGGGAAGAATTTCCGAGATACGGACTTCTTTCTCATCTTCTAAGATCGAGTAGAAGACAGTCCAGGTTCTACCTATATGCATCCTGAATCTTTTTTCTCCTTCAATGGGCAATCTTTCTTTATCCCCTTGGCCTCTCCCAGGATACGGGTTTTTCTCCAGTTTCTGGATGTTCTCTTTAACTATTCTGCGAGTTTTCTCGTTCTGGGCTTGGAGAAATTCGTTGATATCAGGGGAAACTAAAACTTCATACTTCGTCAAGGGGTACTAGCTCCTCTCTATCCATTTCTTCAGTTTTCTTCATTTTTCTTATGAGTTCCATTCTATTGTGCTCCCTGATCATTTTCTCTATCACTTCATCGTAAGTTTCACCAGCCCCCTTAAGTTCGCCGAGTTTCTTCCAAATGTTCTCAGACACGGGGATTCGTTTGTTTTTCCCTTGCGACATGTAATGATTTAACATATTTACAATATTTAAAATTGTTGTCCCTCCGACAAATTTATTAGGTCTCTAGTATCGCAATGTTTGATCTGGCGGTTAAAAATATCTAAACAATTTGTTCGATAAAAGACAAACACACATTTTTCTAGACGCATAGTTCCGCATAATTTGGAGGGAGTACTTAAAAACTCTTTAAAAGTAACCGATTGCTATTATCGAAACATAGGGGAAACAGGTCGATAGAGTGCTCCTGCGGAGAGAGTAATTCCTCCGATGCTAACTTTTGCAACAGATGTGGCGAGAAGCTTATTTCTTCCAAAGGTGGTAGAGATGGAGTTCAAGCAACGCTCACCGGATGAGAAAATATCGAGGTCGTTGAGAGCATATCTATACTTTTTTCAGATAATTCAAAAATTCTCCAATTCCCCCACTTACCGATGTACCTATACCAGTTAACCGGAAATGATTTTACAATAAATTCGACGTATCGCTACGTCTATTAAAGAGCTACATCGAGCTTTCGATAGAATACGTCCTTTAAACTTTCTGAAAATCTTTCTTTCTGAATTCTTGTCATTTTATTGGTGAGTTGGGTTTTTTTTGAAAATTGTGATTTTCGGGTGAGGGCAACCGTCTTTATGTAATACGTATTACATAATTATTTTTCCACGACTTTTCGCCGAACCCACCTGTTGAAGATCCCCTCGTTATCGGACAACAGCTTCGCCACGTCCTCCGCCTTTCCTTTGGGAACCTCTACGACCGAATCGGTCAACCGTTCGGAAGGATCCACCAGCCCCTCGTAACTGTACTTCTTCCCGTTCCTCTCCTGAGAGTAGCCGTAAATCTTTCTATAAAAACGGGTCTTTTCAGCGGAGGAGCTCGAAGAGTCTATATCCCAAGCGAACAATACTTTCATAACCACACCTTATGTAACACGTGTTACATAAGACTATTAACCCTTATGTCAAACATATCACATAAAGAGACCAATTATAGAAAAGAACAAACAAATTCCCTGGACCGTCATACTTTTGAAGACCCCGAAAATCTTTCCTACGGAATCAAAGCAGAATTGGGTGCCCATTTACAGAATACAGATCGACAAAGCTTTTCTATTTGAGGGCCATTCAGATGTAACTTTTGTAATGGGTATGAAACGAAACTGAACTGCTCTCCAGCTGAATAATGAAAAGAGGGGCTGTTGGAGGAAAGAATATTCCCTCTGTGAATTATTTCTAATCCTTTCCATATGATTAATACAAAAGGGGAAAAACAAAGGATGGTGAGTCTATGCGAAACGTCTTGATTACCGGTGGGGCTGGATTTATCGGGAGCCATTTGGTGGATAGGTTAGTGGAAGATGGGCACAAAGTTACCGTAGTTGACAACCTTTCAACCTCCTCGCTTGATCACATAAAAAAACATTTAGAACATAACGAAATCGAATTTCTAGAATGGGATCTGAAAAAGGAAAAAGATGACCTTTTCAAGGATTCTGAGACTGTATTCCACTTCGCAGCCTATCCAGACGTCAAGGGAGGCAACGAGAACCCACGAAGAATATATGGAGACAACGTTCTAGCCACTTTCAACGTCCTAGAGACATGCAGGAAAAACGAGGTAGAAGAGCTGGTCTTCGCGTCGAGCTCCACAGTCTACGGTGTAGCCAGAGAGATTCCCACTCCTGAAGATCATCCCATTTCACCCATTTCATTGTACGGGTCCACAAAAGCGGCCGGTGAATCCCTACTTGAGTCCTACGCTCACCTCTATGATATCAAGGGTATAGTGGTACGTTATGCTAACATATTCGGACCAAGATCCGATCACGGGGTAATGTACGATTTTTATCATAAGCTGAGAGAAAACTCTGAAAAGTTAGAAATTTTAGGGGACGGGAAACAGAAGAAATCTTATTTATATATTGATGACTGCGTGGATGCCACTCTTACGGCTTGGGAGAACTCCAAAAATAATTTGGACGTTTTCAACATCGGTTCTGAGTCACAGATGACAGTGAATGAAATTGCGAACGGAGCCGTGAATGCGATGGGGCTAAACGGGTTCGAGTACAAGTACACAGGAGGCGAAAGAGGGTGGGAAGGAGATGTTCCTGTGATGATGCTGGATATTTCCAAAATTAGGGGAGAAGGTTGGGTGCAAAAGATAAGTCCAAAAGAGGGCGTTCGTAAATACATTAGGTGGCTCGAAGAGAGAAGTCAAAATTAGATTCTAAATTTTAACCTTCTCAAAAGTTAAAAAATGGAAATCTGTTCCAGAAGGGACCAAAAATGAAGATATTGATGCTAAACTATGAATATCCCCCTCTAGGGGGTGGCGCTTCTAAAGTTTCTAGAGATCTCTCTGAAAAACTAGTTGAAAAAGGACACGAGATAGATGTCATAACTATGTCATATAAAGAGAAGAAGGGTAAAACAGTTGAAAATGGAGTTACAGTATACAGGATACCATCATTCAGGTCAAAAATAGAAGTCTGCCATCCTTACGAGATGTTGAGCTATTTAATATCGGGTCTAAATTTCGCTACTGAGTTGACAAAAGAAAAAAATTACGATATAAATCACACTCATTTTTTAATCCCGACGGGTTTAATCTCCCATTTATTGAAAAAAATAACTGGTCTACCGTATATCGTTACAATCCATGGGTCGGACATTCCGGGATACAATCCAGACCGATTCAAGATCTGGCACAAATTCACAAAACCAATGATTCGGACTGTCGGAAAAAATGCATCTAGGATAGTGTCTCCCTCAAACTACCTTAAGGGACTACTAACAGAAAATGTTGACATAGAAAAAAATAAGATAAAAGTGATTCCCAACGGTTTCGATATTGAAAAGTACACCCCAGCAGAAAAAGAGGACAGAATACTCCTTGTCAGTAGGCTTCTAAAGAGGAAGGGTTTTCAGTACTTCCTTCGGGCTATTCGAGATATGGATCTTAACGGTTATAGAGCCTCAATAGTGGGAGAGGGCCCGTACAAAAAAGAGCTAGAGGAAATAGCAGGGGATGACCATAGAGTAAAATTCCACGGATGGGTTTCCGAAGAGGAACTGAAGGACCTCTACGAAAAATCTAAAATATTCGTCTTTCCCTCCACAATGGAAAATTTCCCCACAGTGCTTCTTGAGGCTATGAGTGCAGGAATGGCGATTATTACGTCCAACGTTTCCGGATGTCCAGAGTTAATAGGGGATTCCGGATTCAAGCTAAAACCAGATGAAATAAGTGAATTAAGAAAAAATTTACGAAAGCTAATCTTCTCCGATGAACTTATAAAGAAAATGAGCAAAAATTCTAGAAATCGAGTTAAAGATAAGTACCAATGGAACGTCGTTGTTGAAAAATACACTTCGTTATACGCTAAGATCGCTCAGACCCACGAGCCGATCTAATTAAAGCCTTATTTTGTGAAAATGCAAATAAGGAGTTGGTAGATCTAGATGGAGATTTTCAAGATGTTAAATCATCTAGGCAAGAGATTCGAAAAAGGTCAGGAAACTCCGAGAACACTCTTTTTGAGACCGTTTCTCTACTCAAATAAATGGAGACATAAACAAGTTAAAGTGACTGAGGAAAATTGGGATTTTCTACTAGTATTGGACGCATGTAGATACGATACTTTCAAAGAAATTAATACTATTTCTGGAAAGTTGGAGAAGAAATATTCCTTGGGAACTCACACGGTCGAATGGTTGAAAAATAACTTTAATCAGAAGCTAGATGATATTGTGTATATTTCTGGAAACCCTCAAGCCTCCAGTTACAAGTTCAGGCAGTGGACCAATTTCGATAACCCATTTTACCATCTTGAGAACGTTTGGGACTGGGGATGGGATGAAAAACTGAAAACGGTCCATCCACGAACAGTGAACAAGTCCGCTATAGAACTGATAGGAAAATACCCAGAAAAAAAATTTATCATACACTACCTCCAACCACATCATCCATTCATCGGCAAAGGAAAGCTAAAATTCGATTCAGAGGATAATAAAATACTGAATTCACCTTCATGGAAAGCAATTCTGAGAAAAAAGTTCAGTTTAGAAGACATAAAAAAAAGTTACAGAAATAATCTAAAGTTAGTCCTAGAACATGTAACTGATTTAGTCAAAAAGCTGAACGGAAAAACGGTGATTACTTCCGATCACGGAGAGCTATTCGGAGAATTTGGATTGTATGGACATATCCCGCTACTCTACTGCAAATACTTAATAGAAATACCCTGGTTGGTTAATAAAAATGATTGAAAATGAAATTAGCATTGGTTTGAAAACCTTTTTGAGACCAAAAAAGCTTGAGAAATGCCTTCGACACATAGAAAAATTAGAAAAGAAGCCGAAAAAGGTACTAATAGCAGACGACAGTCCAGAAAAGGCAATAAACAAAATGGTTTGGGAAAAATTCCTCGATGTTTTGAATTTAGAAGTAATAAAACTCAAACCAGATGCTGGATTATCCCATGGTAGAAATAAAATCTTAAACAGAGTAGAAACCAAATACACATTCATAATAGACGACGACCACTATTTACCTGAGAATATTCTAGACATTAAAAAAATTCTTGAAAAAGACGATAAAATCGGTGGAATTTCTCCTTTCTGGGTACAAAAAGGCAGGAAATTCGCCCAAGCTCGCGATATAAAAAAAGATAAAGACTGGTTCGTTTTCGGTGTTTTCGATGACAAGAAGCCGAAAGCGGCTAATGGTATTAGATACTTCGAATATGACTATATCCCAAATAGTACTCTATTTAAAACAGCTTGCTTAAGGGAAGTAAACTGGGACGAGAACTATGTCATTGGTTGTGAACATGCTGATTTCTACATTTCGCACAAGTTCAACTCAAATTGGAAATTCGCAGTCACCCCAGACTTTGAAATAGAACATGACCCCGGACCAGGTATCCTCCGTGAATATAGTTCACATCGCAGAAGTTTGAGAAAACTAAAAGAAAGTAGAAAATACTTAGCAAAAAAATGGAATGTAAAGGGATATATTCTCAAAGATTATCATGAAAAAGAGTACAAAAGTAAATTAAATGAGATAATCTCCACAATATACTATGAATTACCCTATTCCCTTCAGTGGGAGCTTAAACTTAACGGCTATGTGGACAAAATAAAAAACAGGCTAAGTAGAATAACGGACAAACCTTTAGACTTAGAATAACGAAAATATCAAATTTGCCTTCTAACTGCTGTGTTGCGTAAATCTTGATGGAGATTCTCGTCTCTAGTTTCGCCCAGGGT
>CAYLJV010000002.1:0-257271 GCA_964384105.1 Hadarchaeota archaeon (SeqCode) | reverse complement strand
TTTTTGTTACACCCATAACAAAAAATCTACACCAAAAGGTCTACGAGGGAATTGAGGAAGTCTAATAAATGACGTGTTCAGAATCTCTGGGGTAATAGTAGATGAACTACGGATTCTCACATTATCCTATGCGGCAAAAATAATTTTTTCGTTTACTATTATCTCCGAACAACCTAGAATTCATATTCCCCTCCAGGTTTGAGAATTACAGGTTTTACTCTAGGAATCTTCTCTTTAAGGAGTTTTTCGAAATCCTTGGCCGACTTTTTCAGGACCGGAAAAGTTTGATAGTGCATCGGAATCACGATATCTGGTTGTATCAACTTAGTTGCTTCAATTGCTCCCTTTGTCCCCATCGTGTAGTATCCTCCTATCGGAATGCAAGCTATTTTTGGATTGTATATATCTCTGATTAGTTTCATGTCGCCGAAGACATCAGTATCCCCGGCATGGTAGATCTTTGTTTCACTTGTTTCGATTATGTAACCTCCGGGCGCGCTTCTTTCGGAGGAGTGAAATGCTTTGACTAGAGTTATTTCTGTTCCCTCTAGATCAATAGTTCCACCTATATTCAGCCCTATTGTAGATTCAACGCCTTTTGATTTTGCGTATTCATTAAGTTCAAAAATTCCCACAAATGTCGCGCTGTATTTCTTACATATTTCTATGGCATCTCCTACGTGATCTTCGTGGTCGTGGGTGACGCAGACTATATCTACGTTTTTCAGCTCTTCTACTTCGACTGGAGAATTTGGATTACCATTTAAAAATGGATCTATCAGAAGTTTCTTATCGTCTGAATTTATCTCGAATCCTGAGTGGCTTAACCATTTTATACTTCCCATCCCATCACCACAGAAGCCTTTCATATCTTGTCGATTAATTATTTTTTGGAAATGAAGTCAATAGGAATAGACCTCGCAGGTAAAAAAGATAATCCTACAGGTTTTTCAAGTCTAAAAAATTCTAGAGTTAGATCATGTCTTCTTAATTCCGACGACGAAATAATAGAGGCTTCCATAAAGGAAAATCCAGATATAATATCTATAGACTCACCTCTGAGTTTTTCATCCTCTGGTGGCTACAGAGGATCTGATTTAGAGCTTTTGAAAAGAGGATATCGAGTTTTTCCTCCCGATTTCGGAGGGATGGAGAGTCTTACGAAGAGAGGAATAAGGATTTCTGAATCTTTGATTGACAAAGGCTTTAAGGTGATAGAGGTTCATCCACTGACTTCAGGAAGGATTATCTTCAATTCCAAAGATAGGGAAGAGTGGATTTCGGGATTATCAGAATTAGGTTTTGTTTTGGATTCAGAGTTAAGTGAACACGAAGTTGACTCCGTGATAGCTGCTTTTACTGGGTTTCTTTATCTTGAGGGTAAGACCGAGAAAGTTGGTAAAAGTGGTGAGAAGATAGTAATACCTAAGTTTCATTTAGAAGATTTCTAATTTTCTTACCTGTCTTGGAGACGCTCGACACTCCAACTTCGAGCACATCGGCTACTTCCCTAATCTTAATGTCTTCGTCGAATTTTCTTGCAGTATTATAGATTACTGCCGAGGCTATTAAGAAAGAGGCTTTTCTAGATTTGAATTTTTTTGGAAGAGACTTACAAACTCTGTAAGATTCAGCTTTTGTTTTTTTGGAAAGCTCTAGTTTTGAGATGAATCTGTTTATATATTCTTTCGGTTTTGGTCTCGGGACTTCTAAGTCCAATTCTTTTTCTAAGGCTTTTCTTATTCTTCTGAGGGCCTTCAAAGCTCCCCTTCTCTCTAGTTCGGTTCTTATTGTCATTACTTTGGTTACTTCTTTTTCAGTTCGGGGAATTCTTCTCATTCTAGAGACTATAAAGAGAAGAGAAGCTAAAACGCTCCAAGTGTTTCTTCCTGGGGTGACTTCTTTCTTTCTTGCTTTTCTGAAAAGTGCGCTAACTTCTGACTTTACTGATTTAGGTAAAGATAGGTCCTCGCAAAGTTTATCGAGATTTATCAAAGCTTTCCTCAAGCTTTTTTCTCTGTAATTTACTGCTCTTGATCTTTTATGCCATTTTCTGAGCCTTCTCAGTTTTGCCCTCCAGGCGGGGGACAGGTCCCGCGATCCTCCTATTTCGCTCCCTAATCCAAGATCGTGATAGTTTATATCTGAACCCGAAGAAAGGTCGGCTCTTCCTTGATTTTTTCCAGGTTTATTATGCCATTCTGGTTCTTTGCTCATTTTCTTTTCTAGGAGGATCAAACCGCAGCGGGTACAGACTTCCTTTCCCCTTGCATTGTCTCTTATAGTAGAATTGCTTCCACAGGAAGGACATTTCATCTAAATTTTCCTCGTGTTTTATCGGTTAGGGAACTGCTCATCTAAGTTCCCGGTTTATTTTAGAAGGAAGATGTTTTATAAAGAAAAAACAAGCTTTTTTATTTTATAAGTCTATTTCGACCAAATGAATTGTGGTTATATGTCTGATTACGATGTCGTGGTTGTCGGAGGAGGACCAGCTGGCCTTGTTTCCGGTCGAGAACTTTCTAAGAGGGGATTGAATGTCCTTTTACTTGAGCTTCAAGCTCAGATCGGGCAGGATAAAACTTCGACTTGGATCCCCAATGGTTTTTTGGATAAAAGATTTTCCAAAGCTGTGAAGTGTTCTGTAGAATCGGTTGAGGTAAATTCGATGCATCGTGAGATGAATATGGAAGGAGATTTTGGGAAGATAATAGATAGAGCTGCTTTTGATAGAATTCTTGCCAAGGAGGCAGTTAAAGAAGGGTTGGAGATATGGGTTGGTTCACCAGTTAAGGATTTTTTAAGAAAAAATGGTGCTATCAATGGTGTAAAGACTGAGGCGGGCGATTGGTCTGAGGATATAGAGAGTGAGGCAGTAATAGATGCTAGTGGTTCTAGTGCGGCTTGGTCTAGTCTTTTTCTGAGGAAAATCTTGGGTTTAGACTGGGATAAACAGGAGCTCAATCAAGTTAATGAATATTTAATGGCGAATACTACAACCAACGAAAAAGTCAGTATTTACTATAATTCAATTCTTGCGCCAATGGGATGCGCTTGGATATATCCAGGAGAAGAAGGATTTGCAACAGCAGGGATTCGTGGCGTTAGAATACATCCCGATTCTGCTTTGGATGAGTTTCTCGGTAGAGAAGATCCGAATCCACTTAGAAAGAGCGTTCCTATCGGGGCTTACAGAGGCCAGATTCCTATGGATGTCCCTTTAGAGTCTACTGTTTCGGGGAGTGTTCTTGCTGTTGGAAGCTCTGCGGGCCAAATATATCCTTTTTCCGGACAGGGTATCAAATATGCCCTTGAGGCAGGTAAATTGGCGGGGCGAGTATTGGGAGAGGGGTTTGAGGAAAAGGATGTTTCTGAGAGCAAACTTTCGAGATACGATGATTTTTGGAGAAGCAGGTTTGAGAAAGAGATCGAGGTAGGGAAGATACTTCAGAACTCATTGAGTGTGTCTTCGGATAAGAAAATAGATTCCTTATTGGAGATTCTTATAGAAAATCCAAACCTCCAAAAGAATTTTTTGGACATATTTTTGGCTAGAAACCTTGGAAAATCTCTGGAGGGATTTTTCAAGGATAAAGAATGTAGGAAAATTTTTGGAAAAGAAAATGTGGATAAGGTATTATCTATTATTTGAGATAGTTCTCTCTAAAGAACATCTATGGGAAAATGAAATTTGTTACTGACGGAATGCTCGGAAGGCTCACCAGATGGCTTAGACTTGTTGGGAACGATGTGATTTGTATTAATGATTACTCTTTTGATTTCGAAGAGGAGGATGAGGCTTTGCTTAAAATGGCTGACAAGGAGTCTAGGTGTCTTCTGACTAGGGATGTGGACCTCTATAGGCGAGCTTTAAGAAGGAAGCTAAAAGCTGTTTTGATAGAGGGTGAGGGAGATATACCTAGGCAATTTTCCGATATCTCGAGATCTTTAGATGAGTCGCTTGACATTGATATAGACAGTTCCAGGTGCCCTGTCTGTAATGGGGAGTTGAAGCGTATACAGAAGCCCTCGGTTTCTGGGGAGGTTCCAGAGGGCGTACTCAAAAGTAATGAAGTGTTTTGGAGATGCAATGATTGTAATAAAATTTATTGGCCGGGTACCCACTGGAAGAAGATAATAGAGACGATAAAAAAGTGCAAAAATTTGGGGGAAATAAATCTTGTTGAATTTGAGTGAAGGAAAAAAGATAGTTAAGCTCGCGAGAAAGGCTATCGAACATTATTTGGAAACCGGGGAAAAGCTCAGTCCGCCTGCAGATGTGCGTAAAGTAATGAGAGAGGAAAGGGGAGTATTTGTAACCTTGAAGAAAAACAGTCAGCTTAGGGGGTGTATAGGTATGCCTCTACCTACAAAACCACTTGTTGAGGCGGTCATAGACTCTGCGATCGATGCATCTACTCGAGATCCTAGGTTCCCTTCAGTGAGGAAGAACGAGTTAAAGGATATTTCTATAGAAGTAAGTGTTTTAACTGTACCTGAGACGATTGATGTCGATGACTCCTCTGAATATCTGGATAAAATCGAGATAGGAAAAGATGGTTTGATAGTCAGCTGTATGGGGAGTAGAGGTCTTTTATTACCCCAAGTTCCTATGGAGCAAGATTGGGACGAGGAAGAGTTACTTTCTCAAACGTGCGTCAAAGCGGGTTTATCCCCGGATAGTTGGTTAAGAGAGGATGTAGAGGTGGAATGTTTTTCTGCTCAGATATTTAAAGAGAAAAATCCGGAGGGCGAAGTCGTGGAAGAAAAACTTTCCGGTCAAGAAGGAAAGACTTATTAGTAAATTTCTTAGACCCTGAACGGGTGGGATTTGATGAATGATAGCAAGGGATTGAAGGTTTTGGAAAATAAAATAAAGAAAATTTCTAATCGTGTCAAAAAAATAGAAAGGCGTCTAGAAAAGTTGGAGAAGGGATCTAGATCTAGAAACCCGACCAAGTCTAGGAATAAAAAGAAGGTCGATTCTTCAAGAGATAGTGAAGAATCAGTCTCCACAGATCATAGTTATCTTAAGAAAACTATAGATGATGCTAAGCGAAGATATAATAAAGAGCGTAGACCTTAGGGTTTTCTTTCTCGGTGTACTTCTTGCAGTCTAAGAGACTAAAATCATTTTTGTGGCTCTTAATAGTAGGTAGTTGGGTTTTCGGAGTTCTTTTCTATAGATGGATAGGCCGCTATGATTTGATTTTTGAGATTGGTGCTGCTGTTAGTATTTTTAATCCTTTGAATTTCGGTGCTTGGTGGGAGATAATAGCCTATTTCACTCTATCAACGGTTTCTGTTTTTATCTTTTCCCATATTCTTTTCGGTGCAGGCGGGGCCATATTCATGTTTGCGAGGGGGATGCATGACGGTCTTTTGATAGGATATGTGGAAGGCACTATTGGTGGGTGGTCAATATCGAGCATCAATATGTCTGAAGTGGCGACAGTTTTGATAGTTCTTATTGTTCTTTCTGTGAATTTGCCTCTCTGTCTCTGGGCTGGTCAACTGGGAAGCCAACGTTCGGTCTATGCTTTGTACCGTCTGAGAAATAAGCCGGTGAGACCTGGATTTGGGTCAGAACCAATTACAAATCTTCTGATAATAGTTGCTGCCTCACTTCTTTTTGGCCTTATAGCCGCATTGCTTTTTACAAGGCTGTAGTAAACTTTCATACTACGGATAACCAATAGAATCTATTCAAAGAGGAATTTCCAAAATTTTAGAAGTTTAGGCTATATAGGGGTTAACAATGAATAGATCATTATACGCTAAAGTTGCTTTAGTCATTTTCATTTTTGCATTTGCTAATTTCTTCCCATCGGGTTTAATGGGAAGTGGGGAACCGGATTTGTCGGTGAAATTTTATCCGAATCCCCCTCATAACGTATCTTTTCTTAATACGGATACGACTCTTACTCTAAGGGTTCAAAACAAGGGAGATAAACCTGCGGAGTTTAGCTATATCATCAAGGATAAGTCGGAAAATCTTTTTGTGAATGGTAGGGATGGGGAAAAGTTGCCTATCGAAGCGAGAGTTGAGGGAAACGAGGAATATTATCAGAGTTTTGCTTTGGTTCCTTCAGTTCCGAAAGGTAAGAAATATTATCTTACAATGTCATTTTTTAAAGACAATGATCATTGGCTTTCAAGAACTTTTTATTTGAGAATTTTTTGGCCCGATTTGGAAATTGAGAATTTAAAGTCAATAATTTCAAATGAAAGTGATCTAGACCCTTCCCAAACGGTATTTCATCTGATACCCCGGTATCGAAGATATTGGCATCCCAATAGAAGCGAAATAGGAGAGAATAATCCGGGATATCTTTGGTTAGCTATTGATAATAATAGAAACGTTATGATAGATGATGGAAAAGGCGAAATAGTTTATGAAAACTTGGTTTTACCTTGGGAGATTAGTTCGCCTGATTTTGGCGAGGCAAATATCTGGAATGGAACTAATTTTGTAAAAAAAAGAATTCCTTCAGTTATTGTGGAAGGAGATGTCTCCTATAATTTAGAACGTTATGAATTATATTTTGCTTTTCGAGGGGGAAATCCTGCTTGGATTTCTAGGAGAACAATGTATTGGACAGAAGAGAACTTAGTGAGAGGTAGTTTCAATGAAGTCCCAGATACTGAGAGGATAGAATATTGGGTTTCCTCTGAGAATGGGGACCCTCTTTTCACAGTTAGTGATTATCACCATCACGCTTTTCGCTATGATCCTGTAGAAAGCTATACCATTCAGGATTTTTACCACTGCCCCTTGGCCGAAGATCAGCCTTTGTTATGGTTTGATTTCACTCTTGGAAACTACAAAGTTTATTCTTTGGCTGAGATTAAAGAGGATCATTTAGGGTTTACGGAAAGAAAAAATCCAGTGGAGCGGGTTTTTGAGGAGAATCTTCCCATAATAAAGCGTAACTTTATTGTTTTAGCGTTAGCAGTTTTGGTTTTTGCAATTCCTTATCTTTGGAATAGGAAAAGACTAGATTGATATGATAGCCATCACAGTAAGGAAGAAGGAAAAATGAGCTAGAATGGGTGCTGTGAGAGATCTGGTCTTCAAATATAAACTACCGAAGACAATTCCCACCCCAATTAATATTGGAATATTAAAGACATGATATTCCCAGAAATCGAATCCATAGAGTATGGATGCGAAGATGGCTCCAGAAATTGGTCCAGTGAAAACTTCCATTCTTGGTTGGAGGAATCCTCTGTAAAAGTATTCTATAGGAGCTATGTTGCTTGTTATCAGGAGTAGTACGTAAATTATTTCTGAGAGGCTGTTGAGATTCTTTGCCATTAGGGGGGATGCCCATTTCATTATAGGAAAGGAGAGGATGGATCCGGCTATAACTCCTACTGCTAGTCCCAAAAGTATGTTTTTTCCGAAATCTCTTATGCTAAATCTAATACTTTTTAGAGAACGCCTTAGAGTAAGAGATATGGCTAAGGGAAGAAGTACTTGTGTTACTCTCCATACCCATTCTACTCTCCAAGCGGTTAGATGCCAAGAGAAAAGTATGTATCCATAAAGAGCTAGACCTAAGACTAGCTCTAATAAAGTTTTGTTGTTTTTTCCGAGAGCCGAACGGACCTCTTTCTTCTTTTTTTCTAAGAAAGCTGAGTTCAGGTTTACACCTTTTCGTTTAGATACTGGATAAAAGTATTTGTGTTCTTCGATTGTTTCTATTACTTCGGGAAGTTTGAAATTAGAAATTTTTATAGAATTATTTGCTTCACTTATGAAGGGTGGAAAAATTAGAATATTGGTTACTGGCGGAGCGGGTTTTATTGGTAGCCATATAGTGGATAAGTTGTTGGAACTGAATAATGAAGTGGTTTGCATCGATAACCTCTCCGAGGGAAGAATGAGAAACTTGGAAGGAGCCAAAGATTGCTATAATTTCAGTTTTATCGAGGGGGATGTGAGGAATGAAGAGGATCTGGAGGAAGCCATTGAAGGAGTGGACGCAGTTTTTCATGAGGCAGCTATCACTAGCGTCCCGTTTTCGATGGAAAATCCCACTCAAACCCACGAGGTTAACGTTGAAGGAACTGTTAATGTTTTGAATAAGAGTATTGAGGAGGGAGTTAAACGATTTATTTTTGCATCTTCCTGTGCGGTTTATGGGAAACCTACTGATTTACCAATATCTGAAGATGCTTCGCTTAATCCTTTGTCTCCCTATGCTGAATCTAAGCTTATTGCAGAAAGAAAATGCAAAAATTATGGTAAACGCTACGATCTTGAGACAGTGATACTTCGCTACTTTAATGTTTATGGACTAAGGCAAGGTTATAGTAGCTATGCAGGAGTTATAATGGAATTCCTAGACCAGTTGAATAAGGGCAAAGCCCCTGTTATTTACGGAGATGGGAATCAAACTCGAGATTTCGTCAATGTGAGTGATGTAGTTAGGGCAAATATACTTGCCCTTCCGGAGAGAGGTATAAATTCCGAGGAATTTAATATTGGAAGCGGTCGTTCTATTTCGATAAATGAACTTTGTGAGACACTTTTGCGAATAATGGGAAAAACGGATTTAAAACCGATTTACGAGGAATCGAGAGAAGGAGATATAAGACATAGTAGAGCGGACATTAGTAAATCTTATCGAGTTTTAGGATACAAACCGAAGATCTTTCTGGAAGAAGGACTTAGAGATCTTTTAAAGAGACGATGAAGATTTAAATTTTTCAGTAGGGAGTAGGAAGTGTGGTGTCGAAGATTAAAGTTGCAATGATAAGTGATTGGTATCCCCCTAAGATCGGAGGAGTTGAAACCCTAGTTCATGAGTTATCGAAGCATATGAGCGAGCGATCTGAGGTGGACTTAGAAGTAATAACACAAGATTTTTCAGAAGTTTTTTCCTTTGACGAAAAGTACGATCAAGAAGATGGTATTAGGGTTAGAAGAATTGCTGGAATTACTGATCCAATTTGGAAAATTTATTTCCATCCGGAGCTTCCGTTCAAGATGAGAGAATTGTTTAAGGAGGAGGATTACGATGTTGTACACACTCATCATTTTTTTACTCCTCTCTCTGTTCTTTCTACTGCGGTAGCTAAAGAGATGCATCCTAAGAGAAAATGTGTAGTCGCAGCTAACCATACATATCATGCTTTGTCTGATTCTATTCTTTTCAAAATCCCAAAAATATACGCCAGCTATGCTGCAGAGTCAGCGGATAGAATATGTGTTGGTAGTGATGCCCAGGCGAAACTGGCAAGAGATATAACCGATTCTGGAAAGATAAGGAGAGTTGGTTACGGAGTCTCCTTGGATGGGTTCAACCCAGAAAAGAGATCTAGAGAAATTAGAGAAGAATTAGGAGGAGAGAGGGATATACTTGCACTATTTACTGGGAGATTTGCTAAAAGAAAAGGTTTGATAAATCTTATAAAAGCGGCGCAGAAAGTGAAGAGAAAAATAAACAATTTTAAACTTATATTGGTGGGTAAGGGGCCAAGAGAGGATAGATGTAGAAAGTTGGTTAAGAAATTGAATCTTAGTGATACTGTGGTTTTTGCTGGATTTAGGTCAAAGGAGGACCTTCAGAAGATATACGCCACATGCGATTTTGCAGTTTTTCCTTCAACGAGAGATGAATCTTTCGGTCGAGTTATACCGGAAGCGATGGCTTCTGAAATACCTTATATTGCCACGGATATCCCTGGCTATGACGAGGTTCATGTAGAGGGTGCAGGATATCTTGTTGCGCCGGGGGATATAGGAGCTTTAGTTGAGAAAATGACGGAGCTTTGTAAAGATGAGAGTCTAAGAGTAAGGGTAGGGGAAAAGGGGAGAAAGGTAGCCGAAGAGAAGTTTAATTGGGAGAAGGTAGTGGACAAAACTCTGGAGGTTTACAATGAAGTCCTTTCCGAGTTATAGGATAGGTGTGATTTTCGGCTGGGTACTTCCCCCCATAATATCTTTCTTTCTGCTTAGGCGGATTCCTATTCACTTGATATTTAAAATAATCCTATTCCCAGTATTTTCGATTTTAATATTTTTCGCTATAACAGTGCTTGCTATGAAGATAAGTACTATTTGGAATGACTGGCAGCGAAGAAAGGAAAAGAAAGCTTGATTTTTATAACTATTTTTTCCAGATTTTTACTCCCAGATAAGAGGCCGCTATACCACCGGCTATTGTGCTAATAAAGTACGAAATTCCTCTTTCTACCATGATAGTAGAGGCTGCTGCCGTATTTGAGAGGCCAAGGGCCATAAATATTCCCATCATTCCTCCTTCAACAAAGATTAGTCCGCCTGGGGAGAAGGGGATCATCCCTAGAATAAAAGGGGCTGTTGAGCCTATGAGCGGGATGTACCAAGCTACGTTTATTCCGAGGGCTAGGAAGATTATGTAGAAGCGTACTATAGTGGCTGAATAAAGAATTACACTTAAGATGACCATTAGAAAACCAGCTTTTTTGTTCTTCAAAACGAACTGAATACTCTTGTACAAATTTTTTAATTTCTCTTCTACTTCCTCGTCATTTTGATCTCTCCCAATTTTCTCACTTATCCAGTTTATTAGCCGAGTTACTTGTTTCATGGCGGTTTCTCTTTCTACTAGCCAAAGTATGAATGGAATTATCAGAATGGTTAAAGATCCCATTATAACTGCAACTAAAATTGTTGTCCAAAGCGACGCGGTAAGATAAAGCCATGTTACTAACCCTGTAGTTAAGAAAGAAAGAAAAATGGGAATACTTATTGCTGTTTCTGCTAGAAGAGTTCCAAACCCTATATCATAAGGGACTTTGTAAGTTTTTTTGGCGAAATAAGCTCTGAAGGGTTCGCCTCCCGCTTTCATTATAGGAGTTACATTTGTTACAAACTTGCCTCCATGTGATATCCAGTAAAGGTTCCAAAAATCTATGTCGTGGTTTGCATACTTTAATGCGACTTTCCATCTTCCGGTCCATATTGCTACTTCTAAGAAAAATATACTCACTGCTATCATAAGCCACCAGATGTTTGCTCTTAGAAGGACGTTGCCTAGTTCTTGGAAATTTCCCTGGATTAAAAATAATATTATACCAATAGCTATTACGATCGATACGATTACTCCACCGAGACTTTTCCTGTAGCTAAATTTTTTTTTCTCTTCGGAGATTTTAATTCACCTAGTGATTATTTTGGATGTCTCTCTAACAATGATAGACCCTCTGTGGTTATCTAATAATCTTTTTGAATATTTTGTAAGTTTTTGAAAGATATTATTAGTAATATTGCTGTTGCAATGGTAGACCCGACTGTTATCGCAGTAATAGGACTCATATCTGAGAGAAAATAAATATTCTTTCCAAATTAGGCGGGTATTGTGGCTAAAATCTTTTTTCCTGCAATGTCAGCTTCTAGAGAGCCTAATTGCGGAATAACTAACCATTCCATCTATCAGATACACGATCTCTCTTGGTAAGCGCGCGCTTTGACTATT
Organism: Hadarchaeota archaeon (SeqCode); assembly: GCA_964384105.1. Lineage (GTDB taxonomy): Archaea > Hadarchaeota > Hadarchaeia > Hadarchaeales > JAGGTB01 > CAYLJV01. Next base: position 245,803 of record CAYLJV010000002.1, on the reverse strand, counting down.
ATTATTGACCATAATCCATATTTTTTGAAGAAATTTTTGAATAGACTGATCTTATCTTTCTATTTCTTTGGGATAGCTTCTGAGTCACTTCTTTCAAGAATATATCCTGTAAATTCGCCTATCCGGCTCCTAATCCACCGGATAAGTCTGCCCAAAAGTATTCATAGAGTTTTTAGAAGACAAATTGATGATTATCTGGGTTTAAGGATTAGAGAAAATTAGGTCATGCAACTTATCAGGAGACTAAAAAAGTCCTAGGTATCCGTAACTTTTCCAAGTCCTTCTAAGTCGAATTACGACTTACGTATTAAGCAAATCATTGCTAAGAATACACTTTTTTTCATTTTCAGAGTCCCCACGACTATTAATCCTAAATTATTTGAAAAGGGTATGAATTACAGTGAAGAGGGTAATTAATGAAAATAAAAGAGAAACTTTTAGATCTCTTAGCCTGTCCTTATTGCAAGAAAGGTGTTGTTTTAGAGGGCGATAAATTAGTTTGTCCTATTTGTAGCCGCGAGTTTCCCATAGATGAGGGGATACCCAATATGTTGCCGGATGAGCTCAGATAAAAGGAGAACTTTCTAATCTTTTCACAATAATGTTTCGATTACCTTTAATCAGGAAAAGATACATCAATAAACTGAGATGTTCGAGGAAAAAAGGAAGGAGATGGTTGAGAGCTTAAAAAGAAGGGGCTATCTCAAAAAAAAGGAAGTTATAGAAGCTTTTAGTAAAGTTCCCCGAGAAAAATTCGTTTCTCAAAATACGGTAGATGACGCATATGCAGACCATCCACTTCCGATAGGACGAGGTCAGACAATTTCTGCCCCGAGTATGATAGTAATTATGCTCGAGGCTCTCGAAGTCAGGAGGGGAGATAAGATATTAGAGATCGGGACAGGATCTGGATACAATTCTGCTCTTCTTTCAGAATTAGTGGGCCCGGAAGGGAGAGTTTACACTATAGAGAGACTTGAAAAACTTGCAAATAAAGGACGAGAAAATTTAGAAAAATCGGGATATGAGGAAGTTGAAGTTGTGGTCAGGGACGGAACGAAAGGATATCCAGAAGAAGCACCCTGGGATAGAATCTTGATTACTGCGTGTTCACCCAAAGTACCTGAACCGCTTGTTGAACAGCTGAAGGTTGGCGGAAAAATGGCCGCTCCCGTAGGAGATTACTATATGTCTCAAACTCTTCTTGTTATTAAGAAGAAAGAGTCTGGAGAAACCGAGATCGAAAGGCATGGGGGCTGTGCTTTTGTTCCTTTAGTAGGAGAATATGGCTGGGACGAGGAAGAGGCTAAGTGAATTTTAAAGATTTGGGAGTAACCTTTATCTTTTAAACAACTTTAAAGAAATTCTACAAACAGCGACAATCCGTATATACAAGAATTGTAAATTAATAGAGTTCTTGTGTTAGTTGGCTCGCTTTATCTGCATGCGAATAAGTTATTGTGAGGTAAATAAGAATGTCCGAATCTGAAAGTCACAAGTCTTACATTAAGGAGATAATTTTAGAGAACTTTATGAGCTATAAATATGCAAGGGTACCATTTAAACCGGGTCTCAATCTTATAAACGGACCGAATGGGGCGGGTAAGTCTTCTATACTCCTTGCTCTCTCGGTAGCTCTTGGGCAGTCTCACACAGAACGCTCCCGGAAATTAAGTGATCTTATAAGACGCGGAGAGGAAATGGCCCGAGTCAGTGTTGTTTTCGATAATTCTTCCGTAGATGGCGAAAGACCGATTTCTGATGAGGATACTGATTCCTTCGTATTGTCCCGGTACCTTAGGGACGATGGAAACTATTGGCACGAGGCGAATTATGAAACCGTTACAAAAGAGGAAGTTAAAAGAATTCTTTCACAGCTCTCCATCAATCCCGAAAATATGCTCATAGTTATGCACCAAGGGATGATCGATGTTTTTGGGGCCATTGACGCCCAAGAGAGACTGAAGACGGTGGAAGAGGCTGTTGGTCTTAGCGAATATCGAGATAGAATAATTGAAGCCCGAAAGAATCTTTCGCATAAACGAAGCGAGGAGGAATCTATCAACGCTATGTTGGAAGAGGCTCAGGAAACTCTTGATCATTGGGAAGAGGAGTATGAGAGATACAAAAAGAAGGAGAGATTGATCGATAAAAAGGAAAAATTAGAGAGAGAGTACGCTTGGGCTAAATGGTGGAGAAAGAAGGAGAGGGTTGATAATATTGAATCTGAGGTAGCAAAGAAGGAGAGAAACCTAAAAGAAATAGAAGAGGATTTGAAGGACATCAAAAAGAAGGAAGAGGATTCTAAAAACTCCCTCGAAAGGATAGAATATGAGATAGACAGTATTTACGAAGATTTATTTCATTTTGAGAGGAGTAAAAGTAGCTCTGAGGCTAAAGTTGAAATTTTGGAGGAATTAAAAAGTCTAAAACCCGATTTTGAACTCGAGAATTTTTCTGAGAATATAGAGAACTTGAGAAATACCTTGAGAAGATCTGAAGAGGAAATAGACGAAAAGAGAGATTCTCTTGTCGAGAGAAAAGGGCATAGAAAGGAATTACGAGAGAAATATACAGATCATCGAGTTAGAGGAGCTGTTCTGAGTTTTAAAAGAGAATTAATTGAGGATGAAATATCCAGTCTAAAAAGAGATTTGAGAAGAAGTAAGGAAGAATTAGAAGAGTTGAAAGTGGAGGCAGAGTCTAAAGGAAGCAAAATTCGGACAGATAGAAAACCTCAAGAGATACTCGAAGATATTAGAGTGACTAATGCTCAACTTTCAGGATTGGATGATGTGAGTGCTGACGCTGAGAAGATGTATAAGGATCATAAGAATCTGCTTGAGGAGCTTGAGGAAAAAGCAGAAAAGGCCGAAGAAAATCGGAGAAGGGCTTTAGAAGAGCTTGATTTGAGGAAAGAAAGATGGAGAGAAAATATCCAAAATTTGCTGAAAAAGGTGAGAAGTACATATAGGCAGATCCTGGATCGAGTAAATGCGGTGGGTGATGTTAGATTGTTGAACCCAGAGGATATTGATGAAGCCGGTCTTGAACTGACTGTTGGATTTAGAGGCGCAGAGCCTCAGACATTGGATGCATATACCCAGAGTGGTGGAGAGAGATCGACCTCAATAATGTGTTTTCTCCTAGCACTTCAGAAACATATCAAATCTCCGATCAGGGGATTGGATGAGTTCGAGTTGCATATGGATCCTAGAAACAGACAGATGATGATGCGTGAATTATTAAATATGATGGAAGAGAGCGATAGCCAGTACATAGTAATTACTCCCGGCCGATTGGTAGGTATTGAGGAAGTACCAAATGTTATCGCAGTTCAAAACGCAGCTGGATCATCGGAAGTTAAGGTGGCTACTTGATGGTTAGTAGAAAAAAGAAAAAGGAATTGATGGAGAGGATCATAGAGCTTTCGAAATCTGTTGACGATCGAAAAGTGGATCCATTCGAAGTGGATGTCGCAGATTTTTTGAAAAGGTTGAGAGAGGTCTTTCCCGAAACGAAAGATCAGGAAGAGATCCTCCTCGATGTTAGAGCAATCTTGGGCCTGACGGATGTTATCTCTCAGCAGGAGGATTGGATAAAGCAAAAATCTTCTATCCTTCATTTTGACCCCATGCTTGTTTCTTGGAAGGCGAGAGAACTTTCGAAAAAACAGCTGGCTTACGTGCTTCTAAATTCTCTTCATCAAACTGTCGAGTTAGAATGTATTTCAGAACCAGGTGTTCGTGAGGCGATAGAGTATTGGGACAATTTGGCTCCGTTATCTGAGAGAGGATCAGAGCTGGAAGCCGAAGAAGTATTTCCAGAGGAAGTTAGCCGTGAGGAACTTGAGGAATTTGGATTCGGTTCTAGAGAGGATTTCGATAAGTTAATAGAGAGGACCTGGGAGGAATTGAAGGAAGTTTCTGATGAAGAGAATAAGATTTCTTATTGGAAGTTTATTGATTCTGATAGTTTCAAGGAAACGGTTTTGAATGCGTGGCTAGTTAGCTTTCTCGTGAGTTATGGCTATGCTACTATCGAGCTTAGCCCCCTCGAAGAAGAGATTACTTTGAAGGTCAGAGATGAAAGGGAAACTTCGAAAGAGAAGTCTGGGACTTCTGTTCCTATAGCTGTTTCCTACGAGGATTGGGAATCTAGGAGGAAAGAAAATGCCTGATGAAGAGGATAGGGTAGAGGAAATTAGAGATAGAATGGAGAGAGCGGCTCAGTTGATTTTATTCAAGCGTCATAGAGAGCCTGGTGCAAAGTCTTGGGAGCTAAAGAAGACTTTGGGGAAAAAGTATCCTGAAATAGTTGATATGTTAGATCAGGAGCTTCAGAAAATAGGTCTTACAATTAAAAAAATTGATGAAGAGAAAGATCGCCCGACTAGATATTATGCTACCATGAAAGGACATCCTAGGCTTTCTGATAGGACGTTTGGGTGGAGAATTGATGATATGGCAACTCTTACGATAATATTGGCTTATATTCAGTCTAAGAGGGGTAAGGCCCCTACGGAAGAGGTTAAGGATGTTCTTAGAGAAAAGTTCCCAAAATGGCAGGTGGATCGAAATATAAACAGGTTCATCAAGATGGGTTATATTTCCGAGGATGAGGGAATGCTGTATATGGATTGGAGGGCTAGGGTCGAGATAGATCAAAAAGAGATGCTTAAGCAATTATTGAGCAAGGAAGCTGAAGATTTAGATGAGGAGAGTCCTGATTAAATCTAGAAATTATTTATAGCTCTTGTATCTTTTGAGTAATGAGTTCTTTTCCTCTGCCATAATCAAATCTAGAAACTCTTCGGATATCCTGTTTTCTTTTTTTAATATTCTTTCTGCTGCGGAGGGGTCTATTCCCTTCCCTGCCAATGCCGCTGCCGCTATCTTACCATGTTTTGATATAAGTTTCGATGTTTTCTTCATCTCCTTCCAGATTTTGCTTTTCCTCCCTTTTTTTGGATTTTTATTTACTCTATCGAGAGTTCTCCTTACCGATTTGACTTTTTCTTCTATCATACCTATTTTTTTAGATCCACACTTTTCACAGGTTGGTGGATCGCTTAGTTCGTGTATCTCTTTTGCGGTGACCCAATCCTTGCAATCAATACACCCGAATGTTCTTTCTTCGCTGAGAAGTCTGGCTCTTACAGAGCCAAGAATTAAATTTCTCATTCTCTTGGGTGATACTGGTTCAAAAGAGAGTGACCGTTCCTCCAGAGCTGACGTTGATATTGGTGTTGGTTCTGATAGAACACCTAAGGAATGTAATTCTATTTTTCCATCTCTTATATCTCGGAGGATCTCCAGAGTCTTTGATAAATCGAGGTCCTTCCAGACTACTTCTTTGAATGTTTCTTTGTAGATGGGCGTATCTTTTAGCCCTTTTATCATCTGGTCTACCTCGGAACTCGTTATATCTGATTCCACTTTCAAGGAACCCATCCGCCTTGCTATTTGAACGATACGCCATTTGAAGAATTGACTTTCCTCTATTACTTCTTCCAAAGCTTTTTCGAAATTTGGGTTAATTTCTCCACTTAATATGGCTTCTATTTCCATGGGTGTGAGGCGCTCTGATCGAATTAGTATTCTATATGGGTCTACGGTGATAGCTACGGATTCTCCAAGCTCGTCTGCCGCCTGATTTGCAATGAACCTTCCTAGAGTTCTATTGACTAAGGTTCCAAAACAAGTGTGGACGACTAAAGTGTCTGATGATTTCTCTAAGACTATTTTTCTATCAGTTGGAACGGCAAATCCCTTTTCAAAATGCACTTTTATGGGAATAGCGGATTTTCTGATTGAAGCTTCATCGAGTTCCCATTCCTTTGAAATTAATTTTATGGCTTCGTCGAAATTTTCTTTTTCTTTCAGTTTTTTTACCAATTCTTCTCTTAGAGATCCTACCTCTTGGGATATTGAATAAGGTACGGGAATCTCTTCTCCAACCCAGGAAGGCACGGCTCCAACAGGGTCCTCTACGGGTTTCACGAAAACTTTGTTTTTGAATACCTGGACTATCCTCCAGATAGATCCTCCTACTACAAATTTTGCTCCTGGCTCCCCGTATTCCGCTACAAAAGGCTCATCTAAGACCCCTACTGCTTCATCTTTCGTGTCGTCTATTATTACATATTGTTTTATTTCCGGTATCATAGAGAGAGTCCCGAAATAATAATCGAAGACCCTTTTTGTTCTTTTTGGCCGAACGAAGACTTTTTCATCTGGTCGAAGCCAAACTAGCCTGTTATTCATATTAGTTAGAAATTTCAGTACGTCTATTACTTCTTCTTTTTCGAGGTTCCGGAAGGGATAAGCCCGTTTAACTATATTATAAGCATCTTCGACTTCCCATTCTTTCGCCGAAACTATCATGCCCACTAATTCGTGAGATAGTACGTCGAGAGGTTTTTCCGGGATCTGGATAGGTTCAAGTTTCTGCGTTCTTGCTCTTTTTATTATCACTGAAGATTCGAGTCCGTCTGTAGAATCTTTTACTATAATCCACCCTTCCGATTTTTCAGTGATTCTATGTCCACTCCTACCAACTCGTTGGAGAAGCCGGTCTACTTGCCTTGGTGAATTGTACTGTATGCATAGATCTACTTTTCCGATATCTAGACCTAATTCCATAGAAGAGGTGCAAATCGCTCCGACTAATTCTCCTTTTTTCAGTTTTTCCTCAGTTCTTCTTCTTGCGAAAGTCGAGAGTGATCCATGATGTATACTAATTGGAAAATTCAAGTCCCACATTTTGAATCTACTTGCTAGTACTTCTGACATAGGTCTTGTATTTGTGAAAATTAGTGTGGTTTCATGATTTTCGATTAGGTTTTTCATGGCTCTGAGACGGGCAGCAACTTCTGGGTAAGTGAAAATCTCTGAGGATAACGCTTCGTCCTCTTCTGTTACATCTGGATAAAGAACATCTAAATCTATCTCTCTGACCATTGAGACGTCTACTATTTCGTAAGGTCTGTTTACCCCTACCAGAAACTTGGCTACTTCTTCTGGAGAACCAACGGTTGCTGATAGACCTACTATCTGGAAATCTCCACCCTTAAGTCTCCTCATTCTTTCTAAGGTGAGAGCTAGTTGAGCTCCTCTCTTGTTTCCAGCAAGTTCGTGAACCTCATCTACTATGACCCAGTCTACACTTGCCGTATGTTGACTCATTCTTTTTCCAACTAGGAGAAGTTGGGAGGTTTCAGGTGTAGTTATTAGTACGTCAGGGGGATTAAGGGCTTGTTTTCTTCTTTCTCTTTTCGATGTGTCGCCATGTCTGACAGCTACCTTCAAATCAAGAGCCCTGCACCACCACATCATCCGATCTAACATATCTCTATTTAGTGCCCGAAGAGGGGTTATGTAAATTAGTTTTATCCCATCCTCTCTCGGCTTTTTTAAGATTTCATTTAGTATCGGGAGAAATGCTGCTTCTGTTTTCCCTGTACCGGCTGGGGCGATAAGCAATGTGTTCTTTCCATCTAATATCGGGGGAATTGCTTTTTTCTGAGGTAGCGTCGGAGTTTGAAAGCCTTTCTCCTCGAGAAGATTGGTTAGAGGTTTGACTAGTCTGTTGAACAGGCTTTTTTCTTTTGACATTTTTAGATCCTCATAATTTGTGAAAGCTTTATTGCTCACCTTTGGGAGAAACGTCTTTGAGTGGTTTCTGTAGGAGCTTTCGTGATTTCGATCTTCATTCCGTCTGATCAGTGTTTTAGTTGTTTTCGATCGCTATCGTAAAATAGTTTCTTGCTTAGTACCGTACTGTAAATTCTTCGAATTCGTTTCCATATTCTTTCCATTCCACTTTTGTTTCTTTGACATCTGCAGCCCTAGGTCCTTTATTACAAAAATCGATCATCTCTTCAATATCTTCTTTTTCTCCTTCGAATACAGCCTCTACACGACCGTCTGTTAGGTTCTTTACCCACCCTTTGACTCTTCTTTTTCTGGCTTCTTCCCTAGTAGTTGCTCTAAAGAACACTCCTTGGACTCGACCGCTTATATAAACATGAGCTCTCTTTTTCATCTTTGCTGTTTGAGGTTTTGGTTTTCTAATTTTTAATAATGTTTGACTGGTTTCTATTTCCAAAAAAATTCTCTATTTTCGTCGACTAAAACTGTTTAAAGTAATAGATACTCATAACTAGGTGATTTTATGAAAGAATCGGGAGTTTATAAGAAAGGAGAGTTGAATTTTTCTACTCTGTTGAGGGAATTTAAGAGGATATTAGGAGAAGAAGTAGGAGCTATTGGAAGTTTTATCGGGATCGTTCGTAGAAAGGGCAAAAAGGGTGGGAAAGTAAAAAAATTACAATATGAGTGCTCTGAAAGTGCCGATAAGGAACTTAGGGATATAGCGTCTGATTTCGAGGAATTTATGGAAGGTATTTCTAAAGTATCTATTTTTCATATTGTTGATGATTTGGGTCCTGGAGAGGATATAGTATATGTTCTGGTAGGTGGGGGCCATAGGAAAGAAGTTTTCGAGGTCTTGCCGAAAATAATGGACCGTATAAAGAAAGAGGTTCGTATATGGAAGAAGGAAGTTACAGAAGAAGAGGATTATTGGATACATGAGGTTTCCGATTGATCTTGGCGGAGTTTATATAAGCTAGAATTTTAGATTTTTTTGTGATAAGCGAAATAAAGGAGGTGGAGGATTGCCAAGTATCTTTCCAAAGTGTCCTGTTTGTAATGAGGGTGATTTAGTTCCTTTTTCTTTCGGTGAAGACGTTTTCGAGAAATGGAAGTGTACAAGCTGTGAGCACACGATAGAAAAGAGATAGCTTTTTGTTACACCCATAACAAAATCAGTTATTTTCTTCTTTTCTTATTAGAGGTTTAGCGAGGTGTCTTCTTGCTCTGGGCGGGACTTCATATATTTTGGTTTCTAGTTCTCGCTCTATCTCAATCTCTTTAGCTGCTTCGGGCGGGAGTTTTGTTCTACATTTTTTACATACGTATCCTTTATTCTTTCCTGCAGATGTCATCTTCTTTTTGCAATTCTTGCAGACAGGATTTTCTTTTTTCTTCAAATTTTTTAGTTCTAAAATCTCGATTTTTTCCAGATTTACTGTAGTTGGGAATTCTGGTTTTTCTTTTATTCCACCGTATACCTTCACTCGATCCCCTGGAACAAGTTTTCTTATAACACTTCTGAATCTGCGGGTAGGTTCAAAAGCTGCACAATTTATTCTTTCGTTCCTGTCTTCTATAGTGAAGAATACGTGTCCACCAGTAATCGTTTCGGGTTTTTCGGAAACTGTACCTTCTACAATCACGGATTTATAGGGGTCGGCCTCATTTATTTCAGAATTTTGGAGATGTTCGTCCGTCCCTTGATTTGTTTTATATAATAGAGTCCGTTCTATAGGTTCCTTAGACCTTACCATTTCTTTGGCCTCTACCGCGGTTTCGGCTGTATTTGATCTTATTCCGTATAGTATTGGACAGGGAGTATGAGGGGTAATTCTAATTTCGCCGGTTTGGAGATCTAAGTTATCAAAAGTATCAGGGTATGTAGCTTCGTTCATCTCTTCTACGGATTTAGGGGCTATTTCTCTTTCAGTACCTCTATTTTTTTCTATCCTATAAGCAATCAGCTCATATGTCCAGTCTTTTTCTAGGGGGTGGCCTATGGCCGCTAGGGCACCGATTATACCTCTTCCCTCCCGGAATTTATGTAATTCGGCACCAATTTTATCGGCTAGTTCCTCGGCTTCTTCCATTGTTATTATTTCCTGAACTGTCTTTTTCGAATAGTTAATCAGTTCTTGTGGCACGTTTCCTTCTAGAAATACGACTCCCGGCGTCGTTTCTTCTATCTGTAACTCGGCTAGTTCTTCCACTTTTTCCAAGGTGATTTTTTTAACAAGGGGAATATCTTCTTCCTCAACTTTTAATGTAAAAGAGACTGCGCAATTCCCTCTGGTTTTCCATTTCCAGTTGGGATTAAGCCTGATTAAATGAGGATATCCGACGTAGTTTATACCTAACTTCTTTAACTCATCTAATATTACGGCGCCTACATAGGTTGTGCACATTCCTTCTTTTGAGTCTGTATCGTCTATCCCAACGTGTAGTAACATTTTTTCACCATATTTTCTTAAAACCCATTAAGTTCTTGAATATACTTGCTCAAATAAATCTGGTGCAGAAATATGGCAGAAAATCTCTGGAGAGGGTTCAAATCAGATGTACTGAAAATCCTTGAAGAAGGCTTTGAAAAATTAGGTTGGCCAAAGAAAGATTTAGAGGAGTCTTTGGAGGAGCCACAGGATTCTTCTTTTGGACATATGGCTTCCACCGTGTGTTTTGAGTTACCTAAAGACCTCCATAGGTCACCTGAGGACATTTCTCAAGAACTTTCAGAGAATCTCAAACCTGGAGGTTTGGTCGAGAAAGTAGAGGCCGTTGGAGGGTATATTAATTTCTTTGTTGAAATGTCTGTTCTTTCTAATTTGGCTTTGGACAATATAGAGGAGAGGGGTTCGGAATATGGTCATCTAGACCATGATGAAAAGAAGGTTGTCATAGAACATACTAGTGTAAATCCCACCAAGCCTCTCCATATCGGACACGGTCGGAATGCGGTTATTGGGGATACTATGGCGAGGATTTTGAAAGCTTGCGGGAAGAATGTGGAGGTTCAAAATTATATAGATGATCTGGGTCTACAGGTAGCACAAACTCTAATCGCCTATAAGGCGGACGAAGAGGTTTCAGGAGAAAAATTTGATCATTACTTAGGAAAATTATACGTAGACTTTCATGAGAAGGCTAAATCAAATTCTGAATTGAAACAGAAAGCTAGAAATGTACTTTCTAGTATGGAAAAAGGAAGAGGGGAATTAGCTCAAGAAGCCAGAGAGATGTCTCTTCTCTGTGTAGAATCTAACTTAGAGACTACTGATCGCCTAGATATAGATTATGATCTATTGGTGTGGGAAAGTGATATCTCTAGGACTGGCATGTTAGAAGAGAGCTTGGGACTCTTGAGAAAGACTCCCTATTTGGTAGAAGGTGAGGGGAAACATGAAGGAGCGATGGTTTTACACTTAAGTGATTTTGGTCTTGAAGACAAAGTCTTAGTTAGGTCCGACGGGACGGCAGTTTATACTGCTAGAGATATTGCATATCAATTATGGAAATTCGGTAAAGTTGAGGCTAATCTTTGCTTCGATATCCATTCTGAGAGGCCGAGTGGTGTTAAAACATATACAACTGTTCCTGAAAGCGATTCGAATATTGATTTTGGTTCAGCCGATCAAGTCATAAACGTTATTGGAATGGAGCAAAGGTATCCCCAAAATGTCGTTTTTTCTGCTTTGAAAGTGATGGGCTTCGAGAAAGAGTATAGAAACTCCCACCACCTTGCTTACGAGCATGTCCGGTTAGAATCGGAAAAGTTTGAGGGTAGAAAAGGTACTTGGATGGGATATTCTGTTGATGATGTTCTAGATGAGACAGTCGAGCGAGCCAGGGAAGAGGTTAAAAAAAGAAATCCTGATTCAAACGAAGATTTCATAAGAAAAGCTGCTGAGTCAGTTGGAGTTGGGGCTTTTAGGTATTCTCTGATTAGTTCTTCTCCAGAGAAGGAGGTTGTTTTCAAGTGGGAGGAAGTACTTGATTTTGATCGTAATAGCGGTCCGGCTATTCAATATTCTCATGCAAGAGCGAACAATATACTTCGAAAAGCTGAAGGGGTGAAGGGAAAACTGGAAGACTACGTCTTTGAAGAAGAGATAGAAGACGAGCTTATTACTAAACTTGTAAAGTTTCCAGAAGTGGTTAGAGAAGCAGGGGAGAATTTGCAACCGCATAAGGTGGCGACATATGCTTCAGAACTTGCCCTTTTGTTCAATAAATTCTATGAAGTCGCTCCGGTACTCCATGCTGAAGAGGAGGACCTTATGTATTCAAGGCTTAAGCTAGTAAAGTGCGTAAAGATAGTTTTAGAAAACTCCCTTCGACTTTTGGGAATAGAAGCTCCAGGTAGAATGTGATTAGAAGCCTTCCTTGAAATCTCCTTCTTCTACCTTCTCGTGCCATTCTTTCTCAGTTGGTTCTTTCTTGTAAAGTTCCTTTCTTCTAGCCTCTAGTAGATTTGGTTCTTTTCCCATAAGTTTGGATGCTGTTAGAATTTCATTATTCGAATCGGCAGCTTTCTTTTCGATAGGTTCTAAAAACTCTTTGTATTTCAGACTTCGGAGAAGGTGGTGATCGACGACGACTTTTGGAATGTTTTCTGCTAATTTGATTAGATTTTTTTGAGCGTTTTCGAGGTTTCGTTCTTCTAATTTGAAACTTAGATAAATTGGTGGCCCTCCGATAATCAAAAGATCGGGCTTTTGTGATATTATATATTTAAGAGTTTCTTTTTGCATAGGTCCTTGAACATCCGATGCGTGAATAAGAGTAGAATTGGACGTTTTTACGGCTAGAATAAGGCAGAAACCTAGTTTCGTGTTTTTTTCTCCGTGATAGAAAGGTTTCGAGAATTTTAGTTTTGTAGCATTGAATTCAAATTCTTTTCCGTCAGCAGATCTGATTTCTTCGGCAAGATCATGATTTTTCTTTCTAAAAAGATAGCCACGTTTTCTCTGGCTCGTGTTAATTTTATCAGTAATATCTTTTGCGAGGATTATTTTATCGGTGTAAAGCTGCTCAGCAACTTCTGGAGAACTCCAGATAAATTTCCAGTTTTCGAAGTTTGGGACAAAATGGTCAAAATGATAGTGGCTTATTGAGAGAATGTTAGCTTTTTTTGCAGCTGATAGAATTTCTTCCCTGCTTTTATATAACGCAACGTATTCTCTCTCGTGAGGATCTAGCCTGAATCTTGGCCCGAGTGCAGAGCCTGGGTCTATTATCATCTCTATATCGTCTGTCTCGAGATATGTTGCCATACCCCTGACTCCTAGGCTCTCAAAAGCTAGGGGTCTAATCTTTATTTCCCCGTTTTCAACAGGAAGTAAGTCCATTTTTATCTACCAAGTCTTTAAATTCTATCAGTTTGTTTTTTCTATTGATGATGTCAGACCTTAATTATCTGAAGAAACCCAATCTAAAAAAACCGATAGTAGTAGCTGGCCTGCCGGGTATAGCCCTTATCGGTAAGATAGCTGTCGAGTATTTAATTGAAAAATTGAATGCAGAGAAGTTCGCCGAACTAAGCTCGGATAAATTTCCTGGTTGGGTGATTAGAGAAAGTGGCCTTATTCGTAATTTGAAGGTAGATTTCTATTATGCAAGCGCGGAGGGTCTCAAAAGGGATCTTATCCTCATAACAGCCGATGCTCAAGCATCTTCCCCCAAAGATCAATACGATTTGTCCGAGGAAATACTGGAAGTTTTGTCGGAGGAGGGTGTTGATACGATTCTGACGATGGCAGCTTTTCTAAATCCAGAAGGAGAAAAGTCTCCGGTAGTGGGTGCTGCGACGAATTCAGACTTAGCGGAGGAGATTAGTTCTAAAGGTGTGGATTTACTTAGTGGGGGGCAGATAGTAGGAATGAATGGTCTTCTCGTTAGTTTGGCTGCGGATAAAGAAATCCAAGGTTTCTGTTTACTTGGAACCACTCAGGGTAAAGGCAAGGACCCTGGAGCCTCCAAGGAAGTCCTGTCTGTCTTTTCTAAAATTTTCGATTTATCTTTAGATCTATCTGATTTCGAAGATGAAGTTCCAGATTTGCCTAAATTTAAACCCCCTAAAATAAAGATGCCTTCTGTTAGTGGCGGAGAAAGCGATCTAAGCTATATTCTTTGAATGCAAAAGTTTGGAAGGTTATTTTTCGTATCTACATTTTGAACACAAAGATTTGTAATAGTCTGAAATAGGTTCTGGTATTTTTTTAGAGGATATCTTCTGACTTGGACAGAGATTACAAGGAATTTTTTCGGGAGACCAATTTCTTTCTTTTAAACTTTCATAACTTTCTATTATTTCTAACCCCGAACTTGTTCCTATTCGGTCGGCCCCAGCGGATATTATTCTTAGAGCACTTCTGAAGTTTTTAATTCTTCCTGCGGCTTTTATTTTGGTGTTTTTCCCTACAGAGCGTTTCATTATGTATGTGTGTACGATATTTGCTCCGTACGGAGCAAATCCAGTAGAATTTTTAACGAAACTCGCTCCAGATTCCTCTGCTATTTTACAAGCTTTTATGATTTCTTTATAGGTCAGATAGGGGGCTTCGATGATTACTTTTACTGGATTAGATCCTGCCGTATCTACTATTTCATTAATCTCTTCTTTTACAAAATCATACTTTCCATCTTTGAGAGCTGCTACGTTCATTACCATATCTATTTCTTCTGCTCCGTCTTCAAAGGCTGTTAAAGTTTCGAATACTTTTTCTTGAGTTGTTGTTTGACCTAATGGGAATCCAATAACTGTGTCTACGATTATATCATTTTTTTGTAATTGGTTTGAACAAAATTTCGTGTAATAAGGGTTTACGCAAACGGAATGGAAATTGTACTTTTTCGTCTTTTTGCAGAACGATTTTATGGATTTCTCGGTTTTATATGATGAAAGTTCGGTATTATCGATCATTCCCGCGAGTTTTTCGGAGCTTATATCGATTTCAATACTATTTTCCTCTATCTTGTTTATTATCTCCGGAATCTTTTGGGGTAAGAGTTTGTCCAATTTAGAATGACCTCCCGCTATTTTAATTACCTTTACAATTATTTGATTAAGTAGATTTTTGGGGTTAGATAATGAAAGTATTTTATAAGAATTTAGAATTCGAAATTTTGAAAGATGTCTATAAACCTGCTGAAGATACTTTTTTGCTAGCAGATAATCTGGATATAGAGAGTGGAGAGTATGTTTTGGAGCTTGGCACGGGTTCTGGCCTACTCTCGATTATATCTGCTAAAAAAGGTGCAAATGTCATTGCCACCGATGTAAATACTTTAGCTATCGAGTGTGCCAAGAAAAATGCTGAGAGACACGAGGTTAATGGAAATATAGAATTTAGAATTGGTAATATGTTCGATCCTATTTCAGATGAAGTCTTCGATCTGATATTATTTAATCCGCCTTATCTCCCGGTCTCTAAGGAGGAATCTTCTGGGGATGTTATTGAAAGAGCTTGGGACGGTGGCCTAGATGGTAGGAAATTCATTGATGAGTTCCTGAGCGGCGTAGGGGAATACTTGAAACCTGGTGGTAGATTTTATTTCATACAGTCTTCTTTGTCGGATGTTCAGAAGACTTTGTCTGAGCTTAGAAGAAATAACTGGGAATTTATCAAAAAATCCGAGAAGTTCTTTTTCGAAAAGATATATTTGTTTAAAGTTTTTATCGGAGTTAATAACCTAGAAGGGACATTAAAATAGCTTTTTCTGTGTGCATCCGGTTTTCTGCTTGTTCAAAAACTACGGACTTTGGACCGTCTATTACATCCTCGGTAACTTCCTCTCCTCTGTGAGCGGGTAAACAGTGCATGAATATAGCGTCTTCTTTCGCATAATTCATGAGCTTTGAGTTAATCTGGTAATTCTCAAAATCCTTTAACCTCTTTTTTCTCTCCTCTTCTTGCCCCATAGATGCTATTACGTCGGTATATACTATATCCGCTTCTTTTACGGCCTCTTTAGGCTCTTCTGTTATAGTAACTGTAGCTCCGGTTTTGCCTCCCTGTAACTTTGCATCTTCTACTATCTTCTTTTTTGGTTTGTAGCCAGGTGGACTGGCTACTGATATATTCATTCCTACTTTAGTAGTTCCTAGAAGTAGAGAATGGCATACATTGTTTCCATCACCTATGTAAGAAAGCTTTAGATCAGCTAGTTGTCCTTTTTTCTCCGAGATAGTGAAGAGATCAGCTACTATTTGGCAAGGGTGGAGTAGGTCTGTTAGACCGTTTATTACGGGAACGCTTGAATTTCTTGCTAGTTCTATAATGTTTCCGTGTTCGTAGATCCTGGCCATTATAATATCTACATAGCCAGAAAGAGTTTTTGCTGTGTCTGAGATAGTTTCTCCTCTTCCAAGTTGTATATCGTCCCAGTTTAGGTAGATAGCGTGACCGCCAAGTTGAGTCATTCCAGTTTCAAAACTAACGCGAGTTCTAGTTGAGGGTTTTGCGAAGATCATAGCGAGCGTTTTTCCGTAGAGATATTCGTGACTTTCTTCGTTTTTTAGCATCTCTTTCAATGATCCGGCTTTCTCTAAGATTCTTATGAGTCCGTCTTTGCTCAGATCTTGAATAGATGTAAAATGTTTGATTTCTTCCATCTTTACATCTCACTAAAAATTCTATCTAATTCTTTAGTAAGTTGATCCACCTGTTTTTCCTTAATTATGAGTGGAGGGACAAACCTTAATGTTTTTCCCGCTGTTCTGTTTATAAGGAACCCATTTTCTCTAGCCTTAACCACTGCCTCTTCCGCTTTTTCTTTCTCATCTAGTTCTATTGCCAGTATAAGACCTAATCCTCGGGCTTCTTTAATCATTTCGTATTTTTCGACAAGTTCTTCCAGCCTGTTTTTGAAGTATCCACCAACTTTTTTGACATGGGTTGGAATGTTCTTTTTCTCCATTGTCTCTATCACGGTTTTACCTACTGCGCATGCTAGATTATTTCCTCCAAAGGTAGATGCATGGTTTCCTGGAGAAAAAGAATCCATGACTTTTCCTCTTGCCCCCATGCAACCTATTGGAAATCCATTTCCAAGGGCTTTAGCCATTGTAATAATATCGGGTTCTACGTTCCAGTTTTCACAGGCAAACCATTCTCCGGAGCGGCACATTCCGGTTTGCACTTCGTCGAATATTAGAAGTGTGCCATTTTCATTGCAGATTTTCTTCAGTCCCGAAAGATAGTCATTTGATGGGACTCTAACTCCTCCTTCGCCCTGGATCGGCTCCGCGATTACTGCCGCGGTGTCTTTGTCTACTTTTTCTTTGGCCGATTTTAGATCATTGAAAGGTATAAATTCAAAAATGGGGGAGATTAGACTTTTGAACGGTTCTCTGTATTCTTTTTTCCAGGTTGCACCCAGCGCTGCAGATGTTCTTCCGTGAAAGGACCCTTCTAAGGCTATTATCTTTTTTCTGCCTGTGTGTTTTATCGCTAGTTTAAAAGCGGCTTCTATCGATTCAGTTCCAGAGTTACAGAAGAAGAACTTCTGTATCCCCTCGGGTGTTATTTCAGATAACTTTTTTGCAAATTCAGCTTGCGTAGGAATATGGTAAAGGTTAGATACGTGCATAATTTTTTTTGACTGTTCTCTTATCGTTTTTAGAACGGTTTCGTTTGAGTGACCGAGGCTACAAACGGCTATTCCACCTACGAAGTCTAGATATTCTTTACCTTTATCGTTCTTCAGTTTGGCTCCTTTGCCTTCTACAAAGGTTAAAGGTTGTCTAGAGTAGGTTGGTGCTATGTATTTTTTTTCTAAATCAGAGATTTTCATTTTATCTCCTCTCTATCATCGTTCCTATACCACTTTCAGTAAGGAGTTCTAAGAGCAGTGAGTTTGGAGCGGTTCCATCGATAATATGGGCTCTATTTGTTCCAGATTTAACGCTTTTCATACATGCCTTTACCTTTGGTATCATTCCTCTGGTTATGGTGCCATCGTTTATTTTGTTTTGAGCTTCTTCTAGATTTAATTTTGATATAAGGGTGTTCTCGTTTTCGGGGTCTTCTAGGACTCCGGGAACGTCTGTTAAGATTATAAGTTTTTCTGCGTTTAATGATGAGGCTAACTCTGCAGCCACCGAGTCAGCATTTAAATTTAGGCTATTTCCCTTCCTATCCGCTCCGATAGGAGCTATCACTGGAATATAGTCTTTTTCTAGCAAGTACTCTATCAGTTCGGGATTTGTTTTTTCAACCTCCCCTACAAACCCGAGTTTGTCACTTTCATCTTTTATTTTCCTTGCTAGAACCAGATTTCCGTCTATTCCAGAGATTCCTAATGCTAATCCTCCATGTTTTTCGATACCCAGAACTATCTCTTTGTTTATTTTTCCGCCGAGAGATTTGTGAAGAATCTCCATTGTTTCTCTGTCTGTAACTCTTAGACCCTCCACGAATTCGGGTGTTTTTCCAGCTTTTTCCATCTCTCTAGAGACTTCTGAGCCCCCTCCATGCACTATTAGCGGTTTCATCCCTACATAGTTTAAAAGAACTATATCTCGGTATATCGAATTGCTTAGTTCCTCTTTCTCGATTAGCGCACCCCCTAATTTTATAACTAGAGTTTTGCCGTAGAATTTTTGTATATAAGGGAGGGCTTCTAGTAAGACCGAGGCTTGTTTTTCCATTTTTTCTCCTCTTAAAATGATTGACTTTCAGTATTTAAAAAGAAATTCATGTTCTATATCTGGAATTTATCCTGACATATTCCTCGGTTAAATCGCAACCCCATGCTGTAGCTGATCCGTCTCCCTCTTCACCTAGGTCTATGTAAATCTGGATTTCCTCTTCTTCTAGTACTTCCTCCGCATTTTTCATTGTATCTTCAGGCAGTGGCTCTCCTTTTAAGACTAGGGGGACCTCTTTTTCTCCTGCTATAAGGCTAAGGCTTATTCTCGAAGGGGAAAATCTGGCTCCAGAATACCCTAGAGCAGCAACTATCCTGCCCCAATTTGGGTCTCTTCCAAATACAGCGGTTTTAACTAGATCTGACCCCGCTACGGCTCTAGATGCTTTTTTCGCCTCTTCTTCGTTCTTTGCACTTTCTACTTTTACTTCTATTAGATGTGTAGCTCCTTCGCCATCTCTTGCTATCATTTTTGCAAGTTCTGTTGTAACGTATTCTAGTCCTTCTTGGAATTCCTCGTTAGGTTCCTTCTTTGTTATTTTTTCATTATCGGCTACACCGTTTGCTAAGGCAAAGACTGTGTCACTTGTGCTCGTCTCTCTGTCGATGGTGGTCATATTAAAACTCTTATCAACTGCTTTTTGTAGGGATGCTCTTAAGCCAGCAGGGGTGATGTAGGCATCAGTTACGATTATAGCAATCATAGTTGCGTGTAGATCAGGATGAATCATTCCTGAACCTTTTGCAGCTCCACCAATTGTTATTACTGAGTCTTCTTCAGTTTCTATTTTAACAGCTATTTCTTTGACCCTCGTGTCAGTAGTCATCAAAGCTTTCGCAGCTTCGGTTCCTGCTTCCCAGCTGTTAGATAGTTTTTCGTTCGCTTTTTTGATTCCTTCTTCAACTTTGTCTATTGGTAACTGAGAGCCGATTAACCCGGTGGAAGCTACTCCTATTTCCTCGGTTTTGACTCCCAATTTTCCAGCTGCGATTTCGGCCATCTTCCGTGCTCTACGGATTCCCTCCCTGCCGGTGAATGCGTTGGCACATCCACTATTTGCGACTATAGCAGCTAGTTTTTGTTTTTCGAGATGTTTTTTGGAGACTACTATTGGGGCTCCTTTTACGATGTTTGAAGTGAAAAGACCGGCAGCTGGAATTGGGCCTTTTTCACTGGCTAGGAGCATTAAGTCTGGACCTTCTTTTTTTATCCCACACTCAACTCCGCTGGCCCTGAAGCCGGGAACAGCTGTTAATCCACCTTTAGTTTTTGAGATCAAATTAACCCGCCGATTTTTCAGAAGGGAGGCTTGACTTATAGAACTTTTTGAGTTCCTTTTTAAATAAGTCTAACAGTTTTAAGGTCTAAGTGGTATCCCTTCTAATCCCTTTTTTTCATCTAAACCGAAATTTATATTCATGTTCTGGATTGCTTGTCCGGAGGCACCTTTTACGAGGTTATCTATCGCCGAGACTATGATTGCTCTATTGGTTTTTTTAGAAGTTCTTATTCCTATATCGCAGAAATTGGATCCTTTTACGGCGTTTGTTTGAGGTAGAACCTTTAGTACTCTGACAAAGGGGCTTTCTTTATAGAATTCTTCGTAAATTTCGATTAGTTCGGTTTCGTCTTTTTTACTTTTCATAAACACATGCGCGGTGCTAAGAATACCTCGAGTGATCGGTATTAGATGAGGGGTAAAGTGAGTTTTCGTTTTTTTCCCTGCTAGATTTTCGGCTTCTTGTTGTATTTCGGGTGAGTGGCGATGTCCAGTGACGCTGTATGCTCTTATATTTTCGGTGCAGGTGGGATGATGAAGTGTCTCATTGGGTTTTATCCCTGCGCCAGAAGTCCCACTTTTTGAGTCTATTATTATGTGGTCAAGGTTTACGAGTTTTCTTTTCAGGAGAGGGGCTAAGCTCAGTAGGGCAGCGGTTGGGTAGCAACCTGGGTTGGCTATAAGTTCTGCGTCTTCTATTTCGTTTCTGTATATTTCTGAAAGGCCGTAAACTGACTTTAGATGGGGGCTTTGATGTGTGGTATTATAGTAGTCTTCATAGACTTGAACGTTTTTTAACCTGTAATCTGCGCTAATATCGATTACTCTAGCACCTTCTTCCAGAATTTCGGGAACGAACTTCATAGCAACTCCATGAGGGGTTGCTGTGAAAACGAGATCGGATTCTTTTCCAATTTTTTTGTAGTCTGGTTTCTCTATTGTCAATTCGGTTATTCCTTTTAGACTTGGATGAATATCGGAAATCTTCTTTCCAGCAGTAGTTTTCCCGTATGCGCCCAATATTTCTGCGTCAGGGTGATTTTCTAAGAGTCTAAAGAGTTCTACTCCGGTATATCCGGATGCTCCTATAATAGAAACTTCGATACTCAATCTATCACCTAACTGATATATTCTGGAGATTCTTTTTGAATTTTGATATATTAGTAGTTTTTTTCTTTATAGCGCTTTTTTGTTTCTCAATTTTATTTTCAATATTTGATATTTCTTCTTTCACCGATTTTGGCGAGGGTCCTCCTATTAAGTTTCTCATTTTAACCGATTTACTTGGATTTAGGGCGTTTTCAAACTCTTCCTCTGAGATATCGACTTCCTGGTGGTTTATTGATTTACTTGCTGTTTGCAAGTCATCTATTGTAAGGTCTGCTAGAGACTTTCCATCCTTCAAAGCTTGTGAAGCTAGTTTTCCTACTATGTTATGGGATATTCTGAAGGGAAGTTCCGTTTCCCTTACGATAGTGTTAGCCAGTTCAGTCATCGTTGCGAAACCAGTTTCAGTATGCTGTAGCATTTTTTCTGGATTTGGTTTGATTTTTTCAATGTGTTTTGTCATCACCTTGAGGGTTGGTTTTATCTGGTCTAGGGAGTCCCAGAGAAGGGGAGTTAACTCCTGTAAGTCAAGGTTGTACGCTTGTGTCAACGATTTTATTATATTAAATCCTCCAATTAGATTCCCGATGGTTCTCCCGGTTTTTGCCCTCTCTAGCTCTGCTATAACTGGATTCTTTTTTTGGGGCATTATACTACTGGTGGATGAAAATTCATCGGGGATTTCGATCATGTCGAATTCTGCGGAGCTCCAGATAGAGATTTCCTCACAAAGTCTACTCATGTTTGTCATCAGTATGGCTATATCGGACATTATCTGTAGTACGAAATCTCTGGACCCTGTAGCATCAATTGTATTTTCAAGCACTTTATTGAATCCAAGTAAATCAGAGACTAACTTTCTATCTATTGGAAAGCTTGTTCCTGCGAGTGCGCATGCACCCATAGGGGATTGATTTACTTGTTTGTATGATTGATTCATTCTATAGACGTCTCTGAGGAAACTTTCACAGTAGGAGCAGAGATAATGAGCAAAAGTAGTTGGTTCCGCTACTTGTAGGTGTGTATATCCCGGCATCACAGTTTCTAGATTTTTTTTCGCCAATTCTAACATCGTTTCGACGAAGTTTACTGTCAATTTCTGTATCTCGAGGATTTCTTCTCTCAAGAATATTCTAATTGATGCAGAGACTTGATCGTTCCTACTTTTTGCTGTATGTAATTTACCTGCAGTTTCTTCTCCGATTTCTTTTTTTAGGTACTCTTCTAGTACCATGTGAATGTCTTCTAAATCTGGACGTAAATCGAGGGCATCTGTACCAGTCTCCTGTAGTTCTAACAAGGCTTCAATTATTGTGTCTGCGTCTTCCTTTTTGAGGATCTCCTGCTTTTTGAGCATCTGAGCATGTGCTATATTTATCTGTATTACAGAGTCGAAAAGTCGAGTATCACTGTCTAAGGAGGCTGAATATTCCGCAGCATCAGGGTCCATGGACTTCTCAAAACGGCCCCCCCGAAGCATTTAATCAGTCCTTTTTCCTTTTTCTGTAAATCTTTCCAGGTAGGGCTTGAAACTTAATTACTCTCGTTGAGTCCTTTTGGTCAAACCCATATTTGTCAAAGGAGACCATCTCGGGTTCTAGTAAACTGTATTGAGATTTCTTTGATACTACTCTAGCACTTCCAGGTTCAAGTTTTACTTTGACTTTACCTGTTACCCTTTCCTGGGTCTTGTTGATGAAGGCGTCTAAATCTTCTTTAAATGGGTCGAACCATAAGCCTCGGTAGACCATGTCGGACCAGAGACTATCTACGTATTCTTTGAACTTGATTTCCTCTCGTGTTAGGACGAGTTGCTCCAAGGCTTTGTGAGCATTTATTAGAACAGTAGCCGCTGGGGCTTCGTAATTTTCTCTAGATTTTAAGCCAAGTGCACGGTCCTCGATTATGTCAATTCTTCCTACTCCGTATTCTCCGGCTTTTTTATTCAGCTCTTTTATCATAGAGATTCCATCTGTTTTCTTTCCATTCAAGGCTACAGGTATTCCGTTTTCAAAATCTATTTCTATTAACTGAGGTTCTGTTGGAGCTTCCGTAGGCGATTTCGTGAGTTCGTATATTTTTTCTGGAGGTTCATTCTCCGGGTCTTCGAGTTCTCCTCCTTCTATCGATCGGCCCCATATATTCATATCAATACTATATGGCTCGTCTATGTCTACTGGTACGGGAATATTGTTTTCTTTGGCATATTCTATCTCCCACTGTCGGTCGAGGTTTCTTTCCCTCACCGGGGCTATTATTTTCATATCTGGATCTTTAATGGAGATTGTTATATCGAATCTAAACTGGTCGTTTCCTTTTCCAGTGCATCCGTGAGCTATTGCTTCACAATTTTCCTTATTGGCTATTTCAACCAGTTTTGCAGCCGTTGGATATCTTGCTAAAGCAGTTGATAGCGGGTATCCTTCGTAAAGTCCGTTGGCTTTGATGCTCGGAAATATGTAGTCTTTCACGAACTCCTTCGTTAGGTCTATTCCGTAGTGTTTGAGTACTCCAAAATCCTTTGCTTTCTTTTCTATCTCTTTCAGCTTTTCTGGATCTTGCCCAACGTTAGCCGCTACTGTGATTAGCTCTGCATCATATTCTTCTTGTAGAAGTTTGAGACAGATAGAGGTGTCCAAACCACCAGAGTACGCAAGTGCGACTTTCATTGTTTTTCTCTCCTTTGAATTAGATTAATTAATTACTCCATAAAAATTCGATTATTTGTCTGATTTTTTCTTCAGATATAATAGTACGCCCTCTACATCCATTTTTATTTTCCCTTTCATTATTTCTTTATCTTTTTCAGATTCGGCCCAAATTGGAGTATACTTTTCTACTATTCTGTTTATCAGAGATTTCTCTTCATCAATCTCATCTTTCCTTTCCATGATTTCACTAACCCATTCTTTGAGTAAATTTTCGTATTTTTCTAAGCTCTCCTGTGGGTCTGATTTCCATCCTGTGTGTGTGTAAGCGAGAAATTTCGCGGGTAGCTTCTTCAATTTTTTTATCGTTTTCAATTCTTCTTCTAAATCAAAATTTGGAGGTGGAGTTGAGGGTAATAGTTTCCCTGATTTGGGATAATATATCCCTGCAGCATCTCCTGTGAATAGGACTCTTTCTTTGCTTTCGTAATAGCAGAGATGGTGTGGGGCATGGCCTGGCGAGTCTATTGGTTTTAATTTGTATCCATTCCCTAGATCTATTTCCTCATTTCCAGATAGCGAAATTATTCTTTCTTTTTGAATGGGTTTAACGCTTCCATATAAATCAAATAATTTTCCAACTGCTCTTTCCACACTTTCTTTTAGCTTGGAGGGGTCTATGAGGTGCTTTACGCCTTTTTTATGGACTAATATTCTAGCTTCTGGAAATCTTTTTGAGAGAAAGCTTGCTCCACCCGCATGGTCTAGGTGAATATGAGTTAGTGCTATATAATCCAGTTTACTTACCCCGATTTTATTTAGGTCCTCTACTATACTTGGGACGGATTTGGATGTTCCTGTTTCGATCAAGATTTTTTTAGGCGAATTTATGAGATAAGACGTTCCAGGATCTGGTCCAAATTGTCCTTGTCCTATTGAATAGATATTTTCTGTTTTTGGAATTTTTCTCACAAAATTATTTTTCATTTTGTTTCTCAATAATATATCATCCAATATATTCATCTTTTTCAAATTTTTATAGATAATCCGTTCCTGATGACCTATTTTTTCTCCTAGATGTTTATTGAAGAGAAAACAGTACTTTTTTTCCTAAGTAAATATTTTTTTACACTTTAATTTTCTATAGAGATCATTACCCAAAAACTAAAAAGTTCTAGAAAGTAACTCTCGACTAGTAGAACAAGGAGGTGAAAATTTGAAAAGTAAAGGATATTGGGGTAAAATACTGAGAGTAGACCTCACTAACGAGGAAATAACTACCGAGGAAATCAGCGATGAAATGGCTGAAAAGTGGATAGGCGGTGTTGGTCTAGCTACTAAGATTGTTTACGATGAAGTTCCAGAAGATGCTGATCCCCTTGGACCGGAAAACGTCTTTGTTTATGCAGTAGGTCCTTTCCCAGGGACAGGAATACTTGGAAGTGGTAGATACGTTGCCTGTGCCAAATCTCCTCTGAGTGGTATTTGGGGAGAGTCTTTAGGTGGCGGCTACAACGCGAAAGAAATGAAGAAGGCAGGTTTTGATGCTATTGTTGTTACGGGCAAAGCTGAAAAACCAGTTTACCTGTGGGTCCATGATGGAGAAGCTGAACTTAAAGACGCCTCCCATCTGTGGGGTAAAAAAGATTCATTTGAGACAGAAGATGCTATAAAAGAAGAGCTAGGTGACGAAAATATTAGAATAGCTCCTATAGGTCCAGCAGCAGAGAAATTAGTAAGATATGCAGGAATATTCGCTAACTATGGACATGGATGCGCTGGTAGAACCGGTATGGGTGCAGTAATGGGCTCTAAAAATCTCAAAGCTATCGCCTTTAGAGGAACGATGGATGTAGAGATTGCTAATCCAGATGAATTAAAATCGATTAAGAAAGAGCTTCTTCCAATAATTCAAGATGCGGACTTTACTAAGGATAACAGAGAACTAGGCCAGGCTATGGCAGTTGTTCCGAGAGAGGAAAGCGGTCTTTTACCAATGAAAAACTTCGCTGAAGGCAACTGGAAAGAAGGAGCCTTGGAAATCGGAGCAGGAAGCGGTGGTAAGTTCAATGATGTACTAAATCCAACACCAGATGCTTGTGCGCCTTGTGTAATGGGATGTCATCGAAGAGTTACTGTAGAAGAACCAAAAAAGTATGCTATGGATAACTATGGCCCAGAATACGAGACTTTGGGTATGATGGGATCCAATTGTTTAATTGATGATTTGAAAGCGATAAACAAGGCAAACGAGCTTTGTAACAGACTTGGTCTTGATACTATAGATTTCGGAGGTATCTGTGCGTTTGCGATGGAAGCTTACGAACGAGGCATAATCACTAAGGAAGACCTTGGTTTCGAATTAGAGTGGGGCGACGGCGATGCTATGATAAAATTGCTTAAGAAGGTCGCTAAAAGAGATGGAGAGATCCCAACGTTGCTTGGAGAAGGTCTTAGACCCGCTGGTGAAGAACTGAACTGTCCAGAGATAGCTTTACATGTTAATGGAATGGCTGTTCCTGCGCATGATCCAAGAGCTTTCTTCTCAATGGCTGTTGAAACTGCGACTTCTACAAGAGGCGCTTGCCACTTGCATGGGTTCCCAGAAGCTATAGAGTTGGGAGTTACTTTCCCAGAAGCAAGTCCAGAGCTAGATGAGCAACTTGATAGACACGCAGTTGAAAAGAAAGGTTTAGCTGCTGCTAAGTTCCAAGACAGACAAGCGGTAAACAATTCATTACCATGGTGTTTCTTCTACGAGTTTTCTGGAGTGACGCCAGAGTACATCACGAAACTGCTCAATGCCGTAACCGGTTGGAATCTTGAGTACAGCGATCTATTGAAGGCAGGAGAAAGAATAATCAACTTACAGAGAATGTTCAACCTAAAGCATGGAATGGATCCCAAAGTTGACGAGAAATTACCAGCTAGAATAATGACACCACATGAAGAAGGTGGAGCTCAAGATAAGATACCGCCTTTCGAAAAGATGATGGAGGAGTACTATAAGGTCAAAGATTGGCCAGAGGGTATTCCAACTAAATCTAAGCTGAAGGAACTTGGATTGGATTTTGCAATCGAAGATCTGCCAAAATAAACATTTGGTTGAATCTGATAGTTACAGTTGGATTTCCAATTCAAATTTTTCTTATTTTTTTATTTTTATCTTCCAATTTTATTTAGGAAATTAATAGAAATTTCTTTTGTAAAAAATAAAAAAAGTAGAGGGAGAAGATATACAAAGACTATTTCCCTGGTATTTTCTCTGGTAGTATCTGATTTTCCGGCTTTCCTTCTTCCAGCATCGAGTTAATATTTTCAACAGTGGTCTCCATTCTCCGGATATCTGCTTCTTTGGTATGGAAGGCTATGTGGGGAGTTATTACTATATTTTCTAACTCGGTTAGACCGTTTTTGAGATCGCCCATATCTTCTACTGCGTCTATTGCTGCGCCTGCTATCTCTCCGTTTTTGAGGGCATTTATCATAGCGGCAGTGTCTACAATTCCACCCCGGGCGGAGTTTATCAGAAATGCATCATCTTTCATTTTCTTGAAGCTGTCTGCATCGATCATGTGACGGGTTGCATCGAGTAGTGGCACATGTAGAGATACGAAGTCACTTTTTTCCAAGAGATCGTCTAGTTCCGTGTACTCAAATCCTATATCGTAGGAAGCTTCATTTCTTTTTATGACATCGTAAGCGAGAACCTTCATTCCCGCACCCCGTGCCATCTTTATCATATGCAGACCAATATTACCGGTTCCGATTATTCCTATTGTTTTGCCGAAGAGTTCTGCACCTCTGAACGGTCGGTAGTCGAATTTTTGATTTTCCTTTACGAATTTGTCTGCCGTAGGTATTTTTCTTGCTATAGCTAACATTAGTCCAAATGCATGTTCTGCAACTGGATAAGCTCCGTATCCTGGAACATTTGCTACAGCTACTCCTTTTTCGGTTGCATACTCCACATCTATATTGTCAAATCCTGTTGCTCTTGTTGTTACTAATTTTAGACTATCCAGTTCGTCTATGGCTTTTTTGTCTACCCTTGTGTATATGAACGTGCTTAATATCTCGATATCTTTGTCTTTGAATTCTTTGACTAACTCTTCGGAATCCATAACTTTATCGTAAAAGAGCAACTCGTGAGATTCTAGATTTTCCTTCATCCAATCTTCGTATACTTCTGGATATTCGGTAAAGGCTATTTTAGCCATTTTTACACCAGTGGTAAGTTCAATAAATTTTGTTTAAAAGCTTTTCTAAAGAGGTTTTATTTCATTGCCAATATTTTTAGGTAGAAAATTCCGTTCGAAAGTTAAAGCATCGGATAAATTCTATTTACATTACAAAAATTAAGAAAAATAAAAATAAAGAAAGAAGGTATCGGTTCTATTCGACCTTCTTTATGTTGTCTTCGAGGATGTTCATTCCTTCTTCTATTTCGTCTTTCGTGATGACAAGTGGTGGCTTGAACTTGACGAAGTTTCCAATTCCACCAACTTCGCTTACACCTACTAGGAGGCCATCTTCCAGACATCCTGCGAATACTTGAGCTGCTTCTTCTCCGGCCTTTTCCTTGGTATCTCGATCCTTAACGAGTTCTATACCTTGGAAGTAAGCTGGGCCTCTAACGTCACCAATTATTTCGTGGTCTTCTTTCATGTCCTCTAGAATCTTTCTGGCGAATTTTCCGTTCTTGTTGGCTTTTTCTATTAGGTTGTTGTCTTGGATGTAATCGATAGTAGCACATCCTGCGGCACAGAGCATTGCT
Organism: Hadarchaeota archaeon (SeqCode); assembly: GCA_964384105.1. Classification (GTDB taxonomy): domain Archaea; phylum Hadarchaeota; class Hadarchaeia; order Hadarchaeales; family JAGGTB01; genus CAYLJV01. The sequence continues at coordinate 217,686 of CAYLJV010000002.1, read as the reverse complement.
GCACCACCAAATGTGAATATATGCCATTGTGATTCTTGGACCTCTTTCTCGAATTCTTCGCTGACTGAATCCTTGTTTATACTAAAGGCACTTAGTGGTATACCACTGCCAATAGCTTTTGCGGTTACCATTATATCAGGAGTAACATCGAAATGCTCAATACCAAACATCTTACCTGTTCTACCGAAACCGTTCTGGACTTCGTCTGCGATGAACATAATTCCATTGTCCTCACATACATCTTTGACTCCTTTGAACCAGGCGTCATTGTATTCGAAGACGTCCTTTTCTACAGGGGTTAGATGTCCACCATTTCCTGGGAATGGCTCGGCAATAAAGGCAGCTACGTTGTCTTGAGCAGCACCATAAGTTATTTGCTCCTCGAAGAGTTCAACTAGAATATCTTCCCAGTCCTCTGGATCTACACCTTCAGGTGTCCTGTAAGCGTAAGGTCTTGGAACCTGCTTGTATCCAGGCATTGCTGGATATGCTTGCTTCCAGTTTCTCATCCAAGATTGACCTATAAGGGAGATATTGGCCACACTGCCTCCATGGTATGCGTGATAAGTTGATATGACTTCTGTTCTTTCTGTTATGTTCATAGCGGCCTTGATGGCACCTTCTACAGCTTCTGTACCTCCACAGGCGAAGTAACTTAAGATATTATCTTTCATTCCACCAGGAGCTACTTCAGCTAGTTTTTCAGCTAATACGGCTCGGGGTGCATTTCCCAAGGCGGTAAGAGTGTGCTGCATCTTCTCAAGCCAGAACTCAGTGGCTTCGATAACCTCTTCGTTGCAGTGACCGAGTCCCATAACTCCGGCAGTCTGAGAAAGAAAATCTATATACTCGTTACCATCGGTGTCCCAGAACTTAGCTCCTTTTCCGTGATCCACTATGAGGGGTCCGGCAGTTCCCCAACCTCTTATAGTGTATTTCTCATCTAGCTTGGCGATCTCATCAGTTGATAATTTGTCTCCATACATTTTATTTTCACCTCCTTGTTCTACTCAGTTGTTTGGAAATAACTCAATTGAAAATAAATATCTTTGGTTTTCGATATTTTATTTTTGGATTAATATCTAAATAAACCGGTTGAATACTATTATTTTTCTTAAATTCATAAATAATTTCATTTGAGTTAAATAAAAAAATTAAAAGAAGGAAATGAAGCTTTAACCATTTGTCCGAGTTTATGCCATTGCTTTTTCTAGAGGTGTGTATTTTAGCCCGTGTGCTTTTGCCACAGGTTCATAGGTTATTTTGCCTTTGTAGACGTTCACTCCTTTAGCTAGCACTGGGTCTTCGTTGACTGCGTTCTCGAAACCTTTGTTGGCCAAATCTATCGCATAGGGCATAGTAGAGTTGGTAAGAGCTATCGTTGAGGTACGTGGCACAGCTCCTGGCATGTTAGTTACACAGTAGTGAACCACTCCTTCTTCTACGTAAGTCGGGTCCTCGTGAGTTGTACCTCTTGAAGTCTCGAAGATACCTCCTTGGTCTATACTTACGTCGACAATCACACTGTTGTCTTTCATCTTTTTCACGAGATCTCTGTTTACTACTGTTGGGGCTGTTGTTCCGGGAACAAGTATAGCTCCAACGGCTACGTCTGCTTTCTTCAAAGATTTTTCTAAGTTGTGCTGGTTTAATTTCAGTGCCGTTAACTTTCCTGGATAGCCAAGTCCTACGGAGTCAACGAATTCTCCGAGTCTCCAAAGACTCCTGTTTAGTACAATAGTGTCTGCTCCCATACCGAGAGCGACCTTAGCGGCACCTCTACCGACTGTACCTGCTCCGAGTACAACCACGGTGGCAGTGTCGGTACCGAGGGCACCACCCATTAGAATTCCTCTTCCCCCTTCGTGCTTTTGAAGGAACTGGGCACCAACTTGAGTTCCTAGCTTACCAGCTATTTCACTCATGGGTTCCAAAAGAGGTAGTGTACCATCAGGTTCTTCAACGGTTTCGTAAGCAATTGCTTTTACTCCATTGTCTCTAAGTTCGGTTGTTAGTTCTTCTAGCTCTGGATTGGCAAGATGTAGGTAGGTGTAAAGCATTAGATCTTCCCGGAAATACTTATATTCCGGTTTTATGGGCTCTTTAACTTTTACGACCATATCGGCGGCCCATACGTCCTCTGCATTATCTACTATTTCTGCACCTGCTTCCTTGTAATCATCGTCACTTGCACCAATACCTTGTCCTGCATCAGTTTCAACAACAACTTCGTGACCTTCGCTGACCAGTGCTTTAACATTGGCCGGCGTAGCTCCAACTCGGTTTTCTGCTTCTTTAATTTCCTTTGGTATTCCTATCTTCATATGTATCATTTGCGGGTGGGAACGTGAAAATAAAAAAGTTATGGTAGATGAATTCAAATCCTTATTTGAACTATTCTTGTCAGTGAGCGTTTTTAATTTTTAATAAGATTTTCTTTCGATTTTTTATCTTATTTTCGAACTGAAGAAATTTTTGTTTTATTTTATCTGTCAGATTTTAATAGTGATAAAGTATTGAGAATCTAGAGAGGATTTAGCTCATCAATAAAGATGTTTTGGGCAGTTGTATTAAGATGAAGGTTAGAATTTCTTTTGGCGGAGCTCTGAAGGAAAGAGTAGGCTCTAATGATATTACTCTTCCGATAGAAGAAGGCGAGACGATAGATGTTTTATTGATAAAACTTGGGAGAAGGAACCCTGATCTCGTTGAATCTATCTTGGACCCTAGAACGGGTGATTTAAGCAAAGATTTTGAAATAGATTTGAATGGCAGATCTATTAGAAATATAAAAGGTATCCATACTAGGTTGAAGGATAAGGATGAGATATCTATATCTGAAGGATGAGATGCTCCTTTTCCATTGAGGATTTGTTTTAATCTTTAAAGTTTAATAGTTTAATCGTTATTTACTATAACTAGAAGCAGGAGAGCGCTATGAAGGGATTGATGTACTCTCATCAAGTTGGCGTTACATTTTTATATCAACCTGAGAATTTGGTAACGTTACCATGATAGATCAAGTATTGAGTTTCCTGATCCGTGGAAGTGCGCTGGGTGGAATTTACGTACTGGTCGCTATAGGTTTTGTATTGATTTTCAGTGTAGGGGGATATGAGAATCTATTTCATGGATCTACGGCTCTTGTTGGGGGTTATACTTTTCTTTTCACTTGGCTTGCAGGTGTCCCCATTCCAATTTGTATAGGTTTGGCAGCTATCATAGGTGCTGCTGCTAGTGGGGGGATTTACTTTTCTATTAGGAAGTGGCCTGCGGGTCACTCTTTGATATGGATTGTTACTTTATTGATGGGATTCATGTTTCAGAAGCTTATGGAGTCTGTCTATCCTTCTACAGGAGGATATGGCTTCCCTAGTTTCATACCGGGTAGTATAAATCTCGCTGGGTTTTCTATATCGGCTAACCATATGGCAATAATCGGTTTGGCGATTTTATTTACGTTTGTTACACTATTTTTCATCAATAATACTACTACGGGAAAATCCATTAGGGCTACTGCACTGAATCGTCAAGCGGCCGAGCTTTGGGGAGTCAATACTGAAAGGATGGTTATACTGGTATGGGTCATAGCTGGTCTACTAGCTGCTATAGGTGGAGTGATGTATGGTGAGTTTACATTCCTTAGGTCTACTATATGGTTCCCACTTGTGGTGATCGCTTTCTCTGCTTCTGTAGCGGGGGGTATCGGTAGCATAAAAGGTGGTATTGTTGCAGCTCTCATGATTGCCTATATTGAGACTATTACGATGGTCTGGATAGAGCCTAGATTGAGGGGTGTATTCGCATTCATAATACTTTTAATACTTGTCAGTCTAAGGCCACAAGGCCTCTTTGGAGGTAGGATGTAATGAAAATAGGAAGGGCTTCATTCAAGAGATTTGCGCCTTGGGTAATCGTCTTAGCTATTCCTGCGATTTTGGCTCCATTTATGCCTAATGATCTAATAGATGTGTTCATATTTGCAAATATCTATTCTCTGTGGGCAATCAGTTGGGATGCTGTTGGTGGCATCACAGGATACATTAGCTTTGGGCATGGTGTAATGTTTGGTCTTCCCGCTTACGTTTCATTCATGTTAATAATTCACGCTGGTTTCTCGATATATCCAGCTGTTATTTTGGGCGTAATAGTAGGAATTGCTGCTAGTGTAGCTTTCTTCCTTCCATCCCTTAGAATTAAGGGATTATATTTCACGTTAGCCACGTTGTTGGTTTTATTCATAGTTGATAGATTGATAATTTACTTCAGAGATTACACTGGAGGTACTCTCGGTATTTGGGGTGTTCCAAAGATAGTCAATGGTGTGATTCCTCATTTCTATCTGTCGTTAATTGCTCTTGGAGTAGTCGGAATAATAATGTGGTATGAGTTTAGGGTTAGGCTGAGAGAAGTCTATATCTCCATCAGGGAAAGTGAAGATTTACTTGCCAATGTTGGTATCTCACCTACTAAGTTCAAGCTCTACATGTTTATGTGGGCCTCTCTAGCTGCAAGTCTCGGTGGAGTTATAATGGGGCATTACATGGGAGCTATCGCTCCGAGTACATTCTTCAGTTTGCAACCTATCCTGCTTGTAATAATCATGACTATAGTTGGAGGTTTCGGAACTCTTTGGGGTGGAGTTATTGGTGCTTATCTGATCCAATTGATTCTTTGGATTATGCGGCCTTACCACCTAGGTGCTGTCAGATTTGTGATATTTGGAATAGTTGCGCTAGCCTTTATCTACATTTTGCCCAATGGCATAGGGCCTTCGATAAGGTCTGGCTTAATGAAAGTCTTCGGTAAAAAGAAAAAGGTAGAGAAAGAAACAGAAATACGCGGGATGTAGGTTTAGCGACACTTTTTGAATCCTTAAACTTATTTTGGAGTTTTTATCACAAACGGCTTTTGGCTGCTAGAATTCTCTAGATTTTTAAAAACTTTATCTTTTTGTGTCGTCGACAATTGCAAGTCTTAGATCATTCACGTTCGTTCCAGTAGGACCTAATATAATAGTACCATTTGCTTTCTTTAAGAGTTTTTTTGAGTTGTGATTTTCAAGTTCTTTTTTGAAATTTAGACCCAATTTTTTAATTTGATTATATGTATTTCCATCCACAATTCCTCCAGCAATGTCCGTGGGACCGTCTGTTCCGTCTGTGTCTACTGCTGCCACAGCGACCCCTTTTATGCCATCTATTTTCGATGCCGAACCAAGAGCAAATTCTTGGTTTGGGCCACCTTCACCTTTCTTTCCAGATAGGGTCACTGTTGTTTCTCCTCCTGAAATTAACAAACAGGGTTTTTCTATAGGGGTCTCGGTTCTTAATATGTCTCTTAATATTCCTCCAGTGAATATACCCGCTTCTTTACTCTCACCTTCGATCATTCTGGATAGTATTAGAGAATTTAATCCAAGTTCTTCTCCTCTCTCTTTTGCCGCTTCGGTGGCCACGTCATTTGATACTACTATAATATTATGGATTTTCCCGTTATCAAAATATTTTTTTAACTCCCTTTGATCTGATCCAGCTTTTTTTGACAAGTAATTTCTCACTGTTTTAGGTATTTTTTCCAATAGATAATGGTCCTTTAGCACATTTACTGCATCGGATGGTTTGGAGGAGTCGTATACTGTGGGCCCGGAGGATATAGTCTCCAGGTTGTCTCCCACTACATCAGATACTATCAAAGAGATACAAGTTCTAGGATATGATCGGATTGCCAATTTTCCGCCTTTTATTTCAGAAATATTTTTTCTAACAGAATTTATCTCATCTATTGTTGCATTACTTGATACTAATAGTTCAGTTGTCTTCTTCATGTTCTCGAGAGTTATATCTCCAGAGGGTGCACAAAGTAAAGAGGAACCCCCGCCGGAAATAAGATTTATAATTAAATCGTTTTCTTTAGCTTCCGAAATTAGGTTTAGAATCTTTCTAGCACCCTTTTCACTGTTTTTGTCTGGAACTGGATGGCCAGCCTCTAATATGTCTATTTTTTTGAGATCCCATTCCTTATACCCATATTTAGTGATGACTAGCCCTTCTCTGATTTCATCTAAGAGAATAGATTCAACTTCTTTTGCCATTTCGTAGGAAGCCTTACCTGCTCCAACAACAACTATATCTTCAAAGTCCTTTCGGTTTAGATTAATGCCAAAAATTTTCAGTTTTTTGTTACTGACTGCTATATTTTCTTTCAGCTTTTTGCTAGGAATTGATTGACTTATTGCGTACTCCAAAATATCAATAACTTTTCTTTTGGTTGAAATATTTCCTGTTGAGAGTATTTCTTTTTTATTTTTCACTTTTATGTCCATTTCATCAACCAATAACTAGGTCAGTTTTAATTTTCTAGTTACTATTTAATCTGATTTCAGAGCTTGATTAATTTTTTTCAATAATCAGTATGCCGAACTGGTCTAGGGCCAAATATTTAAATGTCAAGCAGTTAAATTGGTTATGTAAAATTCGGAACTTAAGAGGAATAACATGCCTATACTGGAGTTGAAAGAGCTCAGCAAACATTTTGGGGAGCTTAAGGCTGTTGATGGTTTCACCCTGGATGTAAATGAGGGTGAGCTGGTGGGTATAATCGGTCCAAATGGTGCTGGTAAAACAACCTTGTTTAATCTTATTACCGGTAATCTTGATCCTACTAGTGGTAAAGTTATTTTTAAAGGAGAAGATATAACCGGTGAGCCTGTATGGAAGAGAGTAAGGAAAGGTATTGTTAGGGTTTTTCAATCGCCTTGGCTATTCAATGAATTAAGCGGTTTACAAAATATACAAGTTGCTCGTTGGAGGAACCAAATATTTGGGGGTAGTGAGAGAGATATACCTGAAGTTGTGGAAGAGGAAGGTCTAGAGGAAAAGATACTGGGTACTTCTCCAAGGGATCTGCCTTTATTGGATGTTAGAAAGATAGAATTTGCACAAAAACTTGCTTCCGGTCCAGATTTCATTTTGTTGGATGAGATATTCGCGGGTCTCAACCCGGACGAAACTGCAGAACTTCAAAAAATGGTTATGGACTACAATGAGAAGGGAGCAACATTTCTGATTATTGATCATAATCTTAAGGCTCTAAAGAAAGTTGTAGAAAGAGTTGCTGTAATGCATCGAGGAGCTAAGATAGCTGAAGGATCATATGAAGAAGTAACTTCTGATGAGCATGTAAAGGATGTCTATATGAGAGGTGGATGAAAATGGCTAATGATTTTTTCAGATTAAACAATGTTAATATTTCTTATGGAAGAATTCGAGTTATAAAGGACATTAGTATGGAGATAGAGAAGGGTGAATCAGTAGCTCTTCTTGGACCTAATGGGTCTGGTAAAACTACCTTGATGAACGGGATAATGGGATTGAAAGGTGTAGAAGGAGAGGTAATATTTCAAGGGGAGAATATAGCTCCGTTGGCTGCTCATGAAATAGCTCATAGGAAAATAGCTCTCGCTTCAGAAAGAGGTTCTTTCTTTCCAACGATGAACGTGGCAGAGAACCTATTGTTGAGTAGTATAACTTTGGATGAGGATGCTCGACAAGAGAGATTGGATGAGGTCCTTGGTCTTTTCCCGAGATTAGATGAGAGAGAAAAGCAAGAAGTTCAGAGCTTGAGTGGTGGAGAAAGAAAGATGCTCACTATCGGGATGGCTTTAATGAAAAACCCAGATTTGCTGTTAGTTGATGAACCTGCAATGGGATTAGCCGTTGGTATAGTTGAAGATGTAATTAGTAAACTAAACGAGCTAAATGATAAGGGTATCTCTATGATCACTACAGAGCAGAATATCGATTTCGTTATGAAAGTCGCTGACACTGTTCATTTACTTGATATGGGTGAATTGTCAGAGTCCATTTCGGCGGATGAACTAGGGGAGTCTGAATACGTTGAACAGACCTATTTCGGCGAATAGGAAAAAATAGTTTTTATACTGGTTTTCTTTTTGATTATCCCCCTTTTATAAGAGCTTTTTTGGAAAGGAATCGGGAAAAGGGGTTATTCTTTTTGTTTAATTAATATAGCCCTAAATAGTGTTTTAAATTGATAAGGCGATAATCGTAATGTTTAAACCCTTAAATATTAATAATTAAATCAAAGCAGTTGATAAAGGAGGTGAGAAATTGATTAATTTGAATGAACGAGGACAAGCTAGTGGAGTCATGTGGGCTGTTGTTATTCTGGTGATTATTTCTATTGTAGTTTCTGGTATTTCGTTAATGACTGCTAGAAATATTTCTTCTTCTAACGATGAGATTAAGGATACTTTGGATGAGATCAATCAGAAAATAGGTCCAGGTACTGGAGAGCAGGAAGAAGAAGAGGAAGAAGAAGAGACTGAGGAGAAGACGGTGACTGTCGGTTGGCTTGGTGCTATTGAGACCGATCAAGGTTTGGCTTCTTGGCGTTTAACACAGTTGTTTGTTGAGGATTACAATGAGACTTGGAGGCATGAAGATGACTATCCAAACTGGAATGTTGAGTTGGCAGGACCTTTTGACACGGCTCAGAGTACTACTGAGGGTGTTCAGGTTTATCGAACCCTTGTTGGTAAGAATCCAGACTTGATTATTGAGTCTGCTATTGACGATGTTACGATGGCTATGATGGATGCGGTGAAGGAGTCTGCGGTTCCACATATAACGCAATTTACTTCTGCTGTCAGAACTATTGAGCGAGTCGGTGAGGATGATATCTACAATTACTTCATGGCTCAGCAGTACGACTACTACCACTCATATTTGATCACTCAGCAGGCAAATGCTGTCTCCGAATCTTTGATTGAACAGGGTTATCCTGAACCAGGATTTGAGACGACTGTTTGTATGGTTGAGGATACGGCTTATGGTCGTGGTACTCTAGAGATGCTTGAGAGTGACTTGCCTAATGCAGGTTACGAGATTTTGGATACGATAATTCACGATGTTAACACTGCAGACTACGCTCCAATCTACGATCAGATAAGAAATCGAGACCCAGACTTCATTACGGTTGTCCAGTCGGTTAACGATCTTCCGCCAGTTAAACAGTGGGCTGACTTGGATGTCGGAATACCACTTATCGGAATTAATGTTTCAGCTATGGGACCTTATTTCTGGGAGGATAGTGCAGGAGAGGCTATTGGAGCCCCTTCCTATGCTAACACCCATCCGTACGGTGGAGAAGTGACTTCTGATCTTGTCGTTGATCTATACGAGAAAGTATTGGATAGGTGGGGTACGTCTCGACCTATCTGGCAGTACACTGCCGCACAGACTTACATTTCAGCTTTGATGGCTTTCAAGGCTGCAGGTCAAGCCGGTGGTTTCTGGGATTCTGATGCCCGTGAGTCTTCAAGGAATTGGGCTACAGCGATGGAAGAAGTAGAGTTTGAAACTTACAACAATGGTGAACTGTGGAACAGGTATTCTTTCTATGCCATGGGTGAAGAAGCACCTCAGACTGGTGCTGTCTGTTCACATAACTGGATACTAGAGGAAGTTGATGGTAGACAGTACTACTACCCACAACAGGGACATTGGTTCCCCGAGGACGTTTCAGGTCTTGAAGCTCCACTTGGTGGAACAGTTCGAGTGTCTTATCCTTTCTGGCAGGCTAGTGAAGGATACTGGTGGAACCCTGATTGGGGTCCAATCGAAGATCAGTAAAATATTCTGAGAGGGAAATCCTCTCTTCTTTTTATTTATTTTTTATTTTTCGCAATCTTCTTTTTGTTGGCGATTGAGTCGAATTTTTCTATATCATCATTTACATAAGCTTTAAAGTTCCAATTCTAATAGTTAAATCTAAAGCAGTTTGTAAAGGAGGTGAAATACGAATGCCTGAAGATATTTATAATACTCCAAAAACTTTCGGTGCTCCAACTAGATTTGCTTTAGGGGCGAACGTTGTCGGTAAATTCGATAAGTGGGTCCCTCTTCTAGGAAAGAAAGGATTCCTTTTCGGTGGGAGCAGATCTTTGGAAAGCTGTGAAGAATCCATAAGAGATTCGATATCAGAAGCAGATGGTGAAGTAGTCGCTTACTCGAGCGGTGAGAGATACTGTACTGATGAGGATGCAGAAAGATTGGCCTCCCAAGGGGAGGCAGAAGAGGCAGAGTTCGTTATAGGCGTCGGTGGTGGTTCCATAATGGACCTAGCTAAGTTAGTTTCGGATAAAATGGATGTTAAAGTTGCATTGGTTAACACAGCGGCTACAAATGCGTCAATAAGTGCACTTTCCGTTGTTTATACAAAAGAAGGCCATGTATTCGATCGATACGAGTTTTATCCCCAGAACCCCGATCTTGTTGTGTTGGATACAAAAATTGTTGCAGAAGCGCCTACGAGGTTCCTTGTTTCCGGTATGGGTGATACTTCAGCCTGTAAATTTGAGTCTGAAGTCTGCGTAAATAGTGCGTCTAAAAACCTTCTACTGGATAGTGGTTTGGGAACCCAGGCTTCACTGAAACTTTCGCAACTTTCTCATGACATTCTTATGAACTACGGCTTTGAAGCTAAGGAGGCCTGTGAGGAAAACGTAGTTACCCCGGCATTGGAGCGGGTAGTTGAAGCCGTTACTTTGCTATCAGGTCTTGGTTTCGAGTCTACCGGTCTCGCTGCCGCACACTCGGTCCATAATGGTCTTACGAACTTGGATTCACTTGAAGGAAATCACGGAGAAATCGTGTCGTTCGGTTTATTGACACAGTTAGTAATGGAGAACAAACCCAAATCAGTAATCAAAGAGATGCTGAATTTCTACAACACCTTAGACCTCCCAATAACTTTGGAACAGCTCAATGTCAAAGTTGACCAACTCGATACTGCAGCAGAAGCGGCGATAGATCCCCATGAAACCATCCATAATATGCCATTTGGTGTATCAAAGGAGTTAGTCATAGATTCTATGAAGTACACAAATCGAATAGGTACTCTATATAGAGAAGGAGAGACAGATATTTTCGATTAATCTCTTCTCTTTCTTATTTTTTATTTTTCTTTGTATTTTTTCGATATTTTGATGTTCTTGAATAATGATAGATCGATTGGATTTATTGAGATAAAATATTATTAGTTAAGTTGGTGACCTCATTGGAAAAGTTTGTAGTTGCTGGAAGGTCTAATGTTGGAAAGTCTAGTATAATAAGGGCGATTACTGGAAAAAAGGTGAAGGTTGGGAAGCGTCCCGGTGTCACCCGGAGCTTTGAAGGTATCAAATTAGGAAAAAATCTCGAACTTGTGGATCTCCCAGGCTTTGGCTATATCGCGGGAGTCGATGAGAAAGAGCAGGAGCGAATAAAAACGGAAATAGTCCGTTATTTGGAGAAGGAATCGGATAATATATTATTTGCTATACAGGTAATCGATGCTTCGGCTTTTCTAGAGATAGCTGAGAGGTGGAAGAATAGGGATCAAATACCTGTCGGTATAGAGCTGTTTCATTTTCTGCAGGAGTTGGACCTAAGGCCGATAGTTTCGGCCAATAAGATCGATAAAGTCGATTCAAGTAAACGCGACAAAGTGCTCGATGGGATCTGTTCGGAATTAGGTTTTTACCCTCCGTGGAGGCAGTGGGTGGATATAATTGTCCCCACCTCTGCTAAGACAGGTGAGGGAATCGAGAAACTTCTGAATTTGATGAGGGAAAGAATTAGGGAAGCTGGTAAAGACGAACTTTTGAAATATCTTTGAAAATCTGCTCTTAGAAATTATTACAGTAGCTTTACTTCTAAATTTCTATTTTTTAGAAAAAGAACTGGAGGTCTAAACTCGGTTGAAAAAGCTTTAATATTTACTCCTTTATCTCTAGATCTTTTTAGCAGGGCGGCAAATTTGGGGTCTATCTCTTTAAATGGTTGGAACTTTTCTGCATCGGGTCTTTGAACGAAGAATATTATATAGCTCTCGTGTCCTGCGTCTGACAATTTCGTGAGGTTCTCCAGATGTCTCCGGCCTCTTTTTGTTGGCCTATCTGGAAATTTAGCAATTCTGTTTTCCACGTGAGTGCAAGATTTAATTTCTATATATGCCTTCTTTTCCCCTTTTTCTAGAAGGAAATCAGCTTTTCCATGTTCAGGTAGTCTTGGTTCCTTGATGATCTGTTTGTACCGCTTTAATTCCGGAAGGAGACCTTTATCTAAAATTTTTGGAAATATTTTATTGGGCAAGATTGAGTCGACTGTGACAAATAATTCTTTTATTTTTATAGCAAATACGTTGAATCTCGTTTTCCTGTTTTCTCCGTTGACTTTTTCTAGAAGCACGGTTCTGTCAGGAGATAGTACAGTACTTAAAGCACCAGAGTTTCTTAAATAAACTTTCTCGGTTTTTGAACCTATTCGTACTTTTAGAGTGAAACGATTCAGTCTTTCGATCAATTTGCTTTCTTTTAGTCCCTCTTTTTGAAGCAGAAAGAGATCTTCCATTTTCACAAATATTTATTTAATTCAGCTTCAAGTTTCTTTCTAGGAACCATTCCGGTTATTCTATTTACAGGATCTCCGTTTTTGAAGACGATTATAGTCGGAATCCCTGAAATTTGAAATTTTTTAGGCAAAATTTGATTTTTGTCTACATTCATTTTTCCGAAAACTATGTCATCAGCATATTTTTTAGCCAGTCCAGAAATTACAGGGGCCAAGGCCTTGCATGGTGCACACCATTCCGCCCAAAAATCTACAACTAGAATGGGATACTTGTTCACGTTTTTTTGAAAATTTTCATCCGTCAGGGTTATAGGTGAGTCCGGAAAATCTGGTTTATTCCTGTTTTCTATTATTTTCTCAATTTTTCTTCTTTTTAGCCGTTCCAGCTCTTTATCTGGCTCCTGACTCATAGTTCTCACCTTGTTTTACGAGCTTCCTATTCTCAGAAAGTTGATCAAACAATACTTCTCTAACGAGGTCGCAGGCTTGGATAATTTTGGGGTTCGCAATTTTGTAATATACGTTCGTCCCATCTTTCCTGCTCTTTACTAAGTTCCTTTTCCTGAGTTCGGCCAAATGCTGGGATAGGTTGGCTTGTCTCACACCGACTTCTTCCACTAGTTCGCTGACCATTTTTTCGTCTTCTCTTAGGTTCTCTAGTATCTTGAGCCTTGTAGGATTCGAGAGCATTTTACATAGATCTGCATGTAATTGGAGTATTTTGTTGTTTATCTCTTCATCTGACATCTTATCAAATTCAAATATTCGAATATATTTATATTTCTTTGGGTTTTTATTTAAAATCTTCCGGTTATAGTTAATTATTATTAGTAAATGCTCATAAAAAGGTCAATGATCTCGTATGAGAGAATTTGATGTACTAATTGTCGGTTCTGGTTCGGGAATGAATATAGCTTCGAGAGCTGTAGAGATGAATTTGGAAGTCGCTCTGGTTGATAAAGACCCTCTAGGCGGTACTTGTCTAAACCGAGGATGTATTCCTTCAAAAACTATGGTATATCCAGCTGATGTAATTTCCGAAGCTGACGAGGCTGAGAAATTGGGTGTGAAGTTTCAGAGACCCGAGATAGATTTTGAACGGATTATGGAAAGAACTAGAAAAATCTACTTGGAAGACCGAAAGGAAATGAAGAGAAATTTGGACGAGACGCCAAATATTACTTTCTTTAATGATGTTGGAAGGTTTGTTTCCGATTATACCATGGAGGTTTCAGGGGAGCGAATAAAAGCCGATAAAATCTTTCTTTTTTCTGGTTCTAGGCCCATAGTTTCTCCTATTCAGGGGGTTGAGGATATTGATTATTTTACTAATAGGAACATTTTCGATATAAACGAAAAACCGGATAGTCTGATAATTTTGGGGGGTGGATATATTGCTACGGAGTTCGCTCACTTTTTCGCCGCTGTCGGTACAGATGTTACTCTTTTAGCCAGGTCGAGGCTACTCTCGGACCACGACCCGGAAATATCAGATTTACTAGAAAAGAAACTTTCCTCTCGAGTTGATATTAGAACAAATTGTAAAGTGTTACGCGTTGGAGAAGATGAAGATGAAAACAAATTTGCAGTAGCTAGAGATGGTGAATCTGGTGAGGAGAAAAAAATAACCGGCGAATCTATCTTGGTTGCAATAGGCAGAAAATCTAATGCGGACTTGTTAAAAGTTGGGAATACTGGAGTCGAACTTGATGAAAAGGGTTGGATCAAAGTAAATGAGTATCTAGAGACAACTAAGGCGGGTATTTGGGCTGGAGGAGATGCTATTGGAAAATACATGTTTAAACATGCTGCAAACTATGAGGCATCTATAGCGGAGCACAATGCTTTTTCTGATCACAAAGCTTCAGTAGATTATCACGCCATTCCCTCGGCGGTTTTTACACGACCGCAGGTTGCTAGTGTTGGCCTTACGGTCGAAGAGGTAAAGAAAGACCATGATGTTTTAGTTGCAAGATCTAACTATAAGGACACAGCCAAGGGATATGCTATGGGGGAGAAAGACGGCTTTTGTAAAATAATTATAGATAGAAAAGATGGAAAAATTCTCGGAGCTCACATCATCGGCCCTTTTGCACCCATTCTAATCCAGGAGATAGTGAATCTAATGTATGCTGGAGATGGTACTATAAAGCCTTTGTATAATTCAATCCATATCCATCCAGCTCTTTCTGAAGTGGTTTCTTGGGCTTTGGGTAATCTAGAAGAGCCTTAAAAATAAGTAGAAAAATAAAATTCAGCCAATGATCTCTTCTACTTTCTCCTTCAATTGATCCTCTGGAATCGCTCCAATTACTTTGTCGATTACCTCTCCATCGTTAAAGAAAAGAATCGTTGGTATACTGGAGACTTGATATTCTACTGCGGCATCTCTTTCCTTGTCTACATTTACCTTGCCGAAAAATACTTCATCTCCGTAGCTTTCTGCTAGAGATTCTATGATTGGTTCTACCATTTTGCATGGTGCACACCATTCCGCCCAAAAGTCAACAACCATGGCTGATTTATCTTTCTTTGCTGCTTCCAATTCTTCGCTAGTAAGGTCTACAGGTTTGTTACTCAAATTTAACACCTCCTTTTACGTGTTTAGATTAGAGTCTTTTATTAATATTCTAAATTCCGCAGGCTGAACAGCTTGTTCCCGAAGAGCTGGTCACGTCACTTATCCTTTTACCTTCTTTGACTATTTTTTTCCAGCAGTTTTGACATACCATTATTTTTCCGTGTTCTTTGTGCGTTATTTGCAGTCTGCTTCCTTCTTCATTACAGATTTCACATCTTGACATCTTAATCATCAACATTCAGATATTCGAATACACTTATATAGCTTATGGTCGTTAAAGTTTTGTAAAAAGCAAAGATTAATTGTTACCAGGTTTGAATACTAATTAGAAAGGGTCTTGATATGGAGAAGTTTGATGTTATTATAATAGGAGGTGGTCCTGCAGGACTGACAGCTGCGACTTATACATCTCGTGCTGGTTTTGAGACATTGTTATTGGATAAGCAAGATAGGATGCTGGATAAGGTTGAATCTATAGAGAACTATTTTGGTTTTCCTGAGGGTATTTCGGGAAAAGAGCTGCTCGAAAGAGGGAGGAGGCAGGCAAAGAAATTCGGGACTAAAATTCTTAATAAAGAGGCGTTGGTCGTACGTATCGAAGAAGAGGATTATATAGTGGAGACTGCAGAAAAAAGCTATCAAGGAAGCGGGTTAATTTTGTCGCCGGGTATTCAGCATCAGAAGCCATCAATTGAGGGAATAGAAAAATTTGAAGGTGAAGGAGTAAGTTATTGTGTTGTTTGTGATGCACCCTTTTACAAAAATAAAAAAGTTGGCCTCTTGGGTTCGAAGGACTATGCTGCAAAGGAAGCACTCGAGCTTTCCGAGTATACAAGTGATGTAACTATATTCACCGACGGGGACGATGTGGATTTTGAGAAAAGTTTGAAAGAGAAGATCGAAAAGAAGGAGATTCAGGTTGTGAAAGAAAAGATCGATATGATTTTAGGGGAAGAAAGTTTTCAAGGTTTGGTACTTGGGAATGGTGAAGTAGAGTTAGATGGTCTTTTCGTGGCTGTCGGAACCAGTGGGTCCGTTTCTTTTGCTAAGAGTTTGGGGATTCCAGTAGAGGGTGATACTATAGTGGTAAATGAGGATCTTTCTGCGGGGCTGCCAAGGTTATATGCTGCGGGCGACTGTACAGGTGGTGCGAGACAAGTAGCTACAGCAGTTGGAGAAGGTGCTGAAGCGGCTTTAAATTTGATAAAAGACCTTAGAGACGAGGAATATACGGATTGGGAAGTTAAATCCTAGTTTAAAGAGCTTCGAGTCTTTTAGGTGACACTATTTTGATTATCTGAGTGAATAAAGTTCTTGAATTAATTGGAGATGTGAAAGAATACGAGATAATTCAAGGGTTAAACTCATACGACCATTACATTTATTTCCTCGTTCTTCGTTAGCCCTCGTTGGGCCGGGGTGGCCGAGCCTGGTTTGAGGCGGCGGACTGCAGATCCGCTTACACCGGTTCAAATCCGGTCCCCGGCTCCACTAAATCCTCTTTTTAGTCTTCGAGGCTATAGTAGCGATAGAAAATCCTATTCCTGCAACTATCACGATCATAGGTCCTACGGGAAGGTTCCAATAGTAAGAGAACCAGAGGCCGGAGAGGATAAACCCGAGAGAGAGGAAGGTGGAATAAGCCATCATTTTTTCCATATGGTAGGTTATTTTGTTTGATATGGACGGAGGAATTGAAAGCATTGCTAGTACGAGTATTATGCCAACGAGTTTGATTAGAAAAATGATCGAGATTGCTGTTAGTACGAGTAGGAGACTATAGAATATCGTTGAGTTTACTCCGACTACCTCCGAGAATTCCTCGTCGAAACTTACTGCTCTTAATTTGTGATAGAAGAGTGGCACGATTATAAAGATACTGATTACGAGCCCAAGAATCATCCATATATCTGTGTTTGTTATTAGTAAGATGTCTCCGAATAGGAAGCTTTGGATGCTGGGCAAGTTTCCGGGAGTAAGATCATATAATACCGCTCCGATCGCCATGCCAAAGGCCCAGGATATTCCTATGGCCGTGTCTTCCCGTTGTTTGGCTTTTTTTCTGAGTAGACCTACTCCAAGTGCAGATGATAGTGCGAATATTAAGGCCCCGAGCAGGGGATTCCAGCCTAGGTAGAGAGCGAGTCCTATCCCTCCAAAAGATGCGTGAGAGACACCGCCAGCTATAAAGACTATTCTTTTAACTACCACGTATGTTCCGATAATCCCGAAAACCACCGATGCCAGTATACCTGCTTGGATTGCTGTTATGTAGGGTTCCTGAAAGAATTCAAGCATCCTGCTCTTCTTCCTCCAATGGCATCTTTTTTTCAAAAACTCTATGTGGCTGGCCGTGGGCAATTAGATCTACTGGACAGCCATAAGTTTCTTCTATCACACCGGGAGTAATTTCATCTTCACCGTGAAAAACTAGGTATCTGTTTAGGCAGGCTATACTTTTTACATGTGAGGAGATTATACCGATGTCGTGGGTTGCTATTATAATAGTCTTTTCTAATTTTTCATTGAATTTTTTGAGTAATTCGTAGATGTTATTTTTCCTTTTCTCGTCCACGCTTGCCGTCGGTTCGTCAAGCACCAGAATTTCTGGATTAGTGGCTAAGGCTCTCGCCAGTAGCATTCTCTGATGCTGGCCCCCTGAAAGTTCTGAGATTTGCTTATTCTGTTGGTTCAGCATATCGACTTCTTCTAAAGATTTTTGGGCTATTTTCTCATCTTCTTTTGAATAGAAGGGGTTCCACCCGAGCTTTCCTACTCTTCCCATCATTACTACGTCTTTGACTGTCATAGGAAACTGCAAGTCGAAGTTTGAATATTGTGGGACGTAACCTATTAGTCCCCCATTTTCGTTTGGAGGTTTTCCGAATATTTTAACTTCGCCTTCGTCAGGTTCTATTATTCCCAGAATTACTTTCAACAGAGTAGTTTTTCCGCCACCATTTGGACCGATTATACCTAAGAATTCCCCTTTTTCTATCGAGACAGTTACTTCTTTTAGTACTTGAGTTTCTCCTAGTTTTACGTGAATGTTATCTAGTTCTATAGCTTTCACTGGGTATCACCTCTCTTCTAGTATTTTTTCGTTGTTTAACCAGGGGCAATTTTTCAGATCTCTCAGTTCTGTGTATTTCCCTATGCGGAAACCACATCTACATGTAGTTCCAGGGTCTAACTGAGAGGAGATCTTTTCTATTGTTCTATTACTAAGTCGGAATGCTATTTTTGTGGATTCTACACAGGCCTCTTCTTGATCAATGTCTAGGGATTCTCGAAGAAATTTTTCCACTAAGTGGTGTCTTTTTGCTCCTTCTTCGATTTCTTTGATCCCTTTGCTGTTGAGAAGAATTCCTTTGTTTTTGATATACTCTGCGAAGCCGAGCTCTTCTAATCTTCTCATTTTATCTAGTGCTCCGACTTTGCTGACGTTCATTTCCCGTGCTAGTTCTGAAGGAGATGTAGGGATCTCTTTACCGCCTAGCAAATATATCTTTTTTATATACTCTCTATCTCTTTGAGTGATCGTCTTCGACATTTTCGTTAAGTATTACTTAACAAGTTTGACTTAATTAAATTATCTCGTTTTAGATAAATTAGTAAGAAATAAAATGCTAGGTAAAAGAGGTAACAGAGATGAGTAAGAAAGCAGTTGAAAAGTTATTTGATTCCCTCTACGAGCTAACCGATTTGAGACAGCTCTTCAGGGAAACAGCTCCTGATCATGATCTGGAAGGCGAGAGGAAAGGTAAGGCTATAGAGATTTTGAATAGAGTCGAGAAGAATCTAGAGGGAATAAGGAGTGAGATTTAATGGATATCAGGGGAGGAGATATAGAGACCCGGGCTCGAGATGAGCTATTCATAAACGTTCAACCTATTCAAGCAGCTGGCAGATTGACTCCTGAAGCCATGAAGGCTATGATCTCTTACGGTGATGGATACTCCACATGTGACTGGTGTATGAGTCCTTGGAGATTGGATAAAATAGAAAGACCTCCTATTCAGGAGTTTCACTTTAACCTTGCAGATTTCTTGGGGATGGATGAAGTTAGGGTTGTTCCGGGGGCCAGAAGAGGTTTTCAAGCTGTCGCTTCCACACTTGTTGAAAAGAACGACGTGGTTTTGGTTTCGGACTTGGCTCATTATACCGAGTTTTTGGCTGTTGAGCAGGCAGGTGGTGTGTTAAGGGAGATACCTTCGAATGAGGATAATATTGTTACAGGAAAAGCTGCTGAAGAGAAGATAGAGAAAGTTGAGAGAGAAGAGAAAAAACGTCCTAAGTTGATTATTATTGATCACTTTGACTATAGTTTTGCGAATAAACACGAAGTTAGACAGATAGCGGAGGTAGCAAAGGACTACGATATTCCTGTTCTCTGTAATGGGGCATATTCTGTGGGGGTAGCACCTGTGGACGGGAAAAATCTAGGAGTCGACTTTCTAGTTGGTTCTGGTCATAAAAGCTTCGCATCTCCAGCTCCTTCAGGAATATTGGCGACTACGGACAGGTGGACGGATGAAGTTTTTAGGTCTACTGATGCCAAGGGGGATGTCTCCGGTAGAACATTTGGTGTGAAGGAAGTAGAGATGTTGGGTTGTACTTTGATGGGGTCTAATATAATTGCAATGATGGCTAGTTTTCCTCATGTGAAGAAGAGGGTCAAGAGATGGGAGGAGGAATTGGATAAGGCTAGTTATTTTTTGAAAGAGTTTCTGAAAATAGAGGGAAATAAAATTCTAAGCGAGATGCCGAGGAATCACACTCTTGTAAAGGTGGATACTACCGAGAGTTTTGATAGAGTTGCTAAGGACCACAAAAGGAGAGGTTATTTTCTTTACGAGGAATTGAAGGAAAGGGGTATAATCGGTATATTCGCTGGTGCGACGAGGCGATGGAAATTGAATACGTACGGTCTTACTTGGAACCAGATTGAACATTTGTCTGAGTCCTTCAAGGATATAGCAAAAAAATACGATTTACCTGTAAATGAGTGATTTATTATTTTGCGTATTTATTGTAGATTTCATCTCTTTCAAGATCGTTAAGTGGTAGTTTCTTTTTTGATTCTTGTATCTCTTTAATATCTATTCTAGCTGTTTCAATTTCCTCGTCTTCTCCCAAACTGAATACTTCGTATCCAAGGGGAGATGCTACCATGCTATTTCCTACGAAATGAGGTTTAGGTTGATCTACGCCGACCACGAAAAAATTGTTCTCATGTGCTCTTGCTCTAATCAGGGTTTTCCACTGTTCTTTTTTGTGGGGCCCTGAATACCATCCGCTTGGAATAATAACTATCTCCGCTTCCATATTTCTTAGAATTCTGAAAAGTTCTGGGAATCTAAGATCGAAGCATATTGCTATTCCGATCTTATGTCCTTTCCAGTCCACCGTGACGACATTTTTACCTTTTTCAAAAATTTCCGATTCCCTATGTCCTAAAGCGTCAAAAAGGTGGATTTTATCGTAAACTCCCTTTATCTCTCCACTCTCGTCTAGGAAAATTGCCGAGTTGAAGTATTTGCCATTGCCTTTCCTATATATGGTGAAAATTAGGGCGGTATTCAGTTTTCTTATTTTTTCTCTAACTTTGTTTATGAAGTCGGATTCTATGGAAATGGCATTTTTCTTTACCAAATTTTTTTGAGGTTCTCCTTTTTCTAATCCTCCGAAATACTCTGGCAGAATTAAGATATCAGGGAGTTCCTCTATTTCACATAGGAATCGGTCTAATTTTTCTAAATTCCTTTCTTTGTTCTGTTCGCTGCTTATTTGGATTAGACCTAAACTCAAATTATTTTTAGACATTTGCTCAATTTCTTTATTTATGGAGTTTTTTATTCTTCTCCAGAATTTAGGGAACTTGTAAAGTTTCTTTCTCGACCAACCAGTTGGCTTATGGTATCACTTGTCACTATTCCCAAAATTTTGTTGCTTTCGTCTGTGACGGGGAGGGCCGAAATATTGTATCTTTTCATTTTTTGAGTAACGCTCGGTATTGATTCGGTTGGGTGGGCGGTAACGACTTTCTTTGTCATAATATCTTCTAAAGAATCTAAATCCTCGGCGACAGCTTTAACGATATCCCAAGCGGTTATTATCCCTACTAACTTTCCATTTTTCGTAGAAACTGGGAGATGAGTATATTCACTTTTTTTCATAATGTCCGAGGCTACCTTTATCGAGGTATCTTTCATTATTATCGGAACGTCTATCTGTATGTCTTTAACCGTGATTTGTGAGAGGAAATCTAGGATAATATGATTTAATTGACCGGGTTCGAGTAGGAAGGCGTCATGTCCATAACTGGATTTTATTTCCGAGTATGTCACTTCTACGCTGTTTGCTTCTAGGGCTCGCACTATCTCTTTGGATTGATAGGGTGGATAAAGCCAATCGGAAGAGATTGATATCACTAGGAATTTGGATTTTACATTTTCGAAAGAATCTTTGAGAGACATCTGTCCTCCGTTTGTTAAGTCGAAGTAGTCTATTGCGCGAGTTATATAAAGGTAAGAATTCGCGTCAAATCGTTCTACAAATTTATCCCCCTTATAGTGGAGATAGCTTTCTACTTCGAAATCTGTAGAAAAGTCGAAGCTGTATCTTTTCTTGTTTTGAAGTTTTCTTCCGAACTTTCTTCTCATTGCTTCTTCGCTGAGAAAGGTGATGTGACCGATCATCCGGGCTAACGAGAGCCCATCTTTTGGCGATTCATTATTATAGTAATCTCCATTGTTCCACTTAGGGTCTGACATTACTGCACGCCTGCGTACTTCATTGAATGCGATCTGCTGGGGTGAAGACCTGGCGGTAGTGGCAATTGGAATGGAAAACCTGACCGAATCAGGATATGAGATTGGCCATTGTAGAGCCTGCATCCCACCCATGGAGCCTCCTGTTACGGCCAATAATTTTTTTATACCTAGATGTTCAACTAGCTTCTTTTGAACCTTGACTATATCGGGTATCGTGACTATGGGAAAGTCTAGTCCGTAGGGTTTGCCGGTTTCGGGATTTATAGAGGGTGGTCCAGTTGTTCCTTTGCAACCTCCTAATACATTTGAGCAGATAACGAAGTAACGGTCAGTATCGAAAGTTTTTCCTGGTCCGATCATATTGTCCCACCAACCGGATTTTTCGTCGCCTTTATGCCATCCAGCTGCATGAGCGTCTCCGGAGAGCGCGTGGCATATTAAAATGGCGTTACTTTTGTCCTCATTTAGTTCCCCGTACGTCTCATATGCTATATCTACGGGAC
Source organism: Hadarchaeota archaeon (SeqCode) (assembly GCA_964384105.1). GTDB lineage: Archaea > Hadarchaeota > Hadarchaeia > Hadarchaeales > JAGGTB01 > CAYLJV01. The sequence goes on along the minus strand of CAYLJV010000002.1, from coordinate 195,410 downwards.
CAAATTTCTTTCCTGATTCGAGTTCTATTTTTTCAGGGTATGTATACTTCTTTGTTTCTACAAGCCCGACGGATTCTCCTTGCATTTTTATACACCTCTTAAATCGAGATTCTCTTTCATTTGTTCGTCTATAGGACAGTTTATAGGGATATTTTGAGCTTCATCTTCTCTTTGTGGACTTTTAATAGCTGTTGTGGATAAATTGGCCTTTTGTCCCGCATGCAAAGTTTTCTTACTAAAAATAACCTTCCTATTGCTCATATATGGTCACATAGTATGTGCTATGATTACTATTAATCTAACTAATGTTGGAGGATGTTATTGACAATTGAATAGGTTAACTTTAGATTATTTCATCCCATCTATCCTTATTCAGAATACAACCTGGATCATCTTCTCTTATGTCATTGAAATATGAGTAAGCTCTTGCTCTGCATCCTCCACAAATATTCCTTGAGTCGCAGTTTCTGCAATTTCCTATAAACTTCTCTCTATTTCTTGCGCTCTCCATGGTGGGAGAATTTTGCCATATATCCAAAAATGAATCTTTTTTAATGTTTCCAATAGTCTTTGGGAAGAATACACAGGGGGTTAAGTCCCCATTTGGTTGCAGGGCCCAGTAAAGCCTCCCGCAGCCACACCCACCTACAAAATCTGCTAGGAATTCTATTTCTTCACCCATTCCCTTCTGGCTGGCGACGTCAAAATGAGTTAAAGAGAGTGTACCTCCTCTTGCAGCGACTCTTCCATACTGAGGGGCGGTGGAAAGCATATTTATGTCTCTTTTTCGGGATTCTGAAGCTAATTTCATCAAAAGTTCCTCTCTTTGTTCTGGTGTGATATCAAGTTCCGCTATATCTTCTCCTCTACCGGTTGGAATGAAGTTATAATGCATGAAGATGTCTGCGCCAATCTCCTCAGTTAAGTTAATAACGTCATCTACCTCGTCGAAATTCTCGCTTATCACGGTCATTGCAATTCCTACTGTAATGTTCGATTCAACGGCATTTTTTATTCCTTCGATAGTTCTTTCGTATGCGTTTGGGCCTCTCATCTTATTGTGAGTTTCTTCTTTTCCATCGAGCGATATTTGGAAATAAAGGCAATCGAGGTCCTCTAGCCTACTCACATTCTTCTTGGATAGAGTTGTTCCATTCGTGGCTACAGCTAGCCCCATTTCTTGTTCTCTAACATATTCTGCGATTTCAAAGAAGTCCTTTCTAAAGAGTGGTTCACCCCCAGAGAATGCTATGTAACCTACTCCTGCTTTGGCCATTTCGTCGACCGCTCTTTTAGCTTCTTCAGTTGTCAGTTCGTCCGGTGTTGGTTTATCTGCACTCTGGTAGCAGTGTCTGCAGTCAAGATTGCATGCATTCGTGAAGTTCCAGACTACTAGGAAAGGAGCGTAGGATACGAAGGGTTTTTCAGGTCCTCTCCAAGCAAGCCCTTCTAGAGTAGAAGCCAATCCCTTTCTCCAATATCCATCTCGTAGGTTGCTTTTTATTCCTTCTTTGGTTATGTCTGTTCCATTAGCGAAGCTGTCTAAAAGCCTGGATACTAAAAAACTAGCAAACTTGTCACCCAGAGAAAGATCTACTTCCATTCCTGCGTAAGCTTTAAGGATTTTTTCCGCTCTTCTTTCTCCGTTTTTCCTTTTGGCGATGAAATTTAGTATTTTTCTTGAGACGGGGTTACCTAGGCCTTTATCTATTATTTGGGCCATCCTTTCTGCTTCGGATTTCTCTTTTCCTTCAGAGACAGTTTCACCCATTGGTATTACCTATAAACCTGTTATCTTAATAATTGTATTCAAACGATTCTTTTTATTAACCATTAATAAATTTCGGTTAATCTACCTCGAAGGATATTTTTCGAGGGTTTTTATAAGAATTTTTGTTTTGTTGGTTTTTCTTATTAACACGAATTTTTCTTTTATTACGTGAAGGCTTGAATCTGTTCTATAAGCTGAGAAGAATGAGATTCTCGTAGTATTTTTAGTTAAAGATTTATAGTTATGGGTATTTTTTAAAAGAAAAGTGGAGGATTATCTGACGGAGGTGTGAGCACTATTGGTGAGCGGTTACAGTTTGATTTCAGTTGAACCAGGAAAGCTTTCAGAAGTTTTCAAGGAAGTTAGTGCTCTAAGTGGGGTAAATTCCTTAGAGACTGTGGCAGGTCCTTATGATTTAGTGGCTAGAATAGAATCAGATTCTCTTGAGAAGCTTACTGGAACTATTTTTGGCAACATTAGGGGGGTAGAGGGAGTTACTAGAACCACGACTCTTATAGTGGTCGATTTTGAATGAACAACTTCTCCGTAATTGGAATAGTCGGTCCTCAGGCTTCTGGAAAGACCGAGGTTGCTTCAAAGATGGTTGATCTTGGGGCGGCTAGAGTTAGAATGGGTGATGTAGTTTGGGAAGAAGTGAGGAATAGGAATCTTAAGGTTACCGATAAGAATGTGGCAAAGGTTGCTGAGAATCTGAGAGAAGAGAATGGAATGGCGGCTGTAGCCAAGAGATGTGTCCCGATAATCAGGAAAAAAGGGAGAGAAAAAGACGTAGTTGTGGTAGATGGTATAAGAGGTATAGCTGAAGTTAAAGAATTTACTAATGAATTCGGAAGAGATTTTATCCTTCTATCTGTAGAGTCATCGAAAAGGACGAGGTACGAAAGAATAAAGGAAAGAAAAAGGGAGGACGATACAATGGATTTTGATTCTTTTGAGGAGAAAGATTCTAGGGAGATGGGGTGGGGTTTAGAGACCGCGACCGAGTCAGCGGACTATGTTATAAGGAATGAGGGGTCTCTGGAAGGTTTGAGAGAAAAAACTATCGAGATATTTCAGGAGATAAAGAATAGGTATGAAAGTTGAAGTAGAGGCAGATATTTATCCTAGCGAGGATCCAGATAAGGTTCTGGACGCGGTTAAAAATATCTTTCCAGAAATTAATTTCAACTTGACTTCTGATTCGGTGAGAGGGGGATCATCTGATTTATCCTCTTTTGAGAGATTCAGAAATCTCCTAGGGATTCAGTCCATTAGAGATTCGGCTAGGAGGGTAATTAAGAGTGGATGCGGGGATGGAGAAATTAAGTTATACCTCAACAAACAGGTTGCTACTGTGAGTAAGGTAAATTTTTCTGATGATGAAACACTTTTGGGTCCTATAGAAGTGACTATAAAGACAGATAATACCGAGGATTTGATAGATTTTCTTGCTCCGGCGAAAGAAAAAAGGTAAATTTTTTCGTCTATTTCTCCTTGAAGTAATCCGAAATTTTTTCTGGTCCGTATATCCCCTTTTCGGTGATTATTCCTCTCACGAGTTCAGGAGGGGTACAATCAAAAGCAGGATAGAAAGCTTTCACACCTTCGGGGGCTATTCTTATATTTTTTAGGCTAGTTATCTCTTCTGGATCTCTTTCTTCTATTTCTATGTCTTTATAAGTTGAAGTTTCCTGGTCTGGTCCGGTATATGAGATAGCGTAGAATGGTACTTTGTGTCTATCTGATGCTATTGCGATCTGATAAGTTCCTATTTTATTTGCTACTCCACCATCCATCGAGATTCTATCTGCTCCTGTTATGAACTTATCGATAAGGCCATTTTGAAGGCAGTAAGCTGGCATGCCATCCGTTATTATGGTTACATCGAATCCCCCTTGCTTTAGCGCGAAAGAAGTTAGCCGGGCCCCTTGAAGATATGGTCTCGTTTCTGTTGCAAAATAGTTGATAACTTTATTTTCCTTTCGGGCATAGTCCCCCATAAAATAGATAGCCGGTCCTCCATAGCAATGTGTCAGTATTGTATCTCCGTCTTCTATGATTTGTGAAGCGTATTTTCCCAGAGTTCTAGAAGTTTCCATTATACGTTCTGTCCAGTTATAAGCCTTCTCTAATATTTTGTCGAAGAGCGGTCCATTATTTTCTATAGTTTCTTCGGCAATAGATAAAATTTCATTTGTTAGATAATGTAGAGAGGTTTGAGTAGGTCGAGTATTCTTTATTCTTTTTGCCGCATTTGAAATTATTTCTTTTTTCTTTTCTTTTCTTTTGTCGCGGGCTTCATATGCAGCAATTGCCATTCCATATCCGGCTGCAGGTGAAACACCGAGACTTTGGGTGACCATTTTCTCTATAGCTCTTGCGACTTCGTTATAATTTTTACACCGATATTCACTAATTTCTTGCGGGATTTTTCTCCTATCTAATATGGCAACCTCTCCTTTTTCTTCGTCGAAAAATACGTTTTTATGGAGATCTACCAGGATTGGTAAGTTTTTGCTTGACATTTTACCAAATTTCTATGGAAAGCTATTAGTCTTATAATTTTATTTTTTTTCAGACTAATTTTTCTCTTCGACTGATACATTAGTTTGAAGAATTATTAATTTCTAAACGGCTTAATAGGAAGGGTGGTGATGAAAAGGAGGTTAGATGATTCGTAATGATTTTACCTCTCTTTCTGAGTCCTATTATTTTAAATCTACATTAACTTCCAAGAAATCTTCAGCGAAGATAGTTTTCGGAAAAATTTCTTGCGCTTGTTTTTCTAACTCGGATACTTCTGAGTATCGTGGACTAATATGAGTTAATATTAACTTCTCTGCTTTGGCTTTCTTTGCTATTTTTGCTGCATCCTCTACTGTCGAATGTCCACCTATTTTGGCCTCTTTTTTTAGATCGGCTGCGAATGTCCCGTCATGGATTAATACGTCGGCATTCTTCGCTAATTTTGTGATTTTCTTCGAGGGACGAGTATCATCTGCATAAACTACTTTTCTTCCCGGTCTTGGAGGTCCCATTACTTGTTGAGGTTTTATTACTCGGTCATCTGATAGCTTTACTTTCTCTCCGTTCTGGAGACGAGAGTATTTCGGTCCCGGTTCTATTCCGAGTTCCTTCGCTTTTTCTGGATAAAATTTTCCAGCTCTCTCATCTTCTATCAAGGCGTAGGCAAGTCCGGGGATAGAGTGATCCAATTCAGCAGTTTCTATGGAAAAACCTTCTTTTTTTAGCTTCTCTCTAGGTTCTAGGTCTTTTATCTTTACGTCGAATTTCAAATCGTAGATAGGTATTTGGAGAAGCATCGAAATCTTATCCTCTGTCCCTACTGGTCCATAGATTTTGAGGTCTCTTTCTCGATCCATTAGTGACATCGTTTGAACCAGGCCAGGTATGCCCAAAAAATGGTCTCCGTGAAAGTGAGTTATGAAAATATTATCTATTTTCATTGGACTAATTTTGGTTCTAGTCATCTGACGTTGGGTGCCTTCTCCTGCGTCAAAAAGAAGTACCTTTCCATTGAGTCGGATTGCGATAGAGGTTAGTCCTCTTTCTTTGGTGGGCATACTTCCACCTGTTCCTAAAAATATAATTTTCATTCCTTCTCCCTCTGGAAAACATATATTTTACGAGCTAGGCTTCTATGTACTCTCTGGTTATGTATTTCTTTGAGCTTTAATGGTTGATTCTCGACGAATTCTTCCAAATTTATTTCTGCGGGTGAGGTTATACAGAGATATCTCTTTCTTTTGAGAGCATTTACCATAAGAGGTATTATGTCTTTGTAAAGTTCTTTAAGGTCTGATCCGCCTGTACTAGCTTGCCGGCCGTAGGGTGGATCGGTTGCTATTGCATCAAACTTCTTACTTATTTCTAATTTTCGAAAATCGCTTTTTATTAGATTGAATTTTTTAATTCCAAATTCTTCAAGATTTTTTCTAGCTCCTTCTATTAGATTTTTGTTTATATCGCCTCCTGTGAGTGTTGCACCTATCATTCCTGCTTCGATCATTATACCTCCGACTCCACAGAATGGGTCGAGGAATGTTCCATCCTGGGGTGTTCTTGCTAAGTTTACCAATGCTCTAGCTAAGTTTGGTTGCATCGTCGTGGGATGCACAGCTGCTCTTTTGGGTGGTTTTCTATTTAGAAAAGCAGTGCGATTTATTCTCTCCTTTACTATATTCACAACGCATTTTCCGTTGGTAAGAACTATAAAGATCTCATTTTTTGGATGTTCTAAATCTATCTTGTAGTCAAATTCTTCGAGAATTCGGTCTGCTATTTCTTCTGTTAGTTTTTGTGCATCAGTATCTGGAAAATATTTTTTTATTTTTTTAACTCTTAGAGCAATGCTTTTTGACTGGGGGAGAAAGTCGATTAAATCTGAGCTGCCAATTGCTTCTATGAGATTCTCTTTATTTACTGTACAGAAGTGCTCTCCTATCCAGTGACACATCCCGAGCCTTCTTGCTAGGGTAGAAACATCTGCATCGGTTTTGATAATTAAAAGTTGGTCTAGTTCTTCTAAAATTTCATAGTCGAATTCTTCGGCTTCTATTGAAGCAATTACTTCTGAGGGGGGGAAGGTATCATGTTCTCCCGATAATAAGAACGCTAATCTTTGCATTTATTTCACTGTTTGATTGCTTCTGCTATCACTGGAGCTACTGAAACTTTACTAACTTCACTATCTATTGTATCAGTTGATATTACTTCCTTTGCTCCAGCTTTTCTTATCCGTTCTAGGGCATTTTCGGAAAGGACGGGATGGGTGCAGGTAGCGTAAACGTCTTTTGCACCGTTTTCTTTTAGAATTTGTATTGATTCTACCATGGTCCCCCCTGTGCTAATTATGTCATCTACTAGTATTACGTCTCTTCCGTTTACGTTTAGTTCTCTGGGCGTGATCTTAACTTCTTTTGGCCCCATTCTTTTCTTTATCATGTAATCCCAGTCGCATTTAGTTGCCTTCCCAGCTTCTTTTGCCCAAGCTTCCGCGCCGCTGTCCGGTCCCATGAAAATTGGATTTTCGAGTTCGTAGTTTTCATATATCTGTCGGGCCAGAAGCGGTGCTGCTGTCAGATTATGAGCTTTTACTGTGAATTCGTCAGGAGTGTTTTCGGTCTTATGTGAATGTAGGTCTATTAGATAGACTTCATCTGCACCGGAAGCTTCTATTAGTTTTATGATCGTTTTCAAGCTTACGGCTTCGCCCGGTTCGAAACGTTCATTTTGGCGGGAATAAGCTAGGTAGGGTATAACTGCAGAAACCTTTTCGGCCCCTAAGTCCTTAGCGGCATCTAGCAGAAGGAAGAGTTCCATGTAGTTTCTATTGGGTGGATTGTAGGTCGACTGAGTTATTATCACTTCTTTTCCTTCTATTTCTTCTGGGATTCGGACGTATATCTCTCCGTCTGGAAATACCTCTTTTTCTATTGAGGTGAATTCGCATTCTAATTCTTTTGATATATTTTTTGCAAGATTTTTGGATGCAGAACCACCGATTACTATCATTTTATCCATATGGAAGTTTTGAAATCAACTATTAAAATTAATTACTGAAATTCTGAACTTTCATATTTATTTGTCAGAATAATCATATCGATCTATTAATAATTTTTAGTTCCAAAGTTAAACCAAATCTATGGTGTATGTTTTGAATGGCTTATCAGGATTCTTTGGGGAGGATAAAGTTGTGGATTCTCTTGAAAGATATTTTTCAGTTCTCAAAGATAATCTCCCTGCTAAGTTTAGAATCTGCAAGAAGGTTCCTGTTGATGAGGATTTCTGTTCCAAAGAAAGTGAGCTTTGGGAAGTCCATGATTCTTCGATGGGAAGATTTAGGAAATTGGTTAAAGAGATAGATAATGGGAATGTTAGATTAGAAGAGATAGAAAAAACTGAGAGCTCTCTTTTGGATCTAAAAATAGAATTAGCAGATAGAATTTTATCCTCGTGCCATTTTTGTGAGCACCTATGTGGGATAGACCGCTTTGAGAAGGGGGAAATAGGATTTTGTGGAGTTGGTAAAACTTCTAAAATCGCTTCAGATTTTATTCATCGTGGGGAAGAACCAGAACTGGTCCCTTCTTATACCATATTTTTCAGTGGATGTACTTTCAAATGCCAATATTGCCAAAATTGGGATATATCTCAAAGTCCCAAGCGAGGAGTTGAGTTTACACCGGAAAGGATTTTATCTTATATTGAAGAAAAGGCGAAAGGTGGAGCTCGTAACGTTAATTGGGTGGGTGGTGATCCGACTCCGAATTTGCATAATATCCTTCGGGCTTTGAAAAAATGCAATTCAAATATACCTAGCGTGTGGAATTCTAATATGTACTTTTCTAAAGAAGGAATGAAGTTACTTTCGGGTACTCAGGATATCTACTTGACAGATTTTAAGTATGGGAATAATGAATGTGCTATTAAATACTCCAAGGTTCCTAACTACTGGGAAGCAGTGACGAGAAATCATAGACTCGCTTTTGAAGATGCCGAGTTGATAATAAGACATCTGGTATTACCGGGTCATCTGGATTGCTGTACTAAGAAAATACTTGATTGGATCAAGGAGAATTTGAGTTCGAAAGTTAGGATAAACCTCATGGACCAATATAGGCCAGTTGCAAAGGCATGGAGATATCCAGAGATTTCTAGAAGGATTTCAGGCGAAGAATGGAACCAAGCTATTAAAATGGCTAAAGAAAAAGGATTAAAAAACGTGATATGGTGATTTTTTGAAAATTAATTGGATTGAAGGTAGGGGTTATGATTCTAATATTTTTCTTATTCAATCTGATATTAACATGCTGATTGATTCAGGCACAGGTTCAAACTCTGGATCGGTCTTTAGAAAGTTAAGAAAGTTTGGATTTGAACCGGCAGAACTCGATTTACTTGTCAACACGCACTGTCATTATGATCATACTGGCGGAAATAGGGAATTTATAGAAAATTCTGGATGCGATTTATTGGCCTCTGCTCCCGCGGCTGAGGCCCTTAGAACCGCCGATAGAGAACTTACTCTCTCTTCTATGTTCGGTTCAGAGTTGGAGCCAATGAGTGTTTCCCGAACCTTGGGGGAAGGGGACGAAATAGATTTGGGAGAAAGAAAATTAATTATTCTATCAACCCCAGGTCATACAAAAGGAAGTATTTCTCTTTATGAAAAGAAAGAAAAGCTTCTCTTTTCCGGTGATGTCGTTTTCAAGGGTGGAGTTGGACGTACGGATCTTCCTTCTTCGGATACTAGTGAAATGAGAGAGACTTTGAAGAGATTAGAAAATTTAGATATTGAGAAGCTTTATCCGGGCCACGGTCCTATTGCAAAGAAAAATGCAGGTGAGTATATTAGGATGGCTATGAGGATTCTTGGTGTATGACTGAAGTTGGGGCTAGAGATTTTCTTAATAAGTTAAAGTGGCATCCAGATTTTGAGTTAAAGAAAGCCAGAATTGTAATTATTCATCGGGGAGCACCTAGAAATAGACTTACGATTATTGGAAGCGATATTAGAGATTTGGGCAGCGGTTTTATAGAAGTTGAACGGGATGAGGGAACAGTCAGAATACCTTACCATAGGGTGCTCAAAATCGAGATTCCAGAGAAAGGTACTTTGTGGGAAGTAGATCGTTAAAGGACCGACCTTATTAGATGGGCTATTAGTGCTGTGACCCCTCCAAAAGCGGCCATTTTTGCTCCGGAGAGTATAATGTTTTCCTTTGATATTTTGCCTATGTAGATTCCTAAAACAAAGAATATCAAAATTGAAGCGCTTATTGCTATATAAAGGGCCGTAAATGCTGAAAAGAGTAAAACAGGAATGAGTATAAATGGTAAAACGGGTATTATAGACCCTCCTATCGTTGCTAGTCCATCCGCGATCCCACTTGATATTACTCTATTTTTGGTTTTTTCGTCGACTTTAGTTCCTCGTAAAGCTTCTTTTTTTAGCATAGCTTTTTCTATTTTTTCAAATCTTTTGTGCGCTGCTACTTTCTCCCCCATAAAAGCACCTAATATATTAGATATACCGTTTGCAACGCCCCCACCTATACCTGCGGCGATTATTATTCTACTCGCCTCCAGTTCACTTCCTGTACCTAGAGCTGTGCTAGCCCCTATCACTACTCCTAGAGTAGAAAGAAGGCCATCTACAAATCCTCTTATTATGTATCTATCCATGTTAGCTTTCCTTTTTCAGATTTACAAAAGCTTGTATTAAAGCCCCAAGTGTTATGTATTTAGGGAGTTGAAATGTGGTTTCCCCTGTTAGTGATCCTGATATGTTTTATTGTCTTTGAAAGGGCTTCTAATTATCTGGTAGAAGGTTTAGGTGCAATCTCTCAAAAATTTGGCATCTCGGAAGCGGTTTTAGGAGCTTCAATCGCCGCAATGGGTAGCAGTGCGCCGGAATTTGGGTCCTCTGTCTTTTCTGTTGTAGAAGGATATCCTACTATTGGGTTGGGAACTATTGTGGGTTCTGCTATATTCAATGTCACTGTGATTATCGGTGGTGTAGGACTTTTCGGTAAGTATGTTATCGAAAAGAGAGTCTTTTACAGAGATGGACTTTTTTATCTTTTTACAGTATTTGTTGCATTCGTTAGCGTTTATGATGGTGTTCTTTCTAGATACGAGGCTATTTTTTGGGTCCTAACATTTATTTTCTACATGTTCTGGTTATTTCACGATGCAAAGAAAGGAAAACTGGTGCCTAAAGAGTCTTTTTCCCAAATGTCTTTTCCTAAAGCAGTTCTCTACATATCAGTCTCCATTTTGGCGATAGCAATTGCGGCTAGATATCTTGTTACTTCAACTGCCGAGTTTTCCGCTAGGATGGGTATATCCGAGGCGGCGATAAGTCTGATAGTTATAGCTGCGGGAACTTCCGTGCCAGACTTTTTTACATCTCTTCAAGCGGCTAGGAAAGGTATGGGTTCGTTAGCAGTTTCAAACGCCCTTGGTAGCAATATATTCGATATTTTAGCCGCCATTGGGATTCCTTTTTCTTTCAGAGGAAGTACTGAAGTGGGCATTGTGGTCGATTCGTCTATAGTAGCTTTATTTTTATCGGTCATTGTACTGTTGGCATTGCTGAGACGAGGTTGGTCGATAACTAAGAAAGAAGCCGTTATTTTATTGGTTATATATGCTGTTTTCGTGGTTTCAATTGTTCTGATGTAGTCCTGTCATGATAAATGGAAGTGGTAATTTTTTACATTTTTTGTTATGGGTGTAACAAAATTTTTTTGCTAATAAATTCGATTCAACTTATTTTTAGTGGACTATGATAAATTCTGATAATGGATTGACTGTTACGGATGTTATAAAGTCTATGAAGAGGGAGGGGTTTTCCTATGAAGAGATTTATGATACCCTTTCAGGTGCAGGTGTAAAATCTGATGATTTGCAAATTCTTTTTGATCGGATTGAGGAGGAGCTCGAAGGTATGAATTTTGCATCTAGAAAGTCTAGACTGTCAAGGGAAGTTGAAGAAATTTTTGAACTGAAATTAAAGAATTTGAAGATTGAACTTGATTCGAAATTTAGAATTTTGGATAGTAAAGTAGAATCTGCGAAGGAGGATTTGGAAAGATTGGGAAGTCTTCTAATGGAAATCAGAAATATCCAGAAAAGTTCGTGACTGAATCAAAACTTATACTCATTAAAAGTGAAAAGTTTACTAGAGGTGGTATGAATTAAGATTAAAGTAGTCAAGAATTTCCGATATGAGGGGAAAGAGTACCAAGAAGGAGATGTAATAGACCTTCCTGGTCCTGTCGCTAAAAGTGTCTTAAGTAAGGACTATGGAGAAAAAGTCGGAGAAGAAGCACCGGAAATTGGGGCGGAAGAGAGTTCTGTAGAAGAATTAGAAGAGATTGAAAGTAAAAAAGGACCAGAGTGGAAAAGAAAAATATGGATTTCGGAAGATCGGAACATAGCAATTTCTATATGGCCTAAGGGTGGGAAGTTTGACTCACCTAGTGTAACTCTAGAAGAGAGTAGGAGAGACGACTCCGGAAACTGGGAGTCTAATAGGATTTATCTCCCCACGGGTAATTCCCTTGTTGCTCTGTCTGAGCATATCAAATCTGCTTGGAATGAACTGCAGAGAATTAAGTCAGAGGATAAGGAATAGGGTTTTAATTACAAGATATATGGAAGGGTCTGAGGCTAAGAGCTATAAGCCTAAATTCGAATTTCTTTTTCTCGATTTTTTGCTTGTAGGGTAAGGGCTTGTGGATGAAATTCCTTGAATTTTCAGTAAGTGGTCTAGGTATTACTTGATTTTTGTAGTCAAAGATCTCTTCTATTGGGGATCCTTCTAGTTCGAGCTCCAATTTGAACTGAGCCCAGTAAAGAGTAGTGTTAATGAACCAGAGATAGATAGGAGTAGGTGGTGAGGATTCCTTGATTAATCCTACTGGGTCTTCTCTACTGTATTCTATACTTTTAATGTTAATATCGTGATATACAGATATTCCTGGTTCGGCTTTGACCGGTTTTGGTGGAGATATTCTGTATAATTCTTCGCGAGTAAGTTCTTGAGGGATATGGTGATTTAGGTTTTTCTTTATTACCGTTTTGATTCTTTTATCCAAATTTAACTTTTCAAAATCCTTTCTTTTTTCTTTAAATTTCTTCTCAAGATTTTCTAGTTTCTCTAAATGGGATTTCAGATTAACGAGTATCTCTTTTACTCCACCGAGAGTACCTTTTCCTTCATGTATCACGTATTTTTTTGCTATTTTTGTTTCGTAGTTACCATCTTTAATTTCAGAATAGTCTCTGTATTCCTTTTTCCAGTTCGGGTCAGGTTCTTTTGTTTGTTTTTTTACGAAGTTCTTTAGTTCATTCGTAGTTCTCTCTGCTGATTTAAAGGAATCTTTCTTATCTTTTATAAACTTCTCAGATAACTCCCTTATTTTGATTGAGAATATGAGTAGTAATTTCTCTGCGGATAAGTTGTTATTTTCATTAAGAGCCTTATCAAAAAGTGATTCAAGCTCTTCGAAAGAATTGTTTAAAAATTGTTCATTTCCTTGGAAATTTCTTTCTAATTTCCTGATTTTACCCCTGATTTCATTTATATTTTCTAAGGTGTTTTTTATTCCATATTCTATTTGAGTTAGTACAGAAGGGATGTTTTTCTCCTTTGTGAGATCCCTATAGAGTTGTTTGAGGAGCGGATTATCTTTGGATAGTTCTTTAGCTTTTTCTAGAGCCGAATGAAAAAATACTTCTGTTCTTTTGAGTGCACTTTTGGCTTCTCCGATTTTCACATCTGCGTTTTTTATTCTGTTATTTGGATAATCGAAATTGTTCTTCAGATCCCTATAGATATCTTCGAATTCTACTTTTGCTTTTTCTGCACTTATTTTATCAAAGTCTTTTCTAAGGTTTAGCATTCTCTTTCTACTTCTTTCGATTTTTTCCTCTAGTTTGGATATTGATATTTTTTCAAATTCTGAAGCAGATTTTCTTATTGCTTCTTCGGTTTTCCTTGTTTTTGATATAGATTTCTCAATTTCATTTTTTATGTCCTGGATTTCCTTTTTCCTTATTGGTTTGATCACAGTCTGAGGTTCAATATCTCTAATTATCTTTGCTATCGGAACACTAACTAAATCTCTAATAGAGGCGTAGTAATCAAACGATCCAAATTTCTCTAATTCTTTGGAGGCGAGAGCTAGTTGAAAAAGAGTTTTTGACTTCTCTTTATTAAGAGAAAGTTTGTTATTTAACCATATCTCCGAATAGGCTATTGCATATTCGGCGTATTTCCACATTTTTCCGACTTCTCCAAATTCGTCTTTGAATTGGCCCATTTTGTCTTTGAGAAGGTAGAATCTTGTGTCGTTTGAAAATTTTATCTTTTCAATAGGCAAAGAAACTGAGAAAGAATTATCTATGAGTTTTCCTGAAATTGAAGAACCCAAAGGCAATAAAACCTCACCTGAGGAATAACCATGTTCACTTTCCTCTATCTTTAACTTTCCTTGGTTACTCTTTAGCGATATTTTGGGTCCTATTTTTCCTTTGCTCTCGTTGAGGATTAGAGTTGATAATCTTTTTTTTAACTTGAGGTTTGCGATTTTTTCGACAGAGTTTTCTATGCCGCCGTTTTCATAGGCGTAGGCCTGTTTTCCTACTTTCCAAAGAGCATCGTAGAGAATTTGGTTGAAGTTTTGCTTCAAATTTTGTTTCTTGTTTGAGATTTTGCACATTAAAGAGGATTCATTAGAGTTGTGAATATAATCCATTTCTTGTCTATGATCGTTCCAGCGTAGATATCCTATGAAAGTCCCCGATATTATCAATATGATTAAACCAATTGTTGTAAGTGGAATGAAGCCGTTCTCTTTCAATTAGACCAGAGCTCCAAAGTAATAATCAGAGTACCTAATTGAGTTCTATTCGAATTTAGATTAGAAGATGTTAATTTCTCATTAGTGGATTTTGAGAAGTTACTGAATGAAAATTCTCTAGCAAGGTTATCTTTATCGAGTGCAGTTTTTGATATTTTCTCCAAAAAGTATCTGGTGAATGTTGGTTTTATTGATATGGTTTCGCCGCAGAGTTTTTCTGATTCTCGACTCAGATTTTGTATGGTCTTATCAAATTCAATTTTTATTTCATCTGTTATGTTTGCTTGTTTCAGTTTTATATTTAGTTTGAATCCAAATCTTTCACCAGTAAATTCTTTTAAGAAATCACTGAGTAGATCTTCCACTCTCGAGTCATACTCCTGGTTTAATTCTGATTCAAATGTTTCATTTTCTACTTTTAATTTAGCATTTAGAATTATATCATCTAGGATGAGTTGGGTTAAGGTTTTCTTCCGGATTACACATTTTTTGTTAATTTTTACCGGAAGGTCTGGAGAATAAGAAAATTTGTGTATGTCTTCTACTTTTACGTGATGGAGAGCTAAAAGGGTATTTTGAGATACTATTTCAGGATATCTTGTTGTCTTCTTTTTTTGAAGAGAGTAACTTCCTACTAGAATAAGACAAGATAAGCATATAATCAAGCTAAGAATAATGAAATCGATGGTAGTTCCAATTCCGCGGTTTTTCAAGTATAATCAGCCTACGTATAGTTTCAATTTTGCGGGGGTTTTGCCGCTCTTGTTCTCGTATATAATCGGGAGAATTACTGATTGATCGAATTTTTCATTTTCTTTTTTCAGCTTGAATAAAGTTCTATTTTCCGAATCTATCCGAATATTTTTAAGATCGATTTTTTCAGGAAGTATATCATAGATATTTTCGCTAATTGTCTCCTTTTTTATTTTTCCAAAACTTATCCCACCGGTAGAATTATTTTCCATTTTGGATCGGAGAAAATCAAAAAATCTTAGAAGTAGTTGGTTTTTTTCTTCTCGAGATTTTTGTTCCTGATAGTTTGAATAAGAATTTCCTAAGACCACAACAAAAGAAATGATTATCCCTGCCACTATGAGGATTCCAATTAGGTCTTCACTAAAGGTAATATGAGACACTTATGTAACCTCTATATTGATTCGCTCAGATTTTTCAATGAAGACACTTGTTGGATTAATTTCGGATAGATAGGAGCTCGATTTGCTCAATTTCTTATTGAGAATAACATTTCTACTTATTTTTTCTTCCGAAGAGACCTCGACTTTAACGATTGTTTTATTGTCTTTTCTGGAACTTAAGATAAAAATTTCGAAAGTCTCGTCTAAGTCGGGAATTCTCTTTTTTATCTTTACCTCTCCAGGCAGGTGGTCTGCTTTTTCTAGGTTATTTATCACTGTTTGGGCAATAGATTTCAATTTGTTTCTCTTTACCTCTTTTTGTGTACGGGGATACATTGAAAGAGTCGCAGATATTAAAAGAAAAACTCCGAATGCTAGTGCTAACTTGCTGCTCAATAAGCTGTTGATGGAGCCACTCTGTCTAATTTTATCCCCTCGATAACTTCAGAATTAACTTGCTGTCCGAATGATTTCCTTTACTTGACTTTGTCAACTTAAGAAGAAAATTTCCTTTTTCAATTGTTGATTTTTCGTTTTCTGCAAACACTAAAGGAATAGGTAATTTTTCTGACCTTATGGTTTCTTTTTCTTTTCTAAGCTGAGCTATTTTCCCGTCTATCGATATTTTGTAACCATTAAGATTTAGTGCTATTTTTCTTTCTATCTCCAGTTCACTATAGCATGTTTCCGTTGCGAACTCGATGAAATCATCAAATTCTTTTATTGAAGTTTGCGTATCTTTGATTTCGCCGAGTCTGATCAGAGTTTTTTCTCCGAGGCCGATGGCAAGTAACCCGAGAGAAACACATAAGATGAGTACTATTGGAGTATCAACTATACCCTTTTTTCTAATAAGGAACACCTTTCCTAATTTTGTAGAGCGGCTTCGCCTTTCCATGGAATATATCCGTTGTGGGTTACTCTCACGTCTGCAATTATCACCTTCTCTTTTTCAGGTAGTGAAAAGGTGTAGCTATTTGAGTCAGGATCTAAAGTATGAGCTAATTTTTTGCCAGAGTAGTTCACTGCTATTGTAGCTCCCGTTAAAGCTTCCTGGGTTTGAGCATCGAAGGTTTTCACTGTGAGTTGTGTACCTCTTGTTTCGAAAGTGACTTTCATATCCCGAAGCATTGTTCTATCAGCTGTGTTAACAAATTGTGTCATTATCCCCATGGACATTACTCCAATGACGAGGGCGATTACCAGTTTTATTGGTACTCCCATTAGTTGTCCTTTTTCCTTCATTTGCTCGCTCGATTTTTGGGGGAAGAATATTTTTAAGAGAAAAACGCTTTCCTAGTTTATTCAGAAATCTTGTAGAGAACTAAAGGTTAAAGATTAATTAACAAGAAGTACTGTGTGAAGATTATATTCTGGAATTGTTAAAGATGAAAAGGATCCTAAGTTTGGGGGCTCTGTTTGCTGTTACTAACATACTTGGTTTGTTTGCAGCTTTGAGCTTAGTCCCCGAAACTGAAGTTCAAGTTTCATCTGGAATCGGTGGACTTTGGCTGGTTTCCGTCGTTGCAATTGTTGGAGTAGCGGCTCTTCTACTCCTAAAGTACGAATTGCAATTGTTTCTAAAAATCTGGTTGACTTTTGCTTTCTTTTTCGGGTTACTTCTTTTCTTTGGAACTTTTCTACCCCTAGTTATCTCAGTTCCGATAGCTATTCTTTTATCTTTTTTGAGATATCGCTTCTCATCACTTCTTTGGCAAAATATCATTTTGATTTTTGCTTTTTCGGGTATTGGGGCGTATATAGGTACTATCCTAGGGTTTTTCCCTGCGTTGGTTCTGATAATAGGTCTTTCAGTCTATGATTTCTTTTCAGTTAAAGTTTCTAAACACATGGTTGCTTTGGCCAAGGGATCTTTTGAGTCTAATATCCTCCTTGGCTTTGCTTATAGCTCCTCTAAAGATACGGTAGAGGAAATGAAGGAGGAGATCGAAAAAGAGGGTCAGGATAGAGATTTAAGTTTCGTGGGTGGTGGAGATGTGATCATACCCTTGATTTTTTCTGTCTCGGTTTTCAGAAGTTTCGGCCTTCTTTTTGCTGTGGGTAGTTCCATATTTTCTTTTATCGCTTTGATTATTCTGCTCTTAGTTTCGGAGAGAAAGGGCGGTTTCTGGCCGGCAATCCCTATATTAGGTGGTGGAGCTTTAGTTGGATTAGCTGTGTCATTTGGAGTATCTTTCATTATTTGAGAAGTCTTAAAAGATTCCTAGGATATTCTGTATCGTAATATAGCACCCACTCCACCGATTCTTGCTAACTGGTTTCCCGACTCGTGTTCGGAACTTATTACAAAAATTTCGCTCCCTGTGTTCCTCGCTTTCTCCATTATTGGTTCTATAGTACCTCTTTCATTTCTAAGAGTTTTATCCGATACTAATAGCTTTTCTACAGCACCGGCACTTACCGCGTTTTTTACCTCTTCTAGTCCGTAAGTTGCTTTTCCGTTCTTTGATATTTCTTCCATCATCTCACTTATCAATTCGGTTTCTAGAGATGTTCGATCTTCTTCTGACACTCTCTTTACTATACCTCTTCGGATTATCTCGTTCAAACCCGAACTCCCGGTATTACTAGTATTTCCCAAGTGAATTTTTTGGGTTAGATCCGGGTACTTTTCTTTAATGGTGGAGTATACCTCTTTTTTTGCGAATCCTGGTCCGGCTACTATAATAGAAGGAATTTCTTTTTCTTCAACTAGGTTTTTTATAAATTTGCAAATTTTTAGGTAATATTCTCTTTCACTAGATTCTTTGTCGGATTTGTACATTTTTCCGGATATATTCGAACCGATCTCTCCGATTTCTTCCAGACCGTATTGTCTTACTAGTCCAAATGTAGCATTTTCATCGTCTAGTGCTATCAAAAGAACTACGGGTCTTCTACTCGCTTTTCTTGCTTCTTTAAGTCTTTCTAGTTGATCTGTTTTCCATTTTTTTCTAAGGGTAAATTTTGTGTTATTATCTATTTTGATTGTATGATGCTCTCCAAGGTCCGTGCCTTCAATTATTTCTCCTAAAACTCTTAGTTGATTGGAAAACTTTTGAAATTCTGTCTTTATTACTTCGATAGAGAGCTTTATTCTTTCTTTTTCCTGTCTGTCTGCTCTAACCTTATCTGTTTCTGTTTTGAGGCGACGCCAAGTTATGGAGGTTACTATGTCTCCTGGTTCTATTATGTGTTGCAGATGCCAAAGGTCGTTAAGATTCTCTGTCAGGAGCTTGATTTTGCCTTCTTTCAGATCTTTATGAATTATTCTCATTTTGTTGTCCGTTTTTTCTTAATAGGGTATGTTCTATAGGTATTCACTTTTAGAAAAACCGTTTTTAAATCGTCTTGTTGTTTTGAATGATATTTTTGACCGTAATTTTTATTCTTTATTTATCCAAAATGTAGAGTTGAGGTCGATGGTAGCTCAAAAGTTTATACATGTTAGGGAAGTAAAACCCGAAGATTTATTTTCCGTTTATAAAATTGCTCAGATATCTTTCAAGGACCCGTATCCACTGAAGTTATTGAGGCATATTTATGAGACCAATCCCGATGGGTTTTTGGTGGCTGAAGTAGACAAAAAGGTAGTAGGATACCTGATCGGAGTGGTCAGGTGGGGTAATATAGGTCATATTCTAGCTATTGCGGTGGATGAGTCATTTAGACGAAATGGAATAGGCTCCGCCTTAATGTTGAATGCCTTTAAACGTCTTAGGGAAAACGGCGCAGGTCAAGTAGAACTTGAGGCTAGAGTCAGCAACGAGGAAGCTCAGAATTTCTATAGTAAACTAGGATTTGAGGCTAAGGAAATCATTCCGAGCTATTATTCTGATGGCGAATCTGCCGTTTCGATGGTTTACGAGCTTTAATTACTCGCTAAAATCTTCTTTAGTTAGTATCTCTATTCCTTTTGGCTTGTTTTTGGTTCTTTCTGTCATTCCGACAAGGTATTCTAGTTTCTTTTCAACTGCTAAATCTGCGAGATTTTGAGTTATAACTCCGTCAAAAACGACTGCCTTTAATCCATCGTACTCCTTCAGCTTATCGGATAAACCTCTTACTTCCGTTTCATCTACCTTTTTCAAATCTTTATCGAAGAGCCGAGCTTTTAGGCTTCCTTGAAGTTCACTTAGTGCTTCTGATAGTTTCTTGAGATCTTTTTCTTTCGGAATCTTGTCCTCTTTTTCTCTTATGGAAGTGCTTACTTCCTCTACAGGGACCTTTTCTTTCAAGGCTTTCCTGACTTCTTCTCTTGAGAGGTCTTCGACCGTCTTACCTTTCGGGGCTCTAGCGATATAATCTAGCTCTGCGACTTGAAGAAGCTCTTTAAGTATTAGATCACCGCCTCTGTCCCCATCCAAGAAAGCGGTTGTTGTTTTGTTCTTGGTTATTTCCGAAACTACAGGAGGGACGTTGGTGCCCTCTATTGCGAAAGTATTTTTTATCCCGTGTTTAAGTAAGTTTATTACATCTGATCGACCTTCGACTATGATAATAGCGTCTGATTCTGCCGCTGTCGGTCCTGCTGGCTGTCCCTTATACTTCTCTACTTTTCTCCCCTGTCTTGCTCTCTTTTTTCTTTCTGCAGGCCTTTTGATTTCTTTTACTTCTTTTATGCTCTTTACTATCTCTTCGGCTCTCTTTTTGATGAAACTTCTTTTTGCTTCTCTTATATCCTGTACTTGATCTATTGTGATCATCGCCTCACAAGGACCTACTCTATCTATCGTTTCTAAAGCTGCAGCTATCATTGCTGTTCTCTTTTTGTCTAGACTGGAAGGAATGGATATTGTGCCTCTTGATTTTCCTTTTTCTGATTTAACGTTGACGTTTATTCTACCTATCTTCCCGTTTTTCTGTAATTCTCGTAGATCTAACTCGTCATCTAATATTCCTTCAGTTTGGCCAAAAACAGCGCCGACTACATCTGGCCTTTCAACTACTCCATCTGTTTCGATCGTTGCTTTGATAAGATACTTTGCCTTGCTATTATTTTCTCCCATTCGAATAATTACCTCCTTTCATTTTTTGGATAGTGAACCTATTCCTAGGCTTGCCTCATGCTACCCGGTAGAATCCAGATGAGCGTGAGATGTGATTCATACTTGAATGTTATGATGCAAATAAATTCTTCACGAGAATAGATAAAAGTTCTATGGTTATTATTCGGAATTTTAGAGTCCGGCTAAAGAGAGTATTCCCAGGGAAAGTAGTGTGGTTATAGTTGAACTTATTAATACCCCTATTCCGATGGCTATCGCTGAAGTTTTTCTGTTTAGCCCAAATAGATAAGACATTAGTGCTCCAGTGTAGGCCCCTGTTCCAGGGATTGGAGTAGATACGAAGAGAACTAGAGCAGAGAACTCCCAACTCCTTTTTTTTCCTCTTTTTAGAAACCATTTAAATATGGAATCTACCCATTCGAATCTTTTTCTGAGAGGGGGAGCTAAGAAATCCAAGCCCAGAAAAACTATAGGAATTACAAGGAGGTTTATTCCCACACATATGGAAAATAGAAGCACAGGATTTACGTTTGTTAGAGCTAATGAAGTCGGAATTGCGTATCTAGCCTCGTAACTTGGAACTGCTGAGAGAAGTAATGCTATTAGAAGTTCCTTCAATTTATATCCCAAGTGAAATCAGTTTATATCTTTTAAGAAAATTCTCATGTTTTTTCTTTACTTATTTCCATAAGTCATACTGTTCTGGATTTTTTCACTGATTTCAAGAATTGATTAATATCTTTTATAGAAAGATAGGAACTATCAATGTTGTCTTATCAATAATACTGTTAGGTTTTTAGATTGGAGAAGTTTGAATTAAAAAGAAAAGGTTTTCACACTGCGGTGGGTTTGTTTTTCGTATCCTTGGTATATCTGGGAGCAATAGAAGGTTTAGGTTTGCTGTTTCCCTTTAATCTAATTTTCTTTATTCCTCCTTTATCCAGATTTTTATTTCTACTTTTGTCAGGAGGGTTGGTTCTTATTTTCTTGTCAACTAGACGCGAGATCGAGGGCTTGGATTGGCTTTTGGAGAATTTTGAACGTTCAAAAGACAGAAAAAGGTTTCCCGGAAAGGGTGCCTTCTTCTATACTTTAAGTGCTTTTATTCTAGCTCTTTTTACTAACTCCGAAGTTTTAGCAGCTTCTATTTCTATATTAGCAATTGGAGATTCCTTTTCCTTTATCATAGGTCAGAGATTCGGAAAAGTGAAACACCCGTGTAGCAGGACAAAGAATATTGAAGGTAATATCGCAGGTGGTATTTTAGGAGGTTTAGTGGCGTCACTTTTTGTTGAACCTTTGTTTGCGTTTTCGGCTTCTTTAATAGCTATGTTCATAGAAGGGATTGAGCTGGAGGGGGTTAAAAATTGGGTGCTAGAAGACAATTTTATTGTTCCACTAGTTTCAGGCATTGTTATTGTAATTCTTAGATTCTTATTCTAGGAAAATCTCGATTTATTTGAAATTTTTCTCTAATTGATCGAATTTTGGATTACAGTTGGTTTGAGATGCCCTTTCACTCTGCAGGAATTTAGCTAGACCTTCAATGTCTTTAACGGCTTTCCTTATGAAATTCCTTAGTTTCCTTCTCATGTCTATAAGGACGGTTGCTCCAAGTTTTTCTAAATGTTTTCTACAATATTTTGCTAATTCTTCGCCTGTCCTGTCAAAGTCTGTGAGGATAAGAAACTCTTCGTGTTTGGGCAGACCTTCCAGCGAGTTTAAGGTAGTTTTACCGTTATTAGGAATTCTGAAGATTTCGCCACTTATTCCAAGTTTTCTCAATGTTTTTTCGTCTTTTTTTCCTTCCACTATTATGGAAGTTCCATTTTTGGATAGCTCTTTTACCTCTTCTAGGGTTTTTTCTAACTCTTCGAATACTTCAGGTTCCAACATATTGTTCACTCAGAAAAAATATTTTCTGAAAATACGGTGATTTCTTTAGAAAAATTTTTAGAAACCTACTATTTATCTTTAATCACTTGGTGGCGTTTGAGTGGATCCTGAATGCATGACTTGGCAAGACGTTGAAAAGGCTCTCGAAGCAATGGCAATTACCATAAAAGAGGATTATGACCCAGATTTAATAATAGGAGTAGCTCGAGGAGGCCTTATACCTGCTGTCCGATTGTCTCATTTGCTTAATGATTGTCTTATGAGGATAATCCATGTGAAATATTACAAGAATGTCAACGAAACCAGAGATGAACCGGAGATATTCTGGTCCGATATCGGGGATTTAAAAGGAAAAATTTTGGTAGTGGATGATGTGGCGGATACTGGTGATACTTTGAAGGTTGTAACTGATCACTTGGGTGACAAATTGGATGGCGAGATGAGGATTTGTACCGTGGTCTATAAACCTTCATCGAAGATAAAACCGGATTATTACGTTTATGAGACAGATGGATGGGTGGTTTTCCCCTGGGAAGAGGCTCCGGTGGAAACAAAAGTAAAAAAATCCGGTTAATACGGCTCGGATTTATACCCCATTTTATACCCAATCCAGTTAGTCCCTAGATGGATGAGGGGGGTCAGTATTATCAGGGCTATTATCATTTCCCATGTGGGAACTTTAACTATTGATGTTAGTAAAAGAGCGCCGGCCAGAAACTCTAGTTGGTCCAATCCAGGTGCCGCCATTCCTCGTTTAAGCCCCAATCTACGCTTGAAGAAACTGCCGACAATGTCCCCCAATAAAGCACCGAGAGAGAGCAAAAAGACTACAATCAATTCATCGGGTCTTTTTCCAATCCCGATTTGAATAGCACCGAAAATAACACCGCTTAGAACTCCTAGAACGAGACCTCGGATAGTTTTTCCATCTCCCAAGATTCTTTTTCCATCAGGGAGTTTCTTACCTCCATCTATCGGCGGTCCACCACCTAATACAACGGGTGTTCCGTTGGCGATGTATGCGGGGAGAATAAACCAGATACTTTGAATGATAAGGTCTAATATTTCAACCACTTACTATACCCTTTAGGCATTTTATGAAGATAATTGATAAATCATCATATCCCACTGGACTTCGAGAAAACTTTCTTTTGGTACAAATAAAATTTTCTAAGAGTATCATTTTTCTAACCATAAAAATGCCTAAATGTTTAAATCGAGTTAAATTAAAGGTAGATCGTATGAACGTAGGTATTTTAGGCTGTGGGGGTCAGGGGTCTGCGATCTCGGGATTGCTAGCTCTAGAAGAAGTCGAAGAAATATTGGTTATGGATATTGACCCTAAAAGAGCAAAAAAACTCTATACACGTCTCGAAAAACTTGATTCGAAAACGAAAATAGAGGCCAAATACCCAATTGATGCTAGAAGTTCTGAAGAGGTTAGCCGAGCGGGAAGAGATGTTGATATTATTGTCAATGCAACTTTTCCGAATTGCAATATCCCCATAGCAGAAGCATGTCTGGAAATAGGGGCCTCTTATATCGATTTGGTGTCTTTACCTTCCCCCGAATTTGCCCCCTATGAACAGACTTTGGATGCTTTGCTTGATTTAAATGATAAAGTTTTAGATGAGGACTTAACTTGGATTCCTAATTTGGGTGCTGCTCCCGGAATTACTGACGTTGCGACGAGGTATCTGAGTGAAGAAATAGGCTTTGATGCTATTGAAAAAGTGGAGATAGGATTCTATTTTTATATTGATTCGGATGAGTTGATAGCTCCGTCGGCCCCAAATTTTTTGATGGGAATGTGGTTGGGACCTCCAGGTCCTGTAATCTGGGAAGATGGTGATTTTAAGAAATTAGATCTTTTGAAGTCTGAAGAGCTCTGGGATTTTCCAGAACCAACAGGTCAAAGAAAGGTTTATGTCACAACTCCTTTACCAGAGCTCAGAACAATTCCAGAGTTCTTACCGGATGGAGAAAATATAAACCATGTAAGCCTTAAAGCCGGTCTATCAATAGGCGATTTGGATTCGAAAGAAGTCTGGATCGAAGCAATAAGGAAGCAGACCTGTGAAGAACCGATGATTTCCGAGAAAATGAACGTTTTTGACAAGTGGGGTGAATCTTTCGTTCCTACTGTAGACTATCGTGAAAAATATGAGGAAGGTGTTATCAAGGATTCCAATTTTGCAATGAAGATAAAAGTTACAGGAACCCGCGATGATAGAAGAATAGAAGGAAGAGTGAGTACTGTTACTATTTTAGATGAAATAAAGGATTTTCTCCCCTGGGTCAACGATTTGAGCTGGGTGACTGCCTCTGTTCCTGCTTATGTAGTACAAATGTTAGTTGAGGGGAAGATAAAAGGAAAGGGAGTAATTGGCCCCGCGTCTTTGGAAAACCCCGAGAGGATACTGAAATATGTGGCGAGTAAAGGAAACCGTATAATTTTAGAAAAACCTGTTTGAGTTTGATTTTGTTATTATTGAGGTCTTTAATTTCCTTAATCTTCCTTTATTTTCCTTTAATCTCTTCAGAATCTTTCCATAGGTATTTAAAATACTCTTGTGCGTATTTTACCAGTCCGCTTTCGTCTGACCATATCCCAAGGCTTCTTCCGTTTCCACCTAAGACGAGTAGCACTTCTCTACCGTCTACAATTACACCACCACCGAATAGAGGGCTTCTGAATCTCAGCTCTACGTTTTCGACCTCGTTTAATTTTTTTAAAAGTTCGTTTTTTTCTGAGGTCAGAAGTTTAAAGTCCAGTTTTTTGGTTTCTACTAATGGTATAAGTTCCTTCAGATTGGATAGTTCATCAGTTAGGTTGGGAATTGATATTAGGACCTCGACTTCTGCTTTTGTAAACATCATTCTTGTTCTTTCAATTATTTCCTTTCTGCCTCGGATAGTCCAGACTTCAGGCTTCTCAACCTCTCCGCTTTCTTCATATAGAGGATCCAATTCCTTTTCGATTGTTTCTGTCGCTTTTTTCAGTTTCTCTTTCTGTTTTATTTTAACAAGTTCCATTACTTCGGAGGGTGGTTTCGCCCTGTATCTTGATGGTCTACCTGACTGACTGTCTATCCAACCTTTTTTTTCCAGCTTCGAGAGAACATCGTAAATGCGAGAGTGGGGAACTCCAGAAATATTGCTTAGCTCTCCGGCTGTAGTTGGACCCGAGGAAACCAAACCTACATATGCTTTTGTTTCATACTCGGTTAGCCCTAATTCTTTCAATGTTTTTTCAATTTTTTCGGAAACCATTTTGTTTTCCTTAAAACGAGCTTTCATATTGAGTGTAGTTTAAAAATTCTTATATATTTACCCCGATGAGTAGTAAACGGTTGTTATGACTAAAGTTCTTGAAAAAACAGAATCCGTGTGTCCTGGGTGTATGAAAGAGGGCAAGATTAACAAAATCGACGCCCAGGTTGTGGAGGAAGATGGTAAAATATGGTTGAAAAAGAGTTGCGACGAACATGGAGATTACCGGTCTATCTATTTTGGTGATCCTGACCTATACTACAGGTGGATGGAGTATGAGGTGAAGGGGGAAGGTGTAGAAAACGAGGAGATTGAGGGGGGTTGGTCAGAAGAATTTCCGAAACTTTACCCTAAGCACCGTTCCCAAACGGTTTTGTCAAACTTGTTGGTTACAAATCGTTGTAATCTTAGATGCGGTTATTGTTTTATGAATGCTGGAGCTTCCGGATACATCTATGAGCCTTCTCTGGAGGAATTAAAGGATATGATGAGACGGGTTAGAAATGAGAAACCCGTACCTAACACGGCAATTCAGATTACAGGCGGGGAACCAACGATAAGGGACGATCTTATAGAGATCGTTAAATTCGCAAAGGAGATCGGATTCACACATATCCAGCTAAACACCAATGGAATAAAACTCTCAGAAGATCCAGAATATTGTAAAACTCTTAGAGAAGCAGGCGTAAATACGGTCTATATGAGTTTTGATGGCATTTCCAAGGAAACTAATCCGTGGATAGAACAGAACAAAAAAGCGGTAGAAAACTTAAGAAAGGCAGATTTAGGTGTTGTTTTGGTCCCAGTACCCATTAATGGTTTTAATCTTCAAGAATTGGGGGATATAATCAGATTCGCTGCTGAGAACGTGGATATTATAAGAGGGGTTAATTTCCAACCGGTATCTTTCTGTGGCCGTTTGGAAAATATAGACGATGAAAACAGAGAAAATCAACGGGTTGACTACGCAATGATGCTGGAGGCTCTTGAGGAGCAACTCGATGGTGAGATAAAGAAAGACGATTTCTACCCTGTTCCTTTTGTCTATCCCGTGTCTAAACTAGTCGAGAATCTAAAGGATGAACCTCAAATCGAATTTACTGCTAGTCCTGGTTGTGGCGGAGCTACTTATCTCTTTGTTGACGATGGAGAACTTATACCGATAACGCGATTTATTGACGTCGAAGGTCTTGTGAAATTCATTAAAGAGCAGTCGGAGAAAACTGGTATGCTTAAGAAGGCGAGAATAGCTACTTCTTTGATGAAAAATATCACTGATTATATAGACTTTGATAAGGCCCCGGAAGGGTTTAACGCTAGAGAGTTGCTGGTAAATGCTTTTGTTCGTGGAGATTACGATTCTTTAGGGAAACTTCATCTGAATAGCCTTTTTATAGGATCGATGTGGTTTCAAGATCCTTGGAATTTGAGTATAGACCGACTGAAAAGTTGTGTTATTCATTATACTACTCCAGAGGGGATAGTTCCGTTCTGTGCGTATAATGGGTTGGGTATCGGCGAAAAAATAAGAAAAAAGCATTCTTTGTCGATTGAAGAGTGGGAGGAGAAAACTGGTAGAAAGCTAAAGGACGATGTATGGAAAGGAGCTTCCAGTGAATAACTAATTTCCCTTTAAATGGTTCTCTTTTTAGAGATAAGTTTATTTATACAGTTAATTTGGGAATTAGGGGAGCCTATAAAATTAAAGGAAGACGAATCCTTAAAAGGACTTATTCTACAAGAGCTCAGATAAATAAAATTTGAATTGGTCGAAGAAGATAACTCACTGAGGAATATATTGATTTACTCTTTGTGATTCGATGAGGAAATCAGAGCTTTTACAATTACTATAAAACCGATTATCATTACCAGCATGGTTATAGTTTGTATTAAAGCCAACATAACATGTGTCATGACGCTCAGATAGCCTGAGAAGCCGATAAAGAAAACCGTCATTCCTATCCAAAGATCTTTAGACTTCTTGCCTTTGGCAATGAAATAAACCTTGTTTAGAACATCAGCTACTCCAAGAGATATTACCAGCAAACCTGGAAATAACCAAAAGCTATACCCCCCGAAAAACAGTGCAAGTATTATAGAGAAAACAAATCCGATCACTATTGTGATTATCCCTCTTTGGAACAAATTTCTTTTATTTGTCTGTCGGTCACTTTCTCCACTAACTTTTTTATTTTCCATCACTTTAAGAACCCTCCGGGATGAGCAAAAAGAGAACGCAGTGTAATATATGTGTTGCTAAATTGCCCTAGGGAGTCTGCCAAAATATAGTTGTTCAATGAGAGTACTTCTTCGACTCTATCTGCGTGCGAAACAAGCTTCAACAGATGGTAATTAACTTTGTATTGCATAATATCTAGTGTGTGCCTTAGAGTGTACATTCCTTTGTACAGGGGGCCTGCGGGCCAAGATGCAGCAATCATATTTTCCATATTTTCCAACTCTAGCTTTAACTCGGGCGAGGGATCAATTTCATATTCCCGTTGTAATTCTTTGTAATCGTTGAATAGCACAGCGTAATTTTCAACAAATGGCAAAACTATTTCGTTGACTTCTTCATCGATGTACTTGAATACGGCGGGGAAGTCAGTGAAGGAAGAAGGCTCATATTCTCCGAATGGCTCAAAGGGGCCGGCTCCGGTCCAATGATCTTCATATATGAAATGTGGTTCAGAAGAGAGTTTTTCGGCTAAAGTGAAAAACTTATCAATCATGGCTTGGCTGTATTCTACGGTTTCGAGCAGTCTTGGATCATCTTTTACCCTCTGCTTTATTAGATTTAGTTTGTAGTATTCGTACTCAAACTTTAACGCAGAGCGTTCCATAAACTTCAGCTTGTCGTATATATCATTGGCATGCATTCGCAGAGGCTCGTCATACCATAATCCCAGTGGATGGTAATGATCTCCCGCTCTTAAGTTAACTATTTCCGATGCTACTCTTGCTGTGTCTTCGAGATAAGGTTTGATTTCATCGACACTCTTTGTAATGTTAGCCACCCTTTCGGAAGAAATTTCATCAGGTAAATCTGTAGAAAGGTTTGCATCTTGCCAAGAAGGTTTTTCTTTAGAAGAATTATAGTATAATGCTTGTGCGAATATCCTTCCAGCAGGTCCAGGCCATTCTGGATGTGGACTGATTAAAACTGTTTTACCCTCCCCGTAATCTTGCGCAACAATTGCTGCATTTCCCCAGATGTTCTTAACTAAATCAGGAGTTACTTGTGTTATAGGATTACTGAATTCAGCAAGTTTCTCTGTTTCTTCTCCAAGGCTATGCATGGCGGGTCCGCCGTAATAATAAATTGGTGTTTCTGGGCCATATCCTGGCCTCACTGCATCAGAACCGTATCCAAACATGACTGGATGATCCTCTTTTGTAACTCCGATCTCTATGGGACCGATAAGCTGTCTCCAATCCCGATCGTTTGCAAACCATTCGGGATGGTAAGAGGCGTCGACAAGATTCAGATAAGGATAGGGACTGCCTTTAAGTGTTTCAGTTGCACCCGCACAAACTCCGACGTATCCCCCTCCAGAATCAACAAACTGTTGAATGTTTTTTATTCCATTTTCCCGTTGATTTTCAGTAGGGAATGACCAAAAATGCAATGCTCCTCCGGGCATAAAGAATACATTCGCATTATCAAGAGCTGTACCAGGTTTATTCCATGGATCAGCGAGTAAATCAACTGCATTTACGAAAAATACTTTGAATCCGAATTCTCTTAGTCTATTGTAGCATGCCAGTGCATTTGAATAGGTTGTACGATCGTAGAATAAAGCAATTCTAGGAAGAACCAGTTCTTTGGATTCTACGTTTATCTCTTCAGTTGTCTTTTCTATGCGAAAGACCCTGTTTGTCTTTCCTTTCCAGGAAAGCCATGACATAACTTCATTACTTTTAATACCTTTCCGGGTTGTAAACGGTGTTTCGATGTAGAACGTTCCTGCAGGATAGTTTGTACCACCCACCTTAAAGTCTTCTAAAGCCCATGATACAGGAACTTCTTCTTCAAGCAATTGATTAATAAGATTTATAGCGCTCGTGTCATCGATTCTTATCCAATCCAGGGCTTCCTTATCTAGCGAGATGATATATGTTCCATTGTCTGAACTATCATCGATTGATTGAGCTGAGGAATAAAGGTTAGTTTGGAAAAGGACAAATGCCACTAATCCGATAACCAATAAAACAGATATGGTCTTCTTTTTAGAATTAAACATTATACTACACCTCCAGTTTTCTGTTCAGCTTCTGAGGTGAATCGGTTGCTTTTCACCATACCAACGATAAAAACTACTATGGCTCCTATAGCAACAACGGAGGCCAATAAGTTGCCCGAGGCGTATGGAGCGATAACATTCCACCAAGCTAGTGAGCCAGCATAGTACTTGTACCAAACAGCGAAGATTATAACCACCAGTATCAAGGCCAAAGAAGAAGCGACCAATCCCCATCGAGAGGGTGACAGTTTTTCTTTTGATACGTTATTCTTGTTGGAGAAAATACTAGGTTTAAGATAATTATTAACGAAAACTAGCAGTATTCCGAGAACAACCCAAACCATAAGCACCATTAGCATTCTAGTGGGTAGTCCAGCGAATAAAATCCACAAACCCATAGCGATACCAATTACCGGGAGAATCTTTTGAGTGATAATTGTCGAAGGTGTAACTTTGGAATTGCGGTAACGCCAAAAGGAAAGAAAGTTTACGATAATTATAGTTGGTACAGCTCCAGTTGCAATAGCATAAACAATACTTTCCCAAGGGGCAAATTGACCTAAAAATAAGCCTATTGAACCGACAAGGAGAATGGCCGCTACTGGAGCTCCTCTTTTCTTTGAAACTTTATTGAAGTGACTAGGAATGATTTTTTCCTCACCTAGCTTTTTTATTACCCTACTGGAAGCTAGTAATCCTGCAAGAGCTGCTGTTACTCCGGCTGCAATTCCTCCGATGCTCAATATGTGGCGCCATCCATAGTAGAAAGGAGGTACATCTCCCCACACAACACCAGCCATAGCGGGTATTGGGTTGAAATAGTGAATAAGTGAAAACAGTCCCTTTGCGGGTATTGAAACAACAAAAGACCAAGCGAGGAATACTAGCAATATCGTTCCTAAAATGGATGTAATAACAATAGCTTTAGGTATATTTTTCATTGGAGATTTTACTTCCTCCGCCATTGTCGCAGAAGATTCGTATCCAAGGAATGAATAGACTGCTGCGGCAGCTCCTACAATAATACCTGCGATGCCAAAAAGGGAACCAGATGGTGTGATGGCAATTCTGGAAATGGTTCCGAAAGCACCTACTTCTGAAGACCACAAAATTGAGCTAACTGCAAATGTTACAAGAATTATTAGCTCACCGATGAATAGGACTGCCATCGTTTTAAACGACAGATCAATCCCTAAGAGGGCGATACCCAGAATGAACAGAAAACCTATCAGCACTGTGATCCAGGGCGATATTCCCAGCCAGCTTTGAGCGAAAATGCCAACCGGGATCATAGCTGCTGCTGGTACTACAACTAACTGCAGTAAATAAATCCAAACAGCAAACTGGCCGAACTTGGGACCTAAGGCATCTTTTGCATAGGTCCAGACACTCCCACCCTTAGGAGTTAATTTACTTAGGTTAGCAAAAGCAACTGCAGTTATGATAATCGCTACTCCTGCTATAAGATAAGCTAGAGGAACCGCGGTCCATGTATAGCCAGCCGCCATTATAATTCTAAAAGTTGCCAATAACGAAAGAGCCGGTGCCATATAAGCCAGACCGAGCAAAATAACTTGCCACAGATCCAGCTTTTTTTCCATTTACAGAGACCTGCATTCTCTTTTCCTAGTATAAAGATAAAAGCTTTTCTATTTTTATTAATAAATTCCATTTCAAAGACTAGGAGGAGTTTAATTATTTTAAATCGGCAAAAAAATCTTTTTTTGTTTATTTATTATTGAAAAAAATAATTTAGATGGTTTATTGTTCATTAATAGTGTTTATAGTGAATAGTCAATTTTTTATCTTACTATTGGATTTAACAGGACACATAGGAAGAAATTGCACCTTCTATTGGTTTTTGATAGCCTTAATGGTTCATATTTCCTTTTATGAGGATATTATTGAATTTTATACTTTCCTTGTTGATTACTAAAATTTTCTGAAAAATTTTAGAATAGGATTAATACAAGTTTTGAAAAATGAATGTAATTTTGAAGAGTAACTTTTTAAACACTTAACTCTTAATAGAGTTGAAAAATGAATCAAACGATGGGAGAGTTTAACATACGTAGGCTAACATGCTTAGCGGAATTTGTTGATAGATTAAAACATTCATTTTTTGAGGTAGTGAGACTGTAGGAGGAAACACTTTGAATTTTAAGATTTGGATAGAAATGTATGGAGGTGGTAACCATTTATCCTAAAAAATATACTCGATTCGAAAAAGCTAGGGTAATTGGTGCGAGATCTATTCAGATAGAACTTGGTGCTCCCGTTTTAATTGATGTTCCTGAGGGTATTTCAGACCCAATTGATATCGCGACTTCGGAGTTCGAAAATTCCGCAATACCCATGACGGTAGTCAGAAGGCTTCCAAGTGGAGAAAGAATTGCATAGTCCTCTGGCGAGAGTCAATAAAGCTTGTCTACCTATTTTATTTTGGTGGGTTTTTTGGGAACACAGATAAAAGAACTTGTTACTTTCAAGGAAGTCGATCTAGAATATCTGCAGGGGAAGGTCATAGCAGTTGATGCTATGAACACTTTGTACCAGTTTCTCTCTATAATTCGGCAGAGGGACGGCACTCCTCTCAAGGATTCTAAGGGGAGAGTAACTTCACACCTTTCTGGTCTTTTTTATAGAACTTCTAACCTGATTGAACGAGGAATTCGTCCATTTTTCGTTTTTGATGGAGAACCTCCTGAGCTTAAAAGTAAGACAC
Organism: Hadarchaeota archaeon (SeqCode); assembly: GCA_964384105.1. Taxonomy (GTDB): domain Archaea; phylum Hadarchaeota; class Hadarchaeia; order Hadarchaeales; family JAGGTB01; genus CAYLJV01. The sequence continues at coordinate 162,961 of CAYLJV010000002.1, read as the reverse complement.
TCAAAACTCGTCGGAAATTGAAAGCAGAGGCTGAGAAAGCTAGGAGAGAGGCCATTCGAAAAGGTGACGAAAAGGAGGCTTTTAAGTATGCTCAGAGGGCTTCTAGGCTTTCGGGCAAGATGGTTGATCAGTCGAAGACACTTCTTTTCGCTATGGGTGTCCCGTGGGTTCAGGCCCCAGGTGAAGGCGAGGCTCAGGCCTCCTTTATGGTCAAGCGCGGCGATGCTTGGGCCGTTGGGAGTCAGGATTTCGACAGTTTACTCTATGGGGCGCCTATTCTCGTTCGAAACGTGACGATAACTGGCAAGAGGAAACTGCCTGGTAAGGATGAGTATAAGGAAGTCCTTCCCGAAATTGCCAAATTGTCGGAGTTGAAGAAGGACCATGGGATAGATAGGAGAGGGCTAATCGCTATAGGGGTTCTAGTAGGAACGGATTACAATGATGGGATTAAGGGTATTGGACCAAAAAGGGCTTTGAAAATTGTTAAGGAGAATGGAAACCTGGAGAAAATTTTGGAGTTGGATATATCCGAAGAATTCGATGTCGACCCGCTTGAAGTGGAAAAGGTCTTTCTTGAACCGAATGTTACGGAGGATTACGAGATAGCTTGGAGTGATCCATCTCCTGAGGAGATAAAAGGTTTTCTCTGTGAAGAGCACGAGTTTTCTGAATCGAGAGTTGAGACGGGAATCGAAAGACTCGAGAAGGGAGTAAAGAAGAGAGCTCAGAGGTCTCTTGAACAGTGGACGTGAGTATTACTGAGAATCAATTGAAAAGAAATTTTTAATGGTAAAGCTCCTTTTAGGAGACTATAGGTGCAGTGAATGGTAAGTTCCGCAAAGATATTTAGAATTGCTAAAGATGCCGATCTGGGGTTTATTGCTAGCAAATTGAAGGATTATCGGGAGGAGGAGCCGTTCGAGGGCAGGACCCAGAAGTTCAATTTAGTGACTGAGATTACGAACTTGAAAGCAGAAGATGGAACTTTGTACGGGACCTATAGCGATGATACTTTGATTTCAGTTTATCACAGGTCTGGCGAGGTCGAAGTTCCGAAGACCAAAGAAACCGAGTTGGTCTTCCATAATAGAAAGGGAGAAATATTTTTAGTTATAGTAAGCGACAAACCGAGGGCGAATAGGATAGCTAACAAGGTCAGTGAAGCACTCTTTTTGAAATCCGGGGGGATAGTAGAGGCCAAGATTAAAGAAGAGACTCTAAAAGAGCTTCACGAGAGCAATCCTCGCGCTACTAAGGTAATATATTTTGATAATGTGGACATTCCGGATGTAGGAAAGTTGGCCCTCTACGGATCTTCAATTGCAGATACTTCACTTTATCAGGAGTATCTGGATCATGGTAATATATGGTACGCAGTTTTTGAAATTCAGAAGAGAGGGATCGTTGTCGGAATTACTAGGAATTCTGTGATCGTGCTTTTCAGCAAGCTCAAGCCCCAGGAATTTTTGGATTTTATCCTTGAAGATATAGTTCCCTTAGTCTCTCTAGGTGATTGAAGTGGACCTGAGATCGAAGTTTCGTGGTTCTCTGCTTGGGACCGCGGTGGGAGACTCTTTGGGTAGAACGAGCGAGGGTAGATCCCTCATGGATTCTGGAGAGATAGAGAGCCTGCTCTCCAGATTTGAGAATTTACGCTACACGGATGATACCCAGCAGATGATCAGTTTGACAGAATCATTGGTGGAAAAGGGAGAGTTTGATGGAGGTTATTTTGCGAGTAGATTGGTGGATAATTTTGAGCCATTTCGGGGTTATGGTCCTGGGGCTAGACGGGTTATAAAATCCCTTGAGCGTGAAGAGGACTGGAGAGAGCCAGCGAAGAGACTGTTTGGTGGAGAAGGATCCTATGGAAACGGTTCTTCCATGAGGGTGGCTCCAGTAGGACTATTTTGTTGTAATGATTTGGATAATTTACCTACGGTTGCGGAAAAGTCCAGTCGAGTTACTCACACCCATCGATTGGGGATAGGTGGCGCCGTCCTTCAGTCCGCAGCAGTTGCGCTTGCTACTAATGAGGACCCTTCAGCTGGTTTAGATGTTGGAGAATTTATCGAAAGGCTCAGAGATTTTGCGAATGAAAAGGAGTATATGCAGAAATTAAATAGGTTGGAAGAACTGGTCAGTTCCGATCCAGATAAGGGAGCAGTTGTTGAGTCTCTCGGTAATAGAGTTGAAGCATTTAACTCCGTTCCCACAGCGATCTATTCTTTCCTGTCTCATTCAAGAGACTTTCTGAATGCTGTTACTTATGCTATCAGTTTGGGTGGAGATGCGGATACTATAGGAGCTATGACTGGAGCTATCGCCGGGGCGTATCACGGTTCTGATAGTATTCCGGAGGATCTGAAGGGGAATTTGGAGGATAAGGCCCTGATAATCAGTCTTGCGGATGATCTGTTTGAGGTAGTCGAGAAGTCCTAAAGCGATGTTTTTGAGAGAAATTTTAATACTTAAGAGGGTTGATTCTCCATTGCGAGGAGAATAATATGGGAAAGGAGCTCTGTTTTGTCACTGTGATTGGAGAGGACCAACCGGGTATAATCGCCAGGATGTCTAACTCCCTCTATGAGAAGGACGTGAATATCGAGGATATAAGCCAGAAGGTGATAGAGGGTTATTTTGTTATGAGTATGCTGATAGATGTTGGGAACGCTAATTGTAGTTTGAAGAGCATTGGGGACGACCTTATGGCTATAGGTAAGGATATGGGTCTTCAGGTACAATTACAACATGAGAATATCTTTAAAGCTATGCACAGGGTTTGAAGGATGGCATTTACAGTAGATGAAGTTTTTGAAACGGCTAGTATGACTCTTTATCAAGGACTTGATATAAGGACAGTTACTCTTGGAATAAATCTGAGAGATTGTATAGATTCAGATTTCGAAAAATTTAAGGAGAATATATACGAGAAGGTAAGTTTTCATTCCAAAAAACTATCGTCTAAAACCGAGAAATTAGAGACAAAATACGGAATACCTATTATAAACGAAAGGGTTTCAGTTACTCCAGTAAGTCTCATTATGGGACCCCATTCCACGGAGGAGAAGTTTGTAGAGGTTGGAAAGGTTCTGGATGAAGCTGTCAAAGAGGGTGGTGTTGACTTTGTCGGAGGTTTCGGAGCGTTGGTGCAGAAGGGTATGACAGATTGCGACGAAAAACTGATAGAATCTCTTCCGCAAGTGCTTTCCGAGACAGACCGCGTCTGTTCTTTCCTTGATGTCGGGAGCCACAGGGCAGGTATGAATTTAGATGCTGTTATAAAGATAGGCCATATATTGAAGGAGATTGCCAGGAAAAGCGAGAAGAGCATAGGCTGCGCGAAGTTTGTGGTTTTTGTGAACGCTCCAGAGGATAACCCCTTCATGGCGGGGGCGTTTCATGGTGCAGGTGAAGCCGAATTTTCTTTAAATGTAGGTGTTAGTGGACCCGGTGTGGTGAGAGAGGTAGTAAAGGAGAACGAGGACTGCGATCTTACCGAACTATCCGAGGTTATCAAGAGGACCACCTTTAAGACGACCAGAGCGGGGGAGCTTATCGGTAGAGAACTGGCAGAGGAACTCGACGTTCCGTTTGGGATAGTAGATATTTCTCTGGCTCCATCTCCTGTAGAAAACGATTCGGTTGCGAGAACTCTGGAGGCTATGGGAGTCGATAAGGCCGGTGCCCATGGATCTACCTTGGCAGTTGCTCTTTTGATGGACGCGGTCAAGAAGGGAGGAGCTATGGCCAGTGGTAACGTTGGTGGATTGAGTGGAACTTTCATCCCTGTCAGTGAGGACCTCGGGATGGTGGAGGCCGTTCAGAGCGGTGCTTTGAGTTTGGATAAGTTGGAATCTCTTACTGCCGTTTGTTCAGTGGGTCTGGATATGATTGCGATACCGGGTGATACCCCGGCTAGCAAGATAAGCGCGATAATAGCTGATGAATTGGCCATTGGAATTGTTAACAATAAGACAGAGGGAGTTAGGATTATTCCAGCTATTGGAAAAAAGGCGGGTGATGTTATCGAGTTCGGAGGTCTTCTTGGTAAAGCTCCTGTAATGAAGGTTAACAAGTATTCTTCTGAGGCCTTTATCTCCAGAGGGGGAAGGCTTCCCAGCCCTATTTTGAGTCTGAGGAATTAAGAATAATTAAAATTCGGAAATTTCCCGATTTCCATGTGTACATAAATACGTGCAAACAAGTCTTGTATTTGATTAGGTGTTACCGATGGACTTAAAGAAGCTTTTTTGTCCAGATAGTTTGGCTGTTGTGGGTGCTTCGAATAAAGAGGGAAAGCTGGGTTACAACGTTCTCAATAATCTAATAAATCACGGCTTTCGAGGAGATCTCTATCCGGTTAACCCCGGTGCGGACAAGGTTCAGGGCATCAAGGCTTATGGGATAGTAGGGGATATCGGGCCTTCTGTAGATGCTGCGGTTTTGATAGTACCCGCTAAAATTACTCCTGAAGTCGTTAGGGAATGTTTCGAAAATGGAATCAAATTTGTGACGATTGAAGCGGCTGGTTTTGGAGAGGCCGGGGAGAAGGGAAAGAAGATAAAGGAGGATTTGGAAATTCTGCTGGATGAGTACGAGGATTGTCATGTTTTAGGTCCTAACTGTACTGGAATCATAAATGTGAACAACGGGATGTGCCAGTCTATAGGACGGGTTGGGGAGCTTAAACCGGGTAGTGTAGGACTGATAGCCCAGGCGGGTGTTTACGCCGCGGGCATTTTGTGGGGTCTCCGCAGGATAATGGACTTCAGTATTATTGCGACTGTCGGAAACAAGATGGACATCGACGAGACTGATATTCTCGAGTACATGGGACAGGAGGAAACGATCGATGTAATCGCGATGTACCTGGAGGATATTAAGAGAGGGAGAGAGTTCTTAAAAACCGCTAGAGCGGTTGTTCAAGAAAAGCCAGTTGTGGTTCTCAAAGGTGCGAGGACAAAGGAGGGCAAGGCTGCTGCTGTAACGCATACTGCTGCTATCGGAGGTCCGACTCAGATATATGATACGATTTTTGAGGAGAGTGGTATAATACAGGCAGAAGATAACGATCACTTGTTCGATATCGCTCGTGCTTTTTCTAAACAGAATTTGCCGGAATCTGGGAGATTTATGATTGCTAGTTATTCCGGATCTCAGGGAATTACCGCGACAGATACTCTAAATGAGGAGGGTCTTGGTCTCGCTGAGCTGAGTGAGGATACTAAAGATAAAATGGATGAGTTATTGCCTGGTGTTATAGAAGGATACAATCCTGCCGATTTCACTTTTGACCAGTCTCCCGAGAAGATAAGGAACATGATTGAAATTGTTTCATCTGAAGATACCGTTGGCGGATTTTTGATAGTGTTGCAGCCTGAGAGGCTCGGTGAGTACGTGGACATTTTCGGCGAAGTGGATAGCGGCGGTAAGCCGATTTTACTGGCGAGCACCGGTAGGGAGTTTGTTATGGACGAGGTTATCGAGATGGAAAAGAGGGGTCATCCCCTTTATTCAACTCCCGAGAGGGCGGCCCAGGTTCTTTCCGAGATGTGGCGTTACAGGAATAATGAGGTTACGACTCCTGAACCCGAGAGAGATACCACTGTTGACGGATCTAGGGTCCAACAGATAATTTCCGAGGTCGAGGAGAGAGGGGAAAAGCTATTGGGCCTGGTTAAAACCTTCGAGGTATTTAAGGCCTACGACATTCCCGTGTCTGATTGTTATTCGGCTACAAGCCCGGATGAGGCTGTTGAAATGTCCAAAAAATTGGATGGGCCGGTGGCTATGAAGATAGAATCCCCTCAAGTATCTCACAAGTCGGATGTTGGTGGAATCCGTCTTGACGTTTCTGAAGAAGAGGTAGAGTCCTCTTATCGCCAATTGATCGACGAAGTCCTTTCAAGAAGTCAGGGTTTGGAAGAAGACAGTATTGATGGGGTTTGCCTTCAGCCAATGTTTAATGAGGGTAAGGAAGTTTTGATCGGGGCAGTTTATGAGGAGATCTTGGACGGGCATTTGATAAAGTTTGGATTGGGTGGAAAGTACACAGAGGTTTTCGGAGATGTTTCAAATGGAATCTCTCCCCTCGATAGAGAAAAGGCGAGTAAGATGATCGACGATACGAGGTATATCGACGAATTGCTTAAGGGGCAGAGAGGTGAAGAACCTTATGATCTCCAGGCTGTGGTAGATGTTTTAGTTAAATTGTCTCAGCTGGTTGAGGATTTCCCAGAAATTGGAGAAGTAGAGGCTAATCCGTTTTTAGTTTTCGGCTCCGGTGGGGTAGTTCTGGACGCTAGGTTGAAGTTGAAGTAAAATTTTGTTACACCCATAACAAAAAATCTCAAAAACGTCTAATTAGCTTTTGATTCCAAATTAAAGCAATATTTAGGGATTTAATATAGGTCACCTATAATTTGAGACTGGACTCATATTAACTGTAACCGTTTCAAACAGTTCTAAAATTCCACAAGGCAATTTGAATGGTCGCTCTTAGTAAAAAATCGATTTTTTCATCCATAAAACTTTATCTAACATTCTAGACAAGAAATAAACTTAAAATAAATTAATACCTGGATTTTCTCCGGATCTATCTCAATTAACAGGTCCGTTTACTATAGAATAGCAATTAAATTCTATTTAGACTTCTTGCTTTTCTTTTCTTTCTTTTTTGCCATTTCCCCCACCTCTAAGAAATTTAAATAGACTTTTCAGTCTGGAGAGATTATGATATTTACTTTTATTTAAAAATGACCATTTTTTATTTCAATATCTTTGAGGATCCTTTTTTACGCTTAGATAGTTTCCCGGTTTTTAGAGGAAACCAAAGAATACTCGTAATTTTTTTTGATCCTCTTTTAGAAAGAAAATTGGTGCGACCGCCGGGATTTGAACCAGGGTTACCGGCATGGCAAGCCGGATAGACCTTTTTTAGAAAAAAAGTCTACGAAAAAACTTCAATCGAGGAAATAATAAAGGAATTCCGAGGATTGTTAGAGATAGACAAGAATCTTGCAGATAGAACCGTCAAACAACATATCCGAAACATTGAAAAATTCTTGAAATTTGTAGACAAGCCTCTCAGGAAGATTGGAAAAGAGGATATCAGGAATTGGTTAAGAAAATGGAAAGAGGACTATGCACCCTCCACTTACGCTAACAAAGTAAAATCACTTAGAGTGTTCTCTCGAGACCATTTAGGAACGGATATAGCTGAAAAACTCTCTATGCCACAGCCCCAACCGAGTAACGATAGTCCGCCTTCAAAGGAAGAAGTCCAGAAACTTTACGAAGCCATGGAGTCTCTCCGGGACAAAACGGTTCTGTTGATGTTTGCTACGACTGGGCTCAGAAGAAATGAGCTTTTCAATTTGACTAAGGAGGATATAGATTTTGAGAAAAGGATGGTGATTCCCGCGAAGAACCCAAGGACTAAAAGAACCTACGTGACTTTCGACTAAAAGAACCTACGTGACTTTCTATAACGAGGAAGCCGAAACTCATTTGAAAGAATATCTAAATGAGAGAGATACCAAAGATGAAATCTTTTCTATACGGGCTCGGTCATCAAATAGAATTTTTCGAAAAAATTCTAAGAAAGCAGATATTGAGACTATCACGCCACAAGATTTGAGGAAATGGTTTGCCAAAGAAATGAGAAACCAAGGAGTTAGTGGAGAACATATAGACGCTTTCTGTGGTAGAATACCACGTTCTGTCAGAGCTAAACATTATACTGATTATTCTCCTGAGAGATTGAAAGAAGTCTATGAGAAAGCAGGTTTAAAAATCTTGGAATAACAGGCCAATAACTTAGAATTCCTCAAGCTTTGGAAATCAAAACTTTCGGACTATTCCTTAGAAAAATATTAACACCTACAGATTTATCTGAAAAGATTAAACTTTCTTTTATGGAAATTCAAAGATGAGTCATATAGGTTTACAAATATGATGAAGATGGAAAATAACTAAAATTACATAAAAACTCCGACGAGAACTGCTCCCAAGACTGTCAAAATTATTCCAACTACTAAAATTTTGGTAATTTTTTCAAGTTGCTTCAAAAAAAGATATGAAACTATCAGAACAAATAGAGGTCCTGTTCCATTGAATGGGGATACAACTGAAACAGGTGCAATACTAAGAGCGAAATAAAAAAATAAATAAAAAACAACGTAGGAGACACCAACACCAAAATATAAACTCCTTTCCTCTGTATTGAAAGAATTAGATAAATTCCAGCTTTTATATCGGGAGAAAAATGTCAGAATAAGGAGAGCCACAAGTTGTGTGATAGCTAATCCAATTGTGACAGGCACACCTTTGGAATAACCCAAATTGACTAGGGGAATTGCAACTCCAATCAGTATCATAGCAATAAATGGAAAGACAATACCCACTGACAGGATAGTTCCTGATTTCTGATTATTTTTGTTAGACTCGTAGCTAACTATTGCAACCCCAGAAAAGAGTAAGATAATTCCAATCCAATGCGGAATTTCAACATTTTCTCCGAGAAAAAGAACACTAATCAGTGAAGCAATAAGCAAAGAGCCCATTATTATTGGCGAAGTTTTTGAGGCACCAATATGTCTAATACCTTCAAATTCGCAACGGACTATAAGAAATTCTAGTAATCCCAATATAACGAAGATTGTTATACCGATTTTAGGGAGTTCGAAATTCGGATAATTCAAAATTATCGATACCGGAATAAAAAATAACGCTCCAAGCAAAAAGGTAATAAAAACTGAATATATTACCCCTTTAAGATGTATGGTTTTTCTCAGAAAATAGTAACGTATAGAGATACTTATGGCCGCTAAAATCGAAAAAAATGCGCCTAAAGATTCTGATTCCATTTAACCTTCCTGAACTAAAAAATAGTTTGTAAAACTATCTATTAACATTTTTAAGAAATCCTTTAATTTTAAAAGGCAAAACTTTACTTGCAATCTTTTTAAAGTGTATAGAATCCTGTTACTCTTCTTTAATTTGAGCTAGAGAAAGGAATTTTGTTTAATAGTGATATTAATGAGAATTGAATTTTTTTTTTCGTTCTTTAGATTTTTGAGTTTTTTCGGAGATCGAACTAAAAAACAATTTTAAGAGAGATAAAACAACTTCGCTAAGAGGTTAAAAAGGGAATATAAATTTGTCAAAAATCTTAGGAAACGCTCTAAAAGAAAAATGAGCCTTCTAATTTTTCCGTTAACGCTTTTTCTGAAAAAGAGTTGTGGTGCGACCGCCGGGATTTGAACCCGGGTTACCGGCATGGCAAGCCGGTGTCTTAGCCACTGGACTACGGTCGCTCCGTAAGCTTTTCAGCCGGCCAAATAATTAAAGTTTGCGAGTGTTTCCCCTTATATGGACATTAAAGAGATTGCTTTATCCCCGATAATCAATCCAAAACTGAATATTGTCATAGCTATAGGTAGATTGTTGGATATTTCTCTCATCTTTTTTAATCTATCATCACCTTGTTCGATCTCTACTATGTAACTTGATAGTAGCATTGTTAGTGCAAGAGTGTAGAAACCTAGGATACCCAACAGCACGGATTGTGAGATTTGAACGCCGGAACCTAAGATCGGCACGACATTGGTTCTTTTGGAAACAACCTGTTGAATTTTTATTGTTACGGAAGCTACGAAGGGAGCGAAAAATATAGATACAGATTTCATTGAATTTACAATTTCACTTAGAGTTCTCCGAATTTTCCTTTCTATTTCTCTCAGTTTTTGCAGGTGTCTTGCAGAGTGAAGAATGGCTTCTCCGGCGACTTCGGAACTCTGGTTTAATAGGTCTGTTAGGAGCTTGAAAGTATTTCTTATAGAAGTTGAATAGACTCCTTTCAAAGATCCGATCTCTTCGTCAAAGAAAGCTGAGAAAGTGTCCATCCCTCTGGTTTGGATGTTTATCGAAGTCTTTTCTAGAACCTTTGATATCTCACCTCCCTTGGATATCTTTGCGGTCCTTCGAAAAGCTACTTCAGCGGGATATTTGTTTTTCAACTGATATCCCAGTTGTAGGAGGGTTTCGCAGAATTCTTTTTCCAGGTTTAGATTTTTGTTTCTGATCTTGTAGGTTTTAACCGAATTTAGATAACAGAAGACGGATATTCCGGTGGTCAAACTCCAGAGTGAGACGAAGACTATCATATAGTGGGATAGGTCTAAAACGAATGTCAATAATATGGGTGCTATAAACACTGTAACAGATATCAAAGTCGCCTTTAGTTTGTTGTCTCTTGAGGGTATATCGTAGGAAAAGAAGGCTGAGGGCCGTTTTGACAAAATTTGCTTTTTGAGCGAGTGTATACTGACGGGAAGTATTATGCAATAAATAGATGCGATTTCTTTCCCACCAATATTTATCCCAGTTGATGATAGCACTGGGATTATTGCCAGCAGAGTAAGTGGCATTAGAACTCCTACCCCATATAGAACCACAGTAGGTAGTTGAAGGTTTGAAGCAAAATTTTTCATCTGATTTCGGACTTCTCGAAAACTCGCTTTTAGGGCTTGATCGAGGATCTCGGTCCGGCTTTCTCTATTTTTTTCTTTTACAGAACTCTTTACTAGATCTATTGATCGCTTTGTTCCAGAATTTTGTTTCTCTAGTTTTTCACTGATTTGAGTTAGAGTTTCTCTCGCATCCGGATATTCGCTGATACAGAGTAGCCAGAATTCCTTTTTTAGAGTTTTCCCAAGTGATCTTTCCAAGTTTCTGGCTGCAAACTTGATTGCTTTCTCAAGGTTTGGAGTTATCTTTAGCAGAATAGTGATATAGTTGAGTAACTGGGGGATCCTTCTCATTTCCTTTGCTTTTCTGTTCTGAGCCTTCCAACTTGGATACCATCCTACTATGAAATAGACAAGAAAAGTGGAAAAACCGGTAGTCAGCGGTATAATAAATGAAATTTTGATAAACCAGGCGAGTGCTAGAAATATTGCTGTAAAGGAGAGTCCTGCTAGGAGTACTAAATATGCAAGAGCTATAATCTCCTCTCCTGTAACTTCCGAGTTTAGAATTTCGAGATTATTTTCGAGCTCTTTCGGGGACTTTTGAATAGATTTTAGTTTTTTGGACTTTCCCGCGATCTTGCATAATCGGAAGTACAACTGACCGAGTTCCATCTTCTATACTCCTTTTAACCAATCATTCCATTTCGAAAAGACTTCTCCATAGTCGATTTTTCCTTTGCCGATCTCCTCTTCTAGATGACTGTGAAGACGAAGATTTGATTTGACGATGTTTTTTGGTTCTAATAACTCGGGATTTTCGGTTTCGGAGGCAGTTTCCACCATTTTCCTCTGGACCTTTGTTCTGAGCTTTAGATTTTTTCTGACCTCGGAAATTTTCATGGACCATTTCTTGGCGATTTTCTTTAACAAGATGGATTTGTTGTCATCCAGTTGGGAAGTGGTTTTCAGTTTCTCTTCTTTTGGGTCATATGAGAGAAGATCTCTGAACCCATCTTCTTTGATCGGATTATTTTCCCAATCACTTCCGACTTCTGTGATCTGAACTAGTTTTCGAGTTCTTTTGATGCTTCCCCTAGATCTTATCGGAGAAGCAACCGCTATCGCATCGGTTGCCTTAAAGGAGGATGGAGGAATTTCTAGGTCGTACACTACTCTCTCGAAGACGTCTTTTGCTGAGGATCCATGTATTGTACCCATTACAGAATTTCCAGCAGCTCCGATTCTCATGGCTTCGTAAAGCGATTTTGCTTCGGGTCCTCTGACTTCACCCATAATCAAAACCGATTCGCCAAGCCTCAGAGCTGTTCTGAGTGTTTCTTCGGTGTTCATTTCGATTTCAGATCCGGAGATAGATGGGCGGACCTGCAGTCTCTGAGTTTTGTGTCCAAGCTTTCTTAATTTCTTGACGGGTAACTCGGCCGTGTCTTCTAAACATATGATCCTGTATTTCGGCAGTAGTTCGATCATTAGTGCTCCCAGGAGGGAAGTTTTCCCGGCTCCTCTGCTTCCAGTGATCAGCATCGAAGCTTGCGAATCAACGAGTAGGCTCAATAATCCCGCTGCCTCTGGTGTGAGAAAATCTTTTTTTATAAATAGCGGGAGCGTCCAGGGTGTGGATTTGTGTCTCCGTATTGCGAGTGCCAACCCGTCGGGACTGAGTGGCTTGTTTATTGCAGTTATCCTAACGTCCTCCATGTTGAGGTCTATTTTTGGATTTGCTTCAGAGAAAGGTCTGCCGCTTATTGATCTGAATTTAGATGTTAGAATCTGAGTGTCTTCTTCAGTTAGAAAAACATTCGTTAGACATTCCTCGTAGTCTTGGTGGTATATGTGGACCGGTAGCTTCTCTATCGGGGCATCTACGTATATATCTTGGATTTTCGGGTCTGATAACAGGTTATCTACTATTCCCAGTCCCGCGGTAAACTTGGCTAGGGATTTTGAGAGTTTGTTTATTTTTTCATTATCTGCATCTAATTCTCTCTCAAGGCAAATATCTCTCATTAACGCGCTGCCTTTCTTTTCGATCTCCTTCTTTGCTCGCCTTGTGTCGGGGCTTCCTTTTAATTTGAGAAGCTTTCTTCGCACCTCTTCTAGGATCTCCACGTACTTCGGGGATAATCTATACTCAGGTGGAATTAGAAAGTAGAAGTGCTGAAGTCTTTCTGATGAATAATATATTCTCACTTTGCTCGCGCCAATTTCGTAAGCATCGACTAGTTCCGCTTTTTTCATTGGTTCTAGTTTGAGTTTAGAGCGAAGGAACCTCGGTCGGACGGTTGGATTGAATATTTTCTTACCTTTTTTCTCCCCGGCCTCTACGATTTTTTGGATTAGTTCGTTTTTAGATAGCGACTTATGGGCTGGTTTTAGGCCTTTTTCGGAGAATTTTCCCCTGCAAATTTTGCACTTCTCTGCTCCACTTTCCGATTTCTTCTTGGTTTCAGATTTGTATTGCTTAAGTTGTTCTAGTCCTCTTCTTGGATTCTCCTTGAGTTCCTTCCAAATTTCTCTTATCTTTTTCTTTCGTTTTTCCTCGCATTCTCTACAATCTTTCGGACTTGTTTTCTTTAGCGCAGTGTATATTGACTCTTTGAGGTCTTTAACGAAATTCTTTAAGAGAGATAGATCCTTCTCATCATATTCCTGAACGTAATTTCCATCCAACACTGCTTTATCGATATCTACGTGCTCCTCGAGTACAGTTAGCATGTCCTTCATGCACTTGCTACTTTTTAGAGAAGGAGCCTGTTCGCAATTTTTACAATCTAGTTTTAAAATCCGATTTTCTCCGATGGATTTTATTTTATTCTTTATTTTTACCATCTCTATTTTGTCGAAGGTTTCCAATCTCTGACTTTAGTGACCTTAGTTCGTTTCTGAGAGAGCTTATCTCGGATTTCAACTCCCCTCTATGTTTTGTGATAGCGGAGGTCTCGTTTTCAAATACAGATATTCTCTTTTTGAGATGATCTATGTCAAGTTTCATGACCTTGAGGGATTCCTGGAGTTCTTTTATCCACCTTCCGTGTGCTGCCAAAACCTTCTTCTCAGTTTTCTGTTCGCCCAATGTTCTTTTCCCCTGTTTTTAGTTCCTTCAAAATGAGAAGTAATTCCGAAATCCTTTCGAGGTTATCTTTGAATTCCTCTGTTTTGGATTGAATTTCATTTTCTTCCATCCTATGTAATAACCGAAAAAATTTTGAGACTGTTATTTCATCAACCACGTCTTTTTTTCTGAGAGTGTTTGCCAAGTCTTGAAGATCGAATCCGTATTTTACCTCATTGAAGTTTCTTCGAATGGTGCTTTTGTGTCGGCTAAGAAATTCCTGGAGGGACATTACCTCTTCTATAAAGCTTGACAAATCCTTTTTTGCTAGTTTTTTCCAATCTGATTCTAAAGCGGTTCTTTCTAGGTAGTTAATGTCTTTTGAGAGTTTAGAGTACTGAGTTTTGACTCTGGATGTTATTTTATCGAATTTCTTTTTGATCTCTTTTTTGAAAATAAGACCTTCTATGTTTTCTAAATCTTCTAAAATCTCTTTTCCTTTTCTATTTCCATCGTGTATGTTTTGAGGCTCAATACTCAGAAATTCTTCTATGTTTTTCAATATTTTTTCGGGGTGATTATTTATGGGACTCATCTAACTTATTAAACCAAATTTCAGATTTTGTCGACCAATCTTGATAGGGGGATTTCTTTAACTTTTCACTGGGAAGCTTTTCCAATCGCCTTCTTAGATTTTGGAGTAAGTCCATCTCTATCGATTTGAGTATTTTTTCGGTCGAGGGCTTTTTTCTTCTGGGCAGAATTATGTGATCGAAGATCATTATACTCATGTGCCATCCCAGGGCCAGACCTATTATCGAAATTATCAACATGTTCAGGTTATCGACAATTTTTGAGTCGAAGGGGTTTTATAAAGAGATAAATCTTAGACGTTAATTTTTGGAGCTTCTTTCTATCGACTCTATATTTCGAATTTTAGTAGAGATTGGAAAATCGAATTTCACTTTTTGACATAAGTAATTTGAGAAATATTTTTGATAATATTTTCAAGAGGAAAATTTAGTTATTCTAAGAAATTTAGAGGTCAGTTATATTTCATTTGAAGAACAGAAGATTATGATTTCTAGTTTTTTTCGACGGATATTTTCCCCGGTTGACCTTTTTTATCTTTCACATCGAAGTCAACTCTCAGAATCTCTTCCGCAATTTTTACGTTTGTCAAAGTATGGGAAGTAATTTCCGAACCGGTTATCACCGATTTACCTTCCGCCAATGCCATGTAGGGTATTATCTGGTCGGTCAGGTAGAGATCGAAAGAACAACCGGTTTTTATCTGTTTTATGAGACTCTTCGCGGCTTCCTCTCCCACTACCTCGGCAGATTTACCCTTTTTACCGAGGGAACTGGTTCCCAAGATAGCTCCGTTTTCCGTTTTTGTCCACAGGGTTATTCCGGTGCCAGGTCCTATGTGGGGGTCCTCGGATTTTTCGTAAGATTCAATGCCGATATTGGCTTTGTATCCCGAATTCTCCAAGTATTTCTCTGCAGATTCAGCTTGCCTCTTAGCTATATGACCGGGAAGTTTGGCACAGTGGGACCTCCCGGATATACTTTTAACCTCACCCAGCTCTTCAAGGTGAATTGGTTTAAGTTTCTCTATTGGAGATATTTTTGCCTCTGCTATAGCTCCGCCTTTTGGGTAATGACCACGTCTGACACATTTTACTTCGCCTATGTATCCCATCTTTCTGAGCATGGGAAGTGTAACGTTTTTCAGGTAGTCTATAGGTGGAGCGAAAAATGTGTCAGTTGCTCCTCCTCTAAACTTTATATTAGTATTTGATTTCGAAAAAGCTGCAGGGATCATTAAGGTTTGAAGTACTAGACATATGCTACCTGCAGTCTCTATTTCGACTAGTATATCTCCACCCTGAATCTTTCCAGGATCGAGCTTTATTTCTTTAGAGCCTACTTCATCTCCAGTTAGATTCCCATTGCAGAGTTCCGCGAGTGCCCGCAGTCCCATCAGATGCTGGGGTCTCAGGCCGGGGTTATCTCTTTTTATTCGAATATTGTATATTCTGATCGGCTCCCCAAGAGTAGTTGCCAGGGCAGTTGAGAGTCTTACTACACTCCCTCCTCCTTCACCTCTGGAACCATCTATCTCTATCAATCTTTTCATCCTTCTTTTCTATTTTGATAGTTTCATTTTTGTTAGAGGTCCTTAATTCAATTTCTTTTATTGGTTTTCCAAGATTCTAAAAGGTATGGAGATTCATTAATCAGTATTTAAGTTAGTTACGATTTGATTCAACAAAATTTTTGTATTCATTGTTCAATGAACAAGTTGGAAATGACAAAATTTGATAAGAGAGTATTGGATTTAATTTCAAAAATTCCAGAAGGAAAAGTTTCTACTTATAAACAAGTAGCAATAGCCCTTGGGAAGCCAAAGGCTGCAAGGGCGGTGGGCAATGCTCTATCAAAGAACCCCAATCCGGTGGAGATACCGTGTCACAGAGTAGTTAAATCGAGTGGAACTATTGGGGGTTACAGACTGGGACGGGATAAAAAAGTGGAATTGCTTAGGAAAGAGGGAGTAGAGGTTATTGAGGGTAAGATAGATCTAGAAAAGTACTTTTTTGAAGATTTTGAATAATTATGAGTTTTATTTCTCGAGGAAGTCTATAACAAATTGTAAAGCTTTCTCTGAGGTCTGGTTTTTTACTTCCGGTCTGTTTCCGGAAAACTGAAAGTGCTGGATTTCAGTTCCTTCGGAATGTGCGAGTCCCATGTAAACAGTTCCTACTGGTTTTCCCTTTGTACCTCCGCCAGGTCCCATAATACCCGTAGTTGCTAGTCCTATATTATCCACCTTAGCTCTTTTTCTTAATCCTTCTGCCATCTGCTTGGCTACCTCTTTGCTTACGGCACCCTCTTTTTTTAGTACCTCCTCATCCACTCCGAGAAGGTCTATCTTTGCTTTATTACTGTAGGTTACTAGTCCTCTTTCAAAGTAAGTGGAGGAGCCTGGAATATTAGTGAGACGATTTGAAACCAATCCCCCAGTGCATGATTCCGCAGTTGCTATCTTCAATTTTTTCTTGGTTAATAAATGAGCAATTTTCTTTTCAGTTTCGGACTTAGTCTCTAAAACCGGTTTTAATCTTTCCTTCATATCTATCTCCTCTAAAAATTCTGCAACTTCTTTTGGAACTAAGTGTTTCCATTCTTTGCCTTCGCGAATCCTTCTTCTTACTATAGTAGCTGACCATTCACTCTTATTAAAGGATGGCACTTTTCTTATTTTTGTTCTTGTTCCTTCGAACAGTCTAAGTACGGTTTCGGAATGAGCATACAGGTAATCAAATTCGGGTAATATCGTTTTGACATAGTATGGCCAAGCTGGATAGCAGTTTATGTCTGGAATGGGGTAGATTTCGTATGGCCCTATCTTTCGGTTATCGAGGACTTTTTTTATCATTGTTATTCGTTCTCCTCCAGATAATGGATTGCTTTTTTCTCTCTCAATCTGAGCGCTTCCGACTCCGATTATTATTAAATCACATTCTTTGTTCATTTGCTTAAAAACGGAGAAGTGTCCTTTATGTAATGGCTGAAATCTTCCGATTATCAGGCCTTTTTTTGGCAAATTTTTCCCTTCCTCTTTAAAAAACTCGGCTGGCTACTTTTTAACTTTTTTAAATAGACTAAAAGTCTGAGTTCTGTGACTGTTGTGTTATTGTTTTTATATGGACCTTGCTATTTCTTTCTACTTTTAAATCGTCTGCGAGATTTCCCTGATTTTTGGCTATTTCGAGGACACCTGCGCTTCCAATATAGCAGAGAACGTTTCCTTTAGGAACTCTGGAAAAATCATCTACAAAGGGAGCTTCCAATCTTTCCTTGTTTATTCTTATTTCTAATTTACCCCCTGTTTTTGCGATCTTTTTCACCAGTTCTTGTTTTATGTTCGTGACCACATTTCCGAAGTCATCTATGTGCAGAATCTCACCTTTTATTTCGCCCTTGGATATTTCTGGCTTTTCTATTTCCAATAATTTTATTTCTTCTAATTCTGGTCCGATTTTAGAATTTTCAATACCTAAACTAAGGTGAGCAGCCACTGGAGCCATCACATCCCTTCCATGAAAAGTGTTTGAGATAGTTGATCTCATCAAGTTTTTATTCGAAACCTCGCGAATTTCCTGTATTCCAAAATCTTCTGAAACTTGAGTAAATACTCCGTTATCTGGTCCAACGAATGTCAGTCCGTTCTTCGTCTTTAGAGATATACATTTTCTTTTTGTTCCGACCCCAGGATCTATCACAACAAGAAATACTGTCCCTTTGGGAAATGTCTTAGCTGCGTTTGCGAGTATGAAGCTGGCAGAGCGAATATCGTGTTTCGATATTTCGTGGGTTATATCGATTATTTGAGCTTTCGGATTTATCGAAAGTATTACTCCTTTCATGGATCCAACAAAATAGTCCTTCTCTCCGAAGTCGGTTATTATTCCGATTGGTGGCATTGTAGTGAATGTTTCTTATACCCAAAGTTATTTAGTTTGTTGTAGAATCAGTGGTAAGAGATTAAATGCAATTAGAAGAAGCTAGGAAAGGTAAAGCCACTCAGGAAATGAAGGAAGTCTATTCTAAGAAATATTTAGATTGGGAAAGACAATTTGAACTTTCCCTGGACCCTGAAAGAGCCAGACGTTTCAGAGAGAAGAAGCCATCGGTGCTTGATCCCGAAACTTGCAGCATGTGTTCTGAATTATGTGCTCTGAAGGTAGTCAGAGACTATCTGAAGGACAATTAATGTCATGTTGCTGGGCTTCGATGATTTGTAGAGGTTATTTCTTAGTAAGAGTTAATATTAATGCCCAGTAGTTATATACGTCGTGAGCTTATGTCATTGATTCCTACAGATTATATTTGGATGAGCGGGGAGCTGGTTCCCTGGGATGAGGCAAAGGTGCACATCCTTACTCATACTCTTCATTATGGACTTGGAATCTTTGAGGGTATCAGGTGCTACAAAACTGATAGCGGCCCAGCGATATTCCGCTTGGAGGACCACATGAAGAGATTTGAAAAATCCTCCAATATCGTGAAGATGAATTTACCATATTCTGTGAGTGAACTCATCGACGCTGTGAGGCTTACCGTTACGAAAAATGACCTTGAGGAGTGCTATATAAGGCCACTTGGGTATTACGGCTATGGGAAGATGGGTCTGAATCCCCAAGGTGCGCCTGTAGAGGTTGCAATAGCCGTTTGGCCTTGGGGTTCGTATCTTGGAGAAGAGGGACTAAAAAATGGTATAAAAGCCACTATTACACAATGGCGAAAGATCAGTTCAAGGATATTGCCACCTCACTCGAAGACCGTGGCTAATTATGCAAATTCAATATTAGCGAAGCTCGATGCTTTGGGAAGAGACTTCGATGAGGCGATTTTGAAGAATTTAGAGGGTAATATAACGGAGGGTCCAGGAGAGAATCTTTTCATAGTTGAAGATGGTGAGATAATAACTCCACCTCTGTCATCAGGTGTTCTAGAAGGCATAACCAGAGATTCCATTATAAAAATAGCGTCTGATCTGGGTATTTCGGTGATAGAGGAAGACTTTACAGAAGAACGACTTTTGTCTGCAGATGAGGCATTTTTCACAGGAACTGCGGCTGAAGTGACCCCGATAAGAGAAATCGATGGACATGAGATCGGCAGTGGTAAGAGAGGGGAAATTACCGAAAAACTGCAGTCGATATTCTTTGATACTGTGAAAGGTAAGAGGTCTGAATACGAGTTCTGGTTGGATTATCTCTAAATATACTCTCTAAAGTTCGGTCTAAAAGAGATTAATATACCTAAATTCTATTTTGAATGATACTTTAATAATAAGTCAGTATGAACGATATCTCTTTCAACCCTCTTTGGGCAGATTCTCTTGGTGCGAAGACGACTTGTACTCTCGTTGAAACTCCCGAAGTTAACGTGCTTATAGACCCAGGAGTTGCTGTGATGCAGCCTAGTTTTCCTGCTTCCGATGTTAAAAAATCCTACTGGAAGTCCCGTTCGTGGCTTTCTATCAAAGAGGCCAGTAGAAGAGCCGATGTGATGGTAATTTCCCATTATCACTACGATCATTTTACCGATTTCGATGAGGATCTTTACAGTGGAAAGTTGCTTCTGGTTAAAAATCCCAATGAATTCATTAACAATTCTCAGCGAGAGAGGGCATCTAAGTTCTTCGATAATATTTGTCAGAATTTTGGTGGAGTTAGGCTCGAGGATTTGATGGAGGAGCGTTCGGAAAAAGATTATGGGGATCCGTTGGATGAGATTCCTCATGCTAGAGATATGGACTTTGAGGAATACAATTCGAGAAGAGATGAGTTGATCCAGAAATGGTTAGATCTGTATTGGAAAAGGACCAAAAATTGGAATTCATACGAAAAAATTCCAGAGTTGGACTTTGATAACATAAAAGTTGAGTTTCCAGAAGGGAAAGAGATAGAGTTCGGTTCTACGACTCTAAAATTTACACATTCTATCTTTCACGGGATAGAGCTTTCTAAGACTGGTTGGGTTTTTTCAACAGTGGTTCAAAGGGGGAACAAGAGTTTTGTTCATTCATCTGATTTACAGGGCCCTACTGTTGAGGACTATGCTGATTGGATTATAGATCAAGATCCGGATTTTCTTTACCTGGATGGACCGGCTACTTATCTTTTAGGTTATATGCTTAATCAGACCAATCTCGATAGAGCTGTCGAGAACATATCCAGAATAATAGAGGAGACTAGTTCTAAGCTAATTCTATATGATCACCACCTTACTCGAGAGAAAAATTTCCGAGAGAGAACCGAAAAAGTTTGGAAAACTGCGGATAAGAGTGATACAAGGGTTCTTACCGTAGCTGAGTACAAGAACAAGACTCCGGTGGTTTTCGAGTAGTACATTATTTTTGGCAAAGAGGGAAATAGTTATAGGTTTAATATTTTAGACCTTAATCGGGATAGTATGTTAGATTTTTTGGGCTCTCAGGCTTCTGTTGATATGCTCGAGCTTTTCTGCAAGAATCCGGATAAGGAGTTTTATTCCAAAGAGATCGGTAATAAACTCAATCTTTCTAAAGCCACTACGATAAAGTGGTTGAAAAATCTGACTAATAATGGAATACTATCAGAAAAAACCGATGGTAGAAAAAAATTTTACAAAATTAGGTTGGGAAACCCACTAGTTAGGCAGTTAAGGGTTCTTTTAACAATATCTGAGCTTATCTCGGCTTTCGAGGGCGTGAATGACATTAAATCTGTTTATCTAATCGGATCTGCTGCCAAGGGGACTTATGCTCCGGATAGTTCGATAGAACTACTAATATTGAAGAGAGGAGACTCGAAGAGAATTAAAAAAGTTTTAAATGATGTTTCTTCGAAAATTGGGAGAGATATTGAGGCAAGAATATTGAGCCCATTAGAGTATGGGGAATTAGCTAGGGATAATCCAAAATTGCATGAGAGACTCGAAAGAGAGAAAATTAGGTTAGTCTTCCCATGAGGTAATACCTATGAAACTTCAACGTGAATGTATCCCGTGTCTTATAGAAACTGCTGTTAGACAGGCTGAAATTTCTACAGATGACGAGGAATTACAGTTCAAGGCAATTGGTAAATTTTTAGAGTTTTTATATTCCAATCTAAAAGGAAGAAAAACTCCCCCTTTTTACGGTTCTGAAAGAAGCAATATAATGAGAGAGGTTACTTCGAATTTTGATCCTTACGAGGAACTAAAGAAAACGTCTAATAAAACTGCTTCCAAGCTAAAATCTCCTGCCGAGGGTTTGTTGAAAGATTTAGATAAAAAGAAGAAGAGACTTGAAATGTCGTTGAAGGTGGCTGCTGCTGCGAATTCTATGGAGTTTGGAGTTTCAGGTTACGATTTTGACCCGGATGAGTTCTATTCCGAGTTCAAAAGGCTTGTCAATGGAAGGTTGGGGATAGATGATTCATCAAAGATAGCTTCGAAAATCCTATCGAGTGACGAGATTGTTTATCTAGCTGATAATTGTGGTGAAATAATTTTAGATCAGATACTCATGGAGGAGATCAGAGATCTGGAAATAGGGCTGTCAATTGGTGTGAAGTCTAAACCAGTTCAGGAAGACGTAACTTTAGAGGTAGCTTCTGAGATAGGTATCGAGAGATTTGGGGAGGTTTTTGCGACGGGAGGTAAAGTGGGACTTTTTCTTGAGGATATTTCGCCGAAGTTTAGGGAGCAATTAGAGAAAGCGGATTTAATTATAAGTAAGGGAATGGGTAATTTTGAAACGATTTCCGAGTTTGAAAAAGAGTTTGAGAACAGGCTCGTTTACATTTTGAGGGCTAAGTGCAATCCAGTTGCAAAAAGTTTTGACGTGGACAGGGGGGAGCTTGTAATACGTTCGTGTTAATTTTTTGCGGTTTACCTTATCTTTAATTATTAATAATATCTATCAAACAAGGGGAGAGCTTGAGAGTTTTAGTTGCTTCCGATTTTCATGGAAAGTCCTGTTCTGGCAGTAACCTAGAAAATTTTCTAGAAAACGGATACGATCTTTTGGTTATTCTTGGTGATCTTACCCAGCTTGGAGCTCCTTGCCAAGCTGATGAACTGTTTAATAGAATTGATAAGGCCAACGTACCTATTTTTTCTATTCCCGGAAACTGTGATCCTAAAGGAATTGTAGAGGTTTTAGAAAGTCGTGATATTAATCTTCATTCCAAAATAAGAAATTTTAACGGTCTAACTTTCGTTGGACTTGGTGGATCGAACAAAACTCCATTTAGCACTCCTTTTGAGCTCACCGAATCAGAGATCTGGAACGAGTTAGACTCTTTAACGGGACAAGTTGAGGGCGGATGGATTCTGGTGACACATGTTCCCCCTTATGGAACCCAATCAGATTTGACCTCTGATAATATCCATGCTGGAAGCAAAAGTGTCTGGAGAATCGTCTCTGAGAGAAAACCCCTCATAAATTTCTGTGCACATATTCATGAGGCCAGAGGAATAGAAAATTTTGGTCGAACTACTGTTGTGAACGCGGGTCCTATCAGCGAAGGTTATGCTGCAGAATTTATCTATGAAAATAACGAGTTCGAGATTAACCTTTTGGATGTAAGGGATGAATAGGGTTGAGAAAGATTTAGATAACTTCAGTTTCTCTGGCTACTTTTTCCGCTTTTTTTCTTCCTATCCCGTCTCCCAATATCGTGTATCTATCTGGCCGGATTTCATGGGCCGTTTCTAAGGATTCGATTATGTATTTAGGTTCTATACCTAGTTCTCGTGAATTTGTGGGAGCGCCTACATTTTTTAGGGCTTTTTTCACAGATTTCCAGTCCTTTCCGTGCAAATACATCGCCATTATCGATCCGACTCCGCATTGTTCCCCGTGTAGCGCAGATTGTGGTGCCAGTTGATCAAGTGCGTGGCTGAACAGGTGTTCCGAACCGCTAGCAGGTCTACTGCTTCCGGCTATGCTCATGGCAACCCCGCTACTGATCAGGGCTTTTACTATCTTTCGAGAGCTTTCCTCGTTTCCTTCCATTATTTCACTGGCATTTTTTACTATGAGTTTTGCACTCATTTTGGAAAGTGCTGCCGCATACTCGCTTATGGGCTCTCCTTTCTCCTTATGGGCAAGTTTCCAATCTAAGACGGCCGTGTAATTTGCGATCATGTCTCCACAACCCGCGGCGGTCAGTTTGTATGGGGAATCTCTTATCACAAGGGTGTCCGCGAGGATAGCTATTGGAGCCTGAGCCTGAATAGAAGTAGATTTTTTCTCTCCTTTTATTGATGCTCGGGAGGAGGATATGCCGTCGTGTGCTGCTGCTGTTGGGACGCTTATAAAAGGTATTTTTAGCTTAAAGGAGACAAATTTAGCGGCGTCTATACAAGTTCCACCCCCAACTCCCAATAAAAAGTCGGAACTGTCCCCTATTTCTTCTTTCAGTTTCTTCATCGTTTCCATATCTGCGTCCTTTATGATTGAGTGCCCTATTTTGAAGTCGGATTCAGATAAAAATTCCTCTATCTTTTTTCCGGCTATCTGGTAGGTCTTTTTACCTGAGACTATGTGTGCTTTTTTTCCCAAAGAAAGGCTTTTACAGGTCTTGGACACTTTTTCTATAACTCTTGGACCCATCCACACCTCTCGGGGGAGTTCCATTCTTTTCGCTTTTTTCATGTTAAGGCCGCTTCAATTTTTAAACTGTTTAGACATAAAACTTAGTAGGCCATAAGAAACCTTGGTTGAAATGGTTAAGTTGCGAGCTTCCGAGAGTTTTATATAGGAGTTTAAAAGAAGTTTCCAATGTCCTTTTGGGACATTTTTAGCCTTGAGGTTTTTACATTGGAGAAAGAACAAATAGAGTATCTTAAGGGTACTACCACTGTTGGTTTGGTTTGCAAGAATGGGGTAGTCTTAGGTACCGATAAAAGAGCAACTGCAGGTTACGAGATTGCGAGTAAAACTGCTCAAAAATTGTATAAGATCACGGATCGGATAGGAGTAACTGTAGCGGGTAGTGTTGGCGATACCCAAAAATTGGTTAGAATGCTGAGGGCCGAGACAAAATATTATCTTAGAAAAGAAGGATACCCGATTAGAGTTAGAGCTGCCGCCAAGATAGCTTCGAACATGTTTTCTTCTTCGCGAATCTTTCCGTATCTGGCTGTGCTTATTATGGCGGGAATGGACGAGACGGGGCCAAATCTCTATCTGCTTAATATGGATGGGTCCCTGATAGAAGAGACTATGTTATCCACAGGTTCAGGTTCTCCTATGGCTTATGGACTTTTAGAGTCCGAGTATAGGGAAAATATGACCGTGGACGAGGCGGTACCATTGGTGATAAAAGCTCTCCAGTCTGCCATAGAACGAGATATAGGTACTGGAAATGGAATAACAATAGCCAAAATCACCGAGGATGGCTATCAAGAATTGTCTCCTGAAGAGATTAAGGAAATAATCGAAAATTGATTGATTAACACAAAAGGCTGTTTCGCATGTCGACTGAAGACGTAATTGAAGAGATAAAAGAAGTTATAAAAGAGGACACTCCATTTGCTGGATCAGTTACTAGTGTAGACTTTGAAGGACCAAAAGTAGTGATTTATTGCGATGATCTGAAGCCTCTAGTTGAGGATGGACGTTTAGTTAAAAATTTAGCTAAAAAGATCCAGAAACGTATCACTCTCCGTCCGGCTTCGTCGATAAGGCTTCCACCGGAGGAGGCTAAAAAGAAGATAAAAAAATTAGTGCCGGAAGAGGCTAATATAGAAGATCTGATTTTTGTTCCCACTATCGGTGAAGTAATTATAGAGGCCGAGAAGCCGGGACTTGTTATTGGTAAGGGCGGAAGTCTACTCCGTAAGATCCTGAAAGAGGTCCGTTGGACTCCTCGGGTAGTCCGTGCGCCTCCGATCAAGTCAGAGATAGTGAACGATATTAGAAGATCTATGATCTTGGAGTCTAAGGAGAGGCAGGAGATACTTAGGCGGATTGGTGAGCGGATCCATAGAGAATCAAAAAGCGAGGAGGATTGGATAAGATTTACTTCTTTGGGAGGTTCAAGGGAAGTAGGTCGTTCTGCTAATCTACTTCAAACTCCTGAAAGCAAGATTCTTCTGGATTGTGGAGTAAATGTGGCAGCTGAGGGCCGTGATGCTTACCCGTATATAGATGCGCCTGAGGTTAGATTACACGAACTCGATGCGGTTATTGTAACTCACGCTCACTTGGATCATTCCGGTTTTATACCCTATCTCTACAGGTACGGTTACGATGGTCCAGTTTACTGTACTACTCCAACCAGAGATCTAGCTGTTTTACTGCAGTTTGATTACGTTGATATCGCGAGGAATGAGGGAAAGGATATACCCTATACCAAAAAAGATGTCAAAGAATTCGTGAAGCACGCTATCCCGCTGGATTATGGGGATGTTACGGATATCTGTCCGGATGTCAGGTTGACTCTGCATAATTCAGGTCACATTTTAGGATCCGCTCTTGCGCATCTCCACATCGGCGAGGGTCTTTACAACATTGTGTATACGGGCGATTTGAAATTCGAAAAGTCTAGACTACTATCTCCTGCAAATCACAATTACCCTCGTTTGGAGGCTCTGATAATGGAGAGCACCTACGGTGGTTCAGATAGTATGCAACCGTCTCGAAAAGATTCGGAGAAACAGTTCTTGGATATTGTTAAGAGGACTATCAAAAGAGGGGGTAAAGTCCTGGTTCCTGCCTTTGCTGTTGGGCGGGCCCAAGAGATAATGTTGTTGCTAGAAGATTACAATAGGAATGGAGTCTTCGATGATTTGCCGGTTTATCTCGATGGAATGATTTGGGAGGCTACTAGTATTCATACGGCCTATCCGGAATATCTGTCGAAAGATTTACAAAATAAGATTCTCCATCAGGATCTGAATCCTTTCTTATCAGATATATTTGAGAAAGTAAAAAGTGTCGAAAAAAGAGAGAAAGTAATGAGTGGTGGTCCGTCAGTAATACTTTCAACTGCCGGTATGATGGCTGGAGGACCGGTCCTAGATTACTTTAGAAGATTGGCGCCTGATCCAGATAATTCGCTAGTATTTGTTGGTTATCAGTGTGAAGGCTCTTTGGGTCGGAGAATACAAAAGGGCTGGAGAGAGGTGCCAATGAGAAATGATAATGGAAAGAAAGATGTTGTAAAAGTGAATATGGATATCGAGACTGTGGAAGGTTTCAGTGCCCATTCAGATAGGGCTCAACTTGTGGATTTTGTCAGGAGCTCTTCTCCAAAACCAAGACGTATACTATGTGTCCATGGGGATAAACGAAGGTGTGTGGATCTCTGCAGGTCTCTGCACAAGCTATTTAAGATAAAAACGAGTTCGCCAAAGAATCTTGAGACTACTCGATTGCACTAAATATTAGGTATAATATTCTCTGGATTTAATTTTAGCATTGCGTAATAATAGAAGCGATTAGCCAAAAATAGGTTTTAATGCGGCTTTTTCTTTTAGCCCTTTCTTCTAAACTGGATCTTTACTAGCTTTGGAGTTGCGATTATTCGAGTTTCTGATAACCGACCTACGTCTCCTCCGACTTCATTTGTAACGTTTTTCAACTGGTCTATTGCTCTTTTGAGTTCTCCCGGGTCTTCTTCCATAAGCGGTGATATATTTAGTATGATTATGTTTCCTTCTCTAAGTTCCGCTGAAACTTCTTGTACGTCCACGAGACTGTTTAAATCCATACTTTTTACCAGAATCGGCTCTATTTCACCAATTCTCTTGGAGGCCCTGGTTTCTGAGACCTCTATTATTGGGACGTCGTAACCGCTTTCTGTAGTCGCCTCGTCTTTCGAGGTGCTTTTTTTCTTTGCAAATATATTTTTTAAAGTATCCATTTTTTCCCTTGAAAGCAAGTGCTTTTCTAATCTATTTAACTTTTCCCTACAGGTTTTTAAGTAAATCCCAAAATTTATCTCCTACGTGGTGCAGGTTCTTTACTACTTTTCCCCTCTTTTTATTAAGTGAAGCTCCTCCTTCTAAGGCTTTCCCTATTGCGAAGATCTTCTGATTTTTTTCGTCCTCTATACCTACTATGTCACCCTTTTCTATGTCCTTATCTGCTTTTACTATCCCCGGTGCCATGATATCTGCTCCGTCCGAGATCGGACTCACGGCTCCCATGTCCACGGTTATTCTTTTTAGCCTAATTTTATTGGCGTGAAGTACTATGGGGATATACTCACCGTTCTTTTCTATAAAAACAGGTTTTTCATCTGACAGTAATACGGTTTTTCCATTTTCGAGTTCGGCTTTTTCCGCCTTTCCTTCAAATAGAACTTCTACGCTGTTCCCGAATTTCGGTTTTAGGGTTTCTAAAAGCTTCCTTATGTCTGAATCTCTTATAGAATGCCTCTTTTTCATTGCCATCAAGTTTTATTACGTACGTTATTCTTAAATAGAAAGCTGGTTAATTGCCGGTTGAACACTATGACATCTGAAAGAAGACCATTGGATACATTAAATAAAGCGATAGGTTCCACAGTACTTGTTGGACTTAAAGGTGGACACGAATTTAGAGGAAAGCTGGTTTCCTACGATACTCACGTGAACCTTGTTCTGGATGAAGCGGAGAAAATTCAGAGCGATGAAGCCAGTAAACGTTTTGGTATGATGATAATTCGTGGAGACAACGTGGTTTTCATCTCTCCAGCAAGGTGAACTTTGAATGACGAAAGGAACGGCTGCTAAAGGCAAGCAGAAAAAAACAGTCCACGTCAGGTGCAGACGCTGTGGAAATAGATCCTTTAATGTAAAGAAGGGAGTTTGTGCCTCTTGCGGCTATGGCAGATCCAAGAAGAGAAGGCAATATAACTGGAACAAATAGATAGTTCTTAATGGTAATCGTTAGAAACTTAAAGAAGCTGCTAATATCTTCTTTTCGAGGGCCGGTAGTTCAGGGGTATGAACGTCCGCTTGGCATGCGGAAGGTCGTGGGTTCAAATCCCACCCGGTCCACTTTACGAAGTGTTAGTGGATGGACTTTTCTGTTTAGGATATAGTCTGTTAATTTTTATTTTATCCTGATTTCAGAACTTTTTGTTACATCCATAACAAAAAATATTGTATTTACTATTTTATTCTTCAAGTGTTAGTTTTCAGAAAGATCTTCTTGAAACGTGAGATACTTTAGTGCTGTGGGAACCATGAGCGTCGTCACGAAAGCAGTAAAAACGAGCAGTGAAAGGTGTGTCTCTGTCAGTATTCCTATCTCTAAGCCAACAGCTGCTAGAATAAGCTCTACAGTTCCTCTTTCATTCATTCCTAATCCGATTACAATCGATTCCTTTTTATTTAATCCAGAGAGCAGGGCCCCTCCGCCGGCGCCTATGACTTTTCCAGCTACCGCCGCTGCTATCAAGCCTATCAGGAATAGTGTAGATGTTGTCAGTATTGCAAAATCAACATGGTATGCCACACTCACTATGAATATGGGTCCCAGAAAGCCATGGCTTAGTGTTTGGAATTGTCGATCTAGATTTCCGAGGGGTCTACCCATTATGAGTTCATCGATAGGTGAAGAAGGTGGTAAAATCTCTTCCCTGACAAACAAACCTGCGAGATAGGCCCCTATTATGAGATGAAATCCGATAAGTTGTCCCAATCCGGCTATTAGTAGCCCCATGATCAAAGCAAAAGTGAATCCTCTTCCCGGCCTTCCTATGAATACTCCGAGTATCGGATATACGTAGTAGCCGAGGAAGAGCACCCCTAAGAAGAATGCAAATGCCATGAATATTGTAATTATGACGTCGAGAAAGCCTACACTCCCTTGAATAATTGCTTTGAGTGCGACCGTGAGTATAATAAAGGAAAAAATATTATCTACCATTCCTCCACCCATCATTATCTGCCCCATTTTGCTTCCGAGAATGTTCAAGTCATCGAGTATTCTTGTTTTAGTAGCCAAGGAAGTTCCAGAGAGTGCCAGTCCTATGAGAAGAGAGATCCAGAAGTTACCTGTGAAAAGCCAGGTGACTGAGAAGACGAGTATTAGTGGGGCTATAGTGCCTAATATTCCAACTCCGAGGAACGCCTTGGTTTTTTCTTTCAGTTCTTTTGGATCAGTTGTCAAACCTGCATAGAACATTATGAAAAACATACCCAGCTCGGCAAGTATGTCCATAGAAGAAGTCCATTCAAAGAGCGATCCTGGTGGTCCAACCAGTCCTAGAGCGGCGGGACCTATTATCATTCCTGCAAGTAGTTCACCCAAAACGAACGGTAGGCCCAACTTTTCGAAAATCAGTCTGACTACCCAAACTGACCCCAGAATGAAGAGTATTGTGAAGATTGTCCCCATAGTATCCGATTAAAAATAATAAACTTTTAATTTAAAATCGCGCTTTAGCCATTTTGATTTTTGAGATAAAATTTTTTACAAAAAATTTTTGTGTTCAATGAACGGAATCTTTTAAGGACTCCAGAAGATAATTGAAGTTACGAAAAGATTTAGATAGAGATTGAGTATGTGTCTTTGTCTACGAGGGCCCGTAGTCTAGTGGCTATGACGCCACCTTGACATGGTGGAGGCCGAGGGTTCGAATCCCTCCGGGCCCACCATATTTTTCCTCTTGATTTGTTCCAAAAATTAAATATCTTCTCTCTTTTCTGAGCTCGTTGAGAAATGAACTCTGATTTCATATATTGAATCGGCTAACTCCGATTTATGGAATAATTTTATATTCTATCAAGTGTTTCATCTTGAAGTAGCCATTTAATAAAGCAAAGCTTTTAACGAATTATCTATAAATGAGCAATGAAAGTATATAGAGGGTATAAATGGTAGAGTCTGAAGCAGAAGATTACGAATCAATATTAGGTCCAGACGATGAAGATCTTGAAGAGGCTTTAAGGCAGGCCAGAGCTGGAATTGTAGCCGTAGGTTGTGGTGGTGCTGGTGGGAATACAATTTCTCGAATGATGGAAGTAGGGATAGAAGGAGCTCAAACTCTGGCAATCAATACTGATGCACAGGATTTACTCTACGCAACTGCGGATCGCAAGCTACTGATAGGAAGGGAAGCTACTGGTGGGCTTGGTGCAGGAAACGATCCCTCGAAGGGCGAAGAGGCAGCTAGGGAAGATGAAGAGCAGCTCAAGGAACATTTGCATAAGGCAGATTTAGTTTTCATAACTTGTGGTCTTGGAGGGGGAACTGGAACAGGTTCCGCTCCTGTAGTCGCCGAAGTTGCAAAAAGGCTTGGGGCTTTGACTGTCGCTGTGGTTACTTTACCTTTCAGCGTAGAAGGGAAAAGAAGAAGTAAGAATGCCGAGATGGGTCTTCGGAAACTTCGTGAAGTATCTGACACAGTAATTGTTATCCCAAATGATAAACTTCTGAAAGTTGCCCCAGATCTTCCAATCCCAGCAGCCTTCAAAGTTGCGGATCAGCTTTTAATGGATTCTATTAAAGGAATCACGGAACTGATAACAAAGCCCGGTTTGATAAATCTCGACTTCGCAGATCTCAGAACCGTTTTGAGGGATGGAGGAGTTGCAATGATCGGTATCGGAGAATCAGATTCAGAGAACCGTGCAGATGAAGCCGCCAACGAGGCTCTCAACAGTCCTCTGTTGGATGTCGACATAACCGGTGCTAGTGGTGCGCTCGTTAATGTAACAGGTAGTTCGGATATGTCGTTGGATGAGGCTGAGAGGATAGTCGGTAAGGTTTCTGAGGCGCTAGATCCAGAAGCCCAGATAAGCTGGGGCGCGCAGGTATCAGATGACTTGAAGAAAGCAGTGAGAGTAATGGTAATTTTATCAGGGGTTCACTCTCCGTACGTCCTAGGTCCGGGAGAGGAGCCTACAGGGGAAAGAATAAAAAGAGGAAAAGGAGAGCTGGAACTCGGACTGGAGCAATTGGAGTAAATGTTAAGAGAATTCATACACCAAGCAAAAAGAGTTCTTCATGTTGCTAGGAAGCCCGAGGCAGATGAGTACCTTAATGTAGCCAAGGTTACTGGTATTGGAATGATTATAATTGGCGTTATCGGTTTTGTTATAACTTTAGTTAGTTACCTTGCAGGTGGCGTTGTTGGATAGAGGTGTAAAAAATGCCGGAAGAGAGTTCGGAAAATGAAAAGATTGAAAGTTCGATATTTGTCGTTAGGACTACGATAGGGCAAGAAAAGAATACCGCTGAGATGATGGAGTCACGTATTAGGAGCAGAAACCTCCCAATTAAAGCTGTTTTAGTTCCTCAGGAAATTAGGGGGTACGTTTTTGTCGAAGCCAACGGAAAAAGCGCTGTAGAAAGAGCAAGATCTGGAATTAAACATAGTAAAGGGTTGATCGATAGAAAGGTTCCTATAAAGGAAATTGAAGATCTTATGGAGCCAAAACTAACCGTAAGTGGAATGGAGAAGGGGGATATCGTAGAGTTGACCGGTGGACCTTTCAAAGGTGAGCGAGCCAAGATCATAAGAGTGGAGGAGGGGAAGGAGGAGGCTACGGTAGAGCTTTTCGAAGCAACCGTTCCTATTCCAGTTACCGTTCGAGGAGATCAAGTAAGAGTTGTAGAAAGAAAAGGGAGGGAGAAGAGTGAAGGCGAGTGAGGTAAAACCGGGGATGAGAAACGTTAGTTTAGACCTGAAGGTCGTCGAGAAGGGAGAACCGCATTCCTTTAATACGGACAAGGGCAAAGGGCGAGTTGCCACGGCTGTTTGTGAGGACGACTCGGGGAAGGTAAAAATATCATTATGGAACGATGAAATTGAGAAGATAGAAGTGGGTGATAAGATACATATCGAGAATGGATATTCTCGACTTTTTAAAGATGAAGTCCATGTAAGCGCTGGGAAATATGGAGAACTCAAGGTTATCAAGTAATCATTAATAAGCGTTTCCGCTTTTTGAACCCTAGCGTTTTTATGCTTCTTAAGTTTAGAAGTTCTAATGTAATTGGAAAATGAGAGGTTAATCGAATGGGAGAAGAAGTAATTGAAGCATTAGTGGAAGGCGGAAAGGCGTCCGCTGGTCCGCCGCTCGGTCCCGCATTGGGGCCATTAGGCATAAACGTTGGTGAAGTAGTGGCGAGAATCAATAAAGAAACTTCTTCGTACGATGGGATGACAGTTCCCGTGAAGGTGATAGTCGATACAGAAAGTGGGGAGTTTGAAGTCGAGGTGGGATCGCCACCTACGACAGCTTTGATTAAAAAAGAGCTTGGTATCGATAAGGGGAGCAGTAGCTTGGAGGACGCTCCTGTGGGTGATCTTTCTGTGCCTCAACTGATTAAGATTGCTGAACAAAAGGAAAATTCTATTTTAGCTAAAAATAAGAAAAATGCTGTAAAAGAAGTTCTCGGTGCCTGTGTAAGTATGGGTGTCTATGGAGAGGGTAAGCCAGCTCGAGAATTGCAAAAAGATATTGATGAAGGAAAATATGATGATGTGTTGGAAGAGAGGTGATTTGAATGGAATTTTCGGAAGAAGAAATATTAGAAGTGGTTAAAGAGGCAAAGGAGAAAAGTACCGACAGGAATTTTACCCAGAGTTTTGATTTATCCGTTGGTGTATCCGATTTGGATTTGTCTAATCCCGAGAATAGGATAAATGAGGAGATATCTTTGCCGCATGGAACAGGAAAGGAGCAAAAAATCGCGGTATTCGCGAGTGGCGAACTCGCTGAAAGGGCCGAAAAGGCGGGTGCGGATAGAGTCTTCGATAAAGATGAACTAGTGAGTTTAGGAAGTGATAAATCCGAGGCAAAAAAGATTGCTGACGAGTATAATTCTTTCTTGGCTCAGGCGGATTTTATGCCGATCGTAGGTAAAGAACTGGGTCCCGTTCTTGGTCCTAGGGGTAAGATGCCGCAGGCGGTTCCTCCGACTGAGGATCCTTCTAAATACATAGCCCGATCAAGAAATACGGTTCGTGTCAGCGTTAGGGAAAATCCCGCTGCTAACTTGCCTGTTGGCAGGGAGGATATGCCTGATGAGGAAATAGCCGAAAATGTGAAGGTCGTCTTGGATTTCTTATCTTCCAAGCTTCCTAAAGGTCCTAGACAGATTAATTCAGTCACGCTTAAAACCACCATGGGTAAACCGGTTTCTTTGGGGGTGAACTGAGATGGCATCTGTTCACGAAGCCAGTGTCGCCCAGTGGAAGAAAGAGTTAATCGATGAGTTGCTCGAAAAGTTTGAGAATTACTCCGTAGTAGGAGTTATGAATATTTCCGGTATCCCAGCCCCCCAGTTTCAGCAAATTAGAGAGATTCTTAGGGGAAAGGCTGAAATAAAGGTGAGTAGAAGGGTTTTATTAAAGATAGCGATAGAGAAAGTTGGTAAAGATTTTCAAGGGCTCGAAGAAATAATTAACTATCTTGAAGGTCCTTGTGCTCTAGTTTTCACTGATATGAATCCTTTTAAACTCTGGAGATTGCTTGATGAGAATAAAACTAATGCCCCAGCGAAGGTAGGAATGGAGTCGCCAGAGGATATAGTTATTCCGAAGGGTGATACAGAATTCTCTCCTGGGCCGGTTATTAGCGAACTTCAGCAGGCGGGAGTTAAGGCTAGAATCCAGGCAGGAAAGGTCGTGGTTACCGAAGATTCCAAGATTGTTGAGGAGGGTGAGCCTATTTCAGAAGAAGTGGCGGGAGTACTCTCTAGATTTGGAATCGAGCCGAGAGAAATAGGATTTGAACTTAAAGCTGCCTACGAGGATGGGACGGTCTTCCCGGGAGATATGCTGGTAATAGACGAGGAGAAAGTTCTTGGTGAGTTACAAGCTGCATATATGAATTCCATGAATCTTTCACTAGAGATAAGATTCCCGACTAAGCAGAATCTACCTATATTTATAAATCGGGCTTACAATCAGGCAAGGAATTTGGCTTTTAACGCTTCCATATTCAATTCCGATACCATACCTCAGATTTTGAACAAAGCTCATTCGGAAATGCTGAGCTTAGCATCAAATCTTGGGTCTTTGGACCCGGATGCGCTCGATGAGGAATTGAGTTCAATAGTTTCTGCTCAAAAACCTGCTGAAAAAATTAAAGAAGAGGGAAAACCTAAAGAGGAAGAAAAGGAAAAAGCTCCTGAAGAGGAAAAAATCGAAGAAGAGGAAGAAGAGCCATCAGCAGGATTAGGTGGTTTGTTTGACTAATGGAGGTGTAATTTAAATGGAATACGTATATGCTGCGATGATATTGCATTCTGTGGGTAAGGAAATAAACGAAGATAAGGTTTCAAAAGTGCTTAAGGC
The DNA here is from genome assembly GCA_964384105.1 of Hadarchaeota archaeon (SeqCode). Lineage (GTDB taxonomy): Archaea > Hadarchaeota > Hadarchaeia > Hadarchaeales > JAGGTB01 > CAYLJV01. Next base: position 128,621 of record CAYLJV010000002.1, on the reverse strand, counting down.
TGCAGGTGCAGAGGTAGACGAAGCTAGAGTTAAGGCTTTGGTTGCGTCACTAGAAGGCTTGGATATTGAAGAAGCTATCGAATCTGCGGCAGCAGCGTCAGCGGCTCCAGCACCAGCAGCGCCTTCCAAAGAGGAAGAGAAGGAAAAGGCTCCCGAAGAGGAAGAAGCCGAAGAAGCAGAAGAAGAGGAAGAGGAAGAAGAAGTAGCTGGTCTTGGTGAACTCTTCGGTTAATTGTGAAATTCTTCCCGATTTTTGGAGAAGTTCTTTTACGAGAACTCGCATATTTGCACTGTAGGGACCAGTATGAGTAATATATATGAAACAGATATCTTTCGAGAAAAGGATTTCAACAGAAAGGTCTGTAAAAGCTGTGGTAGAGCTTTTTGGACTCTAGACCCGGAGAAGGATACTTGTGGTGATACACCTTGTGACGAGTATACTTTTATCGACAATCCCCCTATAGAAAAAAATTACAACCTATCAGAGATGGAAGAGGAATTTCTGAGTTTTTTCGAGAAAAAAGATCATACCCGAATATCTCGATATCCTGTTGTTGCAAGGTGGCGTGATGATATTTACCTTACTATTGCTTCGATAGCAGATTTTCAACCGTGGGTGACTAGTGGAGAAGCTCCCCCTCCCGCCAATCCTTTGGTGATAAGCCAGCCCAGCATTCGACTTAATGATATAGATAATGTGGGAAGATCTGGGAGACATACTACGCTTTTTTTTATGGGCGGTCACCATGCTTTCAATTCCAAGAATAATCACGTTTATTGGACAGATGAAACGGTGGCTTTTTGTCACGAGTTTCTTACAGGGGCTTTGGGAATAGATCCGGTTGAGATAACATATGTCGAAGATTTTTGGGAGGGAGGAGGCAATGCCGGAGAGGACTTAGAGGTCAATGTGTCGGGGTTGGAACTGTCGACTCTAGTGTTCATGCACTATGGGATAGAAAATGGGGAACGCTACGAATTGCCCTTGAAGATAGTGGATACTGGTTACGGTATTGAGAGATTGGTTTGGGCTTCTCAGGGTACTCCAACTAGTTATGAAGCTATCTTTGGTCCTATTGTTTCTGATTTAAGGGAGATAGCGGGAGTTTCACTACCGCCCGAAGATATTTTAGAAAAACATTCCAAGCTCGCTGGACTTATGGATATAGAAACAGGCCGTGACCTGAATATGCTTCGCTCAAGAGTTAGTGAGGCCACAGGTGTTGAAGTCGAAGAGCTAAACCGGTTACTGGTTCCGTTGGAAAATGTTTACGCTATAGCGGACCATCTCAGATGCCTAGCTTTTATGTTCGGGGATGGTATCACGCCCAGTAACGAAGGAGGAGGTTATCTGTCCCGGCTGGTACTCAGACGCACCATGAGGCTGATGCAAGATTTGGATTTAGAAGAGCCACTGTCGGAATTGATGGCTATGGAGCTAAAACAGTTGGTTCCGGATTTTCCCGAACTTGACCAAAAGAAAGATTATATTCTGGAAGTCGTTGATTTGGAGGAACAAAGATATTTCGACACTTTGGAACAGGGGAGGAGGAGAGTTAAAAGGTTGTCTTCTTCCTTAAAGAAAAAAAATAAGTCTATCATACCCTCGGAGAAATTAATTGAGCTCTATGATAGTCATGGACTTCCCCCTGAGATAGTTAAAGAAGTAGCTAACGAGGAGGGGGTTGATGTTGATCTAAAGGATGATTTCTACGCTAAAGTAGCTGAGTCCCATTCTCATTCTGAGAAATCAATTGAAGATAAATCTAAACTTCCAAAGAATATAGATTTAACGGATTTACCTGATACAGAAGCTCTCTATTATAGTAACCCGCATAAAAAGAAATTTGAAGCAAAGATTCTTGATGTGCAGGAAGGTTATGTGGTATTAGACCGGACCGCTTTTTATCCCGAAGGTGGCGGTCAACCCGCCGATAAAGGGGTTTTAAGAATAGATGGGATGGAATTTGAAGTTTTAGATGTCCAGAAGAAGGATAATATCGTTTTGCATAAAGTAGATTCGAATGAAATAAAGAACGGTCAGAATGTAGAGGGGGAGTTGGATTGGGAGAGAAGAAGTGCTTTCATGAGACATCATACGGCTACCCACATACTTTTGGGTGCACTAAGACATCTTCTGGGAGACCACGTCTGGCAGCACGGTGTGCAAAAGGGTGAGGAAAGTTCTAGATTGGATGTAACTCATTTCAAGAGGATTTCTGATGATGAGCTTAGAGAAGTAGAGAAATTGGCTAACGAGATCGTTTTCGAGAACAGAGATGTCAATTCTTTTTGGATGGAACGGAACGAGGCAGAGCGAGAGTACGGTCATTCTCTGTATCAGGGTGGGGTAGTTCCGGGTAGGGAAATAAGGATAGTTGATATAGTCGATTGGAATGCCCAAGCTTGCGCTGGAACCCACTGTACTAAGACCGGGGAAGTAGGGCTGATAAAGATAATCGGTAGGGAAAGAATACAGGATGGTGTTGAAAGATTGATTTTCGCTTCGGGGAAGCCCGTTCTGGAAGCTATCCAGGATCAAGAACAAAAAGTCAAAGAAGCCTCGGAGGTTCTGAGATCAAGTCCTGGAGAAGTAGATTCTGCTGTTAAGAAGCTTTTTGATCAGTGGAAATCTGCTGAAAAAGAGATAGATTCTCTCAAAAGCAGGCTGGCCGAAATTAGGGCAAAGGAGCTGAAATCAGCCTCTAGAGCGGTGGGAGATACTAAAGTAGTAGTAGAGGCTCTCGAAAGCGGGGATATCGATGAACTGGTCGAGATCGGAGAGATTCTTACCAAAGAAAATAAAGATATGGTTGTAATATTGGGAACTGCGAATGAATCGGCTACTATATTAGTAATGGCTGGTGAAGGTGCTCTCGAAAAAGGGGTAAATTGCGGAGAAATTGCCTCGGATGCTGCAAAAATACTCGGCGGAGGCGGAGGTGGAAAGCCTTCGATGGGACAGGGTGGCGGTGATAAGGTAGAAAAACTTGAAGAAGCTACTAAAAAAGCGTTTGATATCTGTAAGAGACAGTTGAGAGGTAGTTAGATGGTTAATTGGAAAGAAGTAGATAAAAAATGGCAAAATGTCTGGAAAGAGAAGAATGCTTTTGAGGCCGAACCAGATAGTGATAAACCTAAGTTCTTTCTAACAGTTGCCTATCCTTATGTTTCCGGTCCTATGCATGTTGGTCACGCCAGAACGTATACTATCCCAGATATAATCGCTAGATACAAGAGAATGCAAGGATTTAATGTTCTTTTCCCAATGGCGTTTCATTATACTGGGACTCCTTTAGTTGGGGCTTCTAAAAGAGTTGAGAACAGAGACAAAGATCTCTTGGATACTCTTACTGGACTCTACGGGGTCAATGAAGAAGAGATTCCAAAGTTCGAGGATCCCGAATATTTTGGGGACTACTTCGCAGAGAAAAGCACCTTGAGTTATAAAAGTGGCATGAAGATGCTTGGTTATTCTATAGACTGGCGTCGAGAATTCAGAACGATCGATGAACATTACAAGAAGTTCATCACGTGGCAATATCATAAGTTGATGGATATGGATTTAGTCAGTAAGGGGGCTCACCCCGTCAAGTGGTGTCCTAGTGATGAGAATCCTGTTACCGATCACGATTTATTAGAAGGTGAGGGGGTGGACATAGTTGAGTATTCTTTGCTCAAATACAAGGTCGATGAATATATACTTCCCGCAGCTACCCTTCGTCCCGAAACTATTTTTGGGGTCACTAATCTTTGGATGAACCCGGAAGTAGATTATGTGGTTGCTGAGGTTAATTCTGAGAAGTGGGTAGTGAGTGAAGAAGGCTTAACGAAGTTGGAAAATCAGGGTTTTGATATAGGAAATGTCGAAAAGCTTCAAGACCAGTTAATTGGAAAAGAAGCTGAGGCCCCTTTAATAGATAGGAAGATACCAATATTGCCGGCTAGATTCGTTGATCCGGGCAATGCGACCGGAATCGTTTATTCGGTTCCAGCTCATGCACCCTATGATTATATCGCTTTGGTTGAACTTCAGAAGGATCCTGATTTTTTGGAGAAATTTGAGTTAAGTCCGGAAGATATTGGGAATATTGAGCCAATTTCTTTAATAGAACACCCAGATTATGGGGAATCTCCAGCGGTTGATGTTGTTAAAAGAGAGGGGATAGAAAGCCAGGATGACCCTCGCCTAAAAGAGGCTACTGAGGAAGTTTACCAAAAGGAATTTTCCGAAGGTGTACTTAGAGGTTGGGTGCCGGATTATTCCGGTATGAGTGTATCCGAAGCTAAGGATGAGGTTCATAGTGAACTCTCTATTTCTGGTGAAGGTTCGTCGATGTATGAGTTTTCCAAAAAACCTGTTATCTGTCGTTGTGGAACAAAGTGTCTAGTTAAAGTGGTCGAGGATCAGTGGTTTTTGAATTATTCGAACGAAGGCTGGAAAATGAAAGCGAAGGATTGTCTGTCTGAAATGGATCTGGTGCCTTCGAAAACCAGGGCTCAGTTTGAGTATACAATCGATTGGCTCGAAGAGTGGCCTTGCACCCGAAGAGTTGGAATGGGAACCCCCGCTCCTTGGGACCAGAGCTGGATAATCGAATCATTAAGTGATTCTACTATCTATATGATATTCTATACTATTTCCCATATTCTGGAAGACATTGAACCGGAGAAGTTAACTGATGAATTTTTTGATTATACCTTTTTGGGAATCGGTTATCCAGAGGAAATATCGGAGAATTTGGGAATAGAAAAGGAAAAGCTGGGAAAAATGAGGGAACAGGTTGAATATTGGTACCCATTGGATTATCGTCTTTCAGCTTACGAACTTATATCCAACCATCTAACTTTCCATATATTCCATCACGTCGCTCTTTTCAATCCCGATAAGTGGCCGAGAGGTATAGTTTCTTTCGGGATGGCTTTGCTTGAAGGCAAAAAAATGTCTTCTTCAAAGGGTAATATAATTCCCATAAATGAAGCAACTAGTCAATATGGGGCGGATGCGGTGAGGTTGTACCTTGCTTCTGGAGTAGAACCTTGGCAGGATTTTGACTGGCAGGTCCAAGAAGCGAAAGCGATGGTAAAGCACCTCGACAGATTTTACAATTATTCTCGAATGGTGATGAAATCGAATTTTGATGAAAAACCGGACCTTGAACTTCCTGATCTCTGGATCTTAAGCCGGTTGCAGACTCATATTCGGAAGGCCACGGATGGATTAGAGAACTTTGAAACTCGGAAGGCATCCCAACATGCTTTTTTCTTAATGATGCAGGATCTTAGATGGTATTTGAATAGAATAGATGAGGGAGAATCCCGAGACTGGGTTTTGAATAAAATATTTGACTCTTGGGTTAGATTACTTGCTCCATTTGTACCTCATATATGCGAGGAAATCTGGAGTCAAATGGGAAAAGAAGGTTTTGTTTCCAAAGCTAAGTGGCCCGATGTCGAAGAAGAGTTCGTTGACAAAGTTGCTGAGTTCAGTGAGGATTATCTGGATAATATAAGCAAGGATATTGGAAAGATTTTGGAAGTTACGAGAATTGAAGATCCCGATGGGATTTACATTTACATTTCCGAGGAATGGAAACGAGAAGCTTATGAGGTAGTGATGGATCAGGTTCGAGAAGGTAAGGTGAACATAGGAGAATTGATGGAGGTAGGAAGAGAGAAATTCTCGGATGTTCCACCTAAGGATTTGGTTGATTTCTTCAAAGATGCTGTTAAAGAGGTCAGACAGGTGCCGAGAGATAAGCTCTCTATCATATCTGAAAAGGACATAGATGAGTTTGAGATTATTTCTGATGCGACAGATTTCATAAGAGGAAAATTCGGAGCTAAAAAAGTTGAAGTTTTCAAAGCAGATGATCCAAACTGTTACGATCCTCAAAACAAAGCGAGGAAGTCTCTCCCCTATAAGCCGGCTATTTATGTTGAATAGCCTCTTTAAATGAAAATGATGCTTTCAGATGAGCTAAAAAGAGCAATTCGGGATCTCAGATGTTTACTTAATAGGGGTTATCCTCGGAGCTCGGCAGTGAAGTTCGTAGCAGACCATTATCAATTGGTTTTGGATGATAGACACTTGTTAACTAGATGTGTGTTTTCTGAAGATGAGATTAACGACCATAGAAAAAGGCTGGTTAAGCCTGGAGAGATGGAAGGTCGCAATGTAGGTATCGACGGTTATAATGTTCTAATTACTGTTGAAAGCGTCATGAGTGGGGAGAGGGTAGTAAAATGCGATGATGGATTTATAAGAGATTTACAGGCTATCTTTGGTAAATATAAAATATCTGATTCAACTGAACCCGCAGTTTTTAAAATTCTTGATATTCTTGAGGATTTAAAACCTGCAAAGGTGTTTTTCTTTTTCGATAAACAGGTTAGCAAAAGTGGAGAGTTGGCCGGTTTAATAAGAAGAGAGTTAGAGAACAGAGGTCTTGGAGGTGGCGCGAGAACTACTAAAGGAACGGATGCGGAAGTCTGGGGTGTCGATGTTTCTGCTTCAAGTGATCGGATTATAATAGAGCGTTCAGATAGGGTTTTGGACATTCCTTCGGAGATCGTGAGAAAAACAGAGGCAAATCTTTTGGATTTAACTAATATATAATTTCAGATTTTCTATTGATTCAGCCAGACGTTTTTTTCTTTGGAATGAGAGTTCTAATTAAAGATCTCAACAGGGTTCAAAAAATCTAATCTAGAAAGTCATCTGTTGGGTTGGTTTGAAGTCTTTTAGTTCCTCTAGGATATCTTTTAGTTTTCCGAAATCTTTTTCTAGCTTCTCTCCCGCACCGGGTCCATAAAGAGCCGCAGCTGGGTGGTAAGAAATAAAGAGTTTACATTTTAGTCCAGCGTAATCACAGTCTAACAGTTTTCCATGTTCCTTGCTTACCTTTACCGAACGGCCTAACAGTAATTTAGATGCGAACCGCCCTAGTGTAATTATGAGTTTTGGCTTAATGTGTTGGATTTGCTTTTTTAAGTATGGAGAGCATTTTTTAATTTCTTCTTTAGTTGGGTCTCTGTTGTCGGGTGGTCTGCATTTTATTACATTCCCGATAAAAACGTCCTCTCTTTCTAGATTTGATTTTTCCAACAGATCGGTGAGAACTTCGCCGGCTTTCCCCACGAACGGTCTTCCTTTTTGATCCTCATGATAACCAGGTCCTTCCCCTATAAGCATTATATCAGCGTCTTCTGGACCTTCTCCAGGAACTGCATTAGTGCGGTTTTTGTGCAGGTCGCACATTGTGCAGTTTACAATCTTTTCATTAAGTTTCTCTAAACTCTCCATCAAAACCAACTGAAACCGATTTCCCTATTCTCCCATCACTAGAACTGACAGAGTTCGTCTTGAACGAGGGCCATCTTGTTCTATTACTAGGAAGCTCTGCCAGGTGCCTTTTATGACTTTCCCATCTACTATAGGAAGTACTCTTGAGGATCCGACAAGTGCGGCTTTTAAATGTGCATGAGCGTTGCTGTCAATTCTATCGTGTTTGTATCCCGCTTGTGGCGGTGCAAACTCATCTAATTTATTTAAGAGGTCTTTTTTAACCCCGCTCTCGTTTTCATTCAGTACGAGCATGGCTGTAGCATGGGGAAGTTGGGCTACTAGTATTCCATTTTCTATTTCAGATTCTCTAGCGATGTTCATTACTTTGTCAGTCATATCGATGACTTCTCTATGACTATTTGTAGAGAAAGTTATTTCCTTAGAATGTATTTTCATATTTCACCATCACCTCTTGATGTTCTTTAATTTTGAATATTAGTTGTTTTTGGGAAGAAATTAATTCATTATACTTTCTATCCCTTTTCTTAATTCTACCTGAGGTTCGTATTCCAATAGTTTTTTCATTTTAGTTAAGTCTGCACAAGTTCTAGGTACGTAGTTTTCTATTGGATTTTCTACGTGGATTGGTTCTATAGATTTTCCGAGTTTTTCGTTTAGAATAGCCACCACTTGATTGAAACTCGTTTCTTTTCCAGTTCCTGCGTTTAATATTTCGTATCCAAGATTCTTTTCCATAGCTTTTAGGCAGATATTTACAATATCGCTGACGTGAGTAAAGTCTCTGGTCTGCTCCCCGTCCCCGTAAATCTTCGGCTTTTCCCCTTCTTTTAGCTTCCAATAAAACTGTGATACAATGTTTGCGTATTTTCCTTTATTCTTTTCATGAGGACCATAGACGGAAAAAAATCGTGTTCCTACAGAATTTACTTCATGGAGTTCATGGTATACTTTAGCGAGTCTTTCCATAGCTAGTCTAGCTTCTGTGTAGTAGTCGAAGGCTTCTATTTCCATGTTTTCCTGGTGAGGGGGTTCGCATCTCCCGTATAAGCTTGAGCTAGAGGCATAGACCACTTTAGAATCGGTCTTTTTAGCAAGTTCCATAATTTTTATAAATTCATTGATGGCGCTTCCTACTAGTAAAGGATTGTCTCTATACATAGGTGAGCTTGAGGGTATTCCAATATGGAAGATTGAATCGATGTTCTCTAAATCCAGAGTTGGAATTTCAGAACAAGGCTTTTTTATCAGTTCTATTTTGTCTATTAAATCACCAAGATTTTCTGGAGCTCCTGTGGATAGATTGTCAATTACGGTGACATTTTTTCCATTTTCTAAAAGCTTCCTGACCAGGTTGGAACCGATAAATCCTGCTCCACCAGTTACTAATATGTCTTGCATGGTTTCAGTTCTCATTGATTGTTCATGCTTAAAACCGTTGCTTTATCTTAAGCTTTTGTTTGGGCTTTAGATTCGGATATTTGGGAATAGACTTTATTTATAACTAATCAATTATAATTTCGATGTCGAAGGATATTTGGATCGTTATACCTGCATATGAAGAGGAAAAGAGTATAGGCTCTGTTTTAGAGGGATTGAGGAAAGAGGAATACGAGAAAATAATAGTGGTTGACGATGGTTCTCAGGATAGGACGGCCGATATTTCTCGTGATTTCGGAGCAGAGGTCGTTATTCACGAAGAAAATCGTGGTCTGGGGGCTGCGATTAGAACTGGTTTAAACAAGGCGCGGGATAAAGGCGCTGAGGTAGTAGTTACTTTTGACGCTGATGGTCAGCATGATCCTACAGACATTGACCGGTTGGTGGATGCATTAGATGGTGCAGATTTCGCTGTGGGAGAGCGGGATCGGGATCAGATGCCTTTGAATAAGAGAATTGGAAATTATGGATTAGATGTTATTACGTATATGTTAGGAGGAGTTTTGACTGATTCTCAATCAGGGTTCAGGGCTTTTGGTCCTCGGGCTTTGGAAAAAATCGAAATCAGGAGTGATCGTTATGCTGTGTCTTCTGAGATAGTAATACAGGTCGGGATGGAGAATTTACGTTTCCAAGCGATTCCCATAAAAGGTATTTTTACTGAATATTCTAAGGCGTCGGGTACTACTATAGCTAGTGGATTAAGGATATTTTTAGATTTATTAAAGTTGAAGGTATCTTAGCCAAATTCTCGAAAGCTACAGCTAGACTTTCATGGCTTTGTTCTGCTCTGATAACTCTGAAATCGTTTTATACGACTGCCCAAGCGATTAGGGCAATAGCTATTATTACCAATACAATTATTACGGCGATAATCGGCCATCGGTTTTTTGTCGTTGTTTTTTTAGGCTGGGGTCGAGGTACTCTTTCGAAATCTCCTTCGACTTCCACGGTTTCAACGCTTTTCGGTTTTTTAAGTTCTTCTTTGCTAATTTCGGTTGTCTCTGTTTCTTCAGTTTCTTTCGGGGCTTCTGGTTCTTTGGTCTTCTTTTCTTTTTTAGTTTCTTTTTTGGTTTTTTCTTTTTTCTTAGGCCAATCCTGTATTTCCGCTTTTGTGTAATTTGATTTGATTAAGTCTACTAGTCCGGGCTTGTTCATCTGGGAATAGCCCGATAGATCCTTGTCTCTAGCCATTTGAGTCAATTCTTTTACGGTCTTTTCTTCCAATAATTCCTGTTTCGTAGGCATATTTCCACCACTAATTCTTTTTCTGAGAGATAAAAAAATGTTTTGTAAATCTTCAACTATTCTTGGGGGATATTTAGGGATGAACGGTTAATTCATTCTAAATTCCTTTTGAAATATTGTTTTTAACTAAAACTAGAAATATTCACTTTGAGACTTTTCAAAAAATATTGGCCGAAATTTCGTTTCTTCATCTTCTAGATTTAGAAAATTTTATGATTGATGGGTAACACAATCAATGAAAGGGAGGAGAATGTGAATTCTTGAAAGTGTTCTTGTTACTTTCAACAATTTCAGTTGACTGGTATTCTCACCTCCAAGGGGGAAGTACAGTGTCTCCTCCCCTTTTTGATTTTCAGAGCGTGAATATCTCTGTTAGTTGATTTTTCTTTGGTTTCTGATGATTATGTTTTAACCTAAAGTGAAAATTTATAATCAACAAATGTGATGTGTATCTTCGGCCTGATGGGGGACATTATGTGGTAGGACCAAAAATGGATGATAAATCTACTCTTTTTAATGAAATTAGGGTTTTGCTTTCAGAAAAAAGAACTTCTCTGTCAGTTTTGAGAACTGGTCTAGCTCTATTTACTATACCGATATCAGTTTTTACTATTTTGACTGCAGCTTCTCAGTACTATAATATAAGCGAAGTTCTATATCTTTTCATATTTCTCTTGATTATCTGTATTGGACTGATATTATTGGGAGCTTATCTAATAGTCAGGTCTATACGGAGAGTACAACGGATTGACAGTAAAATAATGAAATTGAAGGAAAGTATTGACAGTTCTAATTTATGATTTTTTTCTGGTTTTCAAAGTCTCCTTATGAAACCCGTATCTCCTTTTATGAAAATTATGTAGATTATTTAGAAAGTCTGATGTTTCTACTGGTTATAGATCCGAGTGCCCTGACCCTTGAGTTGTTACTCGATCAGTAGAAAGCTAGAGTGGGGGGATTAAAATTATTAAATTCCTTGAAAATGGAATTAGGGAACTTTTAGGCCTTTTTGAGTCAGGCAAAGAGTGGTGCGGGGGGAGGGCTTCGAACCCTCGAACTCCTACGAGAAGGGATCTTGAGTCCCTCGCCTTTGACCTGGCTCGGCAACCCCCGCAGGCATCTAATCATTGGATTAATTACTGATAAATAATATTTGAAGGTGACACTTACCAACTTTTTATACCTTTGTTTGAGCCATAGAGAATTTGTGTAAAAGTATAATCGTTAGTAAAATTTTGGTGAGAGTTTGATCGAGTCTAAAAAGGTTTTTGAGCATATCGATAATCTAACATATGAGATAGGCCCAAGATTGGCTGGTGGGAAAAGGTCGAAAAAGGCAGCCGAATACATAGGGGAACAATTTGAAAGTTTTGATTTGAAGACGAGATTTCAGGATTTCCGTTTTGTTGATGAAGTTTTGAAGAATCGTCTTATGGTCTTGATATTAGCCGGAATATTCGTAGTCGCTCCGTTTCTTAGTTCACTTTATTCATTTTTTATTCTCATAGCCGGTTATGTTTCCGTCTATTCTCTGTCTTGGATTATCCCGAAGAAAAGAGATAGAAACGTAATTTCGAGATTAGTTCCTGAAGATAAAGTTAATAGAAAAATAATAGTTGGGGCCCATTACGATTCGGCTCGCTGCGTAAAGAGCTTAAAATGGATTTATTTTTTTAAAATTGGGTTCCCCATACTTCTCGCTGCTTTCTTGGCACTTTCAATTTTCCGTTTTTCCATAGGATATACAGCTTGGCTTGTGGGCTGGATTGGAATTTTAATCCCCTATATTTTTCTTTCTGGATTCCTCTTTTGGGCCTACGAGAGCTTGGTTTCTCCTGGTGCTAATGATAATGCTTCAGGAGTTTCTGTAATGCTTGAAGTAGCTAGGGTCGCTTCAGAGGTGAAGCCTGGGGATACAGAGCTAGTTTTTGTTGCTTTTGGAGGTGAAGAGCAGAATTTGGCCGGTTCCAAGGAGTTTTCCAAAGAAGTTGACAGTGCGGATTTCTTCTTGAATCTAGATTCTTTGGGAAGTGGAGAAAAACTGGCGTTAGTGCGCGGAAACGGAACTCTCATGAAGAAGTTTACAGCTACTCAGTTAAATAAAGAAATTGAGGATAAAATAAGCACGGAAAGTTTCTGGGCTCCTATTTCTTACCATGATCATATTCCTTTCGTTGAAAAAGGCATAAAGGCAACAACCTTGACTTCCCTTGATCCGGAGGAAAAAGAGAAATTCCACGAGTTTCTTGAAAGAGTTTTCAATCTTTCAAATGTTTGTTTGAGATTAAATTCCAATATCCATACCAGGGAGGATGTTCCGGACAATATCAAAGTTGAAAATATTGAGAGGACAGGGAGATTAATTTTAGAATTGATTGGTATTGAAATGAATGAATCTGTTAATTCCCACTGATTGAGTGTTATGGGGGTGATTACTTGAAAGTTGGTTTGATGTCGGATACTCACGATAACCTTGATGCTACTGAAAAAGCGGTCAAGATATTCAATGACGTAAGTGTCGATCGCGTTCTACATGCTGGTGATTTGGTATCACCTTTCGTGATTTCGAAGCTTTCTGATCTGGATGCTAAGCTTCATTACGTTTGGGGAAATAATGAGGGAGACAGGCTGCATATTCTTAAAAAGTTCGAGGAAATTGGTATAGAACCGGCCGGAAGTTTTGAATCTATTGAGATAGATGATCATAATATCGCTTTGTTCCATGGCGAGAATGAGGAGATTGTTGAATCGCTAGCTGCGAGTGGAAAGTACGATGTTGTAGTCAGGGGCCACACCCACAAGTCTGGAATTAAAGAAAATCCGCTAGTGATAAATCCCGGAGCCGTATCGGGATATTTAGCCGAAGAAAGAACGGTAGGTTTACTTGATACCAAAAAATTAGACGTAGAAATATTGAGAATATAGATTTTTATCCTTTCTAAGGTTAGAATTTTTGTTTGGTAATATGATTAGGTGGTTTTAATCGATTATATTCTGTGGCTCTCCTTGTTAGTGGGGTTCTACCTAGCATGGAACATCGGTGCTAATGATGCGGCTAATGCGATGGGAGCGCCAGTGGGTGGTGGTGTCCTAAGTTACAGAAAAGCGATCCTGATACTCATTATATTCGTTATTTTGGGTGCCGTCTTGGAAGGTGGAGCGGTTATGAAGACGATTGGTGAAGATATTATAGTGCCACCTCCTGGAGAGAGTAACCCTCTATCTCAGCTCCCGCTAATAGCTATTCTTACATTACTAGCGGCGGGGATATGGGTTACTATAGCAACAACTTTTGGGTTCCCCGTTTCTACGTCTCAGTCGATATTGGGGGCGGTTATGGGGTCCGGGATTTTAATATCTGTTCTTGGTCCGATAAATGGAACTACTGCGAGTGTTCAATTCGGTAGACTAGGAACTATAGCCTTGAGCTGGATATTATCACCTTTAGGTGCCATTGCGCTGGCTTTTATCTTCTATAGAATTTTTTCAAGTGCCTTATCTTGGATAAAAAATCTCATAACTATTAATCGGGTTTTTGGCTTTCTTTCCGTAGTGGCCGGTTGTTTCACGGCATATACTTTAGGAACTAACGATGTTGGTGCGGGAATGGGGGTTCTAAGCGTTGTTTTAGGGAAACAGGCAATTTGGTCTCATCAAGTCGTAGCATTATTCGGCGGCGTTGCCTTAATTGTCGGAGCTGTGACATATAGTCGCAGGGTTATGCAGACTGTAGGTTTCGGGATAACGAGGTTGGATTCTATTACCGCTTCTTCGGCCCAGATAGGAGCTGCTATCACCGTTTGGAGTTTTAATCAGTTTGGAATCCCTGTTTCGACTTCTCAGGCGATAGTAGGTGGTATAATAGGAGTAGGGCTTGTAAAGGGTTTGGCTACTGTGAGTAAGGGTAAAGTTGGCCGAATAGCATTGACTTGGATTGTAACACCACTAGTTGCTGCAGCACTCTCCTTTTTCTTTGGTTGGATTTCTTTTGTTGTATTTTAGGATTCGATAAGTTGTAATTCAAGCTTTTATTGAATATACCATTGCGGAAAGTATATTTCCGGAATCTTCAGCTGCGTCCGATATCTGACCAAAGCTCTTGATTAATTCTTTTATTTGCATCACGGTTATGGGGTTCAATAAATCTTCGTGCTTATAAAGCTCCATTGCTAGTTCGTTTTCTTTTCTATCTGATTCTTGTTCTCGTTTGTGAATTCCTTCTGCTCTTTTCGCTGCTTCGTCCATATTTTTCATAAGGACAGAGGTGGCTTTGTCTAGCGCCCTTGTGGATTTTACTGCTTTCTCGGCCAGATCTACGAGTCCTAGTCTGAGAAATTCTGCTTTTTCGTTTTTCTTTTCGGCTTTTTTAAGATCTTCAAATACTCGAGGCCTTCGGTTTATTTCTCTAATTGATCTTTCTGCCACATCTGCTATGTCGTCAATGGACTCGGAGAGTTTTGATAGGTCTCCTCTGTAAGTGGGAAGAAATGCTCCCCCGCCTAGTCTGGACTTGAACTTAAAGTTGTGTTCGTCTGCTTCTGATTCGAGTTTCTCCACTTCACTTAATATTTCCCGACCTTTCTCAAGATTGTTTTTAGAGAATTCGTTTACTCCATCTCGGAATTTTTCTACACATTTCACTACAGTTTTGGAGAGTACTACTAGGATTTCGAATGTTTTCTCTTCCTTTTTTCCACCTATGGGAATAAAACCGATTTTAAAAAGGTCCATTTGCTTCCATATCTTGATTAATGGTAGGAGCTTTTAAGCGTTTTTTAAGATTAAATGGATAGGGATAACTGTGTTCGATTCGCGTTTCTCTCTTAAAAAGGCCATTCCGTTTTTTTTGATCGGAGTAGTCATCATTTTTGCGCTAACTCTGATTACTGGTATCGACAGAATATTGGAGGCCATTTCCAAGACAAATAGTTCTATCTATGCTTTGGCCTTTGTAGTTCAGGTCTTGGCTATTATGATCTGGCTTTCTAAGTGGAAGATTCTTACTCAAGCGATTGGTTTGAATGTTGGAGCGAGGAGAATGTTTCCTATTCTTTTGTCCGGTATTTTCGTGAATACGGTGGTTCCAAGCGGCAATGTTGGTGGAGACCCCCTAAGAGCGTATATGTTCTCTGAGCTTGGTGAAGTTCCGATTGGAAAGAGTTTTGCTACAGTTGTTGCGGATAGGGCGGTTGATGGGATACCATTTATCTTTATTATACTCGCTTCTCTCTCTACAGCCATTTTCATTTGGGATATATCTCTGTATTTGACGATAGTACTTTTAATCACGTCTATTTTTGTGATAATAGTGCTAATCGCTTTTTTGTATGTTTCTATTCGCCCTAAACCCGCTAAGAGCTTTATCCAGTGGCTCATTCAAAAATTGAGGAGAATAATTACTAAATTTAGGCCTATTGAGTATGTGGAGAGAAAAGTAGAAGAGTTTATGGAAGGATTTGCAGAAGGATCCCCGCGCATACTTGGTAATAAGAGGTATGCAGGTCCTGCGGTCGCTCTTTCAAGTATATACTGGTTTTTATCTATATTGCGTATGTGGATAGTTTTTTTGGCTCTGGGTGAGCCCGTTTCTCTAGTTACCGTGGTATTGGCACTCACTCTCGGGTTGGTTCTTCAAATAGTTCCCATACCCGGGGGTTTGGGGGTAGTAGAAGGAGCATATATCGTTATATTTAAAGCGGCGGGGGTACCGGCTGGTGTGGCCTTAAGTGCTGCTCTTTTGGATAGGGGTGTTTCTTTCTGGTTTACTAGTCTCTTCAGCGCTACCGGAATAGCATGGTCAGGTATAAAACTCTCTAAAACTTGGGAATCTTAGTCCTTTGGTTTCCTTATTAGTTTAGATCCACAGATTCTGCATTTTTCTATATCTTCACTGTATCTTCTTCCACATGCAAGGCATTTTCTTTCCCATTCATATACTTCACTTATTCCTGGTTTGGCTACATGTGAGTATTTTATATTCAGTAGCTCGGCGAGATTTTGAATCGCATAGTCATCGGTTATTATTTCTGGGTCCTTTCCAGCTTTTTGTAGTTCTTTGGCTAAGGCCAATATTTGGATATCGGTAGGAGAAACGTGATCCTTGGTTTTTTCGACTTTATTTTCTACCTTTTCTACGAACTCTTGAGAAGGTTGTTGCATCCTCACCTGTCCTGAGTTCATTGCCGTTTCAAGTTTTAATTTTAAAGGCATACTCCGTGCTTCATCTAGAACTTTTGGAACTATGTATTGTTTTCTTTTTTCTAGGCTAGGTGTGAATCCGGCAATTAGGGCTGAAGTATCCGGAACTAGGACTTTTTCTTCCAATTTAAAATTTCTCCCCGATCTTTTTATAGAGATTTTCATTCCAATCGTAAAATTTTGCGCTCTTATCTGAATGTTTGAAACTTATTACGTCGTCTTGGTCTGCTTCTTTAGTTACTTGTCCGTCTACTGTAACGTCTGCTTTTCTTTTTGATTCTAGGAGTTTGATTTGAAGTGTGGAGGACATTGGATATACTAGGGGCATGGCTCTTAATCTGTGGGTATTCAAAGGAACTGCTACAAATGCTTTCACTTTGGGGTCAAGTATAGGGCCCCCGGCGGACATAGCGTAGGCTGTGCTTCCAGTTGGAGTAGCGACTATTATACCGTCTCCTCTATTCTTTTCTACTTCTTCTCCGTCTATGCTAACGCTAAAAGAGAGAATTCTGCTTGGTTCTTGGGATCTTATTACCCCCTCGTTCAGGGCTATGGCTAGTTGTTCTCCAGATATTTCCACTGCGAGTCGCTCTCTTTCAACTATTTTTAACTGTCCTCTAGTGAGTTTTTCGATGGCATCGTAGGACTCAGCGGGTTTAACGTCTGCTAAAAACCCCATTCCTCCCATATTAATTCCTAATATCGGTGTTTCCGGAGATCTTTGAAGGGTGTATAGAACAGTTCCATCACCACCTACCGTTATTATTGAGTCTACATTCATTTCTTCTATAGATGTTTTTTCTTTTCCGAGCTTTTCCGCTAGTCCCTTTTCTAAAAAGACCTCCTCTTCTGAAAGAAAATTTTCTATTTCTGCGGCCAGGTCAAGAGCTTTTTGTGAATCCAATCGAGAAACTATACCGATTTTCATCTAAATATCTCCGTTAAATTTTACTGTAAAGCTAGTAGTAAGTTTTTTTGCTAAGGATTTAAAGAAGTTCTTAACAAAGGAAAATGGTGTTTTCATGGCAAAACAAAAAGCAAAGATTGGAGATCTTAAAGTCGGAGAGTATATAGTTGTTAATGGCGACCCCTGTGTAATTACAAAAAAGACCTCCTCGTCAACTAAGAGTAGCGATCCGAAGAAAGAAAAGGTATATGTTGAGGGTCTTTTCGATGGCCAAAAAAGGACTATGGTAAAGAATTTGGATGATGAGGTTACAGTACCAGAGGTTGAAAGTAAAAACGCCCAGATAGTAGCGATAATCAGGGATAGTGCTCAGCTTATGGATCTTTCTACTTATGAAACTTTTGAACTCCCAATTCCTCTGGAGCTTAGAGGCGAAGTTGAAGAGGGAGATGAAGTGGAATATGTAGAGTCTCTGAATAGGAAAAAAATTGTAGATAAAAGAAGTTTTTAAGATAGGTTTTTGATAAAAACAAAAAATTAGTTATTAATTTCCTATTGTACCACTACGACTAGTCTTAAATCATCAGCACTAACCGTTTTTCGTCCGTCTGCTTCGCATGATTTAATTGCACCTTTTGCTATTTCTTCTACTATCTTATTTACTGCGTCGGGAACATCTCCGGAAACTCTCTCAGCTCCAGCGTCTGTGAAAACTCTTTTGATTGTTGCTTTTGGAAGTTCAGCCATACATATTCACCTCCTAATGGGATATTCGTACAGATTAAACGTGAACTTGAATTTATTTAAAATTCGTTGTTTAGAGCTTGTATTTACTTAAAAAATACCTATTTTTTGATCAATTCTTTAAATTTCTTGAATTCTTCTTCTTTCATACTGTATGTGTGTTTTGAATCTGGGAATTTTTTATCTTTTACTTCTTCTGAGAAATTTTTAACAGCTTTCTTTATTGATGAATTTAAATCTGCGTATTTTTTGGCAAATTTTGGAGAAAAACTGCTAAGTCCTAAAATGTCATGAAGAACCAATATTTGACCGTCACAGTGTGGACCTGCACCGATTCCAATAGTAGGAATTTCAAGGTTTTTGGTTATTATTTCTCCTAGTTCCCAGGGTATAGCTTCTAAAACTAGGCTGAACACACCAGCTTCCTCCAGCATTTTGGCTTCTTCAAAAATCCTATAGGCTTCTTTTCCTGTTTTTCCTCGAACTTTGTATTCCCCAAACTGGAGTATTTTTTGGGGTGTTAAGCCTAAATGTCCCATTACAGGGATGCCGGTTTCTAAAATTCCTTTTATCTGTTTAAGGGATTCTTTTCCTCCTTCTATCTTGATTGCTTCGGCATTTCCCTCCTTTATGAGTTTACCAGCGTTTTTTATAGCCTCTTCTGTACTGCTTTGGTACGAGTTAAAAGGCATATCTGCGATTAGCATGGAATGGTCTATCCCTCTTGCTACGGCTTTTGTGTGATGCAATATGTCCTCTAGAGTTACAGGAAGGGTGTTTTTATAGCCCAGAATTATATTTCCCAGTGAATCGCCTACCAAAACTGCTTCTATATTTGATTCTTCGATTAACTTTGCTGTTGGATAATCGTAAGCAGTTAACATTGAGATTTTTTCTTTATTTTCCTTCATTTTTTGGAAATTTTGTACTGTTATCTTATCTTTATTCATTTTGGGTAACCTTTTGTCTGTTTTTTACTCAACTCTTTTCAGCTCTTAAAGTATTGCCAATATAGAGACTCAGAGTTTATTAGTAGAATAATAATTATTTATTGGGTTATTTTATCAATAGAGATGGTCTTCAAATGAAACTAGGTGGATATGTAGGTAAGGTTCTGAGAGTTAATCTTGCTGATAAGAAAATTGAAGTCGAAAATTTGGATGAAAAGAGAGCATACAACTATCTGGGTGGTAGAGGATACGGATGTAGTGTTCTTTACGATGAACTAGAGGCTAATGTGGATCCTCTTTCTGAAGAAAATAAATTAATTTTCATGACCGGTCCTCTCACTGGAACCACTTTTCCTGGTGCTGGTAGGATATCTATATGTTCTAAGTCTCCTCTAACTGGAACGATTTTTGACTGCTCTATGGGTGGGTCTTTTGGAGCGTACCTAAAGAAGGCAGGCTTTGATGGAGTTATTATAGAAGGGAAATCGGAGGGCCCGATGTATTTACTTATCGACGATGGAGATGTTTCTTTGAAGGATGCTTCGGAGCTTTGGGGTAAGAAAACCTCGGATGTTGAGAAGCGTTTGAGAGATTCTTATAAGAATTCTAGAGTGGTTGAGATAGGCCCTGCTGGGGAAAATTTGGTCAATGTATCATGTTTACTTTCAGAGACTCGCGCTGCTGGTAGAGGTGGTTTGGGCGCGGTGATGGGATCGAAGAAATTGAAGGCTATTGTAGTTAGGGGAAATAATAGTTTGGAGATATCCCACGAGGAAGAATTTAACAAAGTTCTAAAAAAGATTAAGCAGACCGTAAAAACTAATCCTATAACCGGTTCTGATGGGACTCTCTCGAGATTTGGAACTTCTCTTTTAGTACATAGGATAACCGCTGCAGGGATGGTTCCGAAGGATAATTTTTCGGGTGAACCGTTGGATTTTGATCAGGTAGATCCTTTTTCGGGGGAGACGGTTTATGAAGAGTATCTAACCGATCAGAAGGCGTGTTTCGCTTGCCCCACTGGATGTGGACGAATAGTGAATATTGGTAGTGGGGAGACGAAAGGGCCGGAGTATGAATCGGTTGCTATGCTCGGCCCAAATTCAGGTTTCTACGATTACGAAAATGAGATCATGCCTCTGTCAGAACTTTGTGAAGAATTTGGATTGGATACCATTTCTGTAGGGAACATTCTTGGTTTTGCAAGGGAAGTAGGCGAAGTTTCTGACTTGAAGGAAGCTAAGAAGCTTATCAAAGATATTGGAAAAGGAAAGACAGTCTTTTCGAAGGGAGTAGCTAAAGCTGCGGAGGAGTTTGGAAAAGAAGATAGAGCCTTTCATGTCAAGGGACTTGAAATACCTGCTTATGATCCTAGAGGGGCTAAAGGTATAGCCCTCGCTTATGCCACTTCTAATAGAGGCGGTTGCCATTTGCGAGCCTTTACGATCTTACCCGAAATAATTAGTAATCCGGAATTCGTTGATCCGGCTAAGGAGGAAGGAAAACCCGAACTCGTCAAAAAAATGCAGGATGCTTATGCGGTTTACGACAGCATGATTGCTTGCAAATTTCATGGGATTGCTCTCTTTTCAACGATTGACTATGAACTCGACGATATCGCCAATCTTCTTTCTGCTCTGACGGGATTTGAGTGGAGTAATGAGGATCTTAAAGAAATTGGTTCTCGGATCTATACTTTAGAACGGCTTTTCAATGCTCGAGAGGGATTTGATTACGATCAAGATGTGTTACCTGAGGGTTTTGAGGTTGATCTGGGTGATTTGCTGAAAAAGTATTATGAGGAGAGAGGGTGGGCTGAAAATGGTGTTCCGATAGAGGGTGTTCCTCTATGTGAGCCCAAAAAGTTTGAGAAAATAGATGTGTTCGTTAGTCCTCTAGATAGGATAAACTATCCTCAAGTTCAGGTAGCACTTGATATGGATGCTGACATAGATACAATCTGTGAGATTGCTGAACAGTCTTATGAGGCAGGCGCACGTATAATCGAGGCGGGTACTCCGGCGATTAAAAGACATGGAGTGGATAATCTTATTCCTCCTTTACGGGAAGTTGCGCCAGAAGCTTTGATTTTGGCTGATCTCAAGACGATGGATGTTGGTGGTTTAGAGGCTAGGATTGCTTTTAGGCCTGGCGCAGATATTTCTGCTGTTCTGGCAATTGGGGGTAAAAACAAAATAACAGAAGCCCTGAGTGAGTCGGTCCAGCGTGATGGAGCTATTCTGATAGATTTTATAGATTGTTCTGATCCTTTAGAGAAGTTGAGTGAACTTGTTAAGGAGTTGAAGGGCTATGAAGATCGGGTTATTTTCTGTATTCATAGGGGAATCAGTGAGCAGCTTAAGGGACGAGGGATTTATGAAAAGAAAAAGCTGCTGGCCGAAGCTAGGAAAATTGCTGGAGATTTTAAACTAGCGGTTGCTGGTGGTATCAAAGAGGGAGTTGCTAAGGAAGTAGCAAAGGCAGGAGCAGATATATGTGTTGTAGGTAGTGCTATCTATAATTCTTCAAATCCAAAGGAGACGACTTCTAGAATTCTTAGAGAGATAAGAGAATCCAAAAAAGATTAACTAGACTCCCGAGAGTTCCTCTAATCGATTCAGTATATTTTTGATCATAGATTTCAGATTTTTTTCATTATCAAAATTATCATAAATATCTTCAAGTTTTTCTCGGGGGTAGTCTTTTAGTTCATTTATTTCTTTGATCAGCGCTGGTAGTGTCCTGACTACGTTGTCCACGATTGTAACGTCCGCAGCTTTGGCAGTTCGAGATAGTGGATTTAGGTCTACTGTAACTATCGTTTTTCCTATTTTTTTCAGTGCTTCGCTTCGGTCTCCATCTTCTAGTGGTACCAGAATCAAATCCGCTTTCTTTATACCTCTCTTATCGACTGTTTTTCT
Source organism: Hadarchaeota archaeon (SeqCode) (assembly GCA_964384105.1). GTDB lineage: Archaea > Hadarchaeota > Hadarchaeia > Hadarchaeales > JAGGTB01 > CAYLJV01. Next base: position 106,907 of record CAYLJV010000002.1, on the reverse strand, counting down.
ATGACTTTTTATTTCGGGAATCGAGGTGTAATGTTCTTTATCTATACCTAGTACTTTAGAAACACCATTTTTCTTTAGGTGCTTTGCTATTCTCTTCGCTCGATTTTTGGATTTATGAAAAAGGTTGACTTCGATTTTGACATCGATTATTTTCTCCAGTTTTGCTATTTCTTTTGGAACTAGTGCAGCAACATTTCCATTCACAGAAAAAACTGGCTCTTTTGCTAGGAGTATTTTTGCGGCTCCTGCTCTTATTGCTTTTTTTGCCCATTCTGTAGTTTTCTCTCCAAGCAGATAGTCGAAGGCTTCACCTCGACCATGGGCGGATAGCCCTTCGGGAGTTACTAGTTCTTTTTTGAAACCTTCAGCTATTTTCTTTCTTATTCTAAGTGACTCCGCTCGGGGGTGGTCTGGCTCTATCTCCTTCATTTTCAAAACCAAACTACATTTTCCAGCTTTGTTTATAAATACGGATAAGAGATGGTCGGGATGCTCTTTTTCTAATATTTGTGAAAGGTCTTATTTAATGAAAAGAACTTAAATCTAGTCGATGAATAGAATGAGGGAGTTCAATGGCTGATAAACCTCACATAAATCTGGCTGTAATTGGACACGTTGACCACGGGAAATCTACACTCGTGGGAAGGTTGCTTCTGGAAACCGGAGTGATAAAACCAGAGGATCTGTCCGAGGAGGCGGATACTTTCAAGTTTGCTTGGGTCCTCGATCATCTTAAAGAGGAAAGAGAGCGGGGCCTCACTATCGATGTTGCCTATCAAAAGCTAGAAACCTCCGAGAATATGCTGACTATTATCGATGCCCCGGGTCATCAAGATTTTGTTAAAAATATGATTACTGGAGCTAGTCAGGCAGATGCAGCGATTTTGGTAGTGGCTGCCGACGATGGAATAATGCCTCAGACCAGAGAACATGCAGCGTTAGCCTATACTCTAGGAGTCGACCAGTTGATATTGGCCATCAATAAAATGGACAAAGTGAATTACGATCAGGAGGTTTACGAGAAGTTGAGGGAGGATATTATCCCCCTGCTGAAAAATATTGGCTATAGGGGTGTTTCTGACTTTCATTTCGTTCCTATTTCAGCTTATCAAGGAAAAAACGTAGCTGAACCAAGTGAGGATTTAGATTGGTACAGTGGACCCACGATTTTAGATGCTCTTAAAGAGTTGAGAGAGAGTGAAAAACCCGTTGATAAACCTTTGCGGATACCTATTCAGGACGTTTACTCTGTTACGGGGGTTGGGACTGTCCCCATAGGTCGAATAGAGACGGGAACATTGAAGATTGGTGATGAGGTTATCTTCAATCCTGCTGGTGTGAAGGGTAAAGTCAAATCTATAGAGATGCATCATGAGGAGATAGAGAAAGCTGGCCCAGGTGATAATGTAGGATTTAACGTGAGGGGTGTTTCTAAGGATCAAATAATGCGTGGAGATGTGGCGGGCCATCCTAGCGACCCACCAACCGTGGTAAAGGAATTTACGGGGAAGGTGATCATTCTGGATACTCCTACTTACATAACCTCTGGTTTTACCCCATTGTTCCACTGCCAATCAGAGCATGTGCCCGGAGAGATAGTGGAGATAGTTCAAAAAATTAACTCTAAAACAGGAGAAGTAATAGAAGAGAATCCAGACTTCTTGAAAAAAGGTGAAGCAGGAGTTATCAGGGTAAAGCCCACTAAACCAATGGTTATGGAGAAAGCCAGCGATATCCCCGAACTTGGAAGATTCGCTATTAGACATGGCGGTAAAACGATAGCCGCCGGTATATGTGTGGATCTAGTTAAGAAGTAGTGATTTTTTATAGGTCTGGAATAGGTACCGGCCGAATTTTATGTTGTGAATTCTTTTCTCGTTTGATAAATTCTTGAACTTTAGATTTACTCACTTTGACGATCTCAGCGATTTCTTCTATTTCTAAATTTTTTTCTAATCCGATAAATATACGATCGATCTTGTCGTAGGGGAGTCCCAGTTCGTCTTCATCCTTTTGTCCTCGCCATAAGTCCGCGGTGGGTTCCTTTTTGATTATTCCTTCGGGAACACCTAGTTCTCTTGCTAATTCCCTAACCTGGGTTTTGTAGAGTGATCCTAAAGGTTTGAAGTCACAGGCTCCGTCGCCGTATTTTGTAAAGTAGCCTGCCTTGATTTCTGTTTTATTACTTCCACCGACTACCAGATGGTTATATAGATTTGCGTAGTAGTAGGTTATCACCATCCGGGTTCTGGCCTTTAAATTCGCTGTTGCAATCCTTTTCTCTTTTTTGAAGTCTAATTCTTTCTCGAAAGTTTTTATTATGCGGGATATCTCGGTCTCTTTTAGTTCTATTCCGAGATCTTCGGCTACCTTGTGGGCGTCTTTTACGCTCTGTTTTCTAGTGACATCTTCTTCTGGCATGAATATAGCTGTAAAACGGTCTTTATCGAGCGCTTCAACGCATAGGTATGCTGTAGTTGAGGAATCTAATCCTCCGCTTAGGCCGAGTACGATCCCTTTGGCACCCGCCTTCTTTACTATTTCCCTGATGAAATCGACTATTTTTTCCTTGGCTTTTTTTGAATCAAATTTTAGAGCTTCTTCGATTATCTCAGATTTTTCCATTTTTCAGCCTCAAAATATCTTAGGATAGGAGCCTATAATCTTGAGAGTTGCAACCTTTGGTTTGATTTTTTCAAGTGCTTGTTTTATCTTATTATCCTTTCTGTGGCCTTCAAAATCGACAAAAAATAGATAATCTCCTAAAGCCTCTTTCGATGGTCTTGATTCCACTCTTGTCAGGTTTATTTTTCTTTCTCCGAATTCTTTTAGTATTTTATATAGTATTCCTGGTTCGTCCTTTCGAGTATAGAAAACTATCGAAGTTTTGTCTTTTCCAGTAGGTTCGCTATCTTCTTTTCCCAAGATTAAAAATCTCGTTTCATCTTTCTTGCCTATTTGAATGTTTTCTTCGATAATTTCTAGATCGTATAAATCTGCTAAATCTTGGGATCCTATGGCTGCCATGAAAGGCTTTTCTACCTTGCTGACTTGCTTCGCCGCTTTTGCTGTACTTTTTACGCTTATTAACTCAGCTTCGGGTAGTTTCTTTCGAAGGAACTGTCTACATTGAGCCAGTGCTTGGGGGTGAGATAGAACTTGTCTTATGTCTTCTATTTTAGAACCTTTAGTTCCCAATAGATTATGGGTTACTTCTATCACTATTTCGGCCTTTATTTTCACGTCCAACCACGCTAGCGCATCTAAAGTTTCCCCTACGGAGCCTTCTCTGAGGCTTTCTACTGGTACTACACCTGCGGGTATTTCTCCTTTTTCAACACTCTCTGCTACTTCTGTTATTAAGGAGTATGTCACTATCTCTATTTCTTCTTTAAAGTAATTTTTAGCTGCTATTTCGCTGTAAGTTCCACGAGGTCCTAATATTCCCACTTTCATTTTTCATTTCCCTTCTTTGCGTAAATTTTTTTATAAGCTGCCTCTATTTTTTCTGGGCCAATCTTTTCCCTGGCTTCGTCGAAAATTTCTTCTATCTTTTTGATATCTCCTGATTCTAACGTCTCATTCAGGTTTCTAGAAGCCTCTATTATAGAATTCCTAGCTATCTCCGAGTATCTGTTTTCTCTCTGAATATCCGCACAGAGTTTAGGATTTTCGTACATGAACGCTTTGGTTAGATCGAATAAATTCTTGAATATGGGAGTTTCAAATTTTTCTGCTTCGTCACTATAGTCCATGGAGGTGAATGCCGAAAAATGGGTCAGGAGGGAGAAGTGAGTTAGAGATTGTATAACTGCCATAAGCTTGTCATGTTTTTCTGCTTCCATTTCTACTATTTTTGCACCAAGTTCTGAAAACTCGCTCTTTAATCGTTGATATTTTTCTCCTTTTTCTACAGGAATAGATATTATATTTTTATTATCCAGATTCTTGGCCCCTGGACCGAAAAGAGGGTGTATTGAAACTAATTCCATTCTTTTTTTCACTTCTTTCATGGATTCTACTGCTCTTTCCTTTACCGAGGCAATGTCTATTAGCAGAGACCCTTCTTTTACGGATTCTGAAGCCTCTTTTATCAGTTTGGGAGTTTCCGTTATGGGTACAGAAATCAAAATTACGTCTGCATTTTCTACAGCATCTTCTTTATTTGGTGAAAATTCCAGTCCTAGTTCTTTTGAGATTTTTCTTCCTTTTTTCTTATTAATATCATAGATGGATATCTCCCAACTTCTCTCTTTAGCAAATCTCGCAAACCACTTACCCATAGATCCAGCCCCCAAGATTGCTATCTTCACTTTATCTTCTCTCCATAGCTTTGATGGCATAATCTCGCATGACGTTGATTGGGGCTTTCTTACCTGTCCAGATTTCGAAGGATTCTGCACCTTGCTGGATCAGCATTTCGATACCGCTTATTGTTTTTGCTCCGGCTTTATCTGCTTCTCGAAGCAATAGCGTTTTTAGAGGGTTGTATACGATATCCATAACTGTAAGATTTGAATGCATCATTTCTGAGTCTACTATGGTTTCGTCGGTTTTCGGATGCATCCCTACTGATGTTGAGTTGATTAAGATATCTGATTCTTTTATTGAATTTTCTAGTTCTCTACTTTTCTGGGGTATTTGGGTTACAGATTTTCCAGTCTTATCTTTTAATTCCGCCGCGAGATCATTGGCTTTAGTTTCTGTACGATTTGAGATTTTTAAATTGGCTCCTGATTCGATTAGTGTGAAGGCTATGGCCCTTGCAGCCCCGCCTGCTCCAAGTATTAGCACTTCTTTTCCGCGAATTTCACCGATTTTCCGTCTTAGAGCTCTAAGAGCTCCTTTTCCGTCCGTATTGTATCCTTTTAGCTTTCCATTTTCTTCATTTATTGTGTTTACAGCTCCAATTTTCTGAGAGATTTCATCTAGTTCGTCAAGATATTTCATAACGGCCGATTTGTGAGGGATAGTAACGTTCGCTCCTTTGAGACCGAGGGATTTTATTCCCTTAATCGATTCTTCGACGTATTTTTCAGGTACTTTAAAAGCCACATAAACAAAATCCAGTTTTTTCTTTTCCAATGCAGCGTTTTGCATTTCGGGAGATATGCTGTGTTCTACTGGGTCGCCTAATAAAGCTATAACTTTTGTACTTCCCTTAATCATCCTATTCCCAGTTGAAAATATGCTTATTAGTAAAAAACTCCTTTGTAACTGATTCTATTTTCTAAATTTATCTAGTATTTCTATGACTTCTTCAACGTCCATCTGTCCCGGGGCGGCTTTTTCTCCGACCGAAGAGTATGTCAAAGGTGAACCTAAAAGAGGTGCAGAGACTCTTGTGAACTTTCCTTCTTCACCCATTGCAAAGGCTATTAGAGGAATTTCGACCTCTTTTCGGGCTAAGATAAGGAATTTTAGAATGTCGATTGAATCTTCGGGTGATCTGGCGAATCCTATTATTTTTGCGAAGTCTGCCCCATTTTTTTTCATTTCTTCTGCTTTTTTCTTCAGTTCTTCGTAAGTCGGCGTTTTTTCAAAGTCGTGAAAGGATAGTATAATACTTGAACCAGCCTTTTTTGCATTTTTTAAAACATTCTTTTTTTCTATCTGGGGTGTCGTGAGCGAGATATCGATGCAGTCCACTCCTCTGTTTATTGCATCTATCAAGATTTCGATTCGCTCTTTTTCTTTTCCTTCAAAAAATCCACCTTCTTTTTTTGATCTTACAGTCACTATTTTTGGTATATTGTGTTTGAGTAATTCTTCCCATCCTCTGATTTTTTCTAATCTATCCAATCTTAATTCTACTATATCGGCTCCTGCTTTGATGGCTTTCTCTAAGGAATCTTTCATGGAGTCTAAATCGGTTCCGATCACTGATGCACAGACGGCAGGCGTCTGGATTTTGAGTTTCCCAAAGTCGATCAAATTTCCCCCTCCTGATTTCTGGTTTTTGGATATAATCATTTTAACGCCTATTAATTAAACAGAATTTACTTTAAGAGGGGCGAGTTCGTTTTAACCTTTTTAACTCAAATATTTAAATTTAACAAAAATTCTCAACCCAGATTGGATTTCTTTGATAAATAAAAGAAAATAGGAGTTTTTGGAATTACTTTTCAACGAGTGTTTCTTCTACTTGAGCTCCGAAGTGACGTCCACCTTTTTGAAGATTTGTTAAAACTTCGTCTCCTGGTTCTAATTCTGAAACTGAGATCGGATTGCCTTCCTTATCTACCAGGTTTATTGTTTCCGCATTTTGAAGTAAGGTTCTTATTTTCCTTCCTTCGGTTTCCGCTTCTATTAGAAGCATAGGCCTTCTTTCTATCTTTACACGTCCTACTGTTGCTTCTTTGGATTCACCTTCTGAGTTTACTATTAGGACTTTCTCACCACTTTCTAATTCTGATAAATATTTTGTTTTACCACCTGGCACTTGTATGTAGGCATGGACTGCGCCGGCGTTTACTCTGAATGGTCTGGACGAAACGTATTCGCTTTCGAGTGTTTCAGAATGTACGAGAAACATGCCGTTTGATTGGCTTCCGACAAGCATTCCTTCTCCGAGTTTCATGAGAGATGTAGTGTCTACGCAAACTCTGTCTCCCATTCCACTTGGTTCTACTTTTGTGATTTTAGCTGGGGCTAACTGGAATTTTTCGGTCTCTAAGTCCTCCAAGGTTTCACAGGTTTTCCTGATTTCTTCGATACCTTTCTCTCGTGGGTCCAAAACTACTCCGTCTGCACCTACTTCCAGTGTTTCAATTGCCGTTTTAGCTTCTTTAGAATCTTTAACTCCGGCAAATATCTTAGCTTTTGAGTCTTGCAGCTCTGCTATTATGTTTTCTAGAGGTATAACTTTCCAATCTTTGGCTATGGTGATAAGGAAGTCAACGCTATCTCCTGCTTCGACAGCTGCTCTCTCAAGCTCTTTTCCAGTAATCTCAATGTAGAGGGCTACTTCATTTTCTTTTTCTTCAATTTCTTCTAGAGCTTGATCTACTTCATCGGTGGTCGACGCCTTTATCAGGAGTACATCGGCTTCTTTTGAGCTTGAAATTACTTTGATATTTCCTAATTTTCGGGTCTTTTCTATGTCGTCTGGTGGGATTATTAGGCCATCGGCACCCGCCTCTAGGGCGGACGTTATGTATTTTTTTCTTTTGTCCCAAGATTCATTCCAATCTGCTTTGACCCATGCTTCTTTCCGCATGAGATTCACGACCTATAACTCTTCCGCGGCTTCTTTAGCGGATGCGCCTTCGTTAATTATTCTCGAGAGCGCTCGTATCATAGCGGTTGGGTTTTTGTGTTGAAAGACATTACGACCTATAGATACGCCAGCTCCTCCAACCCGTATCGATTTCGAGACCATTTCTAAGATATCCATATCAGTATCCGCTTTTGGTCCGCCGGCAATTACGACCGGAACCGGACAGCCATCAGTTACCTCTCTGAAAGAAGAGGATGTTCCTGTGAAGTTTGTTTTTATTATATCCGCTCCAAGTTCAGCTCCGACTCTTGCTGCATGTGCTACTGCTTCAACATCATGTTGGTCCTCGACTTTTTTGCCTCTAGGGTACATCATAGCGATTAAAGGCATACCCCAAGCTGCACAATCTTCCGAGATTCGGCCCATTTCTCTAAGTTGCTCGGACTCATTTTCAGCCCCTACATTTACGTGAACAGATACAGCATCTGCCCCCAAAGAAACGGCTTCTTCTACGGAGGTGACAGCTACTTTTTTGTTAGGATCTGGTCCTAGGACAGTGCTAGCAGACAGGTGTATTATTAGACCTATATCCTGTCCATAGCCTCTATGGCCTGCTCTCACTATACCCTTGTGGACTAGAACCGCATTGGCTCCGCCTTCGGCTACCTTGTTGACTGCACCAGTCATGTCTCTTAATCCGTCTATGGGACCCATCGTTATTCCGTGATCCATTGGAACGATTATTGTTCTTCCTGTTTCTCGATTGGTGATTCTTTCCATTCTTATTTCTTTACCTATTTCAGACATTTTTGACTCCTCGATGAATATTGTTATCATGCAATTAAAAATTAATCGTAAATTTCTTCCGAAGAACAAAAGTTCTTAAATCCATCGTATGAGAATTTCTTAATAGAGTTTTATGAGCTGGTTAATAGTTAGACCGTCTGATCTGGACGGGGAGATTGAGGCTCCTTCTTCGAAGAGTTACACTCATAGGTTATTATCAGTGGCTTTATTAGCAGATGGTAAGAGTACGATACGAAAACCTCTTTTGAGTTTGGATACTCGGGCGACTATGGAAGCGGTTGAGACCTTGGGCGGTCAGGTTCAATACGAAGAGAATAGTGTAATTATCTCGGGAACTGGAGGGAAGATTAGACCACGGAAGAATAAGATTGATGTTCGTAATTCTGGTACAACTCTGAGATTAATGACGGCGATTTCCGCGTTATCCTCCGAGCGAGTTCTGCTGACTGGGGATGAATCTATTTTGAAGAGACCAATGGGCCCACTGATAAGTTCATTAGTGGACCTAGGAGCTGATGCGGAAGCTCGAGGTAGAAATGGTAGGCCGCCGGTGGTTGTAGGCGGTGGTTTGGAAGGAGGTGAAACTACTATAACCGGTAAAATAAGCTCTCAGTTTGTCTCCGCTCTCTTAATTGCAACCCCCTATTCAGAAGTTGGAGCTGATATAGAAGTAGAGGATGAACTTAAGTCAAAACCCTATGTTCTTATGACTCTTAGAGCGTTGGAACTTGTAGGTGCCGATATTGAAATCGTTTCTTCTTTAATGAATTATAGTATCCCGGGTAAGCAGATTTTCAAGCCATTTGAATTCACTGTTCCAGGTGATTTTTCTTCAGCAGCGTTTTTGTTGGGTGCCGGCGCTTTAGCGGGCAAAGAAGTGGTGGTTAAGAATCTGGATCCTAAGGATGCTCAAGGAGATAAAAAGATTATTCAGCTTTTGGAGGATTTTGGAGCTGATTTGGAAGTCAAAGGTAAGGAGATAAAAGTATCTGGAAAACAGCAGTTGCAGGGAATCGAAGCAGATTGTTTAAATACTCCCGATTTAGTCCCTGTTCTAGCTGTTTTGGGTTCGGTGGCTGAGGGTCGAACAAGACTCTATAATATATCACATTTGAGATATAAGGAAGTAGATCGGCTGAGTGTTCTAACTAGTGAATTAAAGAAGCTTGGTGCAGAAATTGAGGAGTCAGAAGACGAACTTAAAATTCGGGGGAGCCCGAGTTTGAGGGGTGGAACTGTGGATTCCTATGGGGATCATAGAATGGCCATGGCTTTTGCAATTGCTGGATTATCCGCTGATAAAACTGTTAAAATAAAAGGTGCCGAGAATATTGGGATATCTTACCCCGGATTTGTTAAAGATATGCAGGGACTTGGAGCAAAGATGAGTGTTCAAAAATAGATTTTCTGAAATTTATTCTTCAGATAGCCATTCTCTCAATTTTTTTATCTGTGAGAGTGTTCCCATTACGATCAGTGAATCTCCACCTTGTATTTCTTGGTCGAGCTTTGGATTGGTGATTAATTCTTCATCTCGTTTTATTGCAATTACTGAGACACCTATTTCCCCTCTTATGTTAGACTCTTTGATTGTTACTCCATCTAATTTTCCTTCATATGGAACATTTACGACTCCGGCCCTACCAACGTCTCCCATAAGTAGATGATCATATAAGCTTGTAATCTCCGGATGTAAGAAAGATCTTGCCATCCTTATTCCGCCTTCTCGGTCGGGGAGTATAACTGCCTCAGCCCCCGCTCTGCGTAGATGTTTTGCACCTTCGCTAGTATCAGCTCTAGTTATTACTCTTACTTTTGGATTAATATCTTTGGCAATTAGGGTTAGTAAAATATTTTCAGAATCTTCGCTTAGTGCTGCAAAAAGACCATTTGCCTTTGTTATCTGTGCTTTTTCGAGCACTTCTTCGCTGGTTGCGTCTCCAACTATATATGGTAGGTCGGCCGCTTTCTCTCTGAGAATTTCCTCGTTTCTGTCTATTATGACAAGGTCCTTATTGCCCAGAAGAAGTTCTTGTGTTATGGTTTGTCCGAGGTCTCCATATCCACATACGACAAGATGATCCTCTAATTCTTCTACTTCCTCTTCTTTTTCGGCTCTCATGAAGAATCCCCAAACTTTACCCTCTACAATGTTTTTCCCGACGGTTGTTAGTACATAAAGTATAGTGCCTATCCCTATTGTCATTAGCGCAATTGAAAAAACCAATCCTAGTTCGGTCTGTGGAACTATATCCCCGTATCCTACTGTGGTGATTGTTACTATCGTCCAGTATACTGATCTGATTAAGCTTATGTCTTCTATAAAGTGAAATCCGATTGTTCCTACGACTACTATGGATACTAGTGCAAAAATTGGGAATTTTAAACCGTTTGAGTCCATAATAATCAATCAACTATTGCACTCACGCCATTTTTCTATTATCTTTCTGGAATTAAACTCTTGATATGTCTATTCATAGGTTTTTTCTACTGCTAGATTTATTAATGATATTAGTGGCTTCTATTTTTTTGGTTTTTTTAAATGATCATTTCCGTTTTTAAAGATTTATCTCAATTTTTAAGGACATTAAGTCGATTTTATTGTTAGCCAAAAAACGATGTGAATGCACTTAAAATATCTTTATTTTTCTAGATTTCTGTAATAAAAATTTTAAAATTCTACTTTTTCAGGTATTTTTATAACTAGCTGGTTTTAAAGGATTTATAGACCAATTTATGAATGGTCGGGCGTTTGTAATGGGTGGAAATAGTTTTGGTAAAATATTTCGAATTACGACCTTTGGAGAGAGCCATGGCAAAGCAGTTGGGGTCGTCGTCGATGGGGTTCCAGCGGGTCTTGAATTAAGGAAATCAGATATTCAGGCTGACCTTGACCGTCGCCGTCCTGGGAAATCCAAAGTGGAGACTAAAAGAAGTGAAAGGGACGAAGTTGAAATACTCTCGGGAGTTTTTGAGGATAAGACGATTGGCACGCCGATTCAGATGTTAGTTTGGAACAAAGATGTGGATTCAAAACCTTATGAAGATATGATGTTTAAACCACGACCTGGACATGCCGATTTGACGTATAGGTTAAAATATAGCCACGTGGATTATCGAGGAGGTTCTAGAGCTTCGGGACGGGAAACAGTAGGAAGGGTCGCAGCTGGAGCTATAGCAAAAAAATTGATTTCACTTCGTAACGTGAAAGTTTTGGCTCACACGATAGAGGCCGCTGGAATTGGTTTAGATAAGGAAGTAAGTTTTGAAGAAATAGAACGCAATGTGGGTAAAAATCCGATGAGATGTGCGGATCCAGAGGTCGCAGAAGAAATGGAATCTGCTGTTTTAGAGGCTAAGGAGGATGGTGACAGCACTGGAGGGATCGTAGAGATAGTTGCTAAAAACGTACCCTCTGGACTGGGTGAACCGATATTTGATAAACTTGAAGCTAAGATTGCTCATGCCCTGATGTCGGTGGGTGCCGTTAAAGGAGTAGAATTCGGTTTAGGATTCGAATCAGCTAGAGCTCGTGGGTCGGAAGTAAACGATAGTTTCAAGGTAGTGGACGGTGAGATCAAACCAGAGACAAATAGAGCTGGCGGAGTTCTGGGAGGGATTAGCACCGGTGCGCAGATAGTGGTTAGGATAGCGGTTAAGCCGCCGTCTTCGATTTCTAAACTTCAGAAAACCGTCGACCTGGAGACTATGGAGGAAACGAAGATTGAATTGAAGGGCCGTCATGATCCAAATATATGTCCGAGGATGGTTCCCGTAGCAGAATCTATGCTTGCTATAGTTCTGGCCGATATGATGTTGAGGTCAGGAAAGATAAAACCTGATAATATTGGATTCAGGAGTTGAGGGGGGTATGGAGAGAGGAATTGCCTCGGCATGTGGTTCTGCGACTGTAATAAATGCTATTTCTACGGGGGTAGGTTCTGCTTTTGCAATTGACCTTAGAGTTCAGTCAACCGTAGAGTTGATTCGGGATTCTTCAGAGATTTCGGGTAAAGTTGGTGACACTGATGAGGATTCCGAGTTGATCGAAATATCCGTGAAGAAAGTTCTTGAGAAGCTGGATTTATTGGATGAGTATGGAGGAAGGGTGGAAACCACGACGGATCTTCCTATAGCGGTAGGTCTCTCAAGTAGTAGCGCTGCTGCAAATGCCACCGTTCTAGCGACTTATTCCGCTTTAGGTGTAGAACCTGATCCATTAGATGCGGTTACTGTTGGAATAGAAGCAGCTTTCGAGGCCGGCACTACCATCACGGGAGCTTTTGATGATGCTTCGGCCTCATATTTGGGTGGTGGAGTTGTTACGGATAACAAGAAGAACGAAATTTTAAGAAGATTTGAGGTGCCATCTGATCTAATTGTACTTATATACCTACCTCCTGAGCGATCTTACACAAAAGAAGTGGATGTTCAACGAACTAAACTCATTAGCGATTTGGTTGAGGTTGCTCAAGAAAAGGCTATCGAGGGAAATATTTATGGTGCTCAGACGGTTAACGGGCTTCTCTATTCTTCGGTTCTTGGTTACGATCCAGAGCCGGCTTTGGAGGCCTTGTCTAATGGGGCGGAAGGCGCGGGCCTAACCGGGACTGGCCCGGCTACCGTAGCCATAACCAGAGCTAAAAATACAGAGAAAATAATGGATGGTTGGGATCTCGAAAATGGAGAGGTCATCAAAACTAGACCATCTAGTATGGGAGCGAGAGTAGAAAATGAATAATGGAGATTTAGGAGATCTACGCGCTGAAATAGACAAAATTAACGAGGAATTGCTAGATGTCCTGTCGAGAAGGATGGCCGTGGTAGAAAAGATACTCGAATCGAAGAAGAAATCCGGTAAAAAGGTTAGGGACAGGAAACGAGAAATGAAAGTGATAGAGAAGACGAGGGAACTGGCGGAAGAAAAGGGACTTGATCCAGACTTCGCTGAAGATGTTATGAGATTGGTAATCTCTCGCAGTGTTGCAGAGGAGAGGGAAAAGGTGGGTGAGCCAAGTATGTGGGGGAAAATACAGAAAATATTTTCTGGAAATCCTGCACAGCTCAAGGTTGCTAGAGTACTTTACAAATACGGTCTTAGAGTCAAAGAAAATGGAGACGTTGTTTGTGGGGATATTCGAGTTCCCGCTGTTCAGATTGGTAAAGAAGCTGGAGTAGACCGAAGAGCCGTTGATGCAACTGCTGAAACTATAGTCAAAGATGATGATTTAAGGGAGCTGTTTTCTAACTTGAGACCAATTCCTTACTTGAAAGCCGTAGCTCAACAACTTAACTTGGGAGTTATTGAGATAATACCCTCTGATGCTTCTAGATCTGGTATAATAAGTGAAGTTACTAATGTTATCTCAAACCATAAACTGAGCATTAGACAGTCTGTTGCGGATGACCCTTATTTTGCCGCTCAGCCTAAGTTAACGATAATAACGGGAGAACCCGTCAGTGGCGCGATAATCGAGGAGTTGAGAGAATTGCCTAGCGTTGAGAGTGTTATTGTATACTGAGTTTGTGTCTAAATGTCTGGGAGTTTTTTCGAAAAGAGAGATAACGGTATTCTACTGGATTTAAGGGTTACAACCGGTTCGACAAGTTTTGAAGTTGGTGAAGTAGACTCTTGGAGAAATCAATTGCAAGTTTATGTTGTCTCTGAGCCTAGACGAGGCAAAGCAAATAGAGAATTATTGGAAAAATTCCAAGAGATCATAGGCAGGGATATAGAGATAGTTTCTGGACAAAAATCTAGGAATAAAAAGATATTTGTTCGAAGTGTTTCTCCCGAAGAGTTATTCCAAAAATTGGATTTAGATATTTAAATCTCCTCCAGTTTTTTGTACATTATTGTACTGCAAGGTTTTAAATAGTACAAAGCTTTTATCAAACTAACAGTTTTGAGGTTTTCTTAATGGAAATTATGCCCTGTAAAGAAGATGCAAAAACATTGGCTGAGGAGATGGGACGTCCGTGTTTAATTCCGTTAGTGGCAACTGAAGAAGGTTGCAAAGATCCTGCGAAGGCATATCTCGGGTTAAGGGAGAAGTATGAACCTTCATACCTCTTGGAGTCTTTGACCGGTCCAAAAAATAGCTCTAGATATTCGGTTATTGGTGCTCTTCCTTTACTGAATCTAAAGATCAGAAATGGGAAAAGAGAGATTAGCGGTTCTCCAGAATTAGTGAAAGAGGCAAATTTGTCCTTAAGCGAGGATAATGAAGAGACGGACAGTTTGGAAATCTTAAGAAAATCCATGCTTTTTGATGAGTTGCATTTTGTGGGTCTCAATGTTCCCCGGTACATTCTCGGAGTGACTGGATACATAAGTTACGATTATGTTTCTTCTCTTTTTGGGATAGAAACCAGCGAAGCGAATGATTTGGATCACCCCACTATGGAGTTCATGTTGCCTTCAATCGTAATCGTTTTTGACCACCTCAAGAATGTGACATATTATGCTTCCCTGCTCCTTCTAACGAGGGAAAGAGAATTTGAGGAGTTTCATCAGGAGGCTAAGGAAAGACTTGAAGAAATTTTTTCGGAGAAAATGAATTATCCGACTGAGTCTGAGAGAACTGTTCATTTGGAATCTAATCTAGAAAAAGAGGGTTTTGAAGAAGGTGTTGGCAAGATAAAGGACTATATTCGGGAGGGTGAAGTTATTCAGACCGTACTCTCAAGAAGGATTGACTTAGACCCATCTCCGCCCTTGGGTGATTTCTATTTAAAGCTCAGGGAGATCAATCCTTCGCCGTATATGTATTTCCTAGATTTTCAGGAACAGAAGGTTGTAGGGTCAAGTCCGGAGTCTTTGGTTAGAGTAAACGATGGGAAGGTTATGACCCGACCAATCGCTGGAACTAGGTCTAGAGGAAAGGACTATGAGTCGGATAAGGCGATGGAAACGGAACTTCTGGCCGACGAGAAGGAGAGAGCCGAGCATGTTATGCTAGTGGATTTAGGGCGTAACGATATCGGCAAGGTCTCTAAATTTGGCTCGGTTGAGACCCCCGAATTCATGGAGATAGAGAAATATGGAGATGTCCAGCATATAGTAAGCACAGTTACCGGTGATATCAAGGAAACGTGTGATGCATTTGATGCCTTTCGTGCTGTTTTTCCTGCAGGAACTGTAACAGGTGCCCCGAAGGTTAGGGCGATGGAGATAATTCAAGAGCTTGAGCCAACCTGTAGGGGAATTTATTCAGGTGCTGTCGGTTCCTTCAGTTATACCGGTGATGCTGATTTTGCAATTGCTATTCGAACTCTTACTTCGGACGGTGAGGAAGCGCATATTCAAGTTGGAGCAGGGATAGTTGCAGATTCTGTTCCCGAGAAAGAGTACCATGAAACGGAGAGTAAAGCGAGATCTTTGCTAAGGGCAGGAGGGTGTATCGGTTGAAAGTAGCTGTAATTGATAATATTGATTCCTTTGTCTATAATCTCGTTCAATATGTCGGTGAGTTAGGAGCAGATCCGGTAGTATTCCGAAATGATTCTAATTTAGAAGATATCGAAAAAGAAGATCCTGACAGGATAGTGATTTCTCCAGGTCCGGGAAGGCCAGAGGATTCAGGAATTTCTCTAGAAGTAGTGAGAAGTCTTGGCCTTAAGATACCTATTTTGGGTGTTTGCCTCGGTCATCAGGTCATAGCATACGCCTTCGACGCTAGGATTTCGTACGCCAGAGAGATAATGCATGGTAAAACCTCTATGATAGAGCATGACGGAAGCTTTCTCTATAGAAATATTTCAAATCCTCTTGAAGCAACTAGATATCATTCTCTTGTAGTCGATAGCTCTTCTCTTCCCGACTGTTTTCGGGTTACTTCTAGGACCTTGGATGACAGCGGGGAGATAATGGGGATACAGCATAGAGACTACCCATTATTTGGTTTACAGTTCCATCCCGAGTCGATTTTGACCTCGGAAGGAAAAAAAATTATAAAGAATTTTCTGGAGGTTGGAGGAGATTGAGCACTATACAGACGGCTATAAACAAGTTGATAGAGAGAGATGATCTTGCCGAAGATGAATCTGAGAGAGTCATGGAAAAAATAATGTCAGGTGAAGCGACTCCCGCTCAGATAGGGGCACTTCTAGCCGCTTTGAGAATGAAGGGTGAAACACCCACTGAAATGGCATCCTTTGCCAGGGCGATGCAAAAGTTTGCTACTAGAATACATCCCGACGTAGATGGGTTTTTAGTTGACACTTGTGGAACGGGGGGCGACAGATTGAATACGTTTAATATAAGCACTTCGGCGATGTTCGTGGCAGCAGGTGCAGGCGTCCCGATAGCGAAGCATGGCAATCGCTCTGTCACCAGTAAATCTGGGAGCGCGGATGTACTCGAGGCTTTGGGTGTGAATATCGAGCTTGCCCCTGACAAAGTTGAAAAATCAATAGAGCGGATAGGTATTGGTTTTATGTTCGCCCCAATTTTTCATAAAGCCATGAAGCACGCCATTGGACCGAGGAAAGAGATCAAGCTGAGGACAGTCTTCAATCTTTTGGGTCCTCTGACAAATCCGGCGGGAGCCAAAGCACAAGCCGTTGGCATATACGATCATTCTCTGACAGAGAAGATAGCCGAGGTATTGAAGAAACTGGAGACAGAGAGAGCTATGGTTTTCAATGGGTTGGATGGACTTGATGAAATATCGACTTTGGGTAGGACCCGAGTTTCCGAGCTCATCGACGATGAAATAAGGACTTACAGTATTCAACCTGGAGATTTGGGAATACACAAAGCAAAGCCAGAAGATCTTTCAGGTGGGGATGCCAAGGAAAATGCTCGAATACTGCTGAGGATATTGCATGGGGAGAGTGGGTCTTGTAGAGATATAACCCTGTTGAACGCCGCCGCCGCTATTTTTGTTGGGGACGAATCGACGGATTTGGAAGAAGGTTTAGAAATTGCTAGAGAAGCAGTTGATTCCGGTAGAGCTTATGAAAAACTTGATCAACTGGTGAGGGCCAGTGGTGGGAGTATGACTAAAATCGAAAAATTGGAGGAATCAATTTGAGTATTCTGGAAGATATAGTTGAAGATGTCCGTACTGATGTGGAGAGAGAGAAGAAAGTTAATCCTATCGACTTTCCGGATCTTGAAAATTTTGAGAAAAGAAGTTTACTCGAATCTATAAAGAAAGAGTCAAATGCTCCGGTGATCGGGGAACTTAAACGCGCATCGCCTTCTGAGGGTTTGATAAGGTCCGATTTTGAGGTTGATGGACTTGCCATATCTTTGGTCAACGGTGGAGTTGTAGGAATTTCGGTATTAACTGAATCCAATCGGTTTAGGGGTAAATTGGAATATCTGAGAACGGTTCATGACACAGTTGAAGTACCAATCCTCCGAAAGGATTTCATTGTAGACGAATATCAGCTTTATCAAGCTAAGAAGTACGGTGCCGATGCAGTTTTACTTATAACTGAGGTTTTGGGAGACACCCTTCCTAAATTTGTTAATAAATCTAAGGAGCTTGAGTTAGAGACGTTGGTAGAAGTCAGGGATAAAGATCAGGCAAAATTCGCAACTTCTGTTGATGCGGATATTATAGGCATAAACAATAGGGACCTGAGAACTATGGAGATCGACTTGTCTAGAACAGAGAGGATTTCCAGGTATATTCCCGAGGATACTGTTCTTCTGAGTGAGAGTGGTATAAAGAATAGAGCGGATGTTGAAAAGATCCTCGAGGCAGGGGCTGATGCTGTTCTCGTAGGTACTTCTATAATGAAGTCCAATAACGTTGAGGGGAAGGTTCGTGAACTTGTTTTTGGTGATGGAAGTGGTTAAAACTAAGATATGTGGATTTACAAACTCCGAGGATGCCAAGGTGGCCTGTGATATCGGGGTGGACATGGTAGGAGTTGTCGTTAATGTTAACGTCCCTACTCCTAGGAATATTACTGTTGAACAGGCGGCTAGGGTGTTTGACAGTGTACCGGAGGGTGTAGAGAGAGTAGTAGTTACGACTCCTGAAAATGTAAATGAAGCAGAGGATCTGGTGAATGAATTGAATCCAGACTTTTTGCAGGTACATAATAGAATGTACGGTCGAGAGATGGAGGAGATTCGCGAGAAAATCAAAGTTATTGGTGTCTTTCATGTATCTAAAGATTTTGAGGAGTCCGCGGAGGTGGTCTCGGAGGCTAGAGATATTGCCGCTGTTTCGGACAGGTTGTTATTAGATACCAAACTGGGTTCTGGTGGTGGAACTGGAGAGACACATGATTGGGAAGTTAGTTCTATGATAAGGGATAACCTGAAAGTTCCGATAATCTTAGCAGGTGGTCTCAATCCTTCAAACGTCCGCTTGGCTATCGAAAAGGTCCGACCTTTCGCCGTCGATGTCTCTAGTGGTGTTGAATCTGAACCTGGTAAGAAAGATCATAAGCTTATGGAAGAATTTGTAAGAGAGGTAGGTGGGTAATTGTGGTAGAAAATCTCTTAGAAAGATCGGTTGATGAAAAGGGTCGTTTCGGCAGGTTCGGTGGAAGATACGTAAATGAAATGCTGATGCCGGCTCTCCTCGAACTCGAAGAGAAGTTCGAGAGACTTTATCCGGACCCAAAATTTCAGAAGGAGTACCAGAACTTACTAAAGAACTTTGGTGGGAGACCCACACCTCTTTACCATGCCGAAAAATTCAGCGAGAAGATTGGATGTAAGGTCTATCTGAAACGTGAGGATATCACGTACGGTGGATCTCATAAACTCAATAACACTCTGGGACAGGCGCTTTTGGCCAAGGAGATGGGTAAGTCCCGATTGATAACGGAGACCGCGGCGGGGATGCACGGTGTTGCGAGTACAATGGCAGGCAATGTCTGCAATCTGGAAGTCGAAGTTTTCATGGGAGTTCACGATATTAAGAGGCAACCTTCGAACGTCGATAGAATGAAGTTGCTTGGGGCTGATATACGACCCGTAAATATTGGTGGAGGTGTTTTGAAGGACGCTGTTTCGGATACTTTGAGAGAGTGGGCCTCGTGTTCCAACACGACCCATTATCTGATGGGTTCGACGGTTGGGCCACATCCTTTTCCGGAGATAGTGGCCAGTTTCCAGAGTGTGATTGGGAAAGAGATAAAGAGTCAGATTCTCGAGAGGGAGGGAACGCTTCCCGATGCGATAGTTGCCTGTGGTAGTGGTGGAAGTAATGCTCTGGGTGCCTTTAGGCCTTTTGTGGACGAGGATGTTAGACTCTACTTTGTCGAGGGTGGAGGGGAGAGCCTGGACGCAGATAACAGTGCTGCGGCTTTCCAGCTGGGAAGTCCGGGCGTTATCCACGGGGCTCTGATGTACACTCTGCAAGATGAGAACGGGCAGATAAAACCCTCAAAGACAAGAAGTGCGGGCCTGAACTACCCGGCGAGGGGTCCGGAGCTATCCCATCTCTACGATATCGACAGGATAAATGCCTGCTATGCGTTCGATAAAGAGGTCTTCGAAGCCGTGAAAGTCATGGCGAAGTCTGAAGGTCTGATTCCGGCTCTGGAAACCGCTCATGCTGTAGCCTACATGATAAACCACCAGGAGGAGTTCGAGAGGGATGAGATAGTCGTGCTTAATTTCTCGGGTAGAGGGGAGAAAGATTTGGAAACGATTTTGGAGTATGTAAAAAATGAGAATAGATGAAAGGTTTGAGGATCTGAAAGAAAAGAGAGAAGGGGCCTATATGCCCCATATATACTATGGAGACCCAAGCGAACAGTTTTCTTTGAAACAAGTGAAGGAATTAGTTGAAAACGGGGCGGACTTCATCGAATTTGGAATTCCTTTCTCCGATCCTACAGCCGATGGACCGGTCTTTCAGTCGGCTTGCGAGAGAGCCTTAAAGAATGGGATTACGCCAGCGAGGTGCATTGAAGGAATAAGGAAGTTGAGGGCTGAAGGTTTGAAGGTTCCATTGATAGTCACTACTTACTATAACATACCGTATGTCTATGGTTTAGAGAAATTTTTTGAGGATATAAGTGAGGCCGGAGCTCAGGGTGTGATAATTCCCAATTTACCGGTTGAAGAAATCCAAGAAGTGTTGGATGCTGGGGGGAAGAACGATATAGATGTTATCTTGCAGGTAACGCCGAATACCTCGGAGAATCGGTTGGATAAAATTCTTGATTCTGCCTCAGGCTTTATTTACATTATAAATGTTGAGGGAGTTACAGGGGCCAGGGACTCTCTTCCGAGTTCTACAATTGAACTGATCGAGAGGGTGAGAGACCGTACAGGTATACCAATGATGGCTGGCTTTGGAATATCTCGAAGGGAGCACGCCAGAGCAATTGTTTCGGCTGGGGCTGATGGAGTTATAACTGGGAGTGCTCTTGGCAGGATATACGGACGGAATTTGGAAGATCCGGAGAGTACTTTGTCTGATATTGGGGAATTCGCGAGGGAGATAAAGCAAGGGAGTGTGGAAGGTTACCGGGAATCTCGTTGATTTTGTGTATCAGTTAATTTTTCTATGAAATTTCATCGGGAGATATTTTGTATTTTTTACAGGCATAGGTTAGCTGCAAAAGTACTCCATTTAATTACTGAGGGACTAGAAAGAAATTTCTTTAATTTCGTTTGAAACTCTCCTCGCTATCTGTTCCGCCAATCGGTTTTTGTATCCTCCTGGTGTCGTGATCCCGTAACTGATGTCCCTGAGAGTCAATTTTCCCCTAACTATTTTTTGGGGTCCGTCAGAAGATTCAAAAATAACTGTCACATTAGGCCCGCCAAATTCTTCTCTTACGAATTTTTCGAAGTAAGAAGTTTCACCGGATGAGGAATAGAAGAACAGGACATCAATTTCACCCATCGAATAAAGTGGGATGTAGTCAATTTTCTCACGAAGTATTTTAACAGCGATAGTCGGACCACCAAAACTCTCCTTTAAATTCAAGAAAGATTTGACATCTGAACTGGTTTCTTTTAAAAACTCTTGGAGATTTTTATCAAGAGTTCCGTTGAGTGACTGGTCTTCTACATAAAGAAATACTCTTTCTCTAAGATCCGTTTCAATTTCAGATTCAGAAACCGAAAAGGATTCTTTAGATGTGTTTATAGATGTTTTACTCTTAGTGGCGTTAAAATTAGCGTTTATGAGAACTATTGAGAGGAAAAAGAGTATTATAATCGCAATAAGCGGGTATTTGAAGGATTTTTTCCGGAAAATATCTTTTAATTTCATAAAAAGTCTCCATTTCCAGACGGTATGAGGTTAGAGTCTATTTAGGCTTTGTTTCGATCGGGAAACAAAATTTAAATAACCTATTGGTGGTGGCTGACACATTAATACAGGATTAGAGAGAGTTTTTTGTTATGCCCGTAACAAAAAATTTTGTAAAAGAAAACGCCGAATTAGCTTTTGATTCCAAATTAAATCAATATTTAGGGATTTAATATAGGTCACCTATAATTTGAGACTGGACTCAATTGACTGTAACTTTTTAAAAAGTTCTTCAAAATCAATATTTTTTACTAACCCGGCTTTTTGTTACACCCATAACAAAAAATAATTGATTTTAACCGGTTTCTGTGTATCTGTAAACCTTACTTGGTTTTCCTCTTACGCTGTCAGGAGTTTTCTCTTCCTCAGTCTCTTCGATTAAACCCAGTTCGGCAAGTTCTCTGACGGTCCGATAGGTTGTGCTCTTCGAAGTTCCGACACGACTCATAAGTTCAGGGATAGTGAATCTTTTCATCTTGATTATTGCTGCTAACAATTCCACGTCCCGGACTCTCGCCTGTTCCCATCCATTTTCGAGAAGTAGGGTTGCGGCTTGTCCTCGTGTCTCGGGCTTTCGAAGTCTAATTGCTGCTAGTGCGGCGAAAACCGCTCCAGATGCGATCGGAGAGAAGAGCCAGTCCAGGGAACCTACTGTTCTTTCGTTGGTTTCTCTGTAGAGTATCGAATTCTCGAGAGATCTTAGATAGACGCTTTCCGATATTTTCAAGTTCAGAGTTTTGGGAAGATTTTCTATATCCTCGAACTCCTTCTTAATTCGAAGTTCCAAACGGTAGGCGTGCTCTTTGATTAAGTTCTCGACTCTTTCGACCGAGTATTTTACGTTCTCCAGCTCGACCTGTTTTCCACCCTCTTTTATGAATAGTTCCCTCGATTCTTCCTCTGAGAGGGAGTTGACTATAGAGTAAGTTCCCAGTCCTACGACTAATGATACAATTATCGCAATTATCCAGTACTTTTTTCCTCGGATACCCATCGTGAAATTCTATCTTGTATAAGTTACTTAAATTTCGTTTCAGTTCTGGAACTTAATTTATACTACAATATCCGTCTAATTAAAAATCGAGGAGGTATCTAAATTGGCTCTTGACTTCGATATTGATGCTTCCGATTTGCTTTATATTGTGGGTATAGCTCTTGGTGTAGTCGCTGTTGTTTACTTTGGTCGAGAGATAATAGCCGATCTTTCACCGACTATAAAATCGATAATTCTGTTGATAGCGTTCCCTACTTTTCTTGTTTCTGGTAATCTGATAAATAAGAGAATCCTGGACAAGTTCTTTTACGTGTTATCAGTGCTATCCTACATCGTCTTCCTTTGGTATATTATTGATACCTTTAGTCTGGGAACAAACGCGGTATTTTTGGCTCTTGTAGTCTCCTCGATCTTGTTTATTGGAATGGGTTATCAGTGGCAGAGAGGATTAAAAATCAGCAAAGGATTGAAGCGAGGAATATTGGTTTCTCTGTTAATTATTATTCTAGCTTTTGTTTCCTTCGACGTAATAGGATCGCAACCATCCTACGAGTTGGATTTTCAGGATAGAGTCAGTTTCGAAGGAGCTTGGGAAGGTGGAGAGGAATCGATACCCATAGGAACACTTGAAGTTAAAAATGATTTCTTGTTCTCCAGACATACTGACCCGCCGAGGTTATATGCATGTATTTACACACCCGAAAAGCACACTGTTTATCTTGACTATCCCCGGTGGGACTTAGGTATAGTTTCTGGTAGATCCTCAGAAAAGATAGAAGTCTCTCTACGTCCTCCTTGGGATAGGGAGACGGATGGACGCCCAATTTATATGGAAAATATAGAATCGTTACCGATAGAAGTAGCCCATTCTTGCCCTGAGGAGGTAGACGAACCTAAACTTGTAATCGCCACTGGAGAGGGAGAACTTTATCTGCCTCAAGAAACAGTAACTGTCCAGTCTTTGAATTGAAATTCCCAGAATTAGTTTTTTTATTTGTAGATCAAGATATTTTGTGCAACTTCCTATTCTTTTAGTAATTACTGAAAAATTGAGATTTGCACAAGGCCCTTGTAAGTGATAGTAAAAAGGGAATAGAATGCACAACGGGTGTTTCAACTGCTAAGAGTCTAAAGATTAGTCTTATTTCGAGATTTGAAAATTATGACAAATATTCCGCTTCCGACTATAATTAACCCTAAGATGATTAATAATCTAGAGAATAAACTATTTTTTGGCTCGACATTGAATTCTTTCATAACAGTGGTGGATACGTTCGTTCCCAATGCATAAACGTTCTCTATTTTAAGTCTATACTTACCTGGACGGAATTCAGAAAGATCGATATTGTGATTATAATTGTCAAATCCTGTATTGTAGTAGTGGGGACCCTTGTAGCTATAGTTAATAGGAACTCGAAGGTTCTCTTTATCTGATTCTTCCAACCAATATGGTTTCACCCATTCTTTCATATTCCAGTATTCGATAGTCTGGGGCATCTGGATCACGTGGGGGTCTGGGTCTTTCGTAAAAGTTAGCTCGGCAGCTCCTCGATTTACTAAAGCGTAGTTAAAATTCTCTCCAGGTCGGAATTCCCCTTTATCTAAAATGATCTCTGGCTCAAGACTGCCTTCAGTTGTTATCTCAAAAGTCTCTGATAACCTAATTGAAATATCCTTATGTGCTCCACTTGTTTGGTCTTCAGCTTCTGTAATACCTACTGATACTCTATAATTTCCCAAGGGAACGGGATTGACAAGGTGTGGGTAGAGCAGTTTAAAGTACCGATTTGAGATTGAGTCAGTGGATAAATTTACGATATATGTACTAGTTTTACCGGATCTGAGACTATGTAATTCTGAATCTGCAAGAGGGTGGAACCATTTTGCATATATCCACTCATCGTTTTCCCAATAACTGATTCTGTGAGGTGGGAATCCATAAGAAACTTCGACTGATCCATTATTGTGAATACTGTATTCTAGTTTTTCCCCAATGGGAAGTCTCTTTTTGTTGACTGTTAGATCTAGATCGAGTATCATTGATTTAACCGTTGATACTATTTTACCACGTATATCTCCATCTTCATCCCGAATGATCGCTCCTAATTTGTATCTGGCCACTTTATTTTCTGGCAGTCTAGTGCTCCATATCATACTCCCAAGATTTTCCACGTTCTCCGTTTTCCTATCTACTACCCTAATAAAATTGCCAACCTGGTCGACCTCAACTAGCATAAACTCCAGTATACCCGGGATTTCGATTGGTCCCTCGTGTGGGCTTGATGAAAAGAGACTTACCGACACTTTTTTCCCAGCTTCCGTGAGAGCTATCTCGGGATCGTTACCTCGTATTCCGCCAGTTATGTTGTACCTTATCGGACCACTTGGAACGAAAATATTTTCGGTAATATGAAATATATCGTGGGTAATCAGAGGTCTGGCTACCTCTTCGGGGGTCTCTCTGTTCCCTGCCGTCTGTAATGCCTTTGTTATCGGGATGGGGATCGAAGAGACTACTATGATGAAGATTAAAACTATAGCCGTATGTTGAAACGGTAATGATTTCCGTCGAATCGAGCTCCCCCCGATAAATGATTTCTAAAATCTACCTTTTTTAAAGTTTTTGGACTTAATTTAAGTATATTTTCTAATACAAATTTTGTTAGGGGTCTTGTAGGAAGTTGCTTGGAAGACGCTTTAAGTCTCTCTTGTTCGCGTTTTCAACTGTTATAATGGCTTATCTATCGGCATTTATTGGACCGTTACTGGAAGAATTTGATACCGGTATGTTCCAGTATGGTATAGCTAAACAATTTTATCTTCTTTACGCGAGCTGGTGGGGGTGGCTCCAGAGAATAATATTCGAAGGTGTATCTTTTGGAAGTTTCCTACAGGATTTTCTAGCGTTAGCACTCCCGGTCTTAATGACTGTTGCGATACTTACTATCTTAACGTACTGGAGGAAAAAAATACCTTTGAGCGATGGAAGACTTAAGAGCGGACTACTGGCCTTACTAAGCATAATACCGTATTATTTCATAGGGATTTTAGTCATCGGGTCACCTTATGATTTTCGACTACCAAAAGTTATTCTAGTATGGATTCCGAATATTGTCTTCTGGTGTTTTTTGTGGGGTAGTCTCTATCACGATTTATTTCCATCGGTGGACTAAACTTCATCAAAAATCCTCCTGAGCTAGAAAAACAGGAGAAGACTTAAGCCCGACAAGTCTCCTATAAGCAGTAGCCAGAAAAATAGTGTTCTCCAATCCCACCTCGCCCAGCCAGTCTCTGAGGCAAAACTTGCAAAAAAGAATGTTATTAGAAAAGTAACAGCTAAGATCAACCAGTACTTAGCCAGACTTCCGTTTTCTTGTTTTCTCCTACCCTCAGTATCCTCTTTGTATTTTAGGCTTTGAGGGGTAGAATACTTTCTATCAGTCCTAGTATTCTTTTCCTGTTCACAAGCAGAACTCATAGTTTTACTCGGAAAAAACTCTCTGGGGCAAGAAATTTAAATTCGGTTTCAATTCTGGGACTTAATTTATACTTCGGGCACAATCCAATTTTAACCGAAGAAAGATGGTCATGAGGAGACTGTCAGACTCCATTAAATTTTCTGTATTAGCTATCCAGTTATCTCATCTCTTCGTGTTTATTTTTCCAGGCGTTTTCTTCTTTCTAGGAGGACATGGCTATTCTTGGATCGATGTTTATCTCACTGGAATGACTTGGTGGAACTGGATTGGTGAGGCGTTAAATTCGGGATTTACACTAATTTTGTCCTTTTTTATTACCCTTGCTACCACTACATTCACTCTTATTTTATTCTCATATCTCTCTCCACCAAGTGAGAAAGAAAACTCGGAATCATGGGCTGGAAAAATCACATGGGTTAGTCTCTTTATATTTTTTTTACTCGGATTTTTGATTAAAGGACAGTTACCTGCGGAGAGTCCCGGATCTGTGTTGATTGTCACTGTTATTCCTCTCTTTATCTTCGGTTATTTCTCTGGAAGAATCTCATACAAAATTCTTTTTGAGATGGTTTAGTTAAAATGAATGAAGAATCTTCAGATGACGACAAACTAATTACTATCTTGAAGGGGATAGTGTTTAGTTTTCCACCGGTATTTGTCATTACTTTGAGTATTTTGACTTGGGACTCTCTTCTTTGGCACTATGCGGATTCTTTTGCTGCATTTTTAGTGTTTGGCCCGCTTATATTACTGGTTCTTGTTTGGGTGATAATCGGGTATGAGCTCAGAGAGAATAACGGCTAACTACGAGTTTAGGGGAGGCGGTTAAAATAGGACCTTCGCAAGGACGTGAGAAGAATATTAGGAAGGGCGAAGGATACACCCCGTCGGCCGGGTCTGAGAATAATTACAGGACGTTGAAAAACGGCGAGAATACTTTGCTAAAACTGGTGATAGGACTTATTTTGATCTTGACAGCTATCGGTTTTCTTGCTCTTCCAGGGGATTGGATCCACTATAATCTCTTTATAAGGTGGACTGTACAAATAGCGGCTCTGGGAATAGTTGTTTTGACAGTAATTCTCGTAGTTTATTTCGTAAAGGGGCGGTAGAGCAAGGAGGAGTTAGATGAAAGAAAATTCTGAGCAAGATAATCCATCTCTTGGAATTAGGGTTTTTACTGTTGGAGTGGTTGCTTTTTTTCTATTTATTGCTATAAGCATGAGATGGTTTAACCTTGCTGAAGACCTAATAAGAGGTACGATAATCGGATGGGCTTTCTTTGCTGTGGGAGCTTTCGTTTTGTTAATTATGTGGATTGCAGAAATTGATTATAAATGGATTATTCTTATGGAAGGAGTAGTAGTTACTCTCTTTATTCCAATTCTTATCCCGATTGTCTTTATCATATTGGATACTTACATTTACTCCTTCGATTTCATTATCGGAGGGTACATGTCAGTCGTAGTCTTGGCGATAATCATCGTTGTTTGGGTCGTAACTGTTTATAGGTTAAGGAAAATGTCAAATAATCTGGATGATCAAGTTCTATAAGATTTAGATAAACTTCCTTGGACGAGTCAGGGGATTCAATTCGGAAGTCTATAGTCATTAAATTCTAAATAAATCAAACTCTTGGATTCGTGACCCTTCCCGCGAACAGTATGGTACCTGTCTCATTATCTCTAATCAGAAATATGAATGGAGAATCAATGTTCATTTCTACTTGTGGGGTCACTGCTTCTTCCTCAAAACCTACTGCCGTGGCTGCCGCGGCTTCCGTCCCCTTTTCATCCACGGAAACGAACGCCTTGTGCAGGAATTTAGATATAAATAGTGATTCATCCCCGGTCATGCCAGAAAAGTTTGCACTTGAACTGAATGCTGAGGGCATTCCCATTTCTTTGAGAATTTCCTTCAAATCTAGCTTTGCCTCGTACTCGAACTTTGGTATCTTGAGGGATACTCCTCGGGGTTCTAATTTTGCGATGATATCTTCTAATAGTTCTATGTTTAGTTTATTCTCAAATTCTTCGAACTGGGTTCTGTTAGGCAAAATTACCAGCATCGACATATTGCTTTTTCCCTGATAGGGAAGTTCTACAGCCTTATAGTCGGTGTCCTGGGCGTACTTGAACTCCTCTGTCTGGCTCATCATCTCCACGTCTTTTTCTTTCCCGTTAAGGAGAGTGAAATTTCTGAATTCGGTGGCCGACTCCTCGAAGGGCAGTTTCCAAAACGCGTTGAAATAGATGGCGTTAGTGATAACCGCTCTAGTTTTCGAGGTTACAGCCCCCTTCGGTAACAGGTCCTTGATTTTGTTCTCCGTCTCATTCTCCACCCATTTGTTAATTGTCTCTCGACTCAAATCGGGTTCGTTCAAGAAGTCTAGGACCCTGATTCCAGCACCATAGTTCACCGCCAAGGTATCTAGATATTCTTCCTCGAAGTGGTAGTTCTTCTGACTCCAGAACGAGTTTGACACGTTCAGGGTGAAGTTCTCATCGTTTCGGTCACTCAGGCTCTGGTCTAGGTAGTTGAATGCTCTGTGAAGTTTCTTCTCGGGAAGACTAAAATTCAGAGTGCCTGCCATCTGTTGTTCTGTCTGTCCCTCGGCCCCTGCGTATGTCATGGCCAGTGCGAGGGATATGCTGTAAGGAGAGTAGAATAGGTTTCCATCCCCGTTATCTATTTTGTGATACAGGTCGAGGGCAAATTCGTTGTTGGCTTCAACTAGTTTTGAGAGGTCGTCCTCGGAAACGTCCGGGTCTTCTTCCCTCTTGAGCTCTGAAGTGATAAATTGGGATTTTGCGTACTTCGATTCTTCGCCGGAAAATAGAAGCGAATCGACCGCATACCCAGCTCCTACCGCTACTCCAACAGTGATGACCACTACAGCGGTCAGTAGTCTCCGATTGGATAATTTCATTTGCAACCCCCCAGTTTTTCCCGTCTTTATCTCGATTAATAAACTTTGTATCGACGGCGAAATCTAATTTTTTAAAAAGAACCTTTAAAAACATTTTTAAAACAAAATCCGTCTCTTTTTTGAAATGGGGGAGTTTTTTTGAGGTGGAAGTTTTTTCTAATTGTGACCCTGATTGCAGTCGTAGTTTCGGCATTTTTCTACCTAGACACTTTTGTCTGGTCGAACTCATATAGTGGTAATGTCCTGTACGTGGATAATGACTGGATAGATTCTGAGGAAGTTCCATCGGAGCTGTCTTTCGGAATTAACGCTTTTCACAGTATCGAGAATGCTGTGATGAAGGCTGATTCTCAGGAAAATAACGAGATAGTCGTGATGCCCGGGGATTATTCTATTGGGGAAGATCCTTTGGAGATAGAGAAACCTAATCTTGTTATCAGGTCCAGTGAGGGTGCAGAGGAAACTATTATTGAGTCCGAAGGTCATGTTCTTTCCATAAGAGCGGAGAACGTTGCACTAAGAGGATTTACAGTAAGTGGGCCGTTCGAGAAATTTTCTACAGGAATTTACGTTTTCGGAAATGACTGCAAAATCTCGGGAACTATTGTAGAGAATAAAAACATTGGAATAACGATAACTGCTGAAGACAGGGAAAGACCGGCCTCGGGAGTAATTTTAGAGGGTAATACTTTCAAGGATGATTCTTGGGGTGTAACCTTGGGGTGGTCCGAGGATTGTTCGATACTGAACAATAGATTCGACAACTGCTTCCTTGACACTATAACGAGAGAATCCGAACCTCGAGATTACTGCACGCACACGATAAAAAATAACACCATCAACGGAGACCCAATTCTGTACTGCCAAGGTATGAGTGACGAAACCATCACTACTCAGGCTAGAGAACTTATCATAGCAGACTGTTCCAACCTGAAGATTGGGGAAGCTAATAACTTGGAACATGTAAGGATAGGTTACAGCGATAAAATCGAGATTTCTGGATTGAAGAAACTGAGAAAGATCACTATGCAAGCCACCGAGAACAGCATAGTTAGGAAAAATAGGATTACCGGATTAAAACATTGGGGTGGGATCGTCCTTTCCAATTCGGACAGTAACTTGATAGAAAACAATACTATCGAGAATTTACATGTGGGCATTTCCCTCTATTTTTCAATAAATAACACCATCTCGAACAACACGCTGTCTGAAATTGGTTTTGATGCCATCCGTATGGAAGAAGGGTCCAGCTACGTTTCAAACACTGTGAAAAACAATCAGATAGTAAAAAAATAGACCCAAATAAAAAAGAGAAAAATTAGGGCTTCAAAGAATCTAAAGCCCGTTTATTTTACATCAATCCTGGGGGCATTCCTCCAGGCATTCCACCTGGGACGCCTCCTGGTCCGCCGGGAGCTCCGCCGGGTCCACCAGGTCCACCGGCTGGTTCTTCGGTCTTCTTTGAAGCTATGACGTCGTCGATTCTCAATATCATCTCTGCAGCTTCACTGCCAGATTGAATTGCCTGTGTTTTTACCCTGACAGGTTCGACGACACCTTCTTCGAGCATATCTGCGACTCCGCCGTCATGTACGGCTAGTCCCATAGCAGCTTTATTCGAGCTGTCGTGTTCTGACCTTAGATCAACTAGAGCATCTATAACATCTAGTCCAGCGTTTTCGGCTAGGGTCCTCGGTATCTTTTCTAGAGCGTCGGCGAAGGTTCTGATAGCTAGTGCTTCTCTTCCACCTGCACTGTCTGCGTAATCTCTAAGATGTTTAGCCAGTTCGATCTCGCATGATCCTCCACCGGCAACTACTTGTCCATCTTTAATCGTGGTGGCTACTACTCGAATAGCATCTTCGATCGCTCTTTTGGTTTCATCGACTACGTGTTCTGTACCTCCACAGACCATGAGACTTACGGCCTTGGGATCTTTGCAGTCTTCTACGAAGATCATGTCTTGACCGCCTTCCTTTCTTTCTTCGACGTTTCCTGCTTTACCTAGATCAGCTTCTTGCAGGTCGTCGATGTTGCTTACTACTTCTCCACCGGTAGCTCTAGCTAGCTTTTCCATGTCGGATTTCTTGACTCTGCGAGCTGCTAATACTCCTTCTTTGGCTAGGTAGTGCTGAGCCAAATCGTCGATTCCTTTCTGACATAGGACCACGTTAGCTCCGGTTTCGGTGATTTTGTCTACGTATCCCTTTATCGTCTTTTCCTCCTGATCGAGGAAAGCTTTCAGCTGATCTGGATCGGTTACTTGTACTTCCGCGTCGGTTTCGGTTTCTTTGACTTCTATAGGTGTATTAAGCAGGGCGATTTTGGCGTCCTCGACTTTCTTTGGCATTCCAGAATGGACACGATCTTTGCTTATTATCAGACCGTTTACCATGTACGAGTCGTCGACGCTTCCGCCTTCTCTTGTTTCTGTTCCGATGTAGTCGGTATCGACTATGTATCCGTCTTCTGTTTCTTCTGCTATTCCTTTAACGGCCTCTACGGCCATTTCTGCAAGTTCTTTCTTTGCGCCTTCGGCTTTCTTTCCGGTCATTGCAGTCATAGCGACCTTTTCCAGCATTTCTTTGTCCTCGAAACTCACGTCTATCGCGATATCGTTCAGGACTTCGTTGGCTTTTTCAGCCGCCATCCTGAATCCAGATGCGATTATAGAGGAGTGGATACTTTGGTCGAGTAGTTCTTGAGACTTTTCCAGAAGTGAGCCTGCGAGAACTACTGCGCTCGTAGTGCCGTCTCCGACCTCTTCTTCTTGAGTGTTGGCGACTTCCACGATCATCTTAGCGGCTGGATGTTCGATATCCATTTCGTCGAGTATCGTCACGCCGTCGTTAGTTATTACGACGTCTCCCATGCCGCTTACCATCATTTTGTCCATTCCACGGGGTCCTAGAGTAGTTCTTACAGATTCGCTCACGACTCTGGCCGCACGGATGTTAGATTGCTGAGCATCTCTGTCTCGGATTCTTTTAGTGTCTTTGGGCATAACCAGGATTGGTTGGCCTCCTTGATTTCCAATTGCCATTATTGAACACCTCCTTTTGATTTTTTTAGATCTTTAATGGATGATGATATTGTAGAAATTTTGAATTCTTTCAAAATATAGGGTCATCGCTTTCTTTGCTTCGCGTCTGTAGTCAAGACTGTACGTATAAAAAAGTTATTGAAGTAGATTTTTTGGAATATTGGCTATTCTTTAGAATTTTTGGTTTTTCTTTTCTCAAGATTTATATCTCATTTCGGCTCCGAGATTTTTGAAGGTGGATACAAATTCGGGATAGGACTCTCTGAGTGTCTCTGCTCTGTTCTTTACGATGGTTCTTCCTTCTGCTTGTAATCCGGCTATCGCGAGAGAGGCCACGATTGCATCATCTTCGTATCCGTTGACTTCCACACCTTTGAGTTCTGCTGGGCCTTTTACAATTACCCCATCTTGAGTTTCTTCTATATCGACATTCAGTTTTTGTAATCCCTCGGTTATTGTTGATATTCTGTCGGATTTCATGTATCTTGCTCTTTCACAGTTCAAAATTTCCGTTTTCCCCTCTGCTATAGAAGCCAAGGTAGCAACGAATGGTAGGATCTCGGGAAATTTTTTAAGATCGATTTCACTTCCTTCGAGTTTTTCGGGTGGGTTGATTTTTAGGGATTTGCTTTTTTCCTCTGTTTTGATGCCCATTTTTTCTAGAATATCTTTGAATTCTTTTTTGCCTACGCTTTTTTCGATTTTTGAGATAGTTATACTCGATTTCGTTAGGACTGCTCCGAGTACATAGGGGAGGGTTGAGAACATGTCTAATGGAGTCGAGACTTCCAGAGGTGTGTATTCTCCCTTTGAAATTTTCAAACTCTCCTCATCTATCGAAATATCTATTCCACATTTTTTCATTATTTCAATAGCGATCTTCAGGTTAGGAGCAGTTAAGTCTGGCATACAATCTATTTCGACTTCTTCCTCCGCAAGTGGTGTTAAGATTAGAAATGCCGGGAAGAATCTTGGATCAAGATCTTTATCGAATGAGATTTTTCCTCCCTTTATTTTACTTTCAAAGATTATAATCGGGGGACTGTCGTCGGTTTTGGTTGAATGAACGTCGACTCCCATCTTCTGTAGGCAATTGATTAGCGGGGTTACTGGTTTTGATCTTATCTGACTCTTTCCGGTGATTACCATTACCCGAGAAGTTAGTGCGGATAGGGAGGTAAGTAGACTCAGACTAGTGATTGATTTTTTCGCATCTAGTACTTGGCCTGATGGATATGGTGGAGAGCCTTCGCT
The DNA here is from genome assembly GCA_964384105.1 of Hadarchaeota archaeon (SeqCode). Lineage (GTDB taxonomy): Archaea > Hadarchaeota > Hadarchaeia > Hadarchaeales > JAGGTB01 > CAYLJV01. Next base: position 73,938 of record CAYLJV010000002.1, on the reverse strand, counting down.
CCATATTGACCATCTTTTTTTGCTTCTTTTTGTAGTTGCACCCATTGTTTCTATGGCTTTCACTAGGCACCGTGTATCGTCTGCCACAAGTGGAGATTTTATCACACTCTTTCCTTCTGCTAATAAAGAAACCGCTGTTGAGAATTGAGTAAAGAATTTTGAAGGAGTAGGCTGGATAGTTCCAGATATATTTTCGGCTTTTTTTATTTCCAGATCCATTTTAACCCCTTAATCTTTGTATTTTTATCGATTTTAAGGAAGATTTAATCAAGGATTCTTTTGGTATTTTCTTCTCTTCTTTTTGGATCTTTTCTGGGTGTACTTTGTTTAGATCGGAAGGTATTTTGAAAGGGGTTGGTGTCTTTTCCGATATTTTTTCTCCGAGTATTTTTTCCGAGATTTCGGATATCTTTTTCTTTTTTATTCCTATCAAGGGGTAAAATACGGGTATTTCTATATCTTTCTCTATAATCCTGATATTATCGAGGGAGATAGAGGCTATTTGGTCTATATCCGAATCGGAGATGATTGCTTTTGCCCCTATTTTTTCGGATATTTTTTCCAGTATTTCAAAAATTATTTTCTGCGAGATTATCCAACTTGTTCCACTTATTGTCTTTTCGGATATTTTTTCCATGCAGTGTGTGTATTCGACTGTTCTGATCTCCAGTCGAGGGTGGATTTTTAATATATTTTCTGCTTTTTTGAGTACATTGGAACTACTATACCTTTCTTTTGAACTGAAAATGACTGGATAAACGGTGGCTCCTCTTTTTAACATTAAATAAGAACTAACTAGGGCGTTAATTGGCTTTGAATACATTACTAATACTTTCCCTTGGGTCCCTGCTGGTAGTCCGCCTATTCCCCTTATTTTTTTGGTAAATATGTAAGCATTTTCTCCTCTGACCTCTATATAGAGTTCGTAATCTGGTGAGTCAAGATTCACGTTAAAATTGGGATTCTCTTTTAATATTTCAGATCCAACGATTCGTTTTAGATCTTGACTACTGAATTCGTGATTACCGGTTCTCCGGGCTCTAACTGCAAAACTTCCCTTTTTTGTGGATTTCTCTTTGAATATCCCCTTCGAAAGTTCCACGATTTCTTCTACTTCGGATTTTGTTTTTTTAGCTGGGCTCGAGGAGACAATTCCCGGAACGTATGCCAAAAGCTTTGAGACCTCCTCCGGTCTAGGGGTTTTTATGAAAATTCTCCCTCTTTCTGTTTCTATCTTAGAAGGAATCTCTCCGAGAATGGATTTTATATTCCTTATTAGTTTCTTTTTAAACTTGCTTCTGACGGGCTTACTTTTCAGAGGTAATTCCCCGTATCTAACTATAACAACATTTTCCATCTTATCCCATTGAGTTTACTCTTTTCTGGGTTAACTGATTTAACTGATAATTTTCTATTTTGATAAAATCCGTCTTAAAGCTTCTTTGAAATTTAATAAAAAATAAGAAAAAACGGTGCCTAGTGATTTTACCTAGGCGATTTTTGATTTTATATTTGTCCACTTCGTCTTTTTCGCTACTCTATTACTTCCGTTATCCTTTCGGCAGCTCTCTCTATATCCTCTTGGCTTTTAGCACCTGCACAGACTCCTTTTCCAGAGACAAATAGTAGAACCACTACTTTTGGTTCGTCAAGCCTAAACACTAGTCCGGGGAAGACCTCCGGTTCGTATTCGGTGTTTCGGAATCCTCTCGCTATCTTTTCTAGGTCAAATTCTCTGTTGAAGTCGAAAGAAGCGACCATGTTCTGGACCTTTACTTCCGGATCACTTTTTATTTCTACATCGGAGTTCCTCAACTTGTCTGTTAGTTTTTGGATAGCTTTTTTGGCTCCTTCCATGGTCTTGGCTCCTACGCAGTTCATTTTGCCTGAAGCAAATATCAGGAAGGATGCTGTTGGATCAATTGATTTATAAGCAATTCCCGGAAAAACTTCAGGATCGTAACGTGCACCTTCTAACATGCTTGCAAGGCTCTCTAGATCGAATTCGGTGTCTTCATAGGTGACCGACAGGACAATATTTTGTATTTCGTATTTTACATCAACCATAAGATTTCCTCCTCAGTCGTTTATTTAAATATTTAAAAGCGGGTATTTAAATATGGTGTTTTTAAAGCTTTCTATCGTTGTTTGTGTTTTACAGAAATTAAGTGAGTAACAAACTTAGACTAATAATCTCATTTTAAATAGTAAATTAAAATTTTTGAAAATCTATCTCTAGATATTAAGTTCTTTTTTGTACTTTTTGGCAAGCTTCACGTAGTTTTCTGTCTGTCTTCGTATGTGTTTTATCTCGTTTTTTTCTATTTCTCTTAATGTTCTTGCGGGTATACCTACGACGATTGTCCTGGACGAAACTTTGGTATTTTTTAGGACAACAGCCCCCATTCCCACGAAAGAATGTTTTTCTATCTCTGCTCCGTCAAAAACTATCGAACCAGCTCCGATTATACATTCTTCGGCAACCCTAGCTCCATGAATTAGAGCTTTTGGCCCTATTACTACGTTATCCCCGATTTCGACTGGTATGTATTCTATTTTTTTATTTGAATAGACATCTGCGGGATTTATCACCGCATTGTCCTGAATGCATGTATTTTCGCCGATCTTTACCTTCGCAAAATCGCCTCTGAGAATTGCTCCGGGCCAAACACTAGAATTTGCCCCTATCTCTACGTTACCTATAATCGTAGATTGAGGATGAATGAAGGCAGATTCGTGTATCTGGGGTTTCTTTCCCTCAAATTCGGTAAGCATTTTAGCTTTACTCTTCGGTTTCTTCTTTTGGAGCAACGCGCTTTTTTCTGCCACTTCTAACGAGAATTATGTCGCCAATTGCCATCACGTTTTCATATGGAACTGTGGTGACTTTTCCTTCTCTTTCTCCAAACCCCAGACCGAGAACTTCTCCTTTGTCTAAGTCTAGAACTACGTCTTGGACTTCGCCAACATAGCGTCCTTTGTCGCTATATATCGGCATATCATAATATTCGGAAACTTTCATGATTACACCTCCTAGTGAATTATAACAACTATTCTTAAAGCTTTTTTAGGATTTGATATTTTCTTATCTTTTTATAGACTTTAATTAATAATAATTGTTTTTAACCCTCAATTAAAATCAAGATTGAGATGAAAAAGCCTTACGTTATTTTGAATGCGGCAATGACCCTTGACGGCAAGATTTCCAGTAAAAACGGAGATAGCAAAATATCCTGTGAAGAAGATCTTGACCGGACTCATAGATTGAGAGCTGAAGTTGATGGAGTTATGGTTGGAATTGGTACGGTGATACAGGATAACCCTAGTCTTACTGTTAGAAGGATTTCGGGTAAAAACCCCGTTAGGATTGTTATTGACAGTAAGGGTAGAGTCGCTTCGAATGCGAATGTTTTAGATGATGCAGCTCCTACTATTCTGGCTGTTTCTGAGAGTGCTGAAAAAGACACAGTGGCTCGTCTTCTATCCTTGGGTGCAGAAGTTATTGTGGCAGGAAGAAATAGGGTTGATTTAAAAAAATTGGTCGAAGAATTAGTTGATCACGGTTTAAATAAGATTCTTCTTGAGGGGGGTTCTACTTTAAACTGGAGCATGTTGAGCCAGGGACTGGTCGATGAGATTAGGGTGGCTATAAGTCCAAAAATCATAGGTGGAACGGACGCTCGGACCTTAGTTGAGGGAACAGGTACAGGAAAGATTTCTAAAGGTATAGATTTAGAGTTCGAAAAAAGTGAAAAAGTTGGTAAAAACTTGCTTTTGATTTACAAGGTAGGTAAGTCCTCGGATGATTAGAGAGATAGGAAATAGATTGATTCTAGTTGGAGTCGCTCACATATTGCCCAAGAGTATGGTAGAGGTTAGAAATACTATACAAAGTCAGGGTCCCGAAGTGGTTGGTGTTGAACTCTGCTATGATAGATATGTTCAACTTACTAGCGAATCGGAGGATAAAGAAGATTTTTCCGGGTTTTCTTCCACAGTTCTATTTGCAAAATTTTTGAGATATTTTCAGAGGAAAATAGGTGAGCAGACCGGTATGATACCTGGGGAGGAAATGTTAACAGCTGTCGACGTAGCAGGGGATAATGATATAGAAATCAGTCTTATAGATCGCGATATAAATTTCACTCTTCAAAGATTGCTGGATAAGATGAGTTTTTGGGAGAAGATGAAGATTATTTTTGGAGTCATTTTTTCCTTCTTTCTTGCAAAAGACGAGATAGATATAGAAAATTTAACCTCCGAAGAGGTAGTCGATGAACTTATCACTACTTTCAGGGACTTCTCTGAAACGGCATATGAGGTCTTGATAGCGGAGAGAGATCAATACATGGCCGATAGAATAACTGAATTGTTAAAGACAAGAAATGGAAAAATACTTTGTGTAGTTGGGGCAGGTCATATTCCCGGCCTGACAAAGATCATGGAATCGCGTTTTGAAGATGGAATATTCGATTCTTGGCATAATATAAGCTTTGAATGGTGAAATTAGTCTATATATTTTTAAGTAGCAAATGTAAATGTGAAGAGGAAAAAATCTGGAGTGAACTATAATGGAGGAAGAAGACCTAGAGAAACTGAAAACAATGTTGGATGTAGAGATCGACCATATTGAAGAAGAAGGAGACAAAGTTACAGTTTTTGTCCCCGAGGGACAGGCTGCTAAGGCTATTGGTTCTGGCGGTTCTGTTGTAAGGTCGGTTGAACTGGTTTTGAATAAGGAACTAGAAATAAAGGAAATATAATCCGACATTAATAACTCAACCTAAGAAGGAATCAAATTCCTTCTTTTGATTTTTGGCTTATTTTTTTATTTAGAATTGGCTTTATTTTTCTAAAATTATTTAACTCCCATACTGTTATATGGGTAGCAGACAAAAATATGGGCTGGAGGAATGAAATTGGTTGAGGCATACATATTATTGACTTCGGCCATTGGAAAAGTGAGAGAAGTTTTCGATAAAATAAAAACTCTAGGTAGCGTCAAAGATGTTAGGATAGTTACCGGGCCGTTCGATATAGTTGTTTTCGTCGAGGCTGATGATATGTCTACTCTTACTAATACTGTGGTAGAGGAAATTCGCGAGATCGATGGCGTTGTGGATTCTAATACTGCAATAGTGGTAGAGTAAACTTCTCTGAAGCTTTTGTCTGGTTTGAAGTGAAACAGTTAGTCTATTGGTAATGATTCAGAAATTAGTGGTAGCCCCGGGCGGATTCGAACCACCGTCACGAGGACCAGAACCTCGCATGATTGACCACTACACTACGGGGCTTCGATTTTTCTATTTTAGATTGTGCATTAGCTTTTAATTTACTTACTATCTAGAAAATTTCTTTCGTATATTCTCAGCTTACGTATAAAAAAAGAGTGGATGATCGGATATAGATCAGATATATGGTAGCCCCGGGCGGATTCGAACCACCGTCGCGGGGACCAAAACCCCGTATGCTTGACCCCTACACCACGGGGCTACCGATGAATAAGTACTTCTAATAGATGTAAATTGTTTTTCTTATTTTTTACTTAATGTTTTATTTCGTAACTGACTCTAATTTCCTTTGCTTTTAAGCTCCTTAAAGATTTTAACTAAATTCGCAGGGATTTTTGGAGAGGATGGATTAAATTACTTTCTCGCTTTTTCTTCTTTCTTCTTGAAGAATTTCACCACTGGAGTGAGAAAAGTCCTGACAGCCTTTTTTAGTGGTTCCGATTTTTTTATTTTCTCTGCTATTGGTGGTGACAGCGTGTAATATACGGAAACCAGTTTTCTTCCCCAATTCTTGTGGACTAGATATGAGTCCCTGAAATTTCTAAGTACATTGATCTCTTGAGCAAATGGTGTTCCATAAGCTGCAGTTGCTATAAAGCATCCTTCTCTCGTTCTTTCTAAGTCATGGAAATAGTATCTACCGCATGCGGGACATTCGTATTTTAGATGTTCGTGTTTTTCAGTACTTGATCTAAAGAATAATTTCTTCTCTTCGGTTTCTCTTACTTCGACTCCCTTTATATCCATGGGTTCGTGATCTTCAGGACACAGAATTATTGGGACGGCTACAATGTCCCCCATAGATAACTCTTGATCGTATACCTCTTCATCTTCCTCTTCTTCTTCCGTCTTTTCTGTTTCTTCGGCTTCTTCCTCTATCTCTTCTTCTTTTTTCTCTTTTTCAGACATATTTTACCTGTTTATGTTAGTCGAGGTCTAGAATAAAAGAATATTCGTTGTTTTTGTTAGAAAATAAGGAGGACTAGTTTTCTTGGTATTAGTTTAATGGCGGGCCCGGTGGGATTTGAACCCACAACCGATCGGTTAAGAGCCGATTGCTCTGCCAGATTGAGCCACGGGCCCGCACCATCTAACCAACTACTCTTTTCTTTAACTTAAATTCTTAATCTCTGAATACGTATTTTTTGATTGTTGTGATTAGTATGCTGACATTTATTGGATTAGGGCTGGGTTCTGAGGGCATTTCCCTCGAAGGGCTTCGAGAGGCGAAGGAAGCAAATCGAGTTTACATGGAGAGGTATACAAGCCTGATTCCTTCCTTTGATATCAAAAAAATGGAAGATTTAATCGAAAATTCAATACGGATTTTAAAGAGAGAGGACATCGAGCAGAATTCAGACGAAATATTGCAGGAAGCTGAAAAAAGCAAGGTAGCTCTCTTAGTTATAGGAGACCCTATGGTGGCGACAACTCATGTGGATTTGAGGTTGAGAGCCAAGAAAAAGGATATCGAGACTAAAGTTGTTCATGCAGCTTCTATACAATGTGCGGCTCCCGGGCTCTGCGGACTTCAAAGCTATAAATTTGGACGGACTGCGACTATCCCCCTTCCTGAGAAGCCATCTGAGTCTCCTTACGAGGTTCTTGAGGAGAATAGAAAACATGGCCTCCATACATTGTTTCTCCTTGATATAGAATTTGAGGAGGATAGGTACCTTACGGCCGATTCAGCTATAAAATATCTGTTCGATTTAGAGGAGAAGTTAAATAGAGAAATTTTTGCTGAGGATACACTCTGCGTTGTTGTTGCAAGGGTCGGTGAATCAGATTCACTAGTGCGAGCGGGTCTAGCTCAGGACTTAAAGGACTTTGATTTCGGTCCGCCCCCGCACGTTTTAATAGTTCCCGGAAATCTTCATTTTCTAGAAGCGGAGGCCCTGGAGGTTTTTGGAGGAGCTAGCAAGGAGGATATCGATAGAAATGCTGAGAGATAAGCTAGTGCGAGAAATAGAAAAATGGTCCGATAAACTGGATAAAAAAATTGCAAAGTTAGGATCCGGGGATAAGGAAGGCGAAAGAATCTTGAAAAACGCCTTATCCTACAGAAAAGACTCCGATCACTTTTTTGAGAACGATGATCTAATCGAGAGCTTCGAGGCTTTGATCTGGGCTTGGGCATTTGTGGAAATTGGGGAAGATCTGGACCACTTGAAATCTAAAGACTAGACCTACTTTTTTGTTCTTTTTTTATTTCCTCAACGGATTTTATCCCGCTCTCTATCGCTTCCTTGAGGAGTTTTTTCCCCGTGGCGTTATCGATTTTTATCTCTTCTTGTTCTACTTCCTGCGCGTGTTTTTCTGCCCATCGATACTTTTTTCTGGCTTCTTTTATTCCATGAAAACCGATCTCAGGATATTTTTCTAGCCGATTTTGCTCTTCAATTTTATTTTCGTCGGTAATTCCGATGATTTTTCCTATGCTAATCTCTCCAGTTCCCGCATGTGGACCCTCGATATTGCAGATAGTGGAGTTCATCTTCAGTCTCACGCCCAGGTCTTCCTCTATTTCTGGAATAAATTTTTCCAGTTCTTGATTGCCACCGTGAGCATTTATCAGAACTATGTTCGTGAACTCGTTGGTTTTGGCGTTTTCGGTTTCTGATTTCAGCTCTTCCGTGAGGTCTTCGATTTCGTCGTGTTTTCCTGTTTTTATCTCGGCTAGTTCATAGCTTGACTTTAAGGTTCCAAGAAAGTTTGCCTTAGTTTTTTTCGCGACCTTTTTTGCTATGTATTCAGCGATTTTGGCGTCGGTATCGGGCGGGAGTGCAGGACCGTGCCGCTCATGGTACGAACCCAAGGCAAAGATTCCAATTTTCATCATTTATTCACTTCTTTGACAGTTTTCACTGCAGCTTCTACTGCGCGTCTGGCGTACTCATTTATTCTTTCCTCGGCTTCCATCCGAGTTTCTCCAGGCCCAGATATTCCTAAACTAACGGGTTTCCCGGATTCTATCGAGAGATCCATGATTTTCCGCGAGGCCTGTGACATTACGGTTTCGTGGTGTCCTGTGTCCCCTTCAATTACTGCACCCAGGGCTACCACAGCATCGATTTCATCGTTTTTTAGCAGTTTCTTTGCGGCGAATGGAAGTTCAAATGTTCCCGGAACTATCAGCTCTTCTACAACTTCGACTTCTAGGAAATCAGCGTGTCTTTTTGCATATTCTAACATCTGACCTACTATGTCCCAGTGGAATTCAGAAGCACAAATTCCTAATTTTACCATCTTTTCACCTCCTTAGAGGCCCGGCGTCCGGACCGCCTTCTCGTTGACCAGTGCCGGCCATCTTTTTCAGTTCGTCTGATTTGAAAAGTAATCTGAAAACGTTCTCCGCGTGTTCTTTGGCTCTTTTTTCGGCTAGTTTGGCCAGTTCCTTGTCGCTAGGTGCTTCGTCTTCATAGACAAAGACCTCAATTATGTGTTTTCCTTTCATAAGTTGAGCTCGAATCAGTCCTGTTGACGCTTGGTGTGCGCATTGTTTGTCTATAGGTTCTGAACCAGGCATTCCAAAGGCCATTACGATGTCACAGTCTTTATCCAGAAGATTCATTGCTGCTACTGGTAGGTCTTTTATCCCAGGGACCGTCTTGTGTTCAAATCCTGCGTTGCACATTTGCTTCAGTTTCTTCTTAGCTGCACTTGCCATGTCGTATCTAGCGAAGGTTGTGTCGACTAGCCCGATTTTTACCAATTTCTTACTTCCTCCTTTTTTCTTTCCATTCCTGGTATTCTTTCACTATTTCTTCTCCTTCTAAAAATGGCATTTCGTTTTCTTCTGAATATTGGATAGCTTTTTCAGTACTCAATGCTTTCCCAGTTTCTGCATCAAGCATTTCGCAGACAACTGAACAAGGGGGGACTTCCGCCATCTCCATTAATGCGATTGATAGTTCTGTGTGGCCCTGTCTCTCTTCCAATAGATTTTCTGAGGCGCGAAGTAGTGGAACGTGGCCGGGTGTTCTAAAGTGTTTACCGAAGTTATTCGAGAAGTTTTCTTTAAGAGCCCTTTTGCTTAGCTTTCCTAGCTCTCTTATCGTTAAGGCTCTATCGATGTCGGTTATTCCTGTGAATGTTTCTCTGTGATTTACGGATATTGAAAAAGCCGATCTTTCGTCGTATGGGATATCGTCTGCTTCCGCAGAGTTCAATATTTTGAAATCAAATACCGCGGATTTGTATATATCGGCTAGATATGGAATCTTTATTTTTTCAGCTACTTTTGGGTGTACAGAAACGCAGATCAGCCCTCCTGCATCTTGTCTTAGTTTTGCTATATGTGGGTGTTGAGCATGTTCGGCAGCAAATACCATGTCAGTTTCGTTTTCTCTTTTCGAAGAGTCGTGTATTAGCACGAATCCTCCATTTTTTATTTGCTCAATTGAATCATTTATACTCATATTTTGACCTCGACTTTAATTTCGTCTCCCTCTTCTAAATTGTATTTATCTCGAATTTTTACAGGTGAGATTATCTCTATTACATCTTTTTCGTGATGAGTGCGAGAGGGTAGAACGATAGCTGCTTTTTCTGAGTTTATCTTTGCAGGGAAGCATTCTACTTCTCCGAAGCTTCTCTCTTCGGATTTAAATCCTTCTATTTTTTCTCCTTGTAGTTTTTCCAGCTTCTCTTTGATTAATAATGATTCTTTATTAAGCTTGAGATCCAGAGTTCCGGGATAAGGATCAAATCCCAGTTTTTCTCTGAATTGTTTTCTATATTTCTCTTGTTTTACATAATAGCTACCTTCTCCAAATCCACAGACTAAAGTCCCTACCATCTCCAGTTCTTTAAGTGATTTCTCTAGGGATTCGGTTATTCTATCTCGAAGAGATTTTAAGTGCTCGATACCTTTTTCAGTTATTTTCAAAATTTGTTTTTCTTTACCCTCGGGAAATTCGATTAGATCTTTTTTTGAAAGTTCCGCAAGCAAGTTGGAAACTGCTTCCTCATTAATTTCAATCTTCTCAGCTAGTTCCGCCAAATTTATTTTACAAGGTTTTCTGTTTGCATTCATTTGGAGTAATTCTGAAAGAAGGAGAGTTTCTTTGTATTCGTAGTCTTTCCTTTTGATGGATGGAATTCCGTTTTTGAATAAAATATCTGTTATCTCTATTGTTTCTATAGGAAGTTTTTCTTCTGCTAGGATACAGATTATGAGGTCTACTTCCTTGAAGTCGTGGCCTTTTTTAATGAAATTGCTCGAAAGCGGTTCTATTTTTATCCTTTTTTTTGTTCCGTTTTTTATCCCGATGTAATCTGAGGAAATTGAGTTTTCATTTTCCTTTATTTCGGTAAAACCGAGGGTTTCGAAATTATTCTCGAACCACCGTCTGACAATGTCTTCATCTTCAAACTTTTTTCTTATAGTTATCAATTTGTTAATCAGCTTGTCGTAGGTTTCCCCCTTAGTGCTTATATTCCTCAGTTTTTGCCTAGTCGCTTTTCTAACTGGTATTTGTGTGGTTTCATCTGCCATGTTTCGATCCTTCGCTTTTATTAAGTTACTTAATATGTATTAAGCTACTTAAGATTTTTCTGGGATATAGCTTTGAAAGATTATGAAAGTTAAGATTAAAGTGTTGAAAAGTTTCTATTTATAACTAAGATGAGAAAATTAGCCAAATTTTGGGAGAATGGTCCTGGGGAAAATAATGTGAAGTGTTTGCTCTGTGACCGCAATTGCATTATTTCAGTTGGATCTTTAGGATTTTGCAGGTCAAGAAAAAACATTGATGGTGAGCTCTATTCCATTAATTATGGATTGGCTACCTCGGCAAATCCTGACCCTATTGAGAAAAAACCTCTGTATCATTTTTATCCGGGAAGCAAAGCATTTTCTATGAGTACTGCCGGGTGTAATTTCGAGTGTAAACACTGTCAAAATTGGGGTATCTCGCAGGCGAGTGTAGAAGAAATAGGAACTGAGGAAATAGGGTCCGAAAGGGCAGTTGAAATGGCAAAAGAAACGAACTGCCAGGGGATTGCGTATACTTACGCTGAACCGGTGGTTTGGTTTGAGTACGCTTTGGACACCTCGAAACTTGCCAAAGAGAGTGGTCTTTACAACGTCTTCGTTACCAATGGTTACATGAATTTAGACGCTTGGAAAGAACTAAAGCCTTATTTGGATGGCATGAATGTTGATCTGAAAGCTTTCAACGATGAATTTTATAAAAATATCTGTGGGGTCCCCAGTGTTGAACCGGTTAAAGAAACCTGTGTGTGGGCTGTAGAAAACGGTGTCCACTTAGAAATTACCAATCTAGTGATTCCAGAGGAGAATGATGATCCAAGCCAAATAAGAAACATGTGTAGATGGATAGCTGAGAGTGTGAGCCCTTATGTACCCGTTCACTTTAGTCGTTTTCATCCAACCTATAAAATGTCTGATAAATCTTCCACCCCGGTTGAGACCCTTGAGATGGCTTTGAAAATAGCGAAGGAGGAGGGTTTGAAACACGTTTATATCGGTAATGTCCCAGGACACGAGGCAGATAACACATACTGTCCTGAGTGTGGGGAGCTTCTCGTTTCCAGATATGGATTTTCGATCTCTGAGTATAATCTAGAGGATAGTAGATGCCCTAAATGTGGTAGAAACGTAAATTTTGTTGGTGAATATACAAATCGCTCGGGGTATTGAACTTTCACTGTAGGAAAAATTAGATAGTAATTATATACGTATTGATACTATTTTTCAAACTACGAGGTTTAGAAAGAGGTATGAATTGTTCAAACTGTCAAGAATCGGCCGTTGTGGAAATTAAGTGGAAGAATAAAAAATATTGTGCCAACCATTTCAGAAGATATTTTTTGGCCCAGGTAGGAAAAGTTCTAGATAAATATGAGGTTAGCGGGAAGATTGCAGTAGCTTTATCTGCTGGAAAGGATTCGAGTGTCTGCGCGGAGACGTTAACCCATTACGATCGTATAGATGTCGAGCTCTTTCATATTGATCTTGGGATCGGTAGTTATTCAGAAGAGTCTTTGGAAGTAAGTGAGCAGTTAAGCGATTATCTCGATCTGGATTTTAACGTTATTGACCTGAAGGAAGAGTACGGAAAAACCATTCCCGAAGTTAATAATGAACGTAAAGGTAAATCGTGTGGCCTTTGTGGAATGATTAAGAGATATTTAATGAACAAGTTCGCTTACGAAAATGGCTTTGATTACGTTTGTACTGGGCATAATCTGAGTGATCAAGTCACTTCTACTTTTAACAACTTGGCAAATGTTTATCTGACTCCTTTCAGAGGATTGAAACCTGTTTTGGAGGAGATAGAAGAATATAAAATGGCTGCAAGGGTCAAACCTCTTTATTTTTTGAAGGACCGGGAATGTCTTGTTTATGCTGAAACTAACGACCTTCCTTACTATCATGGAGTATGTCCGCTCAGTCTTGAGTCTCCAACAAACGAGCTGAAAGAATGGTTACATAAGTTAGATTCAGATAAACCTGGGATATTGCGGAACTTTGCTAAGTCGTTTATAAGAATCGAGGAGAAAATGGGAAGAGATAAGGAAGGAATCCGAAATTGTGAGAATTGTGGTTATCCAACTGCTACTAGAGTGTGTAAGTTTTGTAGAGTAATGGAGATAGAAAAATAGGATCTAACTGGTAATCTTTTATTTACTTATGAAGAGGAAACTGTAATTGAATGATACTAGTTAGCGCTTGTTTAATGGGCATCAATTGTAGATACGATAGTGAAAATAATAGGAATGAGAAACTGCTCGAGATGCTGAAGAAGGAAGGAGAGTGCGCTATTCCGGTCTGTCCCGAACAGCTTGGAGGACTCCCTACTCCTAGAGATCCTTCCATAGTACCAGAGGGTGGAGAGAAGGTTTTGGACGGAGAGGGGAAGGTGATTATGAGGGGGTGGGGAGATGTTACTATGAAGTTCGTTAGGGGTGCTGAAGAAACTCTCAAAATAGCGGAGATATACGGGATAAATAAGGCCATTTTGAAGAGTGAAAGTCCTTCTTGTGGTTCTTCTAAATTTCCTAAGAGTTTTACTGAGAAAGAGAAGGGGATGGGGGTAACTGCGGCGCTTCTTAGAAGAAATGGGATAGAAGTTATTTCGGAAAAAGATCTCTGATACTATTTTTTCTTTTTCGCTTCTTTTACGCTTTCTTTGAGGAGTTTCATTCCTTTTTCTGATAGTTCTTTTACTTTTTCCTCAGACTTTGCTTCTGAAAAACATCTGAATATGGGCTCGGTACCGGAGGGTCTCAGTAACAGCCAGCCCTCTTCGAAGACTATTCTTAACCCATCGGTTTTGTCGATATTGTGATCATCCAGTTTTTCTGCTAGATCCTTGAGAACGGTCTTTTTCAAATCGTTTGGGCATTCTACTTTCTTTTTCGATTGATAGTATTGGGGAAGAGTCTCATTTAACTCGGATACGGTTTTTCCGGTTCTTGCCATGTAATCTATGAATTGGATGGCGGTCATAATTCCTTCTCTACAAAATGCCCAGTCTGGGTAGATAACGCCTCCGTTTTCCTCTCCTGCTATATCTCCTCCGCCGTCTCTGATTTCTCTAACGAGTTCAGGTTCTCCCACTTTTGTTCTCACGACTTTCCCGTTCAGTTTATTTGCTACATCATCGATTAGGGAGCTAGTAGCTACAGGAGTCACTATTCTAGGCTTGTTCTTCTCCTGAAGATAATTTATCGCCGCAAGTGCGAAGACCCTATCTCCTGTCAGAACTTCACCCTTCTCATCAACTATGATAGTCCTATCTGCATCGCCGTCATGTGCAATACCTAGGTCTGCATCCATAGAGACTACGGCCTTTGACAGATCTTGAATATTTTCGGGAGTTGGTTCGGGAGCACGGCCGGGGAAGTGTCCATCGGGTTGGGAATTTAAGGTCACCACTTTGCATCCGAGTTCTCTTAGGATATGCGGTGAGATTACACAACCTGCACCGTTTGCACAGTCCAAAACTACTTTCAGTTTTTTCTCAAACTCGGGGACTCTTTCAATAATCTTTTCTTTGTAAGGTGCCAAGGCGTTGAATTTTTCGGAGTTTCCTATTTTATCCCAGCTTACGGGTTTACCCCCTTCCGAGACTATTTTCTCTATTTTTCCTTCGAGTTCTCTAACAAATCCGGCTCCATCTTCATCCCAAAATTTGACTCCATTATATTCCGGTGGGTTATGTGAAGCGGTTATCATTATCCCAGCGTCGCAGGAAAAATGCTTTGTTCCGAAGGAAAGTACGGGAGTCGGAACCATTCCAAGTCTAATTGCATCACAACCTCCAGAATTTATTCCACTGACAATTGCATGTTCTAGCATAACACTACTAGTTCGGGGATCATAACCTACAGCTACATTTCCATTTCCCCCAAGGTGAGTAGCTAGGGCCAGTCCAAGCTCGTAGGCGAGCTCTGGTGATAGTTCTTTATTTGCGATTTTTCTTATTCCAAAGGTGCCGAATAATTCTCCTATTTGGACCACCTGAATATTCTCCCTTTTTCTATAAGTTAAAGATTTTCGATTTTTCCACAATTGAATTTTAGTTTTGATCAGCCGAAGATTATCAGTAACACTGAAATGGAAATTATAGAGAGCACGGTAGTCATAGAAACGCTGAGAGAGGCGAGTTCTGGGTCCCCTCCTAGTTCCTTCGCATATATGAATGTAGATACGGCTGTAGGCATTCCCAGCATTAATACGCCAGCTCTTAGGTCCATTGCTCCCACCCCTAGTATCGAAAGTATAATACATCCCAAGAACGGCATTAGGACTAGTTTTGAACCGACTACGCCGGAAACAGACCGTAATTTCCCTCCTAGTTTATCTATGCTTATAGAGGCTCCTACTGCCAGTAACGCTATTGGAAGAGCCATTTCGGATAAGAAAGCGAGGAGACTATCAAGAGTGCCTGCTATAGGTATGCTGAAAAAGGAGAATATGAGGCCCAAAATGAGGGCTATTAAAATCGGATTGGTGGCGACCTGTTCTATTTTATGGGAGGTATCTGTTCTTATACTGTTGAGATGTACTAACAAGATTATAGTTAGGGGTATCTGTGTGGTGGAGCCAAGCCCTAATAGTAGACTGGCCTTTGCTCCTGCTATATCTCCAAACGCCATAGTCACTATCGGGAGTCCCATATAACCGAGATTACCATGATAGGATTGAGCTATAGATATGCTCTTTTTCGCTTTGTCTTTTACACCTTTGAATGTGATCCATCCTATTCCGAACATAGCGAAAAGTGTTGCAAAAAACCCCAGAATCAGGAATGGAGAGAATATTTCTGCAAGTGTTCTCGAGTATATCGAATAAAAGACCAAGGCGGGTAGCCCTATGTAGAACGCAACTTTGTTGAGAACTTTTACTATCCAGGGTGTAATCAGGTTTATTTTTCTGCCTATTAGACCTACAACGAGTAGTACTAGGATCGGTAAGATGACTTCTAGGAACATTTTAGGGTCTCCCAATGCAATTAATGGGCAATAATAGTACTTCTTAAAATTATTGAATGATTGACATGGATTGTACGTTTTTGTAGGTTGCTAGTTTTTATTTCAAGTTTGCGAATTTTGTTAGTGCTTGCTCGAAAATTTGCGAGCACTTGAAAAGGCTAAAACTTAACTTTGGGTGTGCTATTAGGTTACCTGCGGGGCCCGTAGCTCAGCTGGATAGAGCGACGGCCTTCTAAGCCGTAGGTCGGGGGTTCGAGTCCCTCCGGGCCCGCTTTCTCCAAATATCGGTTTTAAAAGGATGAGCTATAGCCCGCCTGAAAGATAGTGGATTACGAAGAGAATGAATAAAATCGATCCTACAAGCAAAATTGATCTAATCAGGAACCCGTAGGTTTCGGATATAGTTTCTCCGGGGAGAATATGGGCAATTGAACTAATAATAATGGCACCGATTATCAGGATTAGCAACGCTTTTATTGAAAATAATCGCTCCTCGTTCCTGTTTTCCAATCGACCAGCCTCGGACTATTTCAAATCTATTTGTCCGTTTATTGGAATAATATTTTAGGTAACGGTTTTAATGAGCGATTTCAAAATCCTCGCACCATGTTGCAAGTGAGCCATGTAGATTTTCCATGTCCCATTTGTTTTTACAGCTACCAAAGTGCCTGCAAAGTTCACAGTCATTTTCTTGGGTTTGCCTGACTTCGAATTCTACTTGGTTGCACTTCATGCAGAGGAAGTAGGATTCCTCCCAACAACTAATGTATTTCATCCAACTGTTACATTGAGGGCACTTCATTGTTTTTGTTCCACCGATCTCGTGTACTTTAATCATCTAGAGCATCCCGCCTTTCCACACTTTTCTGCAAAATATAAAAGTATTTTCTAAACTAACCTGAGTTTTCTTTAATTTTTGGTTTCAATTTTTCGATTTGAGGAAAGTTTTAACCACTCCTGAGAATACTTAAGAGGATCTTAAATTTGTATTGGAGGTGATACTTTGAGTGAGAAAGTTTGTGACATAAAAGGATGTAAAAATACTTTTTCTCAGAAGGCTAAAGGGAGGCTTCGCTTGACTAAGAAGAAAATTAAAGGTGAGGAAGTTGCTTGGATATGTCCACCTCATGCCGAAGATCTTGAGGAAAAGATAGAGTGGAGAAAGGGGAATTAGTTCAGATTTGATGAGAAAGGATTTTATCTTGACCACTAATGTTGAAAGGAGGTGAGAGTATTAGAGTTCTTTACGTGTGTACAGGGAATAGCTTCCGGAGTCCTGTGGCTGAGGCTTTGACAAAAAAGTACAAGCCCAAAGTAAGGGTGAGTTCGGCAGGTACACACCCGGCGAGCAGAATCTCTGACAGTGCTATGTCTCTTTTAGAGAACGAAGATGCTTCGATGCATGCTAAAAAGGAACCAGAGCCAATAAAGGAAAGAGTTTTGGAAAGGGTAGATTCTGTGGTAGTTATGGAAGAGGATCACATGAGATATCTGGTGGATAACTTTCAGATTTCCTCGGATAAAATAAAAAATTGGGATATAGAGGATCCTATAAACCCTGAGGTAAAATCTGGAGATGCTTTTGAGAAGATTAAGAGAAAAGTGAGGTCTCTTTAAGTATTATCTACAATTTTAGTCTAATTTTTTTAGAAAATCAGCAAAATCTGTTAATTTTGGGGTTTCTAATTCACATTTGCTATTAAATGACCAAAAACCATAATCACTGTGGTCTCCAAACATACCTACTCCTTTCATTCCATGATCCGAGAGAACAAGTATGTGGTCATCTCTTATTTTCTTTATTTCTAATGCGATATCGTCGAGGTCTTCGTATATCATTTTCATGAGAGTATTGTTTCCAAAATTTAGATGGCCTACGACATCCGCGGCCGAGAAATATCCGAGCAAGAAGTCATGGTCGGCCTCTAGGGACTCTAGAAATTCTTCTTTTATTTTTCTATGGTGTTTTAGTCCATGTTGGTTATACTCTTTTCTTATCTCCTTCTTTTGATCTTTATCATTTGTTTCTTCGAAAAATTTCTTCAGAAGTTCTCTTTCTTTTTCATGCTGTTCTCGATCGTATGAAAAGCCAGGGAGATCTATTATTTTTGGATCTCCGAAACTCGAGAAGAAGGTATCCTCTATTGAAAATTTGGTGTTCCACATCTCCTTATCTCCTTTCGCTAGGATCTCGTCTTCTTTGTTTTCGCCGGTCATAAATGAACTCCAAAGAACCATCGTTCTAGGCTGATCAAACTCGGAGATATCGGTTTTACCATAAGTCGTTTGCTTTAAGTTTTTACAATCAAAATCTTCGACTTTTTTGTATTCAAGGGCGTCTATGGCAAATACTACGGTCATTTCTAAGCACCTACTCGGTTATTATCCCGCCTGCGCAGGTGTCTTTTCTTTCGAGAACGAACCTTCCAAGGCCTTGAATATTATTAAAGTTCTCAATTACCACGGCCTTTGAGGTCTTAATGATAACATTTGCTATTTGCCGGTTTTCTATTCTATTGCCTCCGTTTTCACTAACGACTTCGAGGGTCGAAGAGTCTAGCACTTCTTCTATTTCTAACTCGCTCATGACCTCTTGTGTTGAGCATTTGAATTTTATTCTTTCGCCATTCTCGTAGGGTTTTTCATCCATCCAAAATATGTGACCTTTGATGGTGTCAGTTATCCTGGGGGGGTTCTCTGGATCGGAGATCACATTTCCTCGATCTAGGAATAGTTTATCCGAAGTGGAGATACCTATACTTTTTCCAGCTATGGCTTCTGTGGGTTCCCGGTTGTATTCGACGAGTTTTTTTACGGTTGTTTTCCTATTTCCGGGCATTACCAATATCTCGTCTCCTTCTCTTATTATCCCACTTTCTACTTTTCCAACAGCGGCACGAGTATCATTGAACTTATAGACGTCCTGAACGGGTAGTCTGAGTGGTTTTTCTGTTGGTGATGGCTTTTTCTTGAAGGTGTCGAGAGCTTCGAGAACTGTTGGCCCATCGTACCAGCCCAAATTTTCTATTCTTTTGGCTACGAAGTCTCCTTCTTTTGCAGAGATGGGAATTACGTAAGTTGGTTCGATTCCAATTGAGTTCAGGAAATGAAGTAATTTTTTCTTGACATCTTCGAATTTTTCTCGATCATAACCTACTAGGTCCATTTTATTCAGGACGACGATTACTTGTTCTAGCCCCAACATGCTTAGAATATAGGCGTGTCTTCTCGTTTGTTCTTGAACGCCTTCGGAAACATCGTCTATGAGGATAGCCGCTTCCGCCTGACTGGCGCCTGTTATCATGTTTTTGACAAACTCCACGTGGCCGGGGGCATCTATTATGTTATAGCTTCTCTTGTCAGTATCGAAGAAAGTTTGAGCAGTATCAATTGTTACGCCTTGGGTTCTCTCTTCTTCCAAGTGGTCCATCACGTATCCAAATTCGAAATCTCTCCCCATTGCCTCACAGGCCGTCTTTATCTCCTCATATTTGCCTGCGGGTAGAGAGTCTGTATCGTAGAAGAGCCTACCTATGAGAGTACTTTTCCCATGGTCTACATGACCAACCAATACAAATCTTAAAACTTCATCTTCCATCTTTACATCACTTTCATTGAACTCACATGTAGCCTAAACTTCGTAGCTTTTGCATAGCATGGGCCTCCTCTTTATCCTGAGCTCTCCCACTTCTCTCACCGATCTCGCTTTCTTTAACCTCTTTTATCATACCTTCAACGCTTTTCACTTCGCTTTCTACGGGGTCGGTGCAAGGTTTACATCCTAGAGATCTGAATCTTTTACCATTCTTGGCGAAATAGAGTGGATTGACCGGTAGGTCTTCTCTCTGTATATATTTCCATACGTCGAGCTCTGTCCATGAAAGTAGTGGGTGAACTCTGAGGTGCTGTCCTGATTCCTTCTCTGATTTGTACTGGTCCCATAATTCGGGAGGTTGATCTTTGTAATTCCACTGGAAATCTCGGTCTCGTGGACTGAAGGTACGTTCTTTCGCCCGAACGCCGTGCTCATCTCTTCTTATTCCAACTAATAGCGCATCGAATCCGTGTTTTGCTATTATGTCCTTTAAGGCCTTTGTTTTTCTTTTTCCGCAGCAATCCAGCTTGTCTTCAGGTGTGATTCCCTCCTCATCAGCTTCTTCATTTTTTGCATTTATCAAATTCAAGCCCCATTTTTCCGCTAGTTTATCTCTAAAATCGTACATTTCTTGGAAGTGATATCCTGTGTCTATATAGATAGCAGGAATTGGTACTTTTCCTAAAAATGCCTTCTTTGCGAGGTAAGCAAGCGTTGTAGAGTCTTTTCCGGCCGACCAAAGCATTCCCAGGTTGTCATATTTTTTGTAGGCCTCTCTGATGATGAAGACCGATTCACTTTCTAGTTCGTCAAGATGATTTAATCTTTTCTCTTCTTTCACGTTTATCACTCCAGATAACCAAGTGCTTTCAATTTTTCTCTGATTTCTTTTTCACTTTCTTCGGTGAATGGTTTTTCTTTACTTTTGGCGATTACTTCGCGAAGTATATAGCCTACATAGCTTGAGACTGAAGTGAAGCCGGTTCCTTCAATCTGTTTTTTGGCCTTTTCGAACAGAGGGACCGGAATAGAGACTGTGGTGAATTTGGTTTTCTTGGATTTTTTCTTTCCCATTTTTCTACCTTTAATTATCTATAATTAACATCTAATTACTTGTAATTAAAAACTTTGCTTAAGAACTTGTTCACATGAAAACAGGAGATGATAATTAGTTTTGCTGTAAAATAGAAGTAGGAAGTTGATTTAGGTCTGGCGATTTCACTTTTTTAGTCCATATAACCGAGTGCTCGGAGCCTTTCTCTGACTTTTTCTTCGTCTTCTTCAGAAAATTCTTCTTCTTCTTCGTCTTCAGTAACAATTTCTCTCAGAACGTAATCTACGTATTCTTCTACAGACTCAAATCCTGTTCCTTCGACTCTGTCTTTGATCTTTTTGTATAGTTTCTCAGATATTGAAATACTTTTTTTGCCCAATTGTTCCACCTACTAACCAAATTTTTTTAATCATATTAAAATTCTTTTAAACAGAATCTGAGATGGGTTTATGGATCTTTAGATAATTATTTGTTTCAGCAGTACATGAGGTGACTGAAGTATTATTTACTAGCAGATACTTAGGCTAATAATCGAAAGAAAACGCATTTTTAGTTATCTAGGAGGTGTCCGAATGAAAAAGAAGAGAGCAAAAGAGGTAATGAAGGAATTTTATAAGAGCTATCAGAAGGATCCGAAGGGATGGAGCTTTTGGCTTTCCCCGCCTGAAAAAGACAGTTTCTACGAAGCGTATATAATCCAGGGTGACGAGGCATTTTTCCTTAAGATAGATTCTATTTATACTCCTAACCCGGTAGGGATCGGTGCAAGGTTGGAGGTTGAGGAAGATCAGTTAGTTAAAAATCTCCCTGATTTTGGATTTAGAAAGTTTAGTAAGGAAGAGACGGAGGATTTTCTTAATAACATTCCAAGAATGGAAGATTACGATTCAAAGGATGAGTTCAAAAAAGATCTTCTCGAATTTAGGAAGAAGATAGTTGGAGAAGCTATGGAAAAAGAACCGGTACCTTTCGGTTCTGCAGACTCACCGAGTTTGATGGCGATTGGTCCCTATTCTTCTAAGAGTCCCTTGAGCTATATATCCGAGAGACAAGAGGAACTCAGGAGAGAACTTTCTAGAGAGTTAGATCGACTCCTAAAAAGAGACCATCCAGGGTATTACTAGGTCGGTCTAACAGTGTAAACCCTATAGGTTTTGCAAAAACCATCTAGCCGATTTTTCTAGCGCAACCTTATCTTTTCTTTCTGAGAATATGTGTCCTTCTTTAGTAAACTTTTCAAATTTTTTCTTGGTGTCTATCAACTCATAGAAACGCTTCGATCCTTCTATGGGTACGACACTATCATTTTCCCCGTGAAAGATGATGGTGGGTACTTCTATGTTTTTTGCGGCTTTTTCAGTGTCATATGAGTCTAAATCTGTGAAGAAGCTCTTTTTTATATATGCTCCTGGCATTTCTTCTGGTTTTATTTTTCCTTTTTCCTCTATTTCTTCTTTTAAATTAGAAAAAACACTTTCATGATAAGTGACTGGGGCCCTCAAAGCTAGAGTCTTTATTCTTTTATCTTTAGAAGCTGCATGTATGGCTATTAGCCCACCAAAACTCGAACCAAAAATCCCGTATTTTTGATTCCCCTTACCTTCTAGGAAGTTCATCACCGAAATCGAATCTTCTATCCCGGTTGTTAGATTGAATTCATGAAACTCTCCATCAGACTCACCGTATCCTCTTCTATCGAATCTCACCGATTTGAAACCATTTTTTGCGAAGTAATCTGCCCTTCTTTCCCAACTTCCTTCCTTATTGGAATAAAGCCCATGCTGAAGTAGTATGGTCGCTTTTGATTCTTTTAGTGGATTGTGTATTACTGCCGCAATTCTTTCTCCATCCTTGTTTTCGATAAATACTTTCTTAGTTTTCATAATCGTCATGTTAGGAAAGTATACATTTTGATTTTTGGTGCTTTCTATTTCACAAGTTTTAAAAGAATAGTTTGTTTTTTTACCCGATGATTTTATGTCAAAAATTAAGGTCGTCAAGGAAAATCTTAGGTCTCACGAGAAGGAAGCCGAGAATTACGAGAGCGATAAATACGAGATTTACAACGAGTGGGAGCAGAAGCGAATAAGGTCAAACTTGGATAAGGTAAATAATTATTTAGAAATTGATAGTTCCGATGCGAGAGCTCTCGATGTGGGTTGTGGGACCGGAAACATGTTGAAAAAATTACAAACCCGATTTGGAGAAGTATTGGGAGTGGACCTTTCGAGGGAAATGCTTTCGAGAGCTAGGGATAACTATGCTTGTAATGAAGATGACCTGAGTCTTGTCAGAGGAAAGGCTTCTGAACTTCCCTTTCCCGAAGGTTCTTTTGATGTTGTAACTTCATATTCTGTTTTACATCATCTTCCTAATTTTTCAGAGCCGATTTCAGAGATATCTCGGATTTTGAGGGAAGGCGGGGTTCTTTATATCGATCACGAACCGATAAAGAGGGAAAACGGTTGGGTAAAATTTTACATAAAGTTTTGTGATCTTCTGAACGAGGGGTTGGAACTGGGTCTACCTCCTTATTCTGGTGGGGATGGGATTGATAGAGAGTATTGCGATTTTCACATTCATAATGGTGATAACGGGGGAGTTCCTACCTCGAAGATTGTAGATTTGTGCAGAAAGAATGACTTTGATATTATCGAGGATAAGAAGTATTTGTCCTATGGATCGAGAAAAAAGAACCCTCTTTATCCTATTCTTAGATATTTCTTATCGGATGAGTGGCTGCTTATGGGGAAAAAGACGAAGTAAATTATTCCCTTCAAAATGTTAAATTTTCTTATAATTTATTAGATTTCTTTTTTAGATGGATTCATTCTTTAAGTATATTTAATCAAGTTTGTTTAGAAGAGGTGGTATTATTAGAAAAACTTCATTTAGGGATCAAAGAGTAGCAGTCTTTGTTGATGTTCAGAACATGTATTACTCTGCCAAAAACCTCTACGATTCTAAGGTTGATTATGCAAAACTTCTAAAAGTTGCTAGAGACGGCAGGAGAATTATTAGGGCGGTAGCTTATGTGATAGAAGCTCACACACCTGATGAGGAAAACTTTTTTGAGGCCATTGAGGACATCGGCTTTAAAGTTAAGAGAAAGGAACTGAGGGAGTTCTACGGAGGGACCAAGAAGGGTGACTGGGACATGGGTATCGCTATAGATGCGATAAGAATGTCGGACAAGATCGATGTTGTCGTATTAGTCTCCGGCGATGGTGATTTTGTGTCTCTCGTTAAACACTTACAAGCCAAAGGAATTCAGGTTGAGATCATATCTTTCGGAAAGTCTACTGCAGAAGAACTTGTAAGGGAAGCAGATGTTTTTTTGAATATGGACAAGAAGAAGGATCGATATTTGATGTAATTTTTAATTTTGTCGCTGATTTACTCTATTTTAAAGATAAAAGTAATACAGAATTTTGTTTTTTAAAGACTTGGTTCTTTTAAAGGATAGATTAGGTTAATGAGGATAAATAGGAGGTGATTTACTATTACTGAAAAAGTACCTGATTTCTTGAAAACAATGAAGGAGAAAGATCCCGAATATACTTCCAATCTCCTTGAGAACTACAAGAAAAACTTCAGCGACGGTGCGCTAACAGCTAAAACTAAGGTTTTGATAGCGATGGCTCTCGATGCTGGAAACGGCGATATTGATGGTGTAAGGACATTATCGAGGCGGGCAAGAGAATTGGGCGCTACCGAGGAGGAGATATTGGAGACGGTCGAAGTGGTAGAAGGGACCTGTGGATTTCAGGGCCTCTTTGCCGCTAGCAAGGCTTTTGAAAGGTAGAGATTAATTCACTTAAAAAGCAGGACATGAAAAATTTTCGAAATTAGGTTTTTTCTTAGGAATTTATTTACTAAAAACACCTTACTAACTACAGTGATCTAATGGTTGAGGCCAAATCTCTTGCTATAGGCGTATTAATTCCTGTTATAATAGGCGCTATCTTCGTAATGTTACCGGTAACTTACGAAACCGTGACGATAAATAACCGCACCGTAACAGATGAAGTGCTCGTAGAGAGGACCGTTTCTTTTCCTAGTCCTTTTGTAGGAAAAATGGTTGAATTTCGATATGAAAAGCCGTTCGATTACGAGATGGAGTCCGATAGAACAGGAGATATAGGGGGAGATATAGAGATATGGGTTTCTAACCTGGAGGAATGGAATGAAGGGACTTTCGATATTCAAGTAGATTACAATTATATGACTGGCGGTGGATTAAATGAAGATAATTACGGGACCTCGATATATGTAGAGAGAGATAGTACTGAGTATCTTTACCTTACTCCTTCCGATGTGGGAGTTTCCGATGCTAACTTTTACGGTTGGGAAGATGTCTACGTAGATCCTCCTGTTAAAACAGTTACAGAGGAGAGGTACGTAGAAGAGTCTACTGAGGGATACGAAAAAGAAGTCAACTTTTTGGATAATGTGAGCTACGAAGTTAGGGAAGTTTCCAGAGAGATTAAAAGTGGCATTTTTTTGGATATTCTGAGGGGTAAAGGAAGGTTCACTGGTTTCGGTTTCTGATTTTGAGGAGATAAAAGGATATTATCTGACTAGAGTTCTATTTGAGCCGGTTAGCTCTGGTGGTTCAGCTTTTTCTTCACCGTCTAGCAGATTTATATTGGGTAGTTTTCCCACAGTTCCTACATAATCCCCTCTAATAATTAGGCATCCTCTTATCTCTGGGATGTCATCGGCTCTATCTAACCCTTTTTTTACAGAAAATTCTACTTTCTTTCCTGTAACTTCGTTTGCTATGCTTGTTGCACCAGCGTCAGAGATCGAGGCTTCATCCGAAATCACAACTACTGCATCGGCATTTCCAAAACTCATCGAATGTCCTACTGAACTCGAACTTGTGCATATTCCCGCGGGAAGTTCTTCGCCTTTTATTGATAGTAGTAATCTACCAGATATTTTGGAATCTCCTGCGTAAATTCCCACCTTAAATGCTTTTTTTCCTATTAGTGCTATGTCTCCGCCGTTATCGACTAGAATATTATCTGCGCCTTTTTGAATCCCCTTTTCAGCTGCTATCTGCGAAATCGTTCCAGCAACTGCAGCGAAGGGTCCTATTTCGGCTATTTCTCCTGCTCTCAGCATTAAATCTATTATTTTTGGGTATTCTTCCCTTTCCATATTCAGGGGTTCTAAAGAGGTTCTAAATTCTGGGAATTCTGAAATAAATACCCCTAAATGTTTTCTAGCTTCGATTGTTGCTTTGATAGCTTCTTGAATCGATCTCTCGCTGTCGGATTTGATTCTTAATAAAGTTTCTTTGTATGACCACTCTTTCTCCTGCATTTTCGGTCAGCCTAGATCCTTTACTTTCAGGGCCTTGACGGGGCAGGCGGGTACGCATTCCTTGCAGTAAACGCACTTATCTTCTTCTAGTACTATCGAGTAATCATCCTCGAGTCTTAGAGCTTCTGTTGGGCAGAGGGAGATGCAGGCACCGCATTCAACACAAGATTCTTCGTCGAGGCTGATGGCGTGTTTGACCTCTTTAACTTCTACTCCGCTGTCTCTTAGAAGTTCTATAGCCTTCTCTACATTTTCCTCTGGACCATCCATTTCAATAAATATCTCTCCACCTTCGGAGCTTAGGTCAGCGTGGAGTATGTTCAGGGGGATGTCGGTTCTTCTAATTACGGTTGCTAGTATCGGTCGTTCCGCTTTGTTTCTAGAGTATTTTAATAGAACTTTTTTCTTCATTATCTCTCCCCAATAAGCTTTGATAGGTCCTCTCCCGAGAGCATTCCCTTTAATTGCTTTTTACTGTTCACTACAGGAACTCCTGATATCTTATGTTTCTGAAGTTTTCTGGCTATCGAATCCACAGGTTCGTCTTCTTTTGCTGTTATAACTTCAGAAGTTAATATTTCGGAGAGTTTCTTCTTTCCTTTACCTACGGCAACTGCGATATCCCAAGACGTAACTATTCCTACTAGTTTCTTTTGTTCATCTACAACTGGGAGGTGATCTATTCCTTTCTCAGCGAGAATTCTAGCTGCATGTTTTATGGAGTCTTCGGGTCTTCCAGTTATGACTTCTTTGGTCATCAAATTCTTTGCAGTTGGCATTTTTGAGGTCTGTTTCATCGGCTTGAACCTTCTTTTTCTGGATAGTCTCTCGTTGGGGGTGGAAATTAGGAAATCGCCTTTTTTGATCCATTTTTTTAACTTCTCCGAAATCTCTCTAGCTCGTTTTATACTACTTAGAGGGCTAACGGGCCTTTCTTCTCCTTCGAGTTCTACACTCCCGGATTTCAGCTCGGCATAGGATACTTTTTTGAGACCGGGTCTATTTCTGCTGGGGATACCGTAATCCACGATTTCTGTTATTATATCTTCATCTCCGATACCTGTGGTTCTGGCGATCCTTTCATTTAGGACAGGAATTGGAATTCCAATTCCCACGTAGAGTGAGACTCCATATCCTCTGATATTTGCTCCTCGGATATAATCGGAGTTCATTTCTTTGAGGTTTCCTTGGACTGCTATAGTTCCAAATCCTTGGGTTGGATTATGTTGTGTTCCTTCCCAGCATACGTAGCCTTGGGTACCTCCAAGGAATATCCTCGTTCCGGGCCCGATTGTTTCGTAATTAGGATCGTTATTAAGGGGACTTAATACCCCAGATCCAGAGAAAGTGATGTTACTATAGTTGGGTAAGAGAGTTCCCATGTAAGTGTAAATAGCCTCCTCTTGAGAATTTGATGCGGCATTGTATTTTTGGTAGGCATTTCGCGGGTTATGGAGAATTGCTTGATTGAAATCGTTCTTAGTTAAAGTTGTTTTTATATTTCTTCGAGGATAGCAGTCGGTTACGAAACCCTTCCCTTTAACTTCAATTTCTTTTCCTCGAACTATATCTTCTATGACGTTTCCTCCTCCGTAATCAAGGCCTTTCTCTTCGCTGAGCTTGGTGGCACCGATGTATGCGTCCACTGCAGCGACTCCGGTATAAGCTTCCACATCATTTAGCCAGAGCTGATTAAGTTTGATTGGTGGATCTGCATGACCCAGATTAAGCCAAGCACCAGAGCTGCACATCGCTCCGAAAGTGCCGGTAGTTACGACGTCCACGTCCTTTGCCGCTTGAGCCTCTCCTTTCTCTCTTACTATCTCGACCATCTCTTCGGCGGTTACTACTACCGCCTCGCCGTTCTTTATGCGTTCATTTATTTCTGAAACAGATTTACTAACTTTCTCTCCTATTTTTAATCCCTCTTAGTTCTTTCAAGTTATCGGATAAGTATTTTAAAAACATTCTTTATTAATGAATAACACCGTTATTAGAAAAATTGTGGGTTAAGTGAATATTCAAGCTTTTGAAATTCTTTTTGAAGTATTTCGAGCTGGTAGAGCAGAGATTATAATTGATGCATATTAAAGTTAGGAAGAATTTTAGGGTATTCCATCGATCACTATACGGGTTTTACAATGAGGACTGTTAACTTAGCTTCTTGGGACAGTAGATTTTGGGCTTGGCTCATTGATGTTATTATCGTTGCTGCTGTTTTGAATTTATTTTTGAAACCATTGAGCTTCTGGAGCTTTGGTATACCAAATTTGTGGAGTTTTGGTATCGACGGAGTTGTTCTGTTTATTTATTGGACCCTTCTCGAGGGTTATACCGGCCAGTCCATAGGTAAAATGGCACTGAACCTGAAGGTGACGGACAGAAAAGGTGATGAAATAGATCTTGAGAAGGCTGCTGTAGAAAGCTTTGGAAAGGCATTCATACTTCCAATAGATTGTTTAGTCGGTTGGCTAGCTATGTCGGGTGAGAAACTAAGATTGTTTAATAGACTTTCGAATACTATTGTTATCAAAATGAAGTATAGTGAACCGGAAGGAATCAGATACGTTAAGGAGTAAAATTCGGTTTTCAGAGTTTAAGGCCAATGAGATAAACTTTAAGTTTTTTAATTCTTATTACCGAAAGCCGTTTAGTTCTGATTTGTTTCAAAATCTTTTTAGGACTATTGCAACGAATTAGTACTGGGGAATTTTTTGCTAGTTAAAGACATTATGACTAAAGATGTGATCAGTTTCAAACCTGATGATTCTCTCGCTTCTGTGGCTAGAACTTTTGTGGAAAACAAAATCAGTGCCGGTCCTGTTGTCGATGACGAGGGGACACTTTTAGGTATAGTTTCCGAGTCAGATTTGCTCGATGTACTTGAATATCACGATGAATTGAGTACGGAGCTTCTTACTTGGTTTCCTGGATATGGGGATAGATGGGCTTTCGAGAAAGACATGAAAGAAGCCGGCGAATTCCTAAAGGAGGTTCAAGAAGGAAAAGTGAAGGATGTAATGACCAAAGATGTTGTTGTTGTCCATCCGGAAGATGAAGCTTCTGTGGCTTCGGAGGCTATGGAACTCAAAAAGGTGAATCATATCCCAGTAGTAAATGATGATGGAATGTTAGTGGGGATAGTCGCTCGTGCAGATGTCATCAGAGCTATAATGGAGAGTGGCACCTAATGCCAGTGGCAGAAGAGATTATGATCCGGAATGTCGTGACCTTCAGACCAGATGACGAACTTTTTAAGGTTTCCAAAACTTTCTCAGAGCATGGTATAAGTGGTGCACCGGTAGTGGATGAGAATGGGAAGGTCGTGGGTATCATCAGCGAGCACGATATCATAAAGCTTGGAGAGAAACATCCGAATATGATGGCGCCACTGAGACATCATTTACCACTGACGTTGGACCTAGCGGTTGACGATTACGATCTCAAGAATGTAGTTGAAGCAGTCAAGGAGATAAGAAACAAGAAGGTCGAAAACGTGATGACCAAGAAAGTTTTCACGGCCTCTCCGAAGACTGGACTTGGTGAGATCGCGAGGATAATGAACAAACATGAG
Organism: Hadarchaeota archaeon (SeqCode); assembly: GCA_964384105.1. Classification (GTDB taxonomy): domain Archaea; phylum Hadarchaeota; class Hadarchaeia; order Hadarchaeales; family JAGGTB01; genus CAYLJV01. Next base: position 44,626 of record CAYLJV010000002.1, on the reverse strand, counting down.
ATAAACAGAGTTCCAGTTGTCGACGAGAACAAAAAGCTACTTGGCCTCGTTACGAGAGATGATGTAGTAAGGGCTTTCTGGGAAGATCAAAAAGATTAATTTTTCTTAATAGGGAGTTTTCAAAAGATTTTCTTTCTTCCCTATCGGTTATTAGAATTAGATGAGAATAATATTAAGAGGGAATTAATTTGGTTGAAACTCTGAAAATTGGAATGCTATCTTGGGAGTCCCTACACTCGATAAAAGTAGGGGGGCTTGCTCAGGCCGTTACTGGTATGTCCGAGGGACTTGCGGAAAACAGTCATGAGGTCCACGTTTTTACGAGGGCCGATACCGATCAATCCGAGTACGAAGAGGTCGATGGGGTCTGTTATCATAGATGCAAGTTTGATCACGGCGAGGGTATACTTGATCATTCGGAGAAAATGTGCAAGTCGTTGGTAGAGTACTTGAAAAGAGAGGAGCGAAAACACGGAAGATTTGACGTTATTCATGGTCACGACTGGATGGTAGTAGATGCTTTGGAAAGGCTCAAGGAGCACCCGACTATCATGAGTTTTCACTCAACGGAGCATGGCAGAGTCGGGGAGATAGTTAGCGACATTTCGAAGAATATAGTTGAGAAGGAAAAGTTGGCGGGTTCTGTCGCAGACAAGGTCGTTACCGTTTCGGGAGCCATGAAGCAGGAGTTGGAGAGTCTCTATGAATTCCCCTCGGAAAAAGTTCACGTGGTTCCCAATGGAAGCTTTGCCCAAAATCTTGAGAAGGATATTGATCCTGGTACTATAAAGGAGGAGTACGGGTTCGATGAGACGGACCCTCTGGTCATGTTTCTTGGTAGGATGGAGTACCAGAAGGGACCCGATGTTTTGGTTGAGGCTATGCCTCATATCTTGGATTATAATGAAGATACAAATTTCTTAATGGTTGGAAAAGGGGGAATGAAAGAGTACGTCGAAAATAAGATCAGAGGCCTCGGGGTTTCAGATAAGGTTCGAATGACTGGTTATGTTTCGGAGGAAGAGAAGGTTGATCTTCTCAATGCCAGCGACGTTGTCTGCATCCCCAGCAGGAATGAGCCATTTGGTCTGGTCTTGTTTGAGGCGTGGGCCGCCGGAAATGCGGTTGTTGCTTCTAACGTTGGTGGTTTGGGAGAGAACATAGACAATTTTGTCGATGGCATAAAGACAAGGCCCAATCCCCAGCCGCTTGCCTGGGGAAATAATTTCGCCCTCGATGATCCTAACTTAATTAGAAGACTGGGCAGGAGAGGAAAGAAGAAACTTAGAGAGTTCAGGTGGGATAGAATTGCTAGGAGGCTCGTGCTGATCTACGAGGAAGCTCTCTAGATGGTAATTTCACGTTTTTCCATGAGAATTTGAATTCTTATTCGTTTTATTAAAGATTTTTAAGTCGATTTTCGTACTTGAAACGAAGCCAAAATGAAGAAAAAGCATCTGTTAGTAACAGTAGTAGTAATAATTATTGCGATTGTAGGAATTGTTGCCCTAATGGGGAGTTTCAATTTTTCAACCGCTAGCCTTAGCGATACTGCGGTGGCTGAACAAGTAGATAATGATTACAGGCCGGTGGAGGTTGTAGAAGAATTCAGTACTACTACCGAAGTGATCTATGCAACATGTGAAGTGTCGAACGTACCTTCGGACACCGAGATAAAAACTGAATGGTACTACTTGAATGAAAATGAACAGTTTACCACCATAAGCGATGATGTTGAGGGAGGATCCGGTTCACTATCTTTCAGCTATGAACCTGATCAAGGATGGTGGCCAGCTGGGGATTACGAAGTAAGGTTCTTCCTGAATGATGAACATGTTGACACGACCACATTTTCTGTGGAAGCGGAAGAAGAAGCCAACATCAGCGACGTAGCAATGGCTGAAGAGCTTGACGATGAGGGAAGACCTGTGAAGGTAGTTAATGAGTTCAACCCTGATACAGAGGTTTTCTATGCTACATGTGAGATATCAAACGCACTCCCCGACACTGAGATAGAAACCGAGCTTTATTATGTAGATAACGATCAAAAAGTTATTTCCGAACCTATTCCAATTAATGATTTTTATACTGGTCCAGGTCGTGTCCGTTACACTAAGCCTTACGAAGGATGGCCTACTGGTGATTATGAAGTAAGATTTTTCTTGGATGGAGAGCTTGTTGAGACAGCCACATTTTCAGTTACAGAAAGTCTGATTTCTCTTGACCCGGCGTCCGATCTGCTCACTGCGGAAGACGTACCCAATGATTTTGTGGAAGATACTGAAGCTGGCTGGGAGGAGGAACAGTCGGAATTTGATGGTGTTCCTTTTGAAAGTGCTGCGTTCCGCTTATGGGAGCATCCCACAGAAGACAAGCTTACGACCTTTATGGACTTCGTATGTTCCTCGATAGAGGACGCTCAAGATGTTCTTTATCGCTCACACGCCCATTGGTCGAATGATTTTGATAGCTATGATGATACCACAGTTGAGAATACCGATTTTCGCAGCTATGGAGATGAAATAGTGGCTTCGAAGGCAATAGATATTGAAGATGGTTCTACTTATACTCGGATAGCCACTTTGAGGGTTAAGAACGTCTCAGTGACTGTGGTCACCGCGAACCTTTCCCCATCAGAAATCAGAGATTATTGCGAATTATTAGAAAGCCGGATATTGGAGAAATCAGGAGAATAATCGAAAGTCAGATTTTTGGGATTTTTCAAATCTGATTGTCTTTGGTACTTCCAAGTTGCCACAGTTTTCATTGGAGGATGTCATTTGTTCAATATCTCTATCAAATTTGAGTGCTCTTTTCCGTTAGTGGCCACGACGTTTTCGGTTTTCGTGTCTATTTCCTCGCCTTGAAGATCAGTGACGGTTCCCCCTGCTTCTTCCACTATCAGAGCGGGTGGTATGAAATCCCAGGGAGATATCCCAAACTCCAAACAGGCTTCTGCTTCCCCTTCCGCGACCTTTGTGAAATTAGCCGCCGCCGACCCGAGCGCTCTTACTCTGGAAAATACTTTTCTTGTCTTACCCAGGCAGCTCCATGCATCGTCTCTTCTAAACTTGGATCCGAAGACCGCGAAGCCACCTTCTATTCCCTCTTTCGAGACCTCTAATCTCTTTTTTCCTCGGAATGTGCCCTTTCCCTTTTCGGCGTGGAATGTCTCTTTTTGGACCGGAAAGTGCACTACGCTCATGATAGGTCTTCCCTTCCTACAGAGAGCTAACATGGTCGCGAAGACGGGGATTCCATGTACATAGTTGGAGGTACCGTCTAGGGGGTCAACTATCCAGGAAAACTGGGAGTCTGTCAATCGGTCTGGAGATTCTTCTGAGATAATAGAGAACGAGGGCTCTATTTCTTCAAGTTTCTTTCTCAGAAAATTTTCGGATTCAATGTCAGTCGAAGTTACCGGTGTTTGATCTGCCTTCATCCTTACCTGATTGCTTTTTCGATAGTTTTTGAGGAGGATTTCTCCGGCACTTTTGCTTATTTCTATCAGTTTTTCGATTTCAATGTCCATGAGATTTTTCTCCAAGTCGACTTCTCAGAATTATTTTTCACTGGCCGATTATTATTTTGTGTGCGAGGTTTAATTCTTTGGTTTTTCGACTCTCTCTGAAATTAGCCAAGCTTTATTATCTCGTAATTATAGATTTTGAACAAAGGGGGAGTTGATACTTTGGTTTTCGAGCGCTTATCGCGTGCATTTAAAAAACTGCCATTCAAGGCCTTCGAACCGACGATTCCGGTCTTCACGGCTTACTTCCTGAACAAGGAACTCGAAAGGAAGGAGGAAGAGGGTTCAATACACGGTTTTAAAGTCAAGGCTGGCAGGATCGAAAAACGCCACTATACTCTCGATCTTGAACTAACCTTGACGGAGGAACAGGCCCAGAGAGGCATTTCGAGTATCTTGGATAAACTCCCTAACGGATGCAAGGAGGTGATTTGTAATGGCTGAAGAAGAAAAGAAGGGTCATCTCAAGGTAACCATAGATATCGAGATAAATGAAGCTCTGATGGATGTTATGGAGGAATCCATAGCCAAAGTGCCCGAGAGAATGATGAAGAGATTTCAGAAGGGTGAAAAATAGGAAAACTTCAACAGACTGGACTGATTAAATCATCAGGAGAGTTTATTGTTGTGGGAGGTGATTTTTGAATGTTTAAAACTAGAGAGAAGATAATCGAGAAAGTAAAATCCCTACCCGAAGGTAGCGAGTCCCCTTCGGGAAGATACTGGTGCGTGACTTGTAAGAAGCTTTTCGAACTTGATGAGCCGGTCTGTCCTTACATGACGAAAGTATGTCTGAATACACCTATCCCGATCGAGGTCATTTCTCCCGAATCTACTGAAGCTCTAGAGAAGTTCGGTCTTTTTTATCCCAAGATTCCACAGAGTTTGGCGTCGGAGTTGATCGGTGGTAATCTGGAGGAGATTGCAGATGAGTGGGTGGATATATATCTGGACTTTTTGGAAGATTGGAACGTTCAGTACAGAGAGCAACCGCTCCAGACCCTGAAGAGTTTCATAATAATAGCCAGCGGATGTGAGACTGCTCAGAGGGTGAACGAGGAGAAGGTTCGGTTTGTCGTGACCGACTCCGAGAAAATTTGGGAGAGCGGAAAACTTTTTTCTATACTCAAGAAGGCGGTTCCCAAGCTGGCTGAAAGGTTAGGTGTTTCTCAGGAGATAGAATTTGACGAGGTTTCTATACTTGGCGATAGTCCGATGGGCAAGTATTACTGCCCCATGTGCCAGAAGTTCTTCGAATTTTCAATTCAGAGAGATTCTATAACCTGTCCCCTGATGGCACAGAAGTGCATGGCCACGCCTAGGGATGTAAAGAAGATGGAGTATGGTATTGATGATCTCATCCACGTTTACAACGTCACTCCGGACATATACAAACGATTTATTTCCGCCATTGACCCCAGTGAAGAAGACATGGATATTCTAGAAGAAATTCTGGTTGAAGAATGGGATTTCGATGTCGATGATGAGTCTCTGAGTAAAGTCGGCGAGTTGCTGGGAGTTATCTGATCGCTCCCGATTTCTTATTTTTAAATTCTATAATTTCAATCGAGCAATTATAGTGAGGATGATTCCTAGAAAACCCGGTCCTAATATGGAGAGAAAATCTTCAACCAGAGTTCCAGTTAGAATTCCCTTAATCATGAATATAGAGAATCCAATTATCCCCATTCCTGCCCCTAGGGCCACTACTACTTTTCCGGTCAGCCTGTGATCTGACGCTATTACCGCCGTTCCGATAAGGACGGTAAACCCGCCGCCTGCGGCCATTAGTCCGAGTATGAGTAGGATGATCGAAAATATTTGGGAGGACCCACCTCCTATGTAGTCCGAGGCGAGTTCGAAAATAGTTCTGTAAAAAGATATATCGCCTCTCGTCGAGCCTGCGATCATGAGGATTCCCCCGAGAGCGCAGATCAAAATCCACTTTTTCATTTTTGCTTCTCTCTGGTTTTCTATTGTTTTTGAGGATATAGTAATTTATTTCCGATTGATATTGTTCCCCTCGAATTTTGGAATAATCGAACGGTTTTCAAAAAATGTCTCGGGTTTTTAATTAAAGAAGAGATATTAATTGACCACCATGAAGTTCGATAAAGTAGAGATAAGGGATATTCTGATCTCGATCGTGGTTCTGGCCGTGGCCGTTTCAGGCATAGGTCCGAACTGGAGGGGTTCCGGGGCTATCCTGACCAACTTGGCTTCGGTTTTTATCCCGCTTGCCACCGCTTTCTTCTTCCACGAGATGGCTCACAAGCGAGTCGCCATTAGCTACGGGTACAGGTCCTTCTTTCGAATGTGGCCGCAGGGTTTGATGATGGCGCTTCTGATCGGGATAGTTTCCAGCGGGAGCTTCCTCTTTGCCGCTCCTGGTGCAGTCATGATTCAGGGCGGCAATATATCTGTAGAGGAAAACGGTAGGATAAGTGTCTCAGGTCCCCTCACGAACCTCCTGATAGCCGGGCTTTTTTATCCTCTCGCTACCTTCGGAGGGCTTTTGGGATCGATCGGTTACTTTGGAGTGATAATAAACCTCTGGCTGGCCTTCTTCAATCTACTGCCGATTCCGCCGTTGGACGGAAAAAAGATATTCAACTGGAGGCCAAAGATAGGTGCAGTTCTGTTGGGATTAACTGGCTTTCTCCTTTTTTTCGTGTTCTAGAAGTCTTAGTTTGATTTTCCTAGAAAAGAAGTCCTCTTTTTGAATTTAGAAAAAATTAACCTACTCAGTTTCTTTCAGAATGCTCTGAGCAGATATCATTCCAGTTACGCTCGCGTTAACTATGTCGTGGGCCGGTCCCGCACCGTCCCCGGCGATATAAAGATTCTCTAGCTCCGTTCTCATGTCTCCGTCGACCTGAACTTGTCCAGCATAGAACTTTATCTCGGGAGCGTAGAGCAGGGTGGAGTTCGATGCGATTCCAGGTATTATTTCATCTAGTTGCTCGAGTGCCTCGTGCAGACCTATGACTATTCGGTTGGGTAGGGCCATGGAGATGTCTCCGGGTGTCACGTCTTTAAGGGTCGGTTCTACGTTTGATCGGTTTATTCGCGATTCCGTTGACCTTCGACCGCTTCTAAGATCTCCCAATCTCTGAACGACCGGACGGTCTCCTCCGATGGTGGTCGCGAGACGAGCTATAGATTCTCCGTATGCGGTGGTATCGGTTACCGGTTCGGTCAGGGTTATCTGGGTGAGTAATGCGAAGTTCACATTCTTTGATCTTTCCGATATCGGGGCGAGCCCGTTCACACAGACGATGTCGTCGTCGTACCTCTCTTTCACCACGAAACCTTGATGGTTTATTTGAAATGTCCGGACTAGGTCATCGAAGGTTTTTGTTCTGATGTAGAATTTTGGATCACGGCTTATCTTAATGAGTCGACTCATGACTACAGATGGAACTTCTACTCGAACTCCAACGTCTATGGCCCCGTGCTTTATTGTCAGTCCCAGCTTTTCCGCTTGATCTAAAAGCCAGTTGGCCCCGGTCCTTCCAGGTGCTGCTATAATATATTTTGACTTTATTTTTTTCCCGTTTTCTAGAATAACACCGTCTTTTTCTATCTCTTTCACCTTTACACCTAACTTAAACTCGACACCATTTTCCTCGAGATAGTCCTTGAAGGAGGAGATGATCTTTGGAATATTCTCTAGTCCTATTCTTCTTTGTTTGATCAGCAGGAATTTTACGTCCGCAGCGCTAGCTCTTCGGGATAGGTCATCCGTTTCCTCGCTCTGTTCACCATATATTTCAGAGGACGCTCCGAAGTCCTGAAATACTGAATCTACTTTTTCTATGAGGTTCTTTGCTCTATCTTCTTCAACATAGTCTGTCAGTCTTCCTCCCACTTTGGGATCGAGATTGAGTGTGCCATTCGAGAGCAAACACATTCCCCCTACTCCCTGCATAACCCCTCTGGACCCTGACTGAAGTTGCCACTTTTCCATTGACTTTTTTCTTTCCTGGACGGACTTGCCTTTTTCTATGATCTTTATGGAAAGCTGAGAGTTCTCGGCAAGTTCTTTTGCCGCAAAAAGCCCAGCGGGTCCAGCTCCTACAATTACAACATCAACCAATTTTAACACCAATCAAGTTTCATTCAAAACCTATTCCGATAATCGTTACCTTATTTCTGCGGATTGTTTAATTAATCTATCCGGACTTTTAGGTTTCAGTAGTGCTGTTTATATCGCAGGCGACTAAGCGTAACAGGCTTTTGAAGGGGTAGAACTGAAATACGGCCAATCCAATATAAAAAAGGTACGAAAATGAAGGTACTGATACTTGCAGGTGGATATGCGACTCGACTCTGGCCCATAACCAAGAAGAAGGCAAAGCCGCTTCTGCCCTTAGGTGGTAAACCTATCTTGGATTATATTCTGGATGAACTTGAGCAGATAGAAGATGCGGATAAGATATATGTAACCACTAACGAGCGGTTTGAGGATTCCTTCGGAGAATACCTCTCTGAGAAAGAAGGTGAAAGATACGAGCTTATTATAGAGCGACAGAGTGCTGAGGAGGAGAAGTATGGAGCCGTTGGTGGCATGATGAATGTGATCAAGGAAAGGGAGTCGGGGGATTACCTGATAATTGGTGGAGACAACTATTACTCCTTCAAAATTCAAGATTTTCTAGATTTTGCAAGGGAAAAAGGAAGTATCGCAAACGCATGCTTTCGCGTGAAAAGCCTTGAAGAGGCAAAGAACTACGGTATTGTGGACTTCGGGAAAGACAAGATGATTTCCAACTTCCAGGAAAAACCTAAAAATCCCAAATCTAGAATGGCCTCGACCGCTTGTTACTTCATTCCCGAAGAAATGTTGAATGTCTTTGATAGATACGTTGATTACTGGGAGGGTAGAATACCACGAGAACAGTATTTAGACGAGCCGGGAAGGTTCATCCAGTGGACTGTTGACAACTATGACGTTTACGCTTATCCCTTCGAGGGTAAATGGGTGGATGTTGGAACTCGCGTTGGGTACCTGAGGGCCGAGAGGGAGATAAGAGAGGAAAATATAGTATGGGGCGATGTCGAAAACTCAGATATAGGTGATAACGTAACTATTTTGAAGGGAAGTAAGGTTAAAAATTCCGAGATAGAAAATTCGATAATTTTCGAGAATTGTGATATTGAAGATTCTATTATTATAGACACGATAGTCGGTGATGGAACTCGGATTCAGAAGAAGGACCTTAGAGAAGGTCTAGTTAAGGATTTATAGATTATTTCTACCTCCATCTGTCATCGGGTATTTCTTTGTGGATATAAACCAGTTGAGAGTTTTTTCTAATCCTAGAACTGATTAATGGTTACGATGGATTTGGATTCGTTCTCAAATTATAGGTGACCTATATTAAATCGGCAAATATTGCTTCGATTTGGTAGTTTTTGTTTTCGGGATTTTTTGTTATGGGTGTAACAAAAATTGGAGAATTCCATAAAAGGAATGAGTAGGACATAGTAAAGAGGGGAGCAGTTTACCGTTTTCTTTAGAATCGAGGATTATGAGATAGTCCTCGAGAAAGATGGTAGGAGCTTGATAGTTCTCAAGAAGGATGTTGGGGAACCTATCGCATTAGAAGATTTTTTCGATTCCAGTAATACATCTGCTAAGATCTACGAGCGGAGCCTCGAGGAGGTCGAGGTGAAACCTGGGGACCTTAGAGAATGCGTTCGAGTGAAGGGACTCGAAGAACCAGTTGGAGTATCCTTTTGGGTCCTTATCGATCCAGAATCTGGCAAGATGCTAGACTTTAACACCAGATAATCTTGTGATATTTATCATCTCTAAAACAGCGACCTTTTAGTTTAGGAATTTATTGGGATTTTTAAAAAGATTCCAGAGATTTTCTAATCTATATCTGTTAACAGGATTTGAAAGAGACCATTTTTTACCGAAATTAATTTTTGAAAGTAAATTTAACTGAATTTTATATTTCCTTTAAATACCTTGTGTTTTCTGTTTGTCTATATTAACTAAAAGCCTAAGATTCGATTTTTCATAAAAAAGAAAAAAAGAGATTTAGTGGTTTTGTTTGATAGAGTAGCACTGGCAATTATCTTCTCGAAATTGCCACAATTGCCATTATAATCACTATAATTATGATTACTACTCCCCCGATTAACAACCATGGTAATTCTTCTGCAGCGCCTTCTTCTGGACTGGCTTCTCCAGTAATCGAGAATGTTGAGAATCCAGGAGTTTCTGCTTCAAGTTTCACGTGAGTGCTGTTTTCCCCTATTACTTCCGTTGGAAGTTCTTTCCATTCTCCTTCATCTTCTAAGAATCTATTAACTCTGACAGTCTCAGCTTCTATTCCGTGTTCCTGTAACCACGATTTTTCCACATCGACTACAATTTTTGCTTCTTCTATTTCATCTTCGGAAATTGTTGTCTGCTCGGTTTCTACGTCTATCTGTTGAATGTTGTAGACTTCTCCTTCCGGTTTTTCTATCGCTACGTTAACATCTCCTTTAAGATTAGAAATATCTATATCTAGATCTGATATGTAGTTCTGAACGGAGATTTCTACTCCATCAAGAGGCGAAGCATTTACTGAAACGTTGACAGGAGATTCTGCTGGAATATCTCCAATTGAGACTTTTGCGTTCTCAGTTACCGTTGCCCTTCCTCTCAAAGTTCTTCCAATTTCCAAGGTTTTTCCAGGAGTTTCCAATGTTACTGATCCCTCTTCTTCTAAGTCTCCGCCAATTGAGATGTTACCTTCCGATACTAATCTACCTTCTTCTTTCAGATTTTCACCTATCGAAATTTCACCTGATACATCAATTTCGCCCGAAGCGTTTTTGGATACGTTAACTGAGGCAATACCCTCTATTCTGGAATTTGGACCTATGGAATCACCTATATTTACTCTGGAATTTTCACCTGTTGCAGAAATATTTCCGGCCTCTAAGTTTTCTTCGATGTTAATCTCGACATTTCCTGCACTTACTTCAATGTTTCCTCCATTCATTCCGGCTTCTACGTTCAAAGTGGTTCCTGGAGTCTCGAGGGAAATATTTGCCCCGGGCTCGATTGAACCACCTATGTTTACGTTTCCATTGATACTAATCGTTCCTTCGACGTTTCCTCCGATAGTTAGATTCCCATTCCCGTTCACGTTTCCGTCAGGCCCGATATCCCCTTCTATGGTTATATCGCCGTCGATTTGTATTGGTTTATTCAGGTTTCGATTCTCGAATACACCGTCAGGTGGTTGCACTCTGTTATCCTGTGCATTTATTGGTGAGTTGGTGAAAAGGCTGGTTCCTATAATTAATACTAGCAGCAATGATATCATACCAAATTTTTTGATTTTTCTGTTCATAATTTTCACCTCCGTTGAGCTCAGTTTGGATTTACTTTCCCTTGTCGGGTTATTTAAAAAATCTCTAACTACCGTTTACGAGTTGAATTCTAACAACCATTGGAGCTCTTTATTTATTGATAACCAAGAATAATGTTCTTAAACCGTTTAAATTAGTAAAATAGTTCTTATTTACTCCTATATGGTCCAAAGGGAAAAATTTGTATTTTTCAAATCGATAACCCTATTCAGAAAGGCCAAATTTAGATCTTCAAGAGATGACGCCTATTTTCACTTTTTAGAGAAGTGATTGGCGGTTCTAATAGAATGTCAAGGCTTAACCTTTAAGGTTAAAATGGTACTTTTTTACGAGAAAACTGTGCTAACAAGTTTGTAATTGGTGATAATGGTGGCTTTCGATAATTCCCAGAGTGAGGAGGATCATAATTCTGTTTTGAAATCTCTCCCGAGATTTCTTTCTAGAATCGGTCTGATTGATGAACGTCGAGGCACAGAGGCGATGGACCTAGCCTGGCCGGTTATAACTACGGGGGCTCTGAGAGTGACCCTTCGTCTCTCGGACTTTCTCATGGTTGGGATGGCCGCGGGGGCGGCGGGAGTTGCGGCAGTTGGTTTCGGATTCCAGTTCTACTTCATCGGCTTCGCTTTTGCTCTGGCACTCTCCAGCGGTACGCTCAGCCTCGTCTCTCAGCACTTCGGGGCCGAGGAGTACGACGAGGCTTACTTCGTTATAAAACAATCCACCTGGATCGCCGTGCTTATGTCCATTCCCCTGATGTTGTTTACCTGGTTTTACGCCGAAGAGATGATAGGGATTCTGGGAGCGGCTCCGGACGTGATAGAGATGGGAGCGCCCTATCTGAAAGTTTTGATGCTGGGCGTGTTCTTTCGTTTCTTCTCTCTGATATCGGCCCGTGGATTCGCCGGCGCCGGAGACACTGTAAGGCCTATGTACGTCCGTGCGGTTGGAGTACCCTCAAACATTATCCTGAACTGGCTCCTGATCTTTGGTATCGGACCATTTCCCGAGCTCGGGGTCCTGGGTGCGGGAATCGGAACAGCTATAACCAACGTAGGAATCGCCGCGATCTTCGGTGCATTGCTTCTATCCGATAGGTACGATGTCAGATTCGAGTTGGGTGGAAAACAGTGGGACTTCGATGTGGTAAAGCAGATTTTCACAGTTTCTCTCCCCCTGCTTGGAATGAGATTGGCCAGAGTTCTGGGAAGGTTTCCTCTACTTTGGATTCTGGCAACTTTTGGTACCGGGGCCGTGGCGGCTTACCAGGTCGGTCAGAGAGTGATGTTCTTCGCGTTGATGCCTGCCTGGGGTTTTGCTACTGCCTCGAGCACGCTCGTGGGTCAGTCTCTGGGGGCTAGGATGGAGGACGAGGCTGAGATGTACGGCTGGGATACCCTGAAGCTTGCGGCTGTCGTGATGGTGTCGGTTGGGGTCGTGATAGCCATTTTTGCTAGGCCTATAGCTGGGTTCTTCGTCACCGAGCCCGAAGTCATTTCACTCAGCAGGACCTTCATCTGGGTCTATGCCATCGGCGTCTTTGGATTCGCGGTGGACCGGGTTATACGAGGGGGTCTCAGGGGTGCCGGCGACACAAGGTGGCCTATGTACGGGATGATTTTGGGGACGTACGGATTCTTGCTTCCGATATCCTACATCTTTGGGATAGCTCTCGGTTTCGGAATAGAGGCCGTTTTCATTGGAATATTGAGTGGGCTTTTCGTCCCTGCCGTTGTCAGTACTTGGCGCTTTAAGACAGGGAAGTGGAAAACCGTCAGCAGGAGGATAAGACATCCGGTTATTCTCGAGGAAGAAGAGGATTAATACTTTTGACCGCTCTGTTCGGGAGATTTAGCCGCTAAGATCGCAATTTTTACTCCTTTTTGGGCTTTTTCAACATCTCCTTATTTAAGATAGGAGAACAATCTTGCGTAATTAGAGTAAAGCTTAATAAGAAGCTGAGAAATACCAAGTCGAAGTAGAATCGACTACGAATCAAGCTCTAAATAAGTGTAATAGGAGGTGAAACAAATGCCAAATGGACAACCAATTTTCATACTTTCTGAGAATACGAAGAGAGATAGAGGTAGAGACGCTCAGGAGTCCAATTTCCGGGCCGCTAGGGTTATAGGTGAAGCAGTTCGCTCGACTCTGGGACCAAAGGGAATGGACAAAATGCTCGTCGATAACCTCGGAGATGTTGTGATAACTAACGACGGAGCATCGATCCTTAAGGAGATGGATATCGAGCACCCCGCAGCGAAGATGATCGTGGAAGTCGCTGAAACGCAGGAGGAAGAGGTCGGAGACGGCACCACTACTGCTGTAGTTCTTGCGGCTGAACTCATCGAAGAAGCTTCGGAGCTTCTCGATCAGGGAATCCACCCGACGTCTATAGCCTCGGGTTACTCCAAGGCCGCTGCTAAGGCCCAGGAGTTCCTCAGAGGAATGACCAAGGACGTTGGCTTTGAGGATGAAGAGATGCTGAGGAAGGTCGCCACTACTGCGATGACTGGAAAGAGAGTTGAGGCCAACATAGGTGTCCTCGCAGACATGGCCGTGAAGGCTGTGAAGCAGGTCGCCGAAAAAACCAACGGCAGTTACGAAGTAGATCTCGACAACATAGGAATGGAAAAGCAGGAAGGCGGAAGTGTCGACGATAGTATTATGGTAGATGGAATAATTCTTACAAAGGACAGAGTTCATCCAGGAATGCCCAAAAAAGTCGAGAACGCTAAGATAGCTCTTCTTAATGCAGCAATGGAAATCAAGAAGACGGAAACGGATAGTGAAATTAGAATAAGTGATCCCGACCAACTGCAGAAGTTCCTCGATCAGGAGGAAGGTGAATTCCGAGAAATGGTCGAGAATATCAAGAAGGCGGGTGCCAATGTGGTGATCTGCCAGAAGGGAATCGACGACATGGCCCAGCACTTCCTCGCTAAGGAAGGAATCTTCGCAATTCGCAGAGCCAAGAAATCCGATATGGAGAAGCTGGCTAGAGCCACAGGGGGTAACGTCGTCACAGATATAGACGATATAAGCCCAGGGGATCTCGGTCAAGCAGGACTCGTTGAAGAGCGTAAGATTTCCGGTGAGGATATGACTTTCGTGGAGAAGTGTCAGAACCCGAAGGCCATCAGTATTCTCGTTAGAGGTGGAACGAAGCACATCGTTGATGAGGCTGATAGAAGTCTCGAAGATGCTATGTGTGTTGTAGCTAGAACAGTCGAGAGCGGTAAGATAGTTCCCGGCGGTGGAGCTACTGAGATTGAACTTGCCATGGAACTTTCAGACTATGCAGATAGCATAGGTGGTAAGGAAGCATTGGCAGTGAAGGCCTTTGCAAACGCAGTTGAGTCGCTCGTCAGAGCTCTAGCAAACAACGCTGGACTCGATCCCATCGACACGATAGTCGAACTGAGAAGCAAACATGGTAAGGACGGAGCCTCGTTCGGACTCGACGCCTACGATGGACAAGTGAAGGACATGTTCAAGGAAGGAGTCGTGGAACCAGTTCAGATAAAGACTCAGGCCGTGAGTTCCGGTAGTGAAGCAGCGGTCATGATTCTCAGAATAGACGACGTGATAGCCTCTAAGGGTGGTTCCGGCGGTGGACCCGAAGGCGGACCTGGCGGAATGCCTGGAGGACCCGGTGGAATGCCACCAGGAATGATGTAAAGCGAATTTACAGATTTCCTTTTTCTTTTTTTATTTTCTTTTTATTTTTCGAAGCAATATTTGATCTTTTTTCGATCTCCTTAGGGGCATTTATTCTCTAGAAATAGGTACTACCGGACTCAATCCATATATCATATTCAGATATATTTAAATAAGACGTATAACAGAGTAATAGTTCGGAAGGTGGAGCGAGTTGATGTTTGATTACTCAATTGATCGAATTCTGATGCATGAAAATATAGGAGATAGATGGCATCATCATATGTCCGACTGGATGGACTTTCCCAATCATATGATGGGTGGTTCGAGCTGGCTTGGCTGGTTCCTCACCGCTCTCTTCTGGGCTTTCGTGGTAATTGGAATAGTTCTTCTAGTCTGGTGGATACTAAGATCTGGAAGTGATGTTGGTCCTCGAAATAGAAGGAGTGCGCTCGACATTCTCGAGGAAAGATACGCTAGGGGCGAGATTGATGAAGAAGAGTATGACAGAAGAAGGAAAAATTTGGAAGGTAGATCTTAGTAGGAGACTAAGTTTTTTGTTTTGGAAATATCATGTCTATTTAAACCAGGCATCGTCCACTAGAACTACTTGATTATCAATTCTATATCCGAAGCGATGACGGCCAACTCTTAGCCTATAATCAAACTCTGGGCCTTCCAATTTGCTAATGTCCACTCCGGACCGACTGTGATATGGGTCTTTTTCAAGTTTCTTCAGTGCTTCTAGACATCTTCGTTTATCCTTCGGGGCCCTAGCCGAGATTTTTGCGAGGTGCTTCTGAACTTCCCGATGGATCTCGACTTTCATATATTCTCGAGCTCTTTTATTGCTTCGTCGAGGGGCACATATTCTCCTTCTTCTCTTCGTTTCTTTAGTTCTTCCAAGCTCGCTGGTTGACGGGGGAGGTTTTCTGAGAGGAGCCTATTTATGAGTTCGTCCCACGTCTCTCCTTTTTTTCCATAGCGCCTGAGTTCGTCTCGTGTTTTCTTCTTGATGGGAATGCTAGTAGACATTTTTTAATAAGTAGCTTATTACAGCTTATAAAAATTCTCTGTGGATTCATTTCAGCAGAAGAAATCTTTTTAAGTTCCGGAAAATAGTTTCATATGAAACGTTTTCAATTTCAACTATATGATGAAAATGAAGGAAAAAGAATCGGAACCACTGGGTAGGTATCTTTCAGTCGCCTACAGGTCTTTCTTTTCGGTGTTGGACGATAGATTGAGGGATCACGAGATTGATTCTGAGGAACTTCACCTCCTGTTGGCTCTTTACAAAAGGGATGGCCGACAGCAGAAGGAGCTTGGTGACATGTTCAACTTGGACAAGGCGACCATGGCTCGAAGGCTTGAGGGGCTAGAGAAGAAGGGTTATGTTCGGAGAGAGGAGGATGAGGATGATCGTAGGAGGAAGGTCGTATACCTTACAGCTAAAGCGAGAGAGAGAAGGTCCGAGTTCCGCGAGGTTCTCGAGTCGGTGGACGACGAGATTAAGGAAAAACTCCTTAGAGGCGACATCGAAAATCTCCTTCTTAATTTAAAGAGAATATGTAGAGTCCTCAAGGAGATGAGCGAGAAATGAGTCCCGCGATTTCTAAAAAGAACGCCCTCTGGATCATTCTTGCTTCATCGACATTGACTGTGATGGCTGGAGCGATCATAGGGCCTGTGGTCAGAGACATAGGGATTGGGTTGGGTGTGGATCCGTCTTCCGCGGGTCTGATCATCACTATGCACGGTGTCTTCGTCTTTCTTCTTAGCCCTCTCGCCGGTAGTTTGATCGATAGGATTGGATCGAAGCGTCCCTACGTTTTCGGTCTTTTTCTCTATGGTGTCGCCGGTGGCGCTGGTCTGTTTGTCAATTCCTACTTGCTTCTTCTCGTCAGCAGGGCTTTTCTCGGCGTAGCGGTTGCGCTTATGTTTACTTCTATCACTGTAATGATCCTGAACTTTTACGAAGGTAGGGAGAAGAATAGGGCCATGGGTCTCAGGGGTAGCGCTAACAGCCTCGGCGCTGCAGTGTGGCCCCTAGTGGGTGGTGCTCTTGGAACGATCTCTTGGCATCTGCCCTTTGGTGTTTACCTAATGGCCTTGCCGCTCGGTCTCTTGGCTCTCGTTTTGATGCCGGATGTCGAACGGGTTATCGGGGAGGATGAGGGGTCGATATTTACAGTTTTCAGGGAGAAGACCGTTTTGTTCGGAATTTATGGGTTTATGCTCCTGACGAATCTGCTTCTTTACGCGAACGTAGTCTATCTCCCGGAGGTTCTGGAGGGCGTGGGTGTCACCAGCACTTTCCGCGTTGGTCTTTTCTTGACCGCAATGGGTGTTTCGGCAGGAATAGTAGCCTCTCGGTACGATTGGGTGAAGGAGAGATTGCACTACCGTAAGATCGTTCCAATATCTTTCTTGTTTTGGAGCATCGGTTTCGGTGTCGCCTTCTTCGGATCGTCTATCTGGACTTACGGTTTATCGGTGGTTCTTTTTGGTATAGGACAGGGTTTGGCCCTTCCTACGGTCATGCTCTGGATTGGAGACGTTGTCTCTCCATCATTCCTAGGGAGGTTCAGTTCGTACCTTTCGACGTTCGGGTTCCTCGGTCAGTTTCTGTCTCCTATAGCCTTCGCTCCATTTGCCGGTTGGTTGGGAGTTGGCCGGGTCTTTATGGTTGCCTTTTTCGTCGGTTTAGGTGGACTGGTCCTCTCGTTGATGTTCCTTTTCAGTAACCTCAAATTCAAGAAATAAATTAATGAAGATACTTTTTATGAAATTCGATTATTTATTGATTTAAAAACCTTCTAACTGTAATTTAGAGGCAAGAAGGTTTTGGGGGAGTTTAATGAATTTAAAGATTACAAAACATGCGAGAGAAAGAATGATGCAGTACGATATTTCTAGAAATCTTGTCCATAAGGGTTTTGAAGACCCGGATAGTGTTGTGCCGGGGGATTTGGGAAGGGAGATAGCTCAAAAAAGACTTAATGGTCATATTTTGAGAATTATCTTCCAAAAAGAGAAAGATAAAAACGTTATAATCACAGTATATAAAGCGAGGAGTGAACGGTATGAGATATGATTATGATCCGGAGACAGACATACTCACCATTACGATATCTGATGAAAAACCGGAATACGGGGAACAGTCAGGACCAATAATCAACCACTATTCAAAGGACGGAAAACCTGTTGAGATAGAGATATTGGATGCTAGCGAGACCGCCCTCTCCATTTTGGAGCCAATTTTGAAGAATAAAAGGAAAAAGACAAAAGTCTGATTTTTTTCAGTAGTGCTTAGATCCTTCATTAGTAATTATATAAAACACTGAAGACTTTATTTCGATAAAAAATATTATTTATCGAACCGTCACACACTTGCTGAGGTTCCGTGGCTGGTCCACTGGAAGCCCTTTCTCGTAAGCAATCCAATATGAGAGCAGGAATCCTATTATGGAAGCGAAAAAGGCGAAGTTTGAGTTCTTCGAGGGAATCTCTAAGTCACCTTCCCATGGCGAGATCTTGATAATCCTGCCACCTCGGGCCTCAACCTCTTTCACGTTCGACTTAATCTCGGAGTCTTTCTCGGGAATCAGAGAGATTACCGGTGTCCCCTCCTCTATCAGGGCCAGGGTCCCATGTTTCAGTTCCCCTCCCATCATTCCCTCCGCATGAACGTAGGGGATCTCTTTGAGCTTCAGGGCTATCTCTCTGGCCACGGGGTAGGTCAGCCCTCTGCCGATAATGTAGATGTCCCTCTCGTCCTTGAGTTCCTTGGCTAGTTCGCGGATTTTGGGTTCGTTTTTCTCTATTACTTCCTCGATGAGTTCCGGCAGGTCGTCGAGGTGGGCGTCGTATCCGAGCTCTTGGGCGACATTCAGGAGTGTGTAGAGCTGGTTCGTGAACGTCTTGGTCGCGGCCACGCAGACCTCTTGACCCGCCTCTATCCTGAGATTGATATCGGATATCCTCTCTATCGTGGAGTAGGGGACGTTCACTATCGAGGCGACGTCGGCTCCCCTGTTTCTGGAGAACTCTATGGCGTCTATAACGTCTTTGGTCTCCCCAGACTGTGATATCGCGATCACGAGCGTCTCTTCGTCCACCCTCTCGTAGTTCTGGAATTCTGAGGCTATGAGGGTCTGAGCGTCTATCCCGACACGGTTCAGGAAGAAAACACCCAGAAGCGAGGCGTGATAGCTGGTTCCGGAGGCCGTGAATATGACTCTTTTGTGTTCCTTCAGAGCTTTGACGAGGTCCTCGAGGGCCGTTTTCTGGGATGTGTCAAATGAGGTCTGGAGCCTTTTCAGAGACTGGGGTATCTCCCCGATCTCATTTCTCATGTGGTGCTCGTGTTCGCCCTTTTCGGACTCCTCCTGGTTCCACTCGAATCTCTCGGGCACCTTCTCTATCGTTTCACCTGTGTAGTTCCTGAAGGCGAAGCCGTTCTCGTCGATTATCGCGTACTCGTCGTCCTCGAAGAATATGGCCTCGTTCGTGTAAGGTGAGAATGAGTAGATGTCTGAACCTAGATGGGTTTCGTTCTCCCCGATACCCAGTGCCAAGGGGGATCCCCTCTTGAAGGCGTACATTCTCTCGTCCTTCGAGTCGAGCAGGACCACGGCGAAGCTCCCCTCTGCCTCCTTGAGGAACTTCTGAATGACCTCCTCGACGGTCATGTCTTTGGAGTTCTCTTCGATGTAGTGGGCTATGACCTCGGAGTCGGTTTCTGAGGCGAATTCGTGGCCGTTTAGACGGTTTTTGATTTCCTCCCAGTTTTCTATTATCCCGTTGTGAACCACTGCGAACCTTCCGTCGCAGGAGCAGTGTGGATGTGCGTTCTCCTTCGTGACGCCTCCGTGCGTGGCCCACCTTACGTGGCCCAGGGCTGCTCTTCCCTTCATCTCTGAAAGGTCCAGCTTGCCCCGGATCTCGTCTATGTTTCCGGTGTCCTTCGCTATTTTGATACCCGGATTGGAGAGAGTTGCTATTCCGGCCGAGTCGTACCCCCTGTACTCGAGCCTCTTCAGGGCGTCCAGAACGTACTTTCCCACGTCGCGGTGTCCATAGTAACCAGTTATGCCGCACATTGTCTCTCACGCTTGGTATTTTCTCCTAAGATACTTATAAAAAATATTAAACAATTACTTTTACTATTACAAAAAATTTTATAATGGCTTTTTTATAAAGAGGTATATGATGACGGATAAACTGCTCAGAACCGAGGATGGCGACCACTACGTTAAGGATATCGAGCTCCTTGACGAGGAGAGCCTCAAGAACCTGAACGAGCAGACTATCAGAGTTCTGAAGAAGATCTCAGTGGAGAGGGGCTATCCCAAGATGATAGCAGACGAGCTCGGGATTCACGAGCAGAAGGTCTACTACCACGTCAGGAAGCTGGAGGAGGCGGGTTTGATAGAGGTTTATAAACGTGAGAAGGTTGGCGGGGCCCTCTGCAAGTTCTACAGGCCCACTTCCGAGGCCTTCGGGTTTTCCCTGAATGATGAATGGAAGAAGGTCAGGATGAACAAGGCCGGGCTCTCCGGCAAAGTCCTGGACTTTTTCTCTGAGTTTGTCGGAGAAGGCGTCTTTCAGGGGTCAATCGTCGTCGGTTCCCCCAAGGAGCACGGGCCTTTCATGACATCGGCTAGGGACGGCCACTACGCTGTCCAGCTGGGTATATTTCTGGGTAGCTTCTGCGACCTTGAGAAGAGGTTCGTTGTTAAGCTGGATACCGAGGTCAAGGCCGAGGGAGCCACCGATCGCCACCTGATGATGATCGGCGGTCCAATTACCAATATGATCTCAAGGGACCTGAACGAGGACTTGGACGTCCGTTTCGACTGGGAGCAGAAGACCTGGGAGATAGTCTCGAAAAGGACTGGCAGCAGGTACTCTGGTGAGAACCTGGGACTGATAGCGAAGGTTCACAAGGACGGTCTCGCGAGGATACTGTTCTCGGGGCTGGATTTTAAGGGGACGAAGACGTGCATTTTGGGAATAACTCAGGAACATGAGGAGATTCTGAAGGACTACGAGGTCGATGACGAGTTCTATCGTGTGATTAAGGGTCTGGACCGGGACGGTGACGGGAAGACCGACGATATCGAGGTTCTGGAGTGAATGTTTTTTTAAGGGGTCCTCTCCCGATGTCATGATTAGAATGTTGAAATTATAAGTTAATCTTATATATTATAATCGTGAAAATCAACATCGATTGAAATGAAGAAAAAGGTACAGATGTCTTTGGATGAGGATAAGGTTGAGAAGATAGATGAGGTGCTGGATCGGATAGGTGTTCCTAGAAGCACCTTTGTTAACATGCTGTTGGATGATGTAAACTTTGTTCTAGAAAATATAGAAGACAATCCGGGCTATTACATCGAGGAAAGGATTCTCTCCAGATTTTACTCTCTAGGCCTGATTGATTATGGGGAACTTGTGAAAACTTTGGGTCCCGAAAGGGCTCATCAGATATCGAATATAGTGACCACTACGAGGAAGTACAAGGCATGGAGAGAAGAGCGGTCTTAGATACCTCAGCCGTGTTAACTCTCTTTTCGGCTCTCGATTTGAGCGGAGAAGAACTCAAAGATTGGGAAATAGTAGTTTCTGAGTGTGTAAAAAAGGAATTATTGGATTTTTCAAAACATGGTGATTATTTAGGAAAAAGGGCCACGGAGGCCCTCGAGAGGGTTACAGTTGAAAAAGACCCCCTTTCTGATAATGCTCTTGAAGAGGAGAAGAGAACTCTCGGTCTGGGATCGGGAGGGATAACTGATTGTGATGTTCAGGTTTTACACCTTTCTTTTGAGCTTGATCTTCCTTTCTTCACAGATGATTTTTCGGCCCATCAACATTTCAAGTCTCACTATCCGTCAAAGAACCTATTTTTTGGTATACTTTTCGTAATCGATATTTTGGGGTTTGAGGAAGTTTCAGAAGCTGAAAAACTCGTTTTTGGAGGGTTGGTCCCGAAGAGATTCCCGGAAATTACGGACAGGATGAAGTCCGATTTGAAAATAGCCGTTGACGAATTTTTTAAACCAAGTCTCTAGGATCTTTTCTTTTCAGGCCGGGAACTCTGTCGTAGACGTCGTCCGTAGAGATAATTGTTCTCTCCTCGTCCTGTTCCAGTGCCGCCGCTGCATGGTGTGCATCGAAAATCGAAGAAAAGTTGTACTGTTTCATTAGCGTCAGTGCGACCAAGTCGAGTTCTGGAGTCGTTTCGGGAAAGGAAAGGTTGTCAATTGCAGTTAAAGCTCCGAACCTGGAAATAACTTCATCTAGGTCGACTCCTTCCTCCATTGAAACGTAATATAACTCGTGGAGACACTCTCTCGAAGCCAGAACTTCTCCGTACTCACCATTTGCCGTACCTCTAATCAGTTTTACTGCGGTCGGTTTCAGCCAGTCCTTTTTCTTAACATAAGCGTAGAGAACGTCCGTTTCTATCATCAAAGCTGATCTCTCCGTTTCGATCTGCTCTTTGCGTCCTCCTTAGCCTTTTTCTCTGCGAGCTCTTTCAGTTCTTTTCTGCTTTTCTTGGAATCCAACCATCCCTCCGCGTATTTTTCCGGGTCCTCGGGGATGGGAATGATGTTGAAAAATGAACCTGCCGAAATTATCACGGCCTTTCCTCCCCGAATTTTCGTTTCTTTCGGGAGGGTGATCCTTCCTCTGTCGTCGACGGAAACCACCGGCATTTTGTCCCACATATTGTCTAAAATCCCACATATTTAGAATTTTGGGTATTAATTTTGATTTTCCCACTAAATAAGTCATCGTCCATTATGTTTTAACATCGAAATAAATCGTGTTTTCAAATTTTGAGAGAATTTAGTTTGTGTTTCCAGCATTACCCGCTGATTACTTCGAAGCCGACTTTACTGAAGTCGGAGTCGAAAGTCGCGATTCTTTGGATGTCTCTGGTGTTCATGACTACGGCCGTTGTCGCATCGGTGAAGGAAAGGTAGTCCCTTTCGGAAAAGAGCTCCCTCGCTCTGTGGATTACCGCCCAGTTTACCTTGACTGTTTCTATTGTCGGGTCTTCGAAGAACTCCTCTGAGATTTCAACGGCTGTATCGTGGTCCACTTTCCTGTTGATCCATGTCAGGACTTCGTCGATGACGTAGTCGGTAACTATGATCTTTCCGTACTCGCCGTTCTTCACTTCCTTGAGGATGGTCCTGCTCAAGTCGTGATTTTCGTCTCTCTCATTCAAGCTGGCGTCCCAGACGGATGAGTCCACGAAGATCAAGGTTCCACCACGCTGTGGTCCTCTGCCGCGTCAGTTTTCTCTCCCGCTTTGGGATTTTCGAGAATGTAGTCTATTACTCCTTTCTTCTCCTTTTTTTCGGAGGACTTGAGTTCCTCGACCAGTTCATCGTAGTGTTTTCTCACGGCTATGTCGACTGATCGGCTCAGTATCTCGGCCTCGGTCGTGCTGAGGTCTTCCTTCTCCTTGAGATATCTCTTTAGGTCCTTGACCATGTCCGCTTGGGGTTCCTTTATTTTTACTGAGCGCATCGGTTCTCCCTCTACTTTCCACTTTCTACTATCTACTAATAAAGATTCCTTCTTGGATTTCTTTTCGGGTGAATCAGGTAGTGGATCTTCGCTGGGTTTCATCAATTAATTATTCCATCGAAGGATCTTTAATAGAAGAAAAGACTTTCCCGATCATAGGTAACATATTATCCCACCCAAATGCGTTTTGGAGCTTTCCATATCGGATTTTGCGCTCGTGGGTTCTTTGACAATCCTTCGATGTTTTTAACAATTTCTCTATCGACTGCTTTCGCTGTCTTTTTTATCTGGGATCTGGGAGTCGATTAGAATGTTTTGTTGTTTCGACCACGTCTCGTCGTTGTGTTTCTTGATGTAGTCCGCCCAGAATTTTATGAATTCTATTCTCTGCTTTTTGTTCTTTTTTCGCTTTTCCTCAAGCTTTTCTAAGTTTATCTAAATCACCTCTAACCCTTAATTCCCTCGAATAATACTCCAGCTCCTCTCTGTCAAGCCTATCTTCAAAGAGACTGTAGAGGTGTAGAGCGTCCTCCCAGTCTTTTTCTGATCCTAGATATAGCTTGTAGGCGATTTGAAGTTCCAAAGGACTTACTTTGATGATGCTTGTACCAATCTCCGCTTTGAGACTTTTCCTTAGGGCGGTCTTTTCGATCTCGTCTCTAGGAAAACTCAACTCGAAATTGGGGATGGCTTTTCCCTTTTCTGCAAACCTGGGGGTGAGTCCTTCATTTAGCATCTCGTAGACTCCTGAAGTCTCGGCGTTTATGCACCAGTATCCGGCATTTTGGAGGTTTTCTACGAGCCCTTCGGTTTTGTTTCTACTCAATTTTTCGATGATCACGTCGATGTCCTCCGTGCTTCTAGATCTGCCTGTGAGAATTGCTACATATCCGCTTACTATCACGTACTTAACGTTCATCTTTTTCAGATTTTGAATAAAGTCTAGAGCCATTTTATCTAGTTTGGAGAGCTCTCTGTTGATTTTCAATTTTCCCTTTTTGAAATCCAGTGTATCACCGTCTTCAATTCATTAATTGGAATTTTAGTGGTAAACAACTTCCGGCCGGATAATTCGTGTGTGGAGGCGTTCAGTACCCTTCTGTTTTTAGACCAAATATCTCCGAGATTATCTCGTAATCAGAGTCGTTCGTCAGGATTGTTTCGTCGTTGGAAAGGGCTATGCTCGCGATCTGGATATCGACGGTTCCGCGCTTTTGACCCTCTCTGAGCAGCTCAGCATGTATCTCGCCCGATAGACAGGCCGATTTCTCATCGTAGGGGAGAACCGTGAATCTTCCCACCATGGACTCAAATTTTACACGCTCTTTTTTTGACCTTGTGTACTCTATTCCTGTCATTATCTCGTATATTACAGGTGTACAGAGGTTTTGGGTGCGGGTCTCTTCCGCGAGTTCGGAGCTCTTTTCGATCGCCCTTTCTTCCTCCTTCAGAACGTCTATGAGGTATCCCGTATCCGCTATCATCTTTTCTCTTCCTCGAATTTTCTCGCTATTATTTTAAATCCGGCTTTATCCAGCTTTTTTCTCTCTTTCCTGGTATTTTCAATGGCTTCGATCGTGTCTTTTGAGAGTGTTCCCGCTAGGTCCGAGTACTTTGGCGCTTGGTCTCTAGTGAGTCTTTCTACGACGTCGCTGAAGCTTTCGTCTTCTTTTTTCAGAGAGGCTAGACGTTCGTAAGCGGATTTTTTCAGACTTATGTTCTTTGAACCCATCCTATCTATGTGTATCTGTGTATGTTCATACATATATTAGTCTCCCCGGTCCGTTTTCTTTCTAGCGAGACTTTTAGTTGAAATTCCGAAAATATCCCTCATCAATTAATTATTTCGCGAAGGTCTTTTTTAGAAAAGTAAAAAACAACTTCCTTTTTCAAATTTTAAGAGAAAATTTGGTAGACTATTTGAGAGAAAGTTCTCGATTAAATTTCGTCAGATGTATCTCTTAGGTCGATTACTTCGTCAACTGATTTTTTCGATTTCGCAAAGAGGGTTATTTTGACCTTTTTACTTCTCGAGCTTCTATAAAAGATTCTTTATATTTGAGATTCCGATACCAATTCCCTCTCATTAGTGTGGAATTTTGGTCTGAAAAGTTCTTTAGAAATAGTAATCGGGATAGTAGTTTTTCATGATTTCTATGATCTCTTCTTTTCTTCCTGTGTTCAGGGAAGCGCATTTTCCTTTTTTGTGCTCCAAGAGTATGCCTCGTTTGACGAGTGTCTCGATGGTTTTCATTCCCTTTCCTCTTAGTCTTTTTGGGATTTTGCTCAGGGCTTTTTCCTTTGGGGTACAGGGGATCCTCAGAGTTTTCTTCTGTAGAGGTGGAATAGGATTGGAGAGACCAAATCGCTTTCTTGGGGCATTACGCTTTCACCGATCTTCTTGAAGTTGAAGCAGTCTTTTTTCGAACTTGACGAGTTCTTGTACGATCCTCGAGTCTTCATTTAATTTGTACAGGGTGGCGTTCCCTATACTTCGGGTTTCCTCTATTATTTCATTTACTTCTAGCTGGTTCCACAGCTTGTAGAGTGTAGACTTACTTATTCCGGCGGCTTCGGCAAGCTCCTTTTTTGTGTAGTCGAGCTTTGGATTCTCTATCAACGTGTCCAATACTTTTACCATTGGAGAATTCCCAAAGACTTCCCTTATCGGGGTCCCACGTTCCTTCGATTTCAGCATTTTCTCGTTTAAAAAATGTACTTTGAGCGTATAAAAAATTTCCTTGAGATTCAGAATCGGGATTTCGTGAATAATTCTCATCGATTGAATATTTTGAGAGAGTTTTTTAATAGGAGATAAAAATCTTCGAGTTATCGATTATAGGTCACCTATACTAAAACTCCTAAAATTGCTTTATTTTTGGAAAGAAGTCTATTTCGGCTCTTTTTTATCTTCTCTTGGATAGCCCTGTCTTTGACCAGTTTGAACGTTGCTTCCCATCTGTCGAATTCTTCCTTCAGCATTTTTTTCATGGTTTTTTGTATACTCTGTTCTAGTTTTTTCTTCATCCTTGTATTCTTAGAAATATATTTTACGAGAGATTATGCTATGGATTTTCGTTTTTTCATGTTTTCGATGGTTTTTGTGGATATTCTTTCTGTTGCGTCTAGTATCTCGATGTTCATTATCTTTCCATCAGTTGAGTAGTCGATTATGATTCTGTCGTCTACCTCTATGCTTTTTTCATAATTTCCTTTTTGTAATTGTATGTTTAGGACGTTTACTTCTGGGTCGTAACTTATTTCCATTTTTTATCACCATATCTGTCTGGTTCTGTCTTGTAGGCTGTTATAACGTATCTTCTTTCTCCTTTTTTAATATAGACTACCCGAATTAATTTGTCGTTTTCCCACCTGTGTGCAATTTTTCTTCCGTATTTTCCTTTTCGAGTTTCATCTGGATTTTTTAGAATTCCCCCGATTTTTCTCCTCGAGATATTTCTTTGCTTCAATCTTTTCAGCGAATGATTGGAAAAGACTATTTTCATACCGTATTATCCTGAAAACCATTTAGAACCAGTCCCCTTTTAAAGAAAAAATCTTCGAGTTATCGATTATAGGTCACCTATACTAAATCTCCTAAAATTGCTTTATTTTCTAAAGGAAGGCTATTCTATCTTTTTTACTTTCAGGATTTCCATCAGTATCTCGCCCAGTTTCTCCTCGTTTTCTGCTTTTACCGATAACCTTGCGCTCCTGCTGGTGCTTTTGTAATCGACGCTTCTCCCTAATCGGGACTCGAACTCCTCTCCGTCGAAGAACTCGGGTACCTCGAACTCGCCGGTCATCAGCTTCGCTATTGCTTTAGAGTCGTTGACACTCAGGTTCTCTTCCATCATTCTACCGAAGAGTTTCTCCCTGCTCTTCCCTTTCATCTTGAGGAGGACCTTGATGTGCTCCAGCGATATATTTCCCGAAAAGAAGGCGTCTCGAATATCGTCGGGTAGTTCTGGAACTCTCAGGTAGGTCGAGACCTCGGGCTGACTCATGTTGACCACCTCGGCTATCCCCTTCTGTGCGTATCCCAGTTCCCTGAGTTCGAGCATTGCGTTCAGGAGCTCGGAGGGTTCCAGGTTCTTTCGGAATATATTTTCTTCAAGAGCTATCGATGGCACTTCTTCCTCCTCTACTTCTCGAATGTAGGCCGGTATTTCCTTCATGCCCAATATTTCTGTGCAGGCTCTGAACCGTCTTCTTCCTATTATTGGGGTGAACTTTCTCCATTCTTCGTCCAGTGGTCTGAGGCAGATCGGCTGGAGGTTTCCTTCTCTTTCTATCGATTTTGCGATGGGTTTCAGGTTCCCCGGGTTCTCTCTTATCGGGTGTTCCGGTTCGACTATTCTCTTTGTTGGAACCAGGATGTAGCCTTCCGGTTGGGGTACTAGTTCCTCCGATCTCCAGGAGGTCTTCAGGTGTTCTAAAAGAGATTCTGCCTCCTCTTGGCTTATTGGGAAGGATTCTTTGAGCTTTTCTAAGGTGGTGTCTTCTTCTGGCATTGAATTTTAGTGAGTTGGTGGCTCTTAACTATCTTTGGATGTTTTTCTCGGAGTTTGATAATTTGCCTTGTTTTACTGTTTCTTCTTCTTGGTGGATTTCTTGTATATTCGATATCCTACGAAAAATAGTGCTCCGAGAAGTATTAGGGTGATTATTAGCCAGGCAAGCCCCATGGTGGTCAAGTGGTGATCTGGGTCCAGTGGTCCTTTGGTGGAAAGGTTGACGAATACAGGAACTCCAAGTGTCCATATTCCCGTGATGATGGAGAGGCTGAATATCTTGATCCAGTTTTTGGTTCTCATTTTTCTCGCCCTGTAATCGTGCTCGTACTGATTATTAATAGAATCGGTGGCCGCTTAATTTTTTTGGATTGGGCAGTTGTCTTTGAGTCGTGGTTCAAACTTACTGGACAATGATTTTATTAGATATTTAAGCAAGTGATTTGATGGTGTCTGTTTGACTCGAATAAGCATCGTTGGGAGCGGTTGGGTCGGTGAGAAAACGGGAAAGGGCCTGATTAGTCTTGGACACGATGTCGTTTTCCATGATATTTCTGAAGAAAGGGTAGAAGCGTTGAACCAACAGGGTTATGAAGCCTCTACTGACCTGGAAGAAGTCGTTCTCGATTCCGATGTCACTTTTCTCTGCGTTCCCACACCTACCGAAGAGGGTAAGATTAACTTAGATTACTTGGAGGAAGCGGTTGAAGACCTTGCAAGGGTACTGAGAGAGAAGGACGACTATCATCTCGTTGTCGTCAAAAGTACCGTGGTTACGACCACGACCGAGGAACTTGTTATTCCTGTTCTCGAGAAGATTTCTGATAAAAAGATCGGTGAGGATATTGGGGTCTGTATGAATCCGGAGTTTTTGACTGAGATCTCGGACACTTGGACTGATGAAAGGAGATTCGAGAAGGGGTTTTCCTCGGACAGGATAGTGATAGGGGAATACGATGATAGGTCGGGAGACGAACTGGAGAAAGTTTACGAAAGGCTTGATGTTCCTATCGTGAGAACTGAACTTAGTGAAGCTGAAATGATAAAATATGCCAGCAACTGTATGTTGGCGACCAAGATCTCGTATTGGAATCAGATTTTCAAGATCTGTAAAGAATTAGATATAGATTCGGACAGGGTTGCAAAGGCCGTGGCTATGGACCATAGAATTGGTAAGTATGGTACGGTTTACGGGATGGCTTTTGGTGGTAAGTGTCTGCCGAAGGATTTGAGGGCACTTATAGCCTTTGCAGAAGAGGAAGTGGGGGAGGAGCCTGAGCTGTTGAAGGCTGTCGAGGAAATCAATGAGTACATGGCCGAGAGATATGGTGTGAGGGAGTGATTTGGGTGGTTAAGAAGGCTGTCGTTCTCGCGGCGGGGGAGGGCACCCGTTTGAGACCCATAACTTATGCGATTCCAAAGGAGATCGTTCGGGTTGGGAAGAAGCCCACGATAGAGCACGTATTGAACGTACTGAAGCACGGTGGTGTGGAAGATGTTCTCATTGTTGTGGGGAGGAAGAAGCAGGCGATAATTGATTATCTCGGTTCTGGAGAGCGACTGGATTTGGATATTTACTACCGGGTTCAGGAAGAGCCAAGGGGTACGGCTCACGCTGTTTCTCTGGCTAGAGACTTCGTAGAAGAGGACGAGGACTTCGCTATAATGTATGGGGACAATTATATCTCCCCTTACAGTGCGATGAAGGACATAGTTAGGTTTCACGAGGAGAAGAACGGAAGTGGAACGCTGGTGCTTCATCCCGTGGATGACCCAAAGAGGTTCGGAGTGGTTAAACTCACTGAGGAGAATGTGGTGGTGGGGATGATCGAGAAGCCGACCATGGAGGAGGCTCAACCCTACAGGAGGGATGACCACTGGTTGAATATCGCCGGTCTAATGATAATTAATGCAAAATTGTTCAAATATATAGATAGGATAGAGCCCGGAAAAGGCGGAGAACTGTGGCTTACGGACGCGGTTGAGTCCCTTAGAAAGGGAGAGGGAGGGCTTTACGGTTATGTATTCGAGGGCAATCGATACGATATAGGGACGTTCGAGTCACTTGCGGAGGCTGATCGGCTTGCGCAGGGAGACGATAACCACTTCGGCGAGGATTAAGAGTGCGGATACTGGTTACTGGAGGAGCCGGTTTTATTGGAAGTCACACCTGTGAATCTCTTTTGGAGAAGGAACATGAAGTTGTTTGTTTGGATAATCTCGATCCATATTACGATGTTTTGTTGAAGGAAAGGAATTTAGATATTCTGGGGGATTACGATTCATTTGAGTTCGTGAGGGGTGACATTCGAGATAGGGATTTGGTTTTTGGGCTTGTGGAAGACGTGGACGCTATTAATCATCAGGCGGCTCAGGCTGGGGTCAGGGTTTCGGTCGAGAATCCAGAGAAGCCTCACTCTGTGAACACAGGGGTACCCTGAATCTTCTGGAAGCGGCTAGGAAGAAGGGGGTAGAACACTTTTTGTTTGCTTCTTCAAGTAGTGTTTATGGCAGGAGTCCAGATTTACCTTTCAAGGAGGGGTCCAGAAAGATTCCTGTATCACCCTACGGGGTGTCAAAGCTCGCGGCGGAGAATTACGTGAGGGTCTACAGTGAAATTTATGGGATTCCGACAGTTTCTTTGAGGTATTTTACTGTATACGGACCTAGAATGAGGCCTGATTTAGCTATATCTATTTTCACTAGGAGGGCGTTGAAGGGGGAGAAGATAAAAGTTTTTGGAGATGGGGAGCAGACGAGGGACTTCACCTATATTGAGGATATTGTGGATGCTCAGAACCTTTGTTTGGAGAGAAAAGTGAGTGATGGGGAGGCTTATAATATTGGGAGTGGAGAGAGTATTTCGGTAAACGAGTTAGTTGATAGGATTAGGAATCTCACTGAAAGTGATTGTGAGGTAGTTCATACTCAACAGAGGGAGGGGGATGCTAGGCACACTTGGGCAGACGTTTCCAATGCTGAAAAAGAGTTAGGCTGGGAGCCGGTTTACGATTTGGGGAGAGGTCTTGAGGAGTTTATTGAGTGGTTTAGAAATGTTGTCTGATTTCTCATTTAACTATTTTTGTGTAAGAATATTCTTCTATCTGTTTTATGATTTTGATAGGGGAGGTGGCCAAAAATATCAAAAATAAAGTTTCAAAACAGCCAAACTTTCAGTGATTTATTTCCAACCAGGGAACCTCAATCAGTATGTTATGATTCAGTCCTTCTGGGTGACCATAGATTCCATCTTCTCCCAGTAATTCTCCGTGATCAGATGTTATTACGATTTTATTGTCGGGAAGTCGATCAATAATATTTTGAACTTCAGTAAGAGCTAGTATGAGATTTTCCTCATATGCATTTTTAAGATAAGTCGTTCCATATTTTTGGGCGAACTTTTTTAATCTAGGATCACCAATTAATTCAATCAAGCTTAGTTTTTTTCTTATCATTTGGGTAAGTCTCCAACCTAAAACTCTGTTCATTATCCTCCCGATTATTTCTCTAATTTTTTGTGAAAATAGCCCGATTCTATTTCTTTCATTTGTTGCTTTGTAAAAAGCGTCGGTAAAGCCTCCCATATAGACAAGCTTTTCCGATAGATATGGATAATGAGGTTGTGCGAAATGGGAGATTATTTTTTTACCAGGGTACTTAGCCCTAGCAAGTCGGGTCTTTTTTCCCATTACATCTGGTTTAACAGTTTTTATCTCGTCTATCCATCCACTTTCCCACGCGTCAATAATTTTATAAAAATGATTAGTTCCATCGAATCCATGAATACTGATTCCTTTAGAATTGATATAAGGATTTCCAGATACATATACAACGTCGTTAAAATGGCTCTCCTTAAAAGTTCCTTTAAGCCAATCAAGCGTACAGGACCCCTCAGAAATCACTTTCTTCAAAGTGCCTTCAATATGCCTTTTAAAGCATTTTTTGAAGATATCATATCGACATGCATCTAGCAGTATCAATACATCCCATTCTCTATTTTGAATTAGTTTTTTCTGGGATTTCATTCTTAATCGCCTGATTCAATTTTTATGGGATAAGCTTCACAAGTTTTGAACATTTATAAAGAATGCCTTTCATTTAAAATGCTGTCTTGATATCAAAATAGATAAAACTTTTCGTCTACAACCAGTTATTTCTCTGAGCGTTAGTAATAAAAATAGTCATCTTAACATTTATTTTCGTTATTGTCGCACTCGCGAGTCTTTTTCAATCTTTGAGACTTCTGGTTCTTTGGAAATTCAAATAATGTCTTCAAAAATGCCTTTTAGACCTTTGAAGAACCTCTGTGTTTCTTTCGTTATTCCATCCTATGACTATCTGTTCAGAATCTATGATCTTGTTTGGGGAAATAAGTTAGATATGGTATTATTTTCCATTTAAGGGATGAAATTAGAAATAATAAATGAGAAAGATTCCAAAAGTGGATATTTGGGAAAAGTACGTGAAACCTATTATTGAGATTAGAAATTTATTTAATGAATCTCCACTTACATCTTCAGAAGAAATAAAAATTTAGACGAGTGTTATAATGAAAATTAATATGATAGTTGGAGATCGGAGAGGGGGACTTAGAACTTGTACGAACCAGCTGGTCAAAGCTCTAAGGGAGAGAGGTAACAAAGTATCGGTCTCCGATAAATCAAAGCAATACTTCATAAATCACGCCCATATCCATACCCTTACTGATTTGCTAAATCTGAGGCCTGATATATATACACTTTATGGCCCCCTGGGATATGATTTTAAAACTATTTGGAAGAAGTTAAAATTAAACCCCTCACATTATATTGCGAAAATGCCAATGCTTTTTTCCAAAACCATGCTCAATACCCTTCCACCTATCTTTAGATGGCCAAAAACTCCTAACATAGAAGGTGTAGTGACCTGCATGTTTCTTAAGAATTTCTTAAAAGATCATCATTTAGTAGGAAACTTACAGGTGATACCTCCTGCGGTTGAGGGCTCGAAGCTGTCTTCTATTTCTTTTAGAAATAATAAAAAGATATTATTCACAGGTAAAAAATTTAGAGAAAGAGGGGAAGTTCAGGTGTTGAAAGCTGCTCCTAAGGTTTTAGAAGAACATCCGGACGTGGAATTTATTATAGCTTGTAAACATTATTCGCTTTCAAAATACAAACGAAAATATAAGGAAATAGCCAAAAACCTCGGAATTAGAAAAAGGGTGAAATTTTACGGATTTCTGAAAGAGAGGGAAATTTACAATCTACTTGAAGCGGCCACTATTGCTACTTATCCATATTTAACCCATGATCCTGTATCCGTTCCGGTTAGCCTTTTGGAGGCTATGGCTCACGCAAAGCCGATCGTAAGTACAAGAATTGGTGCTATACCAGAAACTATCCGGGATAATGAATCCGGATTTTTGATTGAGCCAGGAGATACTGCAGATTTAGCAAAAAAAATAATTAAACTACTTGACTCCCCGAATCTCAGGAGGAAGTTGGGAAAGAATGCGTTCAGGGAAATAAAAGAAAAGCACAACCCGAGGAAAGTTGCAGATAAGTATTTGAATGTTTATGAAAATCTCCAGAAATAAGAGATTATAGGTGGGGGGTGACTTGGCAGAATATGTTTTATTTTTCTATGGTAATAATTGGAGGTTTTATAGAAATCCAAGTTTTTTAAATCCCGCCGAATTTAACTCAACGACTCATAAATTTCCTTTACGTCTCTGGCAAATTCTTCTTTTATATTTCGCCTCAAAACTTTCTTTTGCGCGCTTTTACCGATCCTTTCTATCAAATTCTTATTTTCAAACAACTTTCTAATAATGTTTACAATTTCTGTAATGTTTCCTCTCCCTACCAAATAGCCCGTTTTACCATTTTCAATAGCTTCTGGGATTCCACCTACCGAAAATGCTACTACACAGGCTCCATTTGACTGGCCTTCTATAACCACTCGAGGGTAGGGTTCTTGCCAAGTTGAGGATACGAATAAAATGTCTGCTGCTCGATAGCAGTGTTTGACCTCTCTGAACGGGAATTGACCCTTGCAGTGGAGATTATCAATAGAATCTGCTTTTTTGGATATCCAGTTTTCAAGAGGGCCACCCCCTACAATAACAAGGTCCGCTTCTGGAACTTTTTGAGCGACTTCCGGAAGATATTCCACTCCTTTGTTCTTTGTGAGTCCTCCGACATATAGAATAATTTTTTCATAATCCCAATCTAGCCTGTTTCTTGCTTCGTTCTTATTAAGACCGGAAATATGATCTTTATCGATGGGATTATGTAAACCAGTAATTCTTCTTGCTGGAAGTCCCTCTTCGGACAGTTTTTGAGCTATGTATTTGCTTACACAGATGTAGTGGTCAAAGTTTTTAATGTGTTCTTTTCTCCATGCGACCTCTCGTTGAATTAACTTTGCTAAGAGAAAATTTGTTTCTAGACAACTCTTTAGTTTTTTTACTGAGCAACCCTCGCAATAATCTCCTTCAAATTGCTTGGATCCGCTTATGCAAAAATATTGAAGTCCTCTGATATGAGCTATTTTGGGAACATCTATGTCTGCCATATTTAAGCCGAAGACTGACTCTACATTTTGTGCGTGCACTAAGTCAAATTTCTCTTTTGATTGTAGTTCAGAAATTTTTTTACTAAATTCCCGGGAAGATAATCTAATATATCTGTTTATAGCCAGATAATAAAGAGCTCTTCTTTTAGAGTAAGCACTTTCCGCTACTTTTTGCCCCTTGAAGAAAATTCTTCTAGGGCTTTCAAATCTGTGGACCGTGACGCCATCTTCCTTCGACAAATCGTTTTTAGATGGATCGTATTTTGGAGTGAGCACGTGAACCTCAACGCCTTGATTTGTCAATCCCTCAGCAAGCAGTTTTGCACTGATTTCGGCGCCTCCTTTTACAGAAGGAGGATAATATTCTGTCGGAAACAATACTTTCATTTTACCATCATGAAGCTTTTTGATACTATTTTTTAGTCCCTTTTAATTTAGTCATTTTCGAAGTTTCTCGTAAATGTCTCTATGTTTTTTCGCACATTTTTCCCAATCATGCTTTTCGGCGAATTCATAGTTTTCATCAAGATTTATTTCCGAAAAGCTGGGATTTTTGAGCCAACTTCTTAGATCATCCGTAACAATTGTTTTCTCCTTGATATCTGACGGAATAATGGCGTCTGAAAGTGTCACTACAGGAACCTTGCATGCCATCGCCTCCACTATCGGTAGACCATAGCCCTCAAACTTCGTAGGAAAAACAAAAACATCAAGGGAATTATAAAAGTCTTTAACTTCTTCCTCCGGGACGAACCCGAGAAACTTCACACGATTGTCACCGTCTGCTACCCTTTTTAGCTCTTTTATCATCCTTCCACTTCCAGCTATCGTCAACTCTCCGTCGACGTCTGCTTCCAGAAATGATTTTATAAGTAAGTCGATTCTTTTTCTTGGTCCCAGAAAGCTGAGCGTTCCGATTCTGAAGATTTCTTCCTTTTTGTGTTCCGGCTCCAAATTGGGGTTTATACCGTGTCTGATAACTTCAATCTTTTGCTCGTCGACGCCAAACTCTTCGACCAGTTGTTCCTTTGTCTGTCGACTGACTGAAGCTAATAAATCTGATTTATCTATAGCTCGGGAACAGGCCATCTTAAAATAATTAGATCTGATTGTCCTTTCTAGAACGCTCCCAAAGTGATTCCCTGTGACTTTCCCTGGGTTCAGAATTGGGATAAGATCGTGGAAGGTCGTGAGAAGTGGGGCGGGAGCGTGTAAGGCTTCCAGGGGCGATAAAGCATGATAGACATCTGCCGAAGGGATTCTGAAACGTGACTCAAAAAAGGAGAACAGGAGGTATTTTGCCATTCCTTCGCCTAATGGTATTCCGTCCTCTTGATCGACAGTCTTTATTTCTAAATCTTTCTCTCTCTGTAGCCTTTTCAATAGCTCCATGGAATATCGGCCGACCCCACCGTTTCTTAGGTCGAAAAATCTTGAGAGTAGGCAAACTTTCATATCTTTTCCTCAATTTTCATATGTGTCATATATCTTGAAAAATCCGTCTATATTTTTGTAGAAATTCAGTATCTGTAGAAAGGAAGCAAAGGAGTAGGAGATTTTCTCTTCAAAGATATAAAATCTTTTCCTGAATTATTTAGGATGTTAGCAAAAGATGAATGTCACTGATAAATTATCCAAAATTTTTTCGATAGGAGGTGAAGGGTTTGTTTTTGAATCAAATTGATTGAATATTCAGATCGTTCTTTAAAAGGAAACAATATTTTGTAGCAGATTTAAGCATCCAAATGAAAAGCACAAAATTTACATTGTTTTGATGGATATATTTATGCCATTTAGATTTACAACTTTCATCGACCGTTGTATTTTGTTTTTTTCAGATGAAAAATAAAATGGTCAAAACTTAGGTTGCCATATTCCAGCTTTTTGGTTTCCTGTATTGATAGAGAGTTGTCGGAAAAACATTCTTTAACCTGGCTTTCTCGGTGAAGATGGTCAAAATTTTTTTCTAAATTTATTATTTCCCTAATTTTATTGTAGCATTTTAGTAAATATGTAAAAATGTTATATGGCTTCCAAATCTTGAGATCGATTATTATGTAAGATTTTGATACTCTCTTTATTTCCTTTAGCGCTTTTCTAAAATTGTCAAAATCGATGTGATTCATAAATCTCGTGCAAACCGATAAATCAAAACTGTTGTTTTCGTGAGGGATACTAAATATGTTCCCTTTTTCAAATTTCGCATTCAGATTAAGTTCTTTGCTTCGATCTTCTGCTTGCTTAATCATATCCTGTGATATATCCACTCCTGTTACTTTGAAACCAAGTTTTTTATATGACTTGAAAAATCGGCCGGTTCCGACGGGGATGTCCAGAACTTTCAAATGCCCATTTTTGTTATTTCGGATTTTTTCTAAAATTTTTTCAATCTTTTTTTGTTCTAATTTCCATTGTACTGTATTTCTTCTTCTTTTGTCGTAATTATTTACTTTATCCCCGATATACTTATTTTCTAAATTTTTGAGGTTCACGGATTTCCACCTTTTTATTTATTTGAAGATATACTTATTTGAGCTTTCATGCAAAGTTCGTACTAGAGAGAATCTTACTGATTTATTATCCAAAAATCATTTTTTGGTTGGGAATCTGTCTCAGATTTTACAGTTTTTGTTGTTATCTCTCTTTGAGTAGACTCTTTGTAGAAAACTTAGGGCGGTAAGTATGTTTACTCTTACCTTGTTTATAATGATTGAAAGACTTGAAACTGATTACGAGAGCAAATGGAAAATATATTGAAGGACCTGCCGAGTTTGTTTAAAAGAAATGTTGGCTAACCTCAAGATCCCGATTAGGTTGAGTGTTCACTTTTATTAGTGCTCTAACAAACTAGCTTTAGAAAGAATCCAATAGCTTCTTAAAATTTGGATTTTTCAAATACAAATAGATTCACAGTCTAGTAAATATAGGATTTCCAGAAAAAGTAATCCATAATAATTAGAAAGGAGATGATCATACGCTAGAATTTTTTAAGATCGAAACGCTTGATATAGGAAGGACTGACGGGCATTCTGCCTTCACACAGGTAGCAGACACTCTTTCACCGAGTCCATTTAATTATCCAACCCTAACTGGAAACAAAGTCTATGATATTTTACAATGTATAAAAAATGCTTTTGTTCTCCCAGACCACGATATCTATCTGAGTACGGGCCATACAATGGCTATTCTACCTATAGTTATTCGAAAAGCCATTCTTGGTAAAGAAATAATCTTAATTGTAAGGTCGAATGACAGATTTTTTGACTTCGAATTTTTTCCGAGTTATCAAAAGATTTTGCATCGATGGATGTCTAGACATATAGACGGGGTGATTGCAGTCTCAGACATGATAAAAGGATATGTGGAGAAAAACAGCGAATGTCTCTGCAGAAAGGTAGACCCCTTTCTAATGAAAGAGTCATTTCTGGAGATTGAACCGGATTTGCTGTCCTCAAATGTTGTATCTATAGGAACCCACTATCCAAGAAAGGGGAACGATATTTTGATGGAAGTCGATAAGAAATTGCGACAAGACGGCTTTAGTGGAGAAACATATATCTTAGGTTCAAAGGAAGGAATCCCGTCCTATATAAAAAAATATGAAGTCAAAGAACCGAAGTTTCATCTCATCGGCTATACTGATCCAAAACCTTACCTAAAAAAATCCACATTTTATGTTCACCCTGCCCGTTTTGATGCAGCACCCAATAGCGTTTTGGAGGCCATGGCTGCCGGCCTGATTCCAATCGTGAGCGAAAATACGGGGAATAAAAACATGGTCCATAAAGTAAGTCCTGAACTCGTGTTACAGAACGAGGTGGTTGAGTACTATAGTAAGATAAATGAACTGATAGACAAAGATGAAAAAGAAATGCAAAAAATGTCGGGAAAGGCCAAAGAAGTCGCCTCTGAATACACCTTTGAAAGGGCAGAGGAGAATTTCAAAAAATCTGTTAAAGAACTGGTAGAGAAAGCTCAGGAAGAACGGGAATATTTTCTGAGATGAAGAAAATCAAGGATAAAATAAGTCAAATTAAAAGTTGACAAATATGATAGTCTCAACTCAATCAGGTCCCCACCAAGGAACCTCCCGCAAAATGTGGTGATTTGAGTCTGTAGGATGTCCGTATCCGTCTTCCCCCAGTAGTTCACCGTGATCTGCGGTAATAACTACTTTCCCGGGATATCTTTCCAAGATTTTTCTAGCTTCTTTAAGAACCCTAATCAAATTTTTCATGTAAGCCTGTTTCAGTTCATATTCTCCATATTCTTGTACTATTTTTTCCAATTTTCCTGCCTCTCGTGTGCCAACGATATATTCTTTTATTTTCTTGTAAACTCCTAAACCTGCTGTTCTTCTTATGAATCTTCCTATTTTCCTCCGGGTCTTTATTAATAGTCCCTTTTGTTTGGCGGCTTTAGGAGCCCCTAACCCTCCTTCAACAGGTCCAATCGAAAGATAAGGATAGTGTGGCTGCATGAAATGGGTGATAATTCTTTTATCGGGAAATTTTGCCTTGGTAAGAAGGGTTGTTTTCCTGACTTTTTCAGGCAGGATCGTCTTTAGATCGTTGTTCCAATATTTATCCCACACGTCTATCACGTTAAAAAAATGCTTTCTGCCGTCGAAACCGGCTATGTTGGCGCCTTGAGAGTTGATAAAAGCGTTTGCGGAAACATATATGACGTCCTCAAGATTATTGTCATTAAATGTTTTTCTAAGCCATTCAGCCGTAGAGCTTCCCTCGGAAAGAACTTTTTTAAGTCTTCCCCGTGGGAGATAATCCTCATAAAGGTTTTCAAAGTAGTCGTATCGGCAAGCATCCAAAATTATTAGACAACTCCAATCTTCTCTGTATATAAGATTTTTCTGAGATCTCATGTTTTAACACCTATTTGGCGTTGGATAAAAAATTTTATACAAACAGATACCTATTGGGAAAGGTGATATTATCACCAACTTATTTTTATCTTAATTTATTCAGAATCTTGAAATGAGTAGAAATATCGTTTAATTGATCTTATTAATTTAAGCGATACACCACGGAACTTCTCTTAGTATGGGATGTTCTACGATTGAATGG
Organism: Hadarchaeota archaeon (SeqCode); assembly: GCA_964384105.1. GTDB lineage: Archaea > Hadarchaeota > Hadarchaeia > Hadarchaeales > JAGGTB01 > CAYLJV01. The sequence continues at coordinate 5,354 of CAYLJV010000002.1, read as the reverse complement.
CCTGAAAGTGGACCTTTTACATTTTTGTCCGAATTTTGATTATTCTTACCTCTAAAGCCATTAAGTTGCCTTCTTTGTCTGGACGTTAGATCCTCATAAAATACGTCTCCTAAAAATTCACCATGGTCTGCAGTGATCACTAATTTTCCATCCAATATTTCCTTAAGCTCGGCTACTGATCGAAGAACTCTTCTAAGGTTTTCATTATAAAGCCTTCGTAAGCCTTTTACTCCTTTTCTTTTCATGACCTCTCCGGTAGTTCTGGACGGTAATCTTAAAAACTCTTTGAGTTCTGTGAAGAATTCCATTCCAAAGGTGTTTTTTAAAAATTTGCCTATTCTTCCCCTCGCCACTCCTTTTCCAACCTTGTTTCTTGATTTTTTCCCCTTTTCATTATTTTTCTTATTGAATAATCCGTTGGGTAATTCGATAAGATTAGTGAGGTGAGATAGATATTTTTCTCCGTGATAGGTTTCAAGCTCCTCAAGATAGGGACAATGCGGCTGCTTATAATGGATTATCTTCCTTTTATTTTTGTTTGAGTTTTTTTCTTCAACTACTCTTGCAGTTTCTACCATGGTTTTCGGCCAAACTACTCCGTTTTCCCAGCCGAAATCCCAGACATCTATAATTTTTGAAAAACTATTTCTTACATCTACTATTTCCCCCATTTTTTCGTGTTCCACAGGCACTTTGGAGTTTACCCATGGGGTGGAAGAGATATAGATGGTGTCTCTCATCGGTTTATCGAAAGTTTTTATCAACCATTGGGCAGTATTGGATCCCTCCGATTCTACTTTGGTTAAACTTCCATCGGGCAGATACGATTTGTATAAGTTCTTAAAATAATCGTAGCGGCAGGCGTCCAATATTATTAGGAAGTCCCAATCTCCCTTATATATAAGGCTCTTCTGCTTAGGTAATTCTTTCAGGTATCTCACCTTCGATTCTTTATCTTATTTAATCAAATCTTACCTAAATTATTATTGAGTCTCTTGAAATTTTTTGAGAATTTGATGTAAATTCACTTCGATTATCGATAAATATCTATATTATTGGGCTAACTGAAGAATATCTTCCTAAAAACCGAGATAATTTTGCTGGGAACGGGCGTATTTTCCTCGATCGTTGTAAGGTCCTCTTTTTTGATTGTGCCCGTTGTGAATACCCAGAGTATGTAGAAAATCAGGCCAGTACCCATCGATATGAACAGCAGAGGCCACGTGGGGAGGGGGAAGGTCTCCTTTAGAAGGAAGATAAGCCCCAGGGTAAGCAGGCTCCCGGCACCGGCCTTCATCAAGGAAGCAAAATCTGGAAGAAATCCGATCTCTCTCTTGGAATAATAGAAGGATAGTAAAAAGGCTAACAAGAAGGAAAGTCCAGTGGCCATAGCTGCTCCGGTAGCTCCATAGAGTGGAATCAGAAGATAGTTTGCCCCTATGTTAAACAGAGCGGAGATGCCGTTGACTTTCAACACCAGCTTTGTTTTGCCTATGCCACTGAGAGAACTCACGAAAACTGTTTCGATAGACCAAAAGATTGCTCCTCCAGCGAAGATCCTCATAGCGTTTGCTGCTGCCACGTACTCTGATCCGAAGAGGATCCTTATTACGATTTCAGGAAATGCGAAGAACACCAGTGCTGCGGGTAGTATACCGATGAAGGAGAACTTTGTCATGAAGCTGAGGGTTTTCCGAAGTGTTTTGATGTCCTTTTTCGCCCATAGTTCCGAGACTATGGGGAACATTGGAGTGGCAAGTGCGCCACCCAGGAAAGCGAGTCCCGTCTTGGTCACCTTTGCCGCCTCATAGAGTCCTACATCGCTTAATGAACGCAGACCGGTGAGCATAATGGTATCTATTTGTCCTATTACCGATGTCGCAACTCCTGACAGGATGAGAGGTAGTCCGAAGAAAATCATTTTCTTACCTATTTCGGTCGAGAAACCCCCCTGGGTTTTGATCACTATATCTGAGTGTCGTCTTCTAAGGAGTCTGTAATATAAAACCGTCGCTAGAATCGGCCCCAATAGATATAGGAACGCAGCTATATTTGCGGTGAGGTCTAAAAAGGCGATTAAAATGAGAACCCCAAGGAAGGGGGTGAGCACTCTCAAGACACTTCCAATGATATTCCCAGTAAAGTCCTTGAATCCTTGCAGGGCATTGGCTAGGAGATGGTAGTAGGACATGAAGAAGAACCAAATGCTCATTATTATTACTATGGGGACAGCGTCCCCCGTGCCGAAGTAGGAGTTGGCAAGGAAGTTGGAAGCAAATATAAAAGCGGATGATACTATCAGAGATGCTATGGTTACTATAACAAGCGCGGATATTATAGAAGATCGAGCTAAATCCGGCTTTCCCTTGGCCATGTATTTTGAAACAAATTTTTTGACTCCTGCATTTAACCCCAGATGGGAAAATACATTTGTAAACCCAATGAGGTTAATCACGGCAAACAAGAGTCCAAACTCTGAGGTGGTGAGACCACGTGCTAAAAAAATTCTCAGAAGAAATGTCGATGCTCCTACCACGATCTGTCCTATGAAAGTGACTGAGGAACCCTTGAAAATCTGCTGAGCAATACTTTCGTCTTCCCCCATTTCGTTCATCCTCAGATTCGGGTTTAGATAGGTCTCCAAGAGTTAAAAGCTGTTCATTCAGGCACGCCAGTTAGAGTTATCTTATAAGGCCTGCTAGTTTTAAACAAATTGGAAAGTTCCAAAAGAGGTTCGATTACAATTGGATCGTATCGAAGAAAATCAAAAAATATGCATTTTAGCCTATGATGCTCTTGAGATTGATTTGATTGAGAAGTTTGACTTCCCAAATTTAGAACAAAAAGAGTATGGAAAGGTCGATATTTCGGACTTCTACACAGTATTCACGCCCATACTTTGGGGTTCCTTTCTTACAGGGGAGAATTTGGAGCCTTATTTTCGTGAAGAGGAGGGATCGGGATTTCTTAAGAAGATTTTCCGTTCCCCATACAAATTTCTAAAGAAGAACGTTTCTGGAAAAATAGCAGTATCCACGAAACACCATCTTGGAAAGCTCGGTCTCGTAGATCGAGTCAAGGGTACGGTAAAAAGTCAAAATGTTTCGAAGGATCTGAAAAAGAAAACTATTTTTGATAACGTGGGTGACTCGATAGGTATAAATATTCCATCCTTCAGCAAAAAGAGGTCTAAGGAGACGAGTATGAAGGAGATGATTGAGGACAAAATATCAGACAGCGAGTTCCAAGAGGGGGTATGGAACTGTTTCAAAAAAACAAAGAAGGAACTGTTGCAAAACCTCGATAAAGACTTGGTCATGGCTTGGTTCGGACCCGCTGACTGGATGGGTCACGTCTATCGAGGAAATATGGAAGTGATGAAGGAGACATACAGCGTTTTGAATGATCTAGCTGGCACGGTAAAGAATCGATTCGATGGTCTGGTCTTGATCGTTTCTGATCACGGTATGAAAAGATTAGGAAATTACGGGGACCACACCGACATGAACTACGGGTTCTACTCTTCAAGCGTTGAACTAGGTTTGAAAAATCCGAAAATGACAGATTTTTACGACATAATCAAGGAAATCCTCTCAGGGGATTTTGACTCTGAGAAGTACGCTCACGGAGAACTGGAGGAACAGGATGAAGAGGAAGATTTCCAAGGTGATGAGGAAGAGGAGATAAAAAAGAGATTGAAAGATCTGGGTTATTTTGACTGATTTTTGACTGTTATTAATACTTTGAATAAAATCAGAAGAAGAATTTTTGACAATTGAACAAATGAGAGAATTGTAAAGGATCACAAAAGATCAGAATAAATTCTCTCCAACCCATCCACAACCTTTCCCCAGTCGTATTCCTTTGCCAAGGACCTACATTCCTTCTTCTTTTCCTCGTAAAGTTCCCTATTCTCTAGGAGTCTAGAAATCTTCCCCTCAAGATCCTCCCGATCGTCCCTTCTAAAAACCAACCCACCCTTCTCCCCCTTGGTAACCTCAACATGCGGTTCAATATCGGAAACTACGTAAGGCGTCCCGGAGGCGGCAGATTCTATAACCGAAACCCCGAAACCCTCCAGAACAGAAGCTGATACAAAAACGTGAGACTCCTTCATGATTCTTATAACATCCCTCTTGTCAGGAACGTAGCCTACTAATTCAATATCAGCATCCAGCTCATCCGCCAACCTCTCCAGCTTGTCGTATTCAGGCCCGTCACCGACCACCCTAAGCTTGCAGGAGGGGAACTTTTCGGAAACCTTTTCAAAGGCCTTCATGACCAGATCGACTTTTTTCTTCTCGGTCAGCCTCGAAACGGTACAGACGGTGGGTTCCTCCGTCTTTTCGACCTCGACCTCCTCAAACTCGGAGAGGTCAACCCCGTTGGGAACGACGTCCACCTTTTGACCATCCACACCCCTCTCGACCAACCTGTTTTTAGTGAACTCACTCACGGAGAGTATCCGGTCCCAGTCCTTACCCAGGGAGAGACGCTCCCATATCTCCCCACCTATCCCGGTGATCAGCCCCTTGTTCTCGATCCAGTCTCCGATCCAGGTCTCGTGATAGGTGGCGACCTTCACCGCCCTCTTTCTCTCGCCTATTCCGTAGGCTGGCAGATAGGCGAGGAAGCTCTGTCCATCCACCAGATCGAAATCCAGTTCCACCCCCCTGTCTATAGCAGCGTCAACGAAGGATAACCGGCTCAAAAAGGAGCCCTCGTGGGTGTAGGGGTGGTCCTTGCCGACCCTGTGTACTTTGACCCCGTTGACCTCGTGTTCCCTCGGTTGTCCCTCCTGCCTGGAGCATATCACTTGAATCCCGTGATCTTTGGCCAGGTGTTTCGAGAGGTAGTAGGACCTGGCTTCGACCCCGCCCGTGATTTTCCCGTGGGGAAAGTACTCCGTCACGAATAGTATCTTCATCCCGTTCGCCCTGTTTACTAGTGGTCTGGATTCCTAAAATTGGCTGTGGTTCTCTATGGTTCAGTTGTATATCCCCCAGATTTTTGTTATGGGTGTAACCTTAAGATTACTCAACACTTAATAACAAACAATAACATATGGATAATTGGGGTAATATGGACGTTACCGATTTTGAGGAGTTCGACAGGCTAACAGAAGGGAAGTCTCAAAGTACTAAATACCATTATAAATCCTCGTTGCAGAACTTCTGTAAATTTCACGACTTGAACCCACGTGAACTCATCAACGAGGCCAAAAACTGGCAGCCTGAGGATTCTGAGACCTCACATCTCGAAGAGAATCCGTCGAACAGCAGGCTCTCTGAGTGGCACGAACACCTGATAAACGAGAGAGGCGTCAGCGAGAACTCGGCCCAGACCTACTGGCG
>CAYLJV010000001.1:0-717481 GCA_964384105.1 Hadarchaeota archaeon (SeqCode) | reverse complement strand
GAAAACTAAACATACCTATCCGACAAGAGAAATATAGCCTTTACGCAACACAGCATATAAAAAGAAAAATTGAAATTAATTGAAAGCTATACTATTTACTGGTGAAAAAATTGGCGGAATGCATAATCTGTGGAAGAACAAACGTTGAAAGAGCTTGCTATCGGCTTGGCTGGTGCCCCTGTGAAAGAATTTAATTTAAATGACCTCACTAATGACCTCACTAAAGTTATTCCCACTCTATAGTCGAAGGTGGCTTGTGAGTTATATCGTATACAACCCTAGTTACCTCTGGAATCTCATTTGTTATCCTAGTGGAAACATCCTCCAAAAAGTCATAGGAAATTTTTGAAAACGAGGCAGTCATAGCTTCTTTACTCTCAACTGCTCTCAATGCTATAACATATCCATAGTCTCGTGCATCACCTTTTACACCTGTGCTTCTAATCCCCGGTAAAACAGCAAAATATTGCCAGAGTTTTTTATCTAACCCGGCGTCCTCAATCTCTTCTCTGAATATCCAGTCTGCTTTTTTCAATATGTTCAACTTTTCTGGAGTTATCTCTCCTATAATTCTTACAGCCAAGCCGGGCCCTGGAAAAGGTTGTCTTTCCACTATTGTTGAGCTAATACCCAGGTTTCGTGCAATCTCTCTAACTTCATCCTTGTAAAGCTCACGTAAAGGTTCTATAATTCCTTCAAAGTCAAGTTTTTCTGGTAATCCCCCAACGTTATGATGAGTTTTAATCAACGCAGCGTTATCTTCTGAACCAGATTCTATCCAATCGGGGTAGATAGTTCCCTGTATGAGATAATCTGCTTCTACTTTCTTGGCTATTTCCTCAAAAACCCGAATAAACTCCTCCCCGATAATCTTTCTTTTCTCCTCGGGGTCAATAACACCCTTTAGTTTCTTGAGGAATCTTTCCTTTTTATCTAGAAATATAAAATCCATCTCTAAATCTTCAAAGATTTCTTTGACCTCTTCTGGTTCTCTCTCCCTCATGAGGCCGTGATCAACGAATACTCCAACTAAATTTTCTCCGATGGCTCTCGAAGCAAGAACGGCAGCGGTACTAGAATCAATTCCACCACTAATTGCTATGATACACTTCTTTCCATCTACTGTGTTCTTTATTTTTTCTATAGACTTCTTTGCAAAGTCCTTGAGATTCCAATTTCCATCGCAGCCACATATATCAAAAAGGAAGTTTTGGAAGATTTTATCACCATGCTCGGTATGAGTGACTTCTGGATGCCATTGTACTCCATAGATTCCCCTATTTGCATGGGCAAAAGCAGCAACTGGGCAGTTCTTGGTCTTCGCTAGAACTTCGAACTCCGAAGGTAATTCTCGAACAGTGTCCGCATGGCTAGTCCATGCCTTTTCCTTTTGATCTAATCTTTTAAGCAAAGTATTTTCATCTACTATCGTGGGGTATATTATCCCATATTCTTTTTTTTCAGCAGGCTCAACTATACCTCCAACCATATTAGCAATTAGCTGGTGTCCGTAACATATGCCTAGAACTGGAACATCCATATTCAAAATTTCCGGACTCACTTTAGGAGCACCTTCTTCATAAACACTGGAAGGCCCCCCCGAGAAGATTATGCCCTTTATATCATATCTTTTTTCCAATTTTCTAATTTGTTCAAGGCCTATTCTGTAAGGAACAACCTCAGAATATACGTTGTGCTCCCTAACGCGACGTCCTATTAAATGAGCGTATTGTCCACCAAAGTCTAAAACTAATATTGCGTCCATGTTATATTCTTCATCTCAATCTTCACTTTTAATGCTTATAGTTTCTGAATTTTTAATAAAAGACCCGTCTCTTAAAGCCTAAAAATAAAAATACACTCTATTTAACGAAATTTCCGAAAAATTCACAATAGTTGTTAAAATTTCTTAAAAAGTCTTTTAAATAACCTTAAATAAGTGAAATTTGTAAAAAAAAAGAGGTGATTTTATTGCAAAGAGTAAGAGAAGACTCGTCTTATTTAGACGGAATGTCTACTACCGGAACGCGAACTAGAGTCGAAGATGTAAGTCCTACCAGTGGGATGTGTCCTATATGTATCGAAGAATGTCCAGTACTCTGCGAGATAAGTCTCTCATCCTTTAGAGGTAGAGAAACACTATATCCAGTACCCCAGCAATTTGGTACAAGTACAGCAGCATCACTCAAGAACTATGGTTTAGATTGGTCTGATTTGAATATACTTTCTAGACTCAGAGGAGCAAGAGGTATCGAAGAAGATTCGGACGTTGCATTGTTCCATAACGTTGATATTGACTCGGAGTGCGGAGGAATTCCATTAAAAGTGCCTATTGCTAGCGGTGCATATGGTTCTACAGAAGTAGGGAAACGAAATTGGGATGCATTGGCTATCGGAGCTGCGCTCTCTGGAGCAATATTAGTAATCGGTGAAAACGTTTGCAGAATGGATCCAGAAGCCAAATTCCAGAATGATAAAATCAAGTACTCCAAAGACATGGAAAACCGAGTTGAGACTTTCAGAAAATTTTGGGACGGAAAGCACGGAGATGTAGCCGTTCAGACAAACGTAGAAGACGAAAGAACAGGAGTGGAAGACTATGTAATATCGGATCTTGAAGTTAACATTATCGAGAGAAAGTGGGGACAAGGTGCAAAAGCGATAGGCGGAGAAGTCAGATTCTACGATATAGACAGAGCTCAAACGCTAAAAAATAGAGGTTATCTAGTACTGCCAGATCCCGAAGATCCAGCTGTCAGAGAAGCGTACAAAGAAGGAAGCATAAAATCTTTCGAGCGACATAGTCGAGTTGGTATGCCAACCAAAGAAGGTTTCCTAGAGGACGTGGATAATTTACGTGAAAAAGGAGCTAAAATGGTTACTCTGAAAACTGGTGCCTACCGACCCTCAGACGTAGCGTGGACTATGAAGATGGCTTCTGAAGCTGAAGTTGACTACATAACTTTCGATGGAGCCGGAGGTGGAACAGGGATGAGCCCTGTACCAATGATGAATGAAATGAGCACCCCCACGGTCTATCTAGAAGCGCAAATACTCAAATGTGCCAAGATGCTCGACGATCATGGAAAATATGTTCCAGATATTAGTATGGCTGGAGGATTTATCCAGGAAACTCAAATATTAAAGGCGATTGCCATGAGTAATTTCGGTGATGGTCCATACATAAAATCAATTACAATGGCTAGGGCCCCGTTAACTGCAGCATTCAAAGGCTCATACTTCGCCGAGCTAGCACAAAAAGACAATTTACCCAGAAAATTCAAAGAGGAGTACGGTAACAAGGTCGAAGACTTTTTCGTTACTGCTTCTGACCTTAAAGAGGAATATGGAAAGAGATACAAAGAAATACCCCCCGGAGCAGTTGCCGTATACACATATCTCTCAGATAGATTAGGTGTAGGATTACAACAATTACTTGCAGGAACAAGAAAATGGGATCTTAATTTAGCCGGCAGAGATGACCTTGCCGCTTTGACAGAAAGAGCATCCAGAGTAACAGGAATTCCGCTTATGGACGAAGTTGAAAACGATGTCTATGAGGGTATCCTCCTAGATTAATCTCAATATAAATCGTAGATTCTGGTCTTGACCACGTGCCCACTACGCTTAAACGACAGTGCAACTAATAGAAAATGCATAACGGTTAAATTCAAAAAAATGTAACTACCTCAGATGTGGAATCATGACAAAAACAGATGGAATCCTAAAAAAGATCAAAGATGAAAACATAAAATTCATCCAATTGCAATTCACAGATATCCTTGGAATCGTAAAAAGCGTGGAAATACCCGCAGAACAAGCAGAAAAAGCATTGAGAGATGGCATATGGTTTGATGGCTCCTCAATAGAGGGTTTCGTTAGAATCCAAGAAAGTGATATGCGGCTTGACCCCGATCCAGATACATTTGCAGTGCTCCCCTGGAGACAGGATGAGAATGAAGACGTAATCACTGCTAGATTAATCTGTGACGTAGTCAATACCGATGATTCCTCTTTTGAAGGTGATCCGAGATATGTTCTCAAGCGGGCAATAAAAAAAGCAAAAGATATGGGCTTGGAGCCAATGGCAGGACCAGAACCCGAATTTTTTATTTTCGAAAAAGAGGGGAATACAGCCACAACTAGACCTTACGACCTTGGAGGATACTTCGACTTTGCCCCAAGGGATCTTTCAAGTGCGTTGAGAAGAGATATAACTCTTACTCTCGAGAAAATGGGATTTGAAATAGAGGCAAGTCACCATGAATGCGGTGAAGGACAGTATGAGATAGATTTTAAATATGAAGATGCTTTGAGAACCGCCGATAATATTGCAACTTTTAGAACAGTTGTAAGGGCGATTGCAGAGCTTAATTGTTTACACGCTACTTTCATGCCAAAACCCATATCCGGTGGATATGGAAGCGGTATGCATACTCATATCTCACTATTTGGAGAAAGTGGAAACGCTTTCTATGATCCAAAAGATGAATACAATCTAAGCGAGATTGCTTATTACTTTATGGGGGGGTTACTTGAGCATGCTCCAGCATTAACAGCAATATGTAATCCAACGATTAACTCATACAAGCGCCTAGTTCCAGGATACGAAGCTCCTGTTTATATTTCCTGGAGTAAAATAAATCGGTCCTCTCTGATACGAGTTCCAGGAGCGGCAGGAGAAAGCACACGAGTTGAATTCAGATCTCCTGATCCATCCTCAAATCCTTACCTAACACTTGCGGTAATACTACAAGCAGGGATAGATGGCATAGAAAATGAAATCTCACCAGGAGATCCGATACAAGAGGACATCTATAATTTTACCGAAGAAAAACGGAGGGAACATGGGATAAAAATGCTACCAGAGAATCTAAAGGAGTCAATAACTGCACTCAAAAATGACGAAGTAGTAAAAAATGCATTAGGTTCCCACATTACTGAAAAATTCATTCAAGCAAAACTGAGTGAATGGAAGGACTACATAACAGACGTCAGCCAATGGGAGCTTGATAGATACTTAAATACTTTCTAAACTTTTGTCCTATTCTCAATTTTTTTTATGAAGTGTGAGCTAAACAATGCTAAACAATTAATCGGTGGAATATATGTATCCTGGAAATAAAATCGAAAAGATTCTAGACGGTATTATCCATTCAGAGACACAGATTTCGGAGAATAGCATGGATTTAACTGTTTCAAAAATCTACAAGCCTAGAAGTAAAGGGAGAGTAGACTTCGGCGGCGGCGAAAGAGAAGATGCAAAGACCAAGGAGATTAAACCGGTTATAAAAGACCCCGAAAACGATTACGGTTGGTGGGACTTGAAACCAGGAGACTATCTCTTGAAATACAATGAAAGTTTAAGAAACAATAAATTATGTTTCATAGAGCCTCTGCCTAGGATTACAAAAAATTTCGCGACTCATCCATCTTATTTTACTAAGAATTTGGGCCCGATGCTATTACATGTAGGCAGTAAGGGTATCTCTATTAAGGAAAATTCTCGTGTATCAAAAGTTTTGGTATTTGAATTTCGGTAAAAATACGATAATTTTTTATTAGCGTTTTCGCAAGAAGGAAACAAAAACAGAAAAGGAGGGAAAATATTGGCTGATAAATCGGTAAAAAGTGCCGATAATGTTGTCTATATTGGTAACAAGGAAGTAATGAACTATGTTTTGGCAGTAGTTACTCAAATAAACGAAGGTAGCGACGAAGTAATTCTAAAAGCTCGAGGTAGAGCCATAAGCAGAGCCGTCGATACTGCAGAGATCGTCAGAAACAGATTCCTACAAGACCTAGAAATCCTAGACATACAGACCGGCACCGAAGAAGTTGCTGGAGAAGACGGCACTTCAAATGTCTCGACCATTACGGTAAAACTCGGGAAGAGCAAATAAGAAAAGAAATTAAAAATAGCACTTCCCCCTATTCTTATTTTTATTTTTCAACCTGATCGACCAATAGTTGTGATTAGAAAGTAAAACCTTTATTAATTCAAAAGTGTTATTCCCATGAGTAGATAAAATGTCATCGAGTTCGAGAATTCCCGGTTTTTATAAATTGCCTCCAGAAGATCGATTAGAGGAAGTTAGAGATTTCGCCGAGTTAACAGATGAAGAAGTGGAGATCCTAGGTAAGACAGGGTCTCTTGATATCGATACAGCTGATCGAATGATTGAAAATGTAATTGGAACTTTAGAGTTACCAATAGGAATAGCAGTTAACTTCGTAATAAACGGAGAGGATTACTTGATTCCAATGGCAACTGAAGAATCTTCAGTTGTAGCGGCAGCATCTAACGCAGCCAAAATAGCACGGTCCAAAGGTGGGTTTAAAGCAGAAGCAGACGAACCTAGGATGATAGGTCAGATTCAAGTCACCGACGTAAACGATATCGGAAAAGCCAAAAAAGCAATTGAATCCAAGAAGAAGGATATTTTAGAGCTGGCAAATGAACAGGACCCTGTTATCGTAAAATTAGGCGGTGGAGCCGAAGATCTAGAAGTAAGAGAGATAGACACACCTTCCGGCAAAATGATCATCGTTCACCTGATCGTTGATGTTCGAGATGCAATGGGTGCAAATCTAGTAAATACAATGGCCGAGGCCGTTGCACCAATAATTGAAGACATTACAGGCGGCGAGATATTTCTTAGGATAATATCAAACCTGGCAGACAAACGGATATCCAGAGCCAAAGCTGTTTTCGGCAAAGAAGAGTTAGGCGGCGAAGAAGTTGTAGATGGGATTATAAAAGCGTATCACTTTGCTGTTGGAGATCCTTATAGATGTGCTACCCACAATAAGGGCATAATGAATGGAATGACTTCAATTGCGTTAGCCATAGGCAATGATATTAGGGCTTTGGAAGCTGGTGCACATTCATATGCTGCCAAAGATGGAAGTTACAAACCGCTTACTACTTGGAGAAAAGATGAAAATGGTGATTTAGTCGGAGAAATAGAGGTCCCGGTTACTATCGGTATAGTCGGTGGTTCAACGTCCGTTAACCCCATAGCTAGAACTTGTATCAAAATATTAGGTGTAGAAACCTCTCAAGAGCTAGGAAAAGTAATGGCATCGGCTGGACTCGCCCAAAACCTTGCAGCTCTTCGAGCATTAAGCTCTGAGGGTATACAAAAAGGACACATGAAACTCCATGCGAGAAACATCGCTTCCGTGGCGGGTGCAGAAGGCGATTTGATAGACAAAGTAGCTAAAAAGATGATCGAAGAAGATAGAATCAGTACCGATCGGGCTATAGAATTACTGGAGGAATTACAAGAGAAATAACTTCCTAAACGGGGAGTTATTCATTATTCTTTTTCTATGAGTATTATTCTCAAATCCATAAGGTTGGTTCCAGTATTATCCGTGTAAATTGCATCCCCTAACTTCTTTAGAACACGAGATGATTCGTGTTTTTTCAAACTTTTTCGAATGTCTAACCCTAGTTCTTTTGCTCTCTTCGGTGTATAACCATCCACGATTCCTCCTGCAATATCTGTTGGTCCATCTGTTCCGTCCGTTCCAATTGATAAACACGAAATATCCAAATTTCCGTCTATCTCCAAGGAAAATGCCAATACCAACTCTTGATTTGGTCCTCCTTCCCCACATTCTCCTGAAATCGTAACCGTTGTTTCGCCTCCTGTAATTATAATACAGGGCGGCTCCATAGGTCTCCCATTAAACGATATTTCCTTTGCAACACTTGCCAGAAATTTACCAATCTCTCTACTTTCTCCTTCAACCATAGTAGAAAGAATCATCGAATTGAATCCTAACTCTTCAGCTTTTTCCTTAGAGGCTTCACACAACTTACTAGCGTCTAGCAAAACAACACTTTTTACATTTAAATCGATGAAATCTTTTGGTTTTAGGGTTTCGAGCTCAGGACGTTTAGTCCCCTGAATAAGATGATCTCTTATTGAAGTTGGTGTTTTTTTCCACAAATCGTAGTGATTTAAAATATTGATTGCATCAGAGAATGTGGTCTCGTCTGGAACTGTAGGGCCCCATGGCAGACCGGAGACCTCATCTACAACTATCAGATTAACAATCTGTGCGGGTTGAAGTAATTTCGCCAGTTTTCCTCCTTTAAAATTAGAAATATGTTTTCTTACAGCGTTTATTTCTTCGATCTGAGCACCCGATTTTAAAAGAAGCTCTGTTATTTTTGCTTTTTCCTTAATACTGATACCTTCAGGAGGTGAAGGAAGCAAAGCAGAGGCTCCTCCTAGAACGCACACAAATACAAGGTCTTCTTTTTTAGTCTCTTTTGCAAGCTCAAGGACTTTTTGACTCGCATAAACACCATCAGAAGAGGGAATTGGATGACTAGCCTCCAAAACTTTTATCCAATCTAAACTTTCTCCTTGCCCTTTCTTTTCAACAACTATACCACCCTCAATCTCCTTATCCAGAATATTTTTCAAAGCTTTAACCAAATGTAACGAACCTTTTCCCAAACCAATAACAAAAATTCTGTTTATTTCTGATAGATCATAAACAGAATCCTCAACTTGTAATACAGAACCGTTTTTTATTCGAACAAAATTAGAAAGAAAATTGCTTGGATTCATTTTTTCTATTGCATATTCCGCGATCTCTATGAGTGAGTTTCTGGCTTCTGAATTACCATGAGAAACAAGAGTTTCTCGATTATTTATTACCATACTATCATCCGATCTAGCACTTAACGGACCAGTCAGCGTAAGCGGCGTTTTCTCCAAGTTCTTCCTCTATCTGTAGTAACCTATTGTACTGTTCCGTTCTTTCTCCTCTTGTAACGCCAGTCTTTATCTGTCCAGAGTTAAGCCCAACTGCCAAGTCAGCAAGCCAAGTATCCGCGGTCTGACCGGATCTCTCTGAAACCTGAACATTGTAACTATTTCTAAAAGCTAAATTTGCAGCATCTAGCGCCTCACTCACAGTTCCCACCTGGTTTACCTTCAACAAAAGACAGTTCCCAGCGCCTATGTCAATCCCTCTTTTCAGTCGATCGGTATTTGTAACGAAAATATCATCTCCCACTATCTGTATATCTAGCTCCTCAGTAAGTTTTTTGAAACCCTCAAAATCTTCCTCGTGCAGGGGATCCTCTATCGATTTTATAGGATATGTTTTAACAAGATCATTGTAATACTCAAAAAGCTCTTCCCGGGTCAATTCCTTTTCCATAAACTGGTAGGTTCCAGATTCTTCTGAGTAGAAATGACTGGCTGCTGCATCTATTCCAAGAGAAAATTTATCATCATAGCCGAGTTCACTAATAGCTTTCAAAATCTCATCGAACGCATCTCTAGGATCTTTCATTTTTGGAGGTGTATATCCGCCCTCAAAACCAACGTTCAGCGAATTCTTACCCCACCCCTTAACTAAGATTCTGCCGAGCTCCGAATAAACCTCGGCGCCCATCCGTATAGCCTCCGAAAAGGTTCCGGCGCCTACTGGTATAATTTGATGTTCTTGAAAATCTAAATCATTTGAAGCTAGTTTTCCACCCTCAATCACATCTAAAAGGGGAATTGGAAGTGTGTAGGAATTTGTGCCGCCTATATACCGGTACAGAGGGAGGTTTAATGCATCTGCCGCAGTTTTTAGGACAGCAAGAGAAACACCCGTAATTACATTTCCACCCAGCCTACTTTTATCACTTGTACCGTCGAGATTTACCATAGTTTCGTCAATCTCTCTCTGGCTCGTAATCTTTTTACCTACTAATTCGGGTCCTACTATCTGATTTACTCTTTCGACTGCCTCTAGCATTCCTTTGCCGTTGAACCTCGATCCTCCATCTCTAATCTGCTTCGCTTCATTCGTACCCGTAGACCGTCCGCAAGGAACATCCGCTCGACCTAAACACCCTCCTCTAGTCCAGACATCAACCTGAAGTGTGGGCTCTAACCTACAATCAAGGATCTCTCTGGCTTTTATTCCCTCTATTTCTAGCTCTTTAATTCGTACCACCTTCACTCTCTAAAGTTAATTATAAACAGTTATAATTACTTCTCTAAACATCATCAAAACTAATCTTCAAGCCTCTCTAACAAGTTGTGATTTCCAAGTCTCCTTCTGACATGAGGATATATTTTCAATTTTTCGAGTTCTAAATTTAATAGTAAATTGGGGTTTATTTTCTTTAACTTCTCTATGATCGAGTTCATCTGACCTTCATTTACAAAATCTTTCATAATTGCAACGCCACAACTGCAACCAGTTTCTGTTAGATTTCTTAGGGCCTCTAGTTGAAACTCAAAACCAGTCGGGTCCATGCCCGTTAAAGTAGAGAATTGTTCTCGTGAGGTTCCTTTCAAGGAAACTCTAACATATAGATTACTAAAATTGGAAAGAGATTCTGCATAGTCGTGATCCAAACCTATGAGAATACCATTTGTTTCAAGAATGAACCTAAGTGAATATTCCTTGAGTTGTTTTAATATTAGATAAAGGTGTTTTTTTCCAATGGTCGGCTCATTACCGGAAATCCGAGCTTGAGAATATCCTTCTTTTTCAGAAATATTTATTAGCCTCTCAGCTACCTCTTTTGGTGTTTTAAATTCACCAATTTCATTCGGTTTCTTTCTAGGTTGATCACTCCAACAGTAGCGACAATCTAAATTACAACCTACACAGTCTGCAGTGGCTATTCCCCCATAGAACCGAGTGCTTCTGAAACGGTAATATTTTCTTTTTTCTCCTCTACACACCATTTCTTCTATTTTCTCGCTACGCTCTATCGTATCAGTACTCTCCATAATTATACATCACCTATAACTAATATTGAATAAGTTATCTACTTAATCAAGACATGCCGATTTAATAAAGTCTTTAAAAATAAATGTTCTAAATTGTACTAAACAAAGGGAAGATAAAATTTCATCTCAAGTAGTAGAAACATTAGTAGGTTTTTTCACTCAGAATTCGGAGACAATGACTAAAATCATATCTATTATCGTAGTGGTCATAGTCGCTATCATAATAATGAAGATAATCCAGAGATCTCTCAGGCATTTCGCCGCAGGAACTGTAGAGAAGCATTTTAGAAGAACTATATATCGAATATTTCAAATAATAATATCCGTAGTTGCACTCTTTGTGATTTTGGGAATTTGGGGCATCAATTTAACCGGACTATTAGCTGGAGCTGGGTTTATGGGTCTAGTAATAGGACTCGCTGCCCAAGAAACACTTGGAAATGTTATATCTGGTATGCTGCTGATGTTTTCTAGACCTTTTGATATTGGGGATTGGATCGAAATTTCAGGTTATTCAGGGGTGGTAGAGGATATAACAGTGATAAATACCCGCCTAAGAACTTTTGAGGGTGAATTAATCTCAATACCTAATCAAACAGTTTCATCAACAGAAATAAACAATAAATCGAGAATGGGGAAACTTAGAGTTAAGAAAACAATCGGTATTGACTATGACGCAGATCCGGTAAAAGCAAAAGAGATAGCAGAGAAAGAACTCGAAAAACATGAAATGATATTAAGCGAGCCAAAACCCAAGGCATTGGTAGATGAACTAGCCGATAGTTCGGTAAACATTGAAATCCTATTTTGGATCGATGACCCGGTTCCTGGTAAGAGACGGAAAGTAATCAACGATGTAATTACGAGCATTAAAGAAAAATACGAGAAGGCGGGAATTGGTATACCATTCCCACACAGAGAACTGATACAGCACGATAATCTAAAATGGAGACTCGAAAAAGACTAATACCGAAAGCAAACTATTTTTTAGAACCCCAACCGCCACCTCCAGGAGTCTCTATTCGCACTTTTTCTCCTTTTCTTATGGGCAAGGTCACCTTTCCGGGGAGCTCCTCTACTATTCCATCTCTAATTATCAAGTTCTTCCCCCTCTTTCCATCGCCACCCCCCTCTACTCCCTTCGGTCTGTACTTCCTTCTTTCCGATTGTATCGACAATATTGCTCTATCATCCAAAAACTCTATTTCCCTAATAAGTCCGCAACCACCTGGGAAAAGACCATCACCACCGGACTCCTCCCTTATACAATAGGAGGTTACACAAAGAGGGTAATTATTCTCTATCGATTCGATAGGTGTATTCTTAGTATTTGTCATGTGAACCTGGACTCCGCTTTCGCCCGCTCCTTTTGAAGAAGCTCCAGCCCCTCCCCCCACTGTCTCGTAGTAAGAAAATTGATCATTACCAATAGTCAAATTATTCATTGTTCCTTGGCTCTCGGCAGGTATAGTATCCGGAAGTAAAAATCTCAAAGTTTTAAACAATAACTCTACTACCCTCTGTGACGTTTCTACATTACCTGCTGAAACTGCTGCAGGCCACTTTGGATTTAACAAGCTACCTTCTGGAATAACTACTTTTATAGGTCGATGGCAACCTTCGTTTACAGGGATGTCTGCTCCTAACAAACATCTAAGAACATAATATACCCCGGAAAGTGTTACAGGTTCAGGAGCATTAATGTTCCCTTCAACCTGGTCGCTTGTTCCTGAAAAATTAAAATTTACCTTTCCATCTTTGATTTCTATCGTGACTTCTAGTCTAACTTCTTCGTCCCATTCCATTAAGTCCCAGTCAGAGCTAGTTCCATTCTGTAAATCGCCTATAACACTTCTAGTTCTATTCTCTGAGTAATCCAGTATTTGTCTTACAAATGCAATATACCTTTTTAATCCAAATCTTTTGACAGCTTTTCTAAATTCTTTTGCTCCTCTCTCGTTAGCCCCGATCTGGGCCCTAATATCCCCCCATCTCTCTTTTGGGGATCTTGCTTCCTGAATGAGACTAATTATTCTATCAACGTACTCTCCTTCTTTTACTATGTGTGTGGGGGAAATGATAATTCCCTCCTCTTCAATTCTCTCAGCTTTTCCGGGCATAGATCCTGGAGTTTCTCCCCCTATATCGGCATGATGGGCGCGATTTACAACGTAACCTAAATGCCTTTCTTTATCATAGACCGGCTTAATCAGTGTTATATCTGGGAGATGGGTCCCTCCAGAATAGGGATCATTTAGAATGATCTGATCGCCTTGGTTCATTTCGCAGCTTTCAACCGCATGTTCAATCGATTTTGGTATAGCACCCAAGTGGACCGGAATATGCTCAGCCTGAGCCAATAATTCTCTCTCAGAGGTAAAGATAGCACAGGACTCGTCTTTTCTCTCTTTAATATTGGGGGAATGACTACTCCGTTGTAGTGACGCACCCATCTGCTCAGGAATTGCAGTAAATGCATTTTTCATAATCTCGAGCTGAGCAGGGTTCAAACTCTCCATTTTATCCCTTCATGTGAATTATTCCATCTGAGTCAACACGGTAACTCCAGGCAGGTGGGACTAAAATGCTAGAGTTGATGTCTTCTATAATACAAGGTCCACTCCCATTCGAATTTTTGGTCAAGCTTTCCCTATAGCGAATTTCCGTTTCATAGGTTCCTTCCGGGAAAAGGCAAGTTCTAGACCTGGATTCTGATGTCCTCTTTTCCCTAGATGGAAAGCTTACTAAATCACAAGTTTCCCTTACTTCTAAGTGAATTCTAACTACTTCAATTTGAGTTTCTACGTCGGAATAACCATATCTTCTTTCATGTTCTTGATGAAATTTTTTCTCAATATTGCCTTCATAAGGAATATTTATATGATAACTTTGACCTTTATATCTCAATCCTAAGTACACAGTTTCTGAACCATCGACTGCTTTTTCTTGAAGTTCTTTAATAGTTCGTCCTATTTTCTCTCTTTCAGACAAAGGAGAAATCAGAGTTTTTGAGTAATCTCTGACAATGTCACCCGTTGCAATTCCGAAAGCAGAGAAAACGCCTGGCATGGGTGGGACCATAACATAATTTATCCCTAGTTCTTCTCCTATGTATGCAGCATGTAACGGTCCAGCGCCACCAAAAGCTAAAATAGCGAAATCTTTTGGATCCAAACCTTTCTCTACGGTTATTTTCTTCATTGTTTTACCCATATTGGAATTGGCTACTTGAAATATACCTAAAAGAGTATCTTCAAAATCCATTCCCAATTCATTAGATAACTTCTCTAAAGAAGAAAGTGCGTGCTTTTCATCGAGTTCCATTGTCCCTCCCAAGAAGTAGTCCGGATTGATATATCCCATTAAAAGTAAAGCATCTGTGATAGTGGGTTTCTCTCCACCTTTATCATAACATACTGGACCGGGTTCCGACCCTGCACTCTCGGGACCGACTCTCAGTATACCTCCACGATCACATCTTGCAATACTTCCTCCGCCCGAACCGACGGTTACGATATCCACCATTCTTGCCTGAACTGGAAACTCTCCAACTTTTCCTTCATCTTTCCAAGAAATTTTACCATTGATAACTGTAGCCATATCTGCACTTGTTCCACCCATATCGAAAGTTACTATATTTTCCACGTCTGTAATGCCCGCAATGTACGCACTACCAGCTACTCCGCCAGCCGGGCCGGAATAGAATAAATCTACTGGCTTCACAGTAGAGGCAGGTTCCAATCCCCCTCCAGACTTCATTACTAATGGCTCTTTTTCAAAGATCTTTTCAGCAGAAGAAAAATATTCTCTAGTCAGAGGGGCCACGTAAGCATCTAAAAGAGTTGTCATCCCCCTCTCGTATTCCCTAAACTCGCCTGAAACCTCACAAGAAAGAGAATAAGGAATATCATATTCTTCTAAAATACGTCCGATTTTCTTTTCGTGCTCGGGATTAACATATGAATGGAGAAGACATACTGCAGCAGAAAGACTCTTTTCTTTCAGTTCTGTTGCTATCGCTCTAACCCTTTCAATATCTAAATCTCTAACTATTCTTCCCTTAGAATCAAGCCTTCCAGGAATACCATAACAATTATTCTTTTTGAGTGGAGGTTTCGGTTTCTTCACGTACAAGTCATAAAGATATGGACGAGTCTGTCTTCCAATAAATAAGATATCTTCAAATCCTTCATTCACTATAAACGCTGTTTCAGCACCCCTTTTTTCAAGAAAAGCATTTATGGCAATTGTTGATCCAAGTAAGACTTCGCCTTCGTATTTTTTGTTTTTAATTCCCTCTTTGAGAGCTTTCGGACTTCTAGGAGTAGAGGGAACTTTGTAATACTGAATCTTATCCTCTTCAAATATAACAAAGTCTGTAAATGTTCCACCTACATCAACTGAAATAGACATCAAAACTACATAGAATCGTTTGAAATTAAGTCTTTTCAACTAATATACAAAAATTATTGGAGAAAAAAGAAAAGGCTAGACTGAAAGAATAGCTTTGGGACGAACTTAATGGAAGGAGTAGGCAAGCCAGAAATCTCTATCTCTGAAGAAGAGACAAAGAAGATAGAAAAAATAGTTGGGGAAGAGTTTCTGATTCAAAGTACTTCTGTAAATTATGATGAAATTGGGATATACTTCGAGTTAGAAGGCGATGTTGAAAAAAAATTCAACAACACACTATCCAGATTAAAGAAAATTGGATTCATTCTTTTTCTAGACAAAGAAGAAGAAATCGGCAAAATAACTGTAAAAAGATATCGAGAACCCACTGTAAAAACATCGAAAAAACATCTGATACTGTTTATTGCTACTATCATCACCACACTGATTGCAGGAGCCCTTATGTTCGGGGTAGATGTTTTCAATAATCCTTTGGGTATACTAAGAGGATGGCCGTTTTCTCTATCTATAATGTTGATTCTAGGAACTCACGAACTGGGTCATTACATCATATCGAAAAGGCGGGGAGTGGCCGCTACCTTGCCCTACTTCATTCCGGTTCCACCGCCATTCATATTAGGCACACTTGGTGCTGTAATACAGACTAAAAGTCCGATTCCAAGTAGAAAGTCCCTTCTGGATATAGGAGCGGCTGGACCCCTATTAGGTATAATTTTTGCCATACCCGTCACATTAATAGGTTTATACCTTTCTCCAATCACCGTCCCAACCGATGGAGGCTTAATAGAACTAGGCCGTCCACTCATATACCAAGCTCTTACTTACTTAATCCCAGTGAACGAAGGTGGTTTACATCCCGTGGCTTTTGCTGGATGGGTTGGATTCTTTGTCACCTTCTTGAATCTTCTCCCTGTTGGTCAGCTAGATGGAGGACATGTGTCCAGAGCGCTCTTTGGGGAAAAACATCAATATATTTCAAGTGGCGTTCCGATCATTCTTTTGGCACTAGGTTTCTACTTAACTAGCTTTACTGATTCAGGCGGTGGAGAAATCTGGATTTTTTGGGGATTTATTACCCTCTTTTTTCATAGTGCGGGACACCCACCCCCCTTAAACAACGTTACTAAACCAGATATGCGAAGAAAACTGCTGGGATTATTAGTTTATATAATATTTATAGCGTGTTTCACTCCAGTACCCTTTAGAATAACCGGAGTTTAATAGGTCTAAAGCAACTCAATTATCAACATTTAACAGTTCTCAATCCCAAGAGTTGATAGACTTAATTTCTTTAACCTAAAAAACGATTGTACTCTAGGAAGAAAATGAATGAAAAAACGGAAGACATAATAAAAAAAATAATCGAGAAGACGGAAGCCAAAAGAGAAGAAGTAATCAACCGGATAAATAAAAAACAAGAGGAGCTTAGTGGTTTCGTTACTGAGGAAGGAGCAGCAACGATAATAGCTAGAAATTATGGCATCACGTTGGAAAGAGAAGAACCGGAGATAAAAAAGCTAAGAATAGAGGACCTTAGCGAAGGAATGTCCAATATAGACGTTGTAGGGAAAGTAGCTAGGATATTTGAACCTAATGTATTTGAAAGACAAGACGGGTCAAAAGGGAAAGTAGCAAATCTAACTATTATAGACAAGACCGGAGAGATCAGAGTCGTGCTTTGGGACGAAATGGCTGAGTTAGTGGCAAGGGGAGAATTACAAAAAGGTATGTCCATCCGTTTCAAAAACGCATATATCAAAAAAGGTCGAACCAACTCACTGGAGTTAAACGTTGGCAAGAGAAGCGAAATCGAAGCAGAACCCACAGGAGAGCGAGTAGAGGATTTACCATCCCTCGAAGACACTAAAATTAAAATTTCTGATATTGATTCCAATCTAGAATATGCAGATATAGTAGGGAGGGTTATCGCCGTCACCAACCCTCGAGAATTCGAAAGGGCGGACGGGTCAAAAGGGAAAGTAGCAACCGTGAGAATTGCAGATGAGACTGGTCAAATTAGGGTTTCCATATGGGATGAAAAAGCTGAGGAAGTTAAAGGAATTGAACAAGGAGATATTATAAAACTTGAAAATGCTTCTGTGAGAAAAGATAAACAAGATATACCCCAACTTCACGTGAACTGGCAAAGTCGGTTGATACGTAGTCCACCAAAAAAGGAAGTAGGAGATTTACCCGAATTCGAAAGGAAGCTATTAAAGATAGAAGATATAGAGCCGGATATGCCAACTTTAGACCTTGCTGGAAAAGTCCAAAGAACTTTCCCCGTTAACGAATTTTTAAGAAAAGACGGATCTACTGGTAGAGTTATGAATGCTCTAATTGCGGATGAGACTGGAACAATTAGACTATCCTTCTGGGATAATGCAGCAGAAACAGCCGAAAAAATGTCCCCCGGGGATCTCATATTTATAGAAAATGCTAGAAGTAGAGCGGGCCTAAGGGGTAAACCTGAGATACAGATTGGTGAAAAGTCTAGAATAGAAATTAATCCAGAGAATATTGAAATAGGAAAAACGGAAACAAACAGATTTCTAATTTCTGAATTAGAAGAAGGAATGGATTACATCCAGGTAATGGGACGGATCATCAACATGACAGAGGTTAGAGAATTCACCAATTCAAGCGGTGAAAAAGGAAAAGTCGCTTCACTAACTATCGGTGATAAAACTGGCACGTGTTCTGTCACTTTATGGGGATCAAGAACTGAGCTGTTAGACGAATTAGAGATAGGTGACTCGTTGAAAATCGAAAATTCTTACACTGTAGCCGGTAATTACGGCAGACCAGAAATCCACGTTGGGAATCTAGCTAATGTTGAAATAAATCCCGAAGGAGTAGATTTGCCTCCGACAAGCGAGATAAACAAAAAAGAGCCTTTGACCGCAGAGCGAGTAAAAATAGAAAATGTAAAAGAAAACTCGAAAGTTATGGTTCGTGGGACTGTCGTTAAACTTTTTGAGAGAAAACCTTTCTTCAGTATATGCCCTAGGTGTGAGAGAAGTTTGGGGACTGATGACTCTGAGGCTCTCTGCGAAGAATGCGGAGAAATAGTTGAACCGGACTATAGAACAGTTCTTAACGGGATTGTAGACGATGGAAGCAGTAACATTCGAATGGTGCTCTTTGGAAAATTAGGAGAAAAAGTGTTAGGAAAATCGGTTGACGAGATTCGAGAGGAAATAAAAGAAGGCGAGCTCTCATCATTTTATAAAAAAATAGATCTAATTGGAACGGAACTTCTAGTAAAGGGTAATATAAGACACGACGATTACTTTGATATGCTTGAGATAAGGGCTACTGAAATAGATTTCCCAAAACCAAAAGAAGAAGCAAAAAGAATCTTAAAAAGGATTAAAGCCTAGTCCAGCTCTTCAAACAAATGAGGAGAAGAAAATTGGAAAAAAATAAAAGTATTAACTCTCTATCGGAATTAAAAGAGGCTACTGCCCGCAAACTTAGGGAGGAAGGTTATAAAACAATAGAATCTATTGCTACCGCCAGAATAAAAGACATTCAAAAAATAGCCGAAATCAGCGAGGAAAAAGCCAGAAAAATAATCGAGGAGGCTGAAGAAGTATGCGGGGAGGATCAGTTTGTGACTGCAGATAAAATTTTAGAAAAAAGAGATAGTGTTGGATGGATAACCACAGGTAGTGAAGAATTAGATGGTCTTTTCGGTGGTGGAATCGAAACCCAAGCAGTTACAGAGATATTTGGAGAATTTGGTTGTGGTAAAACTCAGATAGCTCATCAGCTTAGCGTTAACACTCAACTTCCCAAGGAAAAAGGAGGCCTAGACGGAAGAGCAATTTATCTGGACACAGAGAATACTTTCCGCCCTAGGAGAATAGAAAGTATGGCCCGAGATGTAGGGGTAGACCCACAAGAAGCTCTTAAGAATATTTATGTCGCCAAAATCATGAATACCGATCAGCAATTGATAACAGCAGAAAAAGCTCAAGATTTAGTCGAAGAAAAAAATGTTAGACTTCTCGTGGTGGATACTGTAACCTCTCTTTTTAGAGCCGAATTTATCGGAAGAGAGAATCTAGCGGAGAGACAACAAAAACTCGGAAAACATCTTCTTTCTCTTCATAGAATTGCGGATCTGAATAATGTCGCAGTTGTGGTAACGAATCAAGTACAAGCGAATCCTGACGCATTCTTAGGTGATTCAACCCAGCCGATAGGAGGACACATAATGGGACACTCTGCTACAAATAGGATTTACTTAAGGAAATCAAGAGGTTCGAGAAGAATAGCTAGAGTAGTTGATAGCCCTGAATTACCAGAGGGAGAAGCGGTATTTCGGATAACTAGCGAGGGTATTAGAGATTAAGGTGTATTTTCTTGATAAAAGCGATTACTTTAGACATTGACGGGACTATAACAGATGAAAAACGACAATTAGACGTAAACGCTATTGAGCCTATACGAAGTGCCGAAGCCTCAGGGATCAAAATATGCTTGGCAACAGGCAATATTTTATGCTTTGCCAGAACAGCTGCTGTTCTCCTTGGCACAAGTGGACCTTTGATAGCAGAAGACGGAGGAATCGTGTTTGACCAATCTTCAGAGAAAGAGTACTTGTTAGGAGATTCAAAAGAGCTGAATAAAGCAGTGAAAATACTAGAAGAAGAATTCGGGGACATTCAACATACAGCTACCTCTAATAGGAGACGCGCAGGTAGAACCTTAGAAAGAACCTTCAATGCCGAAGAGGCAACAAAAATTTTGAAAGCCAAGGGATTGGGAATTACAGCTGTTGATTCTGGATTCGCTATTCATATTAGAAACCCTAACATCAATAAAGGAGAAGCTCTGAAAAAAGTTGCCGAAATTTTAAATTGCTCGGCTTCTGAAATAGCTGCCATCGGCGATGCTCAGAACGACATAGAGATGTTAAAGGAGGCTGGAAAAAGCTTCACGCCTGCTAATGCAGATCAAAAAGCAAAGGAGGCAAGTAACCATACCACTAAAGAGTCCTATGGCAAAGGTGTAGAGGAAGCGATAAAAATAATTCTAGAAAATTTTGATTGACGACCAAAAATTTTGTTTAACCGATTATCCCCGCTCATAGACTCTTTCAACCTCGGTAGGTCCATCTACACTTTTATCTCTTGAAAAACGGTATAAATACCCACTCACAGCAGATTCCAGGCGCTTTTCGTGAGTTATTAGTAAAAGTTGTTCCACGACTTTTGGAACTCTATCTCGAAAGATTTCGGACAAATTGTCAATTCCTTCCGAGTCTAAATTGTGTGTAGGTTCATCAAGTACTAACCAGCTCAAACTCGGGGCCAATACTACCGCAAAAGCTATCCTCAAAGTTAACGAAGCACATGTTCTTTCCCCTCCACTTGTGACACCTTCTACCGGATTCCAATCCCCTGCACTGTCCATTACTTGAAGTTCGTAATCACTCGTTTTTCTCGCCTCTTCGATAGATAATCGGATTTTCTGGAAATCTTCGTAGGGATAGATACTATCCCAAATATCATTCATCATACCGTTTACAGCTTCTATTACCTGTCTCCTCAGAGAAGTTTGGCTCTTTGATAAAGCTCTCTGAAACTTGTTGAGAGAATTAATCGAATCAGTTAAGAATTCAACTTCTTTCCTTCGTCTTTCTAGAGTCTCTTTCTTTTTCCGAATGTTCTCAACTAATTTCTCTTTCTGTTCAATCAACTTTTTTATTTCATCTAACCGAGTCTTAACCCTTTCCTGCTTCCTAATCAAATCTTGATGTCTTTTTTCTAGCTCTTTAACTTCTTCTTCATCGTATTCTTCTTTCTTCTCACTTAATTTTTCCGAAATTCTACTTTCTTCTTTCTCTGTTTCCATTCTAGATTTTCTAGCTGACTTCAGATCCTCATAAAGACCTATTTTTTTCTTAACATCTTCATAGCCACTACGAACTTTTTCGATTTTTTTCTTTCCATTTTCAAGCTTTTCTCTAATTACTTCTCTTATCGTTTTCTTTTCTTCTAAGGAATGCTCCTTTTCTTTAATTATTTTCTCTATGTCGTTTAGTCGTGACTTTAGGTCAGGTAAATCAGTTACTTTCCTCTCCAATTCCTTAAAGTAATCTCTTTCACTCTTTTTTTCGCTTATTTTGTCTTCGATCTTAGAAATTTTAATCTTGAGATCTGAAATCGCAGCCTTTTTCCTTTGTAAATCCTCAGTTTTTTTATCTATCAATTCTTTTCTGTGACTTTCCTTTAGTGGCCGATCACAAATTGGACAAGTTGACTCTACTTTTTTAAGATCCTCTAAAGTATCATTCAGTTCAGCGACATGTGCCGTTAAGGTTGAAACAGACTCTCTTATCTCCTCTCTCTTCTTTTCGAGATTCTCTAATTTTTCAGAAATCTCTACTATGTCTACGTCACTGAGTTCTTTCTTAATTTGCTCTTTTTTTTCTATAGTCTCCCCGAGTTCATCAACATTATTCTCAAAAGTTCGCCTTTCTGTTTTTAACTCACTAATTTCCGCTATATTAGAACTCAATTTAGATTCCAATTCTTCAACTTTCTCTTTGGACTCACGAAGAGAGTTCTCCAAAACATTTTTTCGTTTTTTTAAATCCTCTAGATTAAAATCTGCGTCTTTTCCGAGTTTTTCTTTCGCGTTATTTATCTGCTCATCCAATGCTTCCAGTTTACCCCTGATGGATTCGATTCTCTTCGAAAAAGATTCAATTTTTTCTTTAATCTTATTGAGATTCCCTAACTTTTTCTCAACCTTTTCTAACTCTGGCTTTATCTCACTGAGTTCTTTTACTAGAGTATCCTTTTCCGCTTTTGTTTCTTCAAGCTCTTCCTCTAAAGAGCTAAGAGCTTCTATTTCATCGTCGCCTTCTAACTCTTTTAGATCCTCCTTTCTATCTGCTTTACGATCTTTTAATCTATTAACGAGCGTGGTGGTACTTTTTCTAGCCTTTTCAAACTTGTTTATTTTTAATAATTCATCAACCTTCTTTCTTCTTTCTCTAGGTTCCAAAGTTAGAAATCTATCAAGCTGATTTTGTTCTGCATAAATCATTCTTTCAAAAAAATCGTAATCTATACCAAGAAGAGATGTAACATGCTCGGTCACATTAGTAGAATTTGGCTTTTCTATTAGAGTGCCATCTTCCCCTCTCAATTCTGCATAGGTAGTCCCCTTCCCTCTTTCTACGACTCTTTTGACTTTGTACTCATCGCCGGTAGGTGTAGTGAACCCCACTTCTGTTTCCAAAAAGTCTTTCTTAACTGGTCTCTTTCTTATAAGATCATCAAGAGTTATCTTGCGATTTCTTACGGCCGGGAGGGTTCCGAACAAACCATAAGATATAGCCTCGAGAACAGCCGATTTGCCGCTTCCCATTATCCCAACCAATACGTTGGTACCCTGCCCCAATTTCAATTCAGTCTCTTCATGGGATTTCCAATTTTTTAGCCTAACTCTTGTTATCATTGGTATCCTCAAATTCTCTGTTGATCATCTTTCTCAGTTTTTTGGAAACCTCCCCAAAGGCCTCATCAACTCTCTCTTCCGACAAAATCTCGAATAGTGTCCTACACTCAAATAATCCATCGTACTCAAGTTCCTCTAAATTAGATTCGAGAATTTTCATTCCTCGCTCTTCCATAGATATTCTTTCCTCCCTTATGTCTTTCAAAAATCTCGTTTTTTCTTCTAACCTCGGGGAATTAAGATCGTTGTAAGAAAAACTAAGTAAGAACATTGCTTCGTAATCAGATTTAATCGAGTTGATATCAATTTCGCTTCTAGAGCTACCTTTAGCCAAGGTCCCTTTTAACCTGAACCGGACTAATGGCAGTTTGTCCTGATTTTTTCTAGCTTTTTTGCTTAGTTCATCAAGTTCCATTTTAATCCACTCTTCTACTTGGTTCGGAAGCGCACTATCGAATTCTTTCTCCTTGTAAAAGAAGTCCCTGACAGATCCAAGTTCTATAAATTTGTAGTGTATTTCGTCAGAATCAACGTCTAACATATAAAATCCTTTTGACTTTTCGGCTTCAATAGGCAAAAGCTGAGTACGGATTGTACTCCCGGGGAAAAGTAAGGGGGCATGGTTGATTTTCGATTCGGCTTGGTAATGAACATGGCCAGAAATATATAAATCGAACCCTAACGGAACATCCGAAGGTTGAAGAACGGATTCCTTCTCGAGTGAAAAAGTAAATTTTCCTAATCCCTGGTGTATCATAAAAATATTCTTTGCATTTTTCACTGGTTTGGGCTCCCATTTATCTAATACATCCAATGCATATTCTTCGGGGACATAACCCATACCATGGATCGCTATTTCTCCTTCATTCGTGCCGAAAACTACTGAATTATGATGAAGCCTTATAGCAAGACCCGCAGATTCCAATGTTTCGACAGAATCTATGAATCCCCTTCCCCTCCTCTCATGATTTCCATGAACCGCAATAACGGGAACCCCTCTTATTGGGAGTGCTGAAATTTCGTCTCTGTTTTTGTTTATAGTATCTAAAAGTTCTACTTGTTTATTTGGTCTTTCGGAGGCCAAAGTAAGAATTTTCATGGCCTTAGACAACACTTCTTGTTCAGGAATTCTAGAATCAAATATATCCCCAGCAATCAGTATGAGTTGAGCACCTAAATTTAGTGCTTTTTCAATAGCGCTTTGAGCCTGATCAAAAGAGTCATCCTCTCTTTGTGTTCCAGATTTTGCCCCCAAATGAAAATCCGAAAGTACCGCTATCTTCAATTTCTATCACCAACAAAACTAATTATTGGAAAAGTTAAAATTTCTGGAAAGAAAGCAATCACGAGATCTATTTCTTCGACCTGTTCCTTCTCCACTTCTTATATTCATCAGTCAAATCTCCTTCTTCATCTCTAGCCTTTTTGTCAGTCTCTTCCTGGTACTGTTCCATTAATGGAGTTATATTCTGATCTTGGGGTGGTGTTGATTTTCCTATTTTTGATTGGTCGATATCCCAATCATCTTTTGTTGAACAAGTATGGTTAATGCACATAGTGTATGGTCTCTTCCCCTTTCGGATTACTTTAATTCGTGGTTCCTCACATTCATCGCAATACTCGTCTAGAGGTATAATCTTCCCATTTTGGGGTAAGGGGTAAGAATTATTACAATTTGGATAATTGGTACAGCCAGCGAATCTCTTTCCAGTCCTCCGAGAAACAATTATTTTGAGTTGGCCTTCGTCACAAAGTTTGCAGTCACCCATAATCTTCTGGTTCCTCCTGGTTTTTCTATAGGCCTCACCAAGTGGTTCTCCTATTTTCTCTTCGTTTTCTTTGAAGTTTTCTAAAATCTCATTGAGTTTCTTTTTAGCTTCTTCTAATATCTCCTCTTTATCCTTTTCACCTTGCTCTATTTCTTCCATCTCTTTTTCAAAATGAGCAGTAAGTTCCTCACTAACGATTTCAGGGCAATATTCGTTCAAAGATTCTATCAACTGTTTCCCTATTTCAGTTACAACGAAACGTTCACCCTCTATGTAATTTCTATCTGCTAAATTTTCTACGGTACCCGCTCTTGTAGCCTTGGTACCCAAATTTCGATCTTCCATTTCCTTAACCGTAGAAGAAGGATTATATCTAGCAGGAGGACTTGTCTCCTTTTCCTGATACAGGAATTTTTGGGGTTCAAGTATTTGCCCCTCGCGTATTTCGGGGAGGATGATTTCGTCAGTAGTTCCGTATGGTGCATAATATTCCAGCCAACCAGGCTCAAGCACTTTTCGACCTCTAAGGAAGAATGGTTCTCCTTCGATATCCAAATCAATTCTCATACTCTGCTTAACCGCCTTATCAGCAAAAGTAGCTAAAAATCTCTTAACAATCAGGTCATAGACTCTTCTTCGAGGCCCTTCTAGACCCTCAGGTTTTACACCCGTCGGATAAATAGCTGGATGAGCCGGGTCAGTTGCCTTTCCCTCATTGGGTTCCAATTTGGATATTTTTAAGAGTTTTTCAGCTCGTTTTTTATATCCATGAATTTTACCTATTTTCTTGATTATTTCCCTGTATCCGATGGACTTAGGCAACTTCTTAGAACCCGTTCTGGGATAACTAATCAATGCGTCATTATAGAGAATTTGTGCTAACTGTTGAGTTCTAGCTGGGGAATAACCAAACTGCTTATGGGCCTCGGATTGAAGTGAACTTAAATTAAAAGGTGTGGGTGGGGTATTCGTATACTCTCTTGTTTTTATATTTGAGACCGTGGCAGATTTGCCTTCACACTTCTTCTTTATCTCTAACGCTCTGTCTTCATCAAATATTTTTTTCTCTTTATGCCTTGCCTTTACTTCCTGATCATCTAAATCAAACAAAAGTTCAATAACCCAGTATGGTTCCGGATCGAACTTCTCGATTTCCTTCTCCCTTTCCAGCAAAATTTTCAGAGTTGGTGTTTGTACTCGACCAACAGACAGTTTTACAAAACGATCATGAGCCGCTTCAACGGAGGAAGTAAGGGCCTTTGAGAGATTCATCCCCCAATACCAATCTAACATGTGACGGGCTATCCCCGAATCTACGAGATTTTGATTCAAATTGGGAAGTAAATTCTTATATGAATTTTCAAGTTCTTCCGCTGTTAATGTCGAAAATTTCATTCTTTTCGCTTTCTCAGGAGCTCCATCACCACAGAGAAATTTTAAAACTGTGTATCCGATTACTGCGCCTTCCTGATCAAAATCTGTGGCATTTAT
The DNA here is from genome assembly GCA_964384105.1 of Hadarchaeota archaeon (SeqCode). GTDB lineage: Archaea > Hadarchaeota > Hadarchaeia > Hadarchaeales > JAGGTB01 > CAYLJV01. The sequence goes on along the minus strand of CAYLJV010000001.1, from coordinate 691,563 downwards.
ATATTCGCTAGCTTCTTTCGAGATTTCGCTTATCGCTTTTATGAAAGCTTCGGAATTCCCCGACGTATTATTAGCCTCGTATTTTGGTACCCATTCGATATCATACATCGGATAGTACTTCATAGGTTTCTTATTCTTCAAGGTAAAAAGATGGCCAAGAGCCGGAACTACCACTATTTTTTTCCCGTCTCTTTCAAATTCATAGTAAGTAACCCCATTTAGCTCCTTTTCAAGAGCACCCTCCTTTTTAGACAAAGCGCCGGCTATTTTAGATGCAGCGCTAGGTTTCTCACTTATTATTAATGTTTTTCCCATATCAACACCGGTATATAAACTTCCAATTCACTATACTATAATAGATACTCGACAAGTGTTAAAAAACGTTTTCGGAAATCAACTCTCCAATCTCATATGATAACCAATAATTAATAATTAACTTTTAAAGAACCACTTGAATTCGTAGAGACTAAAAATTAGGAGAAAAAATGAATGCATTCGAGAAACTAAATAAAAAGGTTAGAGGAACTATAAAGTCATTTGGATTCAAAAAACCCAGCCCTATACAGAAAAAAGCCATAGAAAAGGTACTAAACGGAGAAAATTCACTTCTAATAGCTCCAACTGGGACTGGAAAGACCGAAGCGGCTTTACTCCCTGTGTTTAGCAACTATCTGAAAACAGGCAGGGAAAAAGGAATAAAAATTATTTACATCGCACCTCTGCGAGCACTGAATAGAGACATGCTCAACAGGCTTAAGAGGTGGCAGTCCATTTTGGAAATAAGTATTCAGGTCAGGCACGGTGATACATCCAAGTATCAAAGGAGAAAACAAGCACTCGAACCCCCTGACATGCTAATTACCACTCCGGAAACATTACAGGCAATCTTACCAGGCAGTCGAATGAAAGAGCACTTAAAATCCGTAAAATGGGTAATAGTCGACGAAGTTCATGAATTAGCCGAGAGCAAACGTGGGACACAGCTTTCAATAGGGCTAGAAAGACTAGTTAGACTTTCAGGGGATTTTCAAAGGATCGGGTTGTCTGCAACTGTTGGTGACTCAGAAGAAGTTGGAAAGTTTCTAGCCGGAACTCACAGAAATATCGAAATAATAGACACCTACTCCACAAAAGACTTGTCTATTAATGTGGAAAGTCCTATGCCTGATAAGAAGGACGCAGAACTATCAGATGAACTCAACGCCCCACCTACTCTGATTGCGAGACTTCGCCGAATTAAAGAATTAATCAATGAGCACAAATCCGCTCTTACTTTCGTGAACACACGAGAGGCCTCTGAAACTTTAGGTTCCCGTTTAAAGCTTTGGGCCCCCGACCTCCCCGTTGATGTTCACCACGGATCATTGTCCAAAGAATCTAGGATTGCTGCAGAGGATGATTTTAGAGAATCAAATTTAAAATCATTGATCTGTACCTCTTCCATGGAACTAGGAGTAGATATAGGGAACGTTGATCTTACGATTCAATACAGTTCCCCTCGCCAAGTTTCCAGGTTAGTCCAAAGAGTGGGCAGAAGTGGACATGAGATAGGGGCGACTTCCAAAGGGACAATTCTTGCAACCGACCCAGAAGATGTAATTGAAGCGGGAGTGATTTCTAGACACACATTAAGAAACGAACTTGAGCCAACGGAGATTTACAGGAATTCACTTGATATATTAGCTCATCAGATAATAGGAACCGCACTTGATGGGGTCAAAGATCCTCAAGAAACTCTAGAATTAGTAAAAAGAGCTTACCCTTACAGAAAACTATTGAGAGAAGAGTTCTCAGAGGTTCTAAAACAACTTTTACGACAAAGGTTGATTTGGAGAGATAAAAACAAATTCAGTAGAGGTAAAAAATCCTGGAAATATTATTATACAAACCTTTCTATGATACCCGATACAAAGCAGTACCATATACAAAATCTTGTTTCAGGAGAATCAATTGGAACACTGGATGAGGAATTTGTTGTGGGGAACGCAGAGCCTGGTATCACATTCATATGCAAGGGAGAGGCTTGGCGCGTCCTTGAATTAGAAGAGGATAAAGTAAAAGTGGAGCCGATAAACGACCCCTACGGGGCAATCCCTGCTTGGGAAGGGGAACTAATACCCGTCCCATTTAAAATTGCTAATGAAGTAGCCAAGTCAAGAAAGAAAATAGAAAAATTCCTAATTGAAGAAATGGATGACAATGCCATTGTAAAGGAGCTAAGAAAAAAATATCCCATAGACCAAAATGCATCAGAATGGTTCATCCGATACGTTAGAAATCAATTTAATGAAGCCTCAGTTCCAAATGATGAACGACTAGTTATCGAAAAGTACGAAAATTTCGTCGTCTTACATTCATCGTTAGGCACGAAAGTAAACAAAACATTTGGGCAGATCCTATCTGCTCTTATTTCCACAAGACTGGGGACAAGTGTCGGAGTAAAAAGTGACCCATACAGAATCGCTTTTCGTTTGCCAAATAAAAAAGATAATGAAGTAGTCGAAAAAACCCTGAACGAACTAGAATCAAAATATATAGACCCCCTTATAGAAAAAATATTAGAAAAGAGTTCTGTTTTTCGATGGAGACTTCTTCATGTGGCTAAGAGGTTTGGAGCTGTTGAAAAAGACGCAGATTTTTCTGAATTGAATTGGAGAAATATAGCCGAGTCTTTTCGGGGCACTCCGATTTGGACGGAAACTGAAAAAGAAGTAAAAAAGGAGAAACTTGACATATCCCGGTTAAAAGAATTTATAGAACTAATAAAAGAAGGAAAAGTGAAAATAGAGGCTATAGTTAGGCCGAAAGAGAAAGGGCCCAGCCCAATGGGGCTTAGCATATTAAATGAGCTTGCAAGTTCAGGTGAATTAGTAGTACCTAAAAGAGCGGAAAGAGAAATTCTCAATGTCTTAAAAAAGCGCTTACGCAATAACCAAATCAAAGTGTTTTGCTTGAATTGCCGAGATTGGTCAGTTCTAACTAGGGTTAGGCGAATTTCAGAAGAGCCAGTATGTAAAAACTGTGGTGCTAGCTATCTAACATTGGTACCAAAAAGAAAGAATCAACTCATCAATTCATTAAAAAAGAGGAATAAGAAAATTAAAACCCAAAATAAAGAAGAAAACAATATAAAAAGAGCAATAGACGCTGGTAATCTCATTCTTACATACGGAAAAAAAGCGATTATAGCCATGTCAGCCAGAGGAATCGGTCCTGCCACTGCTAAAAGAATCTTAGCAAAACAGTATAAGGAAGAAGAAGACTTCTATCGAGAAATCTTAAAAGCAGAAAGAACTTACGCAAGAACTCACCGATTTTGGGACTAGTTCTGGATAATTAGCACCCATATCTAGAAAATTAACTATCTTTATCGCTCTCCCTAACAGCCCGGAGAATATACGATATTCCCGTAAGCACAAAAGCACCGGCAACCCAATAATAAACAAAGCGAGGGTATTCAAGAATCATTATTCCCGCCACTATAAGAACTATTCCAATAAATATGGTAGTTATCTTTTCTGCTTCCAGCATTTTTCTACCATAGCAGTATACCAATCAAAACCATTAAATCTGATGGAAATTCTATCTTTTAGCTCATCGTAAGATAAAAGAACTGATGAGAGTCCCGAAAACAATGAACGGAATAGAAAGAAACAAAGCAATCCAAGGATCATAGCCAATAACTATCGTTTTCCTCATAATTTGTCTTAATAACTAACAAGCGAAAAACTTCATCAGATCTGTTCTTGACCCCGTGTACTGTTCCTGGTTTGCATATCAGCGTATCGCCTTTGCTAACCTTGTGGTTATTTTCACCGATCCTAAGAATAGCTCTTCCCCTTTGTACATTGTAAACTTCAGTCTGGGATTCATGATAATGGGGCTTGACAGTATTATTAGCATCTACCTCAACTAGTTGGATCCTCACCCCTTTTGATTCCAAGTCCTCCTCTGTGAAAAGTATCTTCTTCCTGTAATTTTTCCTTTCGATCCATTCCCCGTTCATTGTTTCACAATAGAAGTCTTATAGATCTCTTTATTAGATTTATTCGTCAAGTCATAAGATACAAACCTTATCTCATCAAATTCAAGAAATTCAGAAGAAAGCATAGTCATTAATTTTTCCTTTTCTGAGTTTCTATCCAAACTGGCTTTTCGAGACGATATCACTCTAGCGAATATTCCACATTTGCTTCTAATATCCAGTATTAACAAGATGACGAAAACTCCCAAGAGGTACTAGTCTTCATAAACAAACTATTAAAACGGTGAACATCAACTTTTTAAGACATGTTATAAAGCTCAAATAAACAACTAATATCTACTGGCGAATATAATGGAAAAAGGAAAAGTAAATAGAGTATTAATTCCCTATTTGGGTAGGAAACTCCCCAAGAAAGCGCAAAAAAAAGCGTTAGATAGACTAGAAAAAGGAGGAGAAATATTTCTCCTACATATTCTTGATGAAGCCCCCACTAGAAGCATAAGATATCGAACAGGGCAGATGGGAGAAAAAAGCGAGATAATTAAAACCTTTAAGGAAACTCAAGAGAAAGTGCAGGAAAGCGCTGCAAAGGACTATGCGGAAGATGTGAAAAAAGTGGCCGCTAAAAAAGGAATCTCCGTAAAACCATTTTATGCCTCCGGGAGCCCCGCTGAAGAAATATTAAAAGCTGTAGAGAAATACTCAATTGAGCTCGTAATAATCGAGAAACTAAGAGAGAAAATGCCAGAAATACTCTTAGGTGATGAAATAGAATATCTTTGTGACAAAGTAGCCTGTGAAGTTTTAACTGTTTCTGATTAACTATGAAAAGGTGCGGACATGCCCACCGGGGAGAACGAAAACTTAATAGGCAAGGATATCGCCAGGCCGGAGTATTTAAGAAGAGTCTACTATCTGGCTACTGCCTTTGCAACCCTCATGATTATTTCATTCCTCCCTAATCCTGAAGGCCTTCCAATAGAAGGTCAAAGAGCAGTCGGAATACTTGCGTTCGTAACAATACTATGGGTTACAGAAACTTTTCCTCTTGGCCTTACCGCTTTGTTTGGAACAATGTTACTTCCAATATTCGGAATTTTAGAACCTAGTAATGCTTTCACCGGTTTTGGTAGTCCAGCTCTCTTCTTTTTAATAGGAGCTCTTTCCCTAGGAATCGCAATTCAAAAAACAAATCTACACAAGCGAATTTCACTACTATTCCTCAGAAAATTTGGTAAAAGTTCATCTTCTATGATCTTCAGCGTTTGTATATTAGGTGGATTTATGGCAATGACCATTCCCGCACATGCTGTTGCTGCCCTACTTCTACCTGTTTTAATGGGTATGGTCAAAGCAGGAGGGGTAGACAGGAGAAATAATTTCGGAATTGCTATTTTCCTAGCATTGACCTATGCCACTTCTGTAGGAAGCATCGGCACACTCTTAGGTGGAGCTCGTAACGTGCTTGCAATTGGAATACTAGAAAGCACCGTAGGGGTATCTCTTAGCTTTGTGGATTGGCTTATTGCGGGAGCTCCAATAGCCATAATTTTGATGATACTAACTTTCATCGTTTTAAGGATAGTTTACCCTTGGGAAGAAGTAGATGTAGATCGTATGAGAACCGAAATGAAAGAGGAAGTCTCGGATATGGGTGGCATAAGCGAGAGGGAAAAGAAAGCTGCGGGAATCTTCGGACTTTCCTTCGTATTATGGGTTGTACTTGGAACCGAAATTGGCCTTGCTACAGTAGCAGTAGGTGCACTCATTTTACTTGTAGTAACTAGAACAATCACCTGGAGAGATATAGAACAAAACATGCCATGGGGACTGCTTTTTCTATATGGGGGTGCCATAACCTTGAGCCAGGCCTTGCGAAATACACAAGGGATTTCCTTTATCACCACACAACTAATAGGTTTTATTGGACAGAACTCATTTCTGATTATAGTTATGCTACTTGTTCTCGTGGTCCTTCTTTCAAACTTAATGAGTAACTCCGCAGCTACGGTAGTAGTTCTCCCTATTGCATTGATAACTCTAATAGAGCTTGGCTATCCCGGACAGCTACCCTCTTATTTAATAGCGATGGGGTCCGCAATGGCCTTCATGCTTCCTATAGCTACCCCAAGTGCGGCCATAGTCTATTCATCAGGATACGTTAAAGTGAAAGACTTAGTAAAAGGTGGCGCGGTATTGAGTATTATCAGCGTAATAACGTTTATTACAGTTGGACTAGGTTGGTGGAAGTTACTAGGAATTTGGTAGTAATCGGTTAGTCTTAAAAAGTTGGAATTGGAAATATTTACTCTATTTCTACATTTCTAAAACTTCGTATCCCCAGTTAGTCAGATTCATATGGTTATCCAAATAGCCTACTTCTTTAAGCAACCTCGCTCTTTCTCTTCCTATTCTTAGTGGGACACCCGCATCCGATATGGAATCATCCAAGCTCTTTCCTCTCTCCAGCCCCTTCAGAATATCCCTGCCAATACTGCCTACTAAGACTTCATGAGCTGCTCTTCTTCTTAAATCAAAGTTTACGGTCTGCTCTGATGAAAGAATATTTTTGACTAACTGTTTACTGACCTCAATTCCATACTTCTCATCTAGTCTCATCCTTGCCGATTTTGAACCTTTTATGGCTTCTTTCACGCAAACTAAATCCCTTACCATAGACCCAATTTTATCCAAAGACCTAGAGACTTTTTTGCTAGAATAACCATATCCAGATCTTAAAGCTTCATTTGTTTCCCGCAAAGTTTCGTTCTCTTTTTCTAACCTATCAATCTTATTAGTTAACTCTCTAGTTCTAGGAGTTCCCCCACCTGAAAAGTAGATCCAGATTATTAGTATAGCAATTATTGCAATTAGAATCGCTTCGATTATCAAAATCCATCCACCGAAGAATAAGTTAGCTCTCAGAGAATTTAATTCTTCGGTTTTTAATATCTGAGAGCTTTCGGGGGACACACTGAAACACAGAGTCCGCATCCTGTACACTTGGTTGAATCTATCCTAGCTTTTCCGCTGACTATCGTAACGGCGTCGTAAGGACAGTGCTTTACACAAAGTCCACAACCAGTACATTTTGAACTCAAGAAAGAGGGCTGTTTCGCAGTAGTTCTCAAAGGTTCTTCGGGCAGATTCCTAAGAGCAACACCTCTAATATCCTCAATAGAATCGTAGCCTCTTACATCCATAAACCTCTTGAGGTTATCCGCTATCAAGCCAAAAATCTTTTTACCTCGAGTAATACTAGCCGTACAGATTTGGACCGCAGAAGCGCCAGCCATTAAAAACTCTGCAACGTCTCTCTCACTATTGATACCACCAGAGCCAATAATAGGTATATCAACAGCTCTTGCTATATCTGCGACACATCTTACAGCTACAGGCTTTATCGAAGGTCCTGAAAGCCAGCCGTATCCATTAGCACTACCCATTAATGGTCTCTCTGTGTTTACATCGATAACCAAACTCGGACCGATAGAGTTTACAGCGACGATTCCGTCAGCGCCTGCTTTTTCGGCAGCTATTGCGATCTCATCTATCTCCAAAAGCTGTGGATTTAATTTTACAAGAACAGGGATATCCACTTGTTCTTTTGCAATCTCTACCGATTCAGGGATAACAGATACGTCCTTAACAATATTTCCATTCGTAATCTCTAGCGCATCAACTCCTGCCTCAGCGACTCTAGGAGCTAATTCCTCAATTTCTTCAGGAGTATAGCCAATACTAGCTACTAAGGGAAGTCCTACACTCTTCGCCTTTGGATATTCATCTTCAATCCATTTTTCTACAGATATTTCCGATCCGCTATCTGCATCTACTATACTGTTTCCAACCTTAGCAAGATTTGGTCTAGGGATTTTTGCGGGTTCCACACTTACCGTTTTCGAAACTAGTCCGCCAGCACCGTTGTTAGCTACATCTACAAGTGAATCTCCGTCTCTTGTTAAAGGCCCGGCTGCAGGAAGTATTGGATTTCTGAACTCTATTCCAGCTATTTCAGTACTTAAATTAACCATTATTTATTTCACCTCTATAATTCTAAATTTTTCCAAATTTTTTCTGTTACTTTTACAGATTTTTTCATTATAGTTTCCTCTCTAAGGGTTTTTATATTTCGGTTTTTCATCACAATCTTTCCATCAACAATCATTGTTTCCACGTCACAACCTCTTACGTTATTGACTATAAAATCTGCTATATTTTCCCGCGTTAGATGGGAAAACATAGAGGGAGGATTTATTACTATGATATCTGCTTTTTTCCCAGGTTCAATAGATCCTATTTCTTTTTCCAGACCATAAGACTTTGCTCCATTTATCGTGGCCATTTCTAACACATCCATAGATGAAATCGACCTTGGGTCCCTTGAAACCCCTTTATGAACTAAACAAGAAAAGCGCATATTTTCAAAACCATCAAAAATATAACCATCATTTCCTATACCGACCAAAACCTTCTTCTTGGTCATATCCGGAATCGGTGCTACTCCACTAGCGTTTAACATATTGCCCATCGGACAGTGAGCGACTTTTGAGTCAGCTTTTTTAATTAACGAAATCTCATCATCATTTAAGTGCACACAGTGAGCAAGAACTGTATTAGAGTTTAAGATTCCCAAATCTCTTAGTCTCTCAACGGGTCTTTTTCCATAATTCTCAAGACTATGGTAAAGATCTACTTTGCCCTCCGAAACGGATAGGGCCATCGGCACATCGAATCTATTAGACACCCTCTCTCCGTGCCTTAGCAACTCATCGGAAGTAGTAAAAGTGCAGCCTAAACCCACTAGCCCTTCAACTAGAGACTCCTCTGACTTTCTCTTTCTTTCAAGAAACCTAATGTTTTCTTTCATGCCTCTCGCTCCCTCTGCATGTGTATGCCTTTCAGAAGATTCGTAAGCAATTCGAGCCCTAATTCCTGATTTTTCGATAGCAGAAGCAACATAATCAAGCGATTTCCCAATAGATTCCTGGCTAGAATGAAGTCCGACAAAAAAAGTGGTTCCAGTTTTTATGAACTTTAAACAAGAGACTAAAGTACCAATATGAATATCATCATCAGATAACACTTCATCCAGAGGCCACCATATACGCTGTAAAATTTGTGTAAAATCCGTGGGCGGCTCTATATTTCGTAAAATTGACTTCAGGAATACTCTATATGGGCGAGAATATGAGCAGACAAGACCCGGCATCACTATTTTACCCTCTGCATTGATGACTTTATCTGCTTCTTCTCCAGTACCCCCAATCTCCTTTATTCGATCATCCTCAATAGAAACTGACCCCTTTGTAACTCTTCCTTCAGGATCCATAGTGACGATTAAGCCGTTTTTGATTATGATATCAGACATAGTCCCGTAGCTAAAATTGACTACATGAGTTTAAGATTTACCATTATCAAATGAATATTATTATTTTGAAAATCCAAATATTAAGCAAAGACAATAGCTAAAGCAAACGAAAGTGGTGTAGAAAACCACTTAAATAGTTATAAAGAAATTTCAAATGAGTAGCCAGAGAGGTTAAAATAATGGACTGCGTTTTTTGTAAAATAGCAAATGGAGAACTTGATTGCGAAAAGATATATGAAACAGACCGAGTAATGTCTTTTCTTGATATAAATCCTAGGGCCCCTGGACACAGTCTTGTAATTCCTAAAGAACACGTGGAAAGACTAACCGAATTAGATGATAGTCTGGTCGAAGAAGTATTTATTGTGGTAAAAAAAGTGGAAAAAATTCTCGAAAATTCCATCAAACCCAATGCTTTTACTGTGGGAATAAATGACGGAAAATCGGCAGGACAGGAAATTCCCCATCTACATGTTAACATAATTCCAAGATTTGAAGGAGATCAAGGAAAACCAATCCATGCCGTTGTAAACAATCCACCAAAAAAAGAAATCTCTGAAATCGCAAAGAAAATCAGAAACAAAGCAAAAGATTAAGGGTCATCTATTAAACCTAGATTTAGCATTAATAATATGGGAAATATGCCTGAATTTTCAATTTCATCAATGGATAAAATTTTGAGGAATGCTGGAAATGAAAGAGTCTCAAAAGACGCGTCAATCGAACTCGGTGCGGTAACGGAATCCCTCGGGAAAAAGATAGCAGAAGAAGCTATTAGAAAAGCAGAACAAGAAGGAGTCAAAACAGTAAGTAAAGAGCATATTAGAGCAGCTTATGAGGAAATAAAAAAGTAATCTCGGATTTAAATAATAGTTAGGTTTTATAAGAGAGAGACAGAAAGAAAAGTGGTTAAAATGCAAGGTTTTGAAGGTACTTCTGTTGGACTAAAATATGAGGATGGAATCGCTTTGGCTTCTGATACTCGTTCAACCACGAGATACTTAGTCCAAAGTAAAAAAGTACGTAAAATCTTCAAGATCCAAGACAATATTGGAGTTGCCATATCTGGATTAGCCGGAGACGCACAGAATCTGGTAGACCTGATAAAGTCGGAGTCTAATCTATACAAAATCGGAAAAAGGAAGCAGATTCAACCCAAAAGTCTCGCTAGATTAACCTCAAATATTTTCCATGCACGAAGAATGTTTCCCTATATCGTATCATTAATAATGGGTGGTGTAGGAAATGAAGGACCAAAACTTTACTTCATCGACCCTGCTGGAGGGCAACTTGAAGAGGAAAAATTTGCATGCGGTGGAACGGGAGCTTCAGTGGCCTATGGAGTTTTAGAACAAAACTACAGAGAGTTTATTGGAAAGAAAGAGGGGCTTAAACTAGCCGCCCAAGCAATAAAACAAGCAATAGAAAGAGATGCTGCTACTGGCGATAACATAATGGTCGGAAAGATCGATTTTGAGGGATTTGAGGAGCTATCAGAAGACAAAGTTGCCGAGCTTTTAGAATAGATCTATCGATCCATCTAAACCTTCTTCAGAAAATTATGGACTTAAAAAAGACCTTAAACTAAATTAGCGTCGGGTAGCTCTGGTAAAGTCCTTGACAAAACTAAGTATCACTTGCTCGCTAATTGGAGTGATTTTTGTCTATTGTGGTGCAGTCAACATGAATGCAGACCTGACACCGATCTCCGAAATTGGGGATGAGTTTATCGGTTTAGAAGCAAAGATTTCCGGAAAGATTGTGGATATCTACGAACACAAAGACAACCATCTTTTCTTGAAAGTCAAAGACGGCTCAGAAGAAACAATATCTGTTCCTATTTTCGCAAAAATAAGAACTAAATTGAAAAAGCGAATAGAATTGCTAGACAATATCAAAATCAAAGGAAAAGTCGAAAAATACGAAAATATGTTAGAAATAATCCCTAACTCTCCTGAAAGTATTAAAATAATTCATGTATCACCAATCCCCGTCTCACGGTTAAGTCTAAAGGAGGGTGAAATAGTAAAGACCAAGGGAATAATAACAGAGAAAAAAGAGAACTCGAATAACACCATAAAAATAGGATTAGAGAAAAAAGAGAATAATCTGACCGTCTTATTATCGTACAAAAGTAAGGGGTCTAATTCACCGAACTTGCATATTGGGGACCTTATACAAGTCACTGGTAATCTCGAATTATCTGACTCATGTACAATACTCAAAGTCAGGAATAGGAGAAACCTCAAAGTGCTCGAGGCACTTTAAATGATCGAGTACTTTGGATTTTCTATACTTGGTATAGGAATGGGAACTTTTACTGGTTTGATTCCCGGAGTACACGTAAACAATATCACCCCACTCCTGGTAGGCTTAGTTGCTGGTTCGACTTTGAGCACACACCAAGCTATATCACTAATTGTAGCAATGATGCTAACTCATACCTTTATAGATTTTATTCCCGCCACATTTTTAGGAGTTCCAAACAAGGATACAGCTTTGTCCGTCCTGCCAGCTCATAAGATGGTTCTGAAGGGACAGGGATACACTGCTATAAAACTAACTGCTTTGGGTTCTCTTGGTGCATTATTATTCAGTGTCATTTTGATTGGACCACTAACTCCACTAATTGGACCAGTATACAGGTCTATAAACCCAGAGATGCACTGGCTGTTACTATCGGTGGTGATAATAATGATTCTTTTGGAAACTACCTGGACAAAAAGACTTGCGGCATTAGGCGTATTTACTCTATCCGGATTGCTCGGATTTATTGTATTAAATTCCAACCTAATTGGAGGAGACGAATCACTGATGCCTCTACTCGGCGGACTCTTTGGAATGAGTATACTACTGGTCAGCTTAAACAACGAGAACACAATGCCAGTTCAAAGCGTAAACGAGGAGCCTATTAGTATCATCCCAAACGCTAAGCCAATAGTTACTGGAGCATCAGCCGGATTCTTAACGGGAGTGCTTCCAGGAATAGGACCTGCTCAGGGAACAGTCTTAACCCAGGCTGCTACCAACTCTGAAAGCCCAAAAAATTTCCTAGTTGGGGTAAGTGGTGTTAACACAGCAAAGGCACTCCTTTCATTCGTAGCACTTTATGCAATTGGTCGACCTAGAAGCGGTGCAGCCGTTGCGGTTAATGAGATAATAGAAGTAGGGCTCTATGAGCTAATATTCCTTATAGGAATTGCACTTTTTGTAGGGGGTATAGCAGCAATGATCCATTTGAAACTAGGAAAAATAGCAGCGCGTAAGATTAGATACATTCCCTACAGAGGGATGTGTCTGGGAGTTATGGCCAGCATAGTAGGGTTCAGCTTTTATTATGCTAACCTCTGGGGTATAATCATTCTAGGAGTGGCTACATCGATAGGAATAATACCAGCCGCTCTGAATATAAAGAGAACTCATTGTATGGGTGCCCTCCTGTTTCCAATAATCCTATATTTTTCGGGATTAGAAGAATTACTAATGAATATACTAGGGCTATAGAACATTCTGATAGTAAAATTAATACTTTCACTCTAATTCTTACTTGTAGATAAACATGAAATTGGCTTCTTTGTACTCGGGAGGAAAAGACAGCGCATATGCGCTATGGGCTGCAATGAAAGAGGACCATAAAATAGATAAAATGGTCTCGATAGTTCCCAAGAGAAGAGATTCTTGGATGTTCCACAAACCAAATCCCCGAATTATGGAGTTATCGGCGGAAGCAGCGGATATACCTCTAATTAGAAAAGAAACTGAAGGGATAAAAGAAAAAGAACTGGAGGATCTTAAAAAAACACTCAGTGGACTCCAGATAGAAGGAGTCATCAGTGGGGCTCTAGCCTCTGAATATCAGAGAAAAAGACTCGAAAAAATCTGTGAAGAACTCAATCTTAGATTATTATCCCCTATTTGGAACCTGGAACCGGTCAGCCACCTAAAAAATCTGAACGAAGAAGGTTTCGAAGTAATCATAACTTCTGTATCCGCAGCAGGTCTAAATTCCAACTGGCTTGGGAGAAGACTTGACACTAATACGATCAATGAACTTCAAAAACTGCATAAAAAATTCGGTATTCATATAGCTGGAGAAGGAGGAGAATACGAAACTACAGCTCTCGATACCCCTTTCTTCAAACAAAAAATAGTGCCCCAAAAAATAGAAAGAACTTGGGAGAAAGACAGGGGACACTTGAAAATCAAAGAAGCTAAACTTGCGGAAAAATATTGATTAATGTAAGTCGATTTATTTAACTTGATGCTCAATTGATAAATGATACATTATGGTATCTGAAATAACCTATTCTGAAAAATATCTTGAACACGACACTGGACCGAACCACCCCGAAAAACCTGAAAGGGTCGGAAAATCAATAAAGAGAATTAGAAACTCTGCTTTTATAAAAAAACTAGAAATTTCTGAACCTTATGCCGCAAATATCCAAGATCTAGAATTAGCTCACACCAAATCCTATATCAAAAAAATTAAGGATATCAGTGAAAAGGGTGGTGGACTGCTAACGTCTGATACACCCATAAATCGCAACACATTTGAAATAGCAAGCTTGGCCGCAGGCGGCACCGTAAAAACTACCATGGACGTGTTTGAGGGGAAATTTGAAAACGGATTCGCATTGGTTAGACCGCCGGGGCACCATGCTACAAGCAACGGTGGGGGCGGTTTTTGCTATTTTAACAATATAGCGATTGCCACAGAGAGTTTGCTAAAAAAGGACCAAATAAATAAAGCACTAATCTTCGACTTTGATGCTCACCATGGCAATGGAACTCAGGAAATATTCTATTCTACCAACAGCGTTCTTTATATCTCGTTTCACCAAAATGGTCGTACACTTTATCCGGGTACAGGATTCCCTAAGGAAATTGGTTCTGAAGAGGGAGAGGGGTACACCGTAAATGTACCATTCAACCCTGGAAGCAAGGACGAGAACTATGCTGCTGCACTAAATGAACTTTTTGTTCCATTGTGCAATCAGTTTAAGCCAGATATGATTCTAGTATCTGTGGGATTAGATGCCCACAAAAATGACCCCCTTACTAATATAGAATTATCAACCAGCGCTTTCGGTTGGCTGTCTAAACGATCAATCGAGCAAGCAAAAAAATTATGTGGGGACAAGATTATTTTCACCTTAGAGGGGGGATATTCAATCGAAGCTTCCTCTGATTCCATTTTGGAAATAGCAAAAGCCATGACTGGGGAAAAAGTAGATGATATACCCGAAGGAACTCCCACCCCTTTCTTCAAAGACGTTAAAAAAGCATTAGGACCATATTGGGATCTATAAAATCTTAGAACCTATTCCTTCAAAGAAATAATAGATTAACATTTTAACTACCTTGAACAAATTAAATTGGTGTATAATAATTGAACTACTCAGAATACGAACCTGGAAAATATATTATCGCTAGAGCAGAGCACGATGCAGATCTTGTTGAATTTATCAAAAACATTGCAAAAAAAGAGAAGATTAAAGTTGGTATGTTTACCGCAATAGGAGCTTTGAAGCGGGCAAGACTCGGTTTCTATAATCAAGACACGCAAAAATACCAAGAAATCTCTGTTGATAACCCATGTGAAATAGCAAGTTGCGTTGGGAACATCTCCTCGATAAACGGAGAAACATTCGTACACTCTCATGCTGTCGTCTCTGATGACAGTGGAAAAGCTAAAGGTGGTCACTTGTCTGAAAGTACTGTTTTCGCAGCTGAGATACATATTCAAGTGCTGAAAGGTCCAAAACTAAGTAGGGAACCAGACGACACGACAGGACTATCACTCTGGAAATTTTAATTTCGGGATTATTAATGACAATAAGAATTGCTGTAGGACTAGAATCCACAATTGATATTTTGATAACATTTCCTACACTAAAAAAATTAGAAGTTTTATCAAGAGATTACGACGGAGAGCTCTCTTCCCACTTAAGAAAAAGCTATCAAAAAATAGCAGCAGGAGCGGGTGGAGAGGTACCAATAGATGGGAAGAGGAAAGAAGCAAAGAAATTGTTAAAGTTAGCTCGGGATAAGGGAGCAAAAATAGAATATGCTCTTGGAGGAAACGCAGCCCAGGAAGCTGCAACACTTGAAAATTTCGATTGCGACACTATCTTCTTAGGAGGTATCTTCCCAAAATCGTTATCAAAACTATCCAAAAGAAAAAAACAAACTCTAAAAAATACGAACCTTGAATTGGCTGTGAAATTTGAAAAATATGCTCCCGCATCCTACATAATTCAGGTCAAAAACAAAAATAGATATATACTCACAGAAGGAAAAGGACGAAGAATAAACCAACTCAGAACATACTTGAAAAATCTCCCGAATACAATAAAAAGATCAAAAGAAAAATTTGGAAAGTTAAATGCTTTAAGCCTCGTAGGTTGGCAAGTACTTTTTGGAAATGAGCTAACTAAAGATGATCTCAAACTTACCATCCAAACAATAAAGAAAATTCGACAACGGGAAAACATACTTCTCTTTACAGACGCTGGAGGAGTGGGTGGTTTGGATAAGGTGGAAAGAGAACGGTTGTGCAAGATATATGCTCTTTTTGATATATTGTCCGTCAACGAAGACGAGGTTATCCAAATTGCGAGTTCAATGGGAGAAACCCCAAACTCTATTATCCAAGCGATGGTTGTGATTTTAAAGAATAGCCCTAACCTTTCAACTATCTGGTTACATACCTCTGATTTTCAATTGACTCTGACTTCCTTATTTCAAAAGGATTTGATAAAAATAGCCCAAGATAAAGCCGCTTTAGCAGGCCTTTACAAGGTTGAAAACGGAGAATATCCCAACCTTGAGAACATCTCAACTCTGAAAAAAAACCGGATCTATTCTAAAAAAGGAGGGGAGACTATAACCCACATAAAAAATAGATATCAAAGCGAGTCAGAGAATTATAGACTAATTGCTACCCCCTGTTATAAAGCAGAAAAATTTTTTTCAACAGTCGGTGCGGGTGACGTCTCTTCTGCAACTTACCTCTATACTCTGATTAACGAGATAATCTAACCAATCTGGACTAAATTTCATAAACCTTGATGAGAATAATTGGCCAGAAAGGTGATCAAGACTTGCCGAGATCATTCATCGCCATAGAGTCAAGCGAAAAAGCCCAAAAATCTCTAAAAATTATTCAAAGTGAACTAGAAGGAACCGGAGCGGACTTGAAAACTGTTAAACCTGAGAATATTCACTCAACATTAAGGTTTCTGGGGAATATTTCTGAAGATAAACTTGAAGACGTTAAAAAAGCACTAGAAGACACTAAAAAACTAGGTCCATTTAAAATTGAAATTCAAGGGCTTGGAATATTCCCAAGTCCCAGTTTTATCAGAGTTATCTGGGCCGGCGTTTCTGAAGGTTCGGAAAAAATGAAGCAACTCAGAGAGAAAATAAACCAGAGTTTAAAGAAAATAAATTTCCCCTCCGAAGACAAAGACTTCATACCTCATTTCACAATAGCGAGAGTTAAGTCGGGGAAAGCGAAAGATAAACTGGGCTCAATTGTAGAACGAGAATCGGAGACCTCTTTTGGTAAAGCGAGAGTCGAAGAAATAAAGCTCAAAAAAAGTGAACTAACTCCAGAGGGTCCAATATATTCTGACCTAAAAACTGTAAAATTAGGCTAATTTGATGAATAAGCCTATCTATCTAAATAAAAAAATCTTAAATCAATTTTTCAAAAACGTGAAAAAAAAGAAAAAAGAGCCGGAATACATATTTTATTTATTCCTTGGCTCCTATGACTCCTTCTACAAAATAGTCCATGGAAAGAAGCTCTTCCCCTGTTGGCATCTCTCCTTCTGCACTCTGTACATCTCCATTACGATCTACTACCTCTTGCATGAATGGATCCCAATTTCCATTAATCATCTTTTCTCTCATTTCTTCGATCTCGTTGAGTACATCTTGAGAGATTTCATCTCGCCAGTGGGGTGAAATAGCTTCTACACCCACTCGATCATTCTGACGTAGATCTACAACACTTCTATATTCTCCATCAGGAGTGTATAGAGTCTCGTCCATGCCCGGGAAGCGAACTGGCTTTGGTGGTCCACCTGCCAGATGGTCTTTCACAATCTGCATTATCTCTATTTCCCATCTATGCTCGTAACATACAGCTACTTCTTCGTCAGTTGCCCATCCTGCGCGAACGTAGTCCAAAGACTTCCCTATGAATGGTATATCATATTCGGCAGCTACCCTAACGGGCGATTGGGAATCTGTTGTTTCCCAAAGTACGGAGACGTCACGGTCTTCCACTAAAGTTCTGGCTATTTCACCTTCTTTTGATGGGTCCCACCAACTACCTAGCCAAATGATATGAACCTCCGCCTGTGGATTCACACGTCTAGCTCCCAGGGTGAAAGCGTTTATCCGTCTGTAATTCATAGAAGCCGGCATCGAAGCGACACACCCGATCTTGTTATTCGTGGCTAATGCTCCTGCAACCATACCAGAAAGGTATATAGATTGATATTCCCGTCCATTAGCTCTTACAACATTATTTGGTACATCCGTCATCCCACCGTGGGGTTCAAACTGTCCAACAATTTCCGGCATGAAATAGACATCGGGGTAGTCCGCGGCAATATCAACCAGCGGAAGCCCCACATATTCGTAATTTACCATGATAATATCCGCTCCTCTATCCTCGATCATACTCTTTGCTACATCTACAACATCTTCTACTGTTACAGATTCCCTAACCACGGTCTCGATCCACGGGTATGTTTCTTCCATCCAAATTCTAGAATCATCAGTAGCAGTTGTCCAAGCCTCTGTCCCTATCGGACCTCCATAGATCCACCCGATTGTTACCTGCTCTTCACCGTTTCCGGTTGGTGTGGCTAGTTCGTCTATTATGCTTTGTGGGATTGAATTTTGGGCTATATCCCGAACGTCGGTTTCTGATGCTCCCTGCAAATAATTCTGAACGTCTGATTTGTTGACTTCTCCTTCTGCTCCTCCGTCTTTGGGAGTTAGAGCGTAAGTTCCTACTCCAACTACTACTGCTGTAACTATCACTGCTATTACAACAACGCTAATGGTAGCTAATCCTCTTTCGCTAAATTTAATCGTTATCACCTCCTACTAAAATCGTTGATTTTAATTTATGCCGCATAATATATAGTTCTACATGCTTTTACTGAAAAAGAGAAATCTAGGGCACTAATTTTTGTCTAAAACGATAGATAGATTTAACGGTACCAAGGAAGGCATTTATCAAGGTATTTTCCCAGAAATTCGAGAGCACTTAACTCTTCCGCTTTATCTACTATGCCAGTACCCTCAAAAACTCCGTAGTTATCTTTAATAATCGACTTTCGTATATGAGAACCGAAACCTTCTTTTGATTCAACAATATTTCTTAATATCTTATCAATCTGTATTTCATCGCGTTTTAACTCAAAAACCATACGGCCATCCTTTTTCATAAAAGGACCAGAAAGTCTCCGTTCTGAACCCAAATGCTTTTCGATAAAAGGCTCTGCATCAATTCCTATAGGTGGGCCCAAGTGTTCTTTCACGAGTGGGAGTGTAGAAAACTTAGTTTCAATTAGTATAGCAGCTTTATCCTCTTTATTCCAAACTGAACTTCTAATTACATCTATCTCAAGATTTTCTAATTCCCCCAAGATTCTCCGTTCAGTTTTTCTTAATTGTGGATAAACAATATCTGGAACAAGACCATCAGAAAGTTGAAAGACAATTAGAAAGATCTTAGTTCTTCTCTCCTGTATTTTATCTTTCAGCAACCCTCCGGACGAAGAGGGATCTTCTGGAAAAAAATACTTACGACTAGGGCTCTTTATAAAGTCCTGACATGCACGGACAAATATAGAATAATTCTTTTTTGAAACCGCTGCAGCAACATTTCTAGTTGGATCCACAGGGTCAATAAAAATAAGAGCATGATTTGGAAAAGCTTTTTCCAGCTTCTCCTCCGATCTACCATCTTCTAGAGTTATTACCCTACGTTCTTTCCAGTTTCTTACATCATTCATTAAGTTCAAAAATGATCCAGAATATTGAATTAAAAGCTCACACAAATACCCTGAAAAACCTTTTATTTTCAAATCAGAACCGTATACTCCGATGCCTTTCAAAAATTTTTTGAGAAGAAGAACCTCTTCGGCCTTTTCGGGAGTTAGCCAACTTTTTACGTAATCTTGATGATAGGGTGACCGATCTACAGAACTCTTGATTTTAGATGGATCCGCAACATCGTAGCAAGGAACTATATCAACATCAAAACCGTTAATTCGAGTATTTATATACGGATGTTCAGCATATTGCTCCCTTCCCTTCTCACCCGCTATCTCTTTCCCAATCTTTAGCCCCAATTTTTCAAGACTTTCCCTATCTGTGCTTTCAGGAAACAACAAAAAAATGTCAATATCTCGCTCACTCGATAACCAAGTTCCCCTAGCTGCAGAGCCAACTAACTTAGGTTTTATTTCCGTTTCTAATTCCGAGGCTACTCTATCTGCTTCTCGTAGGAGGCATCCTGCTACCTCGTCAAGCTTTTCTTGTTCTTTACGAGTAGGTTTAATCTCGTCTAAAATATCTTTGAGAAGTCTCATTTTATCCTTCCTGTAGACATTTGTATAATCCAAACAAAAATAAGTTCCTAAACATCTTGCTAGAATCTAAATACCAAATCAATTAACTAAATTTTTTAACTTTGTACCTGTTTCAAAATTCGGTTTGCAGTCTCCTTTCCAATATGACTGACTCTAGTAAGTTCTTCTAATCTCGCTTTTTTGAGGTCTTGCTTATTCTTGTAGCCTGAGTTATAAAGACTTCTAGCTCTAACTCTTCCCAGACCTCTCAAACTAACTAATTCTAAAAGTTCTTCCTTGATTCCGTACCTTACCCTCTTCCTTAAATCTTGAAGCGGTCTAATCGAATTGCCGATTTTAAAAAGCTTTGCAATTTCATATCCTGCGTGTAATAGCCACTCAGCTGTACTCACCTTTCTTCTAATATCTCCGGCTCCAATACCATATTTCTCATGAATTTGATCTTCAGGTTTCTCATTGGCCCAGTCTCTTAACATCTTCGCAGTCTTGACTTCTGCGAGATAGAATTCATATTTTTGCGGCTGTTTCCACCTTTCTGGTGGATCAATTAAAAACTTCCCAGCAGCATCGTAATCAGACACGAATAGATCAAGATCTCCCTCATCACCCTTTCGAAGATAGAGGGTATTCATATCGGGAGTAGCACAAATTGCGTGAAGAAATCCTATTTCAGATGGACCTCTCGATTTTGCATTAAGGAGTGCATCTCTGATCTCCACTCCAGATAAAGGATCAATGTAGAGTTGGGAGACTTTTCTTCCAAATTTCGTCGCACTTAGCCATCTCCCTCTATCCGAAATCATGTCCTCCTCTTTCAAAAAGTCTAATACTTTCTCAACAGTGCTCGAGACTCGATCAGCAGAGAATTGGTAAGCAAAAAAGGTTTGGCCAATGAAATCAAGCATAGAGTCTAGACTATTTACATAACCCGCAGCTATAGACCCCAAAACATGACTTCTGATCGCAGGTTCGGAAGCAAGTTTTGATCTTATTCTCTCAGGATCTGCATCAATGTAGCCCTCGAATAATTTCTCTAGTTCACTTTTCGAACTCGATATCAAAACAGATTCTCCATACTCATCGTATCCGGGTCTACCAGCTCTGCCTGCCTGCTGTTTATACTCCAAAACAGGTATCGGCTGCATACCGTAAGGTGGGGAGTATCTCTTATAATCTCTAATAATAACCCTTTGAGACGGTAGATTTACTCCTGCTGCGAGTGTCGGTGTAGCGCACACAACCTTAACTAAATTTTTTCTGAATGCGTCCTCAACAATAGATCTCTGTTTATGATGAAGGCCCGCATGATGAAAGGCAGCACCCTTCTCAACATATCTAGCTAATTTTTTACACGTTTCAGTAGGTTCTCCAAGAGCAACTTCAATTTCTCTTGCGATCTCAGTAAGTTCCTCCTTTTCTTTTGAAGAAAGAACCTCCTTTATTTTTTTGGAAACCCTTCTTGCAGCAACTTCCGTGGATTTTCTCGTACTAACAAAAACCAGAACTTGTCCCTCCCCGTTTCTCAAAGTATCGAGAGCAAGCTTAGAAACATTATCTTTTGCAGAATCCTCTATTTTTCTCTCAGATAAATCCTCAAAGACAATCTTCCCCTTACAATAAACTCCCTCTTTCAACGGAACCGGTCTCCACTCACTTTTCAGATGACGAGCATCTAGCCAATCCGCTATCTCCTGAGAGTTGCTAATAGTGGCACTCAGACCCAAAATCTGAAGGGATGGGTTGATCTGACGAAGTCTTGCAATTAAAATTTCCAGAGTTGGTCCTCTACCTGAATCATCCAAAAGATGAATCTCATCAAAAACTGCAACAGTAGTCAAATCAGCTAACCAACTAGCCCTATGTCTCAGAAGGGAGTCTACTTTTTCGGAAGTAGCTACCAGTATATCGTACTTTGCCAAATCGGAACTAGGAACATCATAATCACCAGTTGCAATGCCCACTTTTATACCGAGTGGCCCATATTTTTTCTTAAATTCTTCGTACTTTTCGCTCGCGAGAGCCCGTAAAGGGACTGTATAGAGACAGCTCCCGCCCTCCTCCAGAATAGATTTCAGCATACAAAGTTCTGAAACTAATGTTTTTCCAGCAGCTGTAGGAATTGCAAGGACAAGATTCTCACCCTCTAAAACACCTTTCTTAACAGCCTCTGACTGGGGTGGATACAGCTTTGTTATTCCTTCCTCTTTTAGTACCTCAGCAATTTCCTCTGGAAGCCCGTATCTATTCTTAACCTCAGTTATTTCCATAATTCAATCTCCTTATTCCTTTTCCAAAATTTTTGATAACCCTTTTCAAATAAAGATTGAAACTATTAATAGTGACTTCCAAGATTACATAAGAGAAGAATACTGATAAAAAGTAAAAACTTAATAATATTCGAATAGAAGAATATCAGAATTGGGAGGTGAATAATATGGAAGTTTCTCTATGCTCGGGAAAAGGCTGTTGCCCAACCGTAAAGGTGACAGAGAATGGTGCATCGATCGGAGAAGGAAACGAGAAGTTAGAACTTTCCAAAGACCATTGGAACGTTCTAGTGGAAAAGATTCAAAGCGGCGAACTTAGCACAATTTAAGCTTTAACTCATTTCTCGAAGCCTTTTCTTTTTTTAATTATTGCTCAATCGAAAAATAAGTTCAAAATTATAATCAAAATAGAGATAAGTATCAGGATAGGTGAAGTAGCAAAGTAAAAATTGTCTCCTTTGTAAACGTAAATAAGCCACGAGGGGATACTTTCAAACGAAATATAATTTTGTAAAAACGAAAATAAAAGAAAGACAACCCCTAGAACTAAAAAAATTATCCCAATAATCGTAAAATAGCGCAAATTAACACCTCTAAATCAATAGTTATAGTTCAAATCATATTAGAATTCTAGTTGAATTATCAATAGTTTTTGAATTTAAACAATTAATCCCAGCGGCCGAATGAATTACTTCGTAGAAAGGGGAGGGAGGCCGGTATTTTAAAAAGATCTTCAGGGGAGGTGAAGAACCGGCCTCTCTTTAGGAGTTTCATAACTCCTCCGCATACTATTCAAAATATTGAATAAAAAAGGTTTTGTAGCGATTATCATAAAACTCGACTCATAAAAAACTCAAAACTCTTTCAAGCTCAAAATTTCTATATTCCTTTTTCTTTCAACACATTCCCTCAAATCGACCACCGCTATACTTCTTTCTTGTGCTCGATTCATATCCACATAAGCTTGGGATGTAAAAATTGTTAGCACGTTATTGGAAAAAGACCAGCCCTGCATTCCCGGTTGATGTGACCTTATCAGAATGTTCCACCCAAGCTTTTGCATATATTTCAAGAATATCTCTTTTCCAAACTGAGGTCTACAGGTAAGAGGATCAATCTGTGCTCCTGAGATATCATAATTCAGGTCACCCCAAGTCACAGATACCCAAATGGGAAATCCAACTTCATTTTCTTTTTCGAACACAGATTCATCTGAATTTTTCAAATAACTTAAATTTGAGACAAAAGGCAAAGCCCCATGCATAGCCGCCAAGTTACGGGTCTCAGCAATCCAAGGTAAAGACAATAGGTCTTTATAGTAATCGTACTCATCTTCACCCAAACTTTTCCAAAAATCCGCAGGTGTCAAATTTTTGAGATGATATGCCTCATGATTTCCAAGTAAGAGAATAATCCCGTTTGAGCATTCTCTCTTTTTTGAAAGCAAAAAATCAATATTTTCTTTTGATTTAGCTCCCCTATCAACGTAATCCCCCAGAAAAACCAGATATGTTTGTCCTCCGATCACTTCATCTCTAAAAAAATCCCATATTTTTTCCGATGCTTCGAGGTCACCATGAGTATCTCCTACAAATACCGCCTTGTCTCTCTTATCTAACTCTACTACCTTTTCTTTCTCAACGAAATCTGTTATTCTCTCTTTCATTGAAAAACAAACCAGTAGATCAATCCTTAATCACAGCTGGGGTAAAAAATCCAACCAAACATCCAACCAATCTTCAATCTGGCGAGTTATGAGGAACTTCTTCCTCACCCTTTCTTTACCTTTCTTACCCATTTCATCTTTCAAATGCTCATCAGACAGAATATCCATAACCCTTTCAGCGACTTCATCTAAGTTTTCGGGATCAATAAGATATCCAGTTTCACCGTCTACTATCTGAGTTGGTATACCACCAATATTGGCTCCCACAACAGGTGTCTCCTTCCACAACGCTTCTGAAACAGTGAGACCAAATCCTTCTTTCAGGGACTTTTGCAAGACCACATCAGATGCTCTTTGTACAGCATTTACTACTATATCGTGAGCATCAGCGATCAATATTACATCATCCGTCCCGTTTGCTTCTCTTCTAGTTTGGTCATAGACTTCCTGACCCTCTGGATCATCTGTAGCCATTGAACCGATCATAACCAACTGACAATCCATCTCTTCTTTTACCCTCTTGAATACTTCAAGAACGCCTAAAGGATCCTTAAACCTATCAAATCGAGATATCTGAGAGATAATTGGCCTAGATGGATCTATTCCAAATTTTTTTAGATATTTATTTACTGTTTTTTTTCCGATATCGCGGTTTTTAACCGTCAAAGGATCTATCGAGGGTCTGATAATCTTATAGTCACCTGATACACCTTTTGCCGCAAATTCATCCATTTGAAATATATTCTGATCGTATGAAATTATGAAAGACTTCAAATAATCCCACAATTCCTCATTTGGAGCCGAAAGATCAATATGGCATCTCCACATCCATGGCTGATGTTTCCGGTAACAAGTTATCAGGGGGAGCGGCTGTGGGTCATGGATAATAACCAGATCATGATCGACATGAGTAAATGTAGAGAATTCCTCGCTCGCTGCTTCATAAACCTTCTTTTTCATGCGGGTCAGATTTATTTCAGCACCTTGTAAGGCATTATGAAATTTTTTAGTTACCCTGAAGAAATCTGGACTCCCAATCATCGCACGCCAACCACAATCTACTCCAATTTCATTCAGTAACAGAGTCATATTCCTCAATATTTCTGCTACTCCACCACCATAATAAGTGGAGTTAACGTGTAGAATATGGTATTTAGAAAGCTTACTCCCCTTTCGATAGATTTCGGAAACCTTTGATTCGCCCACTAGATTCCTGTAGTCAGCTAGCCTTTTCATGTATTACCCACTTTATACCCATTTTAGAACATACCATAAAACAATTTACCTTTTATTTTCAACAAAAGATAAGAACAAGTATATAGACCCCAGAAAAAATGAAACTGACTTTAATATCATTCAATTATCTCCAAAATCATGATGACTAATTCCAAAGCGATGAGACAAGTAAAAAGAAAATTGTTAGAAGATATCCTAGCCGGCGAAATTTCGGATAAGGGAGAGTTAGAAAAAGCCAAGAGACGTAAAAGCAAAGCCTTTAATCTACCTAAAGTTCCTAGCAACGCCGAGATTTTAGATATTGCAAATGAAGAAGAAAAGGATAATGCAGTTCAAATCCTTCGCAAAAAACCTGTTAGGTCTATTTCTGGTGTCACAGTTATAACCGTGATGCCAAAGCCATACGAATGTCCAAAAGATAAACCTTGTATCTACTGTCCAGGCGGTCCAGCTGAGAATACACCTCAAAGTTATACAGGTAAGGAACCCGCATCAGCAAGGGCCTTAAACGCAGATTACGATCCAAAAAAGCAGATTCAAATGAGGAAATCCCAATTAAGAGCTATTGGACATAAAGTTGACAAAGTCGAACTGATAATATTTGGTGGAACATTTCTTGCTCAACCGCTTGAGTACCAAGAGGAATTTATGCACGCCTGTATCGATGAGATTTCCGAAATAGAAACCCCAGACCTAGAGACTGCAAAAAGGAAAGCAGAAAACGCGAATATAAGAACTATCGGGATAACTTTCGAAACCCGTCCGGACTACTCAAAAGAAAATCACGTGGACCAAATGCTCAGATTTGGAGGTACTCGAGTAGAACTCGGAGTTCAAACGATCTACAATGACATCTACAAAATAATAAATCGTGAGCATACTGTCGATGACGTAATCGAAGCTACTAGAATCGCTAAAGATGCGGGTCTTGCGATAGTATACCATATGATGCCTGGACTACCCGGATCATCTCCTCAAAGAGACTTAGAAGCCTTTGAAACTATTTTTGATAAACCCGAGTTTCGTCCCGATATGTTGAAAATATACCCTTGTCTCGTTACAAAAGGCACAAAACTTCATGAATTATGGAAATCAGGCAAATTCGATCCACTAGACGGGCAGGAAGCGGTAGACCTAATCTCTGAAATTAAGAAAAAAATCCCAAGATGGACAAGGATACAAAGAATACAAAGGGATATTCCCTCTGGCTTAATAGAAGCGGGAGTAAAAAAAGGAAATATTCGAAATATTGCCAAAAAAAAGCTTGCCAAAGAAGGCGAAAAATGTAAGTGTATCAGATGTAGAGAAGTTGGCCACAAAATGTTAAAAGAAAAGGTAGAACCTGATCCTTCGAATATAGAGCTAATTGTAGAAAATTATGAAGCTTCCGAAGGAAAAGAAATTTTTATCTCCCTTGAAGATCTTAAGAATGATCTTATTTTTGGACATTTACGATTGAGGATACCTTCAGAACACGCACATCAAAAAGAGATCTCTGAAGATACCTCTCTCATCAGAATGCTATACGTTTTTGGTGAACTAGTTTCGGTCGGCGAGGATTCTCATGATAATGCATGGCAACATATAGGGTTAGGAAAAAGGATGCTCGTAGAAGCAGAAAAAATAGCCTCAGAAAATTATGACTCAAATAAAATGTATATACTATCAGGAATAGGAACAAGGCCTTACTACAGGAAATTCGGGTACAAACTAGAGGGGCCATATATGGCCAAGAACATATAAAACCAGATTATTCTCTCAGGACTTCTATCAAAGGATCTTCCGCTTTGCTTTTTATCACGTCGTGAACTATGAAAGTTTCTGTCTCTTTTACTCCTTCCAAATTATGAATATTTTTTACTAAAGAGGTCAATTCCTCTTTATCTTTTGTCCAAACTTCTAATATACCACTATACCTGCCAAAAACCCTCAAAAACTCAGTAACTTGAGTAAAGTTGTTGATTTTTTCCTGAATTTCCTTTCTCATATCGTCCTTTGGATCCTCTTGAAGAAAAACGAAAGCTCTAACCTTCAGTCCCAACTTATCGGGATTTACTTTAACTTTGAAATTTTCTATTATTCCTTCTTCTTTAAATTGATCAATCTTTTTTGAAACTGTCTGTCTAGAGGCTCCCACCTTATCTGCTATGTCGACGACAGGTTGTTCCGCATCTTCTAAAAGTTGTAATAATATATCTTCATCCAGTCTTTTCATACACTTAACATTTTGTTAACATAAACCATTTAAACCTTTACCTTTTAGGTAGTAGGAAAGGTAAAAGATAAGAAAAAAGTTGGAGATAAAATGACCAAAACAGCAAAAGAAGCTAAAAAAAGTCTAATAAGAACAGGACTTCTACCCAAGGTGGAAAATGAAGAGAAACTACTAAGGAAAAAATGTGGAGATGCCGGATTCGAAAAATTGTTGGAGCTCAACAGTCCAGAAGTCATTGACTTTGTAGCTAAATATGTAAAACACTGTAATCCCGATTCTGTATTTGTTAGATCAAATTCAAATGAGGATGCAGAATATATAAGAAAAAAGTCTCTGGAAAGAGGAGAAGAAAAGAAACTGAAGAAGGAGGGTCACACAGTTCATTATGATGGCTACAACGATCAAGCGAGAGATAAAGAAAATACTAAATTCCTATTCCCTCCTGGAAAAGACATAGGACCGCAATTCAATTCTATAGATAGAAGCAAAGGCCTTAATGAAATCCATAAATATTTAGAAAACATAATGGAAGGAAAAGAAGCTTTTATCTGCTTTTTCTGTCTTGGTCCAAAAAAATCGGAATTCTCAATCCCTTCTCTACAATTCACGGATTCTGCATATGTAGCTCATGCTGAAGACATATTATACCGGGATGGATACAAGTTATTCAAAAGGAAAGAATTTGAAAGCGAAAAAGACTTCTTTAAATTTGTACATTCAGCCGGAGTTCTAGAAAACAACGTCTCTAAAAACATTGACAAAAGAAGAATCTACACGGATATAGATGATAAAATTGTGTTCTCCACAAATACCCAATACGGCGGAAATACTATTGGCAACAAGAAGCTATCCATGCGACTGGCTATAAAGAAAGCTTCTGAAGAAGGTTGGCTCACAGAACACATGTTCATCATGGGTGTGAAAGGACCAGGAGATAGAATCACTTACTTCAGTGGGGCTTACCCTTCTGCATGTGGTAAAACCTCCACTGCTATGTCAAAAGATTCAACTCTAATTGGAGATGATATCGCATACTTGAGAGAGATCGATAACGAAGTAAGAGCAGTAAATCCCGAAAATGGAATATTCGGGATCATAAGAGATGTTAATCCCGAAGACGACCCCGTAATCTGGAGAGTTGTCACTACTCCTGGTGAAGTCATATTTACTAATGTTCTAGTGAAAAATGGTGTTCCCTACTGGATAGGAATGGGAAAGGAGATCCCTGATGAAGGTATAAACCATTCGGGCAAATGGTACAAAGGGAAGAAAGACTCAAACGGAGAATTGATAGATCCATCACATCGAAATGCAAGATATACTCTAAGAATTTCGGATTTAGAAATAAAGGACCCTAATCTAGAGAACCCCGATGGTGTGAAACTTGACGGGATAATTTACGGTGGGCGTGACTCAGACACTTGGGTACCAGTAGAAGAAGCTTACAATTGGGATCACGGAATTCTAACCAAAGGAGCCTTATTAGAATCCGAAACCACATCAGCCACTCTCGGAAAAAGCGGCTCTAGAAGATTCAATCCAATGTCAAACTTAGATTTCCTATCAATCTCTATCGGTAAATACATTGAAAATCAAATCGAATTCGGTAAGAAATTAAACGACCCCCCCTCAATCTTCTCGGCCAACTATTTCCTAAAAGATGAAAATGGAAATTATCTAAATGGTATGCACGACAAAAAAGTTTGGCTAAAATGGATGGAACTCAGAACTCACAATGAAGTCGATGCAATCGAAACACCAACCGGCTTCATACCAAAATACAATGATCTAAAAAAGTTATTCGATAAAGTTCTAGGAAAAAAATACTCTAAGGAAGATTATGAAAAACAATTCACAATAAGGGTCCCACAACACCTCTCAAAGTTAGAAAGAGTAGAGCAGATTTACTCAAGCGATGTAAAAGACGTACCTAAAAAACTCTTTTCAGAGATAAAAAAACAGAGAGAAAGGCTAAAAAATGCAAGAGATGAATACGGAGATTACATCTCACCTTTTGACCTCGAAGAATAATTACAAAGAGATTCACTAAAAGTTAAACCTTTCTATCACTATTCTTGATTAGGAATTTGTATGAATGGGTATGGAAGAAAAAGCAGAGAGTTATTAGAATCGATATCGGCCACACCTGGAGATCGAATAAAAGTAAAGCGAGATTCTCAAGTTTTCAACGGTATTTTGATGCCAAGGACTGAAGGAAAAGGATCAGAACATATTACGTTGAAACTGGACAATGGTTATAATATAGGGATCAAGGTTGACGAGAATATCAAGCTAGAGAAGATCAAGGAAGGCAAGGAAGCAAAAATAGAAAAAAAAACACCACTAGTAAAGACATCGAAAGATAAACCACAAATTACAATAATCGGAACGGGTGGAACTGTAGCCTCTCGAATTGATTATCGAACTGGGGCGGTTCATCCCGCATTTTCTCCAGAGGAAATTTACAATTCTGCTCCTAAAGTCGCCGAAATAGCAAACGTTACAACCAAAACAGTATGCAACGTCTTAAGTGAGAATATGTCTCCAAAAATCTGGTCCAAAATAGGCAATGCGGTAGCAGAAGAGTTAAACAAAGGAGCACAGGGCGTAGTAATAGCTCATGGTACCGACACTATGGGATATACTGCTTCAGCACTCAGTTTCATGCTAAATAATCTCACGAAACCTGTTGTTCTTGTAGGCTCCCAAAGGTCTTCGGACAGACCAAGTAGCGATGCTACTCTCAATCTCACTGGAGCAGTTTCAACAGCGATTTCAGATATAGGTGAAGTTTGTGTTGTCATGCATAGCTCAACCGAAGATAAAACCTGTTTTATTCATAGAGGGACTAAAGTAAGAAAATGTCACACCAGCAGAAGAGATGCTTTTCAGAGTATAAATTGCCAACCTTTGGGGGAAGTTGAAGGAACTAAAGTGAGATTCTTCCAAGAAAAACGAGGTAGGGATAACAAAGGGAAGGTCAAGATAAAAGACGGTTTTGAAGAAAAAGTAGCCCTTGTCAAAGTATTTCCAAACATCCAAAGTGAAATTATTGAAAATTTACTTGACAGGAACTATAAGGGGATAGTTCTGGAAGGAACTGGATTGGGTCATACTCCTGAATCATTGTATTCTGGAATCAAAAAAGCAATAGAAAAGAAAATACCGGTCGTCATGACTTCACAGTGTATCTGGGGCCGAACAAATATGAGAGTTTACTCCTCTGGCAGAGATTTGTTAGAATTTGGGGTTCTTCCTGTAGAAGATATGTTACCTGAGACTGCCTATGTAAAGCTGATGTGGGTACTAGATAAAACTCAAGATTTGGAAGAGATTGAATCATTAATGACACAAAATATCGCAGGAGAGATAACATCTAGAACTCTACCAGATACTTATCCAAAACAAGAAATATAGGGTGTGGAATTGGAAGAAAATAACTACAAAGAACTTGGATTAAAAGTCGGATTCGAAATACACCAGGAATTAGATACTAAGAAGCTTTTCTGTGACTGTCCGTCTGATCTAACGGACGAAGACCCCTCGATGATCGTTAACAGAGAACTTAGACCTACTGAAAGTGAATTAGGTGAAATAGACAGAGCTGCACTAGCAGAAGAAGCGAAAAGTAAGAGATTCCAATACGAAGTTCATCCAAGTAGTGTTTGTCTGGTTGAACTAGACGAAGAACCACCCCATCCTGTGAATAATGAAGCTTTGAATACTGCTTTAGAAGTCTCCCTATTGTTAAATTCTCAACCAGTAGATGAAGCCCATATAATGAGAAAAACAGTAATCGATGGAAGCAACACAGCAGGGTTTCAAAGAACGATACTGGTAGCGACTGATGGCAAAATAAAACACGGAGATAAAGAGATCAGTCTACCTACAATCTGCCTTGAAGAAGATGCGGCTAGAAAAGTCAAGGAAAAGAAGGATCTTGTTAGGTACAAGTTAGATAGACTTGGAATACCACTACTGGAAATTGCAACAGGTCCAGACTTCAATGATCCAGAAACACCAGCAGAA
Organism: Hadarchaeota archaeon (SeqCode); assembly: GCA_964384105.1. Classification (GTDB taxonomy): domain Archaea; phylum Hadarchaeota; class Hadarchaeia; order Hadarchaeales; family JAGGTB01; genus CAYLJV01. The sequence goes on along the minus strand of CAYLJV010000001.1, from coordinate 660,172 downwards.
GCTGCACTAAAAATTGGTAGAATTATCAGAGCAACTGGAAAAGCTAAGAGAGGTATAGGAACCATCAGACAAGACGTAAACGTGTCCATAAAAGCTGGGGCTAGACAAGAGATAAAAGGAGTTCAGGAACTATCGTTAATTCCAACCGTGATTAAAAAAGAAGTTCAAAGACAAGTCAGATTACTCGAGATAAAAAAAGAACTAGAAAAAAGAGGGCATGCATTACCTGAAGAGAAAATATATGACGTCACCGAAATATTTTCTGAAACTGAATCAAAAATAATCAAAAAAGCGATCTCGGACGGAGGAGTATACGCAATAAAACTGGATGGATTTGATGGACTATTAGGAAAAGAACTTATATCAGATCATAGATTTGGAACCGAATTATCGGACTATGCAAAAGTCTATGGAAAAGTAGAAGGAATATTTCATACAGACGAATTACCTGGTTATGGAATCACGGAGAAGGAAGTAAATGAGTTGGAGAAAGAGATAGAGGCCTCCGAAGAAGATGCAATAGTAATCATTGCTGACAAAAAGAATAAAGCGAAAAAGGCTTTGGAAGCCATAATAGATCGTGCAAAAAAAGCATTTGAAGGCGTTCCCGAAGAAACAAGAAGGGCTCTACCAAATGGACATACACAATACATGCGACCTCTCCCCGGAGCCGCTAGGATGTATGTAGAAACTGATGTGCCACCAATCCAAATCTCTGATGAAAAATTGAAAAAGATAAAATCACAACTACCTGAAAAGCCTGAAGATAAAAAGAAAAAATATCAAGAGGAGTACGGACTAAGCGAAGAACTCGCCACTCAGATGAGTATTTCGGAGAATGCATCTTTTTTTGAAAAGATGGTCGCAAAAGATATTGATCCCACCCTGGTAGCCACCACCCTAGAACAAACTATTACACAAATCAAAAGAAGCGGAATAGAAACAGAGAACATCACATACGAAGATTTAGAAAAAGTCTTCAAATTGGTTTCGGAAGACGTGATTTCAAAGGACGCCCTTCCACAAGTATTAGAAAAAGTAGGAAAGGGGTCACCTGTGAAAAAAACTATAGACGAATTAGGAATACGAAAGATGGAAAAAGAAAAAGTAAAGAAAATAGTTAAGAAAATAATAGAGAAAAAAGAAGATCTTATCCAAGAAAGAGGAGAAAATGCCGCTGATGCTCTAATGGGGTTAGTGATGGCCGAGATAGGGGGTAAAGCAGATGGAAAGCTTGTCCATAAACTCCTCTTGGAGGAAATAGAGAAGAGAAGCCAGTAGCAATTACAAAATTTCTCTTTGACTCATGAAAAATTAGAGGTCACAAATTTACAGGAGCCCCAATCTTCCAAAGCATACTCCACAGTAAAACGGATAAAAGATCAATCAAAAAGGCCCTTTTCATAAAGAGCATCCCTAAAAACCTTCAAAACCTCGCGTATCTGTTCCTCGCTTGGTGCATAAATCTGGATGTATCCTGATGGAAAAAGTAGCAAATAATGACCTTTTCCGACCTCGAACTTCGCTACTTCTTTTTTGGATGTTCTTATTTTTTTTGCCTTTTCTAGTCTATTCCAAACCTCTTCAACATCAATTTTTTGGCGAAGAGAAGTCACCGCCCTAACTGATTTAGTTTTTGGATAATCAAAAACATCGAAAAGCCTAGGCATCTCCATAGATGAAAACCTATTGTTTTTCATCGATAACACGAATTTAATCTTTGTCAATGAAAGTAATAAAATTAGTCAATTAGATGTAGTAAAAAAAATGAAAAAAAATAAAAAAATCAAAAACTATAGAACTAGTTTTATCTTTTAGCAGCTAATCTAATATCAGAATCTCTGACAGTCTTACGACCAGCATGTTCTGAAAGTTCTGCTGCTTCACTTGCTATATCTATAGCGTACTCCTCAAGTATTCCTGCTAGTTCTCTAGCTGCACTCTCACTTACTCTTTTAGCTCCTGCTTTTCTTATGATACGATCCACAGCCGCAATAGGTAATTCAGACATTTATTCGCCTCCTTTCCATTTTTCAAGGACTAAGTTAGCCAAGATATAGTATTAGAAAAAAGTTTTTAAACCTTTTCATCTTAAGGGTGTTTTCACTTCAAATCTTGCAAAAAAAGACGAGAAATAATGCATTACCCAATTTTACACCTTTAAAAATTCCAAAGATTAAAATTCGCAACAGCATAATATGGGAAAAAGTTGTAACAAGAAAAAGAAAAAATGGAAACAGTTAAAACCTTAACCTCATACGAATTGTGGGGATAAATATGCCTTGTACAATAATTTCTGGAGGTCAATGGGGCGACGAAGGCAAAGGCAAAATCTCTTCTTATCTCGCCCTGAAAGACGAACCAACAAAAATAGGACGGGCAGGAGTTGGCCCAAACGCAGGGCATACCGTGAAGTATAATGGAAGAGAATATGGGCTTAGAGAAATTTCCTGTGGTTTCGTTCAAGAAAAAGCTCGGACACTGATAGGGCCAGGAGTGCTCGTAAATCCCGAAGTCGCTTTAAAAGAGATAGAAGAAACAGGCATTGAAGATAGAGTAGGAATCGACTACAAATGCCCGATAATAGAGCAGAAACATATTGAACAAGACAAGAGTTCGGAACATCTCGAAGAGAAAATTGGAACAACCGGAACAGGATGCGGACCTGCGAACTCAGAAAGAGCAAATAGATCAATTAAGCTAGCTGAAGAAATCGATGAACTGAAAAAATATCTCACAGACGTTCCAGGAGAAATAAATGAAGCTCTGAAAAATGAAGAAAAAGTGATAATAGAAGGTTCTCAAGGATTCGGTCTCTCACTTTATTTCGGTACATACCCCTATGTAACAAGTAAGGATGTTACTGCAAGTTCACTAGCAGCAGACCTAGGTGTTGGTCCAACAAACGTAGATGAAGTGATAGTAATATTCAAAGCCTATATTAGTAGAGTTGGAGAAGGGCCTTTCCCAACCGAAATATCCCAAGAAAGGGCAGAGGAACTTGGAATTATAGAACATGGCACAGTTACTGGTAGAAGAAGAAGAATCGGAGAGTTTGATTTTGAGTTAGCAAAACGTTCGGCCATGATAAACGGAGCAACTCAAATAGCAATAACCAATGTAGATAGACTATTTGACGGAAATGATAGCGTTAAAGAATATGGAAAATTGACAAAGGAAGCCAAAGAATTCATAGAAGACGTTGAAGAAAAATTGGAAATACCAGTTACTTTAGTATCAACAGGCCCCGATACGTTCGATACAATTGACCTCCGATCTGAAAAATTATAGTCGTGAATTCGACTAATCGAAAAACATAACCAACAAATGTTATCCAGATGGAACTATCAATAATAAAGACACTATTAACTAAGTCCTAATGCAGAAAATTCACTTCAGCAGTTGATTGATTTTAGTACTGTTGTCACTCTAAGTCTAAAAAGTGTGATCTCTGTCTTTTCTACAGTTTTTAACACAAGAGATTAAAGTTTCCAATAAAATAAGAAATGAGGAGTTTATGACTATTCAAATTGGAGAATGTATACTCGGAATATTCGCATTAAGCGAAGACCTAGAAATATTAGACTCAGAGATGTTCAAACCCGATGTAAGAGAGATTTCCGAAAAATTAAGGCTTATTAGAAAGGGTAAATTAGCACATGAGCATCTAGAACTAATCAAGAAACTAATTAAAAATGGGCATACAGAATTTGAAATCGAGTCCGACGAACTCGCCTCAAAACTAAATGAAGAATTCGAAAATACAACTTTCCGTTCCAAAATTCCAAGCCCTGCAAATCTGAAATTAAGAAGCAGTATACATGAGATAGCAAAAGAACAAGGTATCGAAAATCTAAATGAAATTTTCAGAGATGTAAATATTCTAATTATCCGAAAAGATCTTAGAGAAAAAGCCTCAGAAAAGGACAAAATAGTAATCGAAACTATAAACACAATGGATGAACTTGACAAAACCATCAACGCATTATATGAAAGAATCAGGGAGTGGTACGGTATCCACTTTCCCGAACTCGAAAGGCATGTATCAGACTATACTGAATACTTCGTCTTAATCTCTAAATTTGGAGGTAGAGAGAATTTCGCGAAAGAAAAAATTACAGCTACAGGTATAAGTGAAGAGAAAGCTGTGGAAATAGAAAATGCCTCAAATAATTCGGTTGGATCGGACTTTGATGAAATAGACATAGAAGCTATCAAAACTTGCGTCAACAAAGTTCAGAGACTCCAAGAAGCTAGAGACAAAACATCCGATTACCTCGAAGACCTTATGGAGCAAGTAGCTCCAAATATAAAGACCCTTGTGGGCGGCCCAATCGGTGCAAGATTAATATCACAAGCGGGCGGACTGGAGAAACTAGCCAAAATGCCCTCAAGTACGATTCAAGTATTGGGCGCTGAAAAGGCACTCTTTAGATCACTAAAAGAAAAAGGAGCCAAACCTCCAAAACACGGTATAATTTTTCAATATCCGGAAATACGAGGATCTCCTAAAGACATACGAGGAAAAATAGCCAGAGCATTGGCTGGCAAACTTGCAATAGTCGCGAGAGTAGATGCCATGTCCGGGCGATATATAGGGGACCAGATTAGGGAAGAGCTGGAAGAAAAAATAGAGAGAATTAAGAGTGGAAGGTAGTTCGAATATGGAAATAAAAAAACACGACAAGTTTGATGAGGTCTATTGGGCTAAAATAGAAGAAGGAAAACCAAAACTAGCAACTAAGAATCTATCACCAAATAATAAAGTATATGATGAAAGACTAGTCGACTTCGATAATGAACAATATAGAATCTGGAACCCGTATCGAAGCAAACTAGCATCTGCCATCCTACGAGGGTTAAAAAGCGTTCCAATCAAATCAGGAACAAAAGTCCTTTACCTTGGAGCAGCAAGCGGTACAACAGCAAGCCACATATCAGATATAGTGGGAAAAAATGGAATGGTTTACTGTGTCGAGATATCAACGCGTCCACTTAGAGATTTACTCGTTACCTGCGAGAACCGACCAAACATGGCACCCATACTAGCTGACGCTAAGAAAACATATCAGTATAGAGCAATGATCGAACAAGTCGATATGATTTATCAAGACGTAGCTCATCCACACCAAACTGAGATAATATTGAAAAACACCAATGCTTTTTTAAAAGGAGATGGTAGTGCCCTAGTCGCTCTCAAAGCTCGAAGTATCGATGTTACGAAGGAACCTAGGGAAATATTTAAGACCGAAATGAAAAAACTGGAAGAAAAAATGAAAATAGTTGATTCAAAACTATTAGATCCTTACGAAGAGGATCATGCCATGATATTGCTAGAGAAAAAATAGCTATCATAAATTTATCTAGTAGTTACTTCACAGCCGTCTTCAGTCACTATCATTGTATGTTCTGCTTGTGCGATCTGACCATCTTCCACTTCTTTCAAAACATAGTAAGGGTGTAAGGACTCTGTAGTCAATAGCTCCCTCAAAGTCATTTGTAATCTTATTCTGGAGAGATCCTTAGCCAACCACCTTTCTGCGAACGGCAGACCACCATATTTACTTTGTATTTTCCTGAGAGTCTTCAAAGCCATTCTACCCGATACTCCCTTATTGCCTAAATACCTGAAGATATAGACCTCGGGTAAATCTTCCACCTCTCCTTTCCCATCTGTAATAAACGGCTCTAAAGCGATTACATCCCCCTCTCCTAGCTTATCTCCCGTTTCCTTTTCCACGTTTGGAATGGAGACTCCACCATGAAGGGACCACCTCTCGAGCTTATGGCCTGTAAGATTACTTATTGGTTTATATCCATGTTCCTCAGCGGTTCTTTCTACCAAACCACCTATTTCACCAACATCGATTCCAGGTTTTACAAGCTTAATTGCATCTTCTAAAATTTGATTAACTACCTGAATCATCTCCCCTTCGTTTTCTCCTTTGTCTTCATCCTCACTCGCACAAACAGTAACAGCTGTATCTGCGATGTACCCATCAATATGCGCACCTATATCGATCTTCACAAAATCTCCTTCTCCAATCTCGTTATCGTCTTCCTCAGGAGGAGTATAGTGAGCAGCTCTCTCATTCAAAGATATGTTACATGGAAAAGCAGGTACTGCACCTCGATCATCAATCATTTCCTCGACTTTTTCTGCTATAATTAGAAGCTTTTGTCCTGGCTCAACCATACTCTTAGCTTCTTCCCTAACTTCTGCTGTTAGACTACCTACCTTTCGATAGATTTCAATCTCTTCGTCACTTAACTTTTCTGACATTGATCTCTGTTAACCCTATTTATAGTTAGAATAAAAGTATAATCCCTATTTTAAAAGCTTCCCAATTTTGTTTGCTTAGTTTTCTCATAACAGAGCTCTTCCTCAGTATAACCTAGAACTTCCATAACTCTAAAGACAGCCGGTAAAACCTGATTATGAACATAGTAATCGGGATCGTACTCCCGCCCTTCAAACTGGGATACGGGTATGGCTCTATCGCTTATGCTACCAGACCCTTTTTCAACTATGTATGTAATAGTGGATCCTGTTTCTACCTCTTCACCTTCGGACTCAAGTCTCTCAGCAGCAGCGACATGAGGACCTCTCGCTTTGTATTGATCTATAGGTTTCTTAAGCCGTGTGTGAACAATCAAATCGTTCAAATCTACTTTTCCTTTCTTTATATCCTCAGTAACATTCTGGACAATTTCTGCAGCCTTTTCTGGAGAACCATCCTTTAAAATCGCTTCCAAAACAGCCTCTTGGGTATCCTTCGCTAACGCCGCCCAATCTCTCCTAACGAACTCCAGTCCTTTAACTTCGATTTTGCCAGCTTCATTAATCATCGCATACCTTTTCTTTGCAATAAAGAGCCCTCTTTTATAGAAATCTTCCAGCTCTAATTTCATTATTCCTGGCATGTTTTCATTAACTTTGTTCAAAAAATCCCTAACCTCATCCTTGCTCTTGCTTCCTACCTTACAAAACAGACTATCTGTATCACCATAAACTACTTCGAACCCCTCATCTTTCGCTAATTTTATCGTTTCCTTAATGTAATGTCTTCCAAAACGAGTAACACTCTCTGCACATTCTTTGGAATACCATCTTGCACGGGCATAACCTAGCATGCCATAGAATGAATTAGCTATTATCTTGAGAGCCCATTGTCGGCTATTGAGAGAAGCGTACTCTCTGGTGTCTTCTGAAAGGTCTTTCATTTCCTCCTTTAACTTTACCCTATCTTCGATCAAGCTATCAAGTGTTTCAGGAATAAATCCTCTTTTAGACTGACAGAATTCATACTCCAACCCTGGTGCTTTAACTCTCTCTTCAAGTGAGCAACAATCACAATTTAGCATCGCAGGGTCTATGTTATGAGTTACTATAATAGTGGGGTATAGAGATCTAAAGTCAAAAACTACTAAATTTCTAAATAATCCTTTTTCCGGCTCGAGAACATATCCACCTATATAAGTACTCTTTCTTCTTTTTTGATATTCCCTGCCTCCAGGCCTAGGTGGTACCAGTTCGCTAACTTTGTGAGCATTAGAAATAAGAAGCCATTCAACAAGCTGTCCGGAAGTCATTCGGCTAACGTCAAATAGAGATTGCTTAACAGTCCTGCTGAGTTCTCTTACTAAGGGAAAAATTTCCAAGGATACATCCATCGTAGCCTCAGCATCCGACAAAGCATATCTCAGAAGATCCACGGCATTATTACCTCCGTGATCCCAAGCCTCAGAGATTTTAGTATGATCAAAATCTAACTTACGTTTATCAAACATATGTTCGTAGACATTCTCAAGCGTGTAGCTAGTCAGTTTTATAGCTCCTATCTTGGAAAGAAAATCTACCATCGCATACATATCTATATGAGGACGCCCCGGGACCTCAGTAACCGTGTTGAATCTCCTCCTATGCGTTCTTATATTAGAATCTCCTCTACCAATATTCAATTCAATACTATATTGATCAGATCTTTCGCTTAAATAAGGAAAATCAAAGAGATCAGTATTGTAACCTGTAATTATGTCGAAGTCATTCTCTTCTACAAGTCTAACAAAACGTCTTATCAATTGCTCTTCATTCTCAACTACTTCAACGTAGTCTAAATCGGTCTCAAAATCCTTCCACGTAATAACTTTTTTAAGACCTCGATTATCAACTAGGCTCAGAGCTATAATCGGATCCTTTTTGGGCCTCGGGTCCCCTTCTGGATTATAGGTCTCTAGATCAAAACAAGCTATATGCAAATCCACTTCGATATCACCAGCAGGTGAAGGCGGTTTTGTTGTGATAAGCTCCTTCTCTTCACGCTCCTCTCTAAGCTCCCCTTTGATCTCTATACCACTCATAGGGGTCAATTCATGGTCAATCAAATATTTCCTAGCGGGTGGTATATCGTGTTCATAAGTTTCAATAACACTCGGTATATCCAAAATTTCCTCTCTGAGTGCACTGATATCAGACGTTTTCTTGACAAAAACCTTTAAGACATTCTTCTTTTTTCCAAGTAACTTTTTTTCAACAATGTCTACAGACAAAGAACTAATTTTTTCGCTATCTTTATCAACTTCCATCTTTTCTATAGTCTTTCTTACATCATCTGGGTCAGTCGACAGGACAAAGAAATAGTCCCTAAAATGAGGATCTAGAACTTTAAAATTCTCCTTTTCTGTTTTCACGAATAATCTCATGCAAGGCGGGTCACGCCACTCAAGATAGTCGCTATCTAGTAATAGTCCACGCATAATTCAACCTGTTAATGATAAGGCTTAATCTTAGTTAACATCTATCCTTTCAATCAACTATATTCACTTCTTAAACAATACAAATCATAGGTTTTAACTGAGTATCTGAATTATCTAAAGTTATAAGGTAGAAGAAAAGAAGTAAGGTTGAAATGGAAATGAGACCATGTCAGATGGAATAGAAAAAATTTTTGCACCAGAAAACATCGCGGTTCTAGGAGCAACTGAAAAAAAGGGATCAGTCGGACTAACCCTAATGAGAAACCTAACTGACAGAGGAAAAGGAAAAATTTTTCCGATCAATCCAAACCGGGAAAAGGTATTAGATATCGAGACTTCTCCGAGTGTAAAAGAAATTTCGGAATCCATAGACCTAGGCGTCATTGCAACTCCCGCAAAAACAGTTCCGGGTATCGTTGAGGAATGTGGGGCGGCTGGAATCCCTGCTCTGATAATTATATCCGCAGGTTTCAGTGAAACGGGGAAAGAAGGTACCAAATTAGAGAACAGAATAGATGAAATAAGAAGAGAATATGGAATGAGAGTTCTGGGTCCAAATTGTTTAGGCATTATAAACCCTCATGAAAATCTCAATGCATCATTCGCAGACCAAATGCCAGAAAAGGGTGGTGTAACTTTTCTCTCACAAAGCGGAGCCCTGGCATCTTCCACACTTGACTGGGCAATTTCCGCAAAATTCGGATTTAGTAGTTTCGTTTCAGTCGGGAATATGTTAGACGTGGATTTTGGCGATCTGATAGACTACTTCGGTAGAGACCCAAGAACAGAAAGCATTCTGATGTATATAGAGGCCATTCAAAATTCCAAAAAATTCATGAGTGCAGCCAGAAGCTTTGCCAGAACAAAGCCAATAATGGCAGTTAAATCAGGAAAACATAAGGAAGGGGCAAAAGCTGTTGCTTCACACACCGGGTCCTTGGCGGGGTCTGATGAAGTCTATGATGGTGCATTCAGAAGGGCCGGTATAACTCGTGTCGATACTATCGAGGATCTATTTGCGTGCTCAGAAACTCTAGCAAAACAAAGACCACCAAAAGGACCTAAACTCGCATTAGTAACCAACGCAGGGGGACCAGGCGCAATGACTACTGATTTCATCATTGATCAAGGGGGAGAAATGGCCGAGCTTTCGGAATCCACAATTGAAGAATTAAAAGAAGCACTTCCCGCTCCATCTAGTCTCATCAACCCAGTAGATGTCACAGGGGGTGCAAATGACGAGGAATACAAAAATGCTGTGAAAATATGCGCAAAAGACGAGAACGTTAATGGTATAATCTGTCTTTATACACCTCTTGGAACTCTAACCCCCGAGGAATTAGCAAAAGCGCTCGTAGAAACGAAAGATATCAAAAAACCAATTCTGACGTGCTTAATGGGAGGGGAAAAGATCCAAAAAGGGCAGAAAATATTAAGAGAGCACGGATTTTCAGTCCAAACAGCTCCGGAACAGTCCGTTAAAGCGTACATGTATTTGAATCGATACGCTCGAAACCTTGAAAGATTGTTAGAAACACCTGAAGAACTACCAGTGGATGAATCACCTCCTAAATACAACTTGAAAGCAATGGTCAGACGCATCGCGAGAGAGGGGCGAGAAGTTCTAACCGAGACCGAATCAAAGAAGATGCTAAGAACTTACGGGATACCTAGTCCAGAAATACACCTTGCAGAAAATGTAGATGAGGCTGAGAAACTTGCCTCTAAAATCGGGTTTCCAGTAGTAATGAAAGTTCAATCTCCAGAAATAACTCACAAAGCTAAAGTTGGAGGTGTAGCCCTCAATATTAATTCTAAAGAAGAAGTTCGTGAAAAATACAAAAAGATTATGGAACAAGTGGAAAAGAAATATCCATCTGCAAAAATAGAAGGTATAACTGTCCAAAAGATGATAAATGATTCAAAGTACGAACTTATTCTAGGCTCAAAAAGAGACCCAATATTTGGTTCCACTCTGATGTTCGGAAGAGGCGGGACAGAGGTCGAGTTCTTCGAAGATACCGCGATTGGATTCCCTCCCCTAAATCAGACTCTTGCTCGCTTATTAATGGATGAAACTAAGATTTATGATCAAATTAAAGAAGATGAAAATTCGGCAAAAATGACTAAAACTCTCGAAAAATCGCTCATAAGCCTCTCTCAACTTATTATCGATTTCCCAGAAATAATCGAATTAGATGTAAATCCCGTTTCTTTTGTAGGTGATCAACTAATGGCTCTAGATGGATTAGTAAAAATAGACAAAGATTTGGCCCTAAAAGAACCAGACCCTGAAGAATTTCTTGTGATAAAACCTTATCCCCGGGAATATGTTGAAGAGTGGGAACTAGATGATGGAACTCCAATAACTCTCAGACCTATCAAACCGGAAGATGAACCATTGGAATTCGAACTATTTGATACTCTTTCAAAAGAATCCTGGCGATATAGGTTCTTTGGACCGGTGAAAGACGTCACTCACGAAGATATGGTAAGATTCACGAATATAGACTATAGAAGAGAAATGGCCATAGTCGGGATAGTTAGAGATGGAAGTAAGAAAAAGATGATTGGAGTTGGTAGGTTGATAACAAATCCAGAAAAAAATGATGGAGAGTTTGCCGTCTTAATCGGCGACCCATGGCAAGGAAAAGGATTAGGAGAAAAATTGACTGACTCTATTATCGGAGTAGCCGAAGACAAAAAGCTGGAAAAAATATGGGGAACCATACTGAAAAACAACACACCAATGATAAATCTTTGTAGAAAGCTAGGTTTCGAAATCGAGAAGGAAGATGAAGACACTGTTCGCGCTACACTTCGTCTCAGGTAAATAAAATATTCACAAAATATTACTTCGAATTTACTAAGTATCAAAAAGAATACTTCTACTAGCATTTTAGAGGGAAAACTATGAATGACAAGAACAACAAAGATGAATCTTACAACAGAAAAAACATAGGAGTAGCACTAGAATACCTTAATAGAAAAAATGAATATGAAGAGCTGAGACAAGAGATCGACGAGCTAGAGCGGAAATTAAAGAGAATAGATAGCCCTGACAAAAAACCAGAAAAAATAGCTTTGGATATTTTGAGAAAGTATTCCAAAGAGAATTATAAACTAGAAGATGACTGGTCAGACAAACTATTTAGCGAAATGCTAGGCTCCGGAAAAAAAGTGATAAAATCAGGCCTTGACAGGATTTTATCCACTCAAGTTCCCCAATTAGCTGAAGATTTAAACCTTTCAGAAACTTGCCAAAGAAGAGCTATAAACATAATAAAAAAAGCTGAGAATCTTGGGATTGCTTATGGGAAAAAGCCAGCTGGTATACTTGCAGCTGCCATATACATGGCTGCGATTGATTGCGGAGAATGGCGTAGCGAAGTAGAAATTTCTCAGGCAGCTGGAGTAAGCAAAAGCAGTCTTTTTGAGATATACAAAGAGCTTTCCGATAACTTGGAGTAAGGAAAATTCTTTAGAAAAACCACATCAAAGACACAAAATTTCCAATTCGATAAGTAATAATAAAAGTGAGAACTACCTTTAATATCCAAGCCCCCTGGAGAGTATTTAGATGAACACAAATGAGGAACTTTGGGAGAAATATTATCATTTTTTTGAAAAATCCTTCCAAGAACAATGCAAGTACAACAAGAAAAGATTAGAAGATCATTTTAGAAAATGGAAAAATACTAAAACTGCAAAACATCTGTGCGAAAAAGAACCTCAAAGCATAGAAGACGTGCCCTTAACAGAATATTCAGATTATCCCCTGTTGGAAAATTTTGGAAATAGAATAGAGGAAGTTATAGAGAACACAAAACAAGAAGAAGATGAGAATTTATGGAATTACTATTCCAGAATATCGCTCGAAGCTTATCCATCAATTAATGAATGGCTCCCTGGTGAATTCGACTTTCCACTTAAAACCTCTGGTACAACGGGAGAACCAAAATGGTCTATTCACACCAAGGAAGCAATGGAAAATTATACCGAGCTATCGATTGCGAGTGTTCTCATAGGCTGTAGTTCAGGAAAAGGGAATACGGAAGCCGAAGAAGGAGATAGGATACTATTTTTAGGCGCTCCACCCCCGTATGGAGGAAGCTTCTTTATGGCAACTTGGAAGAATCTCTTTGAATTGGTTCCCTCTCCAGAGACTATAGAAAAAACAAACGATATGAGGGAGAAAATTAAAATCATAAGCAAAACTATTTTGGAAAAAAATATCCACATAGCAGCTGGTGTTCCGTCTCTACTCAAATTCATTATTGAAAAACTGGAAGAAAAAAGTGGGAGAAAAATAAACGAAATATCTAAATTAAAAGGAATATTTACATCTGGATCTGACCCTGCACCTTATCTAAAATTCTTCGAAAAGAAACTGAATTTAACTCCCCTCAACCTGTATGCCAACTCGGAAGCTGGCATTTTAATGATTGGAACGCCTGAAAGAAAAGAAAAGCTGATACCCTGTCTAAAAGCATGTTATTTTGAATTTATAGATGAAGACAATGAAATCAAAAAGATCGATGAATTGAAGAAAGATAAAGTCTACGAAGTCGTTGTAAGCCCCTTTAACGAAATGTTGATGAGATACCGACCAGGTGATCTATTAAGAGTAGTAGATTTCGACAGTAATGGAATGCCTTATTTCGAATTCGAAGGTAGAAAAAAGGAGTTAATCAACCTATACGGCTATTTCAGATTATCAAAACGTATGGCCTCTCAAACAATCAAAAACGCAGGATTAAATAATGCTACCAACTGGGCAGTCGCGAAGGAAAGCTATGGAGAAAAAGAACGGTTGATATTCATGACCGAAGAAGAAAATTGGAATCTAACTGAACAAGAAGCCTCAGAAGCTTTGTTCAAATCATTAAAGGAGACCTCACAGGACTTCGAAAATTATGTTACCGACTTTGGAATAAAAGAGCCCGAGGAAGCAATACATGTAGAATATCTAAGTCAAGGAGCCTTCGCAAAGTATTCGGCCATTCGAGAAAAAGAGGGGGTACCGATTGGACAGATGAAACCACCTCGGATCATCCCACCTAAAAATAAAGATATCGCAAAAACTTTGAGGTCACTTTAAGAAATGGCATGGTATTTTACCCCTTGGACGCTTCAATATATAATTGGTGCAATTGTTTCACTGGCCCTCACAGTATATCTACTACATAAAAATCCAAGGAGCAAAACTCACTTATTTTTCTCAGGTTATGGAATCTGTATTATACTCTGGCTCTCACTTATCTTTTTACATAGAAATGCCGCCACTGCCCATCTTTCTTCTCTGTTTTTCAAAAATAGTTTATATTTAGGTACTTTTGCTTTTCCATTACTTCTTCTGTCGATTCTATCTATTCGCAAATGGAAAAACCAATATTTAGCTACCCTATTATTATCAATACCCTCAGTAATTTCAGTTTATTTCCTTGATCCAATAATCTCCTGGAGTAAATGGGGTTGGAGCTACGATGCCTCTACAATAAACTTTACCGTATTCTTTGGGACAATATTTCTATACCTATTTTTAATATTGGGAATCATCTTTTATTTTCTAAAAGAGCACCTAGAACTAAAATTGCTTAGAAGGAAATACAAACTTATCGGAACAGGAATATTAATTTTCACAATTGGAATATTTTTTACTAATCTAATCCTCATTAAAAACCCTGAATTTCCCCCCTTTGCAGGTTGGCTCGCAATGGTCAAATTCATTTTTATAGCAAGAGCTATCTCCCTGTGAAGGTAGAAAAATGAAGAAGGAATCGAACTCGATTCATCAAAAATCAGAGATTATAAAACATTGGCAGACTTTTCTAAACGAATTATGGGATTCTTCATCCGGAAAAGAATTAGGACAAGGAATCATAGAGTATAAAAACTTTTTAGAAAATGCTGGAATCAGAAAGATAACAAAATTCGACGGAAAAGATGTAAAAATAACTACAGGAAATTCTGAACCCTTACTATCCTTCTCCCCCCTCACCTCCGCACTCGAGTATATCAAAAAACAGGAAATAGAAATACAGAAAATAGATTCGTTTAAAGAAGTTTTTGTTAATACGTACGAGATCCTAAAGAAACATGAAGGTGAAAAAAGAGCCATAAATTGGTTAAAAAAGATAACAGCAAAACATCGTAAACTAGTAATTCAAAATAAAGTTATAGATTACTTAGAGGACAAAAAAGCTAGAACTATCAAATATCGGAATGTAGCATTTTTACTTTCTAAAAAAATAATAGACTCCCTTCTCGATAAAAGCACAGAGAAAAATATTGAGAACATTCAGAGTGCACTGAAAAAAACAGACATAGAAACCTTCGAAATATCACTAAAAGATAAAGAAATAGATTTCAGAGAAATATATCTAAAGACCAAAAATCTACCTGAAAAAGAAATTACTGAACAGGTCAGATTAGAGCTTTCAAGAGTTGTGGAACGCTGTATTTCCATCTTTAAAAAAAACATTGATCGAACGTCAATCAAAGATACCATAGAAAAAAATTTTCAATACTTTCGAAAAAGCGGTATAGTAAAAGAAGAAGAACTGTTGTCAAACTTTAAGGAGATAATAAAATCAACGCCTGAAGAGACTCTAGAAAAAGAAAAACTAAAATTGCTAAGTAGAGAAGAACTGGAGCAAAAAGTCAAAGAGAGAACTGCAGAACTAAGAAAAGCCTACGAAGAACTAAAAGAACTAGACGAAATGAAAGACAACTTTATTGCGATGAGTGCTCATGAGTTGAAAACACCCATTACAGTAATGAGGGCAAACATAGACCTCCTTCTCCAGAATTTATCTGAAGAATTAAATGAGGATAACAGAGATCTCCTACAAGAGATAGAGCTGGCTATCAGAAGACAAGAAAAATCAGTGGAGAAGATACTCGAGGCTTCCAGAATCGAATCTGGATCTTTGAAACTAGAAAAAACTAACGTTGATCTATCGAAACTAATTCAAGAAATATTAGAAGAAAAAAGCAAAAAAATCGAACTCGAAACAGAAATAGAGAAGAGCTCTAAAATAAAGGCTGATAAAGAAAAAATAAGATTTGTTTTAAGTGAACTAATAGACAACGCGATACAATACAGATCAGAAAACAAAAAAATAAGAATTTTTTTAGAGGAAAAGTCAGGGAAAATCAAATTTTCGATAAATAATCCAGGGAATAAAATTCCGAAAAAAGAAACGAAAAGGATTTTCCAAAAATTTCACCAGATCGACCATTCACAAGAAGGATGCGGTTTAGGTCTAAATATCTGCAAATCACTCATAGAAGCACATGATGGAGAAATATGGGTTGAATCCAACGACAAGAAGGGAACAACCTTTTATTTTACTCTTCCCCCAAAATAGTTGAGTTCATGAATGGTCATATTTTAGTTGTAGACGATGTTCCTGGTATCCTAAAAGTAGTGTGTAAAATACTCGAATCAAAAGAATATAAGGTCACAACTGCAAATAGCAGCGACGAAGCTTTGAAAATAGTCAAAAAACAGGATATAGATCTACTGCTGATTGATGTCTTTATGCCAGAAACGAGTGGACTAGAACTTGCCCAAAAGATCAGAAAAGAACTAGGTCTAAAAGACATTAAAATAATATTTTTGACTATTGCAAAAAAGCGTGAGATCGAAAAGGATAAGCTAGAAAAACTAAAAATATCAGATTTCATTCATAAACCATTCAATTCCGAAGACTTAGTAGAAAGAATTGGAAAAGCACTAAAGACCAGTACTTAGTCCACTTATAAACTACAAATGCTTCACTAACCGAAAAAATAAAGAATTCATTAAATAGTTTCTAGAAATGTTTTATTGGTAAAGATGAAAAGAAAAAGAAGCAATACTAAAAAATTTGCGTTGGTGGCGATAGTACTTATCGTGATCATAATCGGGGCCACTTCTGTCTATATAGCAAAATTTAAAGAAGAACCAAAAGTCGGTGTAATAAATATAACAGGAGAAATCACAGATTTTCGATATGCAAACCTAATAGAAAAAGCAAGAGATGATTCTTCCATAAAAGCAGTGGTTCTTAGGATAAACAGCCCGGGTGGCGCAGTAACAGGTTGTTTCCAAGCCGAATCATCAATATCTAGACTAAAGGAAGAAAAACCGGTAGTTGCAAACTTGGAAGAGTATGGAGCATCTGGCGCCTACCTAATAGCCTCAGCCTCTGACTATCTTTATGCTTGGGATCAAACAGTTACGGGAGGACTTGGAGTCATCTCCGTATGGGTCAGTTACGAAAAGTATTACGAAAACATCGGGATAGAATTCTTCGTATGGAAAAGCGGAGAGCAAAAGGATACCTATGCCCCTTGGAGGAGCCCGACCCCAGAAGAAAACGAAAAAATACAAAAAATGATTGAAGACCTATCAGACCAATTATTCTCAAGAATTGAGAATAATAGACCACAAATAGAACCCTATGTAGAATCTCTAAAAGATGGATCGGTAGTATATGGATCAGAAGCGCTTCAATTAAATCTGATCGACAATCTAGGAAACTATCAAGATGCACTAAACAAAGCAGCGCATCTAGCGAATCTAGATGGCTATGAAACAGTCAATCTAATCCAGTACTATTCGAGCAATTAAGTTTTCATTCTATTCCCAATTCTTGCTAGATAAGCTAAAGCAGCTTCTAACTGAATTCTCTCATTTGCACCCTCCACCAACCTAAAATCGTATTCACCAATTTTATCTATAAGATTCACTTTCATCGGCTCAGGTATCTCCATGTCAAAAATCTCTCGATGTATCTGTTGTAAGATATCATCCCCAGCAAGCCCCTGATTGATAGTAAGATCGTTTAGCTTTTTTCTTGCATCCTCAAAATTTCCATCCAAAGCTAATCTCATCATTTCTTTAACCTCACCTGGACTAGCAGTGGCACTAACCTGATAGATTACGTCTTCATTGATCTCTTCTCTTAAAGCAGCCGCAGCTTGTAGAACATTTATTGCTCTTCGCATGTCACCTTCAGAAACGTATATAATCGCATCTATCCCGCTCTCTTTTAGATTCAAATCCTCGTTTTTTGCAATCTTTTTTAGGACTTCCGCAATTCCATCCTTTCCTAGCCTTCTAAATCTAAAGACAGCACACCTTGATTGTATCGGCTCGATGATCTTACTCGAATAATTACAGGCCAGGATGAATCGACAAGTTTTTGAATACATTTCCATTGTTCTCCTTAAAGCATGCTGCGCTTGAGAAGTCAAAGCGTCCGATTCATCTAAATATATTAGTTTATATGGAACATCACCAACTGGCCGGGTTCTAGCGTAATCTTTTATCCTAGTTCTGACAGTGTCAATCCCACGCTCATCAGAAGCGTTAAGTTCTAAAAAATTCTGTTTCCATCCCTTACCAAATAATTCCTTTGCTATACATAACGCTGCAGTTGTCTTTCCGTTCCCCGGTGGGCCAGCGAAAAGAAGATGTGGAAGCGATTGTTCCTCCACGAAAGTTTTTAGCCTTTCCACTATCGGGTCTTGTCCTACTATATCCTCCAGTTTTTGTGGACGATACTTTTCAACCCAGATACCATGTTCAATAGTCAATTTCGACACTCTAATTATGATCTTATTCTACTATTCTTATTCCAGCAGTTTTTTTGCTTCCTCTGCCGCTTTCTTCCCGGACAAAAACATTCCACCGAATATAGGACCCATTCTTGGAGATCTAAAAGCCGCATTTGCAGCCATACCTGACACTATAACCCCAGGATAAACCTCTCTAGTATTCTTAACAACCTCTTCCTCTCCCCTATCTGCCCACATCGATCTCTCTACTCCAGGATAACTAATCTGAAATTTTGATTCTGCATCAGGGATTTTTTTCCGTATAACTCTAAGTAATTCGGCATCATGACCTGAAGAGTCAATTACTACATCCGACTTAATTGAGAGAGGGTCAACATGAAGTCCTGCCAATAAAACTGAGGACCAATTTATCACTACCCCATTCACCCGATCGTCTTCTCTAATCATAACATCCTCCACGGTTATATTATTGAAAATTTTTGCTCCAGCATCGGTAGTAGTCGCTGCGACTTTAGCCGCCATTTCAATACAATCCACAACATAGTAGCCGTCTCTCTCCTTTAGTCTCACTCCGTTCTCCTCGACTATTTCCTTTGCTTTTGGCTGTATCACGGCAACAGGGAAAGCCATTCCACCACCCCACATCCCACCACCAATACTAAGTTTTCTTTCTAAAATGACTACATTATAGCCATCTCTTGCAAGATATCTAGCTGCAGTCATCCCAGACGGCCCCGCCCCAACTATGGCTACATCTACCTCAACTTTTTTTCCGAATTCATCCACAAATTCTTCCAGAATTATTCGTGTAATCTCAGATTCGTCTAAACCTCTATTCATTATATCAATCCAGCTCTCCTTTCCTAATTTTTAGCTTAATTACACCCCTTTATTTGTTCCGGTAAACCTCTTATAGGAAACTGAATATTAAAATATTCTAATCTCCGAATACTTTAACAGATGGTAATGACATACCAATCTTATACCAATAGATAAAAGGAGGTGTTTCTCTTGGGAGAAGCAAAAGAATGCATAGATGAATTCCATGAGTGTTTCAAATTTTTAACGAAAAAGAAAAAAGATCCAATGAAAAAGTTCAAGGCTTTTATGGATTCTGTTTTAGAAGAAGGTGCTCTTGACACAAAGACCAAGGAGCTCATCGCTCTAGGCATAGGAATCTCAGCAAGGTGCAAATACTGCATCAGTCTTCATACAAAAAAGGCGCTAGATGCTGGAGCTACCGAAGATGAGATAACTGAAGTAGCCACAGTAGCCACTTTGATGGGTGGTGGACCCGCCCTCGCCTACTCAACCAAACTTAAAGAAGCTTTAGAAGAGTTTGGGTCTAAATGAAGTAAAACATCACTCAAAACTTTTTTCTTTTATTTCCTACAGTCTAACGCTTTAGTTTATGCCATAGAGACCCCAAATTATTTGCAATTTCTAAACCCATTTTTTACATTTTTAATTAAAAGCCGTTAGGAGATACCCTTCACAAAACAAAGGCAGATTGATGATTAGTCATATCCCTATAACCTCATCCTTGCAGAAATATGATTAAGGATGGGAAAGATAAACAATAACCAAGAGGTGATTTTTTGAGGATAGAGCTAGAGTTAGGAGATATAAGCAATTTAAAAGAAACTTTAAAGCTTTTATTCGACTCTGGATTCGAAAGAGAGGATATAAAGATTATTATTACGCCTAAAGAATACAGAGGACTCCCAGAAGAATTCAAAGACAAGCATTCAGAAATAGAGGCTGAAGCAGGAATACTAAAAATTCACGGCGGTGAAGTTGAGGTAGAAATTAGAAAATCATGAGAAAAACTTTGAGTAAATTTTAACGCATTTATAGACGCAAAATAGGGACAGGACATGAGAATTACTAGTCTCTTAGATAACATATAAGCAACTACAATTTCTTACAAAAAACATTAAAGAGTCAAATTAAATAATCCAAAGAGATGGAATCAAAAGACTTACTTGTTATAGGCGGTGGTCCTGGGGGCCTAACCGCTGCTTTAAGGGCAGCCGAAAGCGGTCTAGATGTAGTTTTGGCAGAAAAAGAGAAAATCGGTGGAGTATGCCTCAATAAGGGATGTATACCCTCAAAATCACTGGTCACCGCAGCTAATCTAGCATATTACCCAAAGAAAAGCCAAGAATTAGGCATAAAAGCAGAGGTCGAAATAGATTATAAAAAAATTGTAGAATGGTCAAGGAGTAATACTGATAAGCTTATATCAAATACAGAAAAAAGCCTCGAACTGGCCGGAGTTACTGTTAAAAATACAGAGGCGACTCTAAGTTCCCCCAAGGAAGCCCGAATTGGGGATGAATCCTTAAATTTCGGCAAAGCGATCATAGCCACTGGATCTGAACCCACTGAAATACCTAATATTCCGGTTGATCATGAAAAAGTTCTAGACTCAAATGACTTCTTTAATCTAACTTCGTTACCAAAAGATCTGATAATAGTCGGAGCAGGTTATATAGGAATGGAACTGGGAACAATCTGCTCTAAGTTAGGATCGAACGTTACAATAATTGAGATGATGGAACAAATTCTCCCAAATTTTGACAGAAGAGTAATCTTCCCAATATCACAAAATGCAAAAAAGATGGGAATCGACATACATCTCGGATCAAAAATCACAGAAATAAAAACAGAAGATAAGGTAACAGTCATTGCGAAGGACAAAAACTCAGAAGAAATAAGTTTTTCCGGGGACCAATGCCTGGTATCAATCGGCAGAAAACCCAATACCGAGGGACTGGGACTAGATAAAACATCAGTAGAACTAGACAAAAAGGGCTTCATAAAAACAGATGAAAACCTCAGGACAAATGAGAAAGACATCTATGCTATAGGTGACGTTATTGGGGGGAAAATGTTAGCACACAAAGCATACAGGGATGCAGTAATAGCAGTAGACTCAATATTGGGTAAGACTTCAAGACACTCAAAAATACCGGAGGTCGTATTTACAGATCCTCAGCTTGCAAAAATTGGAGAATTCAAAGAAGAGTATAATGTTGGTCGAGCATCCTTCAAAGCAATAGGGGCAGCATATACTAAAAACAAGGCAGAGGGTGTTGTACAAATAGCTATCGATGATAGTGGGATAATAAAGGCGGGCCAGATAGTTGGACCCGAAGCGAGTGAAATAATTCATGAAATAAGCCTTGCGGTTCAAAACGAACTCTCTATTGAGGGGTTAATAAGAACCGTTCATGTACACCCAACCGTAAGCGAAGGAATCCTAAAAGCCGCTGAAAACGCTGGAGATTTTTCACCATCATCTATCTAAAAATTCGGGAGAGGTAAATTGCCAAGAAAAATAGAATCTCAAACTATATACTTCAACAAAGAGCATGCATGGGCTAAGAAAATCGGAGACAAGATAAAAATCGGGATTAGTGACCATGCTCAAGAGGAGCTGGGAGATATAGAATTTGTGGAACTTCCGGAAATCGAAAAAGAAGTTAAGCAAATCATAGAAAACGACTCTGAAGGTTCTGAGGTGGCCACTGTAGAATCTATCAAATCCACTTCCGAAGTTTACTCACCCGTTAGTGGAAAAGTTACAGAAGTAAACGAAGACTTAGAAATGAAACCAGAGCTAATTAACGAGGACCCCTACGGAGAAGGATGGATCTGCGTACTGGAACCCTCTGATCTAGGAGAGCTTGAAAACCTCCTAGATTTAAAAGCCTATGAAAAATTCGTGAAATCGAAAAAATAAAAGAAAACGAAGTTTACTACCAGTCATTTTTAATCAAACTCTCTAAATTCTTTCTTTTTAGCCCCACAGATTGGACACTTATCCGGAGCTGTTCCCTCTTTAGTATACCCGCAGACACTACAAATTTGTAATTTATCTAGCTCTATATCCTGACCGACATCAACATTCTCCTTAGCCTCTCGATACATGCTAGCATGTATTTTCTCGGCATTCAGAGCCCAGTCAAATGTTTGAATTGCACTAGTCTCTTCTTGAAATTCCGCTACTCGTTTATATACTGGGTACATCTCCTCGATTTCAAAAGTCTCCCCATCTATTCCAGCTTGAAGGTTCTCAGAAGTATCGCCGAGCCCATATGGATTGGCTCCTGCAAAGGAACCTTCTTTCTTAGGCATTCTCTCAAGATGATTAGATGCGTGAACCTTTTCGGCAAACGATATCGCACGGAACAATCTAGCTACGTTAGGATAGTCCTCTTTCTCTGCAACTTTTGCATATATCTGGTACCTCATGTGAGCTTGACTTTCTCCAGCAAATGCATTATGTAAATTCGTTTCAGTCATTTCATGCAAACTATCACCTCCCATTGGATGTTTTAGCATTACTAACAAAACCGTATTTTTATATTTACTCAATAAAAATCAGGAGCTACCCTTTTAGAAAATTGAGTCCACATATGAAATGGTCATTATGGCGGAATTAAAAACCAAAAAAAGCGACGGCGGATTTAGATTTACCTTAGAAGAATTTTCGGGAGCTCTCGGTGATTCCCTAACTGTAGTCCCCCTGATAATAGGTATAGCTCTAACTGCGGGATTTAGTCTATCTCACATGCTACTATTCTTTGGTATATTTCAGATTGCCTCGGGACTATATTACAAATTGCCAATGCCCGTGGAGCCAATGAAAGGTTTAGCAGCGGTAGCGATAGCGGGAAGTCTCAGTCACTCTGGTCTTGTACTAAGTGGAATCTTGTTAGGAGTATTACTTCTGATTTCTGGGATTACTGGACTAATGAAAAAGATCGATAAGTTCGTGCCAAAAAGCGTAGTAAGAGGCATCCAGCTGGGATTAGCCCTTATATTACTTCAAACTTCAATAGGCTACATTGGGAATCATATATGGTTGGCGCTTCTTGGAATAATTGTTGTAGTCCTATTTTTGATCTTGAAAAGTAAAAGAGACTTCCCGAACATAGCTGCATTCGTAGTTATTCTAATTGGGATAATCTACGGAATATATTCAAACGGATTCCCACCAATAGTTCTAATGACAACCCCCTCTATCCAAATTCCAGCAATTAGTAGCTTGCCAGACGCCCTGATACATGGAGTCCTGCCTCAGTTCTTTCTTACTGCAGGGAACGCTGTACTTGCTACTTCTCTACTCTTCAAAGATCTTCTAAATCAGAAGGTGGATCCCGACAAAATCTCCGGTTCTATGGGTATAATGTGCATCACCTCTAGTGTCTTTGGTGGATTCCCCATGTGTCACGGATCAGGAGGTCTAGCGGGTCAATACAGGTTCGGAGCAAGGACTGGTGGTTCGAACATAATCCTTGGCTCGATTTACTTGGGAATAGCATTCTTAGCAGGCTCAGCCGAGTTTTTAGGCTTCTTCCCTTTCTCGATATTAGGCGCTCTCTTAATTTTCGTAGCCCTTGAGTTAGGACTCGCAGGAAAAGAAACCGAATCTTGGACCGTTACTCTCATAACGGCAATTCTCTCCCTACTCACAAATATCGGTGTAGGTTTTTTAATGGGACTCACTGCAGCGAAAATACTAGACCATTATAGAAGATAGGAACTTACAAGCCAATTTGACAGAATAGGATCTATAAAAAAATAAGAACCCAATAAATGTTACCGAGCAACATCCCTGAGATTGTACCTGCAGCGATCACAGGCGCAAAAGGAAATATTCGTCTAATCTTGACCGCTCTTATCCTCCCCTGTTCATAAAATTTCTGAAGTTTTTCTAACTGTTTTTCATCGATCTCCTCTAACCTACGGGGGTTCAGATAACACTTATCATAATTTTGGGGTAGAGAACCACCCTTCTTAATATCTCCACTCTCCTCCCAAATAGCTTCTGCTGGAACAGAACCCGGTTTCAATTCAGAAATAGAAATATCAGTGGACGTTATCCCCTCACCTTTGGCAAAGCACCAAATCATATACGCAATGATAAAAGGCGCAACGATAATCAAACCATTTAGGATTATTGTCAAGGGGAATAAAGGAAATCTTGAAAAAAGTGTGGTACCAGAAGTCGAAAAAATCGGGGATGAAGAAGTTGGAAGCAGTGCACCAAGAGCTGCCAAAAGCTTCACGTCACCACCTGCCCAACCACCTATGATATAAAGAAGTAGACCAATTCCAAAAGCTATTGAACCTCCTAAAATGCCATAAAAAGCTCTGAAAAGACCACCTCGATAAAGATAAAAACCTAGATGGAGTAAGACCCCCATTAAAATCATTGAATAAGTTAAATTATTGGGGATGATATTACTCCGAAGATCTGTAAAGGTTGCAATAATTACTCCAATCACTGCTATTCCCGAAAGAACTAAATTGATCATAGAATCACAACATCCTAAAATATACCTAGAAGCATTAATATGTCATTTCAGCCGATATATCAGCCAATAATCAGAGAATGATTATCATTCAATTAATAAAATTTCGAAAAAAGAAAAATTAGACAACTTTCTCTCCCCTAATTATTTTTCCAAAGTGGTCAATCATATTTCTTATATACGTCTCATTGAGCTCGCCCTGGGGAGTTGAGGTCTCGAATATTCTCTTTGGCAATCTTAATTTTTCGAGAGAGAAACCTTCCCTAAACTTAAAATCGTATTTGTCTTCATGGATCTCTTTTCCCAGCAAGCTCAAGTCCTCCGGAGTGAATTCGAAACCCATTGTATCAAGAGCTTGAGAAACAATCTCTGGGCTATAGATATCCCTCGCAAAGAAACATACAACTAGACTCGATAGGATCTGACGCCAGCGTTCCTCCTTAACCAACTTTTCTGTAAGCTCTTCGGGAGTAACCTCTCTATCTTTAGGAAGTTTCTGGTCTAAACTATATCCCGCATTATCAAGGTGACTATGTCTTGCACCAATCGAGAGGCCCACGTAGTTGGCATGGCCAGTATGATAGCCGGCCATTTCGTTTCCACCAAAGGACAAAGCAAAATCTTCTCCTCCGTATTTGGAAGAAACCTTCTCCACGCCCTGAGCGAGATCCCTATAGAAAGTGTTCGGCTGATTAACTAGATTTTGAACCGCTTCAATATAATTCGGATAATCACCCCAGCTTAATTTAATACCCAAAGTCTCTTTCTCCGAGATAATCCCTTTTTCCTGAGCCTCAGTAGCCCAACCTAAAACAACTCCCGTGCTCATAGCGTCTAGGCCAAAGTCTTCTATCCTATCCAATAATTTAAGAAATCCAACAGTGTCGGATCCTCCCAACATAGATGCCAAAGCAAAGATAGGTTCATAATCATAGGAGATGAAAGAAGTTTTGTAGAAATACGATTCGTCTTCATAAGGTTCTCTGAGAGCTGCTAT
Source organism: Hadarchaeota archaeon (SeqCode) (assembly GCA_964384105.1). Lineage (GTDB taxonomy): Archaea > Hadarchaeota > Hadarchaeia > Hadarchaeales > JAGGTB01 > CAYLJV01. The sequence goes on along the minus strand of CAYLJV010000001.1, from coordinate 634,522 downwards.
ATGAATGCAACCAACAGGGCAGTGCGCACATGCAAGTCGTCTACCCAGATACCCCTCGGCAAAAGACTCCCCGGAGATTTTAGAAGCGTCTTCGAATTTTGAGGACTGCAAGTTTCGAGTGGGAAGAGCACCAATCTCGTTTAAAGGATCAACATTTACGGGAGTTCCTATATCATGATACTTCTCCATCGCGGGAGAAGCTGTAGATTTTTCATAAATATCATCATACAGTTTCCTGTATCTCTTCTTATCACCTACAGAAAGAGACCCCTTGCCAGAAACAAGAATCGCCTTTAATTTTTTACTTCCAAAAACCGCACCAAGTCCAAGTCTCCCGAAGTGTCTATAAGTCTCCGTAATTACATTTGCAAAGGGTACGAGTTTCTCCCCTGCTCTTCCAATTCTCATAATCGTTCTTACTCCCGAACCCTTTTCTCTTTCCCTAATCACCCTGCCCACTGTGTAACTACTTTCCATCCCCCACAGAGTAGAAGCATCGCGGAAATAGACATCGTTATCATGAATGGTTAAGTATAACGGAAGTTCGCTGGATCCTTTTATTACTATAGCTCCATAACCAGCCATTCTGATAGACGTGGCACTTCTACCACCACAATGACTCTCACCCAAGTCTCCTGTATGGGGTGACTTAAACATCGCAACTGTCTTCGATGCTATGGGATAAATCCCATTAAGAGGTCCTACAGCAAAAATTATTGGATTTTCAGGGTCCAAGGGATCTATCCCTTCTGGACATTCTTCGTGTAGTAGTCTAATTGCAACGCCCGTACCACCCAATCTCGAGCTAAAGAGATCCTCTCGTCTCTCACAGTGGGCTCGCTTTTCGGAAAGGTCTACATAAAGTACATTCGCAATTGGATCATTTTCTAGCATTTTTTCCCTCTCCAAACTCTAAAACTCCATGTGGACAAAAATCCGCACAATATCCACAATACTTACAAATCATTGGCTTGTTTTCCTCCTCATTCCAAAAGACAGCACCAATAATGCAAGCGTCTACACACTGGCCACATCCAGTACACTTGGAAAAATCGAAATTAACTCCACCACCTTCTTCTCTCGGTTCCAGAGCCTCAGTGGGACAGGCCCTTGCACATGGTGGGTTATCGCAAGCTCTGCAAACAATCACCTTAAATCCTCTTTCCGTTCCACCAACCGAGGTCACACCGATACTTGAATCCGAGAGACCACTACCCTCACTACCCCATCGTCTAGAGCAAGCAAACATGCACAATTGACATCCTACACATCGCTCAATATCTACAACTTCAAGTCTCAAAATCCCACCCCATCATCCTTGAAACCAGGGACACTCTGTTTTTAGGTAGAACTTTCCTTCTTAAAAAAACCTAGCTAATTCAAGAATAAGAATTTCGCACGTATTCCTCAACCATTCGGTCTGTATGAAAATAAGAAGCATTTACAGAGATGGAATTGAGCATTATTTCTGTCCACTTCTCTCTTTCAGAATAGAAACATGGGATTATTACATCCTTCAATTTCTTATATAAATCAAATGAATCTCTTTCAGCCGAGTTCTCAACTTCTTCAGAGGGCTCTGGACCAATCTTCCAACCAGTGAAATCTTCTATGTGTCCCTCTATCCACCACCCGTCCAAAGTGCTAAGTTGAGGGATCCCATTACAAGCAGCTTTCATACCAGAAGTCCCACATGCTTCTCGTCCCCTTTCAGGAGTGTTCAACCAGACATCCACTCCTGAAGTAAGTAGTTTCGCCAAATCCATTTCGTAATTTTCAAGATATACTACTTTGATATCATTTTCTAATTTCCTCTTATTTTCAAATATCTCGTTGATTATTTCCTTACCACCGAAGTCGTGTGGGTGGGCCTTACCACCGAATATAATCTGGAACGGGCCAGTAGTCTTAGCAACCTCCTCCAACCTATCTAGGTCGCTAAATATTAAATCCGCTCGTTTATAAGGAGTAGCTCTTCTAGCGAAACCTACTGTGAAAGTTTGCTCGTTCATTTTCTGGGAAGTGTTCGAATTAACATAATCTATTAATTTCTCTTTCTCTTTCTGATGCGCATCCCAGACTTCTCCTTTTGGTATTTCGACAGCCTGTCGCAGCTTATACGGAACTTTCCTCCATCCGGATAGGTATCGGTCATAAATATTTTCAAATTCTTCAGAAACCCATCCTGGAACATAAACACCATTAGTAATGGAATCTATTTGATAATCTGGAAACATCTTATTAGATATCTCTCTATGTTTCTTTGAAACAGCATTTGCATAACCACTAATAGCTAGGGCTAACAACGTCATGTCCAAACTTTCTTCTTTACTTAATTTCTTCAGTTCAGGTATGGAAATATAATCCTTCAAAACGTCTGACACTAGTTCGTAAGAAAAAACATCGTGTCCGCTTTTTTCAGGAGTGTGAGTAGTAAAAGTACATAACCTTCGTACCTTCTCTAAATCCCATTCATTCTCTTTCAGCAATTCTAAAGTTAACAAGCTTGAATGGCTCTCGTTCAAATGATATTTTTGAATATTATTAAATCCTAATTCTCTAAGAACTCTAAAACCACCAATTCCTAATACAACTTCTTGAAAAAAACGATATCTACGATCACCCAAATATAATCTATCGGTGATATCCTTATATCGCTCCTCGTTTTCCGGAAGATCCGTATCTAAAAAGAATATTGGAACGAAAAATTCGCTAAACGGTGATTTAATCTCTTTCTTCCAAACACCCAATTTAACATCTTTACCTTCAATCTTGACTTTCGTATCCACCGAGATTGGCTCAAGGAATTCATCCGGACCCCATTCATTCGAATAGTCAATTTGATTTCCATTTTCGTCTAATTCCTGTCTACAATAACCTTTTTTATTTAGCTGGGTAATTCCCACAACTGGAATCTCCAACTTAGCAAAGGATTTTATAGTATCCCCCGCCAGAACTCCTAGCCCCCCGCTGTAGGTATGCATTCGGGGATCAATTCCAATCTCCATGCTGAAATAAGCGTATTTCCGTCTATTTGGGGAAGGTGAAGTCATTCTACACACCATATTTTCAAGATATATCGAAAGAAAAAGTTTGTGTAGATGAGACTTAAATTCTACGCATGGACCGCTTCTATCTTTTTAGAAGTAAGCTCTTTCTCGCTATGTTTCCTAACTAGCTCATCAATCCTTTTGATTAGTTCACTTCTATAGTCCAAGAGAGGAGTGTACCCAACTCTCCTAGCTAATTTTTCTACTATAGATTTTTCTTTATCCAGGGAACCATCTTTTGAAATAGTTCCCTTCAGCCAAGTTCCAATGTGAATTTCTACGAAAAAATCATCAGAGTCACCTGCAACTGTAATAGTTAATTCTCTTAATGTGCCTGTTAATCTTCTAGGAATACTCGCCTTTACCGCAGTAACACTCTTGAACTCTCTTTCATTACTCAAACAGCCACAAAGCTCATTGACTATTCTCAGCCCCTTTTCCTTCTTGAGTTCGTCGACTATATCTCTATAAAAAGAATCCAGCTCTGTTTTCAAATCATTATACCTTCTAACAAATAGCAAATTTCTCCCTCCCTCTAATATTATGTAACATCTCCTTAATCGCTCTTACGGAAGTCGACTCATTTAGCATCAATAAGCCACATCAGTAAATACCAAAAAAGAAAAACTGAAGTTAAACGAGAAAACATACAATAACTTTTAAGGTAAGTTAAGAAGAGATGGGAAACCAATGAATTACTTGAAACTAAAATTTTCCATGTACGGCTCTATAGCAGCCATGATTGCGGTAGTAACACTAGCATTAGCTTTTCTAATCGGGTTCTTTACGTCTATACCCAGTATGATAGTACTCGTAATAGTTATCCCCCTCTTCGTACTTCAGTGGAGATTTGCTCCTCAGATAATTGAGAGGGCTCACAAAGTAGAACCTGCTTCAGAAGAGGAATATCCCCAACTCCATAAAGCACTAGAAGAAATTGCGAAGGTTTCGAAAATGGAAAAACCACAGCTTATGATAGCCAAGACGAAAATTCCAAATGCGTTTGCTTATGGAAACATGTGGTCAGGGAAAAAAATTGCAGTTACTAAAGGACTCTTAGACTCACTTGAATTCGAAGAAGTAGAAGCCGTAATAGGACATGAAATGGGGCATCACAAACACGGAGACGGAAGAGCAATGATGTTTCTATCTGTACTACCAGCGATTTTTTTGATGATAGGCCGAGTATTCCTACTCTCCGGATTTTTTGGAGGTGGGGGAAGAAGGAATGGTCTCCCGCTGATGGCCATCGCTGGAGTCTCAATGGGAATATATCTCGTTTTGAATCTCTGCATTATGAACTTTAGCAGAACACGAGAATTCTTCGCAGACAGATTTTCTGCAGAAAATGTCCCCGACGGCGCGAGAAAACTGTCAGAAGGTCTAGCAAAAATAAGCCACAGGACGGAGAGAATGAAAGAAGAAAAGAGAAGCGAAATGAATTTCAGAGGAAGAAATCAGACCGTTTACATAGCTCACGACTCATCAGGACGTCGAGTATACGTTAAGGGCCCGGAGCAAAGAAAACCAAGTAGAAATGAAACAGGGAGCCTGGGAATGTCACTAAAACCGCTTTTCATCTCAGACCCGGACACTTCATATAGACCGGAAAAAGAAGAACTAACAGACCAAGAACTCGTAGAGATGTATAGTAAGCAGAAGTTAACATTCAAAGAAAAACTTATGGAAATATTTTCGACACACCCGAGTATAAAGAAGAGACTAAGCGCTCTAGAAAAATTGTCGGTTAATATCCTTCACTCGCATTAAAGAGATCAATTACCTATACTTAGATTTTATTCTCTTAGCCAAAGTTGATCCGATACCTTTTACTTCCGTCAAATCAGATTCATCTACCTGTTTAAGTGAATCAATGGAATCATATCCACCTTCTATCAATGCATTCACTCTCCTTTCAGTCATCCCATCAATAGAACTTATTTTCTCTCTGAATTCCTCTTCAGATTCTTCCGAACTTTCTTCGAAATCAACATCCTCGATAGCTTCCGGAGACGTATCTTGAACGTCCAAATCCTCTATTGGTTCCGGGGACGGGGTACTAGCCATAGTCCAGCCAATCCAGCCCCCTATTCCGAGGATGAGTAAGAACGCAATAGATACAATTACTAGAAGCACTTCTTCGGCAAAACCAAGATAGATGAAACCGAAATAGAGAACGGCGGCTAATATACAGGCAATTATTATCCCTGCACCTAATATTCTATCGCTGTCCAAATTATCCCCAGACCCAATAATGAACGAGAGAGTTTAAAAATTATTGTTTTCTATGATATCTTTTTTCTAATTCCGTCCAAAAAAATAAAACACAAGGTTCGAAATTTTTGGGAACGAATATTTAAAGAAAATCTTCTAACTTTCTTTTTATTTTCGCATTCCTATCCTTAGACCATGCTTCACATAAATGCTGGTAGTCACACCAATCACATCTAGCACCGTTAAATCTCTTTGCAGGAAAAATATCTCTTTTCTTTGCTCTCTCTACTTTTCTGACCGTCCTAACTAAATTTATTTTAAGTCTTCTGAGATTTTCTTCGGTTTTTTTAAATCTAAATTCTTCACCATATCTAACATAATGCCAAACCAATTCAATTTCTTCAGCATCTGGATAGTTCTGTTGAACCGCAATCTGGTAAAGACCTAGCTGACGATTCTCCTCTAGCTCTCCATGAGATGGTATATTCTTAGAAGTTTTATAATCATGAATTTCGTAGGACCCGTTTGACCCCTTAGAAAGCCTGTCAATATACCCTTGAAAATCGTAATTTTCTCCATAGGCCTCCAAAGAACAACGAAGATTAAGTTCCGTGTCTATCGTTGTATCTTCCTCAAATGGTTCGTTACAAGAATAATAATTTGTGATACAGTTTTTTCCGTCCTCTTTGTACTCCTCAACTGAACGGTTACCGTAAACTAGAATATCCTCTGACCAGTTTTCACTCCAAATCTTATTGTAGTAGCCAAGAAGATCATCGATAGAATTACAAAATCCATCCATCAGATCGGTGTAGTGCTTTTCAAGTGTTTCATGAACTCTAGAACCCAAAAAACCGTATATATTCTGAATTCTCTCTACCTCGGGTTTCTCTATATACCTAAATTTATAAGCTCGTGGACATTCCTCAAATTTCCTTAAACGAGATATAGAGAATATTTCCAATCAAATCCCTCATGTCCAGTAAATAAAATATTCTTAAGCCTTGAATATCTTTCTCCAAGACTCAGCAAGCCATCAATTAACTGTAGGAACAACCCCAAGAACACAATAACCCATTTACGTTTACCTCTAAATCAAACTTATCGCAAAAATAAGATTTTGGAATCGGTGAAGTTCCTAAAAACATTAAGAAACTTTTGGGCAAACCAAATCTTCAAGACCCGCTAACCTAAGTATTTCTGTTTTTTTCAATTTGGATTCTTGTATGGTCTGTTTTTCTCCCTCTATCAAATCATCGATTCTAGCAAGCTTGTCATCGTCAACATATTCCCATCTTAGTTCCTTCAGCTTCTCCAAGAGCCTCTCATGTATCATTTGGGTTCTATTCCAAGCAAGAAACGCTCGGGATAAATCCTCTCCACCATTCGGGCAGTTCGCTATTTCCTCTTTTATACGGTATATCCGCCTAGTTCTCTCTAGGATTTTTTCTACTGTACTTAAAAGATCTGAACTATTGAATGGCTTCTCGATGTATCCGACTAAATTTTCTATATCCTTCCGGAGTATCTCCGTCAAAGTAAGTTTCTCCCCCGTAAACATTGCCACTGGAACCTTTTCTATAGTACTCCTCCCAGCCATCTCCTTTAGAACCTCCCAGCCGTTTAGGCCTGGTAGTCCTACATCTAATAGAATTAGATCAGGTGTTTCATCTTCCAGCATTTCTAATGCTTTTTCACCACTACAAGCAGCGGATACACTATATTTTTTTCTTTTCAGAGTTACTTCAACTAGCTCACAAAGATCAGGTTCATCATCCACAACCAATATCTGACTCAAATTCATACCTCCACAATCCATTGAAACAAAATATTTCTGAAACCCAAGGCTCCGTGGTTATCGTTTGTAAGAACCCATTTTTAAGCAGCTCTAACCATTATTTAGTACTAGTAGTAAGGTTTCTCTAGAAAACGTGTACTTTTAATAAAAGAGTAAAAAACAGAACTTACAGAGAGTCTATTAAAATTTTTCTTATATCCTGCTGGTCTACTCTCCGGGGATTTCCTTCAATAAGCCTTTGTAAGCGAATAGTCTTTTCGACCAATTTGGGTATGACCTTTTCATCCACACCAATCTCCTTTAAACCAGAAAGTGTTTCGAGATCCAAAATAAGATTCTGAACTGAATCTGCAGCTTTAAGGGCAGCCACATTCATATCAAAGGCAGAAACATCCACTCCCATAATACTCGCCAGTTCCATATACCTTCGATAATCAGCATGTGCGTTGAATCTCATCACTTCAGGCAAAACACCTGCAACAGCCATCCCATGTGGAATGTGATATTCCGAGCCTAATACCAGAGCTATAGCGTGTGCCACTCCCAAACCAGCGTTTGTGAAAGCAATTCCCGCCACAAGACTACCTAAGGACATGTTTCTACGAGCTTCAATGTCATGTCCATTGTTGTAAGCTCGTCTGAGGTTATTGGAGATAAGGTCTATCCCCATCCTTGCAAACTGGTCTGTTAAAGCAGTTCTACCCCCGTAAACCGGCCTATCCACTGGTTTTTCTGGCCGCTTTTTCCAATCGTATCTACGAGTAACATATGCTTCTATAGCGTGTGAGAGCGCATCAATGCCCGTAGAAGCCGTTTGTCTCGGTGGTAAAGATATCGTTAATAAGGGGTCAACGATAGCAAGGTCGGGATATTGATATTTACTGGAAATTGCAGTCCTTGATTTTTCATCTGGTAAGGATATCACAGAAACTGGAGAAGTTTCTGAACCAGTTCCTGCAGAGGTAGGAATAGCTATAACCGGTAGGTTTGATGGGCCTAAGGGCTCCCCTTTTCCAAACGGTGGAGAAGCGTAATCTAATATCCCCCCATTTTTTTCAAAAAGGACGCCAGTCGATTTAGCAACATCAATAGAACTTCCACCACTCAGACCAACAATTACACCAGGATTTACCTTATGAGCGAAATCTAGTGCTTGCTCAAATACTTCTAGCGACGGACCGGGTTTAACTTTTGAAAAAACTTCAAAGTCAGTTTCTTTAAAATTTTCAACTATTGAATCGAGAATACCTGTCTTTTCTATGCCTTCATCTGTAAAGATCAAAGCAGAACTTTTACCAAGCTCTCTTATATCAGATTCCAATTCCCTAGACGAACCTTCGCCGAACTTTATCTTGCCTGCGGTATTAAACTCCCATATCGCCTCATTTTCCAACATACTTTCACCAAAACAGACTAGAATTAATTATTCTTAGATATTTATCAAATCTCGGTCTTTGAGCTAAGGAAACTAAAAAATAGAATGTAAAAATTTTTGATTAATGCATCATCACTCTTAATTGTGAAATAATGGATGGTTTTTTTGGAAAATTTCTTGATGTGGATCTATCTAAAGAAACAATCACCGATTATAAAATACCCAACAACTGGATAGAAAAATATCTCGGTGGAAGAGGCATTGGAGCAAGAATTCTACTAGAGGAAACCAAAGGCCGAGAAGACCCACTAGGCCCCGAGAATATACTTATATTCGGAACTGGGCCACTCCAAGGAACCCGTACCGCAGGAGCAGGGCGACATGTAGTAATGAGCATTTCGCCGAAGACAAAAAGCATAAGTGACTCCTACGCGGGCGGATTTTTTGCTCAGGAACTAGGGACATCAGGATACGATGGAATAATTGTCAGAGGACAAGCGAAAAGTCCTAAATATCTGGCTCTAATAGACGGAGAGGCTAATATACAGAACGCTAATGACCTCTGGAGCGAACCGGTAGGAGTTGTGGATAATAGGCTCAAAGAAGAATACGAGGGGGGCAAAGTTTCTGCCATTGGTATAGCAGGCGAAAACTTGGTAAAGTTTTCTTGTATAATAAATGACCGAAATAGAGCAGCAGGACGACCCGGATTTGGAGCAGTGATGGGAAGTAAGAAACTGAAAGCGATAATAGTTAAAGGTAGCTCTGAAAAGCCTTTATTCGATGAAAAGGCCTTGAAAAAAGCTCGATCAAACCTGGTGAGCAAATTAATCAAATCACCTGTAAAAAGTTGGGGCAAATACGGAACTACTGGAACATTACTGGGCCTAAACGAACTAGGGATTCTCCCCACTAAAAATTTTCAAAAAGGATTTTTTGACAATGCAGAAGATATCAGCGGGGAAGCTATGTTCGAAAAGATTCAGGTAAACCGGGATAGTTGTACAGGGTGTCCAGTGAGATGTAAACACATAGTAAAGACTGAATTTGAGGGTGAAAAGGTAAAGGAGGAATATGGTGGGCCAGAATATGAAACTTTGGCAGCTTTTGGCTCTCTTTGCTTAAACAACAACTTAAAATCTATAGCCCTAGCGAATCAAAAATGCAATATGTATGGGCTGGACACGATAAGCACGGGGAACACAATAGCCTTCACGATGGAGGCAACCGAAAAGGGACTAATCGACGATGGTATCGACTGGGGAAATTCTGGAAAAATATTGGAAATTATAGAAAAGATAGCTAAAAAGGAAGGAATTGGCAAACGCCTAGCTAAGGGTATTGACGAACTTGCAGAAGAACTTGAAGCCGACTTTGCAATGCAGGTAAAAGGTCAGGAAATACCTATGCATGAACCAAGAGGGAAAAAAGCTCTAGCTATAAGCTATTCAGTCAGTCCACGCGGAGCAAATCACATGGAGATACTGCATGATACGATCAATAACCACCCCTCAGAACTACCTATCAAAGGTTCGATTAATCGACTTGATATAGAAAAAAAGCCATTTTATTGTAAAATTTATGAAGATCTAGTCTCTTTTACTAATTCCTCAATTCAATGTGCATTCACCAGTTGGATAGCCCATAGAAACGCTGCCTATACATATCCCGAGATTCGTAAAGCGATAGAAGCAGCCACAGGAATGGAAATAAACTCCGAAAAAATGCTAATCATAGGAGAACGAAACTTCAACCTATTGAAAATACTGGCAATGCGTAGTAAAATCTCCCGGAAGGAGGATAAACTTCCCAATAGGTTCGAGGAGCCATTGCAGGAAGGAGCTAGTTCGGGAGAAAGTATTCCAAATAAAAAGTTGAAGGAAAAGATAGAAGAATATTACAAAATTAGAGGTTGGGATAATTTCGGGCCAACTGAAGAAAAATTGGAAGAACTTGGGATTGGAAATCTTGGATCGCATTTGAAAAGACCGGCTTAATTACCTACTCTTAAATGCAACTTAAAGAACAAAAGGTTACTTCAAGTCCGGATTTCTAATTAGTAACATAGAAAGGCTTTAAAAACAGTAATACCATAAACTATCAAGGTGCCCAAAATGGGGAGGGATAGACGAACCAGGATGGATGTCTACGCCGACATACTAAAAGCAGTCGGAGAAAAATCCAGGAAAACGCACATTGTTTATAAAGCGAATTTGAATTTCAAGAGATGCAAAAAGTATCTCACTACCCTACGTGAAAATGGCCTGGTGGAAGTAAGAAGTCATTCACCCCTCGCATGGACCATCACTGAAAAGGGTAAGAACTTTTTGAAAAAATATAATTCTATAAGAGACCTAATACCTCGATAAATCATCAGGTCACATCTCTAAAATTATATTGAGCTGATCATACTATTAGTACGTACAATAATTTCTGCTTATTTAAAAAGGCTGAAACATTATAATTTCTCAAGGGCCCTCCTAGGTGCTAATAGATGCTTGAAGGGGAAAAAAAATTCACTAATTCTGATAGGAAGATACTCTCCGCACTTTCAAGAGAAGGTTCCCTTACCATACTCAAAGAAGCGAGCTCCAAACTAACCTCAAAAAGAGGAACGCATGCGGAACTTGGATTAACAAAAAGACAGTATTATTCTAGACTAAGAGAACTGAAGAACCTTGGTGTAATAAGAAAAGAGGGTGAAGGATATGTTAGAACCGAAAAAGGAGACAAACTATATCATCTAGCTAGTAAAATCATGAACTCTATGAATGAATCCAAAGAAGATTCCTCCTTTATGAACTTTGAAGGAAAGAAAATAAAATCAGACATTGTTACAGATCACAGAAAATCAATTAAAAAAGTAAAAACCCTGATAGAAAGTGCAGAAGATGAACTCCTGATCGCTTCACGATATATTGATCACCCCGTTTTAAATACTATTGTAGAACGCTCAGATGAAATAGAAATAAAAGGTATTACTAGGAAGCTGACGCTTTCAGACACTTTTGAACTATCGAGAGCCATATTTCCCCTAAATAGACTGAAGAAGCTAGTAGAATTTACAAGAAATAAAGGTAGAGTAGTTCCAAATCTGCCATTTTCCTTTGGAGTACAAGACAAGAAAGTATCATTCCTAGAAGTACTGGATCCTCTCCATCCAAACGAATTCTTCTTTGCAATTGTTCTAGAGAATGAGAAATTGAGCGAAAAACTCAGAGAGCTATTCCACGAACTGTATGATATGGCAGAAAAACCCCAAATACCATACAACCAGATAGATCCCCATATTCTAGATATTTGCCCAAACGAGTAGGATAATTCAAAAGATCAAACCAATTACTATCCCTAATTGGAAGAGTGGTCCCGAAATTTTATGCAACATTAGTAGTTTCTTATATTCACCCCAATCAACATTAGAATTCCGAAATTCTAAGTATCTCTTGAGATTTAACCCTAAAAGAGGGAGGATTATCAAAAGAAAGGCTGGATTTAAGTTAAAGTAGATAACACCAGGAACTGCTAACCCAATCATAGCTACTAGTCCATATATGGCCAAATCTATTGATTTCTTAGCTCCTAAAGCAATTGCAAGAGTTCTATAATCTGCCGAAGTATCGGCCTTTATATCTTTCAGATCCGCAATTACCGTGGATATCGACATGAACGGAAATATAACTAGAATAGCATAGATAAGAACCGAGGGGAAATACCCAAAAGCGCTTCCACCAGCAAGTATCGAAAGAGCTGCACTTATACCGAGAGTAAGTTGTTTACCAAATATCCTCCTTTTAAGGTGAATTGGAGGAATGGAGTAAACTATACCCAATCCCATACAAGTCAGGAATATAAGCAGTGTTAAGAGACCTAATTGAGCAGAGAAGATAAAAGACAAGGAGAGAAACGCGATAACTGCAACAATAGCTTCATTTTTGGTTATATCGTTAGTAACAAGCGGCCGCTCAGATTCACTTATCTTATCTAGGCTAATATCACAGATATCATTTAATACATAAACTCCAGCAGAAAGAAAGACCCACGCAATTCCTAAAAACAGAACATTTATCCAGATACTAGATAAAGATAGGTTATTTCCGACTAATATCGTTATGACTAATCCCAACAAAGCATAAGAGGTAAACCCCACAATCACCCGAACACGCGACTTTAAAAGCAGGCCGGGCACTAGGAAAATTCTTAAAAGACGTTTATAATCCATCTATTTCAACCTCGCTCCTATCACTCCCCCTTTTAGAAGATACACCTCGGTTCCAGCCAACCCCAAATTAGTACTTACTAATGGTACTAATAAATTGTACTGTTCTAGTTCCTAAAGATTATATTCGTATTTCAGATTGGTTCTCTATTTTCGAAAAAACGGCGTACGTTCACTTTTTTCGTGAATCAATCACAAAACGCGTCAGCTAACCTTTTTATTGTTCACTTAACTGATAGTGGGCTAGAAAGAACTCAAAGCAAGGTAACAATATGGAAACAAAGAGAGAATTTGAAGTTGAAATTGAAAACCAGATTGAGGATTTAGAGGGCAAGATAAAAACTTGCCAGAAATACGGCGATTGGAAAGTAGAATCAATACTAATCAAGGCACAACACCAACTCGCAGATACTTTAGAAATTGCGGCACAATAAACTCCGAAAACAATACAGGAAACCACGAAAAATTTGAATAAACAATCCTTGACAGAATAAAATATTGGATAAATAAAAAAATGATTAAAATGTATGAGAAATCAAAAAATCGTAAAAAAGACCCCAAAGCCAAAGCTTTTTTCTTAAAAACCGGTGGTGTTCTCGGATGAGGATAGATGTAGGTATAGAAAATCTAGGAAAACTTGTAGATGGAGGAATTCCACAGGGTAATTCAATACTCTTAATAGGAAACTATGGAACGGGAAAAACAATATTTTCCCTCCAATACCTAGTAAGCGGCATAGCCAATCAAGGCGAACCCGGAATATTAGTGAGTTTTGTGGATGACCGAAAAAGTATCCATAGATATGCCAAGCAATTCAATTGGCAGACGAAGCGACTCGAGAACGAAGGAACCCTGACTATACTAGGTGGGTCACCAGGTCGACTAGAAGGATTTAGTACTGGAATAAACAAAACAAACGAAATCGTCGATGAACTAATAGAGAAAATTAAAGAAACGGGAGCAGAAAGACTAGCGATCGATGGAATAGATGAGTTCTCGGAACTATTCGACAATAAACGAGACTTCAAAGCAGCAATCTCTAAGTTACGGAGCGAACTCTGTGAAAACAAAGTAACATCTGTAATGACCTCAAAACCGGGAATAGGGATAGAAGAGGTAGTAGACGGGATAATAATACTTCACTACGATGGCGATATAGAGAAAACTCGAGCAATCGAAGTCATTAAAATGCGAGGTTCTCGGCATACAGACCGGATGTGTCCATTGGAAATAACAGACGAGGGTATTATAGTAACCGGCCCACCTGAAGACGAGGGATAAATTTCTTCGAAAATTTCTAAAAATAATAAAATGGCGAAGAAATAGTACAATCTAAGTGATGCTGGATTGAAAGAGAAGGAAAATTTAAGGAAATATTTTTCCTATGTTGTAATAGTGGCTCTTATCTTAGTGTTTATTCTGCTTGTTATCTATTTTAGCAAAGGGGAAATACCTACAAAATTTCGGATTGCTAGCATTTTGAATCAAAACTAAGCTCTAACCACAAAAATTGGAAAAATTCTTAAAAGCTCAACTAAACAAGCAGAATCGATGAGTGAAAAAGATACTAAAAAAATTGAAATCGAAAACTCTTTCAAAAATTGCCCGGAATGTGGATATAAAGACGGTTTTCACTCTATGTTTGAAAAGATAAAAGATACTGACGAGCTTAAGTGGAAATTTATTTGTCCAAACTGTTCTTCCGTCTTTGATCTCGGTTTAAAAGCAAACAAATGAAAGGTTATTAGTAGACCTAATGGATAAATTCAGATACTGTAAACTACACCCTCTTCTGTTCTCACCAGAATTTCCGCAAATTTTCAATTACTATCCCTCATTTCTCTCAATATACTATTCATATCCTTGAGGAACTCTTCTCCGATGATTATAAATCCTGAAATTTTATCTTCGGCGTTCCTGATGATTTTCTTATAAGAATTAGCTCTTTCTTCAACTTCCGAATCTTGTTTATCGTGGCCCCGTACCTCACCGCCGGAAATCACCTTAATTCCTGGAATTTTGAGTCTACAGATTGGAATAAAATCAGAAAATTTTTTCACTTGTCCACTCATATTGGCCCCCGCTGTTTCTCCTTGAACTCTCGCCTCCTCCCAGAGACCGTAAATCCGACCGTTATATTCAGCAACATCACCTGCAGCGTATACTCCTTCAAAAGACGTCCTCATGTACTCATCCACAACAATTCCATTATCAACTAGTAACCCCAGATTCTCTACTAGCTCCGTATTTGGCCTGACCCCCGCACAAAGCAAAGCCATATCCGCCGGTAGGTCGGACCCATCGTCGAATCTAACAGACTCTAATTCCTGATTCCCACTAAATTCCGAAACTCTTGAATTAAGGAAGAACTCTAATCCTTCTTCTTCAAGATAGTTCTGCAGTATCGCACTACCCCGTTCATCTAACTGTTTTGGCATTAAATGGTCAGAAATTGCTATTACTACTACATCTAAACCAAGTTTTCTAAGACTAAAAGCCGACTCCACTCCAAGTACTCCCCCACCTATTACTACTGCTTTGTTAGAATTTTCTGCCTTTTGTCTGATAGACTCGACATCCTCAATATCCCTTAGAGTGAAAATATTTTTCTCTTCATTATCCATTACAGGTGGTAAAAAAGGTTGTGCGCCGGTGGTTATAAGAAGACGATCATAATAATATCTCCTCTCAGAAGTAAATACCATCTTCTTCCCCGGATTTATCCCCATAGCGGGTTCATCTAGCTTTAATCCAATTTCCTCTTCTTTAAACCAGCTTTCATCGTGGATTATTATCTCTTCCAAAGATACCTTACCAGAGATATACTCAATCAATTGGGGTCTACTATAAAATGGCACATTCTCGTTACTTAGAACAATAACATCTGCATCACTGTTATTCTTTATCTCCTTGGCCGCAGATACCCCTGCAACACCCGCTCCGATAATTACAAAATTCTCAACGATCTATCCCTACCCCCAAATCTGAAACTCTTAACTTCTTAGAAAAGCTTTGGGAGAATTAGTTGAAAATAATAACCTAAATAATCAATATTAATTTAACAAACTACTAAGAAAGATTGCTCAGGGATACCTTTTTTTATAGGTATTTTTTAGTTATCTTGTGAATCAACAAAAAATCAAATGGTGAAATTATGGTTGTAGAAGCTCCAAAAGAATATACTGCAAAGCAAAGAGAAGATGAAATCAAAAATTGGTGGGAATCCGAACAAATTTATGAAAAAGTGAAAGAAGACCACCAAAATGATCCAGATTGGTATTTCTTGGATGGTCCTCCTTATGCTAGTGGTAGTATTCACTTGGGTACAGCATGGAATAAACTCATCAAAGATACTGTTTTACGATTTAAGACTATGCGAGGGTTCAACGTCAGGAGACAACCAGGCTGGGATTGTCACGGCTTGCCAATAGAAGTCAAGGTTGAAGAAAAAATAGGAGTGAAATCGAAGAAAGACATAGAAGAAAAAATAGGAATCAAACAATTCATCGATGAGTGTAAGAAGTGGGCCACTGAACATGTAGACATTATGACCGAGCAGTTTAAGAGGCTCGGAGTCTGGATGGACTGGGACGATCCGTACCTAACTTTTGAAAATGATTATCTCGAATCAGCTTGGTGGACCCTCAAAAAAGCTGACGAGAAAAACCTTATGGAAAAAAGAGCGCAGGTTATTCAATGGTGTCCCCGCTGTGAAACAGCTCTAGCCCAACATGAAGTTAGAGGGGAATATAGACAAGTAAAGGATCCCTCAATATACGCTCGATTCAAGCTCACATACACAACAAACGAATACTTACTCGTTTGGACTACTACTCCTTGGACAATTCCTGCGAACGTAGCAGTCTGTGTCCATCCCGATTTGTATTATGCAAAGGTAGAAGTGGGAAATGATACCTACATAATAGCCGAAGCGCTCGTATCAAAAGTAATGAAAGAACTCAATATATACGACTACAAAAGAGTTGATCTCGTTAAAGGGAAAGAACTGGAAGGATTAAGATACGAACACCCACTCCTCGAAGAGGTCCCAAAACAGAATGACTTCAAATCCACCCATAGAGTGATCACAGGAGAACACGTAACTATCGAAGAAGGTACAGGCTGTGTCCATACAGCACCTGGACATGGAGAAGAGGACTTTGAGATAGGAAAAAAGTATGATCTTCCCGTTTTCAGTCCGGTTGGAGATGATGGAAAATTTACCGAGGAAGCTGGAAGGTATGCCGGAATGTACGTCAAGGACGCCAACGAAGTGATCATGAATGATCTAGAAAATAAGGAAATCCTGATGAAAAAAGGTCTCATTCGGCACTCTTACCCTCACTGTTGGAGATGCGACACACCTCTAATATTCCGAGCTACAAAACAATGGTTTCTGAATATTGGCAAAATAAAACCCCAAATCATCGAACAAAATAACGAGAAAGTTCATTGGATACCAGAATGGGCCAAAAAAAGATACAACGATGGAGTAGAATCGGTAGGAGACTGGTGTATCTCCAGACAAAGATACTGGGGAATTCCACTCCCCATCTGGGTATGTAATAACTGTGATCATAGGGAAATCATAGGGAGTAAAACAGAACTCTTCCAGAAGTCTACTGGAGAACACCAAAATATTGACCTACACAGACCAGATATAGACAACGTAAAAATTGAATGTCCTCACTGTGGTGGAAAAATGAACAGGATACCAGACGTTCTCGATGTCTGGTTCGACTCCAGTATCGCACCTTGGGCAACGCTAGGATTCCCAAAAGAAAAGGAAAAACTAGAGAGATACTGGCCTAGCGATTTCATAACGGAGGGTGAAGACCAGGTTACGAACTGGTTCTATGGGCAACAGGCCGCTTCGATAATCACCTTCGAGGACCTGCCCTACAGAGAGGCCTTGATGCACGGTTTCACTCTGGACGAAGAGGGCAGGAAGATGTCAAAGTCTCTGGGAAACGTAGTGGAACCATCAGAAATCATAGAGAAACACGGTGCAGATGTATTAAGATTCTATATGCTCCACACAAGCCCGGTCTGGGAAGATCTTAGATTCAACTGGGATGAGGTAGAAGTAGCAAACCGGTTCCTCAAGGTTCTATGGAATAGTCTAGTCTTCACTACCACCTATATGAGCCTGGACGATTTCGAACCAAATACCATTGAACAACAAAAAATTGATGATAATCTTGAGATAGAAGACAAATGGATACTTTCCAGGTTGAACGGGACCGTAAAAGAAGTAACGGAAAAGCTGGAAGAAAAACACTTTCACAAGGCTACGAGGGCTATCGAATCATTCGTACTCGAGGACCTGAGTAGATGGTACATAAAGCTGATAAGAAGGAGGACCTGGATAGAAAAGGACGACCCCAAGAAAACTGTAGCTTATGAAACCCTTTACAAAATCTTTGATGTATTAACTAGAATCTTGGCTCCTTTCATGCCTTATGCTTCCGAGGAAATGTATCAAAAAATGCTTAGAGATTCTAAACCTTCCAACCCACAAAGTGTGCATCAACTTAGCTGGCCAGGAATAGAGGAAGAAAAAATAGACGACCAGCTCGAAATAGACATGGAGATTATTCAAAAAATAGTCGAAGCCGGAGCAAAAGGAAGACAAAAGGCAGATCTAAAAAGACGTTGGCCCGTGAAGAGGGTTATGATAAAAGTAGAAAGCGAAGAAGTAAAAAAGTCCATCAAAAGACTAGAAAAGATTCTCTTAAACCAACTAAACTGCAAAAAAATAGAACCACTGACCGAAGAAGAGTTCTCGGAAAAAATCGATCTTGTCTGTGAAGTGGATCTTGACTCTATAGAAGAACAATTCGGAGAACTAACAAGTTCGATAAGCGAGACAATACACCATATGGATATGGAACAAATACGTCAGCAAGTAGAATCACAAGGCTTTGTAGGACTCACAGTTCAAGGTGAGAAGATAAGAATAGGCTTGAATAACCTAACTCTGAATCAGCTCCCCCCAGAACTGGTAAGAGCAGAATCAGCTTACGGCGATGTAATAATAGATACTAAAGTAGATTCCGAATTAGAGTCTGAACGTTTGACTCGAGACGTAGTAAGAAGACTCCAGAAAATGAGAAAAGATATGGATTTAGAGATGGAAGAAAGAGTAAACGTATCGATCGGGGTAAACCACGATAAAAGTATAGAATATCTGAAAAATCAAGAAGATTACCTCAAACAGGAAGTCCGAATAAAAAATCTTGAAATAGGGCATCGAGACGAAGTAGTAAAACGGAGATACAGTAAAGAATGGAATATCAATGATAAAAAGTTCGAATTATCTATTAGTAGATTAGAATAAACCTGCACAAGGCTGTTTCTATGAAAAAAATAGGTCTCATAGCAGATCCTCACTCCAACTTAGCAGCTCTCAAAGCCGTTTTAGAAGATATGGGTGAAGTAGATAAAATACTATGTGCGGGAGATTTAGTTGGATACGGTCCCCAACCTAACGAAACAATAGATTTGGTGAAATCAAACGATGTCGTTTCTTGCATTGGGAATCACGATCACGCTGTAGCCACTGATAATTTTAGTTTTTTGTCAGAAGATGCTAGAAAAGCTGCTATCTGGACCAAAAAGACACTAAATAAAAGCAATTTAAATTTCTTGAAAGGCTTGGATGAAAAACTTCAACTAAAAATAGATGAGTATAAAATCTTCATATCTCATGGAACTCCAAGGAATCCTCTAAAGGAATATCTCTATCCAAGTACCTCAAAACGAGCATTACTCAAAATGACCCAAGAGGCTAAAGCAGATGTAATATTACTCGGGCACACTCATGTTCCACTAGAACAGGTTATTCAAGGAAAGTTAGTTATTAACCCCGGAGCCGTAGGTCAGCCCCGGGACAGAAACCCAAAAGCCAGTTATAAGTTGTTAGAACTGGGGGAAGACATAGAAATTACACAGAAAAGGGTCTCATACGATGTAGACGAAACTGAGAAAAAGATAAAGGAAGCCGAACTACCTGAAGAATTTGGCACAAGATTACATTTCGGTTGGTAATAGCACAAAAAATAAAAAATTGGCATTGGTCTAATAAAAAAAGATAATTATTCATATAGATTTGATACAGCTACCAAAATAGGCTTATATTCCGTTTCTCCAGAATTTTGGAGCATATCCTAAACTCTAGAAATTAAAAAAAGGGACTTCGGAAACTAGACACCGAAAACTTTCTTTTACGCTTAATTAGTCAACTTCTAACGGTTCTTTAATTGTTGAACAGCTAAACTCTTCTCGCTTATTACTATATAATCTCTTATCGCTATAACAGAGCTGTAAGGAACTAGAGCATTACCCTCTTCATCCATAGTCAAATTCTGCGCAACTTCCTGTGATTCTGGCTGAATTATGAGAGTTTCAATCTTCCCTGTCTCCTCATCAACACCCAAATCGTAAATGTTACCAACACGAAGTCCTCTATCTGTTAAAATTCTCATGTCGCGTAAACTGCTAGCAAGGATTCTAGACATCTTTTCGCCTCTACGTATTATCTCTGAGGTTTTGCTTTAAAAATATAACTAAAGTTTCTCGGGAGAATAAATTATTAATCTAAAGACTCTTGACTTCCAAATCTAAGACTACGTGATACAAATTCGGAGCATAGGACCGAACGATCCGTTTATTCTTCAGTTCAATTTCTCTACCTGACACAAAATTTTCTACAAAATCAAGAGAGGGATCAAAAACATTTGGTTCTTCTCCAAGATCATAAAAATGAATAACCCCACCAGTCGGTTTTAAGGTAAGAAGAGCAGAATCCAAAAAATCTCGAGCGAAATCAGGTAAAGGCATCAAAACTCGATCTGACTTCCCTCTGAGATGTTTGTTAATAACCTCTTCTGCATCCCCTAGAACCGGAACAACCGCCCCTCCGACCTTGTTAATCCGAACATTTTCCTCCATATACTCGACCGCATGTCTATTCTTGTCTATAGAATACACCTTTTCTGGATCAGAATGTTTAGCCATTACTATAGAATAGCAACCCACTCCCGAAAACATATTAGTAACTATCTCGCCAGAATTAACCAATTTAGCAATCCTGTACCTCTCATTTGATAGTCTCGGTGAAAAATAAACCTTGCTCAGATCTACTTTGAAAGTGCACCCATATTCTTTATGCGCAGTCTCTGTCTTTTCTTCACCCGCAATAACCTCCAAATCCCTAGTCCTAAATTCTCCACTTACAGGACTGGTTTGGAGAAGAACGGTACTCAGATGAGTATGAACACTCAACAGGGCCTCCCCTATTATCCTCTTCTTTTCCAATAGGGAATCGGGGAGCTTGATCACCCCTATATCTCCAACTATGTCAAAAGAAGTTCCAAGTTCACTCAATTCTTCTTCCGATAGCTTATCCTTCAAAGCCTCTTGCAGATTTTTTGGTTTATTCAATCAAAACTCCTCTAGATTGCTTCTAAAACAAAATATAAAATTCTACTCGAAAGAAATCTAGGAATTTATTCCGACCTACTTACTTCTATTTTTTCTCCAGATCCCACGTTTTTGAGCCTCTCTACCTCTTCTTTATCAATTTTAGCGAAGGTATTTACCTCACTAACCGGCTGAGATTCCCCAAAGAAAATGCAGAAAACGGGCTGTTCTAGCCAGTAGGACACATCTCCCTTCGTAGTTTCTGTTGTCGGATTTTCTGGTTCAATATCAGCAGGAATATCAAAATAAATTTCCTTCAAGTAAAGCTTAGCCTCCCCACCAAATGGTAAGGCCGCCCATATCTCGTCGCAGGTTCTAGGATTTTCTTCCTCTAAAAGCTCTGCCTCCACCTCGAAGTTAGAAGCAGAGATAGTGATTTTCCTTGGCACATTTCCACCTGTTTGGAGTTTTGAATCTTTTCTTAAAAATGTGAACTCCATACTTCTTTTAATCCGGATCGATAGGTTGAAATTATTTTCTCCTTAAAAAAGACCTTCACTCAAATTAAACCCGGGAAGTAAAATGCCCACGAAAGACTTCGGTGCGGTTTGTGACACTAGCGTTCTAACAAATCGGAGATCATTGAACGGTGCTCAAAGATTCTTTCAGTGCTCCGGATTGTATATCCCAAGCTCTACATATTCTTGGTTATCCCGGTCTAAACTGATTCAGGTAAGAAATCAGACAGTTAAATACAGCCTTCTAAAACAGATGGTCAGACGAAGAAGCGTATATCCAATACATCTACCCGAACTCTACGATGAAATAGGCCGACAGATAATGTTCGAAACTAATCGCAAAGTTGCATTAACTGACTTGAGGGGTCTACTTCTCGCAGCGCATCTCCAGCTCCCCATATTAACTTTCGATGACAATTTATTAGAAAGAATTTCGGACAGAATAGGAACCAAGATAATTCAAAGATTTGAGGTCGATTCTAACTGGCTCAATATAAGAGAGCTGCTGGGACTCTACAGAGAGATTTCCTTCAGATCTGGGAAGAAATTCCTAAAACAATTAGAAAATGGATTGGATTTCGAAGAAACTGTAAATGAAATCGAAAGGTCTTGCAGGGAAAACCTCAATACTGCTGAAAAGTCTATGGAAAAAATGAACGAGACCAACGGCGAACCCGAAACATTGGAATTCAAATATGTAGTCTGGGATATCCTTCCCAGTATCCACGAATACTATGAACAGAAAATTTTCCAAGAAGAAATTTTCCGACAAGCCTGCGAAAGAAGCATAATATTAATGGCAAAACCGATTGAATTCGAACAAAAACCTCAAAAGTCTCTATAAGCCACAGAAAAAACCTGAAGGGCATTTTACCCACTTTTTTTACCAAGATTTATTAATTCTAGCGAACTTTATTCGTTAGAGAACCGGAAGATAAAATCATGAAAAATTCGAACCTCTCGATTTTTTTATTGATATTGTTGATTCTTTCTTTAGCTTCCTTCACCGCTTCTCATGCCGAATCTGATAAGTACGAACGAGATTACGTAACATACGAAAAATCAATTGAAAACTTCGGATCCAAAGACTTTGTCTTAGAATTGGAAACTCCTATCACTGAAACTGACGAGTTCACACCAATTGATGAAAACTCAGGAATATTGCTTAGAGGTTGGATAGAAAATACTTATGAACATCTAGTAGTAGAACCTTTCACCGCTACCAGAGAAGTTTTGGACCACTACAAGACCGAACCGATCTACACAGTTGGCGGAGAAATAACGCCTTACACAAACATGAACTTGGAAAGCATAGATCCCTACATGTACTACCATCTCGAAAGAAACAGGGATGATGGATTTTGGAGAGACTTCTTTTGGGGCAATAGTTGGCCAAATGTCACAGTAGAACCGAACTCGTTCCAAGATACCTCAGAATTTTCCGATGCAGGAAAAGACTATGGGTGGAGCGCCTTTCAAGGGTTTGGACTTTGGAACGTACACATAGTACACCCAAACTATTTTGATTCTTATAGCATCTGGGTTCCCCACTATTACGACTTTCTCTACAAAGATGGGGTGAAAAGAATCCCAGTTTATGTAACTGAGGAATACACCGCTTACCACAATACACTTTATGGAATAACGGAATACGAGGTCGAAAACTGGTCCTCCCTAAAGATACCCTTAACGATCAGAGGGGAAAACGGCTACGAAGGAACCGTCAATATCGATACGGAAGCAAAAGACGAACGAATAGAACTGGAAATAGAAAACGATAAGGTTAGTGTCTCCTCCGAGGTGAATACCGAGGTAACCATTTATGCCCCTTTCGACCTCCTTGAAGCTAACTCAACGATTGAAATAACCGCATCAGATGGATCCAAAATAGAGAATAAATTCTACGAAATATCCTTCGAAACTAAAGAAAAGCCACCAGAGGAGAATGAAGTAATAAACGAGTGGGACAGTGAGGTAAAACCCAACGAAGAAAACGACAGTGAATCAGTTTATAAAAAATTACTAGGCGTGGGTGGTTACGTCAAAGACTCTGAAACAAGTTCTGGAATATATGAACCTCTAATGACAGTCGACGGTGTTTCTTTCTCCGGAGAAAAAACAGGGCAAGGTGGAGCTGGTGGAATTAGTGTAAGCAGGTCGGATGGATCCTATGTTTACGCTCACGAAAGATGGCCGGGTCAGACTCATACGTTCAGTGTGATGGCAGAAAAAAGCGGTTATTTCGAATCTGAAAAAAAGTCTCGAACTGATGATTCAAATTCGGATTCAACTGCTACCGCTAATTTTTCTTTAACCAAAAGATATTCTTGGCCATAACTAAGTCGGATACAGTCTTACAAAGTCTCCTTTCCCCGAATCGTTTTTCGAACTAGAATATTCATCTGATTTCTCGTATTTCCCATTTTCCCATTTCAACAAAGATACACTAATTGATGTATCAACAGGGCCAAAAGAGTTAATCCAGGATTGCGCTCCAAATACGCTACCATAATGCTCTCTTAGAGTTACTTTTTCCGAATTCTCGATACTTACAGAAAAGTTTCCTTCAACTAGAATTGTTTCTTTGGGATACAAATTATCCCAATCATTCTGGATATTAATCTTCCAAGTGGTATTCAACCAGGAATAATAAATTGGCCCCAGAAAGGGTCTCCCAGCCATTTTATCATAATTGGGAAATCCGTTTAACTTTCTGTCACCGACTGGTCTAATTGTATTATCGTCATCGACTTCGAGAACCAAGTTTCCCTCGCTCGTTCTGCCCCATAACTGCCATTTTAAATTTTCACTCGAGATGTTTGGCTCTGGCCAAACGGGTTCGTTGTCAACCGTAGGACACGGAAAAAGAATACCGTACTTTTGAAGAGGCTTATTCTCCTCGGAGCCGAGGTACGTGAACTCTGCCTCGTACTTGAAAAGTATCGAATTTTCCCCCAAATTTAAATTTTCCGTATCGTCACTAAGACTGGACCGATTTTCAAAATTGTCCAAAAGTGAGTTCTCCTCATTCGGAATATTCTCTGATCTCGGAAAAACCCACCATAGGCCAAAATACCAAGAAAGCCCAAAAATGACCACTAGGATAATAATTATTATGGAAACTTTCTTCAAAGCCGAGTTTTTACGATCATCCACAGTAACATCCCGGATTCTTTACTTACATCAACGGACACACTTAAAAATCTCGAAAGAGCTCCAAAATATCACATGAAGGCATCAACGTCTTCTTTTTCCTGGTCTCTCTTTTCCTCGTACCTTTTTGCAACTTCTTCAAGTCCAGTTCCGTGTTCCGCTTCCTTGGATTTTCTTTTTCGAACCTTTATGAAAACAGGATGGTTTACCGCTTCACCAACAACCAAAGCCTGTCCTACCGGAAGAGAGGAAATAATATCGGCCGTATCCTTCGTTATACTCTCGGAGGACTTTTTGATATGATCCAAATCGTAAGGATTGGTTACTCTCAGAATTATGTTGGTATTGGCCTGTGAAAGGACCGTGGTAGAAAGCCGAACGGGCCGTTGACTTACCAAAACAAGAGACGCGTAGAACTTACGACCCTCCCTGGCGATGGTCTTAAGGATCGAACTGGAAATTACCGATTTTTTAGAGGGTGCAAATTGATGAGCTTCCTCTACGAAGAATGCGAAGGGTGGGGCTTGTCCTGACTTTCTTTTGTTGAAAAGCTTCCTGGCAAAATAAGTTAGGATTATTCTTTTCTTGCGTAGACTGAATATTCTGCTAAGGTCCAAGATAGCCGCTCTACCGGGCTTCGCTAGTTCCTTCCAGCTGGGGTAATCGCTGTTACCAAAAATATTCAGGTTCTTCAAATCGTAAAGTCTATCTAACAACGCTCTTCTCAACTGCTTATTCGATTCGCCGTTTTCCTCGACCTTGGATATCACGTCATCCAGATCATATAATCCACCACCGGATCTCATCTTGGAATTTAATTTACCCAAAACCCGGTTCAGTTCTCTGGTCTGACTTCCCGACATATCCCGGGTAAATTCTCTAAAGCGGTAAGCACTCATGTTCGGAACGCCGATCTTCACGTTCTCCCCCCTTATGAGAGTCACCTTGTCCGAGTAATCCACACCACTGGAATTAGATTTTGCCAGAGATGTATACTCCCCATGAACGTCAGCAACTATCGTAGCTACCCTCCCCCGTTCCTTACTTCTCTCGAGAAGTTCCTCTATGAGGACGGAAGCGCTATAGCTCTTACCCGCACCACTCATAGCTAAAACGGCCACGTGCTTTCTCAGGAGCTTCGTTAGGTCAAGCTTCGCGGGAAGATCATGGTATCGAAGTTTTCCCAAATCCACACCACCATTCTCATCGATGCCGAGGAATCGAGAGAGTGTTTCTCTGCTGGCCTCGTAGACCTTATCACCTGGAGCAGTTGGAAACGTTACCTGTTCTAAGCCAGTCTCCGTTTGGATTCCTGAGGCCCTTGCATCTGCCACTATATACTCCCATCGGTCCGCCGGGAAGATTGAATTTAAAGAATTTCTTCCCTTTTCATATTCCTTTACGGATTCAGGGCGCATGAAATACCGGTTGGTCTTCATTATATTCTGAACCTGGGCGATCATCTTTCCCTCAGCACTCTTTAACTCGATAAACTGTCCCCTTCTAACTGGAATTTCGCCATTAGTATTGGTTACCACAAACGAAAACTTGTTAGCCGAAGGTCCATCCGGCGTGCATATAACCGTTCCGATCTCGGAACCCATTAGAAAGGCCTCCTTTCTCTCCGCAGTTCCACCAGGGTAGACGGTTCCAACCTGTCTACGATACTGTCCCTGAGTATTGATATTTCCTCTTCAGCTAGGGCGGCCCGAGCATCCGCTTCTATCAAAACAGATGGCAACGCGCAAGCATCATGATTGGCCGAGAGAGTGCTGACAAGTGCAGCGGATTTTTCTGCACTTTCTAAAACGCTTTTTTGATCACTAACGAATTCCACTCTAACCGGGCAGTCGTACGGCACAGGTTTAACGTAGAAAGCGTATATACTCTCCTTCCATTCACCAAGATCATTCAGAAGAGGGGCAGAAGATTCTGAATATTTGAACGTGAAGCTTCTCTCTTTGGCATCCAATAAATAGTCCAAGAAATCCGTATCCCTCGAGATAAGAAGTATATCACTGTTCCTATCTATAGAATCCAATTCATCAACGGAAAGATCCATTTCCTCTACAAGCTTCGGGAAAATCTTTTTTTGAAATAGCTTTGCTAACCTGGCACTTCTGCTATCTTTTACCGCTCCAAGAAGTAGAATCTCCTTTTTTTCGCATAGTTGATATAAATCCCTGTAAGAATAGATCAGCTTTTTGTAGAGCTCCCGAGTCATTTCGCCTCTAACATTATTAGTGTACTGAGGAACAACGGAACCATCTAGCATGATAACATCGACATCCTTCTTTTGGGCGGTTTCCCGAGCTCTATCAATCTCGGAAATCTGCCTCTTTAAACCAACTAAAATATCGATTTCCCTCGAATCTAGGGGTTCATGAACATTTACTAAATCTGGAGTGGGCATCTCACTCGGGTGGTAGTCTACATCAGAGAGTTTTCCATCCTCGTAGGAGAAAATGGCTGCCAATGCTCTAACCAATATAAGGTCAAGCCCATGTAAAGGTTTATTTAAAACCCCGCCGTCTATACCCGCCACTACAATATCATCCAAAACACAATCTTCAACCCTGTAAACTAGGTCTGATTCTACTATCCCCAGTCCCCTCTCATCTAGGGGTAAACGAAGATCATTTTTTACGTTTCGGAGTACTTTAGCTATTAAACGGCGTTTTCTACCCTGATCTCTTATCTTCTCCGCTATTTCACCAAGTTTATGTTCCAAGGGATTCTGTTCGCTCAAAAGAGTAGGGCCCCTTGTAGCGGAAATCATTCATTTCATCCTCCATTCTAAAGGACTTAAAGGACTTTTTAAGGAAAGCGGGGAGGGGTAGGTGAAAGTAAAGAAGAAGAAGCATAATAATCCCCCAATCCATCATCCACTCTTTCTAAATTACCAATATGACTGTGAGGACTAAAAGACCGCCAGAATGACCAAGTGAACCGAATTTTATCACAAGAAAGCAGATTTAACTGAATTTTTATTAAAAGGCAAGATAGAAAAACCGAAAAGAAAATTTAAAGCCATGTAATAACCCTCTACGGGTAGCTAACACTCGTGATCAAATGAAATTAAAGGCTGTTTTCAACCTAATTAGGCCACATAACTGTGTATTTGCAGCTATTGCTGTATTGATCGGTGCGATAATCTCGGCCGGTGGAATACCTCCACCGAGAATAACCTTTGCTCTTATCGCAGCGGGTCTGATAACCGGTGCGGGCAATGCGATAAACGATTACGCCGATAGAAAACTAGATGCCATAAACAACCCAGATAGGCCAATTCCATCAGGTAAGATAAGTCCATCAGGAGCACTCATTGTAAGCATACTGCTCTTTGTTTTTGGAATAATCTCCTCGATATTTATAAGGAAAGTTTCGTGCCTACTATTAGCCGTTGTCAATTCTGGGCTCCTAGCCTACTACGCAACTAGTTTAAAGCGAAAAGGGCTTTTTGGAAACATTGCTGTAAGCTACCTTGTTGGATCAACTTTTCTATTTGGGGGGCTAGCAGCTGGCAGTTTAGAAACCGTGGGAATTCTCGCCGCAATGGCTGCCTTTTCAACAGCTGGGAGAGAGCTAATCAAAGACATTGAAGATGTTCGGGGGGATAAAAAATCAGGATCCGAATCATTTCCTCTACAATTTGGAAAGAGAAAGGCTGCCATTCTCGCTATAATATTCACAGTTCTAGCAATTCTTATGACACCCCTGCCTTATCAACTGGGATTATTCGAAAAATATTATCTTTTGATAGTAATAGCATCGGTGGTAGTATTCGTATGGGGAATAATCAAAATAGGGAAAAATCAGAGGAAAGAGTCTGCGAGTAAAGCGTCCCTACTGTACAAGATTGCGATGGGACTCGGACTTATCGCGTTTCTCACAGGAGCCCTCATTTAATTGCTACTCCTACATTAGCTGGCGTTCATGGAGGTGTGAACACCCCAGTTAACTATCGAGTTGATATTTAGTAAGCAGGATACACGAAATGGATTAATGTTAACACCCCGGTTAACTTTTGATTTAACCTCAAAATTCGAATATTAATTTTTGGAAAGTTTGCAATTCTTTGAATAATATTTCCTTAAATTTCTTCTCATTTTTGTCATTCAATATTTTTAACATTTTTGAAATATTTTCATTGCTAGGATGCCTGTTTTTCTCTTTTATCCACCCGTTAACCGCATTTTTTGTAATTTTTAATCTCCTAGCAACCCCAGACTGGGTTTCCAGCTCCTCTAAGAGTATATATAAAATCCTCATTCGTCCCCGCCGACTTATAAACTCACCGAGACCATCGAATTTGCTCCTAATGTTAACACCCCTGTTCACTCGGTGGAAAACTATTTTTAAAAAGAGAAAAAAATGAAACAAAAGTTAACACCCCAGTTCACAAAGTCCAGCAGTTAAAAAAATCCAATAAAACCAAGTCAAAAAGTACCCCAACAGAAAAACTAAATACATACTAAAGTTCCAGCTAACCGATGTCAAACATAGGGGTAGTCCTCTGAAAGCCAGTCGTTTGGGTCGAATTCTGAAGGATAATCTGTCATTAATCCATAGTCCTTATCGTTTGAGATGGAATATTCCTGAGCCAATACTCTAGCGTTGACATTTATCCATCTATTCTCATACTTTGTATAGACAACTGCGATCAACCTTCCAAAATAGCCCCTGCAGTTTCCTCCTTTTAACCCTTCATCGATATCCAGATACACTCTCGTACCTTTCGGAACAAGAGACTCTACTATTCTTTTGGATCTCAGAGCACGAGCATAATATTCGGTCTCTTCGTACTCTTCTTGGGTAAGTCCTTTAACATCTGGATGTTCAGAAACCGCATCTTCTCTGTGGATTTCCTCTGTATCCATTCCAGCAAATCTGACGATGTCTTCCCCCGGATCTACCGTTGCAAATGACTCTTCCATCTCTAAGATCCTAACTCCAACCGTATCCCCGTCCGAAATCCAAAGGACCTCCGCCGTGGCTTCATAATTAGGAGGGTTCTCGAAGTTAGAACTGTGAATCCACAAAAGAGTCATGGACACTGATAGAATCAAGAATGTTATAACAGCGACTTTACATATTTTTATCATATTAAAATCTGTAAACACTCTACCGTCCTAAATAGAGGTCAACCCCTCCATCAAAATATTATTGGTAAGGGACTTCTTAAGGTGAAAACATGTCGTTAATAAAAGTCAAATTTTTAATAATTGCTTGTTATATATACAACAACTGGGATCGAAAATGAAAAAAATACTTCTCCTCTGGGATGTCAAATCCAGGGGGTCTCCAGCGACTCTATTTTACAGAGAACTCAGAGGCTATAATTACAAGACAAAGTCGGGAAAAAGACACAGCGAGGGGGTCTTAGACGAACTTCCTAATGATGTATGGGATTTCGTTAGTAGAAGTGCTCTCCTAGTGGACGAACAACACGCAAAAAAAGTAATAAAAGTCTTTAGGAAATACGACTCACACTTAAAATGGAAGAAGTTTGTGGTGAAAGAAGAAAAATAAAAAAATTTGTTATATATACAACAAAAACTTTAAATAAGGTTTGTTATAATTATAACAACTAAAAGGTGAAAAAGATGTCGGAAGATAATAAAAAAGACGGAATACGACTTACCGTAGCAGAAGCACGCAGACAGCAAGACGTGGGAAGAAGTGTGGCAAGGATAAGCCGGAGTGGAATGGAAAGATTAGGGATCAAGCAAGGCGACATAGTAGAGATAGAAGGAACAAATAAAACCGGAGCAATTATCAGATCGAGTTACAGAGAAGACGAAGGCCTAGACATCATAAGGCTTGACGGTTTGGAAAGAAAAAACGCTGGCACTTCTATCGGTGAAAAAGTAACAGTCAAAAAAGCAGATGTAAAAGAGGCCGAAAGAATAACAATAGCTCCCACCGATAAAAATATTAGAATCCAAGGCGGGGGAAGAGCCCTCAAAAGGAGTCTCTTAGGCCGACCGGCCTCAAAAGGCGACTTAATAACACCTACAGGATTCCAACAGAAAGTTCAATGGGGAGCCGACTCGATAATATCTCAATTCTTTGGTGACATGTTCAAAGAAGCCTCACCTTCGTCATCCTCCTTCGGACTTGGCGAAATTCGATTCGTAGTAACAAACGCAAAACCCGACGATATCGTACTAGTCACAAGACAAACAAAGGTAAACCTTTCATCTAAACCAGTCGAAATCGAGGAAGCCGCAGCACCCACAGTCACTTATGAGGATATAGGTGGTCTAGAGAAAGAAATTCAGCGAGTTCGAGAGATGGTCGAACTGCCTCTCAAACACCCTGAACTCTTCGACAGGCTGGGAATAGAACCTCCAAAAGGAGTTCTACTCCATGGACCACCCGGAACCGGAAAAACCCTGATAGCAAAAGCTGTGGCAAATGAATCGGATGCATACTTCCAATCCGTAGCTGGCCCCGAGATAATGTCAAAATTCTACGGCGAATCCGAGAAGAAGATAAGAGAGATCTTTGAGGAAGCCAAAAAGAATGCACCATCCATAATATTCATAGACGAAATCGACGCGATAGCAACAAAACGAGAAGAGACCACCGGAGATGTGGAAAAACGTGTCGTTTCACAGCTACTCTCCCTGATGGACGGCCTTGAAGCCAGAGGCAAGATAGTGGTGATAGCCGCAACTAACAGGGTAAACGCTGTCGACCCCGCACTACGGCGACCCGGCAGATTCGATCGTGAAATAGAAGTGGGAGTCCCCAGCAGAGAAGGTCGTAAAGAGATACTCCAAATCCACACACGGGGGATGCCAATGAGCGATGACGTTAATCTTGACAAAATCACTGACAGCACACATGGATACGTCGGAGCCGATCTAGCCGCTCTGGCCAGAGAGGCAGCAATGGATGCGCTAAGAGATATACTACCCGAAATTGACCTCGAGGAAAAGAGAATCCCCTCAGAAACACTGGAGAAACTAGAGGTCACTGGAGAGAACTTCAGAAAATCCCTCCAACAAGTAGAACCCTCGGCGATGAGGGAGGTTCTAGTCCAAGTTCCAGACACCCACTGGGATGATGTTGGTGGTTTAGAAGAAGTGAAACAAAAACTTCGTGAATCGGTAGAGTGGCCACTGAACAATCCAGAAATGTTCGACAATCTTGGAATAAAAGCTCCTAATGGTGTATTGCTCTACGGACCTCCTGGAACGGGTAAGACAATGTTGGCTCGTGCGGTGGCCACGGAGAGTAATGCAAACTTCATCTCAATAAAAGGACCCGAGTTACTATCCAAGTGGGTCGGTGAATCCGAGAAGGGGGTCAGAGAAACATTCAAGAAGGCAAGACAGGCAGCACCCACTGTAATATTCTTCGACGAAATAGACGCGATGGTACCAAAGCGAGGAACGTCCATAGGTGGATCCCAAGTAGGGGAAAGAGTTCTCAGCCAAATTCTCACTGAGATGGACGGACTGGAAGAATTAGAAAACGTAATGGTAATCGGTGCTACAAACAGACCTGATCTGATTGACTCAGCCTTACTAAGACCAGGTAGACTCGATCGAATCATGATGGTCCCGGCACCCGATAAGGAAGCTAGGAAAAAGATATTCGAAATCCACACCGAGAAAATGCCGCTGACATCGGACGTAGATCTAGAGGAATTGGCAGAGAAAACTGATGGGTACAGTGGTGCGGACATAGCGGCGGTATGCAAAGAAGCCGGAATGCTTGCCCTAAGAAGCGATGTAAAGGCCAACAAGGTCACTAAGGAGAACTTTGAAGAAGCCCTGAAATCGATACACGGTTCGATCACTGAAGAAATAGTCGACACTTACAAAGAATTCGAAAAGAAACAGGGAAAACGAATAGGTCAAGAAGTTAAAGAGAGCACCAGTGCTTATTACTGAAGAGAAATCGATTCTCTTAGAAAACCGTTTGTCAACTAGCCTCAACCCACAACCTTTCTTTTTTATTTTTTGCAAAAGATAGAATAGATATAGAAAAGATTAATTCATGGGAGGTGAAATTTTGAAAAAACCTGTAGTCGATAGAGATAAATGTCAGGGGCATGCAGTTTGTGTTGCCTTGGCTTCGGAAGTTTTTGAACTAGATGATGAAGGAATATCCACTGTAAAAGATCCAGAAGGGGCCGACGAAGATACCATCCAGAGGGCTATTGATGGCTGTCCCGTAAACGCAATAAGCTGGGAAGAATAATAATCTCCCTCAATTGAACCCGGAAAAACCCTTTTATTACCCCTTATTTAGATTTTCCTTTTATTCAAAATCGAAAGCAAATCGTCAATGCTAGAAATATTTCCTTGTTTTGTTTACGAATCCAACTAACGAAAGCATTAAGGGAACCTCCACGAGTACACCAACCACAGTAGCGAGAGCCGCGCCAGAGGCTATTCCAAAAACCGAAATTGCCACGGCCACTGCAAGCTCAAAAAAGTTGCTAGCTCCAATCATCGATGCAGGAGCGGCTATTTCGTGATCAAGCTTCCATAGGAAAGACCAGCCATAGGCTATAGAGAAAATGAAAAAGGTTTGTATAATTAGTGGGACCGCAATCAGTGCTATATGGATCGGATTATTCACTATCACATCACCCTGGAACGAAAAGAGAAGAATCAAAGTCAGGAGCAGACCTATTATTGTTAAATCCCCTATTTTTTTCAGGAATTTATTCTCAAACCAGTCTCTGCCATTCTTATTAATCAAGTGTTTTCTTGATAGGTAACCCGCTGTTAGGGGTATTAATATGAACAAGACCACGGAAAGAATCAAAGTATCGTAGGGAACTGCTATACCACCGATACCCAACAGAAATGTAACTATGGGAACATAGGCAAACAGAAGTATTATATCATTTGTTGCAACCTGAACCAAGGTATAAGCGGAATCTCCATCTGAGAGATAACTCCACACAAATACCATAGCCGTACAAGGCGCAGCACCAAGTAACACAGCACCTGCGATATATTCACTCTGCAATCCCGATGATATAAACGAATCAAAAACTCTCGTCATAAAGAACCAAAATATCAGGTACATGCTAAAAGGTTTAATCAACCAATTCGAAACCCACGTTACGAGAAGACCTCTCGGTTTTTCTCTCACTTCCAAAATACTTTGGAAATCTATTTCCACCATCATTGGGTATATCATAAACCATATCAGGATAGCAACAGGGATATTGACTTGTGCATATTCAAATTTACTTAATGTATCTGGAACGACCGGGAGGACCCTTCCCAGAATTATCCCGAACACGATACAAAGAGCCACCCAGACAGAGAGATACTTTTCAAAGAAACTAAGCCCATGTTCTAAACTTTCACCTTCCTCCCGTACTCTTTCCCCAAGAGAATCTTCTGTCATTATACAACTACCTGTAAAGATATGATTTTATTTTCATATGATGGATAATTCATATATATAATTAACTAATTATATCGAACTAGAAATGATAATATTGTGGGGGTAAAAAAGTGGAAGGAAATGTAGAAGACGAAATTAGACTCCTTAAGTGCGTTGGAAATGAAATCAGATACAAAATCCTCAAACTACTAGAGAACGAAGAAAAATGTGTTAGTGATATAATGGCAGAGTTAGAAGAAGAACAGTCCCTGGTTTCCCATCATCTAAAAGCCTTGCTAAAATGCAAATTAATAAGCAGAAGAAGGGAAGGACGAAATATAATCTACAGTTTATCTACTCCCGAAATACCCGAATTCCTAGAAGAAATTAGAAAACTCTCAGTAGACACGTGTTAATCAGTATAATTTTCAGAAATTTGCAAATAAGACAACTAAAAATAGTAACTGCTAAACTAAGTAATTACAATACCTCTAAAATCTATGAGATTTCAAGGCTTCAATCTAGAAAGCCTTAAAGCATTTCCTGTCACGCCGACAGTCATACCTGCATCTCCAGCAAGGACTGCCAGTGCAATTGAAACATATCCCAGAGGCACACCTATCGCAAGTAAAGCCTTGATACCCAAACTAGCATAGATATTACTTCTAATAACTCGATTTGCCTTCCGAGATAATCTTTGTAGATACGGTAGTTTAGAAAGATCGTCTTGAAGGAGAGCTATATCCGCCGTTTCGACCGCAGTATCTGTCCCAGAAACACCCATTGCGATACCCACATCAGCCGCTGCTAAGGCCGGCGCATCATTTATCCCATCACCAACCATCGCGACAACTCCATATTTCTCGGAAAATAATTTCAGCTCATTAACCTTATCTTCAGGTAACAATTCTGCTTTGTATTCCTTGATTCCAATCTCTTCAGAAATCGCTTTGGCGGCCCGTTCATTATCGCCAGTTAACATCACGGTTTTTATTCCTCTAGAATTAAACCATGAAACTACAGCTTTCGCTTCCTCTCTAATTTCGTCTGCAATAGCTATAATACCCTCAAGTTTGTTTTCTGCAGTGACAAGGATAACCGTCTTTCCCTCTCTCTGGAGTCTAGGAATAGTCTCCTCAAGGAGATTCAAACATTTTCCTTTTTCACACATCCACTCTGCTTCATCCCTAATCCGCTCATCATCCGAAGAGTGGTGCACATGAGACAAGTCAAATTCAAGTTCTTCTATCAAGGAAGGTTTGCCAGCATAGTGTTTTTTACCTTCCAAATTCGCAGTGACTCCCTTGCCGCTAAGCTCTTCAAACTCTGAAATACCATGCTCGTGGCTAATATCGTGACTCTTCTTCACGTGATTTACAATAGCCCTTGCAATAGGATGATCACTTCTCTCTTCTACGCCACATGCACATTTAATCACATCCTCCTCTGTTCTACCGTTCAAAGGGATTACATCCGTTACGTTAAGTTTCCCTTTTGTAAGAGTGCCCGTCTTATCAAAAGCTATAACTGACACATTTCCCATAGCCTCTAAACTATTCCCCCCCGATATCAAAACCCCATTTTTTGCAGCATTAGTTATTCCCGAAACTACACTAACTGGAGTGCTTATCACAAAAGCGCAAGGACATGCCAAAACTAACATAGTAATACCCCTAATAAACCAAGTAGACCAAGTACTTCCCAAGAGTAATGGTGGAATCAAAATAATTGCTACAGCAATAAGCACAACAAAGGGAGTGTAATATGAAGAGAATTTTTCTATAAACTTTTCCTGTTCAGTTCTCTTTCTTTCAGCTCCCCTAACCAACTCTACTATCTTAGATATCGTGCTTTCGGCAGCAGTACTGGCAGATTTTATCTCCAAGTATCCCTGCTCATTAATCGTACCAGCATAAACTTTGTCACCCACCCGTTTATCCACAGGAATACTTTCACCGGTAACCGGAGCCTGATTTACCGAACTATTCCCTTCAATTATTTCTCCATCAACTGCAATTCGATCTCCAGGTTTTATTACAACAATCTCACCTTTCTCAACCTGTTCAACGGGAATTTCGACCTTTTCGCCATTCCTTCTAACGATCGCTTTATCCGGGGAAAGATCCATCAACTCTTTCAGAGAACCGCGGGCTTTTTCTATCGAATAATCTTCTAGGAGCTCGGCGAAATTAAATAGGAAAGCGAGAGTGGCCCCTTCCAAAAAAAGATGTCTTCCTCCAAAAACGCTCACTACGATAGAACTTAGAATAGCAACACTCATAAGAAGGCTTATTGTAAGGTTTCTTTTCTTTAATGATATGTACCCATTTCGCAAAATAGTTCCACCCCCAACCCCCATGCTAAGAACGAAAAGCAGATCTGAAATAGAAAATATTTCCCCTCTAAAGATTATAACTGATTCATTAAAACTACTGAAAATTAAAAAGATAAAACCGATTCCTAATATCACTCCCCCAACCCAGTTTTTAATTGCCCTTTCACTCTTCCAAATGTCTCTAGCCGATTCGACCGTAAGTTTCCCCGAAATACCTGAACTTTCAGAATCATCGCAAACTTGACACGAATCATATTCAGTTTCATTCTCTTGCATGTGCTATTCCCTCACGAATCATAGAGAGAACATGATCATCCTTCAATTTGTAGAACTTGTGACGCCCCTCCTTCCGATAATCAACTAGATCTTTGTCTTTCATTTTCCTGAGATGATGCGAAACGTTAGAAATGTTCGATTTAGTTACTTTGGCGATTTCATGAACACATTTCTCATCATCCGATATATTCAATAAAATCTTAAGCCGGGTTGGGTCCCCCAAAATCCTAAACATTTCTCCAGTTTTTTTCAGAAGTTTGTCCTCAATCATATAATTGAATATTTAATCAAATGTTTTAATAAAGTTTAATGGACACGATTTGGCCAAAAACTCTACATAATAATGAAGATAAATAGTATCTGAGAGGAGGATTTACGAACAGTATACCACCCTTCTCCAAGTATAGAAAATCTCCTCATTACCAAAAATAATAGCCTAAAATGATATTCAAAATCCAGCATTTCTGGATCAAAAGTTGGGGCGATGTAATAATCCCCTTCGTTTGTAGCAAATGCGGCGAGTGTTGTAGTAATTTAGGAACCGAATGGTCCCTTAGAGATATTGATAAAGCATCTAAATACCTCAAAAAGGAGCCGATAGAATTCATAAAAGAATACCTGGAAGGAAAAGCAGACAAAGACGAAATAAGTTATAAAAAACATGTTTCACCCTGCCCCTTTCTAACAAAAGAAAACAATTGTGAGATATATTCTGCGAGACCAATCGCCTGCCGACTATATCCTTTAAAAACTGTTTTAGGAGCTAGCGGGATAAAATGCCCGTCTCTTATCTTGATGAATGAAACTATAAAGAAAATAGGATCTCGGGTACCTTACACCACAACTAACCACTCGATTCAATATAGAAAAATACCAACTGCTAGGGACCTGTACGACCTTACTTGGAACCTACCAACTGAGGAATCTTGCCATAAAATCAAGAAAAGATTTTTGGAAGTAGAAAAGAGAAAGAAGGCAAGAGGGCTCTTCCTCAATTTAAACAGTAAAATAAGAAAGAGATACAAGAAACTGGTCGAAGAAATCGATTTAAATATTTAGACTAAATCTCGAAAATAGAATTTTCTTAGAATAATTGGTAGAAGAAAAATTATATTTCGTCTCTCTTTTTCAGTTCGGCCTTGATAGCGTAAATGCTGGCCTTTAAATTCTTAATTTCCTCCCCATATTTTTTCATTTCCTTTAAAAGGGCCTCGGTGCTAAAATTCTCCCAACTACCATTTCCATTCAATTTATCCCCCCTAACTCAAAAGGACGTGGTAAATTTTAACTTCCATCTGACACTTAAATTTTTGGAAAAACGAAGAATATCCCTGAGAAATTTATTAACCAATTGAGAAAAGCTAAAGATATAGAAAGATATTATTAAATGCAACCTAATTAAAAAACAAAATCATAAATAATAAGGAATGAAAACAAACCTTAACTATAGGTAATGAAAATGGTTGAAGCATATGTATTAGTCACAACCGGTGTAGGAAAAGTAAGAAATGTACTAGAAAGCATTGAAGAAATCGAAGGAGTAAAAAACATTCACATTGTTACGGGACCTTTTGACTTAATTGTAATGGCGGAAGCCAGTGATATGTCCACACTAATGAACGTGGTAATAGAGGAAATAGGCAAAGTTGAAGGAGTCACCGATACCAACACAAGCGTTATTATTGAATAAGCTAGGAATTTTCAAATACCCGTTATAGGCAGCGAGTATTTTAGTTATGAAATTCAAATCAGTAAACACATGATCTTATGCATAGACAGTAGCCCAAGAGAAGAAGCTACTAAATATGTAATCGATAAGACCCGGGAAATGATTGAAAAACGAAACCATCCCGTGACTACAATAAATCTCAGAGAAGAAAAAATAAACTTCTGCATACATTGTGACTATTGTCTAGAACATGAGGAATGCACATTCAACGACGGGATGAATGCGATACTTACTGCTCTCGAAGAATCGAAGGGTTTGGTACTCGCAACTCCCGTATACAACAATGGAATATCTGCCAAGCTCAAAGCCGTAATGGATAGAACGAGGGCTCTTCTAGCAAAAGATCAGAGGATACTTGAAGGGAAAATTGGAATGGGAATAGCCGTTGGTGGTGATAGAATAGGTGGGCAAGAAACTGCACTAACACAGATACATGCCTTCTACATCATGAATGGAATAATTCCCGTCAGTGGAGGGTCATTTGGAGCAAATCTGGGTGCAACATTCTGGAGCAAGGATTCAAAAGAAGGGGTAATAAAAGACAACGAAGGTTTTAAAAGTCTAAAAAAGACGATAGACCGATTCATCAGGTATCTTGAAAAATATTAGAAGTTCTCAAAGGCCTTTTCTATAACTTTATTCAAAGTAGGATGAACATGGATCGAATCTGCAACTTCTTCAAAAGTTAGATCATTCCTTATCGCAAGACTGATCTCGTGAATCAAAACCGAGGCCTTATGTCCCAAGATATGACATCCAAGAATCTCGCCATTTTCTGGACTGACCAACACTTTCACGAAACCGTGCTCAAACTTCTGTGCTCTGGACATAGCAATATCCCGAAATTTAGCGTAACCCTTGATATAATCAGTTTCAGATTCCTTAAGCTCCTGTTCGGTAGAACCAACGGCACCTATTTGGGGGTTAGCAAAGATAGCATGAGGAACACCACTGTAATTAGCCACCCTATTTCTACCTTCTACAGCGTTATCAATAACCACTTTAGCTTCATAGTCAGCCGAATGTTTAAACATGAAATTACCTGCAATATCACCCAAGGCCCAAACATTGTTCACAGTAGTCTCCAAGCGACTGTCCGTTTTGATAAATCCTTTCTGATCGGTTTCAATTCCTGTATTTTCAAGGCCCAACAAATCAGTATTAGGCCGCCTTCCCAGGGCCACCAGTACCTCATCACCCTCAATAATGTCTTCATTTCCTGCGCGATTCACGATTTTAATCGAAAATCCATCTTTCATCTCCCTCGCCCCTACAACGGAACTCCCCGTTAAAACACTGTACCGGTCAGAGAATATCTTCGTAAAAACCTTCGCTATCTCCCGATCTTCTCTAGACAAAAGATGATCACTTCTCTGAACAATGGTAACATTAGACCCCATTCTTCCAAAGAAATAACCCAGCTCGGCCGCGATGTATCCACCACCCAGGATGATTAGCTCCTCTGGTCTTTCATTCAGAAACATCGCCTCAGAACTAGTAATATAACCGATTTTATCTAATCCATTAATCGAAGGAGGGATGAATGGTCTGCTTCCCGCAGCGATAATCACCTTATCACCGGATATAACCTCTCTACCAACTCTAACGTCAAAATCAGAAGTAAAACGACCTTCCTCTTTGTAGAGGTCCAGATTTGGATCCTCTTTCTTTCGGACCCCTATTCGTCTCGCAACCTCCCCCAATGTTTCACTTATTTCCTCAGTTATCGAGCCGAAATCGACATTATTCACAGTAGCGTCAATATGAAATTTTTTTGTATTATAGATTGTATCGAGAATATCTGCATGATGAATAAGCATTTTAGAAGGATTACATCCCCGATTTATACAAGTGCCACCGAGAGGACCCGGCTCGATCAGAGCTACCTTATTACCTCTTTTTGAAGCATAAGAAGCAACTTTATTCCCAGTACCGCCTCCAAAAACGATAAAATCATATTTTTCGGTCATAATACCAATCAAATTCAACTATGGTCTCAGTCTGATGCATAAATATAAGGTTTTAGTTTTTCCTACCATAGTGCTATAACTCGTTCCCACATTCCTTACAATACTTATCGCCCACGGTCACTCTACTACCGCATTCCGAGCAATATTTTACCCCTTTCTCCCTTCCTATAGGCTTTTTTCTAGGCCTCACAATTAACCAAATTATCAAACCAATTATTCCTGTTATTAAAACCACTAAAAGCCATAGAGCACCGTTTTCTCCTCTCGACTCCGCATCTTTATAGACGAGAATACTAAGTATAATGCCGATTATTAGCCAAATAAATGGCAACAGAATAAGAGCTCCTATCGCGATTCCAAAGTGAGGAAGAAACTGCAAATACAAATCTATCACAAGAGAAATTACAGCACCTACTTAAAAAAACATTACCCCATGTACGAACTTATGTTTCCCTCTCTTTTACAAATAAAAAGCCCTAAGTAGGTAGAGAGATCGACAAAAATGATAGAAAGCAGAGCAATAGAAGAAACAATTGGGTTCGCCAAGTCCAAACGGGCAGATGAACTAGTTAATAAAATAAAGGAGAGAAAACTTCCCGGAGAATTAGAAAATCTGATAGCCGAATACGAGGATAAATGTGGTGACAGAAAACGATTCCTCTGGAAATGGGTATATACATTTACTACGGAAAGAAACCCTGGGATCGTACTTTCGGTAGTACCCGATGAATATACTCAGGAACTAGGCGAACTAAAAACCATGTTGGTTCTTTTTGTCTCGATTTTCGACGATTTGGCTGACCTCTATAAAGTAGAAGAACTGTTCGAAAGCGGAATAGGATTCCAGCTAGGAACCCCGAAAAAAAGAATCGGCACAAAAAAAGCGCTAGAAAAAAAGGAAATAGAGTTTACTACCAAATTATGGGATAAAATAGAACGAAAGATAAAAAAATTACCTAGATTTAGAGAATTCAAAAATATATTCCGTTATGATATGAAACAGGTTTTTAACTCCTTTTATCACTCAATATTAGTAAATAATAACCCATTCCTGCTAAATCTTACCGAATCCAAAATATACGGAGGACATAACATGGTTCTATTTCCTCAAACCGATATTGATATAATGTCATCTCCGGATTTCGAAGTCCAAGACTTACCACTCCTCCGAGAGATAGTCTGGAGATCGCAATACATGGCCAGGATCGGAAACTGGTTAACCACCTGGAAAAGAGAATTTAAAGAAAGAGATTATAGCTCCGGCATATTTGGACACGCTGTCATTAATGGAACTATCTCTCCCGAAAGCCTGCATGAAGAGATCAAAGAAAAAGATATCGATAAAATAGAAAGTTCAGGAGTCAGAAACCATCTATTAGAGGAATGGGAAAAGAAATACCAAGAAATAAAGGAAATTGCTCCTAAAGTCAGATCGGTGGACATCGCCGCATACTTAGAAGGCCTCGAATACGGGTTAAAATTTCACCTCATAAGTGAAGGGTTGAAATAAAGACCAAAATCTGAGGAAAATAGTCTTACTCATTATCATCGGTTATATCTCGAGCAACACCGATTACTCGATCTAACTCCTTGTCATTACCCATACTAACAGCATTAATTTCTAGACGTCGGATCTCCCCACTTTTATGTTTGTATTCTATTTCAAAGGGAGAGATCTCATTGTTTTGTAAAAATTCGTAGAATTTACGGACAGACTTTAGTAAACTTTTAAACGGTATTATATTTACTAACCTGACCATCGGTTTTCCTACTATCTCTTCCTTCTTGTACCCAGTACTTTGAATAAAAGAATTATTCAACTCCTCCACTATTCCCGAACTATTGATAATAAATGCCATATAGGGAAGATTCTCAAAGAAATCCTTGAATCTCCTTCTCATCAGTCTGCTCTCTACTTCCTGAACAACTGACCGCGCCAAAACAACGAACTGAGGCTTCGGGTCCCCACCTTTTTGAATATACCTATTTGCACCGAGATTAAGAGCTCTAATGGCAACTTCCTCTCTGCCTCTTCCAGTAAACACTATAAAAGGAATGTCACTCTTTTCCTGATTTCTAATAATATCCAAAAATTCCAGGCCATTTAAGCCGGGCATTTGATAATCCGAGATTACCGCATCGAAATCTCCCCGCTCCAACATCTTCAAACCCTTTTCAGCAGAGATAGCTGTCCTAACGTCCAGTCGATCGTCCTCCGCCTCGAGATATATCTTCGACTGTTCTAGAATATCCGCTTCGTCGTCAACGTGCAAAATTTTCATATTACCTTTTAAAGAAAGATTTAGTGAACTTATATAGTTAAGTAAATCGAATGAATTAATCTCTTTTAGACATTACTTGGATAACTTTTGTTAAGAACTACAATTTCTACTAAATTTATAAAGAGACCTGTTAAAGAATTTACAGGTGCACTAACAATTCCGATTTCTGAGATTAAAAGAGGTAAAAAATGAAAAAATACCTTGTTCTGGGACTAATTTTGATAGTAATTGCCGGAATAGGAATAGAAACATCAACAGCAGAAAAATCAACTTATTATAGAAATGGTTTCGACGAATACGGATTCAATTATAAGGCCAGACTGTTCAACGGATGGCTAGGATACTATGATATGGAGATAGAGGGAGGATGGCTTCCGGGAACTCAGGATTCTTGGCTTGTAATGAAATGGTCCGAGGACTGGAACCCCACAGGAGACTCATCGATAGGTGCATGGTGCTTCAATCATTTCACTTGGTATAGCGATGATTATGAGGTGACGACTAGATTCGGTTGGCTAACGAGAGCGGGATGGAATGAGCAAACTACTGATCCAGATACTAGATATAGAATAAAGGAGTCCGCCAAAATCATGAGAGTAAGCAATAATCAAGAAAAATGGGGGGAGTATCGTAACGAAGGCGCTTATCCAGCAGGTGATGTTTACCCATTCTTGATGGGAAATTACGAAAGCGGTGTTCCAAAATACGTAGTTTTCCAGGATACAATAGAAGTTTATGATACTAAGACGGGTGAACTGGTTCTTGAATACAATCTATGTGAGGCATCTTCAAATGGCCTTGGAAAACCGATATTCTAGACTATTTAGAAAAATAGAAAGAGAAAAAACCAAGATAACTGGTTTGGTCCCCACTATATACCAATTTCTTAATCCAAGAAATTAGTATTTATTCGATCTCGATCTTCTTTCCTTCAAGGGACTTAACCAAAGGCACTGTAACAGTTAATTCTCCATCCTCGAACTTAGCCTTGGCCTTCTCAATATCAACCTTGTGATGCAAGGTCCAGCAACCGCAATACTTAGTAGCCTTCTTCGGCGCAGTAAGACAAAAAGCATTTTCTGTCATCTTGAAATCTATTTCATCCTTTGAAACACCAGGAAGATCTATTCTGAAGGTATACTTTTCCCCGTCATGATAAATATCAGCCAAAGGACATACGTTTGCCCTAGCTTTTTCTTCCGTTTCGTAATTTATCCACTCTTCAACCGACTTTTTATGTCTCTTCTTAAGCCTAGCCAACACCATATTTC
Source organism: Hadarchaeota archaeon (SeqCode) (assembly GCA_964384105.1). GTDB lineage: Archaea > Hadarchaeota > Hadarchaeia > Hadarchaeales > JAGGTB01 > CAYLJV01. The sequence goes on along the minus strand of CAYLJV010000001.1, from coordinate 590,548 downwards.
TTATTTCTTCAGTAGATACGAGCTCACCAACCGAATCCTCAACTTCCGATGCTATCTCTTTTGCAACTTTCTTTGGCGCACCTGCATTAACTATAGAATCAACTATCTTATTCTTCTCAAAAGGTTCTTCCTCACCATCCCTCTTAATTACATTAATAACCATTTTTTCACCTCCTCAATTCTCATTTAATTCGAACCAATAACAATAGATTAGCGATTAGTAATCGTTACTGTTTCTCAATTAAGGCCGAAATTTTTCTTTTAGACGAAATAAGCTCCGATCGCTTGAATTCTTATATTTGATACTTCTTAATAATACTAAATGTAGGAAATCTATGTAGTTTGCCTACATTCAAGAAAAATGACTAGAAGCACTTGCGAAATCCTGTTAGACATTTTTGAAACTGTTAACGAAAAAAGAGACTGCAAAAAAACCCAAATTATCAGATTTGCCAACCTCGATTGGTACATGGCAGAAAAATACCTCTCCGTTCTCATTGAAGATGGTTACATTGAAAAATACGAAAGTAAGAACGACAAGGGGGATGAAAGCTATCGGGTCACAAAAAAAGGAAAAGAAATGATAAAAGCCTTGAAATTTATGGAAAGTGTTTGTTCAAAACTCTAAAAATTAAAATTTATGTCCTAAGTCCTTAATTTCTAAAATAAGAACATAAAAACAGATAAATTAACTTTCTCGCATCTTTTTTAGGTTTTTAGCTACCTTTGCAACTCGAGTGCCTAAGTTGCGTGCTGTTTCCAATTCTTTTTCGACAGGCTGTCTACTCCCATCGAGACCTACTATCGTAGAGGGTCCATAAGGAGAACCACCTATCGCCTCAATTGTCCTTATCTGAGGATTCTGGCCGTAGGGTGTTCCGACTATTACCATCCCTAAATGCATCAGTGGTATAAGAGACGATATTATAGTAGTTTCCTGTCCTCCGTGAATAGTAGCCGTGGAAGTAAATATCCCAGCAGGCTTATCTTCAAGGGCGCCCTCCTGCCATAACTCACCAGTAGAATCAAGGAATTGTTTCACCTGAGATGCCATATTGCCATATCTAGTTGGAGTTCCCCAACATACACCATCAGCCCCCCTGAGGTCGTCTAGGGATACTTCGGGTATTTCGGCCTGTTCCTTCTGGGCCTTCTGATAAGCCTCATTACCACTCAACCTCTTTTTAGCTTCTTGAAGCTCGGGTATCCGTCTCATTTTAACCCTCGTATCCTCTACTTTATTGACACCCTCTTTCACCGACTGAGCAAGCTTGTATATATGACCGTAAGAAGAGTAGAAAGTAACCAAAATTTTTGTTACCAAATTTTCACCTTCTCATTAATCTACTTAACTCATACGATCTATTAAAAATAAAAAAAGAAAAGGTCTGAAAGTTTTAACCAATCTAATACGGTTCCTTTCCAGTAACTACCGGATTCTCGGGATAAGCAGCCCACTCAGTAAATGAACCCTCGTAGTTCTTAACTTCCTGAAAATCAAAATACCACCTGAGTAAAATAAACTCATTGGTGGCTTCTCTTCCAGTTCCACAAGAACAAATAATTTTCTTATCCTTTGTTACTTCTTTTTCATCGAGGATATCTTTTAGCTCATTCTCCGGTTTCAGAAGCTTAGGATTATCTTCTGACATAAGACTCTTCCAAGGAAGATTCACAGCTCCAGGTATGTGACCAGGCTTTGGCCATATCGACTGTTGCTCATACATCTCAGGTGGCCTAGCATCCAGCAGGATTACATCGTCATCATCTTTTGTTTCCTTAACTTCTTTCATATCTGCCTTGTAATTCTCGCGTACATCGACATCAAAATCGGATTTTTTTATTTGCGGAAATTTTTTGGTAAGTTCTTTATCTTCATTTTTCCATTTATCGAGACCACCGTCCAAAACGTAAATATTGTCATGTCCAAATCTGGCTAATGAATATGCCATCATAGTCTGTTCCAAACCATCGCCCCACCCCCTGAAATCACCCACACCTGTATAAACAACAACTGGTGTATCAGCCACGAGACCAATTCTATTAAAGAGTGATTCGATCACCTTTTCAGGAACGTAAACACCGGGCCTTCCATTCATAGGCACACGAAGCAAACGCTGGTTAAAATATACTGATTCTGGGATATGTTCTGTTATATAATCGTGTATATCAGGTTGAATGTCCATAACCATTAAATTTTTATCTTCTAGATTCTTTTCGAGCCAATCTGTAGAAACCCATTTTACTTTTCCTTTCCCTTTAGGATAAGGACTATACTCCACAAATTTCACCTCCTCTAAAATTCTCTTTACGAAATTCTCATGTGAAGAGAGCTCTAATGCAATCTTATAAGCAGTTCAAAACTTGAGAGACCTATTATTAGTAAGCCCCAGTCACACTCTTTTTTGATTAATTCAATTCATTCAAATAAAAAACATAAGAAAGAGATCTATGTAGTAAAACTCTACCTCGAATTCAAATAAGCCGAATGGTAAGAACCGGAAAGCCTTTTAACAGGATGCCGGCTAGATAGAAATAAGCAGGTCTCGGAGGCGGGTTTCTTTGCCTTATAAACAGGAAATACCAATTAGAAAGAAGTACAGATGCCAATGCGGTAAAATAGTACGGGAAATAGACTGTGATGAGCCCCAGGAATACTGCCCATACTGCGGTAGACTTCTCTGTGAAAAAGAGAATCCTAACGATATAATGAAACAAAACTCCATCTTATCGTGAGAATCAGAGAAAAGCAGAGACCAACCCAGTTAGATAACGTGATATTTCTCCCCCAACAGACGTCATTCCAGTCTCTCTACCACTATAGTGCATTTAGTAGCCAATGCGGCTACCGCCCCTACCGCTGCGAGCCAAGGAGCTAGCATGAAACCTAAGACTCCGACGGTAACAGGCATGTCTAAAAGTACCTTTCCTCCTTCATCTCGTATCACGATCCTCGTAACGTTTCCCTCGTGTATTAACTCTTTAACCTCGCTCACCAGATCGTCTGCAGAGACCAAAATTTTTTCTTTTCTTACTAGGTCTACTCGGGCACCACAACTCGGACAATAGTTTGCACCTTCTGGGACCTTTCCACTACACATCTCGCAGATCACAAAGCTACACCACTTCAACTCGTTTATTCTCATAAGAGTAAATGTAATTTTCTAGTTTAGATCCTATTTCTATTCATAGCCGAAACTAAATTCACGGCAATTTCAAGAAAAAATATCAAAACTCGAAGAATACTAACTAAGAAAACAGATTGGAATACTACAAAAATATAAGGAGTTGATTGTCGAATATTAAGTGGAGGGTATCAATTGGTTAGAGCCTATATTTTAATAAATACCGAGGTTGGTAAAATGCGAGAAGTCGTCGAAAGTCTTAGAAAACTGAAGTCCGTGAAGGATACAGACATGCTCACAGGACCATACGATATTATAGTTCATGCCGAAGCCGAAAACATATCTACACTCAGAGACGAAGTCGTCGAAAAAATTAGGGGAACGGACGGAGTAAAAAAGACTACCACAAACATAGTAATGTAATCAAGGAAGCTGTAGAAAGTCGAAAGACGGCCAATAGATTATCAAAGTCGATTGGTAGTTTTTCCAATAACTTTCTGAAATAAATTAAATCAAATTAATCACTCAAAGAGGCGCAAAACTCACAAAAATAAAACGTTAGAATCTCAAAGGATCAAACGAGTTGCCATGGATAATCTGAACCACCTCCTCTTTGCCATCCTCCTCATCACACCCTTCGGAATATCGTCCTATCGATTCGCAATGAAGGCTCTCCTGATGTACGGAGCCGCGGTGGCGATAGGATACCTTGTATTCGATCTTTCGATGAATTTCGTAAGCTTCACTGGCTTTTTGGCATACATTATTATTTTCTATATACTCTATATGGCTTGGACTGGGAAAAAACCATTTTTTAAACTATTTCTACTTTCTCTGTCCACAGTATTCGTGGCAGGACAGTCACACAGTGCAGACCGATTTTTGGGTTTTTTCACGGAAGTCCCTTCCATGTCCTCTCCCTTTAGACCACATAACTTCTGGCACGCTCCTTTTTTTGCGATACTTCTGTCCGCATTGGTGGCCCTCATACTTCCTCGAATTTTGAACTCGATCGGCGAAATTGTGAGAAATAAAACTCAATTCCAACTCAAAAAATTTGAAACAAAATTTTTGCCTCTATTTTCAATTACGTTTCTGGGATACTTGTTTCACATATTCGCAGATTCCATAACTTATGATTTCGACGTGTGGTGGCTTTTCCCTTTTTCTGACGTGCATTTCAGCCTCTACGACCTAGCAAACGCAGGTAAACTGCTTGCTACGGATGTTGCCAACCCTTGGGGGTGGGTATACTACTATTTAACTCCCGCATTGATTGTCATTGCAGCTATTTACCTCGGGCTGGGATACCTGTCAAAGAGCGACCCAGAATGACTATAAAACTTGTATAAGATTAAAAACCTCGAGGTCCAGATCAGTTTTCTAAAAAAAATTTCTGAAAATTTCCTCTTATCTAGTAGATAAAACTACTACTGAAACACTGGAGTACCCAAAACTAAAAAGAGTTGGAATCAAATTTTTAGTGTCATCATAAAGGAGAAATATAATGCCAAAACTTCAAAGAAAGGGCAAAATTAGCGAGAGTGGTGAAGGAGAGCTCTTATTGGTTAACGAAAATGAAAAAGCGTTCCCGGCAGACGATACCGTAATTTCCATCTGGCAAAGATGCGATGGAGAAACTACAAAGGACGACCTGATAAAAGAAATAAACGCCGCATCCAATCAAAACAGGAACGAAATTCAGGAAGCTCTCGATGAAATACTCAGTGAACTCAAAGAATTAAATCTCATGGAAACCAAAGAGTAATTCTGCCATAGACTACCCAAAATAAACCGCATTCAAAAAACTTGGTAAAGAACTGCCTTATCCTAAAGAGTCTTCAAATCTTGAAATCTTCAGGTATCTAAACTGATTACCTCACCTTTTTGAATTCTATCTTCTATTACGAACATAAAAACAATCATCAAATTCGGGCTATCTTTTAACTTTTATTCTTCGAATTTCCTTAGGTATTCTTCAGAAACGAATTTCTCGTCTATTTCCTTCTCCTTAGGTTTCCCCTTAGCCTCTCTTTTTGGTGAGGCTATGAAGAAGTACGATATTGACAGAACGATTATCCCTATTATCACTCCAAAGATGAGAATGCCCGCTGTTTTCCCTAACGGACCGGATATTCTACCGAAGAAAACATCCATAGATGTAATCCTCTCCGGATGCATGAAAATCTTCCCTATCCAAGAAATTGTGAACACGAGAATTATCCAGATATATATTCTCTTCAATCTTCTCTTTACTGCTTCTTCCCACTCTATCTTGTACGTGGGTTCCCTCAGATCACACGATAAAGCTTTCTCCCACTTGTCGTCTATTTCCAAATCCCTATCAAAAAATTTCGCTAAGAACAGTTCTTCCAAAGCTCTTACTCTCCCTCTCCATGAATCATAAAACCTGTATCTCCTGGCCTCCGCGAAAAGTAGTACATAAGCCAAAAACAAACCCGGAAGCATCGTCCAATGTGGGGCATTAGAACTGGATAATGCAAAAGTTATAACACCGATCGTAATCACTATCGCCCAGTTCGTCGTCCGATCCATCCGTCCTCTCCAGGTGTTGATCCTTTGAACCTCTGCACGATACATATGCATTATAACTGCCGTGTCTTGAGGCTCGATTTTATCCCAGTCCATTGTCATTAATACTCTCTCAGAGTAGAAACTTTAAATTTACTGAATTTTTAGTAAATTTTATTCGACCCGATTTTCCTCGAATAAGGCTTAACTTGAGAAAAGTATATTTCACAAAAACTGGAACAGAAATAGTCTAAAAAAAATGAAAATTTCTTTTACCCCATGAACCTCGTAGACAAATGGCGATTAATAAAGCGAAAAATAAAAATTTGAGAAATGGAGGGCCTAAAAAACATCATGACGAAATATATAAACCTGAAAAAAGTTGTATCGGGATATTCAATAGTCATAGGCTTATCTATTTTCGGAATGTGGGCTATGTTCTGGATCACTGGTAATATCCCGGAGCTGGAAACTGAACCTCTTCGGGCCGGTTCACATCTTATAGCTGAACTCACTACCGCCGGACTCCTAATCTTCGGAGGTATCACACTAATAAGAAAATGGAAATACGCTCTAAATCTCTTCCAGGTATCGATGGGGATGCTTATCTACACACTCATTCAGAGCCCGGGATACTTTGCTGAACAGGACGAATTTGCTTTTGTGGGAATGTTCAGTGTACTTTTGATCATCACTGGTGTGCTATTAGTTTGGTCGATAAAAGTGCCTGAAGATTTCAGATAAGAGATAAATAATAACTTAGTTCCACAATAACAGATCATTCTGTTTTTCTATACTCTTTTAACGGACTTACGTTATCCATACAAGTAGAATTTTTTTCCTAAATCCGGTCAAACAGTGAAAAAAGTTCCTTTGATCCTCTATCAAGTTTTTCTGCGAATAAAGTAAGATAACCGCAACTGAATACTTTTTTGTGTAAAGTAGGGACAATAGTCTAACAGTTGATTAATTCCACTGTTGAGAAAGTATGCCCCGACCGGGATTTGAACCCGGGTCCCAAGCTCGAGAGGCTTGAATGCTTGGCCAGACTACACCATCGGGGCTCACTACGAGGATTATTCCCGAATCCTATTAGAGCACTATTATTTTCTATTTTATGAATTAAAGCTTGTTCCAGAGCCCGATAAATCGACTTCATGCTTTTTCGCTGGCTTGTGCAGGCCAACAGAAAAATAAACCGCGACACGTCTCTTCTCCAAAGACATAAGTTTATTCACCCTCCAAGCTCTCAAGACCGATTAGACACCATAGAATTAAGAGCTTTGCTTCAAAATAAGGTGTATTTCTCGATAAGTGGAAAATAATCCACAAAACATTACCCTAACGTCTTTTCAGTTTCGTAGACTTGAAAAAATCATTCTAATATTTCTAAGCAATTATCGATGTTTTTCAAATCTTTATTTATCGCAGTTAATTCAATTGAAGATTCTTTAAACGTTTTCTCGATTTCTTCCTTCAATTCTTCTAATCCTCGGGAATACATACGCAAAGCGTAATCCATGATTTCACGAAATCTGGAATTGATTTTGCCTTCACTATATTTTTCCAAAAAGTCCATAGCCTCCCCCGTCTCTTCTATTTCTTCGTTAATGTCTGAGAGAATAAATTCAGGGAAATTTTGTTTGGCTTTTTTCCTCAACGCCTCCAACTGGCGCTTGTAATAGTCTAACCCACGATAGATAGTGGAAATTGTCTTAAAATCCAATTCTTTCTTAATATTTTTCACCCCCCGCAGCTTGGCTAATATTGTCTCATCAACACTATAAAATCCACACAACCTTCTCAAAAAGTTATTACTCTGCCTATAGATAGAGGCTCAATGGTGTAAGAGCGTGAAGATGGAAGAAAAAGGATTTAAAGAGGTTCTAGAAAACTTCCGGACATCAGAGGGCCCCAGAAACGACAGATACGAGCTATTATACTGGATTTTTAACGAAAGCCTCTCTGTAAATGAGTGCTTTGAAAAAATAAAGAACCACATCACACACTTGAAAAATTCTCCTAACTCCGACTTTAAAACGGAACTCTCTGTTATTCTTGGCCATATGCACAAGATAACCGCTAGATCAGCCGAAAACAGCTTCTATGAGCTAATAATGGAAGAGAGAAGAAAAGACGAGGGGCTTAAAGAAGCAGAAAATCGAAAACTCGATCCTCCAGAACCACCTCGCTTCGAGGAGAAAATAAGATACAAGGAAGGACCAAGCGGTTGGTTAGCCTCGATTTTGGATGAAAGGGAGACTACTTCCCATCCACAGGGAGTATTCAAAGAAAAAATTGAAGGTAGCGAAAAGTTAGGAAGATCGAAAAACCATTCGAGCCAGGAAAATAAAGGCATACAACTGAGACACGCATATGCACTGGTTCGATGCAACCGAAGAAAAAGCAAAACCCAATATCCCTGTTGGGGGTTAATGATAGTTAGTAGAGGCCAAAAAACCAAGGAATGCCCGAGGTGCGAGAGAACCATAAGCTTAGCGAGTGATAAAACGAGGATAATAGCCCAGTCGAATGAACGGAAAGAACTGATAGAGAAAATGGCAAAATTCCGCTGGAAAATGATGCAAGGTTAACGAATTTTTAATTCCGCAAATATTCTTCCAATCGGCAAATAAAGTTCATTTTTTGACGAGAGCCAACCCTTTTCTGTATTATCGACCAAGATTTGTAACCTTTATCAGGAACACACCCCTCTGTTCCGTGTCTTTCACCTTCGATTCGAATGATGTGTCCGATCACTTACCCAGCTACATAAATTCAAACAGATTTCACCTTGTAATCGCAAAACGGGCATCTAGCGACGTACATTCTCTAACTGAAACTGTTTCTTTTCTAATAATTTTACCATTATAATTAAAAGTAATTATAAATAATTAAAATTCTGAGATCGAAGCAGACATATCGATCCGATATTAATGACCCTCAAGAAAAAAATCCTGAAAAGCATCAGCTGGAGAGTTCACGCCTCGATTGCAACCGTCTTAGTATCATATCTATTCACCGGTAAATGGGAAATAGCAGGAGCCATAGGCGGCACTCTAATGGTAATAAAACTGCTCATGTACGTTTATCACGAAAAACTGTGGGAAGAATGGCTGAAAGAAAACTTCGATTTCTTTTAGATTCTCACGGAAAAAGAACCTAAGATAATTCACAACAGACCAAAAAAAGCTCTCAAGCAGAATACTTAATCATTATCAGTTCCACTGTAATTATGGGGGTGAAGTATGAGAATAAATAAAATTGCTGCAGTTCTATTTGTTATTTTCATAGTCTCTTCAATCGCCCTATCAGCCGTTAACGTATACGCAACTTCCGTAAACGATGATAAAGGATATAACGAAATAAACACTGTAGCTGGTGGAAGAAGGCGAACCGACGAACAAGAAGAAATCCAGGTTCAGGAAGCAGTAGCTCTGCTTTTCGTGGCAGTAGCTGCGGCAATGGTGGCAATAGCAGCTACCATGAAACCGTGAGATTGAACAATCTTCTTAATCATCAGAAAACAAGAAAACCAACTAAGCCATCCATTTTACAACAATACTAGAAAGATTCCGAAGAGTCTCAACAACAACAAGAAAATGTCTAATAAAGCGGGCCCGGCGGGATTTGAACCCGCGACCTACAGCTTACCCCCGGAAAGTTAGGAGGCTGTCGCTCTATCCAGCTGAGCTACGGGCCCTCCTGTAGAGAATATACAATAACAAATTTATGAGTTGTTCATAGATAAGAAGGTCGGCCGTTCCAAAGTAAACACTGTCTTGCGTTTTTACCATCAGCTAACCTAAAAAAAGCAAGGAACAATTATTTCCAAATACTTAACCCTTCTAGAATCCTGAGGTTTCTCGATATTGTTCGAGTTCTTCTTCCCGTCGTTCTTCCTTCTTGGCTTTCTCTTCATCCGACTCCTCTATGATATCAACATCCTTCTTTTCATTTTCGTGCTCCTCGACTCTTTTGGGTTCTATACCTAGTTCCTCAAAATACTTTTTTCTCTCTTTCTTGTCCATCTCCATAATACCATTCTTACTCCTATTTCTCCTTCTTAAAAAATTAAAGGGAGGGTCCCGAAATCTGATTCAAACTATCTCTGCTTTTATGGGGATCCCATGTTTTCTGATTTTCTCGACCTGTTCGCCGATCTGGGTATCTTTCCTTATCTTTATCTCCCCACCACTGCCTATCGACCCCTTAAAAAGCAAGCTGTCACCCGCATAGAGCTTTACATCCTCTCCAGAATATTTATCATCAAATCGAACAAGTACCTGATTACCCAAATCCTCTACTTCCGGCTCCAAAAATCCCGAAGGAGGTTCCCACTCTTTCTCCTGGACATCAATTCTAACTCCCAAAATATCTTGAAGCTCGTCCACCGTTCTACCCTTCTTGCCTATAATCCTCGGTACATCCTTAGGATCAGCCTTGACTATTACGCTTCTTCCGGACAGCATTTCAACATCTACATTCGCCCCGGTTCGACTTTTCACAACTTCCTTAACGGTTTGAGCTTTCTCCTTTTCTTCCGGAGACAACTCCCTCTTCTTGACCGGCATAACGACCACCTGTTCACCGAAGGAATAAATCTGATAGTTCGGTTTCCCGGTTTCGAAATCTTGAACCTCGACCATCGGTCTGGCCAAATCGGGAGACCCCATCCCATGTGGAACTCCAACTGTGGGTTTCAGAGCGAAGACGTCTTCGACTCTACCACCCTTGACAAAAATGACCGTGTCAACTACCATAGGAATCATACCCAATTCTACCCTGCCAATCAACCTCTGGATGGCATCTATCGCCTTAGTAGAGTGAACCACTCCCACCATCCCCACACCGGCAAAGCGCATGTCCACAAAGATTTCGAAATCGTCAGACTTTCTCAATTCGTCATAAATGGTATAGTCAGGGCGAACCATCAAAAGGAAGTCTGAAGTAAGACCCATGTCTCCCTCCAAGGCAGTATACTGGGTAACTTCTTCGCTAACCTGCAAGTCCCGAGGAGATTCCATGGTTTTGACAACTTTATCCTGCCCCCTATAAAATTCTGCCAAAGCTTGGGCAAAAGTAGACTTACCCGCTCCCGGCGGTCCGGCTACCAAAACCCCTTCAGCTTGCTCGTTTAACCGCTCCTTGAGCTTATCGGGGAGAGAGTAATCATCCAAGCTGACATCCACAATGGGCCTAACGGCAGTCACTTCCATCGCATCGCTAAAGGGAGGTCTCGAAACCGCTATCCTATACTCTCTAAGCTGAATTATGCTAGCTCCCTTCTTCTCGATCTCTATATACCCATCAGGGTCCCTTCTAGCAAGCTCGGTAATCTCTCTGGTTATATCCCTCATCCTGGCCTCGCTAAGAGGGTTCTCATCTAATACTTTGATCTTAAAATTTCCCGGACGACCCACCTTGGCCAAAGGCCTAACTCCCGTCTTAAGGTGAACAGACATGGCTTCCGGCTCAAAAAACTTGAAAAGTTCCGGAGTCAAATCTTCGTGTAACGGCTTCAGATACCTAACCTTCAAACCTTCAATTTCTGCCGCTTCGGCCATTACTTCGTCGCTAGTTATCAGAGTAGCTTCATTATCCTTAGTTACTTTCCTAGTCTCAGATCTAATCTCGCTCGGAATAACCTCCGAGGGTCTCTCCCCCACAAAAGAAACTTCGATGACTTTCTCGTTCTCAAATTTTCTAAGTTTCTTGAGTTCATCCAACCCACTGAACCCGGAATCTCGCCCTAATTCTGCTCGGGTTTCTAGCTCCACCGAAATAATAACTGGTATTAGTATTCTGCTCCCCTTTAGATCCCCGTCTTCTATCAGCTGGGTGACTCGCCCATTTACTATGGTACTTATATCCGGAACGTATGTTTCTTTCATATGTATTCATCCACTCGTAGACTAGTAAAAGTTTGCCAAGTAATCTTAACTAATTTACGCTCTTCTGACCCCCCGAAGAGGAGACAGTCTTGAAAATTTCTTTTGAATCATCATCAATACTCTTGAATACAACTTTCTCGGACGCCTTTCCCCCTCTAATATCGTGGAGACCCTCACTAGCTAAAAAGGCGGCATCTTCTGCCTTGGGAGCCTCACCCACCCCCGCCTTGAGATCTATACCATTTCCACCCTCAACCTCTAGAATAGCCTCGAGAATCTCGTCTTTGTTCATATGATTGCACGGAGCCATAAAATTATCGCCACCGGTATAGAACACCAATGCACCCTTTTTCGAGAACTGATCATGAAGTGAGATATATACCTTTTGTATCAGATAATGTGTATCATATATCGGTCTATTGTCCGTTAACTCAGTAGCGTTATCAATATCTATATGGGCAATTTGAACAGAGCTTTCCTCTAAAGAAGAGAGTGGCTCACCAGCCAACTCTTCAAATCTCTCGGCCGATTGACTACTACCGGTTCTTTGAAGAGCCTGACTGGCCAGTTCTTGCGCTTTATAAGGACTCTCCCCGGTTCCTATTCCAAAACTGATTGTAACTGGGTAGTTTTCGCCAATTTTCTTCTGGATCTTAGCATGCTCCTGGAGAGAGATTCCATTCGTAACGGCTATGGTATTATCAAAACGAGTCATGAAAGCCAAACCATCCCTCTTGTAGAATTCCTCCTCCAGATCTGAGAATAACCTAGTTTGCAGTACCTGAAGGCTAGCTTCCGGTTTGGTTCCGGGAGTGACAGTCCAAGGACCGTAATTATCCAGTTGTGCAATTGAAATTTGGATTTTACCTTTTGATTTCATGCTTTCGGTTATCAACTCTCTTCTAAGGTTTAAAAGTTTCTTTATTCTCAAAAATCGAGACGTAGGTTAGTTCAAGCCACCCGAAACGGGCGGAAATATAGAAACTGCATCGCCATCTTTTAATCTCGTTTCTATACCCTTCAAATCCCTGATATCTCTTCCATTAACCAGTATATTGACAAAGTCTTTCACCCTCTTCGACTTCTGATCTTTTAGTATCTCTTTCGCCAGATCGGGGTAATTGCTATTAAAATAATCAAAAAGCTCTTCCACACTACCAACAGAAACCATTACTCTCTTTTTCCCCACTGACTCTCTAAAATTGGCAAATAATCTAACTTCGACTTCCATAGTAGTACCCCATTTCCCATAAATGGATTAGCATAATAAATAACGCACCTCGAAATCGTTAGTTTTTGTACAAAAAACGTTTCTTAACTACCTCATATACCTCCACAAGCGTCGCACTCAGGATCCCTATCGATCTTAACCTCGTTGAATTCAGTGCCTTCATCAACGATCAAAAGCCTGCCCTTTAGCAAATCACCTACCCCAACCACATACTTTATGACCTCATGAACCTGGATAGTCGCAAATAAACCCGGAGTTGCGCCAAGAACCGGAAATTTCTTCGAGGGAGGTGGATTAGAAACTATACATTTTAAACACGGAGTCTCGCCTGGTATAATAGTTGTAGCTTGGCCGTACATACCTTGTATAGCTGCGTGGAAAAGAGGAACCTTCCTTTCTATAGCAACTCTATTGAGGATATATCTCGTCTCGTAATTATCCATACAATCCACTATGAGGTCACACCCATCAGTGAGATCGAAGATGTTATCACTAGTTATCCTTGTATCCACGGCATCTATTTCGATATCGCTATTGTATTCAGCCAACTTCCTCCCCGCCACATCGGCCTTCCTACTCCCAATATTTTTCTCTCCGTAGAAAATTTGTCTATTCAGATTACTAAGCTCAACATTATCATTATCAACTATCCGGATTTTACCAATCCCTGCAGTAGCGAGATATATAGCAACGGGTGAACCCAACCCCCCAGCTCCAGCAACAAACGCTGTTGTAGATTTAAGTTTCTTTTGGCCTTCTTCTCCAAAACCTTCGATTATCATCTGCCTATCATATCGTTCCTTTTCTCTATCTGTGAGCTTTTCTCCGCTTTCCAACTTTCCACCTCTTTCCCCATATTAAACAGTAAACCAATTTTATCTTTTTTCGGTCTATGAAGTTTATTCTCTTAAAGATGGAAAGATCAGCCTCATACACAAAAGTGCCAGCGACTAATCGATAACGGAGTTATCTTTTTATATCCCCTCAAGTAAACTTTTTCGTTGAGAGAACACAAGTCAGAGGTAGATACATATGACCAAGGAAGATGGTAACAAAGTAAAAATAAGGTTATTTGGGAACTTACGACGAAAATACAAAGACTGCCACGACACTACTTTAAACGTCAAAGATGGCTCGAAAGTGACGACCTTGCTAGAAAATTGTGGAATTCCTGAAGAAGAAGCCAAATTAATAATGGTGAATGGGACCGACAAAAAGAAAGACTATACCTTAAAAGATGGCGACACCATAAGCATATTTCCCATTGTAATGGGTGGGTAATAGCAATAAATAAGTAAACATTTCTCTGGAATATGAATCTGCAAATATACCAGTTGCTTTTAATCCAAATAAAGACGATATTATTAAGGTACAAAAAATGTCCGAACCTAAAGACAAGAAAAAGGAAAAGCTAAAAAAACTTTTAAAACGGCTCCAAGAGGAGGATGTAGAATCCCTAAAAAAGGAGTTCAAGGGTCTACTCAGAGAGTTATCCCCCCAAGAGATACCCGCCATTGAACAAGAATTAGTTAATGAAGGAATTAATCCCTCTGAAATCGCCGAAATGTGCGATATCCATCTGGAACTATTCAGAGAATCTGTAGAAGAAAAATTCGATCTCAAGGGAATTCCCGAGGGACACCCTCTACACACGCTCTATCAAGAAAACGAACAAATAACAAAAGATGCTGAACTACTAGGTATTCGAGCAAACGCTTTAAGTAATGAAAAAGCTGAAAACCGGGAAGAGAAATTAGGAAGTTTCAGATCTTTCGTCGCCCAACTTCTACAAATCGATAGAACCCACTACACGCGAGAGGAAATGATAATCTTTCCTTATATTGAAAGACAGGGGATACAAGCTGTACCAAGAGTATTGTGGAGAAAACACGACGAAAATATGGACAAAGTGAAAGATCTCCTCGGTTTACTATCCAATAAATCCGAAAACTGGGAAAAGCTAACAGTGGAAATAATAAATAAAACAAAGGATCTTTCCTCTTCCCTAGTTGATATGGTTTTCAGAGAAAATAACATACTCTATCCAACTCTAAAAGAACTGTTATCCGGAGAAGAATGGTTAGCTGTTAAGGAACAGGAAAAGGAGATCGGATACTACAAAATTGAACCAGATGAAAAATGGAGTTACGATGGAAAACCAAAGTACCCTTATGAAATAGAAGAAAAGCTTTCCGAAGAGGAGTTCCGAGAGCTACCCGATGAACTGAAAAAGATACTCGGAGATCAAAAACTAAAGCCCGATACCTACCAAGTAATTAGAGAAAACGATCAAGAATTGGATGTTGGTTTTCTAAATATGGAGGAAATAAATTCCATAATTAATAAACTTCCTATCGATATCACATTCATCGATGCCGAAAACAGAGTAAGGTTCTTTTCTGGAGGGGATAGAACGTTTCCCCGAGCACCTTCTATTCTAGGGAGACCAGTAAAATTCTGTCACCCACCAAAAAGTGTCGATGTGGTTAAAGAGATACTAGAAGAGTTTAAGAAGGGAGATAGAGAAAAAGCAGAATTTTGGATTCAACTAGGTGAAAAATTCGTACATATAAGGTATTATCCTGTTAGAAACGAGAAAGAAGAGTATTTGGGAACTATGGAAATCACTCAAGACATACGCGATATAAAAGAGCTCGAAGGAGAAAAAAGACTCCTGGACTGGGAATAACCAAAATCGAATATCCAACTCACTCCTCATAATCTCAAAAATCGGATAGTATCTTTTGCTTGAAAACAAACATAGTTGGTAGAAAAAATGCAGATATACAGCGAAACATATGGATGCACCATGAACAAAGGAGACACCGAAATAGTCCTAGGTAAATTAAGGGAAGCAGGACATCAGATAGTAGAAAGTATAGATAAATCCGATATTGTTATAGTCAACACATGTGCGGTAAAAAGAACTACACTAAACAAGGTAATTTATCGCCTGAAGGAATTACACCAAAAAACTGACAAAAAAATTATTGTCGCAGGTTGTCTTCCCTTGATAGACTTGAACAAAATAGAAAGTATCGGGACATTTTCTGGGATAATATCCTGTAAAACTATCGACTCAATAGAAGAAGTAGTAGAAAAAATCTCAAACGGCGAAGATGATATAAAAAAAATCGAGGGATTCTCTGAGAGATATCCTCGACCTCGATTCAGAAGTGATCGAATAAGTGTTCCTATACCTATAGCAGAAGGATGTACATCAAACTGTAGCTATTGTTGTGTGAAATTTGCAAGAGGAGAATTAACCAGTTTCAAACCGAAGGAGATAGTAAGCTCAATAGAAGAAGAGCTTAGAGAAGGAAGGAAACAAATCTATGTAACTACCCAAGACACCGCAGCCTATGGCCTAGACATCGAATCGAACCTCGCTCAACTTCTAAAAAAGATAACCTTGATTCAGGAGAACTTCAGGATTCGAGTGGGAATGATGAACCCAAAACATGCAACAAAGATAACAAATGAACTAATAGAAGCCTTTTCTGACAAAAAAATCTATAAATTCTTACATTTACCAATTCAGAGCGGCAGTGATAAAGTACTCGACGACATGAAAAGAGGGTACAAAGTAGAACACTTTAAAGATATTGTTGAAAAATTTCGAGAAAAATTTCCAAATCTTTACTTAGCCACAGACATAATCGTTGGATTTCCAACTGAAACGAAAGAAGAATTCCAAAAAAGTTGCGATCTTATTAGAGAAATAAAACCCGACAAGGTCAACCTTACTAGATTTACCCCTATGCCGAGAACTAAAGCAAAAAGGATGAAACAAATAGAGAGTGAAGAGAAAAAAAGGAGATCAAAAATAATGTCCAAAATAACTAAAGAAATTGGATATGAAATTAACCAAAAATACGTCGGAGAAGTAGACAAAGGACTAGTTATAGAAAAAGGGAAGAAAGGAGGCTATACAGCCAGAATCCAGAACTACAAACCAGTGATAGTCAAAAATGCAGAACCCGGAAAATTCGTTAGTGTCGAGATTACAGAGGCGAGACCCACATACCTGAAAGGTGAAATTTTGGAGGTCAAAAATTGAAACCAAAAATAACTCTTACTATCGCAGGATCGGACTCTGGTGGCGGGGCCGGTGTTCAGGCGGATCTAAAGACTTTTTCTGCTTTAGAGGTTCACGGGACCAGTGTAATAACCTCGTTAACAGCTCAAAATACACTTGGAGTAGACGGCATTTTGGATACACCCGAAGATTTTGTAAAAAAACAAATCGACTCAGTTGCCCAGGACTTCGAAGTTGAATGGGCCAAAACCGGAATGGTTAGTAACTCGAAAATCATAGAAGCTATACTCGAAAAGGCCAAAGAATATAAAATAAATCTTGTCGTCGATCCAATAATGATAGCTGCCACCGGCTCTTCTCTCATAAGAAAAGGGGCTATTAAAAAATTGAAAGAACTAATAGGAG
Source organism: Hadarchaeota archaeon (SeqCode) (assembly GCA_964384105.1). Classification (GTDB taxonomy): domain Archaea; phylum Hadarchaeota; class Hadarchaeia; order Hadarchaeales; family JAGGTB01; genus CAYLJV01. Next base: position 573,322 of record CAYLJV010000001.1, on the reverse strand, counting down.
AAGCTACTTTAGTCACACCTAACATTCCTGAAGCGGAAAAACTCTCAGACACTCGGATAGATAACATCGAAACAATGAAAACAGCAGCAGAGAAAATATCCGAAATAGGAGTCGATGGAGCCTTAATAAAAGGTGGTCATCTAAGCACAGAAAAAATTGTCAATTTATTACATTATAAAAACTCATTCAAACAATTTGAGCGGCCAAGAATAGACGCTCCGGAGATTCATGGAACCGGTTGCACTTTTTCAGCAGCTATAACCGCCGAATTAACAAAAGGAAATAGCATCCCACACTCCATAGAAAAAGCAAGTGACTTTATGGTAGATGCAGTTCGGGGAAGATTAAAGATAGGAAAAGGGGTAGAAACGATCAACCCGATGGCCAGAATGTGGAAAGTTACAGGAAACGGAGAAGAAATCCAAGAGGTCCAGAAGGCCGCGAAAAAATTGGAAAGATCTCCTGAGTTTGCCAGGCTAATTCCCGAAGTAGGGTCAAATATTGCGATGGCAAAAAAGGACGCAAGAACTCCTAAAGAGGTGGTAGGCCTCACCGGAAGAATAGTGAAAGTCAGAGGGACCCCCCACATGACCGGTGTACCCGACTTTGGCGGGTCCGAGCACGTGACTAATATAGTACTGACAGTTATGGGAAAAAACCCCGAGATTAGATCTGCTATGAATATAAAATTCTCCGAGAAAATTTTAGAAATCTGCAAAAATCTAGAATATGAATTATCTAGTTTCGATCGTGAAAATGAACCTGAAAATGTTAAAACGATGAGTTGGGGAACTGAAAGAGCTATAGAGAAGCTCGGGAAAGTTCCGAATATAATCTACGACAGAGGAAGCATCGGAAAAGAAGCTATGATAAGAATATTGGGAAAAAAAGCAACTGAAGTTTCTGAAATTGCTCTAAAGATAGGGAAAAAATTAGACTAAATATTTTGGTTACGAAAAATGAAAAAAAGAGCCAAAGTCAAAGTAGAGGGAATAGTACAAGGAGTGGGTTTCAGACCTTTCTGCTACCGGACTGCAGAGAAATTCAATTTGAGCGGGTCAGTAAAAAACATGGGAGACGCAGGAGTAAATATAGTCCTAGAAGGAGAAGAAAAAAACATCCGGAAGTTTCTACATGCGCTCAAAAAGGACAACCCACCACTATCAAAAGTGGAAAAAGTAAAAGCCAGATGGTCTCAGAACGTTTCTGGACTCGAAGATTTTCGGATACTTGAGAGCGATCAAGATAAGAGAGGAAAACCTTCCGTAATTCCGCCAGATATCTGCCTTTGTGATGAATGTTATCAAGAGATGATGGATCCAAACGATAGAAGATATCACTACCCCTTCATTACCTGTGTCAACTGTGGACCTCGATTCACTGTAATAAAAAGTCTACCTTACGATAGAGAAAGGACATCGATGGCAGACTTCCCGCTCTGTGAAGATTGTCAAAGAGAGTACACAGAACCCTCAGACAGACGATATCATGCAGAACCCAATTGTTGTCCAAAACAAGGACCCAAAATGCGCTTACATGGAAGCGACGGCATGGAAATAAAAACGGACAAGCCAATAAAAAAAGCTTCCAAACTACTTGATTCGGGGAAAATAGTCGCAATTAAGGGGATAGGTGGAATGCACGTAGCTTCTAAAGTAACAGATGACTCAGTTCTAGAAGAATTGAGAAGAAGATTCAGACGACCACAACAACCTCTAGCTATCATGTCTAACAATTTAGAGAAAACAAAGGAATTCGCCAGAGTGACTAAGAAAGAGGAGGAAATTCTGACCTCCTACGAACGGCCTATCCTCCTACTCAAAAAAAGGAAAGAATTCTCCCTATCAGAACTGATTTCACCAGGACTGGATTCAATAGGTGTCATGCTACCCTATTCCGGCATTCATTTCCTCTTATTTCACTACGGCAAGGAACCGGCATACGTTATGACTAGCGCCAACATGCCGGGCCTACCGATGATAATAGAAAATCAAAAGGCCATCTTCAAGCTCTCTGAAAAAGTGGATTATTTCCTACTACACAATAGGGAAATTATAAACAGATGTGATGATTCTGTCGTAAGACTAAGTGGAGGAAAAAGTGCCTTTTTGAGAAGATCTCGGGGGTATGTACCTACCCCAATAAAAACGGAGATAAAAAACGAAAAGTCGATACTAAGCCTCGGAGCCGATCTGGATAATACCATCTCAATCTCTAAAGACAATAGGATATTCCCCAGCCAGTATCTTGGAGATATAGAAAATATTGAAAACATAGAATATCTGAAGTCAACGGCAGACAGATTCATGAATTGGCTCGGTATAAAAAAACCGGATTATATAGCCTGCGATCTCCACCCCGACTTTTCTACAACAGAACTCGGAGAAGAAATGTCAGAAGAGATGAACGCGGAACTAATTCGGGTACAACATCACAAAGCCCATCTCTATTCCTTAATGGCGGAGAAGAACGTCAATGAGATGGTGGGGATCGCAGCAGATGGAGTCGGCTACGGAGAAGATGGGACGATTTGGGGGGGCGAAATAATGGAGTATACTGATAATGGGTTCCAGAGAATCGGAGGGATAGAACCATACAAATTACCGGGGGGTGATCTGGCAGCTAAGTTCCCTGCAAGGGCGCTGGCCGGAATATTGTGGAAGGATTCAAATGATACCGACTTGATAGGAGATATTTTGAATAAATATTGTGAGAAATGGCTTAGTGAAGATAAGGTAAAAATAATTTTCCAACAGCTCGCTAAAAACATAAACACCCCCTCAACAAGCAGTACAGGCAGAGTATTGGACGCTATTTCTTGCCTCTTGGGAGTTTGTGGCGAAAGAACCTACGAGGGGGAACCCGCTATAAAACTAGAGGCCTTCGCGGAATCCGGCGATGCTAACTCTGTTAAGATAAACCCCTCTTTCGAAAAAAAAGGAGAGGGAGAATTAATAGATGTTAAAAAACTGATTCTCGAGATCGTCAATAAACTAGAAGACGGAGCTGAAAGAAGAGACATCGCAGCAGCAGCGCAAAAGGCCATAGCTAGAGGATTCGCTCAAATTGCAATAAGTGAAGCAAAAGATAGAGGAATAAAGAATATCGGAGTTTCTGGGGGTGTATTCTACAACGATTCGATAACTAGGACAACCCAAAAAATGGTCAAGGATCATGGATTGAACTTCGTGAGAAAAGAAAAAATTCCACCGGGAGATGGAGGAATATCAATAGGACAGACCTACTCCATTATACATGATCCAAAGCAATAGATAGAAATCTGCAATTATCGAGAAAATGAAGGTCTACTAGATAACAATCTCGAGAGTGAAAGGGGCCTAAATGGCTTTCCACTAACCTTCTCATTTATTTCTTCGATCAGCTCTTCGATACTCATAGGAATTTCCTTATTCTTTTCCCTTACTCTCACCGGAACCTCTTCTGAGCCAACTTCTCTATCTCCAAAAACGATGGTATATGGAACCCAATCTTTCTCTGCCCGCCTAATTCGCTTACCTACCGTTCTATCCCTATCATCGATATCCACCCTTATTTTGTTAGAAGAGATCTTTTCGGCAATTTCTTGACAAGGCTCCAGGTGTTCCTCCCCCACTGGAATAATCCTAACCTGAGTTGGTGAAAGCCATAGAGGAAACTGGGGTTTTTCGTCTTCAGAAATCCGCTCTAATATGGCACAAAGAACCCTCTCGATACTCCCAGTTGGACTAGTATGTAATATCGGAGGCCGGACTTTCTCCTCGTCCTCATAAATGGTTATATCAAAACGGTCGGCGCTTTCCACATCTATCTGAACCGTTGGATTTTCAAGGGGTCTTCCAAGAGCATCCAAGGCCGCCAAGTCACACTTAGCCACCCAATAATGCTTTCTCTCCTCTATAATCTCAGCCAGAGCGGGTCTTCCAATATCCTTTATTAACGCTTTTATCCAATCTTCATTTTCCTCGTAGAAATCCTTAGTAGCTCTGAAAATTATGTGATAACTCAGCTCCAAAACTCTCTCAGTTTCGAGCGTCCACTTAACCTGCTTTCCGAACTCATCTCTCGCTTCGTCCAAATCGCTACAAACAGTATGCATATCAGGCATAGTGAAGGCTCTCTGCCTTCTTAAACCCATGAGTTCCCCTTTTTGTTCTCGCCTGAAAGAGTAAGTAGAAAGCTCGTACATCTTCAACGGCAAATTCTCACCTGTGAGAAACATCTCATTCATCATAGAGAACATTCCAAAGCAGGCCGCAAATCGCAAAACCATTTCTCGATTCCCACTCTCGAATCTATATTGCCTTTCGCCAAACTTGCTAGAATGCTCCGAAATTGCCTTGTCTCCCAGATCATACATGACCGGTGTTTCTACATTCACCGCTCCGTAGTCGATAGTTATCCCATTAACATAGTCAATAATCAGATCCCTGACGAGTTTCCCATTTGGATACCATCTGAGATTCCCGGGATCGCTCAATTTATCATAACCAACTAACTCTTTCTCTTTCATCAAGCGGATGTGAGGTGGTTCCTCCCCCTTGTCAACAGTGTCCTCGACTTCGTACTTTATTATCTTCTTAAACTCCTTGGATCCAGAAAAACTAAGCGGGTCGTGCTCCTCACCTTTTTCGTCGATTACTATCCATCCGCTCTTTACTTCCTTCACCTCTTCTTCGGGTTCCTCAGGAGTGATCTCCCTGGAAAGCTCCGAGAGAGGATGTCCTTTACAACTCAAACTAAAACTCTTATACCAGCCGAAAGGTGCCCTAAGAACATCTACTCCATTCTTCTCTAATCTTTCCTTAATTCCGTCTAAAACCTTGATCGCGGTGTCTGGAGAAGATAAAGATTGACTCAAATGAGCGTAAGGATAAACAACAACCGATTCTGCATTAACCTTCCCTCGAACATCCTCTATTTCATCATAAGCCTTTTCTATCACTAAGTCGGGATTATCCTCGTCTTCCCTCTCTATCGCCATAAAAGCAACGAGAGTTTCCTCTGCCCTTCCAGACTTTTCTTCCTCTGGAACGTCTTCAGCTAATTTCGTCTTTTCTTTAGCCTCGAACTCCAGAAAATCCGCGTGAATTAACAGGAGTTTCATCTACACACCTACTCGGTTTTATCACAAGAGTTTATTTTATTTACCCTATAATGACCAAAAATTAGTGCATAAATCTGGTCTTTCCCGATTATTACCCGGACCTAGGGTCCAACATATCTGTAAACCTTACTGGGCTTACCTCTGCCGCTATCAGGTAGCCTCTCCTTACCCGTTTCTTCCACAAGACCCTTATCAACCATTTTCTTTACCAATTTCCAAACCGAAGACCTCGAGACTTGGGCCCCTCTAAGCAGTTGAGGGACAGTAAATTCACTTTTACTAATCATTCGACTAACTATTTCGACATCTCTGACAGTCATATCTTCCAACCCCTCGTTCAAAAGTATCGTAGTTGCAGTTCCCTGTAACTTTGCTGAGGTGGAACTAACCTGACTTCCGCTCCAAACAGCCAATGTGAGTCCCGCCATGCTGACTCCTATAATCACGGAAACAGGAACAACATCAAATGGGGCAGAACTGGGAACTCTAGCAGATTCGGTGGTTGTCTGAGCCTCTAAATCTAATTTTTGACCGGTCTCAGAAGCTCCATAAAAATGATCTAAAGTAAAGTAGGAAACTGCAGTAGCACAAACTAGAATAACTATCGCTAACAAAAGGCCGACTTTCAAATGTTCTACTTTCATTTGGTTAAATATTGTAATCGAGAATTTAAAAATTATGTTTCGTAAACGATACAAAGTTCATATAAACTTAAAGATTTTCGTCAGATTAGTTTCGAAGACGATAAATAACTAGAAATAATTGTGTACTGGAGCTTGTTCAAAATGTCAATATTTCAAAGAATTCTAGAGAGTAAGGTAAAGAAAAAGGAGTAAAAAAAGAAAGCGAAGAAAACTAAGCAATTTCTAGTTAATCCCCCGGACTTTGTTATCAGCTCAGTAAGTTTTCCTTACCCGAGTCGAAGACAAAAAGGTAGGATTTATCTTTTACTTCTACAGCCTCAAATACCGTACTTAGGTCCGAGCTATCAAATGGCACTATATGAAGATCTCCATCTGGTGCTTCCTGTAAAGCTTCGATAAACTCTTTCGTTTCAATATTTATTTTAGTGTCTTCTGGGGAGAACCTCGCCTCATCAATCAATTTTTTTAGATAGTTTTTCACTTTCCTTTCTGTTTTCTCACAAATGCACATGTGCAGATTGATGGTACCGTCCCAATTCTCTTTTATTTCGTTGGCTACCAGCCCTGCCAGATCGTAATATCTGTCCTCTTCGAAATCTTTATCCAATGCTTCTGAGGAGATCCAAAGATGAATTTCCTTCTCGGAACCTAGTCCCAGCTCCTTGTCTCTGTCGAAGATGATGATGCCGTTTCCAGCATCTTTTGAAGTATTGGCTATTCTCTTCAGAGACGACTTTGAAATCTTGTCGGGTCTGAAAGGTAAGAAAAGTATGTTTGGGGAAAATACTTGACTAGAAATAGCCCCTAGAGATGTAAGAACGCCTTCAACGTAGTCTTTTGACTCTATCATGGAGAAATTGGTGAATATTCCCTCTTCACCGAACCTTTTTACAAGCTTGGGCAGTTGTTCTAGCTCTCTATCCATCTGCGCCTTTGTGATCTCTTCTCCTACCTCTGGGTTGTCATCGATATTTCTGGTAAGTTTAAATCCCAACACGGTCATTGTGCCGTGAGGATAAGCTATCGACTTTATTAGTGGGAAGTTCCCTGAAAGAGTTCGAGTTGTCAGAACTGGGAGCAATAAGTTTGGTTTCCATATATGCTCCCTCGATTCGGGTAATTTTCTTATCTTCTTAGTGGCCCATTCTGAGATCTCCCTGAACAGACCCGAACGAACGTCTCCTGATTCCTGTTTCAATTTCCTGTTCACTAGAAATAGATACATTACGAAAACGAAAGCCAGAGCACCAATTCCAGCAGGGATATTGATGAGAAACATTATTACAAACGATGATATTGCTCCATAGAGAGGGATTACCTTTGGAACTCTAAACGTGGGCCTGAAACTTGGTAGACCCAGGAATTGCTCGATAAATACGGAGACGTTAATCATCATGTAAGCTATCAGAAAGAACATGGTTAGGATCTGAGCGATCGAGTTGAGAGACCCTATGAGCAACAGTATCACGACGATCAACCCCGTAAGTAAAGTCGCGTTTCTAGGCTCTCCTTTTTCTGTTTTCTTGGTCAGCATATCACTGAATGGCAAAACTCTATTCCGTGACAGGGCCTGTAGAACTCGTGGGGCGGCTATGATTGTTGTGAGGGCGCTGGAAAAGGTCGCTGCGAGAATTCCCACTAGAACTGCGGGAGAGAAAGCAGCGAACTCCACGATAAGAAGGGGATTGTCTATAAGTTCGGCCGTGGTAGCGGAGTAACCGAACCATACGACTAGAAGGATATAGAGAACGGTCGTTATTCCCAGTCCAAGTAAGACTCCTCGGGGAATCTGCCTTTTTGGATCACTCAACTCGCCAGACATCCCGATCCCGGCCATAAGTCCTGTTACTGCCGGAAAGAAAAGAGCAAAGAGTGACCAGAAGTCCATCTCCGCAAAAGCCCCGAGAATGGGTGTTGTGAGAGATCTGCTTCCTATGTCAAGTAGATTACCTCCGGCAAAGACGGAGATTAAGGAGACACAGACCGCTAAAAATACTACCGTCTGGGCCTGCACCGCAATTTTTGTACTTATAAACACGAGGAGAAAAAGGGCCCCAAATATCCCCAAAGCAACCAGCAAAAAGGGGTGTTCGGGAAATATGAAAACCCAGGTTTCCGCGAACCCAAATATATAGAGAGCCACAGAAAATGCTTGTGCGAGAAAAAGCGGGACGCCGACGCTACCTCCTATTTCTATACCGAGTGTTTTGGAGATGATGGAATATGCTCCACCTGGACCTATTTTTATGTTAGTGGTTATAGAACTGAGAGATAAGCCAGTGGCGAACGTGACAGAAACTGATATCAGAATAATAAGAATCGAACCTGCCACACCACCGACCCCCACGACGTAACCTAATCGCAAGAAGAAGATAACTCCCATTATACTTAGAAAAGTCGGTACGAATACTCCCGAAAAAGCACCAAAGCTTTTCGATCCTACCTCTTCCTGAGAAGACATGTATATATTTGTTAGAAGTCAAAAAATTTAATTCTAACCCAAAATCAAAAAACCTCTAAAACCGGTTGGATTTTTATTTCTATTTTTTTAATTGTATTTTTCGATTGAAGTCAAAATTTATTCCAAATCTCCTCATCATATACCTTTTTCAAGTTTTTCTGACAGAACTTATAAGCGGTAGTCGGATTCAATCAATAGATTAAATTCATATACTGGAAAACCGTCTACTTATAAGCTCTAATTTGGAATTGGTGATAAAAATGGAAGACATAAGATCACTTTCAGGCAAAGATTTACTCTCCCTTGCAGAAGAAAGAGTTTTCTCACTTGGAAAAAGAGACCTAGGCTCCGCACTTTCCTATAAAAATACCCTCTACGGCCTAGGAAAAATGATGTACGCCTTAAACAATTCTAACGTCTACTGTGTTTTTGCACCTGATGCATCCATCACAAGAAACAAGAAAAGGTGGCTCTCAGGATACGGTTACGGCGGTGTAATCGGGTGGGAAGATGAAAACGTGTCTTTCCCCGAAATAAGACCAAATGGATGCGGTATGATCCTAATGCGCCTTGAAGAAATACCCGACACTAAAAAAGTAGTAAAAAGAGCATCTGAAGTTAACGAGGAACATATAGAGCTAGAAGGAATTGAAATAAAACCGGATTTCGGAAAAGGTAATCATTTCTTTGAATTCTACGAGCCCCTCGAAGTCTCAGAAGATTTTTCTAGCATACTTCCTTCAGATGCTTATTTCGCCATCCTTCACTCTTCAAGTCCCGAACTAAAAAACAGCGTTTATTCATTCGTAGAAAAAAGTGAAAAAATCGAGACCCCTCTCGGAAAAATAAGTACCCTAAAAGGAGAGGAAATTGAGGAATATTATGAAAATTGGAAAAGATTAGATGCATTTTCAAAGAAGAGAAGAGAAGCTTTGGCCCAAGAGGTTGTAGGAGAATTCAATACTATCTCCAACTTCACTCACCAAGGTTTATTCTCGAAAACCGAAGCGAGATTAGGATGCTATAATACAATGGATAATTCCGGGAAAAACAGATTATTTCCTGTGGCTCTTCGTTGGGATTGCCCCGTCTACGTCTTTAAAGGTAAAAGAAACCTCTCTGAAGAAGTTATAGAAAGGTTAGAATTCAAGGAAAGAGCAAGGAAATTAGGGTTACTAGAAAAGCTCAGAAACATAAACATCCTTCCACACGGAGGGGGATACAAAGTCGAACTTTCCTACCGAAATGTAGATATAATCTCAACAAATTTTGGTAATGTTTACGAACTTTCCAATCCCAAACCCGCTTCTAAAGTGAGTGAGATAGAAGTAGATAGTGGCATCTCTGAATTCGGGAAAATGACAATCACAAATCCTCACGAATTGCCATATTCCTATAGAGGAAAAGAAGTCATAAGAAAAACAATGGAATTTGATCTTTCTACTATAGCGGCAAAATTAAAACCAATAATGACATTGAAAATGTAGGAAGGTAACAAGGTTTGAAGATGCTAATTGGCGTTTCAACTGCCATAATGTGGGACTATAAAAAACTCAATATTCCTGAAGCCATAATTCATTCTGTAGATGACCTAGGTTTTGAAGCCGTAGAAATACACTGTGAAAGTCCTTTTTTCAAAGGTTGGGGGACTGAAAAAGCGGAAAAAACTAAAAAAGAAGTAAAAGAGGTGCTATCAACAGTAGAAACTAGTGTTTCTCTTCATGCACCCTACCATGACTGTAATATAGCCACACTAAACCGTGGTATTGAAAAAGAAGTTATCTCACAACTTAAAGAATGTATAGAAACTGCAGATTATCTCGGTACAGACATCGTGGTTGTTCACCCTGGATTTATAGCATCTAGAAAATACGAAAGGAAAATGGTATTCAATAAAATGGTGGACAACTTCAAGAAAATAACCAGTTTCGCCGAAAATTTTGGTGTCAAAATTTGTATGGAAAACTTATCCTCAAAAAAGAAGGCAATGTGTGTTGGAATTCCGGAGATAAAGAAAGTTTTAGACAGAGTTAATATGAAAAATCTTAAATTAAATCTCGACATCGCCCACGCAAATACCACAAAAACTGGACCACTTGAATACGTAAAAGAATTGAAAGAATACATCGCTCATGTCCATGTAAGTGATAATACTGGCGAAGATGACCATCTAACCCTCGGACAGGGAAATATAGACTTTAAAAAAGTTCTTAGCAAGCTTAGGCCATTTAACGGAATTGTGACAGTAGAAGGGTGGATTCCCGAAAATGAGGATCCCTTCCTAAAATACAGCTTATCCGAACTTCAAAAAATTCGAAATAGCTTTAAAAGTTAAGCTCTTCTGAACCAATATTTTGAATAAAAAGCTCTAGACTTATTAAGAATCTCAAGTAAAGCCAACTGGAGAGTTATGGAATTAATAATCGCTATAACCGGATCTAGTGGAGTCGTCTACGGAAAAAAGCTAATAGAGGTATGTTCGAAAAAAGAGATCAAAACAAACCTCATAATATCCCCAGCCGCAGAAAAAATAATGAAATTTGAACTAGAAGATAAAATAGATGAAATAAAGAGAAAATCAACTAATTATTATGGATATAAAGAAATCGGGGCACCTATAGCTAGTGGTTCTGTGAAAAATGATGGTATGATTATCGTCCCTTGTAGTATGAAAACAATAGGGTCCATAGCCAGTGGGATAGCAGACAACCTCATAACTCGAGCTGCAGATGTGGCTTTAAAAGAAAATAGGAAGTTGATATTAGTTCCCAGAGAAACACCACTGCACGCGATTCATTTGGACAATCTGACAAAACTGAAGAAAGCTGGCGCAACGATCCTTCCTGCATCACCCGGCTTCTACCACAAGCCAAAATCAATAGAAGATTTAGTCAACTTCGTAGTGGGCAAAATACTGGATCAAATTGGTATTGAACACCAACTTTATCAAGCTTGGAGAGGTCTTTAAAAATAATGAATTTTAGAGATTTTATAAACAAATTAGATCGAGAGAAAAGGCTTGAGCATGTAAAGAACGAAATAAGTCCAAAATATGAGATTTCTTCCAAACTAAACAAATCTGACGATCCTATAATTTTTGAAAAAGTCAAAAAATCCGATATAAGACTGGCCGGAAATATATACGGTTCTAGAGAAAGGGTAGCGGAAAATCTGGGAATAAAAAAAGATGACCTGCTCAGAAAAATGAAAGATGCACTTTCCAACAAGAAAAAACCTAGAATAAAAGCCAGTGGACCAGCTCAAGAAATAGAAAAGGATAAAGTCAATCTCCAAAAACTTCCAATTTTGAAACATTTTGAAAAAGATGGGGGACCATACGTTACTTCAAGCATAATAGTCGCAAAAGACTCTGAAGGTATCCGCAATCTATCGTTTCACAGAATGCAACTGATTGAAAAGGATAAGTTCACAATCCGGTTAGTTCCTCGGGACCTTCACAAAATCTTCAAAGAAAAAGAACGAAATAACGAAGATCTTGATGTAGCCGCTATTCTTGGGGTAGATGTCGGAGTAGCCTTAGCAGCAGCGACCTCGGTGGAATACGAAAGAGACGAATATGCCATAGCAAATGCTCTCACAAAAGATTTAGAACTCGTAAAATGCAGGACCATGGATCTAGAAGTTCCAACCACTTCAGAAATAGTTCTAGAAGGAAAACTACTTGCCGAAGAAAGAGCCCCAGAAGGACCATTTGCAGACATCACTGGAACTTACGACGCAGTCAGGAAGCAACCCGTGTTCAAAGTAAAGTACATCACAAGGAGAGAAGAAACGATTTATCCCGCAATACTCCCTGGCAGTATCGAACATCAACTTCTAATGGGGACTCCAAGAGAACCTCTCATCTTTGAAGAAGTGAACCATGTCGTTAAAACGATCAACGTAGCCCTCACACCTGGGGGATGTGGATGGCTACATGCTGTAGTAAGCATAGACAAAAAGAATGAGAAAGATGGAAAAAAAGCCATCGAGGCTGCCTTTAAAGGACATCCCAGCGTGAAACATGTAGTGGTCGTAGATGAAGATATAGATATCTACAACATGAGGGAAGTAGAATGGGCAATCGCCACCCGCTTCCGTGGGGATACTGATTCTTTAATCAAATCCAATGTCCGGGGCTCTAGTCTAGACCCCACTGCCGATCCCGAATCTCGATTAGGTTGTAAAATGGGAATCGATGCAACAAAAGATTTAGAAGATCCAAAAAGGTTCGAAAAAGCGAAAATCCCAGAAGAGTAGAGGTAGACTACATTGCATCTTACAAAAAAGCAAGAAAATATCTTAGCCGGTGAGGAAGGAAAAGCCTCTAAGAAAGCAATGGAAATTCTAGTAGCGCTCGGTGAGATATACAACGCAGACAAACTAATACCCATAAAAAACGCACACGTGTCAGGAGTTTCCGTAAGAACCGCCGGAGATGCCGGTCTAAACTTCCTCGAGGATCTAGTAGAAAAGGGAGCCAAAGTTTCAGTCCCCACTACTATAAACCCCGCAGGCATGGACCTTAAAAACTGGAAGGAATTGGGCGCCCCAAAAGAAATGTCCAAAAAACAACTGAGGATGGTCAAAGCTTACGAAGAGATGGGTGCGACACCGATTTGTTCCTGTACCCCCTATCTAATCGGTAACAACCCTTCTTTCGGAGACCACCTAGCCTGGGCGGAATCTTCCGCCGTAGTTTATGCAAACTCAGTTCTCGGAGCCAGGACAAACAGAGAAGGAGCTCCTAGCGCACTCGCCTCCGCTATCACCGGACTAACCCCCCTCCATGGATATCATTTAGACGAGAATAGAACGGGTGATGTAACGATAAAACCCGACTCAAATCTTTTCAAGAGCGATGAAACTTTTCCTTACAGTGTTCTCGGTTACTGGATCGGAAAAAAGTTTCCAGAAGCAACTCCTATCATAGAAAATCTCAGACCAACCGAAGATCAAAAAAAGGCGCTTGGCGCGGGCCTAGCAACCTCTGGAGCAATAGCACTTTATCACATTCCCGAAGTAACTGCAGAGGCGAAAAGAAACCCGGAGATTTGCAAAGGGGAGGAAAAAGTAGAATTTGGAAAAGAAGAATTAGAAGAAGTTGTAAACGAACTCGATCAAGTCAGCGACACCGATATCATCTGCATAGGATGTCCACACGCTTCAAAAGATGAAATAAAGAGTATAATAGAAAACGCGGGGGAAAAGGAAATTTGGCTATGCTTGGCCAGAAACCTAAAAGAGAAACTCGATCCAGAAGAACTTCAACTACTCGAAAAAAAGAATGTGAGACTTGTCTGCGATACTTGCATGGTTGTGGCCCCCTTGGCAGAGATGGGCTACGAAAAAATAGGAGTAAATTCCGCCAAAGCGGCATACTATGCTCCGTTGCTAGCCGGTGTAAAAGTACACTTTGCTCCACTAAAAGAGTTGATAAGATGAAGCTTAAAGGAGAAGCAGTAAGAAAAGGACGCGCTGAAGGAAAAGCGCTTGTAACAAAGGACCCACTTTCGTTCCTAGGCGGAGTGAATGCAGAAACAGGGGTGGTCATAGAATCCGGTCATGAATTAGAAGGAAAAAAACTCAAAAATAAAATTCTCGTATTTCCCCACGGAAAGGGGAGTACAGTAGGGTCTTATGTAATTTACCAACTTGTTCTAAACAATAAAGCACCAGCTGCGATGATAAATGTCAATACGGAACCGATAGTTGCAACCGGTGCGATCATCGCGGACATTCCTCTAGTTCACAAACTCAATAAGAATCCGATCGAAGTCATAAAAAATGAAGATTTCGTTACTATAAGAAATGGGAACGTAGAAGTGAATAGGTAACTAAAAAACTTCAGTATTTTTACAATTACGGATCTTAATATATTGTTAGAATGGTTGTTTTGAAAAATGAAAGAAAATACTAAAGGTTTACTAATAGCTCTTGAAGGACCCGACGGATGCGGAAAAAGCACACAAGCAAAGTTACTTTCCAAATGGTTGAAATCGGAAGGATATGAAATCGAGATGACTAAGGAACCCACTGATAATCAGATAGGTCTAACTCTCAGAGATTCTCTGAACGGAAAGATCGATATATCGTTGGAAGCGGAGGCCTTACTCTTCGCCAGTGATCGGGCCCAACATATACAGGAAGTTATCAAGCCCGCCTTGGAAAAAGGAAAGATAGTAGTAACCGAGAGATACTTGCACTCTTCTCTAGCATATCAAACCTCAAGAGGACTCCCTCGCAAATGGGTCGAACTAATCAACAAATATGCCGTAGACCCTAACCTAACTATATTCATAGATATTCCAGTCGAGATCGGCTACCAAAGGACTAATTTTGAAGGAAAGTCGGATGTCTTCGAAAGCGATCTAGACCTTCAAAAAAAGGTAAGGAAAACCTATCAAAAATTAGCAAAAGAAGAAAAAATGCCTTTGATAGATGGAACCTTAAAAGAAAAAGAAGTACACAAAAAAATAATAAACGAAGTAAAAAAAGTCATCACATACTAATTTTAGCCGAGAGAGGTAGTTCTTCAAATACTTCCTCAGCGGCTTGCCCTACAGATTTCCTGTGTTCCTTTGAAGTAAAGACTCTTATTATATCCACGTATCCTTTCAGAACATTAACAAACTTAGAATATCCAGAAAGGGGCACTAACTTCTTTTCACCCTCGAGAGTAGTCTCGAAAATTGGTACCTCCACAGGGTCTATCTCTCTGGGATAATAAGGCATGGATGTAAGAGTCGGTACATCAACAATCACTAACTCAGGATCAACTCCAGCTTTTTCGGCAATCTCTAACTCCTTTCTCTCTCGAATTGACTCATCGCTCAGGAGTCTCGCCACATACTCATCCTGCAAAAAAATAGTCCTTTCAAAGGCGGATTTCAACAAATCCCGTCTGCTAAGTTTCTGAAAAAGCTGCTTGGCTTTTTCCGCTTCTTCTCTATCTTCTCCTCTATATTCAGATGGATCCAATTTTTTAAGTTCACTCGCTACGTAGGCGTCATCTAACTGAAGAAACTCTTCGGCACTATCAAACGTCGTCAAACCCAGAATTTCATGGGCATGATCCATCGCTTTTCTGAGCATTATCTCCGCAGCCCTGACAGAATGATGATAATAAACCGTCAGAAACATTTCGTAACGCGCGATCATAAAAGTTTCAAGAGCAGCTATGGCTTTTTTGTCTATTGCGATATCGCCCTCAATAACATCCATAGCTTGGATAAGCCTATGAACGTCTATTCTACCATACTCTACTCCAGTAAAGTAAGAATCCCGGAGTAAGAAATCCATCTTGTCTGCATCGAATTGACTCGTTATAATCTGCTTGAAGTATCTCTCCCTTTCAGGCTCGCCAAAATCCAATTCTGCGATTTCATCTGGCTCAAACCCTTGAGCCTTGATTTCATCCGCGAGCGAACTCTCCTTTAGGATTCTTGCACCCAAGTCCTCGTGAGTCATGTTCCTATGCTTTGACAAAATCTCTTCGTAAGAATGAGAAAAAGGACCATGTCCAATATCATGAAGTAATCCCCCCAGCCTAACTAGCTGCAAATCTTCCTTAGATATCTCCACTCTACTGCCTAAACTCTCTGCGATTTCGCCTGCCAAGTGCATGGTACCCAAAATATGGGAAAAACGACTATGATCCCCTCCAGGATAAGCTATATTAGAAACTGAAAGCTGCTTTATGCCTCTCAACCTCTGGACTGGGAAAGTATCCACTATGTTCTTTTCTACTTCGGTCAAGCCAATATAACCAAAAACTGGATCGCGTATATATTTCGAATACATCGAATTAGGCTATCTTAAAAGTATACTTAAGATTTACCTAATATCACCCTTTTTCACAAGAAATATTTACAAATCCAGAACATCATGCAATCTGCTTAAAAACTCCCCGACCTCGTCAACACTGTTTAATCTAAAACCAGCAGAAGATTCTTTATCTTCCTCTGAAATTAGGATGCTAACTCCTTGGTCCTCTAGATAAGAAAAAACATCTTCATCTGTGGTATCGTCCCCTAAATAAACTGGAAAAGTATCGTGATCCAAGCTTACAACATTTAACAATAGCGAAACTGCATTTCCCTTGTTCCATTTTATATCAGGTCTGATCTCAATTACCTTTTTACCATGATTAATTTCCAACAACCCCTCTCTTTTATAAGGTGAAATTTCCTTCTCAACTATGCGCTTTAAACGTGGAAGATCCTTTTTTCCAACGAGCCTATAGTGGACACTCGCTGTGAGACCCTTGTTTTCTACCAAGATCCCCTCTATAGATCCACCTTTTTCCATAATCTTCTCGCAGATTTCCTCAATAACCGCCCTCGATTCTTTTGCTTCTTCTTTTGTAAATTCAATTCCAGGCCCAGTAATCTCCAGTCCATGGTTACCGGAGTAATAAAGATTTTCAAGACCCACCCTAGCCTTTAGATCATCAAGAGATCGCCCACTCACAATAGCAACTGGACACACTCTGGCCATTTTACCTAGCAATTCTTTCATATCTTTAGAAAGCTCAGCATCCCCAGGCCGACTCACAATTGGAGTCAATGTACCGTCATAGTCCGATATTAAAAAGATAGGATCTAAAAATAGACCCTTATACTCATCCCAATTGGCAAGCAAATTTTGCAATTATATCACCGATAAACATAGAACCAGGAAATCATACGAGTACCTTTTTTGAATATTCAAACTATCTTATCAAGAAATCTTTCTTTAAATTCTTCTGAGTCCAAAATCTCCGTCCCTAACTTTTTCGCCTCTTCTAGTTTATTCCTCCCAGGATTCTCTCCCTTCACTAAATAATCGGTTTCTCCACTGACCGAAGAGGTAACCCTCGCTCCGGATCTCTCCATCAAGTCCTTGAGCTCACTCCGGGTATATCCCTCCACAGACCCAGTAAATACGAACTTCAAACCTTCGAACTCTTCGCCTTCCGTTAGTTTCTTCGGCTCCTTAATAGCCTTCTTTAATCTATTCAAGGTCTCCAAATTTTTCTCGCTTTTAAAAAAGGAATAAATACTGGCGGAGACTTCAGGACCAATATCCTCAATATTTTCTAGTTCCTCTCTGCTAGCATTTTCTAACTCCTCTAAAGTGAAATTATTCGCTAAAATCCTAGCCCTCTCTTTGCCAACATGACGAATTCCCAGAGCATATATAAAACTCGCAAGGTCAACTTCTTTGCTCTCTTCTATCTCCCGAAGAAGATTCTCTGCAGATTTATCCGCGAACTTTTCTAAATCAACCAAATCCTCCTTTTTTAGAGAATATAAGTCCGCAACAGACATAATCAGCCCCACCTGAACTAGTTTTCTCGCAATTTTACCCCCCACCCCTTCTATATCCATAGCCGATTTTGAACAAAAATGCTCCAAAGACCTGACAAGCTGAGCCTCACAGGAAAGTCCGCCCGTACAAAAATGATATTTACCCTCCTTAACCACTTTGCTCTCACAGACGGGACAAGCACTAGGCATGCTAAAACGCTCCCCCTTCGATTCAATTACCTCCTCGATCTCTGGAATTACATCTCCCGCCCGTTCTACCTTAACTCTCGCACCTTCTGTAATCCCCAAGTCTCTAGCGATTTGTTCATTATGAAGAGTTGCACGACTGACCGTAACCCCCTTTACATCTACCGGATCCAATAAAGCCACAGGAGTTAATTTACCCGTCCTCCCCACTTGTACTACTATCTTCTCCACTTTGGTCTCCTCGGTCTTAGCCGGAAACTTGTATGCAAAGGCCCACCGAGGGTGTCTAGCTGTTTTTCCCATCCTTTCCCTTCTCTCAATATTATTGACCTTAGCTATCACCCCATCAATATCATATTCGAACTCATCCCTCATCTCCAGCATATTCTGTCTATAGTCGATAAAAGCATCTATATCATCAAGGAGTTCATTGAGTTCGTTCACCTTTAGACCGAGGGATTTCATAAATTCGAATGCTTCACTTTGAGTTCTTATCTCCTTACTGGTATCCAGTATATCGTAGAAAAAAATGTCAAGAGGTCTCTCGGCAACAACACTCGAGTCTAGCTGTCTGATGGTTCCAGCTGCAGCATTTCTAGGATTTGCGAAGGGTGACTCGCCTTTCTTGACTCTCTCCTCGTTCAACTCCTGAAAACCAGGCTTTGACATGAAAATTTCACCTCTAATGGAAAGCAGTTCGGGAGCCCCATCCAGCCTTAAAGGGACAGCTCTGATAGTTTTAACATTCTTAGAAACATCGTCACCTCTTAAACCATTCCCTCGAGTAACGGCCCTATCAAACTCACCATCAATATAAACTATCTCAACCGAAAATCCATCAAACTTAGGCTCAGCAGTATATTGAACATTCCCTATCTCCCTCCTGACCCTCTCGTCGAATCTACGAACTTCTTCTTCGTCTTCAGATGAGTCTAGACTAAGCATTTCGGAAACATGTTCCTTCGTCTCAAAAGAGTCCAAAGGCTCTCCACCAACTCTTTGAGTTGGGGAGTTCTCATCGAAAAAGTCAAATTCTTTTTCTAATTCATCAAGTCTATTAAAAAGCAAATCGTAAGTTCTGTCAGAAATGATTGGATCGCTTTTGACATAGTACCTATAATCATGATAATTTATTGCTTCTCTCAAATTCTCAATCTCACCTTTTGCCTCCGCCCTATCCATCTCACTGATATCTTTGAAATTCAAGCTCGGAGTTCGTACGTATGGATTATCCTTTGGCTCTTCAACCATGTAGATACGACCTCACGTCTTCTATGGGCCGAGTATTAAGTATATTTCTGCTTTCACACCAACCTCTCCTCGCCTGGGAAACTCCCAAACGAATGAAATCCATCTCCGTTGTAGAATGGGCATCAGTAGAGATAACAAACTTCACCTTATTTCTATATTTCTTTACGTTCCGCCAGTCCAAATCCAATCTCTCAGGCTGAGCATTTATCTCAATCGCAATGTGCTCTTTCAGGGCCTTCTCCACTATTCGATCCAGATCCAAATCAATGGGTTCTCTCTTGTAAATCTGTCTCCCCAGTGGATGAACTAAAATGTCAACTGGGTAGTTCTCAAAAACAGACAAAATCTCTTGAGTAGGATCAGCTGGTCTATTATGTAAAGCAACCGTAAGAATATCACACGCCTCACACCAATCGGAGGAAATATCCAATTCTCCATCAACTATATTCGCTTCAATTCCATGCAAAATCTCTACATCTATCTTCTCGTTTATTTCCTCGATCTCTCTTTTCTGTTGTTCAAACTCTTCTCTATCCAATCCACCAGCCACTTTCAAAGAAGGTCCATGATCAGAAATCAGTAAATACTTCAAACCGGTTTCTTCCGCTTTTTTAGCAACTTCTTCTAAACTACTAGACCCATCGCTGTAATTAGAATGAACTTGTAAGTCCCCACGAATATCCCCGACTTTTACCAAATCAGGCAAATTCCCCTCCTCTGCGGCTTCGATTTCCCCAGTATTTTCCCTAAGTTCAGGAGGTATGAACTCGAGACCGATCCTTCTATAAACCTCCTCCTCGGTCTCGCTCGCCAATTTTTTATCATCTTCATCGAACAGACCATACTCATTCAATTTCCAATTTTTTCGTTTCACTTTATTTCTCAAAGCAACGTTATGATCCTTAGACCCCGTAAAATACATGAGCGCCGATCCAAGGGAATCCTTATTAACAATTCGAAGGTCCACCTGCAGGTCTTCAGAAAGAATAATCGAAGATTTGGTTTTTCCTTTGACCAAAATTTCTTTCACATCCTCCAATTCACAAAAATCATCCATAGCCCTCTTCGGCTCTTGAGAACTCCCTAGGATGTCGATATCACCTACAGTTGCTTTCTTCCTACGATAAGAACCAACAATCACTAAATCATCAAAAGTATCTTTATTCAATAATTTGTTTTCCAAATCCTGAACTACTGGGAAAATCCTCCCAATTAACTGTCTTTCTCTCCCCTTTTTTGCAGCCTCTATATTTCTGAGAATATTTTCTTGGATTTTCTCGCCAAAGCCCTCCACATCTGCAATTTTACCTTTCATTGCAGTTCTTTCCAGACCCTCCAGAGATTCGATTCCTAACTCCTTATGGAGTTTTTTGACTCTCTTAGGTCCCAAACCTTCGACGTTAGTAAGAGCCTCTATATCAACAGGGAGATCTGCTTTAAGCTCTTCATAATATCCCAACTTACCAGTATCCAAATACTCCACGATCTTTTTAGCTATCGACTCACCAACACCACTGATATCCTCAAGCTCACCTCTCTCATGTATACTCTCGATATCCTCAGTCAGGGCTTCTATATTCCTTGCTGCTTTTCGATAAGCTCTTGGCTTAAAATCCACATCTTTCATCTCAAGAAAATCAGCGATTTCGTAGAGAATCTTCGCAATCTCCTTATTTTTCATAATTTTCCTCGATTTATCTATCCAAATTCTTCTTGTTAATATCTAACTAACGCGATAGTCTTAAGATTTTGAAGAAAACTGTAAAATTTATCTATATTCCAACAAAAATAAAATACACTGAAGGGTAAAGGTTACAGAATAATGATAGATATTCTATCAATAGAGTTATTTACAATCGCAGGAACCAAAGTAACCTTATTAAAACTCATTACCTTTGCACTAGTCCTCATATTTTCCTATCTTTTTTCAAAATTTGTAATCGTAAGGACATTAGATTCTGTTTTAGGTAGAAAAGGAGTCAAAAAAGAAGCCAGAGTATCCGTCCTGAGGATTATCCATTATTTGGTAGTTTTTATAGGTGTCTGGACCGCTTTTAACGTACTCGGAATAACTCTCACTGCGCTTATTGCAGTAGCGGGTATCGCTGGTATTATAATAGGATTCGGTCTCCAGCCCATCATAGCCAATTTTATTTCCGGGCTAATCCTAATGGGAGAACGAACAGTTCAAGTAGGAGATTGGATTGAGATTAATAGTAGATATGGAAAAATCATTGACTCTGGAGTCAGAGCATCCACAATGAGAACCTTTGATAACCTACACGTAATCATCCCAAATAGAAACTTCGTTGAAAACGATTTCATAAACTACTCATATAAAGACACGAAAATCCGAATTGAAATTCCTATTGGGGTTAAATACGGAAGTGATGTTAAAAAAGTTAAAGATATCCTATTAGATATTGCGGATAAAAACAAAAATGTATTAAAAACTCCCGAACCAGTGGTCTTCTTCTCGGAATTTGGAGATTCAGCTCTAAAATTCGAACTTAAATGTTGGGTAAAATCACCAAAGTATAGAAAAATAACAAAGAGCGAAATAAACTTCGAGATAGATAGAATATTTGCAGAAGAGGAGATAACAATCCCCTTCCCACAAAGAGACCTGTGGTTCAAAAATATGCCTGAGTCGTTCACTAGAAAAAAGGAAATTTAAGAAGTTTCAGTTCAATATTAGCAAAAAGCGTAATTCAATTCCTTAGCTTTTAGAAATAAAAGATATCAAAGTAAAGGGAAGAACAATGGTTTTGGAAAAACTAGGAAAATCACTTCACTCCGCCTTACAAAATATAACAAAATCCGGACAAGTGGACAAAAAAGCAGTGAAAAATCTAGTTAAGGAAATACAAAAAGCGTTGCTTCAATCAGATGTCAACGTGCAACTTGTTCTAGACCTCACAAAAAGGATTGAAAAAAGAGCACTAGAGGAAGAATTACCTCCGGGTGTCTCCAAAAAAGAGCACATAGTAACGATAGTCTATGAGGAAATTTCAAGTTTTCTTGGTAAGAGCACAAAACTTGATTTAGAGAAGGAAGAACCCACGAAAGTACTCATGATAGGACTTCAAGGTAGCGGAAAAACCACATCATGTGCAAAACTTGCTGCTTACTATAAAAAGAGAGGTTATAAACCCGGCTTGGTTTGGTCAGATACTTACAGACCAGGAGCCTACGAACAATTGAAACAATTAGGTGAAGAAATAGATGTACCAGTATACGGTAATCCCGACAAAAAAGATGCAGTAAAAGCCGCAAAAGAAGGAGTCGAACACTTCGAAGAAGACTCAAAGGACCTTATCTTAATCGACACAGCGGGACGCCATAGAGAAGAAGAGACACTCATGGAGGAAATGAAGGAAATAAGCAAAGAAGTAGATCCGAACGAAGTAATACTAGTTATAGACGGGACATTAGGTCAACAAGCAGAAAGCCAAGCTTCGGCGTTTAAAGAAACCACTAACATAGGATCCATACTTGTTACTAAGCTCGATGGGACTGCGAAAGGAGGGGGTGCACTATCGGCTGTAGCCGCCACAGGTGCACCAATCAATTTCATCGGCACTGGAGAAAAAATAGCAGATATCGAACCATTCAAACCCGAAAGATTTGTTTCAAGGCTCCTAGGAATGGGAGACATAGAGACTCTATTGGAAAAGATACAGGAGACCACCAAAAAAGAAGATCTCGAACCAGAAAAAATACAAAAAATCATGCAAGGGAAGATAACGTTAAAGGATTTTTACGAACAGCTTGAACAAGTTAGCCAAATGGGATCCTTGGAAAAAATATTGCAGATGATTCCAGGAGTCGGAATGTCCATACCAGAAGAGGAGATGAAAGTAGGAAAAGAAAAGTTGGACAAATTTAAACTTATAATGCAATCTATGACTGAAGAAGAACTCGAAAAACCAAAAATTTTGAAGGACTCCCGAATAGAAAGAATCGCGAAAGGATCAAACACCTCGAAAGAGGAAGTTAAAGAACTTCTAAGCCAGTATAAAAAAATGAAAAAAATGATGAAATCCTTGTCAAAGGGCCACACACCAAAAAAAGGAGCATTACGGAAATTCTTTAAAAATATGCCAAAAAATATAGGCTAGAAGCCTAAAAAGAATAAATACCATTAGCTCTTACTTAATCTAAACTAAGGATGTGTTTCAATTGGTAAAGTCTAAAGGAAAAAGAAGCGAAACAAGACAAAAATTACGTAAACACGTTAGAGAACGTGGTAAACCCCCTATAAAAAACATAACTCAGGATTTTTCAGACGGCAAAAAAGTTTCCATTAGAATAAATCCGAGCGTTCCAGACGGACAACCACACCCAAAATTCCACGGAAATGTGGGTACAATTAGTAGAAAACAGGGACAGGCATACGTTATAAATATAAAAGAAGGGGGGAAAAGTAAAGAGGTCATCTCGAGACCAGAACATCTCGTGAGGATAGAAAAATGATTGGGGAAAAAGTCCTAGGAGAAGAACCGATTACATATTCGGAAACTCTCGAAATACTAGAAGAGAGGAAAAAAGAAGAAGAACTAGAATTCGAACAACGGCTGTCTTATGACTATGTACAAAAGTTTTCGAAATTATCCGCAGAAGATGCGAAAAAATTGGCTGAAGAACTACTCGAAATTGAAAAGATTAGGAAACATCAAGCAATCATCCTTGTAAATAATATGCCCGAAACACCCCAAGACATTCGCTTAATCTTTGCAAAAGAAAGAACTTCTCTTGACGATAAAACAATAGAGGAAATATTAGAAATAATTGAAAAGTACCGAGGATAAATAACTAAGCAACGGAGGGGGCTATTTTTGACTAAGAAATACGAAGATTATGGGATTGTATTAGATTTTTTGCCGGAAGGTCACCCGGAAGACAGGAAACCTGCTCAATACAGAGAGCCAATAGCTCAAATCATCGGAGAAAAATACTTCACTCTATTAGAAACCGTCCCAAGAGAAGGAACTAAACTTTCTCCTCATGACCACGTTTACATAGGCAGAAAGGGAAGAGAAGAAATCGAAAGAGTGAAAAATAGAATAGTCTACGATAAACTAACTTCCGCTGCAAAAGCCGAGCTTCCCATCGCGATAAAAGAGATAATAGAAAAGGACGAGGAAACGTTTCTTAAATTTTTCAACGAGGCCTCGCCGATTTCCAGTAGATACCATCAATTCGAACTGATCCCAGGAATCGGCAAGAAGTTGATGTGGGCAATAATAGAAGAGAGAGAAAAGAAAAAGTTTGATAGTTTTGAAGACCTTAAGAAGAGAGTAAAATCACTGCCAAATCCAAAGGAGATGCTAGCAAAAAGAGTAGAAAAAGAGTTGAGGGGAGAAGATAAATACTCTATTTTTACAAGAAGACCTAAAAAGGCTCGCGACGATCAACCTTACCGATAAAATAACTAATTAAAGTTATCACCGGTATAACCTCCAAACGACCTATCCACATTTGAATTATATATGTGATTTTTACTACCACTGGCATCCCAATCCCAGTTATTCCAGCGGATAAACCCACAGTACCTTGAGCAGAAGCTGAATCAAAGATACAATTAATGGCACTTTCATTAGGCAAAGCGGCCATAGTTATCAGAGACCCTAATACAAGCAATAAGATATAAGCGAAAACGAAAACAGCGGTCTGTAAAATCTCTTCGTTTGAGAAAACTCGATTTCCTAGCTTAAAAGGAACCACAGCCCTATCGGGCAATATAGCTTTCTTCACTAACCAGTAGAGTGCCAATATCAAGACAACTGTCCTAATAAGCTTTATAGCACCCGCAGTTGAACCAAAACCACCACCGATAACCATGAGAACGACGATAATGCTCTTCTGCAAGGGGCCCCATCCCGGCCCATTTACAATACCCGCCTGGCCTACACTAGAGAACCCAACCGTGGTAGAGGCCGTTACTGCAGAGAATATCCCATCCACAACCCCTGTAGTCCAAGCTAAAATAAATGTAGATACACCAATAAGGAATAAAAGCAATTTAAATTCCGTATTTTTGAAAAAAGCCTTCCAATCACCCTTGAAAACTCTAATATGGACTATAAAGTTCGTTGCTCCCAATATCATGGGGAACAAAGTAGCAATGAGAATTGGTGCCGAATAGGAAACAAAGCTATCGGAAGTAACAGAAAAACCCCCCGTTGCTAAAGCGGTCATTGAGTGATTTATTGACTCAAATAGAGGCATATCCAAAAGGTAAAACAATACTATCGACGCAAGAGTAAGAAAAACATAAATTTTCCATACAGACCTCGTGATATTCAATAGACTCATTGCGGGACCCTTGTCTTCCTTAATATAGCGGCCACCTCCACCTTCCGCCGAAAAAAGTCTCTTAGCTACGCCTCCCGCACCTACTATTAATGAAAGGAAAAGGACCATTATACCAATACCTCCAACCCACTGTGTCAAACTCCTCCAAAACAGAATTGTATTAGGGGCCGAAATCATTCCAGGCCCACTCATTTCGAACATAGTCAATCCTGTTGTGGTAAATCCTGACATGCTCTCAAAGTAAGCACTGATAGGGTCTAAACCGGCGCTCATAAAAAACGGAATAGAACCAAAAAAGGAAATTATAAGCCAAGCAGACGCTGCTATGACCATAGCCTTTCCATAATTTAAACCACCAAGCTCAAATTTTTTCCACAGAAAAAATCCAATAAGAGCTGCTATAGCCGCTGGAACAGCAAAAGAAGGAATAACACTTAGTTCATTGAAAATAAAAGCCACGGGTATGGGAACGACCATAACTCCACTTACTATAAGTAGTGTCAAACCCAGTAAGTGAAACAATAGATTTACCTCCGCTCAGCTTCTTCCAATAGTAAATAGCTCACACGCATAAGTATTTTCAATTTCATTTTAAATACAATTCTATAAATAAAAACATATACTATCCTAAAGCCGGATTTAACAAAAAACAGTTAAACCGAAGTCTCCAAAAAAGAGATGATTAAATGGAAGAAGTAAATAAAGCAATGAAAATAATCACCGAACATACGAAAAATGTTTCAAAAACACTGAAAGAAGAGGAAGTAAACCGATTTGTGAGAACTCTCTTGAATTCTAAGCAAGTCTTTGTAACCGGTGCAGGACGCTCAGGACTAATAGCCCGCGCCTTTGCAATGCGACTAATGCATCTTAACGTACACGTTCACGTTATTGGAGAAACCGTTACTCCCAGACTGAAAGAAGGAGATCTGTTTTTGGGGGTCTCTGGATCTGGAGAAACAGCTAGAGTTGTGAGTGCAGCAAAAGATGCAAAAGAAATAGGAGCCAAGATAGTCGTGATAACCTCGTATGAGGATTCAACTCTTGGACAGCTAGCTGATTTAGCAGTGAAAATACCCGGAAGAATCAAAACAGCGGAGAAAAAAAGCTATACTGGAAGGCAGATAACCGGGGAATACGAATCCCTGACCCCTTTAGGTACTCTGTTTGAGGTATCCGCTCTTATTT
Source organism: Hadarchaeota archaeon (SeqCode) (assembly GCA_964384105.1). GTDB lineage: Archaea > Hadarchaeota > Hadarchaeia > Hadarchaeales > JAGGTB01 > CAYLJV01. The sequence goes on along the minus strand of CAYLJV010000001.1, from coordinate 546,859 downwards.
TCATGGACGGTATTATAGCAAGTCTAATGAAAGAATTAGGAAAAAAAGAAGAGGATCTTAGTAAACAACATGCTACAGTCGAATAAAATCAGACAAAATCTCTATTTTGCGTCTTCGATCATCACTTTAAGTACATCAGACCATGCTTTGTTGTACCCTCGCTCATCTTTAGGTCTAAACTCTTGAGAAGCTCTTTCTTCCATCTCTTCTCTGATTTTTTCAAGTCTCTTTAAGGAAAACTTTTCCTCAGCAATTTGATTAACCAATCTTAGACCATCATCTGAATCCAAAGCTTCACTCATTCCGTTCAATGCCCTCTCATATCCTTCCCAAACCGCGTCATCAAGACTTCCCTGCACAATTTTTTCTATCAGTTCATCTGCTTCGCTTTTATCTCGATTTCTAACAGCTCTTGCAAATGATTTTAAACCTCTTTTCATGATCAAAACCTCGTGGAATGGACTACTCCCTTACAGTTTCCAGAACACTCAATGCATTCCAGATTGTAGTCCTCGTATGAACCGGCATATTCGGATCATTACTTATTTCATCCAAAACAGAAATCGCAGAAGAAGCGCTAACTATCGGATCATCTCCTTCTAAGAGAGATTCTTTGGCTTCTTTAGCAGCCCGTCTAATATTGCGAGGGACTGACATATCTTCTGAAACGCGTTCCATTATCTCTGCAACCTGTTGTAGTTTTTCTTCTTGTGAACTCATCTAAATCACCTATACCCATTAGTAATCACTAATCATTAAAATAAACTCATCTCATAAAAATTAGGGTTATTAACTTCTACTAACATTGACTTAGATAAAAATTGAAACGATAAGGTCAAACTCAAATGGTAAGCCGAGAATAATTGTTAAGAAAGAGGTGGATAAGAATGAAAAAAAGTAAAATTATCGAGGAGCTCCGGGATGCTGGGAGACCCTTAACCATCGATAACTTGTCTGAAAGAACAGACATAGCTATACCAAATCTAAGAATGGACCTATACAGACTACAAGAAGAGGGAAATGTAGAAAGTATAGAACGAGACGGCAAACTTCGGTGGAAAGTAAAAGTTAGTAAGGAAGTAGAAGAGAAATACGAAAAAATGTCAAGAAACTCCCCTTAAATTAAACCTAGCTTTAGAAATAAAGAATAAAAAAATAGGGGAGAAGGCGTTTTTCCTAAAAGGAGACTCTCTCTACGTTGTCGTTCAACCACTCCTCTACTCTAACCTTTTGAATGTCCTTAGCTTTCTTTAAGCCCTTTAGGCGAAGATAGGTCATAACTCCTTTTGCACTTGCATTTGGCATATTCAAACCTCCTAGGATCTAATCCCCACTTTTTCTATTCGGAATTTAGCTGATTCCGGAGGAAGCGCTGGATGGTCGACAAGACGGGCTTCTCGCGTATTTTGCCTACTCTTCTTAATGTAAATCCGGCAAGTAGCAGCATGTGCCAAAACATGCCCACCTATTGGCTTAGTAGGATCACCAAAGAAGGAATTAGGATTCGATTGAACATGATTCGTCACAAAAACAGCTATGTTATGCTCTTCGGAAATTTTCCTAAGAGCTGCCAGGTGTTTTCCTAATTTTTGCTGTCTTTCCGCAAGAGCACCTCTACCAACGAATTCTGTTCTAAACAAAGACATTAGCGCATCGACAATAAGAAGTCTTATATTATCTTCTTGTGCCATTTTTCCTGCTTTTTCAGCCAAAAGCATCTGGTGGTCCGTAGTAGTAGCTCTAGCAACGAAAATGTTTTCTAACGCTTGGTCAGGATCCAGTCCTTTATCCTCTGCCATTTCTATTATCCTCTCTGGCCTGAAAGTATTTTCAGTGTCTATATACACTACCTCACCTTCAACTCCACCTTCCTCGGAAGAAAGCTGTGCATCAACAGAAATTTGGTGAGCAATTTGCGTCTTACCACAACCAAATTCTCCAAAAAATTCAGTAATAGACTGGGTCTCAACTCCTCCTCCTAATATTCTATCGAGATCTTCACATCCCGTAGATATCCTAGCAACATTTTCTCTTCTGGTCATAACATCCCTAGCTCGTTCAAATCCCATGTCGGCAGCTTCCCTGGCTGCACGAATGATCTTTAGAGCACTTTTTTCTCCGATATCTGCAGCAGAACTTAATTCTGGCGCGGTTTCTGTGGCAATACTCTCTATTGTATCAAAACCTGCCTCGCATAGCCTCTCTGAAATAGAAGGCCCGACTCCTGGTAAATCTTCAAGCTCGGTCAATGTTTCACCTCCAGGAACAATTCCTATTCTTATTTTTAAACCGATTTTGGGGTGGGGGGTAGGTGAAAGTAAAAATAAATCCTAAACTAATTAGGATTTAAAAACAACATTACCAATATAAAAAGAGAGAAAGGAGCATGGTACACATGTCAAATAGCAATTCCATCAATTTAGGAAACCTGGTAGGAGAAAAGATTACTGTAAACCTAAAGGGTGGCCAAAAAATTGAAGGTATTCTTGATGAGTACGATGACTACATGAATCTTGTACTAAAAAAGGCCAAAGAATACAAAGAAAACGATCAAGTGAAAAATCACGAATTAATTATAGTAAAAGGCGGAAACATTCGGGCTATAACCAGTTAGACTGATTCAATATCATAGACAGTTTTTAAAGATTCGACTACCTTTCTACCTGATTCCGTTATACTATAACCTTCCTCAACCTGCTCTATCAGCTCTCTATCAATTAGCTCATTTACATTGTATTTTACAGGCCACCAATCCTCAGACTTAGATGATTTCTTTAGTTCTCTTATTTTCAGTGGACCTTTTCTTGCAATGAGAATGAAAATATTTACTCGCTCATCTGCTTCTTTCAGCCACCTAATATCGCTTTTGATTCCCATTTAACCAGCCTCTTTGTAGGTAGTTTACTAATTTTTAATAGTTAAGTATAACTAAATTTCCCAATCTTTTGAAAGTAATATCGACTTTTTTCGTATTTGAAGTATGCAATGAGATTCTTGAACCGACCAATGCTTTAACATATTGAATATCTTTTTCTATTTGAGTTTCGAACATGGGCTAAATTCTCCCAAAATCAATTAAAAAAGAATGCTGTGGGGAAAGTGAAAGTATTCCACCCCCTCACAACCAACAAACAGTGGTTTCTGACAGAGTTTTTGGGAATGCAAATAATAAATTTCCATTACTATAAAAATCCGATAAATCCTAACCGGTAAATACGCTCTCTAACAACATCAAACAATTATTCTAATCACTTTACGGTGGAATCCAGACTAGGTATAGTAGTACTCTCCTCTTTTCCTCTGCTTCTTATCAAGTTGACTATCTGGTTTATTCACCCGCGGTCTGCCGGTTTTAGGGTCCCGCCTAAAAGTTACAGCAACTTCTCTAAGAAAAGTGTTCATACCTTCTCTCATTTTTAGAGGGCCTCTAGCTTTTCCTTCTTTACCCGGTTCTCCTGTAAACACCAGTAATTTGTTAGACACATAATCGACGGAAAGCACATCGTGATCCACAACAAAAGCGGCGGCCCCTCTACCTTCAATAAACCGATCTAGGGCTCTCGCCATTCCCAGCCTCTGCTCAACATCCAAATAAGCACTAGGCTCATCCAGAAGATACAAATCCGCTTTTTGGCCCAAACAGGCAGATATAACAGTTCTCTGGAGTTCCCCCCCACTAAGACCCTGAATATCGTTATCAAGAAGACCCTCAACCCCTAAAGGCTTTAATACGTCTATTTTGAACCTTTTATCGAATTCGTCCACATTAGAAGCCAAATAAGATCGAACAGTTCCCTCGACCTCTATCTGGGGATACTGGGGCTTATAAGCAATATTAAGTTCAGTATCCAACCTACCCACAGTAGGCTCCAACTCACCCGCCAAAAGTTTGACAAAAGTGGTCTTCCCAGTAGCATTCGGACCAACAACACCTACGATTTCACCCGGGAAGATATCACCGCTTTCAACCTCCAGCCTGAATCCATCAAATTCTTTCGTCATCTCGGGAAATTCTAAAAGCGATTCTATACCCCTTTGTGATTCATCAGGAGCCCTTGTCTCAAAGGAAATTGAATCAGACCTAAATCTCACGTTTTCCTCTTTTAGATAGCCCTCCAAATACGCATTTATTCCCACTCTTACCCCTCTTGGCTCTGAAATAACACCATAAGCATTCGGAGTACCGTAAACAACGTGAACGTAATCACACATATAGTCAAGCGCAGCCAAATCATGCTCAACCACCAAAACAGCCTTGTCCGCTTCTGCCAACTCCCGAATTGTTCTCGCAGAATTTAGTCTCTGATAAATATCCAGATGAGATGTAGGTTCGTCAAAATAATACAAATCCGCATCCTTTGCAGCCACTGCAGCTATAGCCAACCTCTGAAGCTCCCCCCCACTTAGAGCACTTACTTTCCTATCCATAACTCCAGAAAGATCTAGGCTTTCGGCTAATTGTCTGGATACTCCCCGTTCATCGGCCTGATCAAGTAAGTCACCAGTCCGTCCTTCAACCGTTGAAGGGATGTTTGCTATAGACTGAGGTTTGTAGGAAATTTTTATCTCATCTATCTTTCCAAAATAGGTCTGTAATTCTGAACCCTTGAAAAATTCCAAAAGTTCGTCTTCGGAAGCGGTTTTTTGTCCACCGAGGTTAGGCTTTAATCTTCCTGCTAGGATCCTGAGAGCCGTCGTCTTACCGATTCCATTTTGACCGATAAGCCCTGAGACCTTACCCTCTCGAGGGATAGGCAAACCATAAAGTGCAAAACCGTTGGGACCATATCTATGAACACATTTCTCCTCTAACTCCTCAGGCAAATTGATTATATGGATAGCGTCGAATGGGCATTTATGCACACAGATCCCACAACCCGTACACAACTCTTCCGAAATAACTGGCTTTCCATCCTCATCAATCGTAATCGTTTCATCTCCTACTCTAACACCAGGACAAAAATTCTTGCACTCCATGGCGCATTTCTTCGGCTGACATTTTTCTCGATCCAATACTGCAATTCTGGGCATCTTGATGACCTCTTTATTGAATTCTACAATCTATTTAATTTCTTTTTAGTAAAAAATAAGGTTCAAGTTACTTCCTATTACTAAAAAAAGACTATCCTAAACTATTCTTCTCCTTGAATCTTTTAAATCTCTAAATCTCTCTAAGAATTTTTTCACCATAGATCCCTTTCCAGTATCCCTAGGCCTTGTCCACAATCCCCTCTAGAACCTTTCACCAAGTGATATCTTTCAGTCACACCACATCTTATTGTTCAGAGAGCCCTGTTGGCCACAGAAGGAATACTTCTTGGCTCCCCTTTAGGTTAGTTATACAAATCCTAATTATTTACTGATATCTCTAGGCTAATTTCCAAAATAAGATTCTTATTTCCAGCTCCTAGAAACTATAGAATTATTGTTGCGATTGCCCTAAATCCTGCTCCAAATCTATTGGCTCTTGGAAAACATATCGTCCGTCTTCAGAGATGAATAGGCTCTGTTCTTGATCGATATCCTCAAGTCCACCTGTTTGGGAAGGCATAGTTCCAGTTATCGATACAGTCACGTTATATAACGAACCGAACTCTGACGATGACACATCATCGATCGATGCATCGATGTAGACATCATCTTCGGAGATATTCTCGCTCTGGTCCACTATCATTTCTAACTGCCGCCTCGTCTGTGCCAATTGTAAATCCATAAACGATTGGGCATTTTGTTTTATTTCATCCTCTGATACTTCTTCTCCTATTTCTATATCCCCACCCGTCGGTGATTCATCATTTCTGAACTCATCTGCTAAACCACCACCGAAAAAGGAACCTGCGACAAATGCAACCACTACTAAAATTGCTAAGCCACCGATTATCCAATTGAGTTGACTTCTCTCTACTCTTTCTAACATGTTTAACCTTTGCTATTCCCTTCATGTAAGTTAGTTCCTAGTATAAACCTTGGTCATATTTATTCAACCTTCCATTCTTAAACTCCATCAACAAACTCAAAACTTAGTCAAAGTAGGTAAATCCCCCACTTTCCGATCTTTTCATGTTTTTGCAAAAGCGATGCTAGTTTCGTCTTTTACCATCCTCGACCACCACCAGTAGTTTTCTCTTTTTCGAGCTGATAGGGATATTCTTTTATTTCAAAGGATTTTACATCTGCTCGATTCAGTTTTTTCCGGCTTGCTTACCTCATCCGTATTATCCCTATTTCTAACGAGGACAGTCTTTTCAGATAATTCAATCCTTTCCACAAAATTTGTTATTGATGTACCAAGAAATCCGGCGGATGTTGTTATGAAATAAAAAGTTCTCAAGCTGAAAAACAAAGAGAATTTTAGAATAAAAATAAGAGATAATAAAGGAGAAAACAACTTAAGGATTAGAAAATAACCGAAAAACAAGTTTCGAACAATCAAATCGGCAAAAAGTACTACTTTTTACGGAGCCAATATTTTTATATCTAAAAATTAAGGAAATTAAGGTGTTAAATTGGTCTGGTGGATGTGGGCTTTAAGAATAATCTTTGGGATTATCCTAGCTGCTATAATCGCCGCAGCAGGACTTTTTGGCTATATCTCATGGAAAGCCCAAGCTAAAAAGTGGAGCGGTGGAATGTTCGCAATAGTCGCTGTCTGTATATTCCTATTCTACTGGTTGATCTTAGGAAATCCCGGAGGGGCAGTACCTCTATAAGACCCCAATCAGCGCCTTTATTCTCTACCCCATCTATTTTCATTTAATTCATTTGCTATTTCGTGAAGCCTGACTCTAATCTCGTTCGTTGCCTCTGTGTATTCGTCTTCATCGGAAAACGAATCAGAAATTTTGCTCAATCGAGGTTCAGCGAACATTTCATAGGCAAGTCTTATATCTTCCTCTTTCAACGGACCATCCTCAACCTTGTCCGCAAGTAACTCAGATGCCTTTTCGACAATCCAATCGATATCAGCACTTCCCATTTTCTCAACAAGGTATATAGAACTCTAATGTATAAAACAAACTGATAAAATGGATGTATTGGACGCTATAAAGGAAAGACGAAGTGTCAGAAAATATAAGCCAGATCCAGTACCTGAAGAAGATTTAAAGAAAATACTCGATGCAGCCCGAATGGCCCCATCCGCTGGCAACATGCAACCCCTAGAACTCGTGGTAATTACGAATCAAGATATAAAAGAAAAATTAGTCAAAGCGGCTCATGGTCAATCTTTCATAGCAGAGGCTCCAGTCGTAGTAGTTGTCTGTGCGAACATTCCTCGGACTAGCAAAAGATATGGTAAAAGGGGATCCGAGCTGTACATAATCCAGGATACAGCAGCTTCAATTCAAAACATCCATCTAGCGGCCAAGTCTCTTGGTTACGCAACTTGTTGGATAGGTGCATACGACGAGGGGGTGGTCGAAAAAATTATAGAAGGCCCTGAAAAAGTTAGGGCACTAGCTCTTATCCCCATAGGGAAACCCGTTCAACAACCGAAAGCCCCAAAAAAAAGAGACTTAGAGGAAATAACTTATGAAAATGTTTACGGAGAAAAATACTACTAATATATCCTCATTATCACAAAACGGACTCTTTAAAAGCTCAGATGCGCTAACCCTTATCAATCCATAAAGGCATCAAAATGTCAAGAAAAGAGATATTAAAACTCATAATTGTGTTCATAATCGGCTACATATTAGCACAATTTTTCTTCTGAAAACATAGAAAAGAGTTATGGTAAAATTCTTGCTCCCTTGAAATCTACCGAGGTAACAAAGACCGACCGATGGTCAAAATAATCAAGGAATAATTCTTTTATGGCCTCTACTTCTGATGGTTTGACCGGAGCAAAAATAGCTCGCCCAAGCATTACAGCACTAGCTCCCAGAGGACTGTTTATAGAGATATCTTCGAGAACTTCGATAAAATCTTCTTCAAATATATTTAAATCCAAAGCAAAGTCCTTTGAAACCCTCATAAAACTTCTGAGATTTGGATCAGATAGTAAATTCTTCAGAGCAGTTCCCCCAAGGGAAATAGATCTTTTCATAAAAGAATCATTATCTAGAAAATCCGAAGTAGGCAAAAGACCTGAGGTTCCACAAACAAATTTAATATCCTCACTTACTTTCATACTCTTCCACTTACCAAAGGGAGGACCACCAGCCTCCAATCCTATGATAAATCCCCCCATCATCTGCGGGCCTACATCACCAAGACCCGATTTGCAAGCAACTTCAGCCCTATGGGCAATTGATAGTATCCTATCCGCTCCAATATCCAAAGCCAAAGCATTTGAAAGAGAAAGTACTGCTCCAAGAGTTCCCGCACCACTCATTCCATAACCTGCCCCGATCGGAGCTTTGACAGAATGCTCAATTTTGATATTGGCCTTCCTACCAGACACTTTTAACAACTCTTCCACCCCCATTTTGGTGGAATCAGCTTCTCTCTTCTGGCCATTTATAGTAATTTCTATATCAGTGAAATCGCTTTCTTCGGCTCGAGTTTTAGTATGAACCCCTGCATCTATACAAGGACCACAATTTCTAGAACCAACACGACTTAGGTTGTTAGATCTATGGACTTGAAAAAAACCCGAAATATGGCCTGGAACGAATACTTCCGAGGTTGCCATTATAGTCTCCTCAAAGATCTTGCAGATATCTATCGAGTATAGAGTTAGCTATTTCAAATTTAGTAGCTTTAATATGTTCAGTGCCATCAGATGAACAAAGAATAACTTCATTAGTATCAGTACCAAACCCAGCTCCTTCTCTCATAACATCGTTCGCTACTATCAAATCCAAATTACATTCTTCCATCTTCGCTCTAGCCGCTTCTATCAACTCCCCATCGGTCACATTACATTCCGCTTTGAATCCCACTAAGTAAGAATTCGAAGACACTTCAGCAGCTTTCTCTAAAATCCCTGGAGTCGGCAAGAGCTTGACATCTAGAGACTCCCCTCTTCTTATTTTCTTCTCAAAACTCTTTTCCGGAGCAAAATCCTGGGGTGCAGCAGCAGCAACAATAAGATCATAATGATTCTCAAGTTCTTCAACAACTCTATCAAACATTTCTTCGGTAGTCTCAACTCTTATTGTATTAACTCCCGTTGGCTCGGGTTCGGTGCCCTCTCCATAAATCAGAGTAACATCCGCCCCTCTGTTGGAGGCCAAACGAGCTATAGAAATACCCATTTTCCCAGAGCTTTTATTAGTTAAGAACCGAACCGGATCTAACCGCCCTATAGTAGGCCCTGCTGTAACTAGAATCCTTTTACCCTTCAGATTCGCCGGGTAAGGAGTAGACTTTATAAAGTCTACAATTTCTTCTACGGGAGGTACCTTAGCCTTCTCTTCCTCAAACTTAGGTTCAAGAATCCTAAATCCTACCTTCTCAAGATAAGTAATATTCTTCTGAATAATATCATGGGAATACATCGAACTGTGCATAGCAGGAACCAAAGCTATTGGCTTCCCTAAACCTTGAGCAACTGAAACAACAGAAGTGGGTGGGGTATCATCGATCCCATTGGCTATTTTTCCAATAGTATTAGCTGTAGAAGGGGCCATTACAACAACATCCGCCCATTTAGCTAGCTCAACATGCTCAAGTGAACCAGTAAGCTCAGAGAGAACTTCATTTCCCGTAGCCCAATGCATCATTTCTGGAGTAATCATTTGAGTAGCACTTTTAGACATTACTACTCTAACCTCCGCACCCTCTCGCATTAGGGAACGGGCTATATCCGGACATCTTATAGCCGCTACGCTTCCTGTGATCCCAAGAGCTATCTTAAGATCTTTTAAACAATTGTTCTTAGCTCCAATGATATCCTTTGAAGGATGCAAAGTACCACCTTAAAAAAGGAAAACTCTACTATACTTAAAAATTTGTCTAAAAAGCTTGATTTTTAGAAAATAAAAATTAATCTGCCACTAAAACTTCTTTTTCATCTTTTTTTAAGTTACCATGAACGTCAATTTCCCCGTACCTAATCCTAATCGAAGAGATTGGGCGGCAATCGTCAGCATAGACAATAGGTACTTCAACAACTTCCAATTCTTCAAGACCTTTTTCGTTTCTATATTTATTCACCTGATCTGCCCCCAGCCTAGTTTCCTCTGTAATAACAATAGCCTCAAGCTCTCCATCTACCCCTGTAGACCCTAACGGATCAGAAATAATCTCTAATTCAGCTCTATCGATCCAGCCTCTAGCCCTTAAAAAACTCTTCAATTTTTCCATTCGGTGTTGGAGAGATTGAATCCCCGCACAGTCCTTTCTTAGCTCTAAATGACCGGAAACTATACCTATTAAAACCTTATCTCCAACCTCAAAAGCTTTGCTCAGAACCGCTTTATGTCCATCATGCAAAAAATCAAATGTTCCGCCAACCACAACTTTATTGTATTTCTCCATTGCATTGAACACCTTAATTTGGCTACTTCTGCCTGAGGCCTTTTACTTTATTAGTCCACTTGGTTTCAATATTAAAAAATATAAACTGAATCGTATTTATCAAAGTTCATAAAATCGAGTATTTCAAATAAAGCTGGGGAAAAGATCTTATTTCACAAGTCAAACGCTTCAAGTTGCCCCAAAACCTTATCCCTTATCTCATCCGGCGAAGGTAAATCACGGACAATTTTACCCTTTTCTATTAAAGGTACTAACGCTTTCTCGGTTCCTCCACCGCACTCTGGACATTCAGGTTTTTCTGAACCTGACAGTTTAACTACCGTGCCAAAACAATCTTTACAGCGCCAAACATCTTTTTTACAGCTCAATTTACCCCTTTTAGCAGCCGGTTTTCCTTCAACTTCGACAATATCCATAGCCAAATTAAGAACCGGTGCATTTGTAATTGAAGTTCCTACTCCAAATCCCTCCGCTCCAGCCTTCAGAAGCTCCGGTATGTTGTCCTCGTTCAAACCACCAGAGACATAGATATCAACGTGTTCGAAACCCCTCGCATCTAGCTCCCACCTCACTTCTCTGACCAGCTCAGCGAACCGTCCTTTTCGTGAACCGGGAGTATCCAATCTTACCCCTTCTAGCTTATCTTTTAAGGCCTCAGCAGCCTTCACGGCCTCTTCTTTTTCATCAGAATACGTATCAACAAGCGCAATCCTTGGAACGTCTTTTGGAGTATGCTTATCAAAAGCTTTCCAAGCCTCAACCTGATCCCCAAAAGTTATTATTAAAGCGTGGGGCATAGTGCCAACCGGTTCCTTCCCGATTTCTTTCGCACCCGCAATGCTAGAAACATCATCAAAACCCCCGATATACGCCGCTCTATCCAGCATAGGACAGATGGCAGGGTGAATTCTTCTTATTCCGAAAGCAAGGGTATTCTTATCCCCCACTATCTTCCTAACACGAGCGGATCTAGTCGCAACTCCTGAAGCCTGACAAAGGAAACCAAGCATTGGCGTCTCTAAAGTACAAAAGCTGTGGTAAGCCCCCTCTATAACCAAAAGAGGAACTCTAACTCCACTCAAGTCATAAGGACTAAAAACAGTACCTTCTGGTAAAGACCAAACATTCACGGGAACATCTTCAAAAAGAGAAGCAAACTCGTCAACACCTGCAAACACTGCCCATTCCCACTCATCAGGTAAAGACGACAAAGTAACTTCCGCTACTACTTTTCTATCGGTTAAACCTTCGGCTTCCAAAACTTGTTCAGTTCTTTTGAAATAGATATCAGTCGTTTTTCCGGACTTAATCTCATCTTCCGAAGCAATATGAAATCTACTCATATTCTACCATTCCTCGATAAGTTCGTCCAAATCTATAATTCTTGCCCCATAATTTTCTTTGATAAATTCGATCGCTCTCTGATTAGCTTCTTCGGAAACATCATCAACACACTCTTTTGGAATGGTTATTTGATAGCCCCTATAAAATGCATCTGCTGCTGTATGTTGTATGCAAATGTGGGTCAAAACCCCTGTTAGAACAACTTCGTCAACCTCTAAATTATTTAAAATAGAATCAAGTTCAGTCTCATAGAATGCACTGTATTTAATCTTCTTTAACTTATAATCATCCTCCATTGGCTCCAAATCGGGGACCACCTCTGAACCTTTAGATCCCGAAACAGCATGTTGTCCCCATATGCCGAACTCATGATCCCCCTCCGGATGCGAATCGGTGACATATATTATCGGCTTATTTCTATCTCGAGCTACCTCTATTAAAGATGCAATATTCGGAACAACTCTTTTCGCCCTCTCATTCTCAAATTTCCCGGTCACAAAATCTTTGATCATATCAATAATCAAAACTGCTGTTGTCATAATAACTCTTAATCCTACAAATTAGAATTTCCCTTTGTACCTATACAAAATACATCCTCACTATTAGTTATTTCCCCATAATCCAATATGTCTAATCCTGCAGACTTGAACCAGCTTCTCACAATATCTGGGGAATATTTTTTCTTTAATACTGTAGCTATTACTTTCCCCCCAGGACTCACCACTCGATTCATTTCTGAAACTGTCTTCTTAGGCTCCGGCATATTCTGTAAAAGAGTAAAAGAAATCACTAAATCAAAACTCTCTTCTCTAAAAGGCAAATTATCGGCATCTGCTACCACGAAAGGCCTTTCGTCAAAAGACCCATTAGCCCTTTTCAACATCTCTATAGAAAAATCCACACCCACAACAAATTTCTTTTCGTTGAAAATAGTTTCGAGAGCTAATCCCGTACCACATCCTACATCTAGAATCCTAGCAGAATCAACTACATATTTTCTGATCTCCTCAAACTTGTACTTCTGAAGCTCCCTGTATCTACGATCATAGCCACCAGCAGTCGAGTTATAAAGAGTCATTAGTTCTTTCTTTCTCTTCCACAATTTTTGCTCCATGCAAATAATAATTATTAAAAGGGAGAATAAAATTACTCACTAGAAACTAAACTGGAGAAACAAAATGCAGCTGATACCAAAAAAAGCTTCGTTGATCTGCGGAACCGGGGAAGGTGAAACAGAATTAGAAGCAATAGACAATGCCCTTTTAGAGGCAGGAATAGGTAACCTAAACCTAGTAGAGGTATCAAGTGTATTACCTGCTGATTGCGAAATCTCGGAATTAACAGAAATAGAGCCTGGAACTATAGTACCAGTAGCAATAGCTAAAATATCTAGTTCTAATAGGGACGAAAAAATATCGGCAGCTATTGCAGTTGCTAAAAGCAAGGGATCCCATGGTCTAATTTCCGAATTCACTGGAAAAAAAATTACAAAAGAAGAAGCTAAGGTAAAGGCGAAATCAATCCTAAAAAACATGATGGAGAGTAGGAATCTAAAAATAGACCGGATAGACACCGCAGCAGTAGAACACACTGTCAAGAAAAATGGTGCCTCTGTAGCAGCAGTAATACTCACCTCTTGATTTCTGATATTAAAAATCTTCAAGAAAAGACAGTAACAATATCCCCATCTTCAAGCTCGTGTTCTTTCCCCAACTTCTGACCGGGATGTTTAGCAGATTTACCCCAAACTCGGGCGTGCCTAAATGAATCCACCATATCTCTATGAATTTTTCTGCAAAGGTCCTCTATAGTTGCTCCATCTCGTAAAATCATAGGTTCATCCATGTCTGGCTGCTTACCCCTCGGTTTGAGATAAATTCTTATAAAATTTAACTCGGAAAATATTTTTTCCTTGATTGAATCCAATTCATCGAACCTAGCTGAAACATATAAGGCATCCTCCTCGATTTTTTCATTTACTTCATTTTTTAGTTCTCTTAACTGAACGTTATCTAACAAATCCACTTTATTTACGATTACAAAACCAGGAACATACCTCCGATTTCCCATAACCGCATCAATAAAACGTTCGGAATTAAGATTTTCCCGGATTAAAACTTCCGCATTTATAATCCCATTTTCGTTCAATATAGACTTCATTTCAGATTCTCCAATATCTAATTTAACCGTAGAATTGATGTCGAGACCTCCGCTGCCCCTCTTTCTAATCTCTACTTTCGGAGGACTTTGATTAAGTCGAATTCCAGATTTATGAAGTTCTTCTTTGACTTTTTCATACTGATCAATGTCGAAGGGGTCCATAATAATGACTAAGAGGTCTGCATTTCTCAGAACCGAGATAACCTCCCTTCCTCTACCCCTCCCTTCTGCCGCCCCTGATATGATTCCTGGGACATCCAAAATCTGAATATTAGCACCCTTATACTTTAGTGTCCCTGGTATGACTTTGAGGGTAGTAAACTCATAATCTGCGACTTCGGAATCTGCATTAGTCAAAGAGTTGAGAATAGTGGATTTTCCTACAGAAGGAAATCCACCCAATATAACGGTAGCATCCCCCGATTTTTCTATATCATAACCTTTTCCGCCACCACTCTTCTTAGACTTGCTGATCTTCTCTTCTTTTAACTTAGCCAGCTTTGCTTTTAATCGGCCTATATGTTGCTCTGTAGCCTTATTGTAGGGGGTATTTCTAATTTCCTCCTCAATTTCCTTTATTTTATCTTCAATGGAACTCATCATAGAAACAGGAAAATTTAAAGAAGAAAAAAGCTTTCGTTTGTAGCAATTGATTTGCCAGTTAAGAAATAAAAAGCTCTTTTAGCCTGTCCTCCATATTTTGTGAAGAGCAATATGAAAATCTCACAGTTACGGAAAAAGATGGTCGAAAAGAATCTAGATTCCTTTCTAGCTATTGAAAACGCCCGCTATCTTTCAGACACACCCACTCCTGTTGCGGTTATCGTGACTCACGAAAAAATAGTCCTAGTTTGTAGTAGACTAGATTTAGATCGAACAAAAAAAGAAAGTGAAATAGAGGATATCCGAGCTTATACTGACCTAGATACACCTCTCAGAGACTGTGAAGAAATTATTTTTGGTGAATTCAGCAAAGCGATTTCCGAAATTCTAAGTGAACTTAGAGTAAAAACAGTCGGTTTTGATAATCTAAGAAACAAAACATTACAAAAAATCAAAAAAACATACAAAGCAAAATACAGAAACGAATCTGAATTAATCAAAACTTTACGAAAAACCAAAACCCTCGAAGAGATAAGCCGAATTAAAAAAGCTGGAGAAATTGCTACACAGGGAATGAGAAAGGCTGCGGAAATAATAGAACCTGGATATACAGAAATAGAAATTGCTGCTGAAATTGAATACGAGATGAGAAAACTTGGCTCAGAAGGTACTGCCTTTGATACCATCATAGCCTCAGGAGAAACGTCTTGGTTCCCCCATACTGAGGCCACAAACAAAAGACTGAGAGAATCCGGGCTAGTAACTATAGATCTCGGAGCCAAATGGAGGGGTTATAAGTCAGATATGACTCGCACTTTTGGAATATCACCCGACAAAAAGTTGAAAGAAATAATGAAAATAACTCGAAAAGCTAAACAAAGTGCTCTAGAGCAAGTTAAAGATGGAGTAGAAGTAAAGAAAATTGATAGAGTAGCTAGAAATGTTTTCCGGAGAAAGGATTATGAAAAATACTATTTACACAGTCTCGGACATGGAGTAGGACTTAACACTCATGAGCCACCCAACATCTCTATCTCCTCAGATGAAGTATTAAAAGAAAATATGGTAATCACCATAGAACCAGGGATCTACATAAAGGGAATTGGGGGATGTAGATTTGAGGATACGGTTCTAGTCAAAAAAGAAGGATACGAAAAATTAACAGGAATTTAAACATTCATCTACTAATTTCTGCTAAAGTAGCATTAGCAACCCTAACTATATCTCTAGGATCTAATTCCATTAGAGTGTGAGTCGAACCTCCACCCGCAAACACCGACTCGAATTCTAATATTTCTGAATCTAAAAAAGTCTTTAATCCTGAGCATATTGGTGGGACTTCCCCAATCTTATATCCTGTAAACTCCTCCACTTCTCTAGCCTTTGCCATTGAAATTTTAGATCCATAAACATCCGAAAGTTTTTCTTCATCAGCTTTCTTAACTCCAGAAACTATCACAAGCAAAGGATTATTCCGTGAATCCTTGAAAACAAGCGACTTAACTATTCTACTTGGATCCACTTTCAACTGACTAGCAGAATCCTCAACCGAAAGAGTTGACTCCGAGAATTCATAAAATTTAGCTTCTACACCTTCTCTATCCATGAATTTCTTGAGAGTTTCCACTTTCTGATAAACCATTTTGAATCATTTCAATCCTAATTTAACATAAAAGTTTAAGTGAATTGCCGGGACTTTTTTAGTGTGATCGTGGTCAGATGAAAAGAGAAAAATGGCAGGGAAACTTTAGCGAATGGTTTAATGAAACTATTTCGCAAGGAGAGATAATGGACATCCAGTATCCCGTCAAAGGACTATATGTATGGAAACCCCACGGGATAAAACTCCGCAACAACACTATGAGCATTATTAAGAAACTTTTGAACGATTCTGACCATGAAGAAGTTTTATTTCCATTGTTAATTCCAAAAGATATCTTTCAAAAAGAAGCCGACCATATACGAGGATTCGGAGACGAAGTTTACTGGGTAACCCATGGAGGCAGAAAAAAACTGAACGTGGAGCTTGCTCTAAGACCCACAAGCGAAACTTCAATCTATCCTATGCTCAGCAGATGGATTAGATCACACACCGATCTTCCGATGAAAATCTACCAAATCGTAAATATATTCCGTCACGAAACAAAAATGACAAAGCCTCTTATAAGATTAAGAGAAGTTACTACTTTCAAAGAGGCTCATACAGCACATAAATCTAAAGAAAAAGCCGAGGAACAAGTCCAAAAAGCAGTTGAGATATACAGAGAATTCTTCGATGAACTAGGAGTTCCATACCTAATCACAAAAAGACCCCCTTGGGATACTTTTGCCGGAGCAGAATACTCCATAGCCTTCGATACCTTGGCTCCTGATGGAAGGACTCTGCAAATCGGAACCGCTCATAATCTTGGGCAGAACTTTTCTAAAGTATACGACTTAAAGTTCGAAACCCCCGAAGGTAACCAAGAATATCTATACCAAACTAGTTACGGTATCTCAGACAGAGCAATTGCATCCGTTATAATGGTACACGGAGATGACAGAGGTTTGTGTCTACCTCCAAAAATAGCACCCATACAAGCGGTAATAGTGCCCATTCCCTTCCAAGACGAAGAAGTTGACGTTGAGAAATTTTCTAAAGAAGCAAAAGAGGAATTAGAAAAAGCAGGAATTCGAGTCGAATTAGATTTAAGAGATCTACGACCTGGTGATAAATATTACCGTTGGGAGCGACGCGGTGTACCCTTAAGGATAGAAATTGGACCAAGAGAAGTAAAGAAAAACAAACTGACTCTGGTTAGGAGAGATACTGGTGAAAAAATAGAAATATCCAGGAGTAAAGTAAAAGAAAAAATTGAAGAAGTTTTTGATGATATTTTTGAGTACCTAGTGGAGAGGGCTAAATCCTTCCAAGAAGAAAGAATTCAAAAAATCGAAAAACTCGAAAAGGCCCGAGAGATCTTGAACAACCGAGAGGGTGTAGTGAAAATCTATTGGTGTGGAAAAAAAGAGTGCGGATTAGAATTGGAAGAAGAAACTGGCGGAGACGTTCTCGGCAGAGAGATAAATAGCGAAGAAGAAACGGGAAAATGTCCAATATGTGGAAAAGCAAATAGTAAGCAAGTTCTTATAGCAAAAACTTACTGAGACTTTTGAAGTGCTTCTTTAATCTCCTTTCTGGAAGGAAAACCAGTCGGTCCTTTATATTCGACCTTAAGACCGGCAGCAGCATTTGCAAATCTGGCCGAATCCACAGAATCCTTCGTATCTAGATAATTAGAAAGGAAAGTCGCACCAAAAACATCACCAGCCCCCGTTAAATCACGAGCATCTACATCTAAACTATCTATCTTTGTTATCTCTTCTCCAGAGAATACCTTACAACCACCGCCACCCAACGTCAGAAGTGCTGTTTTAGGACCCATTTCGACTAAATTTCTCAGAACGTTTTCCTCCGATTCCCCAAAGGCTTTGAATTCATCTTTTCCTATTTTTATAATGTCCACACCAGATAGATAACTCTCGAGATCATCGGGCTTTTTAATATTTATCCTGCCAGAATCATCCAGCTCCCTGAATAATCCTTGAGGGTCGAGCATAACTATACCCGTTCCTTCAGAAATCTTTGACACAGTTTCAGGAGATATTTCA
The DNA here is from genome assembly GCA_964384105.1 of Hadarchaeota archaeon (SeqCode). Lineage (GTDB taxonomy): Archaea > Hadarchaeota > Hadarchaeia > Hadarchaeales > JAGGTB01 > CAYLJV01. The sequence goes on along the minus strand of CAYLJV010000001.1, from coordinate 528,676 downwards.
TCGACAACGGGGGATATATAGAATCCATTTGAATTTAGATAAGACTGAGGAACGTCTTTGGGAGATATTGAATCAGCCACACTTTTAACGACCTGTTTCCTCTCACCATCTTCGGAATAAGTATTTTCGAACTTCGTAGTCTCCCCAGAAGTCGCCAGTATTCCCTCTGTATTCAAACCAAACTTACTGAAGAGCGGAGGAAAATAGTCCGGGAAGTCCTTTCCTATCTTAGAAACTACACCAACCTCCCTATTCAGAGCCTTCAAAGAGAAACCTGCATAAGTAGGAGCTCCACCCAACACACTCTCGATGATTCCATGTGGGAAAACGTTCACGTCAACGGTAGCATGTCCCACCACCACAATATCTAGTTCCATTATTATCTCTCCCTCTTTCCTTCTATAAACTCCTCAACCGCCAATCTTGCCTCCGAATCAGTCATCTGAATGGGTGGATGTTTGAAAGAATAAGCGGAAATACTCGTGAGAGGCCCTCCTATTCCCCGATCCTGAGCCAACTTAACCGCCCGTACCGCATCAATAACAACGCCCGCACTATTTGGCGAGTCTTCCACAGAAAGCTTAGCATCTATCGTCAAAGGAACATCACCAAATTTTCTTCCTTTTACATATATATAGCAAATTTTATTGTCTTCCAAAAACGGGATATAATCACTTGGACCAATTCTGAGAGGCACCTCGTAAGGAACCTGAGAGGAAACTGCCTCAGTTTTACTCGTCCTTTTAGAAGTTAATCTCTCCTCCTCAAGCATGTTTAAAAAGTCAGTATTACCCCCAACATTAAGCTGATAACTCTCTTCAACCCTCACTCCCCTATCCTTCAGCAAGTTGGTAATTGTCCTATGAAGGATCGTTGCCCCGACCTGCGACTTTATATCATCACCAGCGCAGGGTACTCCAGCTTCTTCAAACTTATTCGCCCATTCCTCTTCGGAAACAATAAACTCAGGAATGCTATTTACAAAACCAACGTTCGCTTTCAAAGCCTCATTAGCGTAGTATCGAGAAGCGGTGTAGCTACCAACTGGCATGTAACTTATCAAAACATCAGCATCTGTATCCTCAAGCACTTGAGCAACATCAACACATTCTTCGGTTTTATCTACAGGAACTGTATTTTTCAGATACTTCCCAATTCCGTCCTCAACACATCCTTTCATAACCTTGACTCCTAAATCGGAGACATCTGAAAACTTAGTTGTGCAGTTAGGTTTAGTAAATATCGCTCTAGAAAGATCCTTCCCAACCTTGTTCGCATCAACATCAAAAGCTGCGACGAAATTTATATCCTTAACGTGATAACCCCCAAAATCAACATGCATCAAACCTGGGACGTCTTCTCCTGCTTTGGCATCTTTATAGTACTCTATACCTTGTACCAAAGAAGAGGCACAATTCCCCACACCGGCGATAGCAACGTTTACTTTTCCCATTTCCACACCTAAAATATTTCACGTCTTGAAATATTACAAGTTCGGAAACCTTTATAAGTTTTGCGGCTAAGCCCTGAATGTGGTCAATTGCCTATAGAAAGACTAAAGAAAAAAACAAGAGAAGAACTTCTTTGGCCTTATATTCTAAAACTACTTGGAGAAGAACCAGCCTACGCTTACGAACTCCGCAAGAAAATAGAAAATCGTTTTGGTTGGGAACCACCCCTTACATCCTCTTACACCGTCCTATATCGACTAGAACGAGGAGACTGTATAGTGGGGGAGTGGAAGAAAGAAGAGAGTAGACCACGAAAATACTACAAAATAACGGAGAAAGGAAAAAAAATCCTTAGAGAGTCGGAAAAGTATCTAAAGCAACTTATAGACGATCTTTATGGCTGAAAATTAGAGACTATATGAAACGTTTATATGACTCTAAAATACGCTGAGATACTGTGATAAATGTAAGTACAACTATCAGTAAAACAGCATAAGCCGTTAAGCCAAGCAAAGCCCCCAAAGCTAAAATTAGTAACCTCTCGGCCCTCTCTGCAATACCCACATCCAACTTGCCAGAACCGGCTGCCTCTGCTCTAGCCCTAGTATAACTAACTAGATAGCTTCCAATAAGGGCAAAAACCGGCAAAAACCAGCTAGGTAAACCAAATAAGCCACCAATCCCACCTGCAATTATTCCCACAAATAATATTGCATCGGTGATCCTATCAGAAACAGAGTCCAGCAGTCCACCAAAATCAGTCACTTGATCCGTAAGCCTAGCCACAGCGCCGTCGATTATGTCGAAAAATCCCCCTAACAATATAATAACACCAGCAAAACGAACCTCATTCAAAGAAAAAAGGAGACCTGCTACAATGCCGATAATAACTCCCAATATGGTAATCTGATTTGGCTTAAATCCCAACCTAACAAAAGGTCGAGCAGCCGCTTCCACCAAGGGTTTTATCTTTTTCCGAATGTCGCTTAGCATTCATCTACAACATCCTAACTAGGATTTTAGCCTCTTAGAAACAGCTTCCCAAAAAACTCTTTCCTGGTCTCCACTGTCCATATTTCTAATAGTTACTCTACCCTCGGCCATATCCTTTGGGCCAACGATAACCGCATACTTAGCTTTTCTAGAATCTGCATAGCTAAGGGCCTTGCTCAAACTTCGACCCATCAGATCTATGTCGATTTCAAAACCATCTTTTCTCAGTTCTCTAGCCATTTTCAAGCTCTCACTCAACATTCCATCGCCAGTCGGCAGCAACATTGCATCAACGCCATATCTCCTAGGTTCACCATCTTCTTTTTCTATCGCGCTAGCAATTCGATCAACGCCGAAACCCACACCAACGGCCGGAGTCAACTCACCACCAAGAGATTCTATCAATCCATCATACCTACCACCACCACCGATTTGAACTCCTTCATGATACACCTCAAAAACAGACCCGGTGTAATACTCTAGTCCTCTAGCAATTCCCCAATCTATCTCGTAATCCTCCACTCCCATTTGATTTAATCTCCTCAGTATATCTCGAAAATTTTTGAAAACCTTATTAGTTCCAGGTACCATCCCTAGCAGTTCTTCGGCCTCCTCAACCATTTCAGGACCCCCCCTAAGATCTATTAATGACCAGATTTTTTCTCGAACATCAGAATTAACATTCTTCTCTTCCAGTTCTTTTTTCAAACCCTCTTCGTCCCTACTATCTATCTCTCTCAGAATTGGATCCTGATTATCTCGAGAAACACCTCCGTAATCCAAAACCTTTCTCAGAAGACCAATATGACCTATTCTCTGAACACAGTTTTCTAGCCCCAGCTCCTTAATGGAATCATTTGTTAAAGCAATGACACTTGCATCTGATTCGGGCCGGTCGGAACCAATCAATTCAACTCCTGCCTGTAAAAATTGGCGCCATCGTTCGGCTTGGGGTCTCTCGTACCTGAAGCAGTGACCAAAATAATATATTTTTAAAGGTTTAGGCCTACTTTTGAGTTCGTTATTATACAGTCTAATAGCCGGGGCGGTCAACTCGGGTCTTAAAGCAAGTTTTCTCTTAGATTTATCTTCAAAATGATAGATTTGGTCCATTATTTCGGACCCGCTCTTCTTAGTGAACAATTCCAGATTTTCAAAAATAGGCGTCTCTATCTCATCATAACCATAACGCTTGAATACCTCTTCCAACCCCTTCTGTACCCTCCGAATCCTTCGAAGTTCATCTCCGTATAAATCTCTGGTTCCTCTTGGTCTTTGCATATAAATCACCTACTCGGGCAGATACTTGGGAATATTTTCGTGAATGATCTTATAAACTTCGGCCTGCCCGTACTGGCTACTATAAGCACTTTCCAAATAGTCCGGCATGTCGTACCCTCTTAAAGCTCTCACTAACATCGGTACGCCTTTGAAATCTGCTAAACCCGCTCCTTGAATCTGTTGCTGGCTTGAGAAAAATACCCACAAAATCTTGGACTTATCGGGTGAGTCCGTGAAATGGTAATTCAGCAAAGTTCCAGGTCTATTGGACCCCTCTGGGGGTAGCTGATAATAAATGAAACCAGCTAATTCCTCATTATCTTGTGTAACCGGTGCATTCGCAAAGTCAAAGCTAATATTCTCTTTCTTGAATTTGAAAGTGTACGTACGGCCATTCTCTTCTGTACTATTCGTAGTTTCCATATTCTCCGACAAGGAGAGCAAAGACGATTGGAAAGAAGTCATTCCACCTGAAACGGAATTGTTGAAAACTATGTAATCCATTTCCAGGTTGTAGTTTTCCTTGTAAGTATCCACTAACCAAGCAAATTCTTTTTCATCGCCCATAGTTACCATTCTCTGTACGTCTATTCTTCTTCCGTTGATCTGATAGGCTTCAACTGGAGCATTTCTTCCAACTATGTAACCTTTTCCACCGGAGATGTACCTTATGTAATCAGGTGGTTTTATTCCGGGTGAGTTCTCCCACTCATCTCGCCATCCCATAGTTTGTGCACCATCAGTAACAGATGGCCTACCAGTAGCTCCAGTCGCAAAGTGGCCATAAGACCACGGTATTACAATGACAGAATTCTCGGGAGTATTTTCTTCTATCCAATTGTAACTATCGAGTAAGGAATGATAATAATTAGATGGCAATGAACCACCGTGGGGATAAGGAACAGTATCACTCGCATGCATATCCGCACGAGCATTTTGAACAAACGGAACTATCAGAAGAGTGGCTATAAGAGCCAAAGCTAACGGGTGCCTAAATTTCTTCACCCAACTTAAATCCGAGAGACTAGTCGAAGCTAAAGCCTTCCTACCCATCCAAATAAGGGCAGCAAAGCCAATACCAGCTAAAACAGGCCACATGGGCCAGAATAACCTAAAGAATCGAGCCTGGGAAAGAGGCATTGGAGCTACAATAATAATCCAAGAGAGTATCATAAGATCTCGTCTCCTAGTTTCCATGAAAATCCGAATTACCGCAAGAGCAACCAGAAATAGGGTAACTCCTGTTAGAGCAGAACTACCATAGAGCTGCGATATTAAATTGCTATAGTATCCACCAGGATTCGAAGGAGCAGCAGCCATCTCCGTAGCTATACTGGGGAAAGAAACTCCTCCATCACCACCTGCACCTAAAAACCCGGGTATACTCTCCCCGAAGATACCAGTCCAGAAGTCTGGAGAATTTCCCCCTAATGACACAGCAAAAACAGTAGACACGCCAAATATAACTATAATCCCAGCTATCAACCAAGAGTTATCTCTAAAACTAGAGATAAAACTACTTTCAATTCGTTTCAATGACTCCCAATCCCTGGCAATCTTCACAATCCCCGCAAGGAATACAAATACACCAATTAGCTCCGGGACATCAAACCCTGAGAAATTATAACCTAATACAAACAATAAAAGACCTGTAACCGTCAAGCCCAGACCAGAAATAGCTTTTTCCAATACCGTCAAAACCAGAGCCAAACCAAAGATTACCGCTATAAAAGGCGCACCAGACCACGTAATCAGAAATAATCCATAAAGTAATCCAGTCATAACAGAGTACTTGAAAATTTCAGTTCCCCTAGCTTTGTAAATTTTAGCTAGTAAGTAGAACATCCAAACTCCAAAGAAAATCAAAGTTGTCTCTCTGTCGAATGCACCAATTTTAGTCCAGTAAATAGAACCAACTAGAGTACTAATTAAAAGTGAAGATGTGCAACCCGCTAAGTCTCCACCTAACTCACGAGCTGCTAAGAAAGCTCCAATAACTGCTAAGGCAAACAAAAAAGGAGAGAAATATTGAATAACAGTTGACAAAGAAATACCTGGGTCCAAAGCGTGTAACCCTCGGTATATGGACACTGCCAACAAAGACTGGAACTGCTGGGACTTTGAGATAGTCTTTCCTTGTGGAGGGTGCGACAATTCATATTTATCAATGAAACCATCTTGTTCATCGATACCCTCCGCTACCCCTTCGAAAAACCCACTATCGGAGGTTGTTAACACCCTATAATCAGAACCTGCCGTTGATAGGTGATAAAACGAAAAGACAGCCAAGGCCACAACGAACCCGACGATAAACAATCTCCTATAGTTCAATTTAGCACCTTCCAAATTTTAGGCGTCTTCCAATTTAAAATAGTCTTTGCAATTTTTCATCCTTCAGACTCTTTTTGTTCCCTCTCAACATCGGCAGAAGCGGGGGCAGACTCATTAGTAGTAACCATGATCCATCCCAACCAAAAACCTAGTCCCGTAGCCACTAAAACAAATACAGTCACAGGAAGAGCAAAAGCGTAACCTTGTGGAACCGAACCAACCACATATCCAAAATAGATATGTAGAACGGCTACAGCAGCAGTGGCTAAACAAAGAAGCCCACCTAAAACTCTTGAAGAATTCAAACTAATCTCACCTTACCATTCGTTTATCTCCAAATATCACTTATATGGCTTTTTTAATTCCACGTAGATATTCGTCAATTTTTCAGAAACAAACAAAACCCTTAAATATTGTGTACAACTCTTATTTTAAGTGCAGTAAGACTGACGTTATAATGCAGTTTTACTGAAAGTCGGAGGTTTGAATAGGTGCCCGAAAAAAAGACAAAAAAAGCCGAGGTCAGGGTCTTTCTAGGTGGAGTGCAACTCAAAATAGTCGATGACCTCATTGGCGCTTATGGAAACACCAGAAGTGAAGTTATCAGAAATATTATCCAATCATGGTTGAACGATAATATCGAGAAGCGGCAGGAATTACTGAAAATAGCAGAAGAAGCTGAAGAAGAGGGCTATATTAGTTCAAACTAGGGGGAAAATAAGTGAGTAATATTTCTAGAATTAGAATAGTTGGAGGGTCAAAATGAAAAGCCCGCTTCAAGCTGTCATGCAAGGAACCAATCAAGCTTCTCACACTTCCATAACTGAAAATGAACTTCATTCCCACAAACCGAAAATATTGGTAGCAGGAATAGGGGGAGGAGGAAATAACACTGTAGACCGACTATCGGCAAAAGGAATACCTGAAGTGGAGATGGTCGCGATAAATACAGACCAGACACATCTGAAGCATGTGAAAACAAACAAAAAAATAGCAATAGGGCAGGAGATAACTCAAGGAAGAGGAACCGGTGGATTCCCTGAAATTGGCGAAAGAGCTACTGAAAATGCAGAAGAAGAGCTCAGAGATCTATTCAAAGGACAAGATTTAGTATTCTTAGCCTGTGGTCTAGGTGGAGGAACAGGCACAGGTGGCGCACCTATACTGGCAAAGATAGCAAAAGAAGAAGGTGCAGTGGTAACGGGAGTAGTAACAATGCCATTCAAAGTAGAAAAGAAAACAGAAACGGCTGAAAATGGATTAGAAAAACTCAGAAAATATGCGGATTCTGTCATAGTTATAGATAATAATCGCCTTTCAGACATGGCTTCCGGCCTTCCAATGAGGTACGCATTCACCATGGCGGATGAGGTATTATCCCAAATGGTGAAAGGAATAGCAGAAACGATAATGGCCCCAAGTCTGATAAATCTGGACTTTGCCGACGTAAGAGCCATCATGGAAGAGGGAAGTATAATGCTCGTAGGAACTGGTGAAGCAAAAGGTGAAAATAGAGCTGAAAAATCAGTACTTCAAGCCCTAGAGTGTCCTCTCTTGGGAGATATCGACTACTCAACAGCAAAAGGTGTGATAATGCACGTATCAGGATCAAATGTCAGTATTGCTGAAGCGAATAGAATAGGAGAAATAGTTCAAGAATATGTAAATCCTAATACCCAAAATATTCTTGGGGCACGTATAAACCGAAATCTTGGAGAAACTCTCCAAACAATCCTACTAATAAGCGGGGCAAGTTCACCTCACCTCCTCGGTCCAGCCTCCGACAAAGGGGTGAACTCCTCCAGGGGGTCCAGCTCGAAAAGAGCTGAGGCCCCCATCAACCTCAATATTGGTTATCTGTAAGAGGAAATCTGAAGAGAAGCCTCCGGATATATCCTGAAAGAGGAAGAAGCTGGCCAAAAACGGATGCTCTTCCCTGTTTTATCTTCTTTAAAATATCTTCTACCTCTAATTTACAATCTAATTTAATCCCTGCTAAGCCCACCTCTTCTCGAAAATGAGAATCCGATCCACCAGTTACAGCTATTTCATGTTTGGAAGCATAATTGCTCGCTAAAAAATTCCCAAGTATCCTTCTAGGGTTAAAAACCTCTACTGCATCAAAATCGGCTTTTAATAAGGAGAAAGGCTTTGGACCTAGACCAAAAGGATGCGCAGAAACTGCTATCCCCCCCAGACCTCGGATTCTTTCAACTACCTCCGATGCAGGTAGGTCTCTGGGAACGACTTCATCGATTCCAAGTCCCAAAATATGCCCATCTTTACTAGAAACCTCAATTCCTGGGATAATGAGAAAGTCCTCACCCTTGACTAACTTAGCAGCTTCTTCTAATCCAGAAACAGAATTGTGATCAGTGATTGCTATTCCACTCAATCCCCTTTTCTTTGCCGCTTCTATAGCGTCACTAACACTACAGGGAGAATCTCCCGAATTTTCCGTATGAACATGTAAATCAAAAGTATGCAAATACTTCACCACAAAAAATAGGGAAAGAAAGTTAAAAATAAATGCTCTCAGAACTTGGCGTACCCAATCTCATTCTATCTTAGTGCCAACTTCTACTTCACGATCCGTCCTCAATAAAACGGGTTCTTCGTCCTCCACTGCCGCAAGTATCATACACTCGCTTTTCACACCCATCAATTCAGAAGATTCAAGATTAACTAACACAGGAATCTTTCTACCCTCTAGCTCATCAGGTGGATAATATCCCTTCATACCCGCAACACTCTGTTTGGTCTTACCACCTACATCGATTTGAAGTTTATACAGATTATCCGCCCCTTCTATATTCTCGACTTTCTTGATCTCGCCAATTCGAATATCGAGTTTTTGAAAATCTTTATAGGAAATCATCTCCTCTTTCACCTCCTCTTCCTCCTTTATATCAACCTTATCGAAAAGAATCTTCGGTTTCTGAACTACATGCCCTGAATCAATTCTGAAATTCTTCAGAGAATTGAAATCCATCAAATCAACATCCAGCATTTGCGCTAATTTTTCCGAGGATTCAGGTATAAATGGATAAAGCAAGATCGCTAGAGTATCAACCAAATTTACACAATTATATAAACAATTAGAAGCCCCCTCTTCACTAGAATTCCACGGCGCACACTCTTGAAAATACTCATTTCCACGTCTAACCAGAGAATTAATCAATCCTAAAGCCTGGTTGATCTTCACTTCTTCCATATATTCTCCTATTTGATCGACTTTGCTCCGAATCTCGGAAGAAAACTCCTTATTCTCCTCACCCTCCGGAATCTTGCCATCAAAGTTCTGATATGTGAAAGTTAATACCCTATGTACAAAATTACCAAATGCGTCAGCTAATTCTGAATTGAATTTCGTAACAAGATCTTTTTCTGAGAAATTACCATCCTGACCGAGAGTCTTCTCCCTCATTAAATAATATCTTAGCGCATCAGGAGAATATTTTTTGGATAAGTAAACAGGGTCAATTACATTACCCAATGACTTACTGATCTTCTTTCCCTCAACTGTCAAGAAACCGTGAGAATAGATTCTTTTGGGTAATTCGTATCCGGCGGCAAGTAGTATACCCGGCCATATAATACAATGAAATCTAAGTATATCCTTCGCAATGATATGCAAATCAGCCGGCCAATAATCTTCAGGCACCATATAATTTATCAAAGCGTCAAACCAGACCCAAACAGTTTGATCTTCTTCCCAAGGGACGCTTATACCCCACTCAAGATGTGGTCTAGAGATACTAACATCCTCAAGACCGTCTTCCAAAAGAGAAATTACTTCGTTTCTTCTACCTCTAGGTTTGATAAAATCTGGATTCTTTTTTATATGTTCGTAGATCTCATCCTCATATTTAGAAAGTCTAAAAAAGTAATTTTCCTCTTCAAGCTGCACCGGTTCTTTTTCGTGAAACGGACACTTCCCCTCAACAAGATCGTTCTCAGATAAATACCCCTCACAACCTTCACAATAGAGGCCTTTGTAAGTATCTTTGTAGATATCTCCTTGGTCGTGAAGTTTATTGATGAATTCTCTCACGTTTTCTCTATGGCGTTCCTCTGTAGTTCTTATAAAATCGTCATTGCTGATATTCAAAGCATCCCAAACTTCTAACCAGTCATCTGCTATCGAATCGGCATATTCCTGAATATCGTCGTATCCTCTATCCTTTGCAGCTTCAACAGTTTTGGCAGAATTTTCATCGAGACCCGTTAAAAAGAAAACATCATCACCGGTAAGTCGATGCCATCTTGCTAGAATATCTGCAGCTATGGTCGAATAAGCATGACCGATATGTGGAACAGCATTGATATAGTATATTGGAGTAGTAACGTAGAACTTATTCTTCATTTTTATCTTCCTATAACCTTTATTTTCAACCATATTTAAAAAAAGAAAGTAATACTTGTTAGTTGTCTAGTTATTAATAAAAGATGAGGATCCGGAAAATGTCCAGTATTCTGATAAAAAATGGTCATATCATAACGATGAACGAAGGTAGGGAGATTATCGAAAGGGGAGACTTGGTAATAGAAGAGAATAAAATTGTAGAGATAGGAAAAAATTTGGATAAAACAGCAGACAAAGTAATAAATGCAAAAGGAAAAGTCGTACTTCCTGGATTGATAAATGCCCATACTCACCTATCGATGGTACTATTCCGGGGAATAGCCGACGACTTGGATCTTCAAACCTGGCTCCAGGAAAAAATTTGGCCTTTAGAAAGTCAACTAGACGAGCAAACCACCCACACCGGAGCAGTTCTTGGGTGTCTGGAAATGATAAAGTCTGGAACTACGTGCTTTTCAGATCAATATTTCTTCATGAACAAAGTAGCACAGGCAGTTGAAGAATCGGGGCTTCGTGCCACCTTGTCTTACGGAATAATAGAAAATAACGACTCCGAAAAAAGAAAAAACGAACTAAAAATAGGAGAAGAATTAGTAAAGAAATATGAAGGTAGAGCGAAGGGAAGAATTAAAACAATGTTTGGCCCCCACTCCACATATACCTGTTCTCCTAAATGTCTAAAAGAAGTGAGAAGACTAGCAGAGAAATACGAAGTTGGAATACACACACATCTCGCAGAGAATGAAAAAGAAATAGAAGCTGTGCTTGAATCTCAAGGAAAAAGACCCATAGAGCTTCTGAAATCAACTGGCGTTCTAGGACCCGACTTACTTGCCGCACATTGTACATATTTACAAGAAAATGAAATCCAACTAATTCACGAAAATGGTGTAAAACCAGTACATAACCCAGTAAGCAATATGAAACTGGGATCTGGAATCGCTCCTATACCTGAATTACTTTCAAAAGGTATTCCAGTTGCTCTTGGTACCGATGGTGCCGCATCCAATAACACACTAGACATGATCAAGGAAATGAAATTTGCAGCTCTATTGAGCAAAGTTAGCAAAAAAGACCCCACCGCAGTCCCCGCTAGGAACGCTTTGGAAATGGCCACTATTAACGGAGCCAAAGCCCTAGGACGGGAAAATGAAATAGGATCTCTGGAAGTCGGGAAAAAAGCTGATATCATCTTATTAGACTTCCAAAAACCTCATCTTACTCCTTTCAATGACGTAGAATCGCATGTAGTTTATAGTAGTAATGGAGCCGACGTAGAAAGCGTAATCGTAGATGGAAAGATGATTATGGAAAATAGGAAAGTTCTGACTCTGAATGAAAAGAAATTTTTAAAGAAAGCTCAAAAGGCTTCAGAAGAACTAAAGAAAAGGGCCAGATAATGCAATATAAAATAAAAAATATTGAATTAGCTCCCAATGGAGATCGATCCATAAAATGGGTAGAGCAACATATGCCCGTCCTTATGAGTATAAGAGAAAGATTCTCTGAAGAAAAACCTTTTAAAAACACCACCATTGGAGTTTCTCTGCATATCGAAGCAAAAACAGCCGCATTACTCAAAACCCTAAAAATAGGTGGTGCAACTCTCGTCGTTACCGGTTCCAATCCACTATCAACAAAAGATGAAGTGGCCGCCAGCCTCGCAAAAGAAGATATCAATATCTTCGCATGGAGAGGGGAAACTGAAGAAGAGTACAACCGAAATATTGAGCGAGTTTTAGAAGAAAAACCAACTATCATCATAGATGATGGAGCGGATTTAATATCAGCTCTGCACTCCAAAGACTATGACTTTATTTCGGAAGTTAGAGGTGGTGCCGAAGAAACAACGACAGGAGTTAATAGACTTTTAGCGATGAAAGAACAGGGAGACCTAAAAATACCTGTATTAGCAGTTAACGACACACCTGCAAAAAAACTATTCGACAACAGATTTGGTACGGGAGAATCCACAATCAATGCGATTATGAGTATTACAAATTCGATGATTGCTGGAAAACACGTGGTGGTAATAGGTTATGGATTTGTAGGGAAAGGGATAGCATTAAGAGCAAAAGGCATAGGGGCAAAAGTAACCGTGGTTGAAACAGACCCAATAAAAGCCTTAGAAGCCTCCATGAGAGGATACGAGGTAACTAGTATGAAAAAAGCAGCGAAATATGGTGATATATTTGTAACAGCAACCGGTAATCTGAAGGTAATCAGAAAAGAACATTTTAGAAAAATGAAAGACGGCGCCATACTGTGCAACTCTGGGCATTTCAATGTAGAAATAGATCTAGAGGAATTGAAAGATATGTCGGTTGAAGAAAGAGAAATTTTAGAGGATATACAGGAATACAAATTGGAGGATGGAAGAAGGTTACACGTTCTAGCAGAGGGAAGATTAGTAAATCTAGCCGGAGAAAAATCATTGGGACACCCTGCAGAAATAATGGACATGAGTTTTGCTCTACAGGCTCTAACAGCTGAATACGTATTAAATGAAGACCTTGAGGTAGGAGTTTACGAAGTACCCTCCAAAATAGACCATGAGGTCGCCAAACTAAAACTGGAAGCAATGGGCTCAGAATTAGAAGAACCAACTAAAGAACAGATAGAATATCTCAAATCTTGGAAAACCTGTACCTAAGACGCCAAAAAATCGATTTCCAATTTATTTTACATTCTTGGACAACCATTTCAAATAATTCATTGATCCTTCTTCGATTGAAATCGCGATAATCTCAGGTACGTCATAGCTATGCAAATCTTTTACCTTTGAAATTAATTCGTCTAATCGATATTTCACCGTTTTAATTAAAATTAGCACTTCCTCCGACTCCTCTATCTTACCTTCCCAACGGTAAATCGAAGCTATATCGGGAATAACGTTCACGCAAGCTACTAATTGATCTTCAATCAGTTTTCTTGCTATTTCCTTCGCTTCCGATAAATCATCAATGGTTGATAAGACTAAGTAATATTTACTCACTCTAGTAACACCAACAATTTCTTTTCCATTCCTTGTATCAAATAACTAACTCTTTGGCAATAAAACAACTAGAAAAAATTAGACCACTAGTGATGTCACGTTATTATCCTCAGAAATTATAGCGATTGTTTCAAATTCAGAACTTATCCAATTAGGCAATCTAATCAACATTGTCTCAATCGTTATGTCGTCTGTTCCCGTCTGACTGGAATGGCCAACATATACTTTCAAATTTCCGCTATATTTCTGGATACTTTTTATTTCGTAATCCGGTTCTGTCGAAGCAGGGAACTCTTGAAAAACCAATAAACAGGATTTATCAAAATTAGTTGAATCAATAAAAGAGACCACTCTGTTATCGATAAGTGAATAATCAAATTTCTTAGATTCTTCTTTGGAATTCACAATATCTATAAAATTCTGTCTACCTACATTTTCAGGATCATATTCTAATCCATTTTCTATTATTGATCCTCCAACTCCACTATGATCAAAAACATATACCCCATAAGAAACTTCATTATCCAAAAATTTCTGATTTATCATATCCCATTTCAAATCCAAAATAGCATTGGTAACTTCTCCATTTTCAACAGTAACATGAGCCTCGTGAGGAGTTATTACTGGGTTCACAGACTCGTCACTTCGGTCCCCATAACCTGCGGCACCGGACGTGAACTCGAAAACAAATGTCCAACAGTAGGGACAATCAACAGTGTCAGGATAAAGTGTCTCAATATATTCCAAATCGGAACCATCGAATTTGTAGGTAGGAGAATTTTTTACGAAATTCTTTGCTATTAATTTACTTTTATCTTCTGTCACCACACCACTTTGGCCGATTTCTTCGATGTTTACATTAAGATTGTCCAAATAGTAAAATCGACCAGTTTCCCAAGTTCCCCATACCCCAATTACAAGGTAAATTTCGCCGTTGGAATCCGAATTTATGGTAAATTCATAACTTTTATCCATCCACTTATATCCCACGTCCGAAGAAGCTCCATTACCAGTATCCCCCTGGAAAATTAGCTCTCCACTATCTCGAGGAGTCGTTTTGTGAACTCCTGTGATAATCTTCCACAAGTTAATGTCGCCATAATCAGCACTAGCAAAATCGTAGGAAACATTAACTTTGTAACTCGTATTCGGCTCTACTTGAAATGGCCGTTCTATCCATATTTTTCCAGCATCATTAACATTCGAAAGATAATACCTTAGAGAATAATCTCCATGAGTAGCTAAATTTTCGGAGCGGCCAACAGACCATTCAACGGGTGGGTTATCCAAATCGGTCCCGTTTTTAACCCATCCTTCCATCTCTTCCTCAAAGGAGAAGAAATTATTTTCCGAATGATTTCCTGAGCCATTTGGCCTTATCAAAACTAGATAAGAACCGGCCACAACCGCCAATATCAAGACAATCAGAACAACAACATGGAAATTTCTATTCATATTCTTGTGCCCAGAAACTTTCTTGTAATTCTTAAATTATTAACTTTGTATCGTAGATGAAACATAATTAGGATTAAGCTGAAGGCTATACTATTAATTAAATGAGTGCTTCTCGTAATTTGAATAGAAAAATTAGTCCCGATCTGAAATTCTATATTCGGTTCATTAAGCAAATTTAAATTACTTGATAATATCATCAATTGGGGTAGTTATGGACAAAGGAATTAAATCAGCACTCATAAGTGTTTCAAATAAAAAAAATCTTAAAAAACTAGTAGAAGGATTACGCCAAATAAACCCAGGTATAACAATATTCTCGAGTGGGGGAACTGCGAAAAAAATTAGAGAATGCGGATTTGAGGTCACGGATGTTTCAAAATACACGGGGTTCCCTGAGGCTCCCGGTGGGTTAGTAAAAACTCTTCATCCAAAAGTTCACGGAGGAATACTTCTAGATGCCAAAAGAGGTCCTGAGAAGAAATATCTCGAAAAGAATGAAATTGTCCCTATTCAACTAGTCGTAGTAAATCTTTATCCTTTTGAAGAGACCCTCAAAAGAAAAGCTACTAACGAGGAATTAGTAGAAAACATAGACATTGGAGGACCCACTTTGATAAGATCGGCAGCAAAGGGGGCACTAAGACATGGGAACGTAGTACCAATTATCGAGCCCGCTGATTACGACAAAATACTAAGAGAATTATCTGAAAATAACTCATTAAGCAAAGACACAATAATTTCTCTAGTCTACAAGGCATTCAATCACACTTGTGAATACGATGAAAAAATAAGAGACTGGACTAAAAAATTAGTAGAAGGGAGTTAAAATTGAAATTTCCAGAAGAAATAAGATTAGTACTTAAGAAGATTGCCAAAACAAGATACGGAGAAAATCCACAGCAAGATGGAGCTATATACGAAACTCTAAAAGAAGACGGCGAACCTTACAAGATTTTTCCAATCACTCAAGCTGAAAAACTTCATGGAAAACAGATGTCTTTCAATAACTGGTTAGATGCAGACGCAGTTCTTAAAATGCTCTGGCAATTTGAGAAGCCTTTCGCAACAGTTTTCAAGCATCTCAACCCCTCAGGTGCCTGTCAGAACAAAGAAATTCTGGAGGCCTACAAAGGAGCTTGGAACTGTGATCCGCTAAGTGCCTTCGGTGGTATCGCAGGAGTAAATAGACCAGTTACCAAAGAAGTCGCCGAATATGCTATAGATAAAAAGTTTCTAGAAGCTATAATAGCCCCCGAATATGAAGATAGCGCACTAGAAATCCTCAGAAAAAAAGAGAATCTCCGGATTCTAAAAATTGAAACTAAAATGCCGAAGGATCCTGGATTCGATATGAGACCAATATATGGAGGATTCCTAGTTCAAGAATTTGATTACACTGAGATAAATCCAGAGGATCTAATATTCCTAGAGGATAAAGAAATAAAAAAACCAACTGAGAGCCAAATAGAAGATATGTTATTCGGTTGGAAAATAAACAGACGGACTAAATCCAACACTGTACTTCTAGTTAAAGACAAAGCCACCATCGGAATCGGAGCAGGACAACAAAATAGAGTAGATGCAGGATTCATCAGTGCGTACCGCGCTAACAAACCATACGAAAAACTAAAAGATATAGACAGAACCTGTAAAAACTCTGAACTAGATAAACTAGCTGAATTCATAGGGCTAGAAATGAAGGGGAGGACCGAAGGTAGCGTGGCCATTTCCAGCGCTTTTTATCCATTCCCCGATACAGTAGAAGTTCTAAATGCCTTTGGAGTGGTAGCAAGTTTGAGTCCAGCTGGCTCTATAAGAGATGAAGCAGCTTATAAGGCCCTCAGGCGCCACAATATGGCAGCTGCACACGTTCCCGAAGTGGAAAAAGCTGGTTATAAAGGGGGAATGAGAGCCTTCCTTCACTAACCGGACCAAAGAAATCCAATCACCTTTTAGAATCCGGAAAAGACAAGAACAACTGACCTATAATGAAAGGCACCAGACTCAATCCAATAACAAGTGCCCAACCATCTAAACCCGGAGGAACTAAGTCTAATACGTCAGAAACCCCTGGAACATACAAAGCAAGAAAGATCAGACCCACGCAAAGAACTAAAGAACCTAAAACATACTTATTTCTAGTTACCTCATTTGACAGGACTGAAGTGTTTCTACCCCTCATATTGAAGACATGCCATAACTGAGCAAGAGCCAGAGTTAAAAATGAGATCGTAATAGCCCTAGTACCAGTCAGACCCAAGACCGTTAACGCCACTACCAGTGAAATGATAACTGAAGCTGTTATGATAGCTCCATATCCAAGTATACCCCACCAATTATTTTTAGTAAGCACAGGTTCTTTAGGATCCCGAGGCCCTTCATTCATTATATTTGGATTACCCTCACCCATACCTAAAGAGAGAGCAGGAAAAACATCATTTACCATATTAAGAAACAGAATTTGCAAGGGAAGAAGTGGTAGGGGTAATCCCAATACGGAGCCAAGTGCAATGACCATAATCTCACTTATATTGCAGGAAAGCAGATAGAAAACAAACTTTTTTATATTGTTGAATATTATCCTACCTTCCTCGATCGCAGACAAAATTGTGGAAAAGGCATCGTCTTTTAGAACCATATCAGATGCTTCTTGGGCGACTTGAGTCCCTCGCTTACCCATCGAAATACCAATATCGGCCTTTTTGAGGGCCGGTGCATCGTTCACTCCATCACCGGTCATCGCAACTACTGAACCCGTCTCTTGATGAGCGGTCAAAATATCCAATTTTTGTTTTGGACTTACTCTCGCAAAAATAGGTGATCTCAAAAATATTTCTTTTTCTTCTTCCGATAATTCGTGAAAACTTCTTATATTATCAGCATGAATTACCTCATCTTCCTCCTTCGCTAAACCTACTGAAATTCCTATATTCTTCGCCGTATCAGCCTGATCACCTGTGACCATTATCACTCTTATTCCCGCCTGCTGCGCCCGCTCTATAGACTCTTTAATATCTGCTCGAGCTGGATCTAACATAGCGACCAATCCGATGAAAGTAAGATTCTGATAGGGCTCCTCCTCTCTGGATTCAACAGTTTTAGAAGCAAGTGCCAACAATCGGAGTCCTTTTTTGGCCATTTCTTTGTTTCTTTCTAACCATTTTTCTCGATTAGTTTCATTCAACTCAGTTTTTCCACTCTCGGTCATAATATGAGTAGAAGCCTTCAAGACAACCTCAGGAGCTCCTTTTACAGCCACTCTATAACCCCTATTTTTCTTATGGTAAGTGGCCATCATTTTCACCTCGGGATCAAAAGCAACCTCCCGAACCTCAGGCTGGTTTTCGAGAAGTTCCTTTCTTTTTATACCACCCTTTCTTCCCGCAACCAAAAGGCTGATTTCAAGAGGATCCCCAAATGAATCATCTTGATCTTCGGATCTAGGTAAAGACGCATTATTGCAGAGTACCCCCACCTCTAATGCTTCTTTCAAAACCCTGTTTTCCTCGACCCTGATTGGCTTTTCATCCACGCTGAATTTAGAATCTAGACTCTCTCCTTCTCCCGCCAAGTCTATGTCTCCGGACTCAAAAGCATATTTCGTGACGGTCATTTTATTTTCCGTAAGCGTACCCGTCTTATCGGTAAAGATGATACCAGTTCCACCGAGGGTTTCTACAGAAGAAAGTTGATTAATCAAAGCATTTCTCTTAGCCATTCTCCACATACCTCTAGCCAAAGCAACAGTAGCCACGATTGGAAGTCCCTCCGGAATAGCGGCTACTGCCAAGGCTATCCCCGTTTCCACCATCAAGAAAACTTCTCGACCGGATAATATCCCAGAGATAGTAGCGACGGCTGCTACCCCCAATGTCACCAATATAAGCTTATTTCCAAGACTGGCCAACTTTTTTTCCAAAGGAGTCTTTTCATCCTCAGCTTCACCAACCAATGTGGATATCTCTCCCAATTCAGTATTCATACCGGTACCAACGACTATTCCCTCCCCCTCTCCTCTAGTGACTGCAGTTCCCTTGAAAACCATATTCTTTCTTTCTGCAATCGAAACTTCTTCTTCAATAACTTCAGGATTTTTACTTACCGGAACGGATTCTCCCGTCAATGCAGACTCATCGCACTGAAGTTTAGACGCTTCCACTATTCGAATATCTGCCGTAACAATATCCCCGCCGCTTAGCAGGACTACATCACCGGGTACTATCTCGTCAGCTGGTATCTCCTTTACCTCCCCATCTCTTCGAACTCTCGTAGCTACCTTACCCATCTTCCGAAGTGCCTCCATGGAACGAACGGCTCTAATCTCAGTAAAGAATCCAATGCCCGTATTTACAGCTAATACTATCATGATAGCTATAGACTCAAACAGATCCCCAAAAATAAGAGAGATGACAGCGGCGGCAACAAGAAGCAAAACTATGAGACTCTTAAATTGATTAATAAGAATGTCAATAGCCGATGCTTGCTTCGTTTCTCGAAGCTTATTAAGACCATATTTCTTTTTTCGTTTTTCAACTTCGGCTGCACTCAGACCAGACCTTCTCGAAACATTGAGATCTTCATAAACTTCCTCGACAGACCTCGAGCTGTACTTTGAAGTTAAATTTTCATTCGAGCCCGACATCTCAAGTTCCTACCATTTTAAAAAGCGTTACAATCATCCTTTGTCTCTATTATTGTCACTAAAACTAAAAATAAATTTTTGACCAAAACAGTTCAAATTCCTAATTATTTGCTTTAGTAGTGTGTATCGTAAAATAAATCTAGAACTTATACCTCAAAAGTGCGCCTATACCTTTAAAGGCGTTAGAAAACTGTTTGCCTTCCTCCGTCTCCTCGGATATGAACTCCACTTCAGCTCCGGTTTTATCAGCCAAATCACAAAGCTCGCCAATTATATCTTTAGAACTTACTAACGAGAGTTCGGTTTGCCCACATTCCGGACACGGTTTCTCTGATAACTTCCGTTCCAAACTTAACTTATCGCGAACTATATCACTAAACTTCGCACCACACGAGCCACATTCAATATTAACTCTATATAAATCCAGACTTTCAGAAATCAAAAGAGTCTCAACGGCTCCATTCTTTAAATGTTTTCGAACTTCCTCTTCCCCATAAGTAACCAAACCTTCGTTCGAAACCACACCTGACATAAACCTTCTTATCAAAGATTTCTCCTTAGAAACCTCTAAACCCTCTAAAATCTCTTCCGCTCGATTCATCAATTCTTTAATACCTTGTTCATCCGAATAACCCGTATCAATAACAGAAGCTATCTTTTCTTGAACCTCATTCTTTAGATAACCCTCTTTGACAAAACGCTCCTTTGTAGGACCAGGCCCTCCAACAAGAACAGCATTTAACTCAGGATCATCATAAAACTCACGATTAGCAGAAGCTGCCGCTCTTTTCAAAAATTCATCGAGAGCTTTTTCCCTAAGTCTTTCGAATCTCTGAGAGGATTGTCCTCCCTTGCTATGCTTTCCCCAAACTCCTGAGGTCATCCTACGAGCTATGTTAAGATTTTTACCTTTCAAAGTCGCTATTGTTGCATCCTTGGAATCAACTACAATTAATCCAACTTTTTCCTTTGATTCCATGGCTTTACTTAAGGGTTCAAGCAGGAAATTTTGATCACATCTATATATTCTAGATTCTATTGGCTCTGGAGGTTCAACCCAGTACAATTTAATATCAGATTTTCCCTCCTCGCCCGAAACATTACCGCTAAAAATAGCCATTCCATGCTCCGGGGCCCCATTACCATGTTTTTCAGAATACTTCTGTAGAAAATTTATAATTCGACGTAATGCGGAAACTACGTTTTTTCTCGTATTTTTCGACTTTATGTTCTGGGCAGTGCCCTCCTCCTCCCTCAACTGCTGAACCACCTGATTGAGATCATAACCCGGAGTTATGTAAACCGTTACAAGTTCAGTACCTCTACCCTCTATTCCTTCCAATTTCTCAAGAAGCTTTTTATATTGATACTTGTTCTTACTTTTTCCAGACATATTATCCACCAGACAAATTTAGTCAATCAAAGGTTTATAGTATAAATCTACGAACTATCTTAAAGATTATAGTCAGTAAAAAATAAACCCCGAATCTAGATTCAAACTAAAAACTCAAAAACTAAGATTCGATTTTAAAAGAAATATCATTTTCCATCCGATCCCATAACCATTATTTTCTTTAATAATTCATCTATCATCTCAGGCAGGCGATCTTTAAGTTCTTGCGAAATACCTTCCTCAAAAGACGTATCTTTCGGTTCAATCCCCATTATTATTATCTCTTTTGATTCTTTATTCAGAGTTTTGGATAGTTCAAGAACCTCCAGAATATTGGTATCATGGGTATTTTTAGATGTGTTCAGAGACTTTACTTCTTCCGGCGAAAAGAAAACAAAATCTCCTGGATTTCCACCAAAATGGACTGCATCTACTATAACGGCTATTTCTAAATCGTTTAAAAGATGTAATAATCTCATTACCCGGTTGCCAGAGTCGAAAACTTCCACATCGGGAGGGAGATCCTTTTTCCTAATTTCTTTAATTAAGCGTATGCCTATTCCATCATCAGCCCTAATTGGATTTCCCAAACCTATAATTGCCTTCATCGTAAAGTTAAATCTGTATTCTCAAAGATCTTCATGAATTGATCGAACAAAAAGCAGTTAATCAACGAAATCTACGTCTAGATAATGTGTAGAACAAGAAATACATGGATCATAGGCTCTCACCAACATTTCTAAAGAATGTTCTATTTTTTCCTCTGGCTCATCCATCATTTCTGGCACCATTTTTTCTAAATCTCTCTGAATGTTTCCATGATTCTGATTAGTAGGAATAATACAATTCGCTTTAGTACACACTCCCTTCTTATTGTAAGTATAGTCGTGGAAGAGAATACCTCGTGGAGCTTCAACTGCTCCAACTCCTCTTCCTGATTTTACGTCTACGTGAGGTTGACAATATTCACCCTGAGAGTCCAGTCCTTTGTCTAACAATTCATCGATAATTTTTATTGCGTCTACAGTACAGTGTACAGTTTCTACTACCTGAGCAATATTGTTCATGAAAGGTCTATGACATATTGGTTCCAATCCAAACTCTTCTGCAACTTCCTTAGCCTCTGACCCAAGATGATCATAATTATTATTAAATCTCGCTAGAGCTCCAGTCATATAAGATTCCCGATTGTGCTTAGTGTATTTAGCTGTTGATTGTGGAACCACATACTCATTAGTTATCGACAAATACTTCTCAACCGGAGCAGTACCTGTATCAGATGAAACTATGTTACCATCGTAGAGTGGATATCTTTTTTCATGATTCAAAGATATAAATTCAGTCTCGCGTCTAAAATCAGGTAACTGGGACACCACTCCCTTCAAGAACGATACCAATTTCTCTAAATCCTTTAAAGAATCAGCTAATTTACTTTTTAATGTCCTAAGTTCTAGTGGTGAAGGCAGTTTTGAAAGTCCACCTAGGACAAGCCTTCGTTGATGCGTATTTCTACCTCCGACTAAGTCAGAAAGTTCATTACCCACTCTATGCACCCTAATGACATTTTTAAGTTCATCTGGATTTGAAGAAGCTAAAGGTATAACTGATCCAACTTCAAGTAAATCCGGCAAAGCCAAATAACCACAGTGGAGAACATGGCTTTGAATAAATTCACCGTGAAGTGCAAGCCTTCTAAGAAGTTCATCGCGTTCAGATACTTCGATATTCATCGCGTTTTCTGTAGCTTTCAAAGAAGTTAATTGATGAGCCATGGAACAAATTCCGCAAATTCTCGAAGTAATCTGAGCTAACTGGTGATGTGGTTTACCTTTAACTAAAGCCTCAAAATATCGCGGGGCTTCTTCAACTTTCCACGAAAGTTCCTTAATCTTGCCCTCCTCTGCATTAACTACTATGTTACCGTGTCCCTCAACTCGAGTCAAAAGTTCCACATTTATATCAATTTTACTCATTCCATCCCTCTTTTTCCATTAACATTTCTAACCGTTTTAACCCATCAAAAGAAAAAATCTTCACAGCCTCAAGTACTTCATCCTTATCAAATCCCGTCTCCTTTAAGGCTTCAATACCGAATTTTAGTACACTCTCATCGCTAAGCAAGCTGAAACACCCCTCGCATGGTTCGTCCTTCCTCAGACAGAAAGCATCGCAACCTGCATGGGTTATCGGACCGAGGCAAAGCACCCCCCTGGAAAGAAAACATCCACTCTCTTGCTTAGGACACTCTGCACATATAGATACTCCATCTATATCATATTCCAAGCATAGCTCGGCAAAGTTACAATTTCCACTCTTGACACAATTTCGACAATCCTGTTCATGTTCAGAAAGCATCAGTTCAAGGTCCTGTCTCCTCTCATCGTATACAGCCTGACTATTTGTTGAAACTTCTAGACCTTCAGAGACTGGCAAAGTGCAACTAGACTCAAGTTGCGTTTCTTTACCATTATTAACAACCTCTACAACACAAATTCTACATGCACCTGGTCTTATCTCAGGAATCAAATGATTATAGCAGAGAGTGGGAATATGAATACCATTCTCTTCAGCCACATCATAAACTTTCTGACCCGGCTGGCATTCATACTGTTCACCATCTATGATTATTTCCATTATTTTCCTCCCTTCCCTATATCACACCTTAGGCAGCGTTCTGCCTCCCCCACAGCAGTTTCTCTATCCATACACTTAATAACCTCTTTGAAATTATCTTTTCTCTCCTCAACAGAGAGCGATTGTAATTCCGCTCTGGGGATATACTGCTCATTATCACGTTCTTCCATGGAATAATCATAGTCATTAATACTCCTCAGTTCTTCCATCCTATCTTCACCCATTAGTTCAGCATCTATTTCCTTAGCAGCTTTTTTACCATGAGAGACTGCTTCAATTACTGTTGAGGGACCTAAAACTGCATCCCCACCCGCGAATATTTTTGGATGATTTGTCTTCATTGTGAGGGAATCAACCTCTAAAAGTCTATTTTCCTCATCAGTTAGTTCATCAACTAAATCTTCTGCAAAACTTTTGTCTATCTCCTGACCGATAGCAGTTATGATGGTGTCAGCCATCAAAACGGTTTTCTCATATTCTAAAGGCATCGGTTTTCGACGCCCTTCCTTGGTATATTCACCCATCTCAGTCTTAGTAAATACCATTCCTGCAGCCTTCCCACCTTCAACTATAATCTCTTCAGGAGACAGGAGGAATTTGAAATCAACACCTTCCCTTTTAGCCTCCTCGACTTCTTCAGGGTAAGCCGGCATGTCGACCTCTTCCCGCCTATATGCGACTATAACTCTCTCACAACCTAACCTCCGTGCTGTTCTTGCCATATCAACTGAAACGTTCCCCCCACCAATTATCAGAACTGTGTTACCTAGTTCTACTTCCTCGCCCTTGTTTACCTTCTCTAAAAGTTTCATCCCCTCCAGTATCCCAAGCACATCGCTGTTTTCTAATCCAAGCGAGATATCTTTATGAGCCCCAATACCTAGGAAAATCGAATCATGCGTATCCAGTACCTCATTAAATGATATGTCTTTTCCAACAGAAGTGTCAAGTTTTACATTAACGCCAAGATCTATTATCTGCTGAATCTCCCAGTCCAATATATCTCTAGGAAGTCTGTACTCAGGGATCCCCCACCTAAGCATGCCACCAAGTTCAGGACGGCCTTCATATATTGTAACATCATGGCCCAGTCTCTTCAGGAAATAAGCAGCTGTAAGACCTGCCGGTCCCCCTCCAATAATTCCAATACTTCTGCCTGTTGGATCGAGTCTTGTGGTCTCTGGTCTATCCTCTACCTCCCCAGAATAAACCTGGTCTGCGACGAATCTATGTTGAGCCATAACCGAAACCGCTCGATCAAGTTGACTCCGTTGACACCGGTCCTCACAAGGGTGATCACATACTCTACCAGAAACTCCAGGGAATGGATTATCCTCCCGCTGTAGCTCATAAGCTTCTCCAATTCGTCCTTCTACAACTAGTTGCATTTGACCAGGCACATTCGTACCAGCTGGGCACGTGTCTTGACAGGGAGAAAGGAATAAGGTGGCACAGGAAGATGCAGGGCACTCTTTTCCCTCAATATGTTGTTCATACTCATTTCTGAAATATTTGAGAGTAGTTAGGACTGGGTTGGGAGCAGTCCCACCAAGGGCACAAAGTGAACCATCTCTAACTTGAACCGCGAGATGTTCCAAAATATCAATGTCCTTTATATCTCCTTCACCTCTAGTTATACGGTCCAGAATCTCGAGCATTCGTCTGGTTCCTATTCTACAGGGAACACACTGTCCACAGGATTCTCCTACACAAAAATCCAAAAAGTATCTGGCAACATCGACCATACATGTGTCTTCATCCATAGCAACCATTCCGCCGGAACCGACAATAGATCCGAGTTTTTTCAAGTTCTCATAATCAACTTCAACATCGAGATGATCTACAGGTATACATCCGCCTGAAGGCCCACCAGTTTGCACGGCTTTAAACCTCCTGTTATTTTCCATGTTCCCTCCAATTTCGTATATTATCTCTTTCAATTTGGTTCCCATCGGTATCTCAACTAACCCAGAACGTTCTACGTTTCCCACAAGAGAAAAGACCTTTGTACCCTTGCTCTTCTCTGTACCAATACTTTTAAACCAATCAGCACCTTTCTCGAAAATCATAGGAACGTTCGCCCACGTCTCAACATTGTTCACATTAGTTGGCTTACCAAACAAACCGGAATTCGCAGGGAAAGGTGGTTTAGTACGTGGTTCCCCTCTCTTACCCTCTATAGAAGCGATAAGCGCAGTCTCTTCACCGCAAACAAAAGCACCAGCACCCTTCATTATTTTCAGCTCAAAAGAAAAATCGCTACCCATAATATTCTCGCCGAGAAGGTTGTACTCTTTCGCCTGTTCTATAGCATTTTTCAATCTTTTAATGGCTAGCGGATATTCAGCTCTCACGTAAATATAACCAACAGAGGCACCCATAGCGTATGCACCAATTATCATACCCTCTATAACGCTGTGTGGATCACCCTCCAAAACTGAACGATCCATATACGCGCCTGGATCCCCCTCATCGGCATTACAAATTAAATACTTTGGCTCTCCATCGGCCTTTCTCACAAATTCCCACTTTAAACCAGTCGGGAAACCAGCTCCACCCCGCCCTCTTAGATTTGCTTCTTTTACCTCCTCTATGACCCCCTGCGGATGGTATTTACTGAGAACCTTTAAAGCGGACCTGTAACCACCTCTGGCAACATACTGTCCAATAGATTCGGGATTTATAATACCACAATTTCTGAGAACTACTCTGACTTGCTTGGATAAAAATGGAAGTTCATCTAAAGAGGGTATGCGTTCGTACTGCCACGAGTAATCAACTCTCCCGTGTTCACAAACGGATAATTCTTTTGAGAGTTGACCCAGTACATACTCTTCAACTGGACGGTCATTGATCAAGTGCTCGTTTAATATGCGCTCCAATTTATTTTTATCAACATTATAGTAAGTGACTCTGGGCTTTTTTGGCATCTTAATATCAACAAGTGGTTCAGCATGACACATCCCTATACAGCCTACTGAAACGATATCTGGCTGACCTCTTTCCCCAATTTTTTCTTTGATATTATTTTTGCGTAAATATTCTTTTGTAAAATCAATCAACTCGTCTGCACCAGCAGCTATACCGCACGTAGAATGTCCAAATATTATCTTAGGATTATAGGATTCCAATTCTCTTTTGCCTATCTTGGCCATCTCTTCCAAATCTTCTATTTTTTCTATAACCATCTTATCACCTATTCAAATTCTTCCAGAATATCTTCTATTTGAGCGGGTCTAACCCTACTGAATATCTTACCATCTATATCAATCACCGGAGCAAGACCACAACAACCTAAACATCTAACCTGATTAAGAGAGAATCGTTTGTCGTCCGTTGTTTCGCCAACTCCTATATTCAATATTTCCTGTAACTCTTCCATCAGCTCTTCGCCCCCTTTCACATGACAACTGGTCCCCATGCAGACAGATATCTTGTGACGACCTGGCGGATGAAGAGTAAATTGAGAATAGAAGGTCGCAATACCAAAAAGATCTGTATAACTGGTATCAATACATTCAGCGATATACTTCATGTGTTCACCTTTCAACCATCCATACTCCTCTTGAGTCTTTTGAAGAAGCTCTATTTTCTGATATTCAGGATTATCAACAGAGTCTATTATCTTCTCTAGTTTCCTTTTCTCTTCCCAAGACAACTCTTCAACCTTGCTCTCCATCATAAATTAACCCCCCTCAAATTATTAATCCAATCAACTCTTTCCTGTATATCGGATTCATCGACGGTGGGATAATTACCGCCACCACTCACACATCCCTTAAGACATGGAAAAACACCAATTGGGCCCTCAGAAAGATCTGATTCAGCTAATTCATTTTTCAAATCATCAGTGATATTGAATGTATCCTTTTTAGATGGAACACCTGGATGTTCGAAACCTTCGTCAACAACCTCTCCGTCATACTCGCCATTCTCTGGATCCAAAAACCCCAAATCTAATTCCATCTTATTGAAAAGTTCTTCCAATTCCGGAGAAGTAATCACAGGTCCTAATCGCTCAATCTCCTTGAGACCTATACACGGACTCAACAAGCAGACTCCTTCGCCCTCCTCACCTATAAGCAAATTCCAAGGAGAGTTTTCCTCATACGAACGTAGAACACTGGTACTACTAACATCAAAATAATTTCGAGCAGGGAGACACCAGCTAGCAAGAATCGCACTATCGGCCTTCTCATCCTCCTCTCGAGACTTATGGAGATAATTATCATACTGAAGTACTCTACGAAATCCTATTTTCCTAAGACCTGCTACAACATATTTCTCTGCGAGACTTGGATCTAGATCACTGAGTAGCCGGTGATTCTGAACAAAAGATGCTAGCGCAACGGAATCCACAGCAATAGAAAGTTCACTATTTTTCAGCTCTTCAATCAAACCCTCTACAGGTGACTTTGTGTAAAGCGCATTGACTGGACAAACAGAAATACACTGACCACACTGTATGCAACCATTAGCATCAAAGCCTATGTTTTCAGGGGTCGAAATAATGGTAGTCCACCCTCTATCGACCGGGCCTAATGCATCAACACCCAAAACGTCTTGGCAAATATTGGCACATCGTCGGCATAGAATGCACTTGTTGGGATTGTAACTGACCAGAGAACGTTCGTCTACATCTATATTTTTTAACGTAATGTCAAAATAAACATCTTTGTTAGATTCTAAAGGCATAGAGACCAGTCTTTTTATGAAATAAAACACCTGTTCTCCTTCAACCGGACATCCCCGTATGTAATAGTCCACATCCACAATCTCATCAACTGCCTTAGTTGGATATGCGTTGAAGAATTCGTTGTCTTTTATCACATCCTCCGATCCCTGATAAACCTCCTCTTCCACATCCTCTACCGACCAATCATTCCGTAACTTGTTTACACCACCATTACAGGCACAATCTCCCAAAGCAATAAGCTTCTTAGCCTCTGCTCTTATAGTTTTTAATCGCTCTTCATCCATTGGTCTCGTTATGGAACCTTCAACAAATGCGATATCATAGTCGTTTGAGTGTTCAGTCATAACCTCTCTGAAACTTACTATTTCCACAAGATCCAACAGATTCAGTATTTTTTCTTCAAGATTTGCTATCTGTAACTGATCTCCTTCACAACCTGCAAAATCAAAGAAGGCTACTTTCGGTTTTTTACCCATAAGCGACTTAGCCAAAATTTTCAACCTTCAAATCCTTTGTTTATGAAAAATAGTATCAAGTGTGAAATCATTCAAACAAACTTGATGGAGATCGTATTTATTCTTTTCTAAAAAGCCTTTTATAAAGTAGAGATTCTTCCTTTTTCATACAGGTACCACAACCTCTTGCTCTTACTATTTCGTCAATTATACTTCTTAAAAGTGAAGAATCTGACTTTGGTTTGATTCGGGGTATTTTTAATTCTTCTAGAAGAACTAAGCCGCTCTCCTCCATACTGAATGAAAGAATATCAAGATTGAGATTCTTGTGTCAATTTTGAATTTTTCAATCTCGATTGAGAGTTCACTATCGGGATTTGGTACTTGGGATAGAAATCCCCATACTAAATTTATTGCACTAAGAATAACTCTTATCAAGATACGTTAGTAATTCGTCTTTTATCAATCGCCGAAATAGACATTGACTTAATCTATCAGGGTTCCAGAGAAAATCTGCCAAGCCAATGCTGATTTTGCTACAAGGCTAAGAACGATATACATTTTTTCGCCGAATATGTAATTCCTCCAACGACCTACTTTCTTGTACTGAAGTAACTGATTCAAGGCGAATATATTAAAGAAAATGGCTATGGAGACAAAAATTCCTATTACAAAACCTGGAACGTCTACTGGAGAACTCCAAACAGCCGTTATAAGACGAATGGCAATTGCAACCCATGGAGCCGCACCAGCAATGCAACCAAAAATGAACGGAGACCACTTAGTTTCCTCAGTTCTCTGATTATAAAGTTCCATCAACCATCCAAAAAATATCATAGAAGCGTTCAAGATGAAGATCAATAGGAGAACGCTGATATCAAAAAATCCAACAAACATAGCGATAATAACAATCATAATCGAACTGCTGAAGGAATATTCAATCCAACGAAGATGATTGATGTTTCTCTTTAAGTTTCTGACGTACCAATCGTAGAGAATTGTTGCGAGCAAAAAGTGACAAACTGCAGAAATAAGTAGAAAAACTGCTACTAATGGACCTATTCTTAAACTACCAATACTTTCCGTAATTATTTCCCCACTTCCCGGCGGTCCCCCCGGATAAGTATTCGTTATCGTGAGAGAAAAATCATTACTGAGGATTAACATTAAAATAGCCTGAAAAAGGTGTAGAAAACCCATAAAAGCATTAAATTTTCTTAAAAAGGAAAAATCAGAATTCAAATTACCTCACTACCCCTTATAATGATATATAGGAACTAACATTTAAAATAATACGTAATCTTTAATTATCTTAAAGATAAGATGTTATTAGTAGGCCTGGTTTGGGAAAAACGCTTTATAAAGACCGAGGGGGGTGATTAATTATGGTTAAGTGCGGAATTTGTGGAAAAGAAGTAAAAGAACAACCAAAAATTACATCAGATGGTAAATGTTCTATTTGTGGAAAGAACTTGATGCCTTGTGAGGCAGTAGCAAAAGAAGTTAAGAAATATTACACTGGCTTTTAGAGAACTAAGCTATCTTGTTTCACATTATCGAGAAAAATAGTCTATTAATGGTCCAAGACAAACTATATTCACTAATAGAATTTGAACTTTCAATTTTTTTATTCTTAATAATCTTTTGTAGGCCAAAAATATCCAAGATTGTCTGGAACATTCCAACCGAATTGACTGTAGTATTCCAAGTCTTTTCTCAGTAAATTTGATCTGTGGCTTCTATGAAGTCTTTGATCACCTAGCCATGGTGGTTTAACAACTGGTTTTCTAATCTCGAAAAGATCCATATTGTTATTATAACCTCTTTTTATCCACTCTTCAATAATTACGTTATGATAAAGTTTGAGAGCCATAACATAATCCTTCCACATTTTTGTCACTGGATGATTGCTCCATCCATTACCTTTTTCTATAGCCCTCACTATAACCAATGCTTCGCTTCGTTGTTTACCTAATCTTCTATAATCAAGAACTCTAGCAGAGGCTTGAAAACTGGAATAGGGTAAAAAAGTTTGCATTAGAATGCTAATATTTTCTTTAGTTTAAATCCTTTTAGGATCAATAACCCGATCTTCCCCTGAAACTGAAGACTTAATAAATAGCTATTAATAGATCAGCTAAAAAATAAAATCAACTTTAACTAAAAGATAGATCGCAGAAAAAATTCTACATTCCCCACTACCTTAGCATAAAGACCAGTCAAAAGTAAACCCTTAAGTAAAAAATAAACAAACGAATGAGTTTTCTACTGGATATTAATGGCATTATTGGGACAGCTATCCGCGGCATTCTTAGCACAGCTCTTCAAACTATCTGGGACTTCACC
This sequence comes from Hadarchaeota archaeon (SeqCode), assembly GCA_964384105.1. Classification (GTDB taxonomy): domain Archaea; phylum Hadarchaeota; class Hadarchaeia; order Hadarchaeales; family JAGGTB01; genus CAYLJV01. The sequence continues at coordinate 497,638 of CAYLJV010000001.1, read as the reverse complement.
TACATACGGACTATCACCTTGATATTGCTCGACAAGCTGTGAATTTCTCCCCTCATCAGTTCTAAAAACCCTGTTGCAAACACTAAAACAAGCTCCGCAACCAGAACAATCATTCTGATCTATTCTTATAAAGACCATCTCACACCTCCTTATCCTTTATATCTATTAATTAGAGATGATTTCGGATTCTAAACTTCTAAAATATAACCGAGGTTAAGCACTGCCCTCTATCACGATATTAGTAGTCGTATCCTTTACACCATCAGCATCCCTTATTCTTTCTACAATTCCATCTGTAAGATCTGTCATATCTTCGGCTTCAGCTTGAACAATTAGATCATATGGCCCAGTAAGCATATCGATTTCCTTTACGGATTCGATTTTCTCCAACTGTTCAAAGACTTCTCTCATTTTTCCAACTTCGGTAGTTACCAAAATATATGCTCGTACCATTCCGAAACCTCCCTACTCAAAGGTGTAATTTCTCCTTTATAGGAATTTTGTAATGTTTATCTAAGTACTTTTTGTTCCATTTATTAATAACAAAAGCATTTTTTGTTAATTTTTCAAAAATAACCACCAAGTTAATAATATAAAATTCAAAAGAAGATTTCGGATGCTAATGAAAGTAACAATAAATTTCGGTGGCTCTATTCTAAATCCAGATGAAATAGACGTTGAAGTAATAAAGACCATATCTAAAACATTGAAACAATTAAAAAAAGAAGGTCATGAAATCTTAGTTGTAACAGGTGGAGGACGGACCGCCCGTAGATATATACAAGCGGGTAAAGAACTTGGAATTTCACATAAAGATCTCGATATAATAGGAATAGCGGTCACTAGACTAAATGCTCAGCTCCTTATTTCCTCCTTGGGTGAAATAGCGGAGGAAAAACCAACGGAAAACTTCGAAAAAGCTAATCGTTCAACTTTCAAAAACAAAATACCCGTCATGGGTGGAACAAAACCAGGCCATACAACCGATGCTGTGGCAGCAAAACTTGCAGAGACTAGCGACTCTAAGATGTTGATATTTTTCACCGATGTCGATGGCGTTTATACCGCAGATCCAAAAAAGAACAAAAAAGCAGAGAAGATAGACAAAATGACAACAGCAGAGCTTTCAGATCTAATGAAAAAAATGAAATTCGAACCTGGAATGACTACTATCATAGACCCTATGGCTACTCGAATAATTCAAGGGGCAAAAATCAAAAGTCTAGTACTAGGCAAAAACGAAATTGAAAGACTACCTGAGATAATGGACGGAGCAGCTCACAGCGGAACTCTAATTCTGCCACCAGGAAACAAATAGTAAATTCTCCGGTCAGAAGTCAGTCTTCAAAAGTCTAAAGAATTTATTTTCTCCTTAAATGATTCTAGATTGCTATCGGGATATTCGTCGAGCTTTTTTTGTGAATCTTTTGAATCACCCGAAATTTTCAGTTTTTTCTTTTCTCCACGATCATCAGCTTTTACTTCTAAAATCCTATCCAAGTTATTTCTGATCTCGCTTATCATCACCTCAATCTGAAGGATTTTTGATTTCTTCTCTTCAGTATCTCCAACTTTTTTATTAACCCCTTCTTTCAGTCTCCTTTCGAGTCTCATAATCGCTTCATCGAGCTCTTTTCGAGGGCGTTTTGAAGTTGAACCGATAATTCTATCCAATATTTTCCAAAAATTTTCCAAACCCTCGTCAAGTGTCTCTTGCAAACTCTTATCTGAACTACTCATTTAAACACCAAAATTTCAATTAGAAAAAATTAGAGGAATGCTAAAACTATTTCTTCCTATATTCCCAACAAGAAATCCGCTAATTTCTCAATCCCCCTATACTTTCCATCTACTTCCCTCCCTCTCATACCCGCCTTGAATATATCCCGATTATCATACACAGTAGCGATTACTCTCTCTTTAGGTAGGGATTTCAGTAGAAAATCTTCACTTTCTTTATCAACTTTATTCAAAACAAAGAAAACGCCTTTTTCTACAATACTCTCAAATCCCAAAATCTTTTCGGCAAGTCTCAAGGATTCCTGAGTCGGGTCTACAACTACCAGAACAGAATCGCATGCATCCTCTACCTTCCTCCCAAAGTGCTCAATACCTGCTTCGGAATCAATTAATAGAAAAACATTTTCATTTAAATCCAAATTTTTTAGAAACTTGCTTGTAAGAACGTTTATAGGACATGCACACCCCTCACCATAATCTTCTATCTTACCCATGGCCAAGAGCTTTATGCCATTATTTTCGGACACGAACTTGGAAGGTAAAGAATCTACTTTAAACTGCTCCATTTCTTCTACTCGATCGAACAACTCCTTCCGTCCCCCAAAATAATCCATAAGCTTCCCAGGAAGATCCACCCCAAGGTAAGAATGAAGACCAAAATTAGATTCATCGTTATCAACAACGACTACATTCAGACCCCTACTCGAAATCTCTTTCGCCAAAAGGGAGGTTATAACGCTTTTTCCAGACCCTCCTTTACCACATATAATACATCTCACTTAATCTCCCTCTAAGAATCTTAATTCTATTAGATCCATAACCAATAGCTTCCTTTAACGAGATATTACCAAAGTTATTCCCGGATTTGAAATGTTCCTAACTTCCACCTTCTTGCCGGAACTAACGGTTCCTCTTTTTATTATCAAATCTTCTTCAGTTAAATTAAACTCTCTTCCATTAATCTCTACTAATAACTCCCCATCAAATTCCTTAGCTAACTTTTCAGGATCCTTTTCAGACAAAGCCCGGGAAACCAATTTGGAATCATTTCTTAACTTTGGACCTAGAACTGCCATATCCGGCTCCACCGATATTATCTTCTCATCCACATCCGGTTTTTTAGTACTGGTAACAAGCTCGGAAACTTTAGCAGATCCCTCAATATCCTCCTTCACTTTCTCAACAATCCCCGCTACCTTTTCAGACTGAGAATATATCTCTACGGAAGAAATTTCTTCATTTAAAGGCATGTCTCTATCCGATTTAAATTGTCTAATCTCGGAAATAATCGAATTTAATACATTTCCAAGCTCTTCTGCATCTTCATCAATCCGTCCCCCCTGAGACTTCGGCCATTCAGACTGATGAATACTGTCATACGGGTATTCGGAAGCGAAATGAGTATGATACAACTCCTCTGAAAAGTGAGGTACGAACGGAGCAAGAAGCCGGGTAATATTCCAAAGAACTTGATATAAAGAATATCTTGCACCACTAGCAGATATATCCCCATCGTAGAGACGATGCTTTATTTCTTCAATATACATGTCACAAAATTCGTGCCAAACAAAAGTTCGAATTTCTTTCAAAGCTTGATTGAATTTGAAATTATCCATATGCTGAGTAGCCTGATCGATAACCCTATTCAATCTGCTCAAAATCCATCTGTCGGGCGGACGCATTTCAACATTTTCGTGATTCCAATCTAGATCTACCTCCTCAATATGTGGTGCCGCAAAACGAGCTGCATTCCATAATTTCCTGAAGAACCTATATCCAAAATCCACCTCTTTCCAAGAAAATGGAACATCTGATCCAGGAGTAGCCCCCATCGCCGCCCATTGTCGGAGAGCATCTGCACCATGCCGATTCCTCGCCCTAGTTGTTTCAACATAGTTTCCTTGTGACTTTGACATTTTCCTTCCATCCTCCCCAAAAACCATGCCATTTATTAGAACAGTTTTATATGGTGGTTGATCAAACAAGGCCAAACTTCTTACCAGAAGATAGTAGTCCCAAGTCCGAATGATGTCCGTTCCATTAGGTTGGAGATCTGCAGGGAACAGCCTTGAATCCATATCCGGCCAACCCGCGTGGACCGCAGGGGTAATAGAGCTATCCATCCAAGTATCCAAAACATCCTCTTCTGGCTCAAAATCAGAGCAACCACATTCTGGACAAGCCTCTATCGGGGCTTCATCTTGAACAGGATTAACTGGAACATCCTCTTCTCTAGCTACTATTGGATTCCCACACTCCGAGCAATACCAAACGGGAATGGGAGTAGCAAATATTCTTTGTCTAGAAATAACCCAATCCCAATCCATGGAACTCGCCCATTCTTGCAACCGAAGTCTCATGTGTTCAGGAACCCATCTAATCTCCTCCGCCACCCTTACAACTTCGTCGTTGAGATCCATAACTCTCATAAACCACTGATCCTTTGTCAAAATCTCAACAGGGGTCTTGCAACGCCAACAAACGCCAACGTTTTGTTCTAAAGGTTCCTTTTTAATGAGAATCTCTTTCTCCCCCAAATCCTCGATAAACTTTTTCTTGCCTTCATCAACACTAAGTCCAGAATAAGATCCTGCAACCTCTGTCAACTCACCCTTTTCGTTAATTGCTTCGATTATAGGAAGATCGTATCTGTTGACCCATTGAACATCCGTCTTGTCACCAAAAGTACAAATCATCACAGCTCCGGTTCCAAAATCCGGATCCACTTCATTATCCTCGACTATCTTAACAGTCTGTCCAAAAATTGGAACTACCAGTTCCTTACCAACGTACTCTTCATACCTCTCGTCCCCAGGATGGACAGCTGCAAGAACACATGCGGGAAGTAGCTCAGGTCGGGTAGTGGCAATGACAAGGTGATCATCTTCTCCCTTAACCTTGAATTTGATATAGTTGATAACTCCTTCTCGATCCTCATATTCAACCTCCGCATCGGCTATCGCCGTCTCACAACGGGGGCACCAGTTAACCGGGTGCTTGCCTTCATAAATCAACCCGTCATTATACAATTTAACAAAAGACAGCTGTGTCTTTCCAAAATATTCGGGATCCATAGTCCTATATTCAGTAGACCAATCTATGGAGAGGCCCAGAGAACGCATCTCCTCTTTCATATGAGATATATTCTTTTCAGTTAGCTCAACACACAATCTTCGGAACTCATCACGGGGCATATCCCCCTTTCTCACATTATTCTCTTTCTCAACTTGAACTTCAGTTGGTAATCCATGGCAATCCCAACCTTGAGGAAATAGTACATTGTATCCCTTCATCCGTTTGTATCTGGCAACGAAATCAAAATACATCCAATTTAAAGCGTTTCCAATATGAAATTCTCCACTGGGATAAGGAGGTGGAGTATCTATCACATAGGTCGGGGATTCCTGATCCTCCCGATCAAACTCGTCAATATTCAACTCTCGCCACTTTTTCTGCCATTTCTCCTCGACTTTCTCCGGTTCGTAAGATTTCGGGATGTCCATCTCTATCACAACAAATTCGAATTCTTCCGGTATAAAAGGAATAGTAATAGCCAGTTAAGAAAATTTTGTTAAATCGGGGACAGACTTTCTTATAATGTTCACTTCTTCACACATATCTACCTTCATCCCGACGTATCCTGGGATCGACCTAACCCCAGTCTTTTCTTCAACATATTTTGCTTCTTTTTTAGGAGAACTCCGCAAAAATAACATCCCCATATGTACTACTACAGCAAGCTCCGGTTCGACAACATTCAATATTTTAATTAAATCATCCGAGCAGAGATGTCCGTATATCCTTTTATCCCCTGGTCTGGTAACATTTGCAATCAAAATTCTTGAATCCACAAAAATCCCCGGGAGTTCTTCAAAATAACCAGTGTCTCCTGTGTACCCAATTGTACCATCTTCTGTACTAAATTTTAACCCAATCGCAGTGGGATCGGTATGTTCCGTAGGAGTAGACTCAATATTTAAACCCCGTAGATCAAAATTCTCGCCAGGCTTCAAAGAGACAATCTTACTAGCTCTTTCTCTGTGATATCTAGAGACAAGGGGCCCATGATCAGCAGCACCATCTATTGCACTTTTGTTCCCCAAAAAAACACCACCTGAATCACCCCGATACATTGCATCTATAAGGACCTCAGCATCTGCATAGTGATCTGGATGAGAATGAGAAACGACTACCCCATCCAATTCCATCGGATTTAATCCAAGCTGGTTAGTCAATAGAAGTGCTCCAGGGCCAGGGTCTATGTGTAATTTTACCTCATCATGAATTCTAAATCCACCAGTTCGAAAAGTCTGATCCAAAGTTTGATACCTCCCGCCACCGCACCCTAACGAAATTAGTTCCACCATTTAGGACTCACCAACTTAACTAAGTTGAAATTTTCATTTTATTAAAAACAAGTCCTATGCAATACTTTCCTACAAGAAACCATTCTCAAAAACCGTCCTTTATTTTTTCGAGAATAACGGCAGGACATATCCTTTCTACACCTTCAATACTCCCAACTTTTTTGCTCAAAATTTTTGTCAAATGTTCTCCGGTTCTAGCCCATATTTCCATCATAATCATATGGTCGCCTGTTGTAAGACTGACTTCTCGAATCTCATCGAACTCTGCAAGCTTATTAGCAGCAGGGAGAAATTTTTCTGGGTCCACATCAACGCCAACTAACGCTATTGAGTTATAGCCAATCTTTCCGGGATCGACCTCAACAGTGAATTTCTTTATCACATTCCGCTCCTGAAGATCCTTGATTCGATTTCTGACCGATGCCTCACTGATATCCAATTTTTCTGCCACTTCAGTGTTAGGCGTCCTTGAGTCCTTCTGGAGAATTTCAATTAATTTTTCATCTATTTCATCAACCATGACTTTACCACATAACCTACGAATATCGCACTAAATAATACGAAACTAAAAGCTTAAATATCTTACTATCGTAGAAAAATTTAGATAAAACGTAAAGGGAGGTGGAATAATTATGGAAGAAGGAAAAACAAGAATGCCCTTGATAGGAGATAACTTCCCAGAAATGTCGGTCACAACCACTCATGGAACAAAGAAGCTCCCAGAAGATTATAAAGGAAAATGGTGGATACTATTCTCCCACCCTGGAGATTTCACACCTGTGTGCACCACCGAATTCTATGCTTTCCAAAAAAGGTATGACAAATTTAGAGAATTAAATACCGAACTTATCGGACTTAGTATAGATCAAGTGTTCAGCCACATAAAATGGGCCGAATGGATCGAAGAAAAATTAGGAGAGGAAATAGAGTTCCCCATAATTGCAGACGATCGAGGCAAAGTAGCAGATACTCTTGGTCTAATTCATCCAAACAAAGGAAATAACACAGTAAGAGCCGTTTTTATGGTAGACCCTGAATCCACTATCCGGGCGATTCTTTATTACCCCCAAGAACTTGGGAGAAATATGGACGAATTAATAAGAATGATAAAAGGATTCCAAAAAGCAGACAAAGATAATGTAGCAATTCCCGCTAACTGGCCAGAAAACGAATTGATGAGCGACCATGTAATAATACCGCCGGCCAAAGACGTTGAAACCGCAAAAGATAGATTGAAAAGATCGAAAAAGGGAGAATTCGAATGTTACGACTGGTGGCTTTGTCATAAGGCACCATAAATTCATTTTTTTTGTTTTTTTTTAGCCCACATACACCACAGGAGGTGAAAAATATGATTAAAGAAAAAATAGAAGAAGCGATTAACGACCAGATAAATGCAGAGCTATACTCTGCCTACTTGTATCTCTCGATAGCTGCAGATTTCGGCGATAAGAATCTAGAAGGATTCGCTAATTGGATGAGGATACAAGCTCAGGAGGAGGTTGAACATGCTATAAGACTGTACGATTACCTCGAAGAGAGAGGTGGAAGAGTAAAACTGAAAGCAATAGACAAACCTAAAACGGAATGGGAATCACCCCACAAAGCATTCAAAGACGCTTATGAACACGAACAGTACATCACGGGTAGAATTAACGATCTAGTCGACTTGGCAGAAAAAGAGAAAGATAAAGCAACGGTAAAAATGCTCCAGTGGTTTGTAGAAGAACAGGTAGAAGAAGAGAATTCCGTGAATAAAATCGTACAGAAATTGGAAATGGCAAAAGACAGTACCAGCAGTTTGCTAATGATAGATTCGCAACTTGGTGAAAGGGTCCTGAATGAAATAGAGGATGACGGAGATAACGACGAATAATTCTACACGAGGCCCCAAGGTCTCCTCCTATCCTTTTTAATTGTAAATAAAAGAAAAATTTTGGTTTTACGAAAGAAATAAGGTTGATAAACTTAATCGTGGTCTTCAAACTCGCGGTCTTGTACCTCATCGTTAGCTCTTAACCATTCTACCAACATAGCGACATGCTCCTTCTCTTCATCGCGATTATGCTCCAATATCTTCTTTAGCTCTTTATTCTTTGTATTTTCAATTCTCTCTTGATACCAATTTATAGCCTCAAGTTCTTCTATCAAAGACTGTCTTGCCCTCTCGAGATCCTTAGTCTCCTCTGTAAGATTCTCTCTACCTTCATGTTCCCCAGTCAAATATATCACCTCCATCTTTCAATTCAGAATTCTATTGTTAAATTTAGTAACTACAATTAAGAAATTTGTCTTCAGACTCCGATTCTCTTCATCCAATCAAACGTAGATTTAACAAAAACAATCTTAAATAGGCTTATTTATGAAAGACTTTCAAGCGAAATTACCAAAAATGTAAGGAGGGCCCGTAGCTCAGCTGGTATGAGCGCCGCCTTCGCAAGGCGGAGGTCTCGGGTTCAAATCCCGACGGGTCCACCAATACTTCCTCGAACATTTAAAAAATTTAGTTAATATAGGGTAATCAGTTTTCAATTAGGTTTATGAATCCTTGGTGTAGTCCAGAGGCATTTAAACGTTAAAAAGTTTTTAGAAGATTCCTAGCAATACCTTCTTCACCTGACACTAATTTATCCACAATATGAATTCAATCCATCTAAGGGAAAGGTCGAAGACCTACCGCTCCCAATCTTGGGAGCTATTTTTACAAATCAGAATCTCCCACCCGTAGTCACTATCAACTTTGGCTCCTCTACCTCCTCCGGGCAAGAATCTGCCCCCTCAATCGGCACTATTTTAATATTTTCCATATAGGCAGGAGGTTTTCCAAGTTCCTCTCCCCGAGGTGGATATATTGAAACCTCAATGTTTTCCGTTTCTCCCCCTCCAACTATATTGACTTCCCACCGAGAATAATAAGGATAAATTTCATGTTTTCCTGGAGTATATAAACATGCCCTTAACTCAGGAAAATGCGTGAATCTGGAAAATACAAAATCATTCCTTACTTCTAAAGTTCCTATTCTGATTCTCTGTTCATCCCTCTCCCAGACTCCCTCAAAATTTATACTATCCTCTAATTGCAAGTCGTATTTAGGTTGAGCTCCCATAACATCAAACGAAGTCAAGCCGATCATTAGAGCTATCAGGACAATAAGAGTTATTTTCTTCCAACTGCTCTTTAAGTTGACTTCTCGACTCTTCAAATATCCCAAACTCAGAAAAAGAACGGAAGATAAGACCAAGATAAGAAAGACAAAATTACCACCCAGCTCAAAAGTACCAAACGCATACCAAAGGAAAACTACGTAAGATACCGCAGAAAGCAGATAAAAGAACTTATCTATAATTCTTTTTTGAATCAGATCCCCTGAGACAAAAAGTACGGGAAAACCTAACAAAAGCAAGACAGATTTTATAGTAGGAGACAAATCTGCGATTATGCTCCTACCAAAGTAAACAACGGATACTATCCCAAGTATGATACCTATTGCATATAGAAGAGTCGACACATCCAACTTAAAATCCATAATCCATTTTTTACTAGTGGATTCTAGAATTAATAATGTTTCTTAATACCTCTGGAAAAATTATATCTTCTTAAGCAACTAATTCCCAAAATGCTCCACCGTTTGCAATTTATCTTTACTCTCCATTGGATCTAGAAAATTAATTCCAATAAATCAACAAGACTCTAAATTAAGTTTACTATGATTGCCTAAATTTTAGGAGTAGCCCTAACCGTAGTAAAGATACTTCAGTCACTCCGATTTACCGTAATAAATTTCATTTCCCTTAAAACCAAGTACGATATCACCGGTTATTATATGAATTGCAAGCACCGCCTCAACACGTGCGATATTTCTAGTAAATCCGAGAGCCCATGCCATCAAATCTTCTGTTTCAGTCTCTTTCTCTCCAAATTTTTCCCTGAAATCATTCAACAAATTTTCTTCTTTAAATGAGAAACTCTTACCCAATATTTTCTCGACCATCTCTTCATAAGAATAGAATGTATCCCTACTCATTTTTCTTAAGAGAGGTATCGGCTCTTCGATTTTATCGAGTTCATCTCTGAAAATAGTCAATTAACACACCTCCATTTTCTCTCTAGATTAAATAATTACTAATAAAACAATTAGTCGGTGAAAATACTAAAAAAAAAGATTCTAAGAGGAAGAATTCAATATAAGAAAGGGAGGGATATAAATCAAAACCGAGGAGGGGTCTATGGAAAACTTAAAAGATGAAAAAATCAGGAAACAATTCTTTCCTAAATTTTTCGCTAGTTTGTGGCTTTTTATCACCTTTCTCAACATTCCCTATTTTTTGGCAGCAGCAAATCTCAATCCCAGTCAATTTATTCTACTCGACACATTGTTCTTAGATATCCATCTAGGAATCCACCATGGACTCATCGGATATATTGCACTCTCAATAGGGATTCTGGGAATGTACTATAGCGACCAACTTAAGCAGAGCAATGTACGTAACTATCTTTTCTTAATATCCGTATTCTTTATTGTAAAAGGAGCCTATTTATCCGTAGAAGATCTGGTAGGAGAACAACTTCTGCACTATGGGGTAGAAAGAAACTATATTTGGGACTGGAAAGCCCCCGAAGTAGAAGTATTCTCCATGATAGGATTTCTACCTATTATATGGATGAAGAACCATCTAAAGCTTCTTATATGGATAACTCCAGTCTTCGTAATTTCAACTCTTGTTACACCGTTCGCCCCAATTACAGTAGCTTATCTTATCCTAATTCTAGTATTCGAAGAAGGATATCACCAAAAACCAGATAATGAAATGGAGAATAACTGGAAAGTCCTTAAGCGGACCACTCTGATCGTCGGGACCTCTCTCGCTGCCGTATATCTCGGAATTCTAATAGGGCGAATATTCCTGATCACTGGAGGATGAGTTTCGTTGGGAGAAGAAAACAAAATCATTACTGTTACTATTATAATCATAGCAACTTTCTTATCTATCGGCATTTACACTACATTTAATCAAAGCAATCAAAGCTATGAAGACACCGAAGTTCTTTATCCCGACTCCGAAATCATTCTCGAATCACACCTCCAGAGAGGAGATCAAGTTAAAATAAATCTGTCAACTCTAGAAAACAGAGAAGCACGAATCCAGATAGAAGGCAGAAAAATGAGCTATCGGGTTCAGGGATCCAGCGTAGATATAACCATTCCGATATCCAGAGAAGCGGATTATAGATTTGAAATATCGAACCCAAACGAAAGTTATATCTTTGTAACCTATTTCTATGAGATAAGCTACATGCATAGCTACTGGACTGGAGTAACCTCCATAGTCTTCTCAGCTAGTCTCTTGATTGCTCTCTTCTTCCGTTTCAGAAAAAAATTCATGAGGGGGTTAAACTCGCTTTATGAAAGATAACAAAGAAAAAACAAATAGAGTTGGGAGAACTCATAAAAAATCATCCAGAATTAGAATTTTGACAAGGGGGTTAGAAACATGGTTAAAGTCTTTCTAGCGCTTGGTATAGCAATACTAATCAGCGGGCTATCACTGGCATATTACTTTCAAACCCCTCCACGCGAAGAAGCTATAGAAACAGAGCCTATCGAATTTACTCTAACCGAACGAGAAATAAGACAGGACTTTGAAATAACGTCCCAATCTTCCGTTCCAACTTATCAATTCTCCGCAATCATGGGGCCTGATCTTGAGAAAGTCAAAACGTGGAGATATGAGACCGGGTCAATCGTTCATTATCATAGTAGCGAAAAAGAGGAAAGTAAATTCTATGTACTAGTCTCTAGATTTGAAGACGTTATAGGAGCTAAGGTAGCTTTTGACTCGATTACCACATTATACCCCCATAGAATCGAAGAGGTGCCAGTGATTAAAATAGGCAGAGAAAGCCGCTCCTTAGAAAGAGGAAGAGATTCAAGAAATATTCTCTTCAGAAATTCAAATATTTTAGTTTACATAATGGGAGACATAAGAACTATTGAAATGGAAATGTATGCTAAAATCATAGAAGGTAAAATCAGAGAATCGCTACAAGCAGACCAATATCCATTTTAAACTCTCAGAGATTATCCATCCTCTAAGAATAAACACTGCCTTCAAGTTTTTTTGGATTTTTACCTGGTTCATTAATTTCCGAAATTTCACTTATCTTGATACTAACATCGACTATATATTTGGACCATGAAATTTTCATCAACCATTTTTTTACGACTTTTTTCATAGAAAAAGGAATTTCTCGATATGTTTTAGTATAAGCTTTAACTATCTCATTCCGACTATTGTCAGGAGATTTATGAGTGACTATTTTTGTTATTTTAAATCCAACCTCACGAGATAAGTCTCTAATATCCTGCTTTAAATCCTCATTGTCACCATAATATTTTTTCTCAATCCAAACTATAGGGTAGTCTTTCTGACATAATTCAGATGAGCTATTAGACGTATATATGCTCAAATCAATCAAATTTATCTCCCCTTTGCCCCGCTTATAAAATATTATTTAGTACTATTAGTAACAGTACTGAACTATATTCTGAAAATAAATCCGTGAATAAAAAATAAATCACAAAAGATGTCTCAGAGGCCTTTTTATGACATCATTCAAAACGAAAGTCAGGAAACAATCCCTCTTCATCGACATCATAAAATAATCAAATCTTAAGTTATTAATTCCATTACATCCTTTTTTAAACTCTTAAATCAACAGAAAATCCAACTTCGCTACTATCCACAGATTATACAGTGCTCTTTAGGAATTTCATCGAAAAGATAGATCTATAGCAACTTCGGAAAAAGTACTAAAACTAGAAACGAGGGATAACAACCTTTCGAACCAAATAAACGTTAAATCTACTACTTTTAAACTGAGTAGATTACTCTCTAAGAATTTTCAAATTTACAGTAGCTGTATCGTTATCTAGAATCTCAGGTGGATTATGGATCTCCATTACACTAGGATCAGTGACAATTACCGTTCGATTATAGTGTTTGACGCTTTGGCTAGTATTCATAGCCTTATCTACTCCTCCTCCACCAAACCTTATCACTACATATTCGTCAGAGCTAACCTCTATAGCGTATCTCCCAGCGTCTAAATCGTAATTAAAAGTATGATTATTTCCTATACTTACAGTCCTATCAACCACAACTCTACTTTGTCCTAAATCTAACTCCGCAAAACCGTATAGAATCATAAGGCCTATGATGAAACCTGCTATTATCGCAACTATTTGTTTCCACTTCATACGATTCCATTATGAGTTTAAGATAGAGTATAAAGTTTCATAGCCTATCTCCCGCTCATTTTTATGTAATTTGGAGTTTGCGTTTCTACCATGAATTCATGTTTAACACATAAGACTGCTGGTAAACACTTCAAAAAAGGCTTCGGAAAAGATCCCTCTTTCAGCAGAACTTGAGATTAAATCCCATAAGTAACCTCATCGAGTAGCCATTTACATTGATGAATTTTCTGCCGAAACAATTGGCGAAGTCCTCCATGCACTTTCAGCCAGAAACAAGATCCTCACCTGCCGAAATTTAAACCACTTACCTGAGTTAGAAAATAAAAAATATTTGAAAAAAAGTATCGCAGCAGTCTTTAACCCGAATTTTAAGCTTTCTATGAACCTTTAGCATCCTTGTTCTCAAATCTCTTTTCTAGCATTTCTCTGATCCTCCTCTCTCTACCTTCCATCTCTCTCAGTTCATTCTCAAGTCTCTCGCGTACCTTTTTATCGAGGTCACCAAGATTCGTAAGTCGATCTCTGATTCTTTCGGTTATTCCTTGAGACTGTTCCAATCTCTGCTCCAATCTCTCTCTTACTCTCTCAGTTAATTCATCTCCGTCACAAAGGTTACCCAGTCTATTCTCGATTCTTTGAATTAACTCTTCAATATCTTCACTGTCCACATTTTCGAACTCTCTATCCAAAACTTGCCAAAGTATCAAAGGTGATACTCTCTTCCCTTTCAGAAAATCACTCAAGTTTTCGAGAGGAATATCTCGATTCTCCATGATTTCTTCTAGTGTTTCCAGTGAAACCCCTTTATTTTCTAGAAGATCTCTAATATCCTCGAGAGTGAAGTCTCTGTTCTCCAACTCTCCTTTAAGAGACCTTGGAGATAGAATACCCGCTCTTAACCTCTCTGAAACGTTTTCGAGAACTCTTTCCTGATATCTGCTGTGTATCAATGCTCTTTCTACTGCGGGTCTGGCGGAATCCGAAACTTCTTCCTTCAAATTTTCTAAAACTCTTATATGATTTCTAGTAGCTTGCTGTACTCTTTCCAAGCCAGCTACACCTCCAGCCTTTCTAGAAGCCGTAGTTAGATTATTTCCTGCATCTTCAAGCAAACCAATATGATTGTTGGATACTTCCTTCCCAGAAACCTGCCGATACTCTTCTATCCGCTCTCTCGCCCTATCTAAGTTCCAGTCAGATCCTCCTGCGTAAGTTGCCTCTTTTATACGTTCTCCGAGCCTCTCAAGCGCATACAACGGACTATCAGGTTGTTGATCCGCTAAGGAGTCCATCGCCACCGGAGTTCCAACGGCTCCACCAGCTACCGCAACTAAAACCATCACTGCCGCTACTGATGCTATCCCTGTTTGTCCTAAATTCAACATTTTCATTTCACCTCCTGACTTGATTTTTGAGACTGAAATCCGTGTTTGGACTTTTTGAAATCTAACTCCATTCACTTGCAGTCATGGGTAACCAGATAAAGAACGGCATATTTAAAGAATCTCCAACGACCGTTTACCTAAAGAACTAAAAAGACAACATAAAAGCTTCTTCCGGAGTTTTAGGAATCCATAAAGCCTAGAAAAGTTCACAAAGGGTAATTAAATAGCCTTTGCGAAAATAGAGTTTATTTAAAGAATTATAAGACTAGAGCCTTAAGAAGGGGGAAAATTAAAAGCTCCCGGAACTCAAACTAAGGTCCGATTAATCGGACTCAGAAGAGGGTGCTTTTTTTCTGATTTCCTCCAAATCCGAAGCTTCGAATTCTTTAAACTTATTGAGAAGCTTGTAGTAGCCATTCATAATCAGGAACACTCCCACTCCTCCGCAGGCTATACTAACCAGTGTGAAGAAAGCCCTCGCCTGATAAAAGGTCATTTGATCTTTAGAGATAGTAAGAAGCGTGGCAATAGGGATAAAAATCAGGATAACACCTACTATCGCCTGAATAAATGCGAAATCCTTTCTAAATAGGATTCTTTTCACCTCCTTTATCTATTATTTCTTTTTGAACTAATATTTTTTCTTAAACCCAGGACTTAGAGTTGTTTCAGGAAAATTAATAAGTCTATGGATTTTCTTGTTGTTGTATGAAATTTAACAAAGAGAAAAAAACCAGTCTACTGCAAGGTCTTTTTATAGCCGCCTTGATCGCAGCCAATTTGCTAGGAACAAAAATCGCAAAATTATGGTTTATCGAATTTTCCGTAGGTATATTCGCTTTTCCAATAACTTTCTTGATAACAGATGTAATCGAAGAGGTACACGGAAAAGAAAAAACAAAACAATTGGTAACCACAGGTTTGATTTCCCTAATATTCGTTTTACTGCTGACATCCCTCTCGGTATCTCTTCCATTCGCAGAAAGAAGTCTCGTGCAAGAAGAATACACTCAAATTTTCGGCATCAGTTTGAGAATCTTCGTGGCCAGCATAACCGCCTTCTCTATAAGCCAATTTCATGACGTTTGGGCTTTTAATTTCTGGAAAGAAAAAACTCACGGCAGATTTTTGTGGCTAAGAAACAACCTATCCACAATAACAAGCCAATTTCTAGACACCACAATATTCATGTTCATAGCATTCTACGGAATATCACCAAAATTTACAGTTTCCTACATTTTTGCGCTAATAATACCCTACTGGATACTAAAAATCGTAGTTGCTCTGTTTGATACCCCATTCGTTTATCTAGGTGTCTCTTGGCTCAAAAGAGAATAAGATCTGAGGTCCTAAACAGATCTAATAAAAACTTTTAACCGAATCTCTCATTACCTGATAAAGATTAAAATTCCTTCCACTTAGTTACTTTTATCGCGAGAAGGACGAAGACTACGGCGAGTGAACCATAGAGTATGAAAGAGAACAAAGCACCGCTCGGACTATCGTAGATCATTAATTCCCTCAAACCCTCGTGGAAGTAGTAAAGGGGCATAGCCTTGGCGACAGACTGCATGAAACTAGGCATCATCTCCACCGGCCAGAATGCTCCCGAGAGAAACATCATTGGAAAACCGATTGCATTGCCCGCGGCACTGGCCGCCTCAGTGTCCTTTATCATACCACCGAGAACAATTCCGATGCTACTGAAAACTACAGCCCCCAGAAAGATGAGTGAAAGCGCGAACACTCCGGGGATAGCCTGAACTCCGAAGATGGCCCAACCCGCCCCGATCATCACGACCATCAATATAAACGCCAACAAGGCCTGGTGCAGAAGGTTACCCATTATCCAGGAACCCTTCCCTAGCGGAGTTGCAGCCAACCTCTTGATAACCCCGTTCCTCCTGAACTCAGAAAAATTAGTCGTCACTCCGATAATCCCATTTGTCATAATGAAAGCCGCAATATAACCCGGTAGATAGTAGTCGACCGGGTCCAACTCCCTCTGGACGATCTCCCCCGTGTCGATAGTTACGACCGACTCTGCACCGATAATCCGATCATTAAAGGCGTTAGTTACGCTGGAAACTATACTTTGAACTATACCTGCTGAGGTGTCACCCTGACTGGTCAAAAGGACTACTCCAACATTCTCGATACTCATATTTTCCCTGAAGGACCTAAGTGCGTAGATCCCCTGCTCCATCGACTCCAGGTTTTTCTCTCCAACCCATTGAGAATAGTTATCTACAAAGTAGTCCAACGTGTCGAGGATTACCCCCGTTCTAACATAGATATTCCTCTCCATCGCCCTCTTCTGAAAACCCTCGGGAATCACTAGAATCCTTCTGGTCTCAAAGGACGGATCCTCCCCGGCATATTTATCCAGATCTATGCCTGAAGAGATAGTATCTACATTAAGTGCTCCAACGGAATTTAACGTCTCCACAAAATTACTAGAGAGCTCAGTGGGTTGGCCGTCCACCAGGTCGTTGTTCTGAACAGTCAGAGAGTAACTTTGATCTCCAGTTCCCCCAAATATCGTACCGAAAATTAACAACAGCATCAAAGGAAAGAGGAAGGAAAAGAAAACTCCGCTCTTACTCCTGAACCAGTTCTTTAAAACTGCGGCAAATACCGTGAAACTTCCCCTCATTCTACCAACTCACCACTCTCATCCAATCTACCACCGGCCACATGGAGGAACACGTCTTCCATGGACGGCTCCACCATATCCACCTTCAGGTCCTCCGAGAATTTAGTATAGAGAGACAGGTTTGCCTCCGCGGCCTTTTTCCTGCTATCAAAAATACCTATGAGATTCTCGCTCTCATCCAGAAACACCTCTTCGGCAAAATCCTCCAGAAGCTCCCGAGTATCCTCCCCGTCCTTTACCACTATCTTGATCTTGCCGCCAAATTTTGAAATAAGTTTATCAATAGTGTCCGTAGAGAGTACCTTCCCCTCCAGAATGATAGAGGCACGATCACTGAGCTCCTCTACCTCCTCCATGTAATGAGTCGTGAGAAAAACAGTAACACCCGTCTTCTTCAACCCCTTTATAGTTCCCCAGAGTTCCCTTCGGGCCTGAGGGTCCAAACCGGTCGTCGGTTCATCAAGGAACAAAAGTTCCGGATCACCCGCAAGGGCCATGGCGATGCCAACTCTTCTCTTCATCCCACCGGAAAGATCACCGAACTGCTTGGTCTTATCATCAACCAAACCAAGAATCTCGAGAGAACGTTCGACGTTCTCTTTTTTACCATAAATTTTCGCAATCAAACTGACGTTTTCTTCAACAGTCAAACGGTCGAAAGTGTTAAACTCCTGAGGGACTACCCCTATTCTTTTCTTAATTTTCTCTTCCTCATCCAATACATCATACCCGAAAACTTTCGCACTTCCCTCAGTAGGTTTCCTGAGGCACTCCAAAATCTCTACGGTAGTAGTTTTACCTGCGCCGTTAGGACCTACAAGAGAGAAAACCTCACCCTTAAGAACGTCAAAGGAAACACGGTCCACAGCGGTCAGTCCATCGTATTTTTTTGTTAAGTTCCTGACCTCAATAACTTTCTCCGTCAATTTAACCTCCTATTTAACCCAATTCGTCAATAAACTAGGTAGTTAATAAAAATACACTAGCAACTCCGTAGAGACAACGGATTTAAACAGATATTTCATCACTTTACTTCGAATTCTGGCTTATAAACCAGGTCGAATTTTTAAATCCTAAATACGAAAAGAAACTTCGTAACGATTAACGGGCCCGTAGCTTAGTGGCAGAGCGCTCGGCTGATAACCGGGAGGTCGTGGGTTCGAACCCCACCGGGCCCACCTTATAAAACTTTGATAAATAGTCTTTCTTTGAAAATGAAAAAAAGCAGATTATAAAATATTTAAAGAAAATTCTTTAGCGAATAAGAGTCCTGATTCCATCTTATTTTCGAATCTAATTTACCCAGGATATTTTGTTTCACTCTCTAAGCATCTCGCATATTATTCTAAGCTAAGCCTTCTTCAAATGAATGTCGAACCTAGCTCCACCTAGTTCAGAGTCTTTGACCTCAATGCTACTATCGTAACCTTTTGCGATTTCTTTGACTAAATACAAACCAATTCCGGAACCTCCAGCGTCCCCTTTTTTGAATCCTCTTTCGAAGACCTTGTCTCTATCTTCTTCTGAAATCCCACAACCATTATCCTCAACAGTAACAATACACTCATCTTCCCGTTCATCACAGTAAATTCGAATCTTATCACAGTCTGAATGCCTAATCGCATTCTCTAGAAGGTTTGAGAAAAGCTCTTCTAACAAAGGCCCTCCCTTGACACTCTGACTATAATTCTCACAATTCAATTCAATACATTTCTCACTAAGTTGATCTCCATGTTCATCAATCACCTCCCCAATAATTGACCGAAGCTCAATCACACCAAACTCTGACTCTTTCTTTATTTCCCTTAACTTCCTCACCTTTTCTATAATCTCGATAGCCTCATCACAAGCCTTTTTCGTCTTCTCGAAATAATCTTCAGCCCTTTTTGGAAGGTTCTCCTCCTCCAAAAGTTCAAAATACCCCCTCGCAATCTGAGCCTTGTTCCTCACATCATGTCGTAATAGTGAATGGAGAAACTCTTCCCTTTCTTCTGCTCTTTTCCTTTCAGAAATGTTCCTTGCTATTATCAGGATCTCTTTAGGCTTTCCGGAGCTTGTGAATGAAACCGGTTTAGAACTCGCTTTCACAGGAAAAACAGTTCTATCCTTCCTTATGGCCTTAGTTTCCACCTTATAAACCGACGAATCACCATCTTTTCTTCTCTTCTCTATTTCTTTAATTTTAAAGACTTCATCTTCCTGAATCAAGTCATAAAGATTCATTCCAAGAAGCTCTTCAACCTCGTAGCCCAATTGTCTCGCTGCCCCATTGTTTGCATAGGTGATACCTCCCTCACCCACATCATGCGCCAAAATTATCTCATCAGCAGTCTCCATAAGTGTACGATACCGCTCCCTACTCTTTCGAAGTTCTTCCTCAACCCCCTTCCGCACTGTAATATCTTTCCCAATACCAACTATTCTGAGAAGATTATTTTCATCATCCTTAATCGAAGAAACGGACCAAGAATGGGGAATCGTTTCTCCTTTTTTGGTAATTAAACTCCCTTCCCATGCAGCCCACCCCTTTTCAATAGCCTTTTCTATTCCTTCGGACACCATTTCTCTATCATCTTCAACGATAAACTCGAAAACAGGTGATCCCTTCACTTCTTCAGGAGAAAAACCAGTTCTTTCTACCAACATATCATTAAAATCAACCAGGTTAATATCCCGATCGAGTATGAAAATAACTTCAGGAATGGCTTCAATAATCTCTGCCCTCTCTTTGAGAGCAGCAGCTTCTTTTTTGGCTCTGATCTGTTCTTCCTCTGCACGTTTGCGATCGGTAATATCTTCGTGCATTACGACAACATGTGTCAATTTTTTGTTTTCGTCAAATATTGGAAATAACCTGCTCTTTGTGACCCTTCTCACTCCGTGAGGGGTGACAAAGTCTATTTCGGGTGTCTCAATAACCTTACCCTTCAAAGCGTTCTCCATATACTTTACCACACCTTGCCGAATATTGGCAGGTTGAGTCAAAGCGTTTGTTCCAATAATCTCCTCTCTATCAAAAACCCCATACGCTTCGAGAAAAGCCTTGTTAACAATTTCAACAAAACCATTCGAATCTATAACGAAAGTTGGTAAAGGTGATTGTTCGATGATCTTTTCGCTATCCATTCCGACCCTCCGGTTTTATCTGCCACTTATATTTCTCAAAAATACATTTAAAAATCTCTTTGATGTCCTCTGGAATAGTTTTCCCGGGACCAATCACTAGTATTCCCCCTTTTAATTCTCGAGACTAAGGAATAATCTGGACTTCTCCAGCCTATGGCGTACAGACGTAGCAGTTTGATGATTAAAACAGTCAGAGAGATTTACTAGCAAATTAGGATCTAAATCTCTCTTCAAATACGTAATCAGTATTCAAAAGATAAATTAAGGATTGCATTCACATCAAAACCCTAATCTATCTCCTTTTTAATGAGAGAATATTCGATTTCGGATTTTCTTCATCCATCTTAGAGATTTATCTTCATTTTTTATCATAAGCCAAGAAAAGGCGAAGAATCCGGCTGTAATCATCATGATCAAGAGCCAACTATCTAACCCAATCGGAACGACCGCAAAGAGCCGATTCAGAGGTGAGTAAAGAAGCGCCAAATGCGCAAGGATTGAAGACAGCACCGCGAGACCCAACCATTTATTCGAAATAGCTGGTGTCCCATATCTAGATCTAATCGGAATTATAGCGCCAAACTTCATAAAGACGAAGGAAGTCAAAGCCATCGTCATAGCTTTTTCAGTAGACTGTCCAACATATTGTCCGTATAGAAGGACCATTACTATCATAACCGTGACCCCCATCCAAAAAATTGAGAAACCTATCTTCTCGTCTATAATACTTTCTCCCTTCTTCTTCGGAGGCCTCTTCATTATATCTGCGGACTTTGAATCAACGCCCAAGGCGAGTGCAGGTAGACCATCAGTAAGCAGGTTGACCCAGAGGAGCATAGCCGGTGTCAGAGGCGGTCGTCCGGGTGAGAACAGTATCGCTGCTACAAAGACCATCATAACCTCTCCGGCATTGCTAGAAATCAGAAGATTCACGAACTTGCGAATATTGTCGAAAACACCCCTTCCTTCCGCAATTGCCTCCTTAATGGTCCTGTAATTATCATCAAGCAGAATAATGTCCGAGGCCTGTTTTGCGACATCAGTACCTCTCATCCCCATCGAAGCTCCCACATCAGCACTCTTCAGGGAAGGTGCATCGTTCACTCCATCGCCAGTCATGGCGACTATATGACCGTTATCCCTCAGAGCGTTCAAAATCTTGACCTTATCGCTCGGTGAAGTCCTGGCGAAAATCTCTATTTCCTCTATCCGATCTGCCAGTTCTTCCTCCGACATATTTCCCATCTCACTTCCGGTAACAACCCCTCCCTCAAAACCGAGTTTTTCTCCAATTGCCTTCGCGGTTACGGCGTTATCTCCCGTTACCATTACCGTTCTTATCCCAGCTTTTCTACAGGTCTCTATAGCTTCCTTTACCTCTTCGCGAGGCGGGTCCATCATTCCCTGCAACCCTATAAAAATCAGATTGGATTCGATGGCATCGTCCTTTTTTGTTTCATTCTCTAACTTTCTAAAAGCAAAGCCTAACACGCGCAGAGCATTCCGTGCATATTCGTCGTTCTTCTTCAGAAATTCATTCTTTTTTTCCTCACTGAGATTCTTTATCTTCCCATCATCCACATACCGATCACACTTATCCAAAATCACTTCGGTGGCACCCTTGACGTAAGCTATCCTCCTTCCGGAATCTTCATGAATAGTCGTCATTCTCTTTCTTTTGGAAGAAAATGGAATCTCATCAATTCGAGGATATTCCTTCTGAAGATTTTCTCGAGTCATTCCAGCCTTTCTTGCCACTTGAATCAGAGCGATCTCTGTAGGGTCTCCCAGAACATCCCCATCCTCCTGGATTTCGGAATCATTGCAAAGCGCACCCGCTTTGAGAATCAACTCAAGTTCATCGAAATTCACCTCATGACCATCTTCTTCGAACTTCCCTTCATCAGAGAACCCGCCCGAAACCTCTACATCACGACCACCAGCGTATATATTCTGCACCACCATTTTGTTTTCCGTGAGAGTTCCTGTCTTGTCAGTACAAATGACGTCCACTGAACCGAGAGTCTCAATAACTGGAAGTCTTCTCACCAGAGCATTCTTACCAACCATCTTTTTCGTCCCTAACGCAAGGGTGAGAGTTACAACTGCCGGAAGGCCTTCGGGGACTGCCCCAACCGCAAGCGCTACTCCTGTAAGAAAAGACGTCATAAGGCTAAGCCCCTGCCAAATCAGAACTGGAATCAAAACGGCACATACAACAAGGATGATAATTCCTAGTTTTTTTCCTAGAGCATTTATCTCCCTCTGAAAGACTGTCTCTTCCTCCTCTACCATTTCAAGTTGGGTGGCTATCTTACCAATCTCCGTGTCCATTCCCGTCTCAACGACGACGGCTTTTCCCCTCCCCTTGACAACATTAGTTTCCTTGTAGACCATGTTCTTCCTTTCCGCCAACGGAACGTCACCATCAAGAACTCCAGTATTTTTGTCCACCGCCACACTTTCTCCAGTAAGAGGCGACTCGTCGACCTCCAGATGTTGCTCTTCTATCAACCTCGCATCGGCCGGGATTGAAGACCCCTGAGCGAGAATTATAATATCTCCTGGAACAATCTCCTTAGAATCGATTTCAGTTTTTTCACCGTCCCTCAGGACGAGGGCTGCTGGGGAAGCCATATCCCTGAGAGCCTGAATGGATTTTTCTGCTTTCCAATCTTGTGCGAATCCAAAAACCCCGTTTGCGATCACAATGCTTACTATCAAAGCTCCATCAATTCGGTGCCCTATGAGAAAAGAAATAGCAGCTGCCACAATGAGAATTAGTATTAGAAAATCCTTGAACTGATCCGTGAATATTTTGAGAACCGAGGCCTCTTCGCCTCTCTCAATTTCATTTTTTCCAAATTCTTTCAGCCTTTGTTCCGCTTCATCTTCGTTTAACCCCTTCTTTGAACTACCTAGCTCCTGTAAGATCTCCTTAAATGGCTTAGTGTGCCATTTTTCACCCATTCTCTGTTCTCCTCTCAACCAAACTCTTAACGATTTCCTAAAGTAAATGAGTATCCAATCTGAATAGCAAGAAGTGCTATCTTATTAAAAAATTGTAGAATCGTTAAAAGAGACTAATGCCTAGATTACGGTTTAGGAGTCTTTACTACCAGGATCTTCGCTTCTTCTTCCGATTCATTCCTAACCGTATGTGGTATATCGGCAGGACTCAGCACAATATTTCCTTCTGAAACAGTTTTTTCCTCTTCACCGACCTTTATTTTAGCTTCACCCTCTATCACATGGAAAAACACGTCCACTGGAGTCTCGTGTACAGGCAGGCCCTGTCCCGGTTCAAAGGCCAAGAGAACCACTTCAACCTCGTCCTTCTGTATCAGCTTGTGGGGTCTGAACTCCTCCGAGGACTCAATCGACTTCAAATCTATAATTTCCATAACAATACCTCAATTGTTCTTTCTCCCCTATAATTCCAAGAACTTTATCTTAAGACATTTTCCCTTTCGGTTCTTCCATTCAATTAAAAAGGAAATTACTCGAGAGCTATTAGAACCCAACATTTAAAAGTATAAGTTAGTAAGTGGTTACTAACAAAGGTGTTTGAGATTACACGAAAAAGCAAAAGCGAACGCAAGAAAGAAATCATAGAGGCAACTCTGGAATTAGTCGGTGAAAAAGGAATAGGACTCCTAAGAACATCCGAGATCGCAGAGCGAGTCGGCTTCTCAGAAGCTGCCCTCTACAAGCATTTCTCCACCAAGAAGGATGTTATCACGGCAACGATTCGAGCTGCCGGAAAAGAACTAATTGAATCACTATCCGCTTCAGCTGAAGAAGCCGAAACTGACGACAACCTAGAGAAAATAAGAAGGGTATTTAAAACCCATATGAGATTCATACAAAACAATCCCGGAATCACGCGTCTCTTATTCTCCGACGAAGTACATTTCAATGAAGAGAGCCTTCAAAAAGAACTTCTCAACATCATCAACAAATATAAGGACCTCATCAAAAGCCTTCTCAGAAAGGGAATCGAGAAAAACCAGATAAGGGAAGACATCAAGCCGGATTCTTCTTTCAGTTTTTACTTCGGGATGATACAAGCACAGATACTTTTTTGGTCTCTTAGCGGAGGCGAGAAATCTCTCGAAGGACAGATGGACGAACTTTGGATGCAGTTCAAAAAACTCGTGGGAAAGGGGAGCGATCAATAATGAATATTATCGTTCTAATTATGGTTCCTGCAGCTTTGGTTCTGCTGGGATGGTCCGTCATCAAGAGCAAGGAAAAGACAAAGGAGAGTCTAAACGTTGCAAAAGGAATGGCCATAAAAATAGGAGGGGAAATTTTTGGCCTCCTCCTGCTGGTGGCTCTGTTTTTCGCTCTCATCCCCGACGGCGCCATTCAATCATTACTAGGCACAGGTAACGCTTTCCTAGCTACTTTGTACGGCGCAGGTATTGGAACGTTACTAATCCTGCCAAAATTTGTGGCGATCCCCATGGCTGCCGACCTGATGAGTCAAGGAGCTTACCTAGTAGTGGCCGCAGGGTTCATTACAACTCTTACCATGGTCGGGTTCGCAACGTCCCCGGTAGAAATTGAGCATTTCGGTAAAAAATTCACTCTCGTTAGAAACATCCTCAGCTTCATATTTGCGATACTGATCGCCCTGGGGATGGCAATCTTACTAGGATGGTTCTGATAAAGTGAATTTGAAAAACTATCTCAAAGATAACAAAATACTCGTGGCAGCCATAGTGGCATACATAATCGTCCTTTTATTCGACGGGAACATCTTCAGGCAAGCGCTCGACACATCCTGGATCTATATTCGTGAAATGATGGAGGTTCTCCCGCCAATATTGATATTCACAGGCCTTTTGGAAGTCTGGGTTCCCAGAGAAAAAATCTTGAACACTTTTGGTTCGGAATCCGGAATCAAAGGAAAGCTCGCCTCTTTCGGTTTGGGAACTGTCTCAGCCGGCCCTATCTACGCAGGATTTCCGGTAACCCAATCACTTCTACGCAAAGGAGCAAGCGTCTCCAACATCACAATCATATTGAGCACTTGGGCCGTAACTAAGCTCCCTATACTCCTGCTCGAAATCCAGTTTCTGGGCGTAAGTTTCATGCTCGCGAGATGGACTCTAACACTTCCGGCGATAATCGCTATAGGATATCTAATGGGAAAACTCGTAAGTCGAGAGGAAATCATCTCCTCCATCGGGAAAATCAGTGAGAAGGTGCAGAAAATAATGGACATACTCCCTGGGCACAACTGCGGTGCCTGCGGTTACGACAGCTGCCCCAACTATGCAGAAGCGATAGCAAAGGGAAAGGCTGATCTCGACAAGTGCAAGCCCGGAGGGGAAAAAGTGAAAGAAAAAATAATGAGATCTGTGGAAAAACCGGTTATCATTAGCAAAAAGTAGTTCACAATCTCAATAAGAAAATTAAAAGGTTCACAAAGGAGAATCACAATAAGGATGACCGAAAAAGAAGTCAAAAAATTCATCGATTTCTGCAACAAAGACTTCGGCAAGAAACTCATGGACAGAGAGGCCAAACGGGTAAGAGAAAAGCTCCGGGGATGTGACACCGTTCTCAGCGTAGGATGTGGTATCGGTTCTATAGGCGAAAGAATCGGAGACCTCGATATAATCTACTTGGACTCCTCTTTTCAAATGCTCTTGGAGGCTAAAAATAGAGTAGAGGGCCCTCTCGTTCTCGCTAGCGCAGAGCGGCTACCATTCAAGGAAAAGAGTCTCGACTGTGCTTACTCCATAACTGCTCTAGAATTTATCGAAGATTCCGAAAGGGCGGTTCAAGAGATGGCAAGAGTTCTCGTCCCGGGCGGTAAACTGCTAGCCATGATGCTCAATCCTGAGTCCGAGTATTTTAAATCCCATATTAAAAAAGAAGGCTCCTACTTCAGAAAAGTTCAATCAGAACCAAAAGCAATCGAAAAACACATGAAAAAGTATTTCTCAACAGAAAGCGAATACTTTCTTGGCATTAAAGGTAAGAAGGTCTTCGACTCCAACGATCCAGATTTAGCCAGTCTCTACGTGGTAACTGGAATTAAAAAAGTCCCTAGTAAATGAGCGGGAAATCAAGAGACTATAAAATCAATCCATTTGATCAAGGTGTCCAAATTGGAAATGTTTGAAGGTAAGAAGGGTCGTAGAATCTACAAGAATAAAGAAGACGTCGAACTCTTAGCAGATCTGGCTAAGAAAAGAGGGATGGAAAGAGAAATTCTCAAAGTAAAAGTAGAAGATGGAAAAATGGCCGAAAAAGAAGGATTCACTGTCCACCAAGATATCAGTATCGCCGCAAGTAAGCCCTCAACCGGCGAAACGGGATGGATAATCCAAAAAAGTGGAGAACTAAATCAAAGTAACTTAGGAAAAGCGATCAAGATCACCGATAAAGTAAAGGATACGGGTTGACCAAGAAACCAATTAAATCTTTTCCGATATCTAAATCAAATGACTTTCTTGCATCTTTTTGCGTAAACATCAAAAATACAGATAGAAAAATTTATAAATGTTAGTTATCGTTAGCTAACATAGATTAAATGAGTCAAAAGCGAATGAGTAGCGAAGAAAGACAAGGAGAAATACTAAAAATAGGACTTCGAATCATCCATGAAGAGGGTTACAAGAATTTAACTGTCCGAAATATAGCCGACAGGATAAATATTTCAGAGCCAGCAATTTATAGACACTTTGAAAACAAAGAAGAGATTTTAAGAAACCTAGCAAACATGGTGTTTGAAAAAAGTCAGGCGCCCACTAACCCAAATGAATACGAGGACCCCTACGACTTACTTGGAGATTTACTTTACAATCACTTAGAAAGGCTAGAAGAAAATCCGCACATAACAGCTGTTCTTTTTCAAGGAGAGATTTTCAGAGAATATCCAGAAATAAAGGAGCTGTTTACTAAACATCATGAAGCAAAGAAAGAGACTTTAAAAAATATTATAAAAAATGGACAGGAAAAAGGACATTTTTCCAAAGAGACAGACCCAGAAATATTCGCTCTGCTTTTTATGGGTGCCGTCAGGATGTCTGCATTAGAATGGAGAGACAACAAATTTTCCTATTCATTGACTGAGAAAGCTGACAAGATCACTGAAGAACTGTTTAAAATCCTAAAAAGGTGATACTAATCAAAAACAACAGTAGATTCAGATATATCCTTAGGGCAGCGATTCAAACGCTATTTTTTTCTCTCTTTATTGTACTTGTCCTGAATGGACTTACCCAATTCTGGCTCTTGATATTTGGCATTGGAGTATTGGCATCTATAGTTTTCAGCAGATTTTACTGTGGATGGATCTGTCCTATAGGAGCACTAGCTCGTCCAATAGGATGGGTCTATAGTAAGCTAGGTAGAACAAGAAGAAAAACACCTTCGCTACTTTCAAAAGGCTGGGGAAGGTGGATCGCGTTGATCGCTTTAATTTCTAGTATTATCTACATAAGAACCGCAGGAACACAATTGCCAGTATTCCTAATCATAACACTGATAGGGGTAGGTTTTTTTCTTATATTCGAAGAAGAAACCTTCCACAAAAATATATGTCCTTATGGAGCTATCCTCAGCTTATCTTCAAATTACGCCAAATATGGACTGAAAGTAGATAAATCTAGCTGTATTGGATGTGGAAAGTGTCAGGAGGTCTGCCCAAATAATACGATATCCACCCTCGACTCAGGTGCAAGAGAAATCAAAAATAAAGAATGTCTAGTATGTTTCAGATGTGAGGAAGTATGCCCCGTAGATTCTATCGAGTATAGAAATATGGGAGGGGTACAATGAACCTCACAGCAATCATAATAAACGCCTTCGCTTTAGCTGGACTCATAATAGCCTTCTTTAAAAATAAGGAAAAAGCGATTCGTTCTCTGAAGGTTGCGGGCAAATCTCTGATTAAGATCCTCCCGATGATATTAGTTATCGTAGTGATAGTCGGTTTGCTTCTGGGTTTCGTACCCCCCGATCAAATAGCAAGGTTCTTTGGCGAACAATCAGGAATTCTGGGAGTTTTGATAATTGGAGGAATAGGATCAATTTTACATATTCCGTCCCTCATAGCTTTCCCTCTCGCAGCATCTTTACTGGAAAGCGGGGCCTCAATTATGGCAGCCGCGGCATTTATTACAACTTTAACAATGATCGGAACGGTCTACCTTCCTGTAGAGATAAAGATACTAGGAAAAAAGATGGCCTTTCTTAGGAACGGTCTGAGCTTCGTAATCGCCATTATAATATCCATTTTAATGGGGTTGATACTTTGAAGCCTGAAAGTAAAGGGAAAGAGAAGAGATCCAAAAAGAAGGTACTCCGAGACTGGATTCTTCTTGGACTTGCATTAGTAGTAATGGCAATTCTTCTATCTATCTTTCCTGAAAAAACCGGGCCCGTAGTTTCTACCTCATGGGATTATCTCTTAGAGATGATATGGATACTCCCCGCAGTAATGATTTTGATGGGACTTTTCAAAGTCTGGATTTCGAAAGAGTTAGTTGTTAAATATTTAGGCAAAGCTTCAGGGCTAAAAGGGATTTTGATAGCTGTCGTTCTCGGAGCTACGCCGACCGGCCCTCTTTATGTGGCTTTTCCACTAGCGGCAGCGATGCTTAAAAAAGGTGCACGAGTCATGAACATAATCATCTTTCTCTCGGCCTGGGCCTGCATAAAAATTCCACAAGAGATGATAGAACTACAGTTCTTGGGTCTGAACTTCATGGTTACAAGACTTATATTGACAATAATTTTCGTTTCACTCATGGGATTTTTCATAGAAAAGATAATCGAAAGAAGAGAGATAAAAAACGTTACATTAAAGGATTAATCCACATAGAACTTGAGCTTCAAAACAAGTAATGAGTTTCTTTAATACAACTAACTTTTTTGGAATTAGGAACAATTATCAATGTCATGGAGATAACGGAAAAAAGAAAAAAGGTTAGAATGATAGCTTTGCTCCTGATCGGGGTAAATCTATCCCTATTCCTCATAAAATGGGTACCCACTTTTTTCTACCAATCAATATCGGTAAAAGCAGATGCCTTTAACTCCCTCGGTGATCTCGCTTATTCCGGGTTCCTGTTTCTCGGCTTTGAGATATTACTAAGACCAAAAGATGACTCTCATCCTCATGGTCACGAAAGATTTGAGCCTTTCATATCCTTAGTCGTCGCTATTGCGATCGGGATTACTGGGGTCTTAATAGTCAAGCAAGCGATAGAAAGTATCTTCAATCCAGTTTACAAGTTTAGTATATTTCTTATCATCGCTCTAATCATATCAGCAATTACCAAATTCGGATTATCTGTTTTCTTGAAAAAGAAAGGAAAAGAATTAGGATCAACCGCATTAATATCTTCGTCAGAAGACTCAAAAACTGATGTCTTGGCCTCTTTTACTGCTCTTGTAGGTGTAATAGGAGCGGGGGGTGGATTACTTTTTCTAGACACCTTTGTGGGATTAATCGTTTCAGTATGGATATTCAAAACCGCTTACTCCATCGGAAAGAAGAACTTCAAATTTTTAACTGGCGGCGCAGCTCCTGAGAAAATCGTCGATAGAATAAGGAAAATATTAGATGAAAAGAAAGAAGTGATATCCTATCACGACCTAGAAGCTCACTACGTCGGACCGGAGATACATGTTTCACTAAACATACACCTCTCAGACAAGCTCGACTTCTATACCGTGCATGATATAGAGGAGGATTTGAAGAAAGAGATAGGCTCCTTATCGGAAGTCGATGCGGTCTACCTTCATCTAGAACCAGAAAATGATTCCTAAAGTTCTTGAAAGGAGTTCAAATATTTTTTTAATAAGATTAAACTAATCGGCTCCACCCAGCTCCCGGAGCTCCTCATGTAATTTCTTAAATCTCTCTATAGAAGGATGTTCCGATCCCAATTCTTCCTCAAATTCTTCCAGAGCTTCCGTGAAAGAAATCACTTGACTCCCTCTAACAAGATTATCACTATAAGTTACAATCTTCTCCTCTATGGTAACTGGAAGATAATCCTTTGGCGGTATACCAAGTTCTTTTGCCTCAGTGAAAGTTATGCCTGCCCCTACATGATTTTCTGCAAAAGCCGATAATCTCTCAAGCCCCCTCTCTCTGAGTATCCTTCCCCCTTCCACCCCATGAGAGATGTCATGAGATTTAGATCTTCCAATATCATGCAAGAGAGCCCCAATTCTAACTAGTTCAATATCAACTTGATGTCCATCTTCGGCTATCTTCTTCGCAATCTCAACTGACTTATCAGTAACAGTCTTAACATGCTCAATAACTTCAGAAGAGCAACCTTCATCCTCTAAAACTCTAAGAGCATGTTCAGATGAAATCAACTAATTCCCCGAAGTTTCTTGTTCAAGCATTTCTATCTGGTTTTCCAGAGATTTTACTATACCGCTATTGTCAAACTCACTCATTTTCCCTCCACAGCGAGGACATTCGAAATTCATTTCTAATGCTTCGCCAAACTCTACTCTGGGGCAATCGTCACCGCAAGTGAAAAATAAGGTATTTCTTTCATGCTCTAACCTTTCCTTTAACTTATCCAAAAGTGCTCGTTTGTTTTCGCTAATTAGTTCCAAAGCACGCTCAGGTTCTACGTGCCAATAATAAGAGTACCAACCCGTGCTATCATCTCTCGTCCTTCTATAATCAACAACTCGATTATCGTACAGGTCATAGAGAATTTTTCGTACCAAATTCAGTCTTATTCCTGTTTCATTGGCGATTTCCTCATCTGTTGTCTCCTCTTTATCCAAGAGTACCTCTATCACTTCGCTGCCATGGTCACCCGCTACCCTGTTTAAAATCTTTTCAAATTCGGGGGTTTTCGTTAATTCGTCAATAGTTGCCATAGATAACTGACCTACTTTTTAAAGTTCTTCACTTAACAAGACTCTCTATTGAGATTAAGTAATAAAACTATCCCGTAAGATATAGAAAAGAGAAGGGCCTATTTATCTATTTCTAGAACCTTTTTTCCTGACTCAGAGGGTATTATCTTTCTTCTAGCTCCTTGAAACTCCTCTTCTAGTTCTTCCCCCTCAAAGAGTCTATCCAAAAAAACTGCCAAAGCCGAAATTTCTGAATGTGGTTGATTACCTACTGCAACATTAAAGTCTACGAGATTGTAAATCTCCCCCGGTACCTTTTCGGCTCCGATAACAACAAGCACATCCTCATCTCTAATTTTAGGTATTACCTCACGAACAGGCAAACCATACATAGTCAAATGAGCCACTACCCCTCCGGAGGATTGCCAATCGTCGATTACTTTTCGCCACGACTTCCCACCTTCTACAAAAAATGAACCACCCCAGTTCTCATTAACCCTCTCCAAACTTTCCCGAGTCTTTTTAGCCTCATAATTTGAAAAAATAATTCCCTTGGCACCAAAAGCACGAGCCACTAATGCCGCGTGAGTACTAATTCTTAAATCTCTTCCGGGCCTATGTCCGATCCTAAGAACAACCACTTCGCTCATGCTGCTTCACCTATAATCTCTATCTCAGCTTCACTATCTAAGAACTTACTAAGCCTACCAATTGATTCTTTATCGGTCCAAAATGTCACCTGAGTTGGATTTTCGTATTTTACATCCATTACTTCTGTCTCTTCATACAATTTATGTAATAACTTTTCAACTCCCTCACTACGATGAGTCGTCAAGCGAGCTTGGATTTGTTTTAGTAAAATCGAACGAATGCGTTCCTTGAGTTGATCAAGATTTATTTCCTCTTTCGCCGAGACCGGAACAATATCAGAACAGATTTCCTTCAAAGCATTTAGCTTTCTTTGAAAAGAATCCTTTGAGACCTTATCGATCTTATTCAGAACTGTTATCATCTGAGCAGAAGACTCTGAAAGGATATCCCTCGAAGTCTTTATTTTGCGTAGAATATTCGTAAAAGATTCTGAAACATCCACAACCAATAGGACCAGATCGGCAAGATAAACCTCTTCTAACGCGGCCTTGAACGCTTCTATCAACCAAGGGGGCAAATCATCTATGAAACCTACTGTATCCGTAATCAGAATTTTACGAGAGCTTCCCTCGAGTTCCCGAGTCCGGGGAGAAAGAGTTGTAAAAAGTCTATCGTCCACTTCAACATCAGCAGAAGAAAGGCTATTTAAAAGAGTGCTTTTTCCTGCATTAGTGTAACCAGCTAGTGCCACAAGGTTAAATCCTCTCTCCCTTCTTCTCTTCTGTCTCTGTTCTCTAGCTTTCTCAAACGACTCGAGTTTTTCCTCTAGAGATTTCATTCGGTTCTTGACAGCTTCTACTCTGGCTCGCTCACCATACTCTCCACCACCTCTCAATCCAGGAAATTCACCAAGTTTAGCTCTTTTAACCCTTTCTTTCACTCTAGGAAGCTCATATTTCAGCTTAGCATATTCCACTTGAAGTTTTGCTTCAGGTGACCCAGCCCTCATCGCAAAAATCTCCAAAATCAACTGAAATCGGTCAATAACCTCGACTCCGACCTTCTCCTCGAGTTTAAAAACCTGAGAAGGTTTAAGCTCATTAGCAAATATTACCTTCTCAACATCTTTAGACTCAATCTCATTCGCAAGTTCCTCTACTTTACCCCTCCCTATATAGTAGGCCGGATCAGGCTTACGGGTCTGATCCATTCTCCCCACCACTTCGTAATCAAGAGTTTCAGCCAGCGCAGCCAGCTCATCAAGACGAGAGGATTCCCGAGGTTCACGCCTTTCTACTAAAATTACTCTCATGATAACCCTTTCAATGAAAACTACAATTTTACTTACAAATCTACTGTGTTCCATTTAGGCTAAAAAAACATTTGACAGATCCTTGTTAGACCCATAATTTCTAATAGTAGTAAAAGTTCTCCGTTCGTTTATCCACTCGATTTTGGAATATTTATCGAATTTGAGATTACGATTGAAAATTTTTATAGAGTAGAAAAGTAATCCTAGACTTGGGGAATTAATTGAGCGAATATTATGACTCAGACAAAATCAAGGAACACGAGGATTCTTATCTCGCAAACTACGTAAAGCAACTTGAAGAGAGAATACGCGGATTAGAGAATGAAAGAGGAGCAATAGAATCAGAAAAGAGTAGATTAGAAAGGGAATTAAAAGATTTGAGGGCAGAATTCGACAAGTTGAAATCACCCCCTCTAATAACCGCTACGATTCTAGATGTATTCCCAGAAAAGAAAGCTGTTGTTCAAAGTAGTTCCGGACCGAAATTTCTAGTCGAAGTTTCGAAATTTATAGACAATAATGAAATCAAAACAGGAACTCGTGTAGGGCTTAATCAAAGAACCCTAAACGTGATGGAGGTACTACCATCCGAAAAGGACCCATTAGTAAAAGGAATGGAAATAGAAGAATCTCCAAACGTAACTTACAATGACGTTGGTGGACTCGAAGAGCAAATCATGGAAATAAGAGAAACTGTAGAACTTCCTTTGACAAAAAAAGAAAAATTCAAGGAAATAGGAGTAGATCCACCTTCAGGCGTCCTCCTACACGGACCACCCGGAACAGGGAAAACATTATTGGCAAGAGCCGTAGCTCACGAAACAAATTCAACATTTATCAAACTGATAGGGTCTGAACTCGTTCAGAAATATATAGGTGAAGGAAGCCGGATGGTACGAGAGTTGTTCGATCTCGCTCGCGAAAAGGCTCCAAGCATAGTATTTATAGATGAAATAGACGCGATAGCATCAAAAAGAGAAAGTAACTCGACAAGTGGTGACCGAGAAGTTCAAAGAACAATGATGCAGTTCCTTGGCGAACTAGACGGCTTTGATCCTAGAGGAGACGTGAAAATACTAGCCGCCACAAACAGACCAGATATGCTGGACCGAGCACTATTAAGACCCGGCCGATTTGATAGACTGATTGAATTCCCGATCCCCGGCGAAGGAGCACGAAAATCGATACTTAAGATACACACCAGAAACATGGCCTTAGGAGAGGAAATAAACATAGACTTTCTTGCAGCAAGAACTAAGGATGCCACAGGGGCCGAAATAAAAGCGATCTGTACCGAGGCAGGTATGGAAGCCATCAGAAATGACAGAGATAAAGTAACTAACGCAGACTTCGAAAAAGCCATCTCGAAAGTCCTTTCAACAGAAGAATGTACTAAAACCGAAGTGATGTTCGGATAAATTCCAAGGATGTAAAACGTAAAAGCAGACACTATTATCGGATACAGTCAAACAATTGCGTCTTCAACCATTTTCAAAACTGACTCTATGAGTGCAAAAGTTGTCTCCTTTCAAAATGCTCTTTTGCTGATTCACCCGTGAATCCGACAGAGCATTCTTAATTATCTTTCTATGCATTTTGCAAAGGGGTACATCAAATTCGTTAACAACGCTCCCAAAAACACAATTACGGTACTCTATGTAATACTCACCATTCTTCCGCTTCAACGACGGATAAAAACCGAATTCATCTAAGGATTCAACTAGTCTTTCTAATCGCTCATCTGTGGAAATTTCATCTTTTTCCGAAACAAGAAGATCTGAAAAATCAGATGCAACTTCCGACAATAAGTCTTCGAGCCCAGTCTCTCCATATTTTTCTTTGACTTCCTTAGCAAGGAATGCAAATAAAATATGAGTTTTTTGTGGAAAAACCCGCCTTCCAGTAAGTGTTATCTCATACATCTTTTTTGGACGTCCACGCTCGGCTTTTTCAAAATAGTGGGTTACATATCCTTTTTGCTCAAGTACGTCTAAATGTCTTCTTATAGCACTTTCATTAATCCCAATTTTTTCCTCTAAGTTTATCGCACTCAAGTCTTCGCCTAACAAATGCCTCAATATTGAGGACCTAGTCTCGCTAAGTGGTATCCCTTCTTGCCTTTTCATCATATTACCCTTATTCAAGGATTATTCAAAAGGATATAAAAAACTATATGGTGATTATAAAGAGTAAAAGGTACGAATAGGAGGTGAAAAAATGGACGAAGTTAGTGCACACAAATCCGTTTCAGAAATGTTCGAAAAGGTCTCGGAGGAAGGTCTCTCAAATGTTCACAAAAGGTTCAAAGAGATGGAAAAAGTAAGGTGTCCCTACTGTGAAAAAGGGGTGAAATGCACGATCTGTAGCCAAGGACCCTGTAAAATAGTTCCGGGTATAACAGACAGAGGAGTCTGTGGCATAAACATAGATGGATTAGTAATGAGAAATCTACTGCGAGTAAATAGTTTGGGAACCGCTGCATACACTTACCACGCCAAAACAGCTGCAAAAACTTTGAAAGCCACCGCTAAAGGCGACACAATATTTGAGATTAAAGACGAAGAAAAACTTAGAACTATCGGAGAAAAGCTGGACCTAGATACAGAAAAAGAAACCGCCGAATTAGCCATAGACCTAGCAGATTTCATGATGGAAGAGATCAATAGAGACAGCGAAGAACCATCTGAAGTGTTGCAAGCCCTAGCACCTGAGTCTAGAAAAAAGGTCTGGAGGGAACTGGGTATTCTCCCAGGTGGACCACTACATGAAATGATGGACGTAAAAACCAGTGTTATGACAAACGTGGACAGCGATTACGAAAGCATGGGACTAAAAACTCTTCGAATGGGACTAGCCACCGCTTATGGTTCTTTAACTTTACTTGAAGAAGTACAGGATATTCTCTTTGGAACAGCAAAGCCTCACAAAGCAGAAGTTGACATGGGTGTTCTTGATCCCGAATACGTGAATATATTACCAAATGGACACGAGCCATTCATAGGTGCCGCGCTTATTCAGGTTGCCAGAAGAGACGAGGTACAAGAAAAAGCAAAGAAGGCAGGAGCAAAAGGAGTTCATATAGTAGGATCAATAGAGACAGGACAAGAACTGCTTCAAAGATTTGAATGTGATGACACCTTTGTGGGCCTTACAGGAAACTGGTTAAACGAGGAATACGTTCTGGCTACCGGAGCCGTAGATGCTTTCGTTGCCGATATGAACTGTACCGTCCCCACAGCCGGTGAGTATGCAGAGAGATTCAATTCTACCATAATTCCGGTAACGAAACTAGTAAACATACCTAACGTCGAACACGAGATCAACTATAAGCCAGAAAAAGCAGAAGAACAAGCACTGAAAATAATCGATAAAGCAATAGAAAACTTCAAAGGGAGAAAGGGAAAACCAACCAACGTTCCCGACTACAAGAAGGAAATAACAACTGGGTTCTCAACAGAATCAGTCCTCGAAGCATTAGGTGGCTCTTTAGATCCTCTCATAGATCAGATTAAAGAAGGAAATATAAGGGGTATCGTGGCGCTCGTAAGCTGCACCACTCTGAAAAATGGGCCACAGGACGAGACAACGATCGCCGTTGCCGAGGAACTGATAAAGAGGGACATACTTGTCCTAAGCGCAGGATGTGGAAACGCAGGCCTGCAAGTCGGAGGTCTCACGAGTCTAGAAGCAAAAGCAAAAGCAGGCGAAGGTCTGGAGACTGTATGTGAAGCTTTAGACATACCACCCGTTTTGGGCTTCGGAACTTGCACAGACACTGGCAGATTGATAAATTTAGTGAGTACGGTAGCTAAAGAGCTAGGAGTTGATCCAACTGATCTGCCCGTAGCAGTAACTGCCCCAGAATACATGGAGCAAAAGGCTACTATCGATGCAATCGCTGCAGTAGCTTATGGACTATATGCTCACGTCTCTCCAACACCGCCAGTAACCGGGAGTGAAAACGTCGTAAAACTCCTCACAGAAGACCTGGAGGGAATAACAGGCGGAAAACTAGCCGTTGGGGATGATCCTGTGGAAGCTGTTGATGACATAGAGGCACACATAGAAGACAAGAGAAAGAGACTTGGTTTGTGAATTTTTCTTGAAAGTTATTTTCCAATTCTTTTTTATTTATTTTTTTATCCCATTATTCTTCCAAAGAAATTTTTCAGAGCCTTCTTATCCAGTGAATACAAATGAGCGGATTCTCTGGGATAAGAAAGATCACACTTCCAACATTTCTCCGCAGCATCAACGTATTTCTCATAGTTTTCGGACTCGAATATCTCCCTAAAACTATCCTCTCTTAAATTCCCTAGACTCCCTACCTCTAAATCAGGCCTCACATCTTCGGAAATTGTGGAACAAAGTCTAACCTCGCCATCCCATTCTACAGTAACAAGGATTTTGGGAACATGACAAGAATATTCCTCCTCATCTGCCACCGATTCAAAATAAGCTTCAGAATTAACAATGGGATAACCCTCTCGTTTTAAATCAATTAGCTCTCTACAAGCCTCTGAAACCTCCTCTCGACTCAAAGATAGACCTTCATTATAACCTTCGATGAGCTCCATCATTTCAAAGGAAATTTTCACATCAAGCTCACTAGCTAGCTCAGTAATCTCCCTTAGCTGGTGAAAATTCCTCCTGCTTATCACACAGTTTATGAATATGTCCAAATCGGAGTATTTTTTCGCATCCTTTATCCCCTGGATAGCTTTATGGTATATCCCCTTCTTCTTCCGAATACTATCATGAACAGTAGGATCCGGATGATCAATAGAAACAATCAAACCGTAGAGATATTCGCCGATACTATCTATCTTTTCAGTAAGCTTACTCCCATTTGTAATAACTGTAGTATCCAGACCAATTGAATCTGAAAAAGAAAGAATCCTTGGTAAATCCTCTCGCAATAAAGGTTCCCCTCCCCACACAACATAATCAGTCATACCATACGAGTAAGCATCGCTGAGCATCCGCTGAATCTCCTCCGTGGACATCTCCTCCCTACTCCCAAGAGACCAATAATGACATGTCTCACACTCACAATCACACCGGGAGGTAATCATATGACTAAGAAATATCGGCCTCTTGGTGAAGAACCGCATCTTTAAAGCATTAAACAGAAACCTTAAGTCCCTTCCAACCCTCAAATTAATCCCCCTAAATCAGAGTCCTCCATTCTTCAGTCGTTCAATCATATCATGGTATTTTTCGTGAACCCCCTCTCTGATAACCTCTTTTTCAAAATTCTCGTATGCATTCAAAAGGTCAATTTTACGATCATCTGAGATTTTTTCCTCCGCCATAGGGTAAAGGAGACTGTCCTCTTTTTCTATATGCTGATTCAGGAGTTCTATATATACACGAGAGTTCTGGAGAATATCCTTCTTTGCAGTAATGTCACCAATCTCGTAATCCTGCAGAGCTCGATCAATGTTCTGTATATAGCTCCTAGAAATTTCATGTTCTCTAAGGAGAATACCTATCGGGCTGTTAACCCTTGACATCCCCGTCATTTCTAATGCAGGAAAAAGCAAGTCTTGTTCTTTGCCATGATGGCATTTATCAGCGAAAATTCTGAAAAAATCGATCAGATCCCCCAAAATATCGGACTTAACTTCCTCATCATTTTCAAATTTCTTGTTAATCTCTTCCAGAATATCTAAAGCTTCTTCAATAACTCTGTGCTCCTTTTTCTGATCTTCAGTGAACTCCATAGTTATTCCACCTCTTTGAGACGTCGATTCAAATCATCGGCTTGGAAATGTTCCTGGACTATAACCTCAACCTCCTCCACACCATCTATTTCTGAAATGTACTCTTTGATCTGCTTACCCATATTCATAACAAAAGGCGGAGGGCACATTGGCGCTGCTAAATGGAATTTCACGGATACTTTAGCATCATCTACTTCCGCTTCATCTATCAAACCCATCTTAGTTACAGGAGTTCCGAATTCCGGGTCCTGAACTTTTTCCAATTTTTTCCAAACCTTTTCTTTACTCACCACTCTCAAATCACCCCCAATTTATCAGGGATCAGAGATCCAAAGCTTGGGATTCCTTTCAAATATTGGAGAAAGAACATAACCCTATCCTCTCCCCCTCCTCTCCAATAACATCCCAATCTTCTAACTCGTCCAAAGCCGTCGGATAAAGAATGTTGTTTTCCTTGAAAATATGGTCTCGTAAATTGTATGTTAAAAAGTCTATCAACTCTACAATCTCTTCTTTATTTTTCTCTGGATTTTTCGAAAGTTCAAGAAGTTTCTTTTTCCGAGGTCTGAACTCATTGTGATCTTGTTTCATTATCCTCGGAGGACCGTCAATCCCCCTCTCCTCCAACCTAGGAAAAATTACCTCCTCTTCCCGTTCATGATGTTTCTCTGATTCTACGAGATTTTTGGCCACTTTCTTTAATTTTCCTTTATCTTCTTCTGAAAGACCAGAGGGAATTCTGTCACCAATCTCCTCCAGAACATCAAGAAAACCCAATATATCATCGTGTTCAGAAATTAGAATTTTTATTGGATGACTATCTCCCAATCGAGACTTTATTTTATCTATTCGATCCTGAACAGCTTGTAAATGCACTTTACAGAAATCCTTTAACTCTGACTCACTTATTCCCTCATCCAAAAGGCTCTGTTCAGCCTTAGAAATCTCGAGAGGTGTAGCATCTTTAATAACCCTCAAAGCCTCTTCTTCCGAAACCTCACCACTATGAAGCCCTTTAAGCGTTCGCTTTAAACTCTCTACTTTCAATACCCACACCTATAATCACTATATTGTGAGTAAAGTTTATAAAAGTTTTGAGATAATAGTAAAATGGTGAAATAAAAGTTGACTGTAAAGAAAATAGACGTCGTGGGGGAAACCTGCCCAGTCCCCCTAGTGGAAACTCGAAAAGCAATTATTGCCGCTTCCCAAGGAGACATTATAGAAATCACAGGAACTCATTCCGCTTCGGAAAAAGAAATCCCAATGGCCGTAAAAGAGATGGATCACGAACTACTGGATATTAGAGAGGAGAATAGTAAATGGATAATCAAAATAAAAGTGAAATAGAATATAAGGAGGTCTAAATTTGTCTGAAAAAGTGACTTTGATTGTGCATAGTGGAGATATGGATAAGGTTTACAGTGCTTTCATTATTGGTAATGGAGCGTTGTCCATGGACATGGATGTTTCAATGTTCTTCACCTTCTGGGGTTTGGAACGCTTGAAGAAGGGTGAACTGGAGGAAGGTTCACTCTCGAGGAAGAACATGATGGGTTTAGGAAAGTGGATGATCAATAAGAAGATGAAGGAAGCCAACGTCAGATCACTAGAAGACATGCTCCAAGACTACGTCGAACTCGGAGGAAAAATCCTCGCCTGCGACATGACCATGGAAATCATGGGGATAAGCAAACAAGACTTACGCGACGAAGTCATAACCGACTACTGCGCAGTCGGAACCTACCTCAAAGAAGCAAAAGAATCACAAATCACACTATTCATATAAACAGAAAGCCGAGTTGAATCGGGCTTTTTTAACTACCTCCAACAAAAGTAATTCTTGGCACGGATGATGTCACGACATCTTCTGAGCTAATGCGATGAATAGAATGATGGGCGGTCTGACGTGCCTAAATCTTTGACTTACCCACTAAAAAAGAAATTATTTCTCAAAAGTCGGGAACATCAGGAACCTTTTCGAGCGCCTTCTTCGCCAGCTCAGCTGGATATTCATAGTCTTCCAGCTTCCCAGCAAGGTAATCTTTGTAGGAAGAAAGATCAAAGTGTCCATGGCCACTGTTAGCGAAGAGTATTGTCTTCTCCTCGCCGGTTTTCTTGCATTCTAGTGCTTCGTCTATAACACCTCTAGCAGCATGGGCGGCTTCAGGAGCAATGACAAATCCTTCAGTTCTCGCAAACTGAATGGCTGCTTCAAAGGTCTCTTCCTGGTAGTGAGCAGATGGTTCGATATACCCATCTTTAACTAACTTGCATACCAGTGGCGAGTCGCCATG
Organism: Hadarchaeota archaeon (SeqCode); assembly: GCA_964384105.1. Taxonomy (GTDB): domain Archaea; phylum Hadarchaeota; class Hadarchaeia; order Hadarchaeales; family JAGGTB01; genus CAYLJV01. The sequence continues at coordinate 456,322 of CAYLJV010000001.1, read as the reverse complement.
ATATCGAAGTCCCCCTGCATGAACGGGAGGCGGAACAAAAGTATGACCAAGTGTATACATCTTCAGGAGTGGTGTAAGACCCGCGGAATCGCCGAAATCGTAAGCATAAGGTGCACGGCTCAAGGTTGGACAAGCTTCCGGTTCACAAGCAAGAACCTTCAAATCAGGATGGTCCCCATCCAACTTATCTTTCAAGAAGGGGAAAGCAGCACCCGCGAAATTACTTCCTCCACCAACACAACCAACCACTACGTCAGGATAGTCGTCTGCCATTTCAAACTGCTTCTTCGCCTCCAAACCAATAACCGTCTGATGCAAAACAACATGATTCAAAACGCTACCAATAGAATATTTTGTGTTCTCATTACTAGCCGCATCCTCAATCGCCTCACCTATCGCCATACCTAAACTGCCGGTCGTATCTGGATCCTCTTTGAGCATCTTCTTACCATACTCTGTGTACTCGCTTGGAGAGGCCACACATTCCGCACCCCAGGTGTTCATGAGGACTCTACGATACGGCTTCTGGTCGTAACTGACCCTAACCATGTAAACCCTCGTTTCTATATCGAAGAAAGAAGTACCAAAGGCTAATGCACTACCCCACTGACCTGCACCGGTCTCGGTAGATAACCTCTCAGTACCTTCTTTAGAATTATAATAAGCTTGAGCAATCGCGGTATTCGGTTTGTGGCTTCCTGGCGGACTCACACCCTCCCACTTATAGTAAATCTTGGCAGGAGTACCAAGAGCCTTCTCCAGTCTTCTAGCCCGATACATCGGAGTAGGTCTCCATATACTGTAAATTTCCCTGACCTCATCAGGTATTTTTATCCATCTATCCTGGGACATCTCCTGTTCAATCACAGCATTTGGGAAAATAGGGGCAAGATCTTCGGGGCCAACAGGCTCCTTTGTCTCGGGATTTATCGGCGGATCCGGCAACTCCGGCATATCTGCCTGGATATTATACCATTTCTTTGGAATCTGATCATCGTCAAGTATGAATTTAGTAGTTTCCATATTTATCCCATAATCAATACTTATAGGTATATTTAAGGCTTTGGAGTACGAAAGTGTACATTAAGTTATCAGAAGAGGAATACTATTAGAAATCACGTGAACTCATTCCGTTCCGAAAAAGAAACCCCAATGGTCTTAGAAGAAATGAATCAGGAACTACTAGCTATTAGAGAAGAGAACAGCAAATGAACAATCAAAACAAAGGTAAATAAATGCCAGTAGGTTAAAATGTTCGATCTTTTACTTCAGTTCAGTATTGGATTTACGATTGCACTATCAGGAGCTCTAATACCTGGGCCTTTATTGGCATTCATAACCATGAAAACGCTAAACTCTGGCCCAAAATCAGGTTCACTAGCTGCTATCGGACATATTATCGTAGAGATCGGAATAGTTTCCCTTATAGCCTTTGGACTTGGGACCTTTTTAAAAAGCCAGATTTTCACCCTCTCTATTGGAACTGTAGGAGGGATATTACTACTAGGACTCGGTTTGTCAATCCTCAGAAGAATCAGGGAACCTGAAAAGGGTACCAAAGAAATAGCAGGGGGCAAACACCATCCCATAACCGGCGGTATTCTCTTCAGTACTATTTTTAATCCTAGTGTAGCACTTTGGTGGATGACGGTAGGGCTCGCAACATTAACAAGTGCGATCAGGGAAACAGGAGTGATTGGTGGTGGATTCTGGTTAGCGGGGCACTTCTCTGCGGATATAGGATGGTTCTCCTCCATGTCATATTCCATACACAAAGGAAAGAGGATAATAGGAAGTAAGTTCTACCGAGGTTTACTAATAGCCTGTAGTCTGACTCTTCTAATTTTCGGAGGCTACTTCGCATTCAATTATCTTCCCAAGCTACTTTCAATCCTACAGTAGTCTGGCTCTAAGTTACTGAACTTGTGTAAGTCATCGAATAATTCCTTATCATTTCAATCCTACAGTAGTCTGATTCTAAGTTGTCACTGATTTATTAACAGACGATTATATTGATATGATTTCAATCCTACAGTAGTCTGATTCTAAGTGCTTCCTGTTCATTGCCTCAATCCTTTTACCGCATATATTTCAATCCTACAGTAGTCTGATTCTAAGATTCGATACTAGGTCAGATTAGGGAGGTCTCTGAGAAAATTTCAATCCTACAGTAGTCTGATTCTAAGTGCTTCCTGTTCATTGCCTCAATCCTTTTACCGCATATATTTCAATCCTACAGTAGTCTGATTCTAAGCACATGTTATCTTACAACCTCGAAGGTCGAAAAGAAAATTTCAATCCTACAGTAGTCTGATTCTAAGGCAGTACCATCATAACCAAGCGTTTTAATCGAAATAATTTCAATCCTACAGTAGTCTGATTCTAAGTAAGCTAACTGCAGTACCACCACCAGTTATCTCTCGAACATTTCAATCCTACAGTAGTCTGATTCTAAGACATCAAGAAAAGTAGTAGTACCTGATCCTATTTGTATTTCAATCCTACAGTAGTCTGATTCTAAGGCAGTACCATCATAACCAAGCGTTTTAATCGAAATAATTTCAATCCTACAGTAGTCTGATTCTAAGTAAGCTAACTGCAGTACCACCACCAGTTATCTCTCGAACATTTCAATCCTACAGTAGTCTGATTCTAAGACATCAAGAAAAGTAGTAGTACCTGATCCTATTTGTATTTCAATCCTACAGTAGTCTGATTCTAAGCCTGATAGTCGGGCGGACTGGTTCGATGAGGAGGTTACATTTCAATCCTACAGTAGTCTGATTCTAAGGTGAGGCCCTCTTATCAACAATACTTGTAGTAACGAGTATATTTCAATCCTACAGTAGTCTGATTCTAAGTCATATATTAGAAAATTCTACGAATATTGATGATTCATTTCAATCCTACAGTAGTCTGATTCTAAGTATCCCCCCTGTGATCCAAAAGCATAACCAGAAGAAAAATTTCAATCCTACAGTAGTCTGATTCTAAGAAGGATGGCTCGTAAGCAGTTTTCAATAAGATTAATAGGATTTCAATCCTACAGTAGTCTGATTCTAAGTCCCGAATCAATGAATGCACTACCAAGAGTGTTCGAGGAATTTCAATCCTACAGTAGTCTGATTCTAAGTCGATATTACAAAGCCTGTCCTTCAAACCATTATTAAATTTCAATCCTACAGTAGTCTGATTCTAAGTTCCCCAGTAACACTAATCAATTCTTCATCAGTACCATCATTTCAATCCTACAGTAGTCTGATTCTAAGCTTGCTCACACCAAAATTACTGGAATAAACTCTGTAATTTCAATCCTACAGTAGTCTGATTCTAAGTCATTATATCCTACCTTCTTCTTTGTTTTCTAGCCTAAATTTCAATCCTACAGTAGTCTGATTCTAAGCTACGCCGGCTGTATATTCTCATTGATGCGGATTCAAATTTCAATCCTACAGTAGTCTGATTCTAAGGAGGCCGACGGGGAGTATGTTTCTGTGACCTCAAAGCTATTTCAATCCTACAGTAGTCTGATTCTAAGTTTTTTCTGGTTTTAATTAAAATCCCCTCCGAAAGGATTTCAATCCTACAGTAGTCTGATTCTAAGTTTATGTGTATCTATCCCGAATCTTTTTTCGGGTATATATTTCAATCCTACAGTAGTCTGATTCTAAGGAGGCCGACGGGGAGTATGTTTCTGTGACCTCAAAGCTATTTCAATCCTACAGTAGTCTGATTCTAAGTTTTTTCTGGTTTTAATTAAAATCCCCTCCGAAAGGATTTCAATCCTACAGTAGTCTGATTCTAAGTTTATGTGTATCTATCCCGAATCTTTTTTCGGGTATATATTTCAATCCTACAGTAGTCTGATTCTAAGTATCGCATGGCGTCCATCGCGTGATCCGATTCTTTAACATTTCAATCCTACAGTAGTCTGATTCTAAGTTACGCCCGCTAATACACCTATTCCACTAGTTATCAATTTCAATCCTACAGTAGTCTGATTCTAAGATCGCATAGGTATCGTCACCATCGTCCACATTATTAGATTTCAATCCTACAGTAGTCTGATTCTAAGTCGTTCCTCCCGAATCTTTCCAGACAACATAACTAGCATTTCAATCCTACAGTAGTCTGATTCTAAGGAGGAATATCTCCAGGACCTACTGATTTACTTGTTATCATTTCAATCCTACAGTAGTCTGATTCTAAGCATTCGTCTGGTAATTCTGTTCGTGGATTTATCTCTTTATTTCAATCCTACAGTAGTCTGATTCTAAGGATAACTGGTGGTACTGCAATTAGCTTAGGAACTGAGATTTCAATCCTACAGTAGTCTGATTCTAAGTAATTGTCATTCTCCACTTATACAGTCTTTTTCAATAGAATTTCAATCCTACAGTAGTCTGATTCTAAGTTATGATTATGCTAGTAGAGCTATTAATACTAATGCAAAATTTCAATCCTACAGTAGTCTGATTCTAAGTATTATATCAATGGGGGAAAGAAGTAAAAGAAAATCTATTTCAATCCTACAGTAGTCTGATTCTAAGTAATTGTCATTCTCCACTTATACAGTCTTTTTCAATAGAATTTCAATCCTACAGTAGTCTGATTCTAAGTTATGATTATGCTAGTAGAGCTATTAATACTAATGCAAAATTTCAATCCTACAGTAGTCTGATTCTAAGTATTATATCAATGGGGGAAAGAAGTAAAAGAAAATCTATTTCAATCCTACAGTAGTCTGATTCTAAGTCATCGAAACAAACGAAACATCGTCGGAGATATCAACATTTCAATCCTACAGTAGTCTGATTCTAAGATGTCCACCAACCACCGAAAAACATCTGCGACTGCATATTTCAATCCTACAGTAGTCTGATTCTAAGCAAAATCAGCTGTTGCTTTAACTGCCATGCCTGAGAAAGATTTCAATCCTACAGTAGTCTGATTCTAAGTATTCTTCCTGAACTGAACCAATATTTTTAATTATTGTATTTCAATCCTACAGTAGTCTGATTCTAAGAAGCTCTGTCGATCGTGACATTTGATTTTACCATGTAATTTCAATCCTACAGTAGTCTGATTCTAAGCCGGCGGTTTTTTGCTTGTTTTTGCCGATAAAGAATGTATATTCCCTCATTTGTAAATGTTTATCTCGCACCCACAATCCCGTCCTCTATTTATAAAGATACACAGATGATGCCAATCAAATAACCGTCCCCGTTGGAGTTTTCTCTACTCCAATGATTTCCTTCTCCAGATACTTCTTACTCCTAGTAGAGTAGAAAACTATCATATCTTCGTTCTCCTCTATGATCTCCCTGATTCTAGTCTCAAGTTCTTCTTTTTCGCTTTTAGTAAGCTGGCCTTCGAATACCGAGTTTTGAATCCAGTCCATGTATTCGCGGAAAACCTTCTTTACCTTGTTAACCCGATCTACACTCACGTCATAGACAGCTACGTAGTACATTCTACCACCATATCACGAAAGGTTTGTAATCCTTCTCACCAATAATATGTTTTACAAGCTTGTAACACTCCAGTCTAACTAACCTCCTGTAGGATACTTTTCTCCCAAGATTTCTATGTTTAATTGTTCTTTTCATCGTACTATCATATCTCTCTAGAAACTTTTTCCTCCCCTTGTCGTTCAGTAAACACCTGTTAAGGTCCTTCCTAAAATCATCCTCCGTGAGCTTCCCTTTGTTGGTCAGGTAAAATATTGTTCTATCCACGATAACTGGCTTGAATATATCGGCTAAGTCCAATGACAGAGAGTAACGCCTCTCCGATGGCTCGTGAAGGTAGGAAATTGTGGGATTTAGTTGAGTTTTGTATATCTCAGTAAGCGCTGAACCGTACATCAAAGAATTTCCGAAACTTATCAACGCATTAGCCATATTATTCGGGGGCATCTTTTTTCTTACGGTGAAATTGAATTTTTTTGGAAGTATCTCATCAAAGGCGCGGTAGTAGATTTTTCTGCAACGACCCTCTATGTTCATTAACTCTGTAATCCGTTTCACCCCGTCCAAACCTTGCAAGGTGTTTTCTATCCTCTTCTTCTCTTTTTCTCTCTCATATCTCGATAGATTTCTACAGATATTCTTACAAGCCCCTTCGACGAATTTTTTCGCAAGCTCAATACGTTTTTTATTATCATTATAGTGAGCAGCTTGTTTGACCAAAACGTCACCGGAAACTAGTGATTCCCTAGGATAGAACGAACCCGAGTAGTAATCATTTCTACTGTAAAAGTGAATTGGGGTGTTCTTCTTGCTGAAGAGTCTTAAGGCCTGTGAAGATACTGTCACTGAACCGAAGATGTAGAGTGAATAGATCTTTTCTATAGGAATAGGTTTTCTAGTGTTGACATTTTCAAAATATATGGTGTTTTCTCTACGATTAAGCTGTCCGTCCGAGTTTATATAGTAATTATTCTTCATTTTGCTCAAGTAGCCATTTCCAGAGAGGGATATACTTCACAGTCCTCCCCTTGATTTTCTCCAGATCCTCATAGTCGGAGGTTATGATGACCCCCCTCTTTAAATCAAATTCATCGAGAGCTGATATCAGGCCATCGACTTCTCTGTCCCCAGTTTCTTCTACATCGTAACATACTTGTAGAGCTTTTTCCACCTTCCTGTCACCCTTAACTATAAAATCTGTTTCCCTGTTTCTATCATCCTTCCAGTAATAGATCTCCCCTTCCCCTCTTTTAAGATGAACAAATACTGTGTTTTCATAGAGCCGTCCGATATCATCACTGAATCTGAATCCAGCATGATTTCTCAACCCATTATCAATACAGTAAATCTTTTTGGGATTTACCTGCTGTTTCTTTACGGAGAATGAAAATCTAGGGACCGAAAAAAAGTAATAAGCATTTTCCATTTCCCTTATATACGCCGATACGCTGTCTAGTGAGATTCCCAATCGTTTTGCTATCTTACTATAGCTCACTGGGTTCGAGGTATTCGCCATCAAAAACGCCTTTAGTTTCTCTATCTTATCGACTTTTTGAATGTTGGACCGTTCCACAACGTCTCGATATAGAATCGTATCCGAATAGAAACCCAGCAGTTCACCTTTCATATCTTCCTCTTTTTCAAGCACTATTTCTGGGAATCCACCCCATTCTAAATACTCACGTAGGTGATGCTTTATCTCACCTTTTCTAGCGATTTTATCCAGTTCATCTTCGATTTTCACACCCTTCGCACTCAAGAACTCTTTAAAACTAAAAGGATAGACCCCAAAATAAGCACACCTCCCCGCTAGAGATGAACTGATCTCTTCTTTCAGAAGCCTAGAACCAGAAAGAAATATCTTGATATCTTCGTCCAAATCATAGATTCTTTTTACAGTCTGATTCCAGTTCTCTGCGTTCTGAACTTCATCAAGAAAAAGGAATTTTTTCCCCTCAGGATTAAACAACTCAATATGTTTCTCTCTCGCCCTTTCTATTATCGGTTCCTCCACCCTCTCGTCATCACATTTAACGAATAGTATCTGTTCAGGGGGAACCTCCTTCAAAAGATTTCTGATGGTTATATACATCAATGTAGTTTTTCCACTTCTTCTTGCTCCCGTTAGAGCAATTACATTCGGTCTCCTCATCCACCGCTCTATCGTGTTACCTATGTCTCTTTCAACGTATTCAAGTTCTATCTCCTCCTGCCACCAAGGGTTCCACTCAAGAAGAATATCTTCGTTCATGTTTTATTTTTATGTAACCTTAACTTTATAAATGACTCTAATTTAATCTGGTAATTTGTTCTTTTCTCTAGATTATATTCTACTGACTTAGTCCTTCTACTCTATTTTAATAGAGTGATTAAACTCCTCTCAAACCCAACAGAATTCATAGTAAGCGCATTTTCGGCACAATCTGCTTTTCTTAGATGCCGGTATATTCTCTTTCTTTTTAATCTCCTCGATCCTGCTCAGGACTTCCCTTATTTTTTTCCTCATTTCATCGTTTAGATTCAATCTTTCCTTTTTTCTCTCGTTAGGAAAATGTATAACGGCCTCAGCTTCCACACCCTTATTTTCCAAGTAGTGAAGATAATAAAGAACTTGAAACTTGTGAGCCTCCTTCATTTTAGAGCTTTTCTTAGTTTCATGGAGTTCAAGTTTGTTCTCCTTCCTGACAAAATCAAAGGCTATAGGTCCTAGACGAACGTCCTTCTCCTCTCTCTTGAATGATTTTTCGTGTAGGAGTTTTCCCAGCTTAACATTCTCATGTTCTTTTTCAAGCTGTATATTATGAGAAAAAAGCCAGAGTTTTCGCTTGCAGATAAAGTAGTAATTTACTTCGGTTCCTCGGATGTAATTAGATTTTGTGAAGATATTCTTCATGATCCGAATCTAAATAATGACTTGTTTCCTTCAAAAATTTTGTTGGAAGATTTCTCAAGAAGATAAATAGTTTTTCTCTTCTTACTAAATGGTTCGAAATTATAATATAAGACCTTTTTCATAAATATTGATCAATTCCATTCAGATCTGCTGAAGCTAAAGAGAAATGAAAATTTAGAGATTATGAATAAGAAACGCTTTCTAAGAATTTTACTCTCGAGCGTTCTTTCAATTCTTTTTTAAAAGATAGGATTTTTTCTATTTACTTTATAATTTTTCTGAAATTATTTTCTTTCATTGGCAATACTTAATCTAGTTTATAATTGTTCTATGTTATGCCTAAAGTTTCTTATCAATCTCTTTCGAGATCAAATTTGTTTCTAAAGCATCTATAACATCCTGCGTTTCAAAAGAATAAGTTCTCATAGTTAAGTGAGCTTTTATAGCACGCACAGTCTGTGATGAAATATCGAATTCTTCTAGGATCTCATCTCTATCTTTTCCATTATTGTATTTTCTTCATAACCCTCTCTTTCTTTTTCTCAATTATCACATCATGATGTTATGAAACGTGAATCAAAAGTTGAATCCGGTACTTTAAAGCCGGTCTCAGGATCAAACCAATTATCTTTTTCCTTATTTGAAATAACTCGGATGCCTTCATTACCTAAAAACGGAGGTAAATCCTTAATTTTGTTGATTACGTCTCCACTACCTTTAACAGACAACATGTACTCGTTCAATTCCTTTCGCCACTTCAGGAATTTTTCTTTTCTTTCGAACCCTCTCACTTCGAATAGTTCCTCTTCTAAGCTTTTTCTTAAATTTCTAGCAACCTCATCTACCTCCACATACAAAGATATCGATTCTACATCTTCTTCAATTAAGCTAAAATCAGATATTTCAATGAACCTTAACTTATCGATATCATCTAAAACCTCTTTATCTTGAACTTTTCTTTCGAGAATCATTTCAAAGTAATTATTTGTTCCTTTCAAATTGAATTTTCTTTCTCGCACTTCTCTATCAAATTCTTTGATGACATCTTTGGTTGCCTCGATTATGGTGGGATCATATATATAAGAATGATAGTCTTTTTCTCTTTTGCTATTTTCATCTTTAAGTTTTATAACTCTCGTAATTCCGATACCTTTGTCGAATTCCCTATTACATCTCCCTGCTGTTTGTATTATGGAATCTAGTGGGGCAAGGTCTCTATATACCAAATCTACACTAATATCGACTCCAGCTTCGATCAATTGTGTTGTAACGATGATTTTTTGTTTGCTGTCGTTTTTTATACGGCTTATTCTTTGCATCCTCGTAGAAGGCAAGACATGAGTAGAAAGATTTATCAGCTCCACATCCCTGAATTGGCATATCCCATCATCATCAACCTTACAAGAGTAGTGATGATTTAGTCGCTGCTTTAAATCTTCATATATGGTTTTACAAGAATTAATGGTGTTCATAACCACCATGATATCTTTTTTATCCTTTTCATCTAGAATCCGATTCTTCAACTCATCTAATTTTTCGACTTGAAGTTCAAATTCGTATTTGATTCTGTCAAAAAACTTAAAGTATTCTTCTTTTGCAGATGCGATCTCAACCATCTCATTTTCATTGAAGATTAATGGTTTAGTAGCCGTCATAAATAGAATCCAGCAGTTGAATTTTTCGGATAAAATGCTTAAAATATTATTTACGAGTTTCCAGTATCTGAACGGTATAGACTGAACTTCATCTAGTATAATAATAGAATTCGTGATATTGTGAAATTTTCGTGCAGATCTATTTCTATTTGTTATCAGACTGTGGAACAACTGAACGAAAGTCGATACAACTATTTCTGAATACCACCCCTCAGTCAAAAGAAGTGAATCCAGAAGACCCCCATAATTATATATCTCATCTTCCTCTCCTCCCTCTTTATACTCCACATCCGCTAGATGATGATGCGTAAGCAATAAGTTCGACGGAACATGCTCTTTTAGTAGCTCTTCTTTTTCACCATCCTCCATTTCAAAAATCTTTTCCCATTCCAATCCCACTTCCTCGGCTAAAACTTCTCTAAAAACAGAACTGTTCTGATCTATGATGCTGAGAAAAGGTAAAGAATAGATTATCTTTGGCGTGAAGTTATATTCTTTTCCTATCCTATTTCTTAAATTGAATGCCGCAGAGAGTGCAGTCAAAGTCTTTCCAGAACCGGTAGGTAAGTTTATCGATAGAAGCCTATCTTCTAAACTTATATCTTTTACTGAGTTATTCACATCCATATAGGCTTTTTCGCGTACCTTATTTATCTCTAATTCCGGTTCTCCAAATTTACTCTCTTTATATTGATTAATTATTTCTTCATCTAATGGTTTATCCCATCTCAACGGTGTAGATTCTATACCTGAGGCGTCTAATTTGTCCGAATCAAGTAAAACTGAATAAAAAAACATAATATCTGTATACTTTTCCATACCCCCTCCTCTAGACAAGGCTTTCAAAGCCTGATAGACTTCAAAATAGAAATCATCACCCAATCTTTTAAAAAAATTTAATATTTTTACTTCGAAATCTATTTCACTGAATAGATCTTCATATATCGATTTCACTTCATCGAGATGATTTTCTGTTATATCTTTTACCTGTTTTTTGATTATTTCTTTATTTCCTTTGTCTTTGATTTTATCAGTAAAATTAGAGTGTCCTCCTCTGATGTTCAGTAAATTTCCATGATGCTTGTTTATGACAACAAAGGATATCACCGGTAAATTAGCGAATTCTTCCTTTAAATCCTGCTGGATAAGATATTCATCTACCAGGTAATATCCAAATAATGAGGATAGATGTCCATGTCTGGCCTTTTCACTTCTTTCACCCTTCTCCAACCAATCTTGAAAAAAAGTTGTGGATTTAGCAAAATCGTGGGCTGTAGCATTCATATACGCCATCGTTGAATAGATACTCTTGTTTTGGAAATTTTTTGACCCAACAATTTCTTCAGACAAGGCTGCCGAATTTTTTAAATGAGAATATAGTGTTTTGTCTGGGTGTGACTTAAGTTTGTTCATTTTTATTCTCAACAAGCTATATTTTAATTATTATCATTGCAACACAATCGTCGGGTCTGATATTATCCAATTAGTTTTACTTTCTGATGTTATATCCATTTCATGCCTGCTCATTATCTAACACAAACTATAGAAAAATTACGTTATCTTCTCCGATTTCATAATACTCAGCCTCTTCTAAAGGAACAGATAATCCGTTGGAATCGAAGATTATCTCAGAATATTCTTTAACGATTCTTTCCTCATTCATATACATCGGAATAGTTTCTATCATCCATCTCATCCCCTCTTTTATTTCGCTCAACTTAATCTCAACTCTTTTTTTAGGGAGTACTGAGTCGATTTTTACATCTCCTTTTTCTTTTCTCACCACCTCATACTCACCGACAAATTCGAAATCAGCTATATGTTCGCTAAGCCCCAAAAATGGGGTATAGATGGTTTTATGTTCCTTTAGATTATCGGCCAAATTTTCAAAGGTCTCTATATCTTTCAAGCCTAAGTAAACTCTGTACTTCGGTTCACTCAAATATTCATATGGAATTTGTGTTCTTGGATTTTCCTGATCATAAAGATTAAAGTATGGTGGGTTAGCTGTATTGATAATGTTTTGATTGACCCTGATTTTATTTACTGGATTGACTAATTTTACAGAAAACTCTATGTTTTCTCTTGAAAAATCATCGTAATAAGAATCTCTATTATACCCCATCATCCCTGCAATCAAACCAGCCAACGCAGTTCCTGTAGGTATAGAGTAAGTCAAAGGAGATGTTGTAGTCTCAATTTTTTTGAAGTGAGCATAATCACCCCATATATCGAATACGATTACTTTCTCCATCTGCAACTCCACTAAATTTCTAGATCGTTTACTTCGGTTTCAATATCTCCCATATACTCTTCAAGTTTTTTTCCCTCAGGTATATCAAAAGTAAGACTAGTGTCATAGTTCAAATCGATTTTGGCAATACTCTCTTTGTTTTCTTTTAATGATTCTATCAGTTTATCGATGTTCAGTATGTAATCGTTAACGCTTCTGATTCTTTTCTGTTCTTCCTCATTTAGTTCTTCACCTTTGGGACCAACGATCCTTATCTTTTTGTCTAAATCACCAATGTGGTAATTGTCTTCATTGTAAACCACTCTCATCAATAACCGTGGAACCTGTCCTACCTTAGAACGAGTGATCAAATTTTTTGTTCCGTTCCACAACCCATCCATCAATAGGTCTATATCCTCCTCAGTGAGTCCAGTATATTTTGCAGTATTTTCGTTAATTATGCCATAAAAACTGATCAACGAATAAGGAAGTCGATACTCCTGAGAAAATTCAGCTTGCTTCTTTCCCTTCTCTTTTCCACGGCCGGGTTCCACCGGCATTGTTATTGAACCTTTGTAAAAGTCGTAATCAACTTTATGAAGAGACCTTCCAAATTTAAATTGTACTGGTCCCGTCTGCTGGACCTTAATGTTTTGAACAGCCAAAGTACAGCCAAATAATCTCAGGTCTAAGAACTTGTCAAGCACTTTTTCTTTTATTACAGTGGTCCTAAGCTCCTCAAATCTCTCATAAACATCTTTGAACTCTTTTTCATCTTTTAGACAATTTAAAAACTTCTCCTTCCTTTTTTTAGCTTTATTTTCACTCAAAATACTGTGTATTTCACTCTCTAATTGTTCTTTCTCCTCATTTTCTAGCTCTTCTTCGGCAAGTAGTTCGATAAGTTCTTCTTCGAGTTTCCTCCCTCTAGATTTTATAAGTTCCTCTCCTTTTTCGACTACTTTTTCGCTCTGTATGAATATACTCTGGTCTTTGAAATCCCGCAAATAGTCTCTTATAGTCCGTTTCAACCTCACGTCTGTAACAATATTTTGATCTGTCTGAGTGTCAATTCTTGGTTTATCCTCATCTAGCGGGTCTCCATTTGGATTTGCATCACTCACGTCATACAAAAAAACTATCTCGGATCGGTTTTTTATCTCACTTATCTTCTCCACCTCCCTCATTCTTTTTCTTTCTTTTGAACGTCCTTCCTAAGTTCAATCCTAAAGCGAAGTAATAGCTAATTTCATTTTTATTAATATTCCAACCACTATCATCTGCCTCAATAAAGCATTGTGAAATCATCTCCTCAAGCCAAGAGTAATATGGTGCTTCATATTGTCTCAGCTTTTCAGTTATTTCTGGAAATAAAATCTTTATCTTATTTTCATCCAGACGTAAACCTCTCAATTTTGACCTAAACGGAGTGGAATTCCTTTCTCGACTCTGTATATCCAACAAGAACCGAGTCAAAACACCTTCTAGAAAAACCGCTCTTTTCGAACTTGTATTGAATACTTTTGAAAAATCATTGAAAAACCGCTCTATCTCACTTTTGCTCTGCTCTGACCATTTCTCTGTTTTACCCTCTTTTTTATTCATGCTACCATCGAGAAGATTTAATCTTTTAATTGTATCCAATAAATAAAGTGATTTCAAACTTAATAGCTTTTCATTCCAATTATCATTAGCGTGGCTATTTCTGATTTCCCTCACAAACGCTTTAATCAAAATATCCTCTTGAAATTTTTGTTTAGATAAAATATTCCCGACAATGTCTACAAATTCCTTATCGTGTACTCCTGATATCTTAGAACTCGGGAAAAATTCTCTGAGCATTCCACCAAGAGTCATATACTTTCTTTTCTCACCTTTATAAACACCTTTTATAAATCTCCCTTCCCACTTCCTACCAAAAATTTCCCTTAACGATTCTTCATTGAAAATATTCTTCAAATTCACATCTTCAAATACATTGATTATTTTTTTTATCCAAGATGGTGGAACATCCTCAATATACTTTAAGATATCAAAGTTTTCTCCTCCTTGCTTTACTTCATAAAAAATAAAAATCAAATTAACGATATCTTCTCTATCTTTCATATAATAAGATAAATCATATTCTTCACTAAGTAGGGAATCTTCATATTTCTCCTCCTTCAAATTAATGATATCTTGCATGATATCCTCTTTTATTTCTCCAAAAATGAAAGCTGGCAAAACGTAGAACCTGTAACCATAAAAACGTTTAGAGAGATAGACATCCATAAAATTCCTGCCAGCCTCTAACATAAGAGTGCAGTCTGAACAAACCGGTAATTGTTTCCATGAATCTTTAACGCTAAAATCCTGAGCAAACCCTCTAACGTTCACAGTATAAAAGGAAAACGGTTCTCTAGGTCTTGAAACTTCCTTTTCTTCTTCACATAGATAACAAGTTCCTGGTTTTAAAGGTACACCCGATGCCCAAAACTCGTTCATACCCTCTTCCTTTAAAATAGTAGTAAATATCTCAAAGTCACCAAGATATTTCTGGCCTTTTTTAGTTTGGAAAGTAAAAGTAAGTATACAATTATCTTTAGCATCTGAGCCTAACGAATTATATATTCTCTCTACGTCCAAAAAAATTCTTTCTTTTATTTTATTCTCTTCAATCAATTCATTTTTCAAATCATTAACAAGGTCATATGAAAGATACTCATCAAATTTTCTAAACCAATATACAACTCGCCGAAATGTTTTTTCCAAAGTGCTGATCTTGTCAGTAGGTGTAATTCTAAATCTATGTGAAGGGTGATCGCGATAAAGATATTTAGTCAATTTTGATAAATCATAGTCTTCTGTATGAACACCATTATAATTTAAAGAATCATTATTGTTTCGAGTAAAGTCTACACATATAACTTTAGCACTTTTTTTACTGATTGCTCTTTCATTAATCGGTTGATCTACTATAACCTCAAGTGGTTCAAGTCCCTGATGATTGATGGCAAATTCCCCAATTTTTTTCACTTGTTTAAGAATAACCAACCACCTCAATACACCCAAAACCCATCGAGTTCTTCTCCCCCAATCCGCAATCGTAGGCTGTCTTAATCAATTTTGGGGAACCTCTCAAGTGAAAGTGAAAGGTCGAGGCACGATGCATCGTATTTCGTATTTTCACTCTTTCCTTTTTGAATTCCCTTATCTTCAGGTCGAAATATCGGTCCTCCGGTTTCTCACCATGAATCATCTCATATTTTTTCAACAGATTCCTTCTCAGATTTTCATAGAACTGAATATCGTCCGGATAAAGGTCCCAGGACTTCAACTCACCATCTTTCATTCTCTTAGTTGTGGTATTTACAGGTGAGAGAGTTTTACCCTCGATATAGCCATCCAAAGCCTTCGAAAAATTTGGTTTTTCAAGAATCTCGATGGACCTTATCAGAAATTCTACATCTCCGACCCTTAACTTTCCTTTTGATAATGCTCCTTCGATCCCGGCCTTCATTATTAGCTCCTTACCGGTAGAAATGTAGAGATGTACTGGCCCTTCTATTAGCAACCCGTCTTCTTTAACTTTCCTTTTTTGAATAAGCAACCTCGAAAAGGTATAGAGTTTTATCTCCTTCGATCGATGAAGATAATCAGCCAAATCAGGATCAGCATTTTCAAAGGCAGAGTAAATAGCCGAGGAAAGGTGATAATTGTAATTGTATGGGAGAAGAACTTCATTACTTTCCAGAACCAGCTTTGCCCTCATCTAACTCATCAAAGGATAGTATCAATAATCCGTAAAATAATTTCATTTCGAATCTCTTAAAAAACTATCAAAAATGGTAGTTTTTGGGACCAACTCGCCCCATACACTCTCTTAATCACTTCTTCAAAAATCTAAAGAAGGAATGAGTTCTAGTTCCCTTTCCCAACGTTTCCAACTTCAACAAATCAGCCGGTTTGTCCATGTCTCTCTCTACCCTCTCAGAACGATATACCTTCGGTAAAACTCCTCTCCTCTTAGCTTCCTTCATGTGATCGGTAAAACTCTTTCCTCCAAAATATAAGTCCATTAAATCCGGTGGCCTAAGCAGTAAAGCATTGGTTCCACCTTCTTTTGAAGGTGTAATTATAACACTCTTTTCTCCGGATGCTAATTCCAATATTCCCTCTACATCATTTTTCTTTAGCAAAGGCAAATCTCCGGGAAAAATAAGAATTTCTCCGAAACCTGAGTCAACAGATCTGCTTATCGCAAGATCAAGAGCTCTATTCAGACCAATATCTGGCTCAGAAATGGCAGCAAAACCTTCCTCTTCAAATAAATTGAGAATTTCTTCGTCCGGTGAAACAACAGCCAAGTCGACCCCTTCAACCTGCGAACACGCATTTATCATATCTCTGAGCATGGAAACTACAAAATTTTGACGCTGCACCTCTGTAAAAACTTCCGAAAACGAAGATTTCGATTCTCTTAACGACTTTTGAGGGATTATAATTCTGGTTTTCATTCTTCACTCCTCTTAGAAAACGTATTACAATCAAATAAAAATCGCATTCTCTTAAAGTTAAGGAAAGTAACTGAGAATAGAAGTGAGATAACCATGGACCCAAGAATCCCCGAAGTCGTTAAGAAAGCCAATAAAAAGCTGCCCCATTTTGAAGACGGAAGGATTGACTACTCAAATGCTGAAAGACCTCTCGCAGTCGTAGTTTTTCTTAAACACGGAGAGGAAATTTTGATTTTAAAAAGGAGTGAAAAAGTAGATGCCTGTCCTCAAAAGTGGGGCCTTGTATCAGGTTATCTTGACGAATTAGAACCGATAATAAAAATGGGCCTTAAAGAGATTAAAGAAGAAACCGGAATAGAGAAAGACAAGATTCTCTCGATAGAAAAGAAAGGAAGATACGAATGGCAATCGAAAAAAGAAAATAAAGAATACACATCATTTCTTCTGTTAGCAGAACTGAAAGAAAAGCCAGAAATAGAACTTAGCTGGGAGCACGAAAAATACAAATGGGTAAAACTCAAGCAAGCCGAAAAATATCTTTCACCTAATTTCATTGAAGAAATGAAAATAGTTTTGTCCTAGTGAAGAGAGAATTGACGAAAATAGAACAAAGTATCCAATATCTATGTTATGCCAAGCCACAGGGCTGTAATACCAGCCAATATGAAAAGTATCCCTGAGAGAATCGATGTTACCTTCTTCCTAAAGGAAATATTGAAAGAAGAATTTTTAGTCACTTTAAAAAAACCTGAGAAAGCTCCAACCATAGCAACTAAGAATGCAACAATTAGTAACAAATTCATGACTATTCACCCATACTCTTCAATCTTCAAGAAGTATATATAACTCTTAATTAATTGAGAAAAGCCGAAAATCAATCTATTAATTACTCCTTATCAATCCAATCTATGAGATAATTGAACCATTCGCTATTATCACTAGTTCTAGGAAATCTGCTAAAGTTCACAAAAAGATAGAGTTTCTTTTCCTCTTTATTATCCTCATATTCTATCAGTAGAGGTTTAAGACCCAGGCCTAGCGAACGCTCTTCACCTCTTTTAAAAACTTCATCATATCCATGGTTAACATATAGTACCTTTTTTCTTGGAATTTCCAAGGAAAAATCTTCATCGCTCTTTGTATTTCTACCATCAAGTTTGAGTTTCTCATCTTCTATGCCGATCTCGCCTTCATAACGATGCAAAGGTTTAAGGAAGGATGTATGGGCTTTAAGCCAATCTATTACGCCTCTCTCTCCTACCTCCTCCCCAAATATCCACAATGCCTTTTCTTTTCTCATAAGCAACAAATCCGGATCAAAACCGATCAAAACTTTAAGCTTACAGATTTTAAATTAGATCATTTATCAGATGTTTTTTAGATAATAAAAAAGAGTAACTCTCATGGTGGACTTTTGGAATCAGAACAAAAAATACCAGCTAGTAAAAATATTTCGAAAGAAAACAAGCGAATAATCAGTTACTCAAAAAATGTGTTCCTGCCTATTACAAACCTCTGCAGGAATAAATGCGCATATTGCGGTTTCAAAAAGACTCCAGATTCGGGCGCTTGGATTCTGTCTGAAAAAGAAGTATTGGACCTCACGAAGAAAGGACTAAAAAAAGGTTGTAGCGAAGCTATGGTAACCCTTGGAGAGCGCCCAGAAACATATAAAATGATGGAAAAATGGCTTGAGAAACAGGGTTATTCGACTACTATAGACTACTTGGTCCACCTTTCTAGCAAAATTCTAGATGTCGGGCTACTACCCCATGTAAATCCCGGAGTGATAGAAGAAAGCGAAATGACTCGATTAAAAAAGTGCTGCGCGAGTATGGGTTTAATGCTCGAATGCGCCACAGAACTCCCAGTCCACAAAGACAGCCCAGGGAAAGACCCAGAAACTAGGCTGGCCATGATAGAAAAGGCAGGGGAAATGAATATACCCTTCACCACTGGCATACTGGTTGGGATAGGAGAGAGCTGGAAAGATAGAGTTAAATCCTTGATGGAAATCAGAAAAATCCAAGAAAAGCACGGGCATATACAAGAGGTGATTATACAACCATTCATTCCAAAAAAAGGAACCCAGATGGAAAACAAAGATCCGCCTGACCACATAGATATTTTGAACACCATAAATCTCGCCAAAAATATAATGCCTAAAATGAGCCTCCAAGTCCCCCCAAACCTTACGGAAAATCTTATGGATCTTTTGGAGGTTGGTGTAAACGATCTAGGGGGAATATCTCCCATAACTCATGACTATATTAACCCCGAAAATCCATGGCCCAAAATAGAAGAAATAAAATCGGAATTATCTAAATCCAGATTTAAACTAAAGGAGAGACTCCCCATATACCCCGAATTCGCCAAAAATTCTAAATTCATGAGCCAAAAGATCGAGAATCTTGTAAAAAGCATGATCGAAAAAAACGGTTATCGGAAAATCTCTTAATCCTAAAAAATTAAATCTTTTCACAAAATCCAAAGAACCTAATTATAAACTATTCTGCGAAAGTAAGATTAAACTTAAATGTAAAAAAACGAACCTCTGAAAAAAGAGGTGGACTACAAATGGTAAAAGTGATTATTGATCAAGAAACTTGTACTGGATGTGGAACCTGCGAAGCTCTTTGCGGAGATGTCTACGAAATGGGTGACAACGGTAAGGCTCAATTAGTAGAAGAATACCAAGGTGACGACCCTTCTGAAGGAGAAGTACCCGACGATATTGACTGCACCGAAACAGGAGCAGACAGCTGTCCAGTAGATGCTATATCGGTCGAATAAGACCGACCTCTTTCTTTTATTTTTTTATTTTCTGTAATCCAAAAAATCGAGTAATTTCTTACTCAGATTTACTCTAGAAGAAAGGTCAGGCATTAGAATATCCGTTACAAAAACATTCAAACCTAAGCTCTCTATTTCTGGCTTCAAGTCTTTATCTTCATCATGTATAAAAAACGAATCTACGAAATCCTTGTAAATATTTGCAACACTCACCGGACTCACCTCATATCCTAGACCTTTCATCAAAACCCCCGCAGGCCCGCTGACCGGTTTGTCGGCCAGTAAAGGGCTTATAGCGACGACCTTATCTTTACAGCCTTTCAGAAAAGATTTAATCCTTTTAACGGAAAGAATCGGTCCTAGACTGGTAACCGGATTGCTCGGTCCAATGACTATATGATCTGAATCACCTAGCGCCTCTAATACACCCGGAGCGGGCTCGGCCTTATCTGAATCAACAAAAACAACATCCTTAACATTCACTTTACCCCTCCTAGTTACCCAAAACTCGTGAAAGGAAATCGTTTCACCCTCCGTTACAATTTTTGACTTAACCCTATCATCAGACATGGGAATAACTTTCGCCTTAACACCGAGGCTATCACATATCTCTTCTGTAACTTCGGATAGAGACGCTCCTTCGCTCATCCTAAATGTTCTATAAAGCTGAACCGCCCTATCCTTATCTCCTATCCTCAAAATTTCATCGTGCCCGAGCCTGCTCAACATCCTATGGAGGCAAAAAGAATCACCCTCAATCCCATACCAATTCTCGTCATCGATAATCCCTGCAAGTGTATAAATCACAGTATCTAAATCGGGAGAAACTCTTAGGCCCGAAACCTCAACGTCCTCCCCGGTATTTACAACAACCGATATGTCCTCTTCCGGAATCAAATTTTTCAAACCCTGCAAAAGCTTCGGAGTACCTGTACCACCAGAAAGTAAAGTTATCACGATATCACCTGAATAGATCCTCTTCCTCGCTCCTAATCAGGTCAGAAATTGAACCTTTTCCCGACTTATACTTGGCACCCCTAATCAGGACGGCAGGTATCTTCTCGGAAGCCTCACCCATCTCCAAAGAAGCTATGGCGGCCAGGGAATCCGGAGGTGAAATAACGGTATTCTTTAATACTCGATCATAGGAATCGACTTCACCCCTCAGGTCCACGAGAGCTTCTATTCCTGATATTCCTATAGCCATTCCAACCGCACCGAGTCTAAATGGTCTACCCCAACTGTCGGATATTATAATAGAAACTTTCTTTCCGAATCTCTCCTCCAAATTTTTCCTTATAGAACTAGCACTTGCATCAGGATCTTCTGGAAGTAAAGTAACTTTCCCTTTCTCTACGTTGGAACTGTCAACGCCAGAATGAGCACAAACAAACCCATGTTTGGTTCTAGTTATAAGAACATGGTTAGATCGAACTATCTCTTTTGATTGTTCTAAAATTACTTGTACTTTCCTTGGATTCTCATCTATCTTCTCTGCTATTTCCATCGCTCTAGAAGTAGGTTCTATTTCACTCAAGTCAACTATATTCCCTTCGGCTTTTGAGACAATACTCTGGGCGATAACGATAACATCGCCATCTTCAAGAGACTCTCCGCTTTCCTCCAAGTTCTTGATAATAAAAGCCGAAACATCGTCACCTGGAACAAAAAAATGATCACTTTTCAAGGGTATTATTTTCATTCTATCTCTAAGAATCCTCAGGATACCTTTTTAACTTATACCACTCAATTTCGACGCAAGGTCGGAGAATGAAATTTGGAGCAGAAATAGTTCCTTACTATACACCCCAGAAGCTAAAGAGATTAGGGGAAAAAATAGAGAAGTCGGGATTTGACTACTTGTGGGTAGCCGATCATTATCACAACCGCTACGTTCACTCGATTTTAGCTCATCTCACGGATATTACGGAGGAAATACAACTAGGCCCCGGAGTAACAAACCCCTACCTTGTCCACCCATCTGTCACAGCCGCAGCGGTAGCGACCCTGGACGAGCTATCAGGGGGCAGGGCAACTTTAGGTATATCTGCGGGAGATCCCGCATTTTTAAATTCAATAGGCATAGAACACAAAAAGCCAATAACAGCGGTAAAAGAGGCGATAAAAATAATTAGAAAGCTTCTAGACGGTAAAAAAACCGATTTCGCAGGAGAAATATTCACCTGTAAAGAAGCAAAACTCGGATTTTCCCCTCTCCATGAGATTCCTATTTACATAGGGGGAAGAGGAGAACAGATGATGAAGCTCGCTGGAGCTCTTGCAGATGGTGCACTATTTAACGCGTCCCATCCAGAGGACCTGAAAGAATGCATAAAACTTGTAGAAGAAGGTGCTAAAGAAACAGGTAGAAGTCTCAAAGATTTCGATAAAGTTGCATATATGGCCACATCCATTGATGAAAACGAGGAGAAAGCTCGTAACAAGGCCCGAGCCATCACGTCC
Organism: Hadarchaeota archaeon (SeqCode); assembly: GCA_964384105.1. Classification (GTDB taxonomy): domain Archaea; phylum Hadarchaeota; class Hadarchaeia; order Hadarchaeales; family JAGGTB01; genus CAYLJV01. The sequence continues at coordinate 434,318 of CAYLJV010000001.1, read as the reverse complement.
TTCGTTGCAGCCTCAGCACCCGAATCAACCATAGAGCGAGAAAATATCTCAAAAGAAAGAATCCAAAGAATTAGAAAATACCTCATGAACGGCGAAACCAAGGAAGCAAAGAAACTAGTCACAAGAAAGATGATCGATGTATTCTCCATTAGCGGGAAAATAGATCGGTTAGAAGAAAGGGTAAAGGAAGTTCAAAAGATGGGAATTACTCAAATTGTTATAGGGTCTCCGATAGGACCAAATACATACTCAGCAATAGAGAAGATCAGTAAACTGATTTATTAAAGCTCACGGCAACAGTCCTGAAGGCAAAGATTCGTCGTTTCTCGTTTGTATTTTGATTCTCCTTTCAGCTTTCTGCTTATTTATCTTAGAAAGCTTTTCAATCGATTCTATCCTAGGCTCATCCTCATCTAACTTATTAACCTCATAACCGCCCGACTTAAGACCCACAGAAAAAGCTTGACTCCCAACATCTGTCCTTACTATCGTTGTAGAAAAACCTTCAGGGGAACCTGTACCCCCTACCGATATATCCGCAAACTCTGCAGTGAAATCTCCGCAGACCTTGCAAGACTCGGGAACGAACCTTTCTAAAACGTCCAAAGAAACCCTCTTTTTTGGACGACCCTTCTGATAAATGACGAGATTCGATTCGGTTATATCGAACTTAGATACATCCGAAGGATCTATTCCCAACTGATCTGGCAATACTTTCTCGAATAAACTTTCATAGGCAAAAGACCTGAGACAAAAAAGGCCCACAGTTAGAAGTACGCTCTTTGAAACCTTTTTAGCTGGACGATCCCCCACTGTCATATTTCTAAACGCTTTTATTTGGCACGGAGTTCCAACCAAAGCCACTCTATCCATATCGTATCTATCTACAACATCTCCAAGCGCTTTTAATATCGGGGCCTGTGAGTATTTGGATCCAGAACAGTCAAGCAATTCCTCCTTGGTAGTTGCAACCATCGGAATCGGTTTCCATTGTGAATCCTTATCCATAACAACTGCACCATCAATAAACCCTTCTTCCAAAAGAGAAACCAGTAAACTCGTGACGACTCCTCCATTCTGAGCAATCATCTCAATCTCCGGAGAAGTAGTTTTTCCCGAGTACAACCCCTTGTAATAACCAATAGCAGAAGAAGGGTTATCTCCAAAAATCCTCTTCTTCAGATCATCATCAAAAACCGGCTGGGGGCATTGAGCATAACAAAGACCACAAGCGTTACACATACCTTGCAGTTCCGGGCCCGTTTCTTCAAACCCTAAAGAATGAAGTGGACAGGAAACCACACAAGCTCCACATGAAACACAAAACCCCGAATCAATTACCTCTCTCTTTAAGTGGCCAAACAGTTTTTTATTTCCGTTTTTATTGTTCATGAAATAGCTCTACCCATTAAGATGATTATTTAACTATAACCCCTTTTCCTGCATCTACCTTGATACTCATACTTATTCACATCAATTCATTAAATCCAAATCTCGTATCTAAACATATTTTATTCAATCACTTTAAAGCTAGAAAGCACGTCGCTTAAATTTAATGTCAATCTACTTGCCCATGGAAAGCCTCCAAATATGCAATGAAAAGATGTGGATTTAAAAAAAACAGCGGTAGATCCCGGGATTAGTTTTTGAAAAGGTATAAAATCAGACCTAAAAATCGTAGCTACCTCAGTAAACTCAAAAAGCTAAAGAAACCTATCCGCATTGATGCTCCAAGAAAATCATTTATAGGAAGTGTCCTTGGAATAGAGAATCCATTTAAAAAATTGATCAGATCTAGGTGCTACCGAAGTAACGATCATAAACGAAGCAGATATTAATAAGAATCATGACCCAAAGAGACCACTCAGTTGGTTAGAGTAATCGAAGCCATAAAAGATACTGATGATAACTAAAAAACGATTGTCCAAAAATTTTGCTATATTTAAGGACTTAATTGGTAAAAAAAGTAGAATTGAAACAGTGAAAAACCTACTCTGCAAAAAAGAACAAATATATAAAGGAAATTTAGAATATTAAGCATCAATAACTATTATTTGAATGATATAAGATGGAATATTCTAAAAAATTCAAAAAGTTAAGAATATTTAACGGTTTAATGGTTATAATACATCTTTTTCAAGCAATTTTGATGTTCTACCCCATTAAATCGTCTCCTCTGCCAATAACTACTTCCAAATTGACTTCCAGTCACGCAGCACTCGAACTAGCCACCAAAACTCTTACCAACGTTCAAATCGGGCCACTCATCGCCATATTCCTACTAATATCCGCAGTTGCGCATTTCCTCATCTCAACAGTGCTCTAAGATTGGTATGTGAAAAAAACCAAAAAACCATATAAATCCCACCCTATGGGTCGAGTATACTTTCAGTGCCTCGCTAATGATTGCTATAATCGCTATGCTGACGGGAATATTTGACCTTGCCACATTAATTCTGATATTCACCCTGAACGCCATGATGATATGGTTCGGTTGGGTGATGGAACCCCATAACCAAAAAAAACCGAAAAAAACCAACTGGACCTCTTATATTTTCGATTGCTTAGCAGGAATAGTGCCTGGGTTGCTATAGCAATTTATCTAATAGGAGCTGTTTCCGCAACTGCGGGAGCAGTTCCCGACTTCGTAATATATGTCTACATATCAATATTCATTTTCTTCAATATTTTTGCCCTTAATCAATTACTACAGTACAAAAAGGCCGGACCCTGGAAAGACTATCTTTATGGAGAGAGATTCTACATAATCCTCAGCTTAGTAGCAAAATCGGCTCTAGCCTGGCAGATTTTTCCTGGCAGCCTAATCCAAAGGAAACCTCTTAAAAACCTGGCATTTATTTTTTAAGCAACCACAATTAATGCGGATACTATGGAGCTAATCGGAATAAAAACTCCCCTAATAAAATATGGCGACAATTTAGTAGACGTTATTCTCGAATCGGACGCAGGAGAGAAACTAAAAGACAATGACATCTTGGTAATCGCTTCCAGCGTGGTTTCAACTGTCCTAGGTAGAACCCGAAAAATAGATGAGATAGAACCTAGCGAAAAAGCAAAGAAACTAGCCGAAAAAAGTGGTCTAGAAGAAAAGTTCGTTGAAATAATCCTTCAGGAATCCGATGAAGTCATAGGACCAAGCGATAAGTGTATCCTGACTCTAAAAGATGGAATGTTGAGAATAAACGCCGGAGTAGATAGAACTAACGTGCCGCGGGGGTATGCCCTTTTGATTCCGGAGGATTCGGATAAAGTGGCCAAGGAACTAAGGAAAGAATTTGAAAATAAAACTGGTAAGAAAATAGGAATAATCATCTCAGACAGTCACGTTCAGCCACTACGACTGGGAACTATCGGACAATCGATCGGATCCAGTGGCGTTAAAGTAGCTCTAGATTGCAGGAACCAGAGAGATCTATATGGTAGAAAATTACAAATCACTTTCAAGGGAATCGGGGATCAGATCTCTGCCGCAGCACAATTAGTCATGGGTGAAGCCGATGAAAGCATACCAGCGGTCATAGTTCGAGGCCTCGACATAAACATCTTAAACGGCAATGGCATTACACCAAAAGTCCCGCCCAAAAAGTGCGTTTATTCAAAATTTTTTGAGGAGTGTACCTAGTAATTTCTCGAATAAGAAATACAGTTCATTATTTTGTAGGATTTTATAAAAATTGAATAAACCAAAGACTTCAAAGAAACTATTGAGCAAAAATTTAGTTGATATAAATATGGAGTCATTAATAATCTGCAAATCCGAGCATCACGAAAATACTCAAAAAATAGCCGAATCTATGGCTGACATTTTAAACGCCGAAGCTGTAGAACCGAAAAATGTCGATATGGAAGACGTTCAAAAATACGATCTAATTGGTTTCGGTTCAGGAATATATTTCGGAAAACATCATAAACGACTATTAAAATTGGTAGATGAACTTCCTGAGATCAACGATAAAAAAGCATTTGTTTTCGCAACTAGCGGAATGGGTAGATTTCCAATCTTTCACGAATTCAACAAAGCATTGAAAGAGAAACTAGTCGATAAAGGATTCGATGTCGTAGACACTTTTTCTTGCAGAGGATGGGATACAAACGGTATCGTAGGAATATTTGGTGGCTTAAACAAGGGGAGACCGAATCAAAACGATATTGAAAACGCAAAGGAATTCATTAAGAACTTGATCGAATCGCTAGGCCAAGAATAAGGAAGTGTATTGAAAACAAAGATTTTACCTAATATTGTTCAACTAAGTAAAAGACCCGTTCAGAAAAACTATCTTTCTAACTCCTCTTTAAAAGCAGTATATAGTTCATCACTGTATCCTACAAGCAAAACCTTCTCTACAACATCACTTTCAAAATTTTTCAATTCATCAACCATCACACTAGCAGCATCCTTGGCAGAAACTCCACCGACACCAGTTCCCAAACCCGGAACGGCGATCTCTTTAATCCCGTTTTCCTCCGCACATTTCAGGATCCCCTTCATAGCGAGACGGGCGTTCTCGGGAGATACTTTCTGGGCCGGTCGCACCATCGTAGGAGCATGAATTACAAATTCGCACGGTAACTTCCCTGAGGTGGTAACAATGGCACTCCCCACATCCAAAGGAGCTTGTTCCTTGGCCTCCTCTTCAATTTCTTCTCCTCCCTTTTTCTTGATAATTCCCGCAAGACCACCGCCCATAACCAAACTAGAGTTTGCTGGGTTAACTATGGCCTGAAAGTCCAGCTGAGTTATGTCTCCCTTGTAAACTTCTACTTTCATACCAGTTACTCTTGTTCAAACAAAAAAATAAATCTAAGGGGTCTATATTCACGTTCTTTAGTAATTGCGTGCTATCAATTCAAACTCTGATAACCTACTCTATCCTGAAAGTCACTTCTAATGTAACTGTCTCCGTCAAGGTCTGAGGACTGATAATCTGTGTCGACCCGCTTTCAAAATCCTCTGTTCTATTAAATCCATCGTAGTAGTAACTTCCTTCAGTAACTTTTACGACTCCGGTGATTTCTACTCCTAAGGAACTTGCAATTGTCTCTGCCTTTTCTCTCGCATCTTGGGCTGCTCTTGCTCTAGCTATGTTTTCGATCTCATCGAAATCGCCTTCAGAAAGAGAAAAAGTAACGTTGTTTATCTCATTAGCACCATTGGCTACGGCTTCATCGATTATACTACCTGCCATATCTATCTCCTCGAATTCAACGCTCAACATGTGAGTAACTCGGTAGCCTACAATTTCATTTCTTTCTCTGTAATCTCTATACTCATATCTCGGACTTATGTTAAAATGAGAAGTCTTTATATTTTCTCTAGAAATTCCTAGGTCACTCAAAGCTTCCAAAATTTTTTCGATAGATTCCGAATTTTTAGCAAGAGCTTCCTGAGCACCGAAGGATTCAGAAGCCTCAGTAGTCACACCCAGTTCCAACTTAACTATTGTCGGTTCCGCTTTAGCAGTTCCAATTCCTGTAACACTTATAGTATTCACTGAATCATCTGAAATCTCGTCCAGCAAATCTTCTGAATCCAGGCCGCCTAAAGAAGCCAAACCCAAATAATCCTTGGAATTTTCGTCCTCTTTCTGAGAAAAACCAACTGTATACCCAATAGCTCCTGAGAAAGTAACTGAAAGTACTAAAACTACTACGATTAACAAGTTTTTCTTCATGTTTCTCAATACAGGTTGGAACGCAAAATCTCATAAACTTTGTATCCCTGACGAAACTTAGTTTATTAATCAGCATGAAGAAAATCGAGGACCAAATATCACTGCCCGAAAATCTAGAAAATTCATGAGAAATATTATTAGCAATTTCTACCAAAAGAAAGGTGATAAAATGACAAAAAGTGAAGAAAATTTGCAGGAAGCCTTTTCAGGGGAATCACAGGCCCGAAACAAATACACTTTCTTTGCAGAGAAAGCAGAGAAAGAAGGGAAAACTGGTGTAGCAAAACTGTTCAGAGCAGCCGCGTTGGCAGAAAGAGTTCACGCTAAAAACCACCTCCAAGCACTCGGAAAAATAAAGTCTACCAAAGAAAATCTGAAAGTTGCAATAGAAGGGGAAAATTACGAGCATGAAGAGATGTATCCTGAATTCATAGAAAACGCAAAAGACGAAGAAAACGAAAAAGCGTTAAAATCGTTCACCTACGCTAATAAAGTGGAAAAAAAGCACGAAAAATTGTACAGAAGCGCCTTAGAATCCCTTGAGGAAAAAGGAGATCTAGAAGAAAAAGAGTGGTACGTTTGTGAAGTATGTGGAAACACTGTCTCTGGAGAACCCCTAGAAAAGTGTCCCATCTGTGGCTCTCCTAAGGAAAAATTTTCCAAAGTCTAAAGAATCGGAAAAACTTACTCGAATTCCCTTCGGATCGAACGCCTTATTTAAAACCCATACCAAAAAATGGGTAAATTATCCTTTATTTTTTCATCCGATAGTTATAAAGCCCGAATGTCCAGATAGAAATTAGAGGAAAGGGGGCATAAAGGAGGTATTAAAGATTGGACTATACAACCAAGTCTAGTCTTCCCTACGAGATCAAACAGTTTAGGATTTCGATGGACTCTTTCAAAGAAATCCTGAATAGTAATCTTGGAGGGGAGATAGAATCTATAAACATAAAAAAGGACAAGGTCGAGCTAGAGATCTCGAAAAACTTCCTTAATTCCGTAATAGGAAGTAAATACGATCGGGACATCGAATCTATAGACATAGATGACGAAGAAGTCGACATAAAAATTTGCAACGGATCCGAAAAAGAAAAAGAAGAAGTAAAACGAGATTCCGTCTTTTCATTCTAAATTCACGCCAGTGGAGAAATCGACTTTACCGAAGATAGTATCAAATACGGGCCGGTCTGCACGAATGCTTGAGCTAGTGCTCTAAACCGTTTACTCTATTTCTACTTCTCTTCCCTTCAAGGGCTCTATTATCGGGACAGAGACACTTAATAGACCATTCTTGAATTTCGCTTCGACTTTTTCCGTATCAATTCGATGAGCTAAACCTACGCAGGTATTAAAATCGAAATAATCATCTCTGGGAGCATATAGACACAAAGAAGATTCTGAAACTTTGAGATCTATATCCTGCGGAGAAACCCCTGAAAGTTCAAATTGGATATCGTACTTTTCCCTATTGTGAGTCACATGCACATCCGGTTGGATCGAAGATATTTTTCTTTTAGACATGTTAATCAAATAAACATTTCAAATAATAAAAGATAAAGATGTTCCCTCAAATCAAAAACTCCGATTTCGAGAAAAATTATCCTATATAGCCAGTATCTCCTGCATCCTTCTTTGCTTTACTTTGTAAGGCTCGCATCTTCTTCTTGAAATCCTCCCTTTTGCTCTCTATTTCCTCCGCAGCCTTATCAAGACCCGAATAGTCTATTTCAATACCATTCATTTGGCACAACGTCTCCAAGACAGCTTTAGCCGCCTTCGGATCTGGGAAAGCACCATGAGTCTCCCCCAAGAGACATATTCCCTTCATTCCATTCTTCACGGCCAAACCCACAAGAAGCCCTGAGAGACCCGTCACTCCAGGTCTGTTCGGTTGTCCTTTCATAACTTTTGCAAACTGACCGACTTCTCTCTCCAGATTTATATCCGTTATTACAGCCCTCGTTTCTGGATTCTCTACCTCTTCGCCAGTGCCAAGTCCCCCCAACGTGTAGACATCCCTAACGTTAAACTCTTCGCAAAAATCCATCATCAGATTAGCATGTCTGTAATAAAAATCACAATAGTCACCCTGGTAAAGTCCCTTGTAAACAAATAGATCATAATTTGGCCCCCAGAATATCTCATTCTTATGAAGTTCTACTGTGCCTTCCTCCGTATAGTTAACTCCAGGCGTGTCCTTCGGACTAAACGGTTCCGTGAAATGAGGTGAATAAACATTTGCTATTTTCTCCAGTTTCAGTTCTTCGATCAAATGATCAGCTGCCAAAAGACCCACATGGCCAACACCCATTAGACCTTCCACAAGAATGGGCTTTTCAACCTTGGGCCTGAATGCTGTCTTATCCACTAAATATTCAAACTTAAAATCGTCTATTCGGAAATGACTCATCGTTTGGAATCTTGTTCACCTTCCTAAAAGAAGTTTTGTAAAACTAGAGATTTGTTCTCAATGGGGTGGGAGACGAAACATCAAACCTTATATTCTTCAATAGAATCTCGGTCTAACTCCACTCCTATTCCCGGCCCCTGGGGAACCTTTACTAAACCTTCGCTATCTATCTCTATCGGTTCCTTCAACATACCGTAATAGGATTCGATCGGAAAAGTCGGAGGATCATAAGGATACTCCAAATATCTGCAATTCGGAACAGAAGCCGCCAGATGTATACTCGCAGCAAGTAACAGACCATTGCCCCATGTATGAGGCTCAAACCATTTATTGTAACTCTCAGCCATTCCCGCAACTTTCCTCAGCTGGAATATTCCCTCAGACATGTTACAGTCCGGCTGTAAAACATCGTATACCCCATCCTCCAACATTCGGCGAAAGACGTCGAGACCTTTGTTGAACTCGCCGCCCGCTATGTCAATGCTCGTGTTATTACAGAGTTTACTCAGACCTTCGAAGTCGCTACCTAGCAGAGATTCCTCCAACCACACCACATTGAAATCCTCCAACTTTCTGGCCGTTTCTAAAGCCCGTCTGAAATCCCATTTGGGACCTCTCTCTCCCAGACTAAACGATTGATTGGCATCCACCATTATATCGATCTCGTCCCCAACGGCCTCTCGAACTTCCTTGATCTGATCGATGTCCTCAACCATGCTTTCGCTGTGAAATCGAAGCTTTACTGCCTTGAAACCCTCTCTTACAAGATTCTTTACATCATTGGCTCTTCTTTCAGGGGTCCTAACTTCCCCAAAACTAGCATACGCTGGAAGTTCATCCCTATAGCCACCCCACAGCTTGTACAGAGGCATCCCTGCTTTCTTCCCAATAATATCCCAAAGAGCCGTACTTACGAACCATGGGTTGCTTATGGCATTACCAGCTTTTCTGACGTGATGGATTAATCGCTCTATTCTCGTGGGGTCCTCTCCTATGAAAGAGTCCTTCAGAAAGTTTTCAACCGCCACTTCAGACTCTGACTTACCCTCGGAGATAAGACCCGGATGGTGAGAAGATCCTGAGACTCCAGTTATTCCCTCGTCTGTTTCGATCTCAAGAATAGTTGTAGAAATAACATTCTGTTCACCACCTGGCATCCAAGCTGGTGAAAACTTTTCCGGGAGGGGAATATGGACGTGGGTGGTTTTGACATCTGTTATTCGAATGATATCGCCGTCTAAAGTTATTTCTTATAATTAATTAAATTGTCTAACATTCTTTCTCTAAATTAAAAACAAAAGAAATATAATCTGCTAAATAGGGGCAAGCTTCAAGCTTTTTGTAGATGCACATCAAACCTTGCTCCACCCAAATCTGAATCATTAACCATCAAAGTTCCTCCATAGTTTTCAGCAATTTCTTTTGCCAAAGTCAATCCTAATCCAGAACCGGAGCTCTTTTCTCTCTTAAACCCCCAATCAAAAATACTATTTTTATCCTCATCTGGAATACCATCTCCATTATCTTCAAAACTAATGACACATTCATCAACGGTTTCTTCATGAGAAATTTTTAACTTATTACCCCCTGAGTGCTGAATTGTGTTTTTAATCAAATTTGAAAATAGTTCCTCTAAAAGAAGACCGCCTAAAACAATAGACTCACAATCATCGCCTTCTATTTCAATACCCCTATCCTTAGCATAGAATCTAAGATTTTCTATAGCACTCGCAATCAAGGGGCTAATCTCAAACTCTCGAGGTTTATCCTGCTTAATCTCTCTAAGTATTCTAACCTTCTCAATCAGGTCAAGAACATCACGAATAATAACCCTTACTTCCTCAAGATTCTTCTTACCCCTCTCCGAAACAACTTCCCCCACCAGAAGATTAAGATAATTCTCAACAACTTGAATCCTATTTTTGATGTACCTATTATTTTCTATAGCGCTTACAATTACCGGACTTATATAGGCCTCTCGAGGTTTATCCTGCTTAATCTCTCTAAGTATTCTAACCTTCTCAATCAGGTCAAGAACATCACGAATAATAACCCTTACTTCCTCAAGATTCTTCTTACCCCTCTCCGAAACAACTTCCCCCACCAGAAGATTAAGATAATTCTCAACAACTTGAATCCTATTTTTGATGTTGTATCTAAATAGAGCATTCAGAGATTTTTCTCTTCTCTCAGCACGCTTTCTTATAGTAATATCTATACCAATAGAAATAGCCCCGATTAAGTTATCATTTTCATCTCTAATACCTCTAGAATTCCATGAAATGGTCTTTTTCTCACCATTCTTACATTCGACAGTAAACTCATAATCCTCTATGGTCTCTTCCCCCCTCGCAATCTTGGCAGCCTTACTAATCACCTCGCTTCGATAATCTTCATCTGGATAAAGCCAATCCCAGACTTTGTTATCACCCAAAACTTCCTCCTTGGTATAACCCGTAATTTCCTCTGCAGCTTTGTTCCAAACCATGATATTTCCTAGTTCGTCGTGAAACTCTACAATCACATTAGCATTTTCTATTATAGCATTTTGAAACTGATTGAGCCCAATCAGCTCCCTCTCCATTTCCTTGCGCTGCGTGATGTCTCTGGATATACCTAACATACCAATAACATTTCCACTCTTATCATATCGAGGAACCTTACTTGTAGACATCCACCTTATCTCACCAGTAGGCAAAGTAACTTTATCTTCCTTATCAACCACTTTTCTCTCTTTCTGAATTACTTTCAAATCACTGTTATGCATTTTTTCACCCCATTCACCAGGATATATATCGGTTACTTTTTTGCCGATCAGTTCTCTTCGGGTCATCCTCATTTTTTCTGCAAAAGCCTCACTAACTTCTGTGTACCTACACTCCTTATCTTTAAAATAGACAAAGTCTGGGATGTTGTTCATAAGAGATGTTAGTAAACCTTCTTCTGAAGAATACTTTTCCTTCACATAGTCCCTGTAAGCTATGTCATCATCTAAAGTAGCGCAAACAGCACAAATTTTTCTAGCCTCCGGGATTTTCTCAAATGGGCAATTCAAATCCGGAAACCTACATTCCATTCTCATTTCCATTTGGTCAAAAGCCTTCTTATTATAGTAGTAACAAGATGAAGAAATAAAAGATTTGTTCAACTAAAAAAGCGAAGAAAATAAACACTTAAGTCGCGAATTTTAGATAATTCATCTATATTCAATATAAAAAACAGAAACGAAATCATATTTTACCTATAGCAGCAATCTCCAAAAGTAAGTTTTCATCAATCAGACTATTAACCTCTACCAAAGTACTAGCTGGCACCCACTCTTCAAAATATTCGGATCTAATCTCTCTGAATTTTTTCAAATTACCCATATCAGTAATGAATATAGTTAACCAAACTATGTCATTCATACTAGAATTCTTCGAAGACATTATTTTTTCGATACTATCAAAAACAAATCTAGCCTGTTTCTCAAAGTCGTTCATTCCAACAACTTTGCCTTCAGAGTTCATTGCTACTTGTCCCGATATATAAATATCGTTATTAAAAACAACAGCCTGCGAGTACCCTGTTTCGAGAGCTTCCTTTTCGCTAGGCAACATCTCTTTATTCATTGGGGAAAAATATGAGTGAGAGGTATAAAAAATTTACTAATATTATGCAAAAGACCAGATCACAACAATTCTTTAGAATCATTTCGAGGGAAAGAAAAGTTTATATACGAGTGTGCGGAGAGAATTTGGGATAAAAATGGGAGTAGAATTAATAGACTTGACCCAACCCTGGTCATCCAGTACACCACCTTGGCCGACCGGCGAAGCTCCAGTAGTAAAGCGCGTTAATACACTAGCAACAGATGGTTTCAATCAACAAAAAATAGAAACAGAAAATCATGTAGGTACCCATATTGACGGACCAATGCACTTTGATTCAAGCGGTAGAGATATCGCAAGCCTACCTCTAAACGGAAAGCTTTTCGGAGATGGGGCAGTTGCGAATATAAGCGATTCAGTCGGAGAATACGACATATACACACCTGAACACATCACAGAAAAAGTAGAAGTTAAAAAAGGCGACATCCTTATTATCAACACAGGGTTCCATAAATATAGCTGGGATTCTAAAACGGCCGATGAAATAGCTTATTTCTGTAAGCATCCAGGACCACATGAGGAATTTAAAGAATGGGCTATGGACATGGAATTAAAATGGATTGGAGTAGACTGTGGGTCCGCAGACCATCCGATGAACACACTGATATCCAAATTACACCCGGGATTGGCAAAAGAATTCGAGCAAAAGCATGGTAAACCTGTAAAAGAAGTTTTTCCGCCAGAAATGGATCATATGATGCACAACGAACCTTTCAAAAAGCAAGAGCTCATACACGTCGAAAATCTAGCTGGAGACATAGACAAAGTTTCCAACGAAAGACTAAAGATTGGATGTTTTCCAATAAGATTCGTCGGTGGAGAATCTTCACTATGTAGAGTGGTTGCATTCAGGGGAATATAAAAAATAATTCGGAAAAAATTAAATCAAAGGAGAGTGTTCTCTCCTCCCTATTTTTTTAATTTTTAAAAATCCTTAAGTCTTCAAAAGTTGGCTAATTACCGTCAAAGCTAGCGAAAACGTGCTTTCATCAGCTTTATGCATATCAAATTCCATAAGATCAAACCCAATTAAATTTTTATCATTGCTTATATAATCCGCTATTTTTTTCATAATAATTTTAATCTCTTTTATTTTCATGCCTATATAACCATCCAAAAATCTAACCCCCATGGTGGTAGCATTAGCACCAATGTCCAAATCTATAGAAACGTAAACATTTTCGATATCCTTTCTACGTAAAACTTTTTCCAAGGAAGTCGGTTCACTTCTAATTTTATTTTTTGTTATTATCTCCAATCCTTTAGACTCCATGTTTTTAAACTCGTTAACATAATCTTTGACTCTATTATCCTCAATACTCGCTGTCTTTTCAGACGGATAATCAGAAACGCCCAAACATACAGTATTCTCAGGTAAAATTATCCTGTCCTTAACTAGAAATTTTATGAAAGACTCTGCATTATAGCTATCAGGTCGATCATATAGGTACGGATCTTTTTTGCTATATACTGAATTATTACTTTTTTCAATTTCATACTCTATTAGATCAAGTCTCCTTTTCATCGAAATCCCATCATAATGGGAATCAACAAAAATCACTAACAGGTCCTCTCTACCATATTCCTCTGATATGGATTTTAAAACACCCCCAGTAAGTGAATGATCAACGCCGATTAAAAGAGGGATATTCGGCAAAATTTTATTTTTTACATATTTATAAACATTAGTTGAGTAATCTAAGCACCCACCACTATCTACGAAAGCTATAAAATTTTGCAAAGTCATGAAAGGCAAATCAGAACTACGGGGAAAAGGAGTTAACCAAGTCTCGACATCAACCTTACCCTCATTTTTTAAATTATCCTTTTTTAGAATATCTTTGAGTTTAAGGATCTGGTCATATGGATCAAAACCTCTATTTATACCAGACTGAATATACGCAACTTTCCTTCTGATGCTTTGCTCTCTTTCATCTGGATCTAAGGAACAGCCAAATAATTCTATTTCGGTCATTAGAACTCAAATTAAAAATTATTAATTATTATACTTTTACACCCGACATAAGGGCTCCAATAGTTTCTTTATCTATTTTGTCTGCTGAATAAATTTCACTTATTTCCCCATCATACATAACCCCTATCTTATCGCTAACCATCATAACTTCATCTAAGTCTTCCGAAACAAGTAAAATAGCTTTACCTTCGTCTCTCTCTTTTATCAACCTTCTTCGTATAAACTCTTGTGATCCAACGTCCAAGCCCTTAGTAGGCTTATCAACAATAAGAAGTGAAGGTTTTTTGCTAATTTCACGAGCGAGAATAACACGTTGTATATTTCCTCCAGAAAGCTTTCCAACCTTTGTTTCCGAGCTTGGAGTCTTTATTTCAAATTCCTCAATCATTTCTCTGGAATAATCACTAATTCTATCTTTATCCAGGAGCCACTGTTTTTTAAAAGGAAAAAACTTTGTGGACTTGATAAGAGTTGATTCTATCTCGTTTGACAGTATAAGATTTTCTTCAATTGAAAGTTCTGGAGCTATACTATCGCCCATATCAGCCGCAACATATGATATGCCGAGAGATCGAATCCATCCAGTAGATTTGTTAGTAATTTCTGTGTTTTGAAATAGGATACTACCTTTTTCTACTCCGCGTAAACCCATTATTGACTCTACTAATTCCCTTTGACCATTACCTCCAACACCAGCAATCCCCAATATCTCCCCACCATTTATCGAAAAGGAAATATTTTCAAGAGTTGATGACATCCTTTCACCTTCCACATACAAATCCTTTATCTCCAACACACTTCCGCTCGGAGAGGGTTCAGATTTACTTAAATCAAAAATCACATCTCTACCCACCATTCTTTTCGCAATTTTTCTTTCATTTGCGTCTTCTTTTCGTAGACAGTCAACCACTCTTCCATCTCTCATAACAGTGATCTTATCGCAGCATTTCATAACTTCGGGGAGCTTATGGGTCACAAAAGGAATTGTAGCAATCCCTTTTTTGCTCATCTCAATCATCTTTTCTATTAACTTATCCTTTTCTTCAGGCGCTAAAATCGAAGTCGGTTCATCCATCAGAATAACATTCACATCCTCAAATAAGGCCCTAAGTATAGAAACTCTCTGCCTTTCCCCAACTGAAAGATTTCCAACTTTTTCGCTAGGATCGACTTCCATTTTGTACTCTTCTGAAAGTTTCCTTATTCTTTCGTCTGCTTTTTTATTATCGATAAAAACACTACTCTTAGTAGGTTCCCTACCTAGAATAATATTCTCTCTGACCGTAAGCTCAGAGACCAAGTTAAGGTCTTGATGAACCATTCCGATACCAAGTTTCAAAGCATCCTTAGGTGACTTTATCGAAACTTTTTTACCTCTAATAAAGATTTCACCCTCATCAGGTTGATAAAGTCCGTATAAAATATTCATAAGTGTGGTTTTGCCTGCCCCGTTTTCACCAACTATAGTATGAATCTCCCCTTGCCTCAATGTTAAATCAACATTATTATTTGCTACAACACCAGGAAATCTTTTAGTAATTCCCTTTAATTCTACTATCGGCTTATCTGAATCCATTTGATCACTTTTACCCTTTATGGACCTTTTTAAGATACTGCACGGTCATATATATATTTTAACTTTCACAAGTCAAATTATTTATAAATAAGTCTAAAATGGATACATAATCAAAAAACAGATTAAGCTAAATTCAATTCTCTGTCCACAAAAAACAATTAAATAAAAATAAAGAATGGATAGGAGTAAAAAACACTCTCACCATTCTTCAATTATGGGTACTTCGATTTCGCCGTCAATTATTTTTTGTCTAACTTCCGCTACATATTGTTTAGTATCTTCTGAAACTATGTTACCCCAAGTAGGTATATCCAACGACTTATCCTCTAAAGCTAGTAGCATTTCGAAATTAGAGTCTCTGAAATCGTCAAATTCGCCATTAGCTACTGACTCAAATATCATATCCAACTTCTCCTGCCATCTCCAAACCAAACAGCCTATAACAGTATCGGGATGTTCTGAAACAATATCACTATACTCTTGCATCGAGTAAATCCCTTGTCTTTCAGCTTCCTGCGTTGCTGCTTCTGTATCCATAACTGCATAGACGACATCATATCCTGATTCTGCATAGCTTTTTACCGTATCTCTCGATTTCATTGGATCTGCATAGGCACCAATGACCACTCGATCAACCTGAATATCTGGATTTACGTAATGGACACCTTCTCTAAAGGGGGCTGCGAATAATGTTATATCTCTTTTACCGGGTATAGCATTAATTATCCCGATCTTTCCGGTTTCAGACACGTTAGCTGCAGCTACTCCACCTAGGAATGCCAGCTTATATGCCGGATAAAAGTTGATTATACAACTATTGGCCGGATAATCTGCTGGATCGACTCTACCCGCCTCGTATTCCACAACGAAAACTGTATCCGGATAATCAGATGCTACTTCTCTCATCGCTTCCTCATACTCAGATGAAGTAAAGAGAACAACATCATTCATATCTGCGGCGGTGCTCGCAACATCAGGAGCTGTATCCAAAGTTGTACCTTCCATATATGTAATATTTAGATCATATTTTTCTTTCAAAGCATCTAGTGCTCTAGCAGATGAGGTATCCCACATACCCTCATCATGATGGCCCCACATAATTGCAGCCACATTGAGAGAGGTCTTCTCCGGAGTTGTCTCTTCACCAGAAAGACCGTACCATGCACCAACTCCTGCTATGACAATCACTATGACAATTATAACACCAATAGCCCAGCTTGCTAGTCCTTTTTCATTCACGATTCTCACCCCCTTATTAAATTTTATGGACCCTTTAAATGTAGCGTATGGTGTTATATAAACTTTTACTTTTTTGTTATATGCAGGCTTATACCGTTATTGATCTGCATATAGAGATATATTATCACTATCTGCAACAAAAAACAAAAAAGAATGAGTCAATAGCTAGATAAGAAGCATTACAGCTAGTCCGGTTCCCCATTTTTGTCCCATCCTCTCGAAGTATAATATAAATCAAGCATTTTATCAAAGTCTTCCTGAGTAATTCTGTATCCCGATGTTGGACCATCTCCAGCAAGTGGTTTGGTCATAATCTTCGGTAAATTATCATCAACTCTACTGAATCCCTCTCTAACGTTAAACTTCCTTGTCATTTCCCATATTTCCTCTCCTTTAGACTTCAACTGGTCGATGGTAAAATTGTAACCTACTGTCTCAAGCCATTCCTTACCGAGATCCTCTATGTATGCAGGAGCAACAAAATCACATAAAACAAGACTCCACAATAGCGAGTTGTTGTCATGATCAGCTTTTACCACTTCATGTTGGGCCTCAAAGTCCCTTTCCGAATTACCCCAGAAAGTTGTAGGACCAACAGTCCAAGAGCGTTTATGGCACGCACCCCTGTCACTAGTTGCAAAAGCTAATGCCATACCAACCGATCCTCTAGGATCATAACCCGAATATCCCATACCTTTACATTCTGCAGCATATTCTTCCCCCCCATAAAAATCAACTATACTCTTGAAGTCTCCTGCTAAAATATTACCCATCTCTGAACTTCTATTTGCAATTTCGACTATCATCTTCTTTATTTTCTCCACATCCCCAAACTCTACCTCATAATCTACAACACCCTCTTCAGAGGACCTCATCAACCAACCTATAGTATTTCCAGTTTGGATCGTATCTATACCATACTCATTACAGAGGGCATCGAGCTCAGCAATGCACTTTAAATCGCTTACTCCACAATTAGAGCCTAACATGACTATCGACTCAAACTCAGGCCCCTTCAGAGTTTTAAAACCGTCTATCTCTAATGAATAGCCACAGGCCAGCGGACAGTTATAGCAAGCCTTTCTACCTTTAGTTACTTCCTTAACTTTTTCAAGGCCGAAGTCATCGTAGTTTTCATTTCTGCCTTTCTTGAAGCCTTCCGTAGGCATAATCCCAGAATTATGTACGTCTCGCAAAGTAGTTGCAGTTCCTGCATCTATGGCCCATTGAGTCCCTGGATGGTCCAACAAAATTTTAGAATATTTCGATGATAGTTCCTTAATTTTTTCTGTTATATTCGGTTTTTTGCTTTTAACAGCAATAAATTTCAGATTTTTTGAGCCCATAACCGCACCAGCGCCACCTCTCCCAGCATGATGTGCCCCCTTATCTGAGGAAATCGTAGCGTATTCGACCATATTTTCACCAGCTATACCAATGCCCGCTACTTCAAAACCACTGTCGAGCTCCTTCTGAATATCTCCAATACTCTTACCCGTATAGTCACTCGCATTTCGTAATTCTGCTTCCCCATCCCCAACATGAAGGTAAACTAAATCATCAGATTTTCCCTCAAATATTATTGCTGCATAACCAGGAAGAGCGAATCTTAGCTTTGCTGGAAAAAATCCGCCCGAATAAGCATCTAGAAAGGCCCCAGTCAGCGGGGATTTCGTAGCAACAGTATATCTAGAAGAGCCTGGCGCGAGACCTGTAAGGGGGCCCCAAGCAAAGATTAATTTATTATCCTTAGAGATCGGATCTATTCCAGATTTCAATTCCTTATTTAGGTAATATGCTGCTAATCCTTTTCCCCCTATAAAGGAAACTGCTTCGTTATCCATCTCCTCTGATTCTACGCTACTTTTAGATAGGTCAACTCGTAGTATTCTATCTAGCTTAAAAGAATCTTCAGCCATTAACTCAGCCAATTTACTGTTAGGTCACTCATATATAAACATTGCGTTTAGGATAAGTTTTTTCAAAAATAATTAAAAAAATACACCACTCAGCCGATCCACATAAATTATTATAAACAAAAATTTGGAAAGATAAATCTATTGATATCTGTTCTGATTTACTATTTCTTTGTTAATAGACTGCATTATCTCTCTTTCTAATCTAGGCAATACCAATAACATTTCCGGAGTTAATCCTTCACCAAACTTAAAGGGGTCTTTAACTTCAACAACATATAATATGATTTTTGGAACTGGGACATCTAGTTTCTTACCAATCTCTATCATTTTACTCAAACTAACAGTATGAGACACAAATCCTCCTTCCTTCACCTCAAGATCCTCAATAGGAAAGGAATACCAATCCCCAATATTTCCATCTTTCGTCACCACTGAATCAACTATATAAACTCGTTCATAACCCAAAATCTCATTCAAAAGGGGCAAACCACCCGCTGAAACTTCTTTTATCTTCACATTCTTTTTCTTTAGCTTATTTGAAATATAGCGGGCTATAATTAAACCGACTGCATCGTCGGATTTTATTTCATTACCGATTCCCAGAATTAAAGTTTTCATTTTTTAATAACTAGTTTCTATTCAATTTCACATTTCTACCGACTTTAGAAATTTCCCTTCCTTCTGAATTATATACAACCATCTCCAACGGCATATTTCCTGGTAACGAATGAGTTGCGCAAGCAATACAAGGATCATGAGCTCTAAAAGCCATCTCTATCTTATTTAAATCTCCTTGACTGACCTCGCCGCCAGTAATCACTCCCCTAACCGCCTTTTCTACCGCCATACAAATACCTCCATTATTATGAGTAGTAGCTACAATCAAGTTTACATCCGTTAAAACTCCTCTATCATCGGTCCGGTAATGATGAAATAGTGTACCACGAGCAGCTTCGGTCACGCCCACACCTTCACTTGGTTTTTGATCAGGTATATTCCTAATATCTTTACTAGTTATACTGTCGTCATTCGAGAGTTCAACCATTTTTTCTGCCGCATATAATACTTCTATTAACCTCGCCCAGTGATAAGCCAAAGTAGCGTGAACTGGTTTACCACCCAGAATCTCGTACATTCGATCATATTGCTCTTGAGCTAATGGTGTAGACATTCCCTCAGCAGTATTTAATCTAGCTAAAGGTCCCACCCTATAAATACCGCTGTCCTTTCCACTTTCTATACCCTTCCAACCTTTTTCCTTAAGATATGGGAACTTCAAATAAGTCCACGTATCATGAACCTTTTCGGAAATATGATCCAAATAATCACTCCCTCCAAATCGTATTATTTCATCTCCATCTGTATCAACCGTTCTTACATCCCCATCATAAAAATCGACTTTATCATTCTCATCAACCAATCCCATATAATTAGTATCAAGCTTGTAAGGATCTGAACGGATAAGCTCAGTATATTTCTCGTTTTTAAGCACTATATCATCGAAAGATTCAAGAGTGAATTTAGCAAATTCCAAGCAGGATTTCGCTTTTTCTTCGATATCCTTTCTTTCATCCTCACTCAAACCTTTTGTCACCCCACCGGCAGTGCAACTAACCGGCTGTATCGAATCACCAGCCAGAGTTTTGATTATTTTTTGACCATATGACCTGTGTTTTATAACCTCTTTGCCAGCATCAAAACCAACTTTTTTTATAACACCTACTATGTTCCTATCAGATGGATCTGATTCTGGACCCAGAATGAAATCCGGCCCCCCCAAATAATAGAAATGCAATATATGATCACTAAAAATATACGAATTGTACATAAGCCGCCTTAACTTCTCTGCAGTCGGAGTTGGTTCAACATTATAAAGATTATCTAAGGCTTTGGCTGCAGCCATATGATGAGCCACTGGACAAACCCCACAGATGGAAGTAGTTATCCTCGGCATCTCTTCTGCATTTCTACCAATACAAAACCTTTCAAACCCACGTAACTCAGGAGCCTGAAAATACGCATTTTCAACTTTTCCCTCACTATCTAGAAAAACGGATATTTTTGCATGGCCTTCCAGTCTAGTCACTGGATTAATCTCTATTCTCATCTATCTTCCTCCTTTTAAGCAAAGACTTTGGCAATGAATACGAATAGAATGTTCCTAAAGGATCAGTTATGCCTTCAATAATACTCTCTACTTCCTTTTCGTCTTTAGAATCAATAAGTGAACCAAGTAAACTAACCATTTTTGCTCCTTGATCAATTACCCCAACCGGTGGGCCAAAGCAACCTCTACAAGGAAAGTTTGCCTTAATACACCTTGCCCCACAACCTGCTTGAGTTGCCGGCCCCATACATACAATACCCTGCTCAAGCAAACAATCTACACCATTATCCTCAGCAAAATGTATCCTCTTAAACTCTTTCACACTCTTTTCCTCAGAAAGCTCTCTATCACATTCATCGCATACAGTCTTTTTATCCGATAAAATCGCTAAATTTGTTCCCTTAGGCGGTAACTGGTCTTTTTTTATTGCTTCTACAGCTTTTACTATCAGATCCGGATTAGTAGGACAACCCGGAAGATAATAATCCACCTCAACAACTTGACCCAAAGCCCTAACATTATCTTCTAACTCAGGGATAGTCAACTCACCTTCCCGAACTGAAGTCTTAGCCTCGGGAATGAGTTCTCTCGGATTTTCTGTCGATAAAGTAGATATATAGGATTTCTCAAGGATTTCTTCTTTACTCGTGTCATTTCCCAATCCTGGAATCCCACCCAAAGAAGAACAGGACCCCATAGCTATCAATATTTTTGATTTTTCTCTAAGCAGCTTCGCGATTTTTTCGTTTTCAGAGTCTCTTATTGCACCATTAAAGAAGCAAACATCAATTTCATCTTTCTCCATCCCTTCAACAACTTCATACTTGAAATCCATCGCACAGGGCCAAAAAACGATATCGGCTATCTCAATTATATCCAGTATCTTCTCATCTATATCCAAAACAACTACATCGCAACCACCACAACTCGCAGCCCAATAAAAAGCAAACTTTAGTTTTTCACTCACAGTATCACCTCATCCCAGTCCAAAGGCCCAAGTTTTCTTATTTCCTCAGTAAAATCAGTTACAGTTGAGACAAACTTACTTGGTTCGGAAGCAGAAACCCATTCCAACCTAACTCTCTCTTTATCTATGCCAAATTGGCTAAGTAAATTCTTCAAAATAGGTATCCTACCCATTGCGCTGTAGTTGCCCTCTCTATAATGGCATTCTCCAGGGTGGCATCCACCGATAAAAACTCCGTCAGCGCCCTCCTCAAAAGCTTTTAGCACAAAAGTGGGATCAACTCTACCAGAGCATGGTACTCTAATAGAGGTAACATTAAACGGATATTTCATCCTACTCGTACCTGCAGTATCAGCAGCTTGATAAGTACACCACCTACATAAAAGAGCTACTATCCGGGGTTCAAACTCATTCATAATTACAACCTTTCCTCCAATCTACCAGCATTCGATATAACTTCCGCAAAAATCTGCTTGTCCCTATATCCAAATTGATCAGCAGCTCCAGAAGGACAAACCGAAACACAAGTGCCACATCCCTTACAAAGAGTTTCCTCCACTCTTGACACGCCCTTTTCCTCATCAAACTCTATAGCATCGAAGGGGCAAACGCTTATACAAATCTTACAACCTGCGCAAATATCCTCATCGATCTTGGAGACATAAGGCTCAAGCCTTAGTACACCTGCATCAATCATCTTAACAGCTTCCTCCGCAGAAGCGGCACCTTGAGCTACTGATTCAGGAATGTCTTTTGGTCCCTGACAAGCACCTGCCAAGAATATACCATCGCTTGAAGTATTAACCGGTGCTAACTTAGGATGTCTCTCCATGAAAAAACCATCCTTATCACGACTTATGGCAAATGCATTAGAAATCTTATCAGAATCAGTACTAGGTATCATTGCAGGACTAAGTATCACCATATTAACTGGAACATTAATCCTCTGCCCCAGTAAGGTATCCTCCGATTTTACAACTAATTGATCCTCTTCACTGATTATTTCTATATTCCCCGGTTTTCCCCTGACGAACACTACTCCCTCCTCCTGTAATCTATTGTAAAATTCTTCATACCCTTTACCACCAGCACGAATATCCATATAAAATTCGTAAATATTGGCCCCAGTTTTCTCTCTAATAAGGTGGGCCAATTTCATAGAATACATGCAACAAACCTTAGAGCAATATTCATGAAAATTTTTGTCTCTACTACCAACACAATGTATTATAGCCACGCTCTCTGGTTCCCCTCCATCAGAGAGCAAAATTTTTCCTCCAGTAGGTCCACTTGAGTCAATCATTCTTTCGGCTTCTAGAGAAGTTAGCACATTATCGTATTTTCTATATCCATAGCGTTCAAGCTCACTAGGATCAAAAAGCTCGTAACCTGTTGCAATAATTATATTCCCTACCTCAATCTCAACTATTTCATCTTTCTGCTCAAAATCTATCGCATCACGAGGACAATTTAATTGACAAGTTCGGCACTTACCAGTAGCAAGGTATATACAGTTTCCCTCATCTATAACCGGAACTTGAGGAACCGCCTGCGGAAACGGAATATATATAGCTTTTCTATTACTCATTCCTTCATTAAATTCACTAGGTACCTTTGCCGGGCATTTCTCCTGACAAATACCACAACCATTGCACTTCTCCTCATCAACGTACCTAGCATTCTTCCTTAATCTGACCTTGTAATTCCCAGGAAATCCATCGACAGATTCTACCTCGGTGTAAGTCATCAGAGATATTTTAGGACTATGTAAAACTTCACCCATTTTAGGAGTAAGAATACAACTAGAACAGTCAAGTGTCGGAAAGGTCTTATCAAGCTTAGCCATATGACCCCCAATACTAGGAGATTTTTCAATCAGGTATACTTCCTTACCTGAACCTGCAATATCCAAAGCAGCCTCTATACCCGCAATGCCACCTCCAACCACCAAAGCCTTAGGGGTAACTTCAATTTCGCGAATTTCTATAGGGTCATGCTCTATGACTCTGTTAACTGCAGCCTTAACTAATCTCTTTGCTTTTTCTGTTGCCTTCAACCCATCAATAGTTACCCACGAACATAATTCCCTTATATTTGCTTGTAAAAATTCAAATCTATTTAACCCCGCATTCTCCATAACTCGCATAAAAGTCTCTTCATGGAGCGTCGGAGAACAAGCAGCGACTACTACCCTATTCAAATCTAATTTTTCAATATCTTTTGCTATCAGCTTTTGTCCAAGATCCGAACACATAAATTCATAATCCCTAGAAACGACTACACCGTCTAAATTAGCAGCAAATTTGACAACTTCTTTAACATCAACAGTCCCCGCTATATTTGTCCCGCAATGGCAAACATATACTCCTATTCTTTCATCTTTATCATTCGTCAATTTTATCTCCTCAAAGAGCTTTAAACAAGATTTCCGAGATGTCCATTATTCTAATTTGATCTTCAACGCCAAGCGTCTTTACACTATCCTCAAAATTTAGCAGGCAAAACGGACATGTCGTAGCAAGAACTTCAGCACCTTTATTCAAAGCATTTTCGAGGATAATATTCGAGAATCTCTCTTCAGGATCGGTTTCCATCAAAATTCTGCCACCACCACCTCCACAGCACAGAGCCATCCCTCTGTTTTTATCCAATTCCAATAAGTTCAGACCTGGCACTTTCTGTAAAAGAACCCGTGGTTCTTCGTAGACTTCGTTACGACGAGCAAGAGTGCAAGGATCCTGATAAATAACGTTGAAATTGAATTCATTTGAAAATCTAAAATCACCTAACTTTTCATGTAAATACTGTGTATAATGCAAAAAGTCAATTCCAATATCCGGATATCTATTCCTAAAAACATCATAACAGTGCGGAGATGTGGTGATTATCTTTTCTGCTCCCGAATTTTTAAAAATCTCTAAATTTTTCTCAACAAAGCTTTCAAAAAGTCCCACCTCCCCCAACCATAAAGCCATTTCTGCGCAACACTGCTCTTCCAGCCCAAGAATTCCGAAATCAACGTCTATCGCATCAAAAATTTTTGTTAAAACCTTCGCTACTTCCTGACTTCTTTCATCATAAGCAGGGGTACAACCCACCCACCAAAGAACCTCTTGGTCTTCATATTCGCTTATATTCAGATCTTTAGTCCATTCTATTCTTTTCCTTTTACTGCCACCCCAAGGGTTTCCTAAGCTATATAAGCTTTCAAGTGCCTCCTGGGCTGGTTTTGGTAATTTCCCCTTCTCAATATTAGACGCTCTAAGACTACTCATAATCTCGGGTACTAGAATTTGGTGAGGACAATGATCAACACACTCGGAGCAAGATGTGCAATACCATATATCCTCGGAAGTCAGATTTGATAAACCCAGTTGAGCAATACGAATGAGTTTCCTGGGATTAAAATCTGTCAGCTCACCCCAAGGACATACTCCTGTACATCCACCACATTGGTAGCAAAAATCTATGTCAGCCTTGAAATAACTCTTTATTCTATCTCTTTCCTCTGAATCGGGAACTGTACTTTCCAAAAGAATCACCAAGTTATGGTTAACTCCGCCTCACCCATATATAAACTTTACGTTGAAGAAATTGGGGATTATGATTAAAGAGCAATAAAGAGGACCGCCACCAGTATTCACTATGATTCTTTTAGTTTATCGACGAGTGCAGGTACAACATCAAACAAATCTCCAACAATTCCATAATCTGCAAATTTGAATATTGGAGCTTGGGCATCCTTATTAATTGCGACTATTGTACCTCCCTTAATCCCAATCGTGTGTTGAAGAGCACCACTAATTCCTACGGCCACATAGAGCTTTGGCTTAACGTACTTACCACTTTGCCCAACTTGCCTATCTTTAGAAAGCCATCCATTGTCTATAACCGGTCTAGAGCAACATATATCGGCATTTAAAAGATCCGCAAGTTCCTCGATAATGTCCATATTAGCTTTTTCACCTATACCTCGTCCAACGGCTACAAGAAATTCAGATGAAGATATATCGACTTCACCTATTTCAGGTTCTATAAAGCCCAAAAATTTCTGAAAAATATCGTCATCATTAATAGACAAGTCCATCTCAACCATTTCGGTAGTAGCACCTGGTGATTCATCGATAGCAAAAGATCCAGCTTGGAGTGTAATCATATACTGATCTCTTTTTTTAAATTTAATATCTGAATTAATTTTTTCCCCATACATAGTTCGCATAACTATAGGGCCACCATCATACCTCTCTAAGTGTCTCACAGAGGTCACCAGAGGGATACCAAGATCAGCTGAAACCGCCGGAGCTAAATTAATCCCCTGAGCAGTATGACCCAAGATAATCAATTTCGGATTTCTCTCTTTAATGACTGACTCCAATAGTTGTCTGTAAACATCGGCGTTAAAATTTTTCAATTTAGGATCGGCAAATGTTAAAACTTCATCGGCCCAAGAATCCAATTCTGAAAATAAACCCTCTGTATCTTCTGCAAACAATATTGCGGTCACCTTTTCCTTATCATCTTTACTTTTAATGTCCCAAGCTAAGCGCAACATTTCAAAGGTTATATCTCTTATTTCACCATCTCTATGTTCGACCAAAACAAAAACCATTTTAATTCACCAAGCCATCTTCATCCAATTTATCAAACAATTTGGAAGCTGATTCTTCAGGAGACCCTTCAAAAATTTCTGCCATTTCAGTTTCTGGAGGCTTGTAAAGCCTTTCTATTTCTGTCATAAAAAAGGTCTCTTCTAGATCCCTTGCATCTAATCCAATGCTATCAAAATCCTTAAATTCAATATTTGAATCATTAACCCTTCTTATCGCCATAAGAGAAGCATATCTGGGTTCGTTTAAACCTGTTTGGACAGTAAGAACAGCTGGTAAGCTTATTTCTACTTTTTCTTCTATACCTCCCTCAAGTTCTCTTTGAACTATAGCCTTTTTGGAATCGAAATTCAGATCTAATTCAGAAACTAACGATGCATAATGAAAACCCAATAAAGCTGCCAACGTAACTCCAAACTGAGCGTGGCATCCATCGTTTGACTGTGCTCCAGTAAAGATCAAATCGGGATTTAAGTCTTCAAAAACATTTTTCATGATCATCGATTTACAGTAAACATCTTCTATCTGTTTTTCATGTAACGATTGATCGAATATTCTTATAGCTCGATCTGCACCCTTTGCGATACACTGTTTTGCAATCTCATTTGCTTCTTCAGGTCCCAAAATCACGACAATTACTTCCCCACCGATATTCTCCTTCAATTGCACTGCTTCCTCGAGAGAATAAGTATCGTACTCATTAATACCGAAACTCAAGTATTTCTCTTCTATTTCCCCACTTTCCGTGAGTTCAATGTCCTCCAAAGAAGCAGGCACCCTTTTCACGCAAACGCAAATTTTCACAAATTACACCAACATTCTAGTCTTCTAACCCAGTCATATATAAACATTTCGCGTAACAAAAAAATGTAAAAAATACAAAACTATGTTTCCAAGGAATCTCATAGTGATTTAATTACTATCTCCGAAATGTCCATTACAGCCAGTTCCTTTTCAAGATTTTCTTGTTTCACCGCGTCTTTCAACATGGTCATGCATATTGGACAAGAAACTGCTAAAATTTCTGCATCATTTTCATAAGCCTCTATGATTCTATCTCGACTTGCATTACCTACGCTCGAACTTATCATATCCGTATAGAAATTTCCAGTTGCTCCACCGCAACAAAAAGACCTGTTTTTCGTACGTCTCATTTCGATGAGTTCAATCCCATCTATTGACTTTAGCACATCTCTTGGTTCCTCATATATATCGTTGTGTCTGCCCAAATAACAGGGATCATGATAAGTAACTTTAGCCTCATAATTGCCTGTGTTTAACTTTCCTTCTTGAATAACCTCGGATAACAATTGAGTATAATGTATAACTTCTTCAAATTCCGGATATTTTTCTTCAAATGGGTATTCGTTCTTAAAAACATCATACGCATGAGGTGAAAGAGCAACTATCTTCTTAACACCTAAATTTTTGAATTTCTCAATATTCTGCCTTGCTAATTCCTCATACAACCCTGTTTCACCGATCTGATTTACTTCAGCACCATCACAGATTTCATCTGATAATATACCAAATGAAATACCAGCCTTATTCAATAGGGTGTATGTATTACTTGTCATTGTTTGGCTATATTCATCATAAGAACCCACGCAGCCAACATAGTACAAGTATTCATCATCAGAATCATACTCTTTAATATTATCAAGTTCTTTTGACCATTCCATTCTCCTACTTTTCGGAGACCCCCACGGATTATTAGTGACATAAATATTCTCTAAAAAATCCCTAATCTTAGGCGGGACTTTGCCCTCTTTTATCTGGTTCTCACGAACTGATCTAATAATCTTGCTAATTTTTTCACCATGATCCCCATAGCACTCATATTCACAAGCTGCGCAACTAGTACATTTAAACAATCTTTCGAGAGCTTCTTCTTTCATCGGTATAATTCCTTCAAGATAACCCTTAATAGACCAGAGAAGACCAGAAGGAGTTTCAACTTCAAAACGACTACCAGACATTATAGGGCAAGTTTGATCATACGTTTGTTCCCCCCTCCAATGCTCTATCGGGGGATGTAATGGTGGATTTTCCCTGTAGAAACCTTGACAGCTCGAGCATCCTGTACATTTGTACACCCAATCGTCAAGTTCCTTAAATGGGGTCTTTTCTTTGCTTCTGACCTTTTCTATATGCTCCTCCACTTGCTTAATCCTCTCTTCCAACTTCACTCACCACCTTCCTTTGTATCTAAGTCTGGTTCACTTCCACCATAATACTTATAAACGTCATCATCATCGGAAAGGTTCCATCTCTTCGGCGCCATAATTCCACTCGGATCTAGCGTCTTTCTCACTTTTTTCATTAAATTTAAGAATTCACTGTCAGCATAATCCTTCATCAAAATATCAGTAGCAAACTTCGGAGCTTTGTAAAGGGTGTATCCATGATCATACATCATTTTAACGACTTCTTTGTGTGCATTTCTAACCTGGTTTACTTGATCTGGGTCAGCTCTATCAAAAGAGACTATTTCTCTAAAACAACCAACGTGACCATGACTCATTTCGTACATGCAAATTTGTGGGAAAATATCAGGATATTTATCAAATATTTCCAGTGTACCTTCATACAAATCTTCATAATATTTATCCTCACCCAATCCTCCGATCCATGAAAGACCAGATCCCTTTCCAGCACCTGCAAAAAATGGGCCTACGCCTCCTGGAGCTCCTTCAACCATCGGAAGGCTACAGAATCTTTCTGTTTCATACCCAAATCCATCAAGAGGTAATACTTCGCCATCCAACTCTTCTGCAATCGATTCAATATTTTTTCTTTTTAGTTCGAATTCTTCTTCACTCACATATGAAGAAAAACTCACATCCATAGAAGTTTCAGGCCATCCCTCAGGCCGCTCATTCGGAACATCCTCGGCTTTCTTACTACCCCCAACAAGCATACACATTCGCCAGTCCACACTTCCTATACCATCACACAAATGGGAAGCAGCCAATCTTCTAGGCATTTCACAAGCAGACTTTATATTCGGTGTAGTTACAAACACGGTTTCACTAAATTTCGGCTTTGGAATTATCCTTATAGCAGCTTTCGTTACGATTCCAGTTGTTCCATACCATCCACCCGAAAACAGACCCAATAAATCCGGAGTCGCAGATCTACGATTCCAAGAATTTACTAGTCCTCTTGCACCGACTTTTACAATTTCGCCTGTTGGAAGTACTACCTCCGCCGAGAGGAGATTATGGTAAGAACAACCGTATTTATTTGAATACTGTAGATGCCCTTCAACGAGAGCATTTGCCACTATTCCGCAACTTGCAGGCATAAAACCATAATTTACAATAAAATCAGGGTGATTTTCTCTCAACTCTTTTCTCAAATCCGCAAAGCTTACTCCAGCCTCGCATAATGCATATGAAGAATCTTCATCAACGTCTAATACAGAACTCATTCTCCTTAAATCAATTAACAAGCCACCATCGAGCAACATATGACAATCCCCCATGTTTAGCCCCTTCACTTGACACTGAATCGGGACTTTATGCTCATTCGCTAATTTTATTATCTCGCTGACCTCCTCAGTAGAACCTGGGGCAACAACATATTCAGGAAGATACTGCTCAAACTCCGTCATATTTTTGGAATAAACATAGTTAGTACCAAGGTCATCTCTAACATATTCCTCTCCAACAATATCAATCAATTCTTTGAAAACAACATCATGATTTGAGGATTTCTCCGGAATATGGATAACCCTATTAGTAGCCTTAATCTCCTTCATATAACCAAACGTTAGTAGTGAGCGGTCGTTAATAAACCTTTCTAAAATTAATATAGTTTTTATACCACCAATTAACTTATCAAAAGCTGGATTTTACAAAAAATACTAGTAGGCTAAAAGGAAATTTTTATTGTATATTACTAGAATCTGCCAATTCTTTTTTTATCTCTTTTAAACGCGAACGTAATGTAACACTCGAAACCCCCGCGGCCTCCGAAACCATATTTTGTGTTATGCTAATGTTTTCTTTGTCACAAGCCAAATAAACAATAGCAGCTGAAATCGAAAAAGGATTTTTACCGTACGCAACGTTTTTTGTATCAATTTTTTTAAAAATATCACTCACAGTTTCTTCAAGTTCTTCTAATAAATCCAACTTTTTCAGTAGGTAGTTCGTACATTTAAGTATGTCAAAAGGAGGAATCCTTAGATCAAGACCACGAACAATTTTCTTGTAACTTTGACTTACTCTCTTCCGATCCGTTTCATACAATTTAATAAAATCATCAAGAGGACGATAAGCACCAACTTTTCTGCAAGAAGTATACAAAACACTCGCTATAGTATCCTCCGAAGAATATCCCAACAAAACATCTTTTTCTGAAGCTTTCTGATAAATCTCCTCTGCTACGGACTCAACATTTTCTGGTATATCTAGCTTTTCGAGCCTCTCGTCATTTAAAAATCCCTTCTTTTCATTCATAACTAATCTCCTCTTTGAGAATTCGCTCTTAGCTTGTATATATATCTTTCCGACAGAATTTCCAAATCCCTAAAATTTCTACGTATTAATAGAAATTTTCAAATTTCTTCCAAGCTTTTTTGAAAAGTTCCAGAGGCGGTCTAACTATGCCTGCACCTATTTGTCCCTTTCCTCTATCTTTGTGGGATATACCAGTATTTATTATTGGTAATATACCTGTCTTTACTACCTTCCGAATATCAATACCTAGAGGAGTACCTCTATAGCCCAAATGTGGTATTTTGTAGTATTTATGTTCCGTTACAGTTATTCTATACATCTCTTTTGTATAATCAATACATTCTTCAGGTGAAATTCCTATAAAGCTACCAATAGCAGGAGCAGCTGCCATCGCAAAGCCACCCAAACCTGCTGGCTCGGAATTATAAGAGTCACCAAAAACAGGTGCAGCATCTTTTTCGTCATAACCTTCAAAATAGCTACCCTCAGCTAGCTTGGAAGGAGCAGTTATCCACTCTTCATTTAAACCGCTCAGTTTCAAGCCAAAATCAGAACCATTTGTACAAAGTCGGGTAACAATGGTGCTGTATTTAACATCGTGAGCTGCATTTAAGCAAGCTATACTAGAAGCTATAGAGAGGTTTAAAAAGAAATGTGGATTTCCATTTATGAAATCTAACACCTGTGCCGCTTCTTCTCGATCTACACTTGTTCTAAAAAGAGCTGAAGCAAGTGGCTTCAATAATAGATTGGATGCTGTCTTGTTCCTATTATGACATTCATCACCCCTATGTATCGCTCCGATTATCAATCTTTTAACGTCTATTTCACCATGTTTCTCCAATACCTCTTTTAAAACAGGCATTAGCGTTTTCTCTATCCAGCGAAGAGTTGTAATCACCTCATTATCATAAGCACCGTAACGAAGAGTCTTCCCCAAACCCTCGTTTACGTTTGAAAATGTATAATTACCATAAGTCTTGTTTTTAATCACGAATACAGGCATAGATGGTGAAATAATTCCCGCCATCGGAGCACCTGCAGAATGATCGGCTGTTGGCGAAAAT
Organism: Hadarchaeota archaeon (SeqCode); assembly: GCA_964384105.1. Taxonomy (GTDB): domain Archaea; phylum Hadarchaeota; class Hadarchaeia; order Hadarchaeales; family JAGGTB01; genus CAYLJV01. The sequence goes on along the minus strand of CAYLJV010000001.1, from coordinate 402,639 downwards.
TTTACCTTTCCATCCTCTATATAGGAAATAGCTTCATCCTCTGAACTTGTCCATCCTTCATAAATAGAAGCACCAATTGCCGCTCCTTTTACAGGATCTATCATGTCTTCCCAACAATTAGGTGGGCCTCCATATAGAAGCATATCACTTTCCATACCTGGAACAGCATCAATTGCTGGAGCTATGTCCACCAGCACTGGGTGGGACTCCATAATTTTTTCAACTACTTCATTATTTGCCTCACCAATTTTTTTTCTAATTTGATTAGTCAATTTGTTCACCAAACTATTTTCTTTCGTACGGAATACCTAATCCAGAAGGCATATTAGAGCTTTTTCCCATTATACCCATCAAAGCGAGAGCTGCTATAACCGCCAAATGAGGTATCACAACCATAAACTGAGTGGGTATGAAAACCATTCCTGCAACTTGTAATCTAGTTTGTATCGCTATTAAAGCAGTAAAGAACAGAGAAGCACCAAACACCCCCTCTGAGGAAAAACGCCCAAATAATATAGTAGCAAAAGCGATCCAACCATATCCCGCTATCATACTATATGTAAAACCCTGTAAGAACTGAATAGACGCATAAGCACCGGACGCCCCAACAAGGGCTGAACCCACCAAACAACATATCCATCTAACCCTAAACACATTTATTCCTGTAGAATCGGCAACTTTTGGATTTTCACCCACGACTCTTATAGCTAGACCTTGTTTCGTCCTCTTAAAAAGAATGTAAAGCACAACTGCCAAACCTATTGTAAGATAGAAAATTGGGTTAAGAGAAAATAAAGTCGAACTAAATGTATTTTCTATAGTAAAACTCGGGACACTTGTAAAATAGATTGTTCCAGCCAATCCCTCTGCTACAAACCATAGACCAAATCCAACGACTATCTGATTCAATTTCAATCTCACTTCCAAAACAGCTAAAATCGCTCCGAATAAAATTCCACCCAAAAGCCCACCAAATAGAGCAATCCAGGGTGAACTAAATATATGGAAATAAGTAAAAGTAGCAGCCAGTGCTCCAAAAACCATAATCCCTTCCATCGCTATGTTATAAACGCCACTTTTGTGTGTAATTAATCCTCCAAGAGAAGATAGACCTAATATAGGTAAAAGGGTCAATATCGAAATAGTTATATCAGTGATCATAATGGCAACCTCTCAGTAATTAACTTTGAAGAAATTGCAACGACGAACATTATACCAACCACTAACGTCCCCAATTGGCGAGGAACTCCAAGAACTACAATGCTGATCACACCCTGTATAATGAAGGCCATAAAGAATGCCGCAAAAATTATATATTGCGGCTTATTGTTCGCAAGAAGAGCGACAACTATTGCATAAAAGCCATAAAAGCCCGAAAGGCCATCTTGAGCCCTAAAAAGCCCACCAAATACGATAAAAGCTCCTGCGAGGGCACAAACACCTCCGCTTATAAATGCACTCAAGCTAATGATCTTATTGGCATTTATACCCTGGGTTATTGCAGCTCTGTAGTTGCTACCCACAACTCTAATCTTGTAACCAAATATCGTTTTTTTAACTAAAACATATATCACTAAGACTAAAATTATTGCCAGTAGAAAAGTCGTGCTCAACGGTCTGATTATAAAAGGAAACCTAGTTGCAGCAGGAATAAGTGCCGTCCGAGCGTATAAACCTTCTCCCCAATTCCAAGGGTTATTGATTAAATAACCTAAAATTGCAAAAGCTAAAAAATTCATCATAATCGTAACTGGAATTTCATTTACATTCCACTTTGCTTTAATAACTCCTGCAAATCCAGAATAAGCTCCACCAATTAAAAAACTCAAAATAAGAGCCAGTGGCACCAAAATGAATGCTGGTAATCCTAAAAACAAACAGATACCAGTAACAACTAAAGCCCCTACCACAATCTGGCCTTCTCCACCAATGTTCCAAAACTTTGAATTAAACGCTACCGCTAACCCCAGACCCGCTACTGTAAGGGGTGTTGTTCTCTGTAGAACTTTAAGAAGACCGCTACTAGAAAACAAAGTAGTCTTAAAAAAAACAGAGAATATACTTTGCATTTCTATATCGATTGCAACCCCTATAACCAAAAATATTACAGCTAGTATTGCAATAACAATGCCGAAGAAAGAGAAAGTTGTCGCCCACTGTCTATTAGTTAGCCCTAACATCTTTCCCACAATTTCCAAGGGTTTTTATACCTCTGTAAATACCCCAACGCAGGTATTTAAACTTTACGTTCTTACAAATTCCAAACAAACCACCCAAGATACATGAAAAAGAAACCATCAAAATCCTAAACTGCTTATATTCGATCTATAAGTCCATCAGCAGAAGTCTGAAAATCTCTAAGAAGCTTCTCTTCATCAACTGTATCTATCTTACCATCTCTTACAATTAATTTCCCATCTATTAGCACTGTATCCACAGCATTTGGAGATGCGTATACCAAATGTGAGTACGCATTAAGATTTTTACCATAATAGATCGGGCGTAGATTTGGTACATCGAGATCAACCAACACTATATCGGCTTTTTTACCTTTCTCTAACGATCCAATTTCGTCTTCTAGTCCAAGAGCTTTTGCCCCGTTTATAGTAGCCATCTCTAAAACCTTTTCTGATGGCATCTGAGACGCATCTAAAAATCTCCCTTTTTGTACCAAGGAAGCAAATTTCATAGTTTCAAACATATTAACTGTATTGTTACAAGGAGCGCCGTCAGGGCCAAGACCAACGTTGACACCCTTTTCAATCAATTCAGGAATTGGTGCTATTCCGTTTCCCAATTTCAAATTTGAAACCGGGCAATGAGCTACGCTAACGCCTCTTTCAGAAAAAATATTCTGTTCTTTTTCTGAAAGCCAGACGCTATGAGCAGATACAACATCATCCCCCAAAACTCCTAATTCATTAACATATTCAGCTGAGCCCTTGCCGTGTTCTTTTTTGCAAAGTTCTACTTCGTCTTTCGACTCATTAAGATGTATGTGAATCCCAGTCTCATACTTATCAGCTAATTCTCTCGTTTTTATGAGAAAATCTTCGGAACAAACAGGCACCCACTCTGCCCCAAACCATATTCTAATCCTTCCGTCTGCAGAACCATCTAACTCCTTAAAGGCCTTTTCATTTAGGTCCAAGCTTTCACCATATCCTTCTATTAAATCAGCAGCTTCACTAGACATGACCGCCCTTATACCAATCTCTTCGGCAGCCTCCGCACAACTTTCAAGATTAACATACATTTCGTTTACTGTGGTAGTACCCGAAAGAATAGCTTCAGTATATGACAATAGTGCAGTTAACTTAGTTTCTTCAGGAGTTGCTTTTGAAAGCATTGGGTAGTATATCTTTTCTAAATAATCATGAAGCCCCATATGTTCTCCCACACCCCTTGACATATTATCAGAGTGATGATGCAAACTAATCAAGCCAGGAATTACGATTTTATTTTTTGCATCAATAGAAATATCAGGCGTATAATTCTTTTTCACATCACTACTATCGCCAACTTCCAAAATTCTGTCATCCTCTATAACCACAGATCCCTCTTTAAAAATTTCTCTATCTGAGTTCATAGTAAGAACAATTCCATTTTCTATAGCAATAGTTTTTCCCATCTAAACACCTATTGTTAGTCTTTTGAAAATGAGTAGACAGTCATATATAAACATTTTGATAAGACAAGGAAGATTTGAAAAATTTCTTATTTTTTTAGAAAGTTAGAAATCAAATAAAAGTCAAACCTAGAAAAATAAAAACGAGATTTCGAGGTTCTCCTAAAATATTTTTCATAATCTGTTAGAAATAAGAACCAAATTCCCTTTCCTTACCAGGATTATGCTTGTATGCCATCTCCCAAAACATATACTCGTATTCTACATCCCTTTTAAAATTAGACTCTAGGATATTCCTCATTTTATCATTTCCCTCTTCCGCATCTTTATTCACCGCATCTTTCAAAGCCTTTATACCAATAGCAAAATCTTCGTCTGTTTCATAATGTTCTATATATTCCTCAGTGATCTTTTTGTCGACTCCATAATGGTCATGCAGAGCTTTTGCAAAAGTTTTACCACACGAAAGACCTCCAATATCCACTGAGCTGTAAGTCCAGGGGCAAGTTATGAAAGACGCTGTCGCTACTCCCGCGGGTTTGGTCGCAAACTCCTTGTACATAAAATCGGTATATGCCCGTGTGGCTGGAAGTGGGAAATCTGGATCTTCAAGTATGGCTTTAATCTCCTCATCCGGCACACCTGCTGCCACAGAAAGTTTTCCAAAACAATACTCAGATAACTCCAGTGGAAACATGCTTACAATCATCATCATTATCCTTCTTTCAGAATCAGTCGTTGCCCGAGCAGCTCCAGCTGAAGCAGCTGATCTTAGTTCAGATATGTAATATTCATTTTGCTTAGCATAAAATAAAAATTTCTCTAACGGCAGTTTTCCCTCCTCGATTTCTAGGAGAAATGGATGTTCAGCAATTTTTTGGAAAAGATGATCGTATTTCTCCCTCAATTGATCAACAAAAGTAGATTTATTTTCCCATTCATCTACCAATACTTCTCTCGTATTTTTAGAACTCAAAGACATCACGGTAGTAAATTTTGAAGCGGTGGTTAATAAACTTTTCGTTTAATAACCCTTATTATTAGATATTAAAAAGAAAAACTTCTACGAGTCTTAAAACAAAAAAATTTTTATACGACCGTCGAAAAAAATTATATGTGAATCTGTTGGGGGATGAAGCTCGAGAACTTTTCAATTGAAAAGACCTAAATTTTACTTCAATTATCACGCTTCCGCCACGTGTTGCATTCTCTACCATTGAATTGGTTCAACAACACAAGCGGATTAAGTGTTCCCGCAGGAGTTTCTCACCTCCTTGTTTGCACAGCTACGGGGGCACGGGGGTCGGGCGCTCCGACAGGCTCTGTATCGGCTGGAAGCCGGTTTTTTAAAGTATAGGCAACAACCTGTCCGCGAAAGAGGTAACGTTCCCGGCCCCTTCATGTTCGATGTTTTAATTTCAAAAGGTGATCTATCTATTCTGGTTTTTATCACACAAATTTAGTACTTATTTGTATGGCTAATACCCTAGAAAATATTGATGTTTTATGCAGAAGTTTTTATTTATTGACAGGATAAACCAATTGAATTTATGACCTTTATTTTGAAAGTAAAGGAATGAATGCTAAATGAATAAAGTAGCAATTATCTACTGGTCTAGCACCGGAAATACAGAGAAAGTAGCTTATGCTGTAAAGATGGGTCTGGAAGATGCAGGAGCAGATGTCTTACTTAAGAAGGCGGATAAGGCTAATCAGATTGATTTTTTTGATTTTGATCTAATATGCATAGGCTCACCCTCAATTAACTGGCATCCGGCAGAACCCTTAGACTCCTTCCTAAGAACCAAGTTTAAAGAATACAGAAAAGAGGGGAGAATAAAACCAAAAGCTCCTAAAATACCCGGAAAAAATGTTCTAATTTTCTGTACATATTCTGGACCACACACTGGAATAGATGAAGCAATTCCCGCAGTAAAATACATTGCTCAATTCTTCGAACACTTAGGATTTTCCGTACTTAGCAAATGGTATATTCTAAGCGAACATCACGAGTCCAAAGAACTTAGTACTAAAGGAAGAATGGGGGATATCAGAGGACTCCCAAGTGAAGAGGATCTGCAAAGAATTAGAGAGAACTCAAAAAGCATATTTTCTAAATTAATTTATCTTGAATAGAATTCTTTAAAACCCCTAATCAAAACCAAGTTTGTGCTAAATTATCTGGATTTTAAGAAAATCAACTACTCTTGGCCTTTCCTTAAGCTTAGAACATTAAATAACCATTATTCATTTTTAGAGATAAAATATTAAAATCAAAAATAAATTTACCTAGTACAGATACTAAGCGAAAAATTAAATCCTCTTGCCAGTTATTTTACCGGGTCTTATTCGCTTCCATTGGGCCTTCGTCAAATACTGCTCAGGGCCAGTACCAAAGTGTGTTATCTTACTAGGTAGTTCTTTAAATCCAAATCTATCGAATAACTCCGTACTTCCTCTATAACTCTCGGCAGCAGCGTGCAATGCTTCAATTCCCAAAACATCAAAATAATGCTCTAGCTTACATCCCCACAATTGAGCGCCTACTTGCTGTCCTTCTTCTATAGCAACTGTATGAAGACTGTTCCCCACCTTAGGATCGCTTAATACACCGTTCGAACAACCAACAATAGTTCCATCAACTCTTCCAACTAAACAGAAATGACTTTCCGGTGGACAACTCCACATTGGTCTATTTTCTCGCCATAAGTATAGTTCAGTGACCAGTTCAGAGGAGATCAAATCAAACAGTTGTCTATGTTGAACAGTTTTAGGTTGCAGTGCCTCAGCAACCTCCTCTACTTCATCCTTACTCATACTATCGACTATCATTTCTTTTCCATTGGGTAGAACAATTTTCCTAGTTGGATATGGCTTCATAACTTCTTCCCAGTCCGCATCAGTTCCACGAACTGGCATATCAATATCTTCGCCCAGATACTCGAAGCCTAAATCCTTCACTTTCCTCTTACTCTCTATTCCACGATATGTTTTTTCTTTCATTTCTATCCCTCCTTTGAGCTTTCAACGAGCTTGAACCTAAAACCAAAAACTTCCTTACCTTGAATCTCCCTAAGCTTTGACCATTCGGGTTCGAATTTCTTACCAACCCCCAAGTCCTCAGGGTCATCAACGTTCAACTGTCCTACGACCTTGACACCATTATCAAATTCCAACAAGCCAATCATTAGAGGAGGGTCAACATTCACGCCAGCAGGGATATTGTAAATCTGCGTATATGTTCTAAGCACAGCTTTATCACCCAGTTTAATTTCCTCAAATTCTGTTCCTTTACAGCTCAGGCACCTTCTTCCAGCAATATGGCCTAGCCTCCCACAATTTTTACATTCGTAACCTTTAATCTCATTTCCCGCCACTTTCAGATCCCTCCTAAAATATGTACTACAGTATTATTACCAAATCCACCAAAGTTGCAACAGAAACCATTTTTAGCTTTTTTAACCTGTCTTTCACCTGCTTCCCCCCTAATCTGAGTAACCAACTCAACTGCTTGGGAAATTCCCGTGGCTCCTACTGGGTGACCTCTGGCTTTTAGTCCACCAGAAGTGTTTACTGGAAATTCGCCATCTAATTTTGTCTTTCCTTCTAGAGTAGCTTTACCTGCCTTCCCTGCAGGGAAGAATCCAGCTGCTTCCAATTCAGCTAATTCTAGTGTTATAAATGCATCATGCACCTCAGCTATATCAATATCCTTACGACTCAAACCTGCCATCTTAAAGGCCTCATCCGAAGCAATTTCTACACTCTTAAGCCTCAACGGATTATCGCGTTCCTCTAGAGACATCGTATCTGTAGCCTGTCCAGAGCCAAGTATTCTAACAGGTTTCTTCGAAAACTCTTCAACCATATCCAACGGACATAAAACTAATGCGGCAGCACCATCTGTCACTGGGCAGGTATGATACAATCTAATAGGATCTGCAACCATTATTGAATCCTTTACTCCCTCAATAGTAGCTTCCTTATGTCTAAGTTGCGCTTTGGGATTCTTAGTAGCATTAATGTGATTCTTTGCGGCAGCAGCAGCAAATTCATCCTCCGTAACCCCATACTCCTTCATATAAAGCCTTGTATACAAAGCACCCATGCCAGGCATCGTAACTCCATGTTTATACTCTGCCTCAGGATGGTTCATAGAAGAAAGAATATCTGTAGCTACATCTCCGCTCACATCAGTCATTTTTTCAGCACCAACTACCAAAACCAGGTCTTGAAATCCAGATGCAACCCCCATCAAAGCGCTTCTTATTCCCGAACCCCCAGAAGCGGGACCATTTTCTATACGATGCGCATCGGCAGGAAGTAAACTTAAACGATCGGCAATTGAACTTGCTACAGCGGTTTGGCTATTGAAAGCACCCGAAGCCATATTTGAAAAGTACAATGCATCAAACTCTTTTTCTTCAGCATTTGCATCATGCATTGCTTGAAGCGCTGCATCGCATGCAATATCTGTAAGATTACCATCAAGTCGACCAAACTCGGTCATACCTATTCCAACTATTGCAACATCACGCACTTTTTTCACCACGAGCTAGATTAATTTCCCTTCAGTGGTTAATAAAACTTTCGTTTCATGGTGTTAATTTTAAGAAAAATATCATCTATTAAAAATACAGAAAAACTAATCTGATAAGTCAAAAATATTCTCTGCCGTTTTCACAAATATATCATTCAGCTCTTCGTCGGAAAAGCCAATCTCTTTAATCGAATTCACAGAATCCTCAAGCGAACAAAACGGATAATCACTTCCAAAAACAACCTTGTCAATTCCCATCAACGATCTAACGCAGTTCATAGAAGTATCACAAGTAGATTGAGCCGTGTCCACGTAAATTGATTTCAGATATTCACTAGGTTTTTTTGAGATTTTCTCTCGACAATTCGGATTTATCGTATATTGATGATCTATCCTCTTGATGAGATAAGGAATTGTTCCACCAGCGTGAGGAACCACAACCTTCAGGTCTGGAAAGCGTTCAAAGACTCCACCAAAAACCATATTTAGTGTAGCTACTGTGGAATCAAAAACAAAGCCGACAACTGTATTCAGACCGTACTTCGTCAACTTATCTCCCATGATAGGAACAGTCGGATGTACCAAAATAGGTATATTTAAATTAGAAACTTTTTCATAAACTGGCCAAAAGGCCTTATCATCTAAGCCTCTACCAGCTATATTAGATGAAACAGAAATACCTTTCAAATCCAAATCATTTATTGCTCTATCCAACTCTTTTAGAGCCTCTTCTGTATCTATAAATGGAAGAGTGGCCACACCATCAAAAGTATCCGGCCTTTTCTCCACAATATCTGCAATTTCGTTGTTAACTGATCGTGCAAGATTGACAGCATTTTTTGGTTTTAAATTATTAACTCCTGGCATTGCTATACTAATTATTTGCATATCAACCCCCGCTTTTTTCATGTCCTCAGACTTTCTATCTAAATCATACATTCTTTCATCAAAGTCGTAAGAAAGAAAATCGCTACAATGAATAGTATAGACTCCGTCGCCCTTACTTTCTATTCTCGGAACATTCTTCCTACTAGAGAGTTCATCCAAGTAAGACTCAGTTATAATATGGCTATGAATATCAACTATCATTAGTAATCAGTTCCATTTTGTATAATTTTTGCAATGCGCTGTTGGTATTCCGAGCTTATATCTTCCGTTTTAAAATCTTGGAAAGAATCTATGAAAATAATATTGGCCAAGAATCACACCTCCACCTTTCTCCCACGACTTCGCGCCTCAACATTTCTGTCTTCCAGATCATCTGCTATGTAAGTCAATCCAAGCTCTTCCAATTTTTTTCTCAAAGGTCTACCTGTATCAACATCCCAACCACGCGCATCATAATACTTGTCCTTTAATTTTTCAAATGTCTCTCTATCCAATACTTTTATTTTAGTATCTATAGGTTCTTCAAAGAATTTTTTTGGAGGGGTGTCATCTTCTCGAGTAAGCCCTTCTCTCGCATTATACGCTCTTTCAACATTATATATTCTCTCTCCAATCGACAAAAGTTTCTCAGCTGTAAACTCGTGACCAGTAGCTGCAGTAAGAAGAGCCGCAAATTCATTCAAGCCAGGGCACTCTTCGCTCTGCACCCACGTAGGATTTTTACACAAACCTATCGAGTCTACAACAGCATTCATATTTTCAAAGAAGATCACTGCCTCATGTTTATACTCAGTATCACTATCATCAGTAAAATCATATGGGATTCCTTTCCAAACACCAAAAGCATCGCTAAGTGGCATGCCCTTAAGATGGTCTGACCCACGAGTAGATGTAGCATGTGATAGTGCTGTGGCCCAACCAGTCCGAGGATCTATTTCAATCCTACCACCCTTTATATGATAAGCAAAATCGCTTGAATTTTTCCCAAACTTTTTGGCCGCAACTTCTATACCCTCCGCTAGTAAATCTCCAAAGCCTTCGCGCTTAGCTATCTTATCTAGCATAGAAAGAGCAGCATCTTTATTTCCCCAAACTAGCTCTATTCCATCCGTATCCTTCTCAGAAATCAAACCCTTCTCCCATAGCTCCATAGCCCATGCAATAGCATAGGCTGGACCATCACAGTCAAACCCTAATCGATTCGTTTCTACAGTCCACTTGAGAACAAAATTCAGATCATATATTCCCATCATCTGCCCATCGATCTGCTGGTTATATTCAAATCCTTCCCCCTTCAAACCTGAATAAGGACCCGATTTTGCTTCAAGCATATGTCCACAATGAAGAGGACAGTTAAAGCAAGATTTCCACCCTATTATTAATTCATCAAAGGCCTCATTTCCAACCTTTGGGAATTCGGAAGAAGGAACTCTAGGTAGTTTATAGTTCTTTGTTGGATTAGATTTTTGAAGTTCATTTCTCAAATAGTTCAAATATGGTTTTCCATAGTAGCCATAAGTCTCCATCAATTGAGAATTCAAAACCATTTCTCGGCACTTTTTACTTATTCTTTCAAATTCCTCTGGATCAGCCAACTGAACTCCTTTCGTTCCCCTAACAGCAATAGCTTTGAGATTTTTTGAACCCATAACGGCCCCTGTACCACTCCAACCTAGAGCCCTAGCTCTATCATTTATCACAGCAGCATAGCGAACAAGATTTTCGCCAGGAGGGCCAATTGCAGCAATTTTCAAATCTGGATCCCCAATTTCTTCTTTTATCACTTCATCGGTCACCCAGACATCCTCACCCCATAATTGGCTAGCGTCTTTTAGCTCAACATGATCATCATCAATCCATAAGTATACCGGGTTTTTTGCCCTACCCTGAAATATAACATGCTCATAACCTGCGTACTTAATCTCTGGACCAAAATGACCACCCGAGTTACTATCGCTAAAAGCAAACGTTAATGGTCCTTTAGCAGTGGCCTCGTATCGAGCACTTCCCGGAGCTAAAGTTCCACAAAGAGGACCAGTTCCAAAAATTAATCTGTTCCCTGGATCTAACGGTCCAACTTCTGGACCAGTCTCATCGTACAAAATCTTTGCGTTTATACCCGCCCCTCCCAAAAAATTCATTGCAAGTTCCTCGCTCAAGGGTTCCTTTACGATTTTCTGGCGATCCAAGTCTATTCTTAAATTTGTATCGTTCCACCCAAACATTTCACTTTTCACTCCTATCTTTTCTTATATATTTAACAATATCACTGGACTTAGAACGACTGAGCAATCGTGGTCCAACATCCTTCCTCGAATCAAATATGATAGCATCAACGGGACAAATTTCGGCACACTTAGGATTCCCATCACATAAGTCACACTTAAAAACATCACCCGTTTTGGGATCCACAAATATAGCGCCAAAAGGACAAACATTAATACAAGCTCTACATCCGATACACTCATCTCTTAGAATTTTTACTGCATTTGTATCAGGATCCCTAATAATAGCGTCTTTAGGGCAGACCTCTATACAGGGGGCATCGTCACAATGTTGACATATGACTGGATAGTCTATACCCTCCTCCTCTTTTACAACATAAATTAAAGCCCTCGCCGGATTATTTTCTTTATAATGTTCAAACGAACAAGCAAGTTCACAAGACCTACATCCAACACATTTTTCTGGTCTTAAGTAAAGCATATGTAAAAGTCTCAAACGGTTGTATATATAGCTTACTGAAGGTCCAGTAATGAATATGTTTGATATCACAAAGAGAGCACGGTTTCAATGTAGATATTAGATATAAAGTAAAAAGAACAAAGTACTGAACAAATATGCCAAAGAATTATATACTTTAAAATTTTGTAAAAATAAACCCATTATAAAGATGTGAAAATTTTATGAAGAAAGTAGATTTAACCCGAGAATTGGACTATAAAATAAAAAATATTGCGTGGACCTATGAATTCTTCAATGAAAACCTAATTGAATTTACAAACATAAAAATAGAAAATAAAGACGAGCAGGATTTTCTCGATAAGCTTAAGAAAGAAGGATCTGAGCTGATTATCGATAACCACGGAGACTTTTCGACCTCGATAGTCCGACTTGAAGACAAACTTTTGTTAGGGATCATTGACAAAAATAGTAATCTCAAAACAGAACGAAAAGAAATTTCGGAAAAGAAAGCTCTAAAAATATTTAGAGAAAGTAAAAAAGACCCAAGCTCTCTAAGTGAAATATTCAAAATTTTCGGGAAAAATGAACCCGAACACAAAGAATTTGTTCCAAATCGATTTTTAATTGAATTTGATTTTATTAAAAATATCGATCTAAAAAATACAGGAAACTTGAATATTCTAGATATCCACTGTAAGAACTATCATTTTAAATTAAGAGAAGACGGAGGACTACAAATTACCCCCTGCTGAAACCTTTCATAGAATTCAGATTTAGAATTTTCATTTATTTCTATTTTTAAATATTATCAATGAATACAATAAGAAATTACTAATTTTGAAATAAAACTTAAATATCAGTCAAATTCATCATAGAAGTGTAATATTTGCTTCTACATGCGAAAAAAATAAAAACACAACTAAATCTATTTCAATCCTTAATCTGTTGTAATACCACCCTGTTTTTTTCTAGAACCTCTTCTATATCCTGCTTCGTATGAACACTCGAAAGATGCCAATTCCCGCCAGCACCAGTACCCGTCGAGAAAAGAATTCCTTCATTAAGCATCGAAAGCCAGTACCTCCAACCTAAAGCCATATCAACGCTAGCTGCCTCTCGAAGGTTCGTCACTTCTTCATCTATACCTAGATATATTGCCCCAATACTGGATACACGTTGTACACGGCCGATTATACCTTCGTCTTCCAGACAATCTTGAATTCCATCTCCTAACATTTCACTTAACTTGTCCATTTTTTTGTACACATCTCTCGTTAGACTCCTAAGACCTGCCAAGCCGCCGCTAATAGAAAGTGGATTTGCATTATAAGTTCCCATATGTTTCCCAGAACCTCCATGACTAATTTCACTCATTATCTCTTCCTTACCTCCAAAAGCCCCAATTGGTAAACCACACCCTATAGCTTTACCTAAAGCTATCATATCAGGAACTATATCGAAATATTCACAGGCGCCTCCGTAAGCAATTTTACATCCAGTCTTGACCTCGTCAAATATCAAAACAACATTATGTTCCTCAGTAAGCTCCCTAACAGCTTCTAGATAACCATCCATCGGTGGAACTACTCCCATAAACATAGGAACCGGCTCCATTATTACAGCCGCAATTTCTCCCTGATGTTTCTTAAAAAGATTCTCTAAAGACTCTATATTATTAAAGGGCGCGATTAATGTATTTTCCTTTATATTCGCTGGAACACCGGAAGAAGCCAAATGCTGAGAAGGAGCCCAGCTTGGACCTGCCTTGCCCAATGGTGGGAATATACTTACGAGTACATCATTATGAGAACCGTGGAAGCACCCCTCCATTTTTACTATTTTATCTTTACCAGTATAGCCTCTTGCAGTTCTTATAGCGTGCATTGTTGCCTCCGTGCCAGAATTTGTTAACCTAAAAAGATCAGCAGGATAACGCTTCTTTAACTCCTCAACATAATCTGCTAGTTTTTCGTAAGGCAGACCATACATGGTTCCCTTTTCAGCCTGCTCCTTAAGGGCTTTTACAATCTTCGGGTTGGAATGCCCTAAAACCAGTGGACCCCAATCAAAGTAAAAGTCGATGTACTCATTACCATCAACATCCCAAATTCGAGACCCTTCAGCTTTATCTACAACAAGGGGATAGGGTCTATAGTATCTACCCGCACATCCTACACCATCGACAATACTCTTTCTGAGCCTTTCCCATACTTTCTTTGATTCACTAGTTTTATCCTTGTACTCCCCCAATATACTTTCCAAGGTTTTAGACATATGTTTAATAATAGGTGCCTTGGTATTATATAGATTTTATGCTCACTTAATTCCAAAAAATTATTTTAGAAATTGAATAACTGCAGTAACCCAACTTCGTAGTTTCTATTAATAGAATTTACCGTAGTTATCCTCCAGCAGCAGGAAAAATAATAATAATTTCGTCTTCTTCTTTAACTGATTGGTCGACTCCAGATAGCGGGACATACTCTTTGTCCGCAAAATTTCCAACTGCTTTCCCATTTAGGAGTACTATTAAACCCCTAAACGGACTTATCATCTTCTTTAAATGTTTATTATATATTTTCTTGGGGATGCTATGCTTTTCATGCAATTTCAATATAACATCTTTTACTGATTCACCTTTGATTACGGTTTCTTTAGGGGAGTTTTTCACTTTTGGTATTATCCTAACCTTCACCATTTTATAACACTGTTAACTTTGTATATTTGTATATTTAAGTCCCTGCACTAACTACCCATTTCTGTTGAGTAATAATTGCGATAGAATACTAATCACTAAGTTCCTGAATTATCATTTTGTTCTTTTCTAGAACTTTTTCTATATCCCGCTTAGTATGTACACTCGAAAGATGCCAATTTCCACCAGCACCAGTACCCGGCGAGAAAAATATCCCCTCATTCACCATGGAAAGCCAGTACCTCCAACCTAAATCTATATTAACCCGAGCAGCCTCTCTAAAGTTTCTAATCTCTTCACTTATCCCTAAATATACTGCCCCAATACTCGACACGCGTTGAACACGACCAGTTAACCCCTCATCATCCAGACAATCTTGAATTCCATCTCCTAACATTTCACTTAACTTGTCCATTTTTTTGTACACATCTCTCGTTAGACTCCTAAGACCCGCCAGGCCACCACTAATAGAAAGTGGGTTTCCATTGTAAGTTCCGATATGTACCCCTGATCCCTGCTGGCTAACTTCGTTCATTATCTCCTCCTTACCACCAAAAGCAGCAATTGGCAGGCCACATCCAATAGCTTTACCCAAAGTTAACATGTCTGGGACAACATCAAAATATTTACAGGCTCCACCATAAGCAATTTTGCTCCCAGTTTTAACCTCATCAAAAATTAGAACAACATTGTATTCCTCGGTGAGCTTCCTGACATTTTTCAGATAGCCTTCCTTTGGCGGAATCACCCCATGAAACAACATTACCGGCTCCACTATCACAGCAGCAATTTCACCCTCATGTTTCCTGAAAAGACTCTCAAGAGCAGCTATATCATTAAAAGGAGCCACCAAAGTGTTTTTCCTTGTATCCGAGGGGACCCCTGATGAGTCCAAATACGGTGAAGGCGCCCAGCTGGGACCAACTTTACTTACCGGTGGGTAAAAGCTTACGAGTACATCATTATGAATTCCGTGGAAACCCCCCTCCATCTTCACTATCTTATCCTTACCCGTATATCCTCTTGCAGTCCTTATTGCATGCAATGTTGCTTCAGTACCTGAGTTTGTCAATCTAAAAAGATCAGCAGGATAACGCTTCTTTAACTCCTCAACATAATCTGCTAGTTTTTCGTAAGGCAGACCATACATGGTTCCCTTTTCAGCCTGCTCCTTAAGGGCTTTTACAATCTTCGGGTTGGAATGCCCTAAAACCAGTGGACCCCAATCAAAGTAAAAGTCGATGTACTCATTACCATCAACATCCCAAATTCGAGACCCTTCAGCTTTATCTACAACAAGGGGATAGGGTCTATAGTATCTACCCGCACATCCTACACCATCGACAATACTCTTTCTGAGCCTTTCCCATACTTTCTTTGATTCACTAGTTTTATCCTTGTACTCCCCCAATATACTTTCCAAGGTTTTAGACATATGTTTAATAATAGGTGCCTTGGTATTATATAGATTTTATGTCATAATTAGCTTTATCAAATGCCGGTTTTGATTGAAAAATCAAGGCTATTTTAGAAAAGAAGTTGTAATTAAGGATGCTTATTCAATAAAGTCATAAAATTATGTACCTAATACTGCTAAACAGAATAATGTAGATAAAATACTACTACAGAGACAATTAATCAAAACTATAGACCTCTATCAGAATAAATCCTTTAAAAATGAAAACGCAGAACTTGGATTTTCTAAGACGATTTAAGGAGACATATCTAAAATTGTAATACGAAAAGTTCTTTAAAAAGATAATAATAAACTTAAAATATGGCTGGGAACTTTTTTTCTGATTTTTAAAAATGGGGAAAAAGTAGTAGAAATGCGAGGGATTACAAAAACTTTTCCAGGAACCATAGCTAACAAAGATATTAACTTTGATTTGAAACCTGGAGAAGTCCATGCACTACTTGGAGAGAATGGTGCAGGTAAAACTACCTTAATGAAAATATTATATGGTCTTTACCAATCAGACGAAGGCGAAATACTAATTCGAGGCGAGAAAACCATTATAAACTCGCCAAAGGAAGCACTTAAACTTGGAGTCGGAATGGTACACCAACATTTTATGCTTATACCTACACTTACAGTTACTGAAAACGTAGCTTTAGGCAAGCCTCCAGAAGGTTTATTATTAAATTTAAACTCCACTTCGAATCTTTTGTCAGAACTCTCAAGTGAAAATGGACTTTCAATTTCACCCAAAGCCAAGGTGAAAAATCTTTCTGTTGGGGAACAACAAAGAGTCGAAATAATAAAAACTCTGTACTGGGGAGCGGAAATCCTTATTCTTGACGAACCCACTGCTATGTTAACACCAAAAGAAGCAAAGGAACTAATGAATTTCGTTAGGAAATCGGTCAGAGAAAAGGGAATGTCAGTAATTTTCATTACACACAAACTTCGTGAAGTTCTCGAAATAAGCGACAGAATTACTATACTTCGGAAAGGAAAAGTTGTCGATTGTGTTAAAACAAAAAATGTAGGAGAAAAAAAATTAGCAAAAGCGATGGTAGGAAGAGATGTTTTATTCAAAGTCAAGAGAAAAAAGATAGAAAAAGGTAAAACTGTTCTAACGGTTCAAAACCTTCAAGCTAGGGGTGATGAAGGTTTCTTGAAGTTGAGTGGTGTATCTTTCGATTTAAAGGAAAAAGAGATACTGGGTATAGCTGGAGTATCTGGAAATGGACAAAAGGAATTAGCCGAAGTAATAACCGGGTTGAGAAAAGCCGAAAAGGGGAAAGTTGTTTTCCTTAATAATGATATTACTGCCCTATCTCCGAAAGAGATTAAGGAACTCGGGATAGGATATATACCTGAGGATAGAATAAAGGTAGGAATTGTAAATGAAATTCCTGTTTGTGATAACTTATTTTTAAAACATCAGAACGAGGCAAATTTTAGAATGAGCTTCAATATCCCTTTTTTACGAAATTTCAATTGCTTTCTCAACGATGAGAAAATACGGGATTATGCAAAACGTCTGATTAAAGAATATAATATTAAGGTATCAACTGAGAAAGACCTAGCTAAAAGCTGTTCTGGTGGAAATCTTCAGAAGATTTTAATTGCAAGAGAGTTGTATAAAAATCCCAAACTCTTGGTAGCTTGTTATCCAACAAGGGGGTTAGATGTAGGCTCGATAGAGCAAATTAGGGAATTATTGAAAAAAGAAGTAGAAGCTGGTTCTTCTATTATCTTAATTTCTGAGAGTCTAGAAGAACTAAAATTAATGAGTGATAGAATAGCGATAATTTACGAAGGGAGAATTAGAGATATAGTTCCATCCTCAGCAAAAAAAGAAGAAATCGGACTTATAATGGGAGGAAACTAGGATTTCTATGGCCAAAAAAATAAATTTATCTCCAGGAAAATTGGCTAGGCTAT
This sequence comes from Hadarchaeota archaeon (SeqCode), assembly GCA_964384105.1. Taxonomy (GTDB): domain Archaea; phylum Hadarchaeota; class Hadarchaeia; order Hadarchaeales; family JAGGTB01; genus CAYLJV01. The sequence continues at coordinate 384,809 of CAYLJV010000001.1, read as the reverse complement.
TGAGCAAACCCCTCCTTTTTTTAGTTATTGTTTTTTCTGCAGTTAGTCTCGGCTTGTTGGCTATATCGTCTTTCGAAAATGTTCCTTTTTTCGATGTTTCAAAAGCTTTTTTTAATGGCAGCTTTTTTTCGAAATCCGGCATTTTAAATTCAATGACAAAAACTGTTCCTCTTTTAATTACATCGCTCGGTTTACTTATTGCTTTTAAATCCAAGCTTTGGAATGTAGGTGGAGAAGGACAAATTGCTCTTGGAGTAATCGCAACTTTGGGGGTTTGTTTATTTATCGACCTTCCAAGTATATTGATTATCATCCTTGCATTTTCATTGAGTTTCTTTTTAGGAGGTATTTGGGGCTCATTCGCAGGCTTCTTAAAATCAAAAATGGAAATACACGAAATACCCATTACACTAATGCAGAATTTTATAGTGCTTGCTTTTCTCAGCTACCTAATAGCTGGTCCCTGGAATCCTGCCGGCCTAATAGCGTATCCAAGAACGGATTTTATACCTAATAGTCTTCGTTTTCCATTCATAATCGAACCACTAAACACTATATTTCTATTTGCTCTTGCGTTGATTCCAATTATATATCTGTTAATGAATAAAACATGCTTCGGTTTTAAGTTAAATGTAGTCGGAAAGAATCCATACGCTGCAGAATATGCAGGAATTAATTCGGGACGTATAACAATTTTAGCAATGTTTTTAAGTGGAGCTATTTGTGGGTTAGCAGGTACCTCCCTTGTGGTTGGTGAATTTTTCTTTGGAGTGGGGGGAATTACAGGTAACTTTGGATTTTATGCAATCGTTTGCTTACTAATTGCAAGGTTGCGTCCCGAACTTACCCTCTTCACTTCTTTTTTTGTAGGGGGCATACTTATGGGAGCAGCTGCTCTTAAATCTCTAGGTTTGTCTTCTGCATTTGCAAATTTATCAATCGGAATTGTATTTGTTTCAACTTTAATTTTAAACATACTTGAAAAAAGGTGGGATTTATGATAGATGCATTGGTAAAACTTATTCTAGGCGCCCTTTCAATAATGCCTATCTATTTAATAGCTTCCACTGGAGAAATGTTGAGTCAAAAAAGCGGAGTTTATAACATTGGAATAGAGGGGGTCATGGCTTTTGGTGCTATAACGGCAATCGTATTTTACGGGTTTGTTACGCCTAATATATGGTCTTCTATGATTGTGGGTTTTTTCGGAGGGTGTTTATTTGGAATAATGAATTCATATCTATCAATATATGAAAAACTTAATCAAGTAGTTGTTGGATTTGGTTTATGGTTTTTAGGTATAGGTATAGCAGCTTTTATTTATACCTTGTATCTTTCCGGTTCGCCACCGACCGAAAATTTTGGAAAAATTTTGTTCTCTTTAGACCCTATCTTTTATATATCTATAGCCATCTGGCTAGCCTTAGCTATCGTAATAAAAAAGACGGGATGGGGACTAAGGATAAACGCAGTGGGGGAAGATCCGATGGCTGCCGATTCCGTTGGTATACAAGTAGATAGGGTGAGACTAGCTTGTGTCGTAGTAGGCTGTGGCCTAATGGGGTTAGCTGGAGCGTATCTATTCATTAATTTTATGCAAGGATACAGAACTATGGTAGCCGGATATGGTTGGATAAGTTTTGTTTTAGTTATGTTCGCTAAATGGAATGTTAATTATCTATTACCCGGTGCTTTCCTGTTTTCTATTGTGGGGGGATTACAGCTTAGATTACAAGCGGTTGGAATATCCTTTTTACCTGAAGAGTTTATGAGTGTACTGCCCCATATTGTAGTTATATTAGTATTAGTCATTTCGGCATTTTTCGGAGCTGGTAAAGTAATACCCTCTGCTCTAGGGGAACCTTTTGAAAGAACTGAAAAGTAGGATAATACATCTTTTATAAACCTATTTTTGGGTAAGTGCTTTAGTAAAGAAGCAATTAACATCTACCACTGATGATACCGTTATACATTTTAACTAGCTTATGGTCATATCACAATAAGCCCCTAATAGTTACACTCTGATTTATTCTCTACGGAAGAAGTTAAACAGTTTCTAACCCTCGCTATCTCTTTTTTTACTTACTCAATTTGATTTCTCGTAACTTTTTCCACCCGGTAAATACGCACAGTTATTTTCCTTCAACTCTTCTAATTGAATTCGTAAGTAATCTCCCAATTCATAGAATTCGAACTTCGCGGGTTCTTCCTTCTCATCCATAAGGTAGAAGATTAGGCCATGGTTAAGAAACAAAAAGAGTACCATCAAAGATATACATCTATCCTCGTATTTACTACCAACCTAAGATACCCTATGCAAAGAATCTTATAACACAAAAAAGGTTTTGGCCTCCTAAAAATTTTTCTGATGTACCTACAGAAGTAATTGTTCAGTTATTAGTTTTCGCTTCATTAACTATTTCTGAAATATCTCTAACAACCATTTCCTCACCAAGATTTTCAGCTTTTATAGCGTCATCAAACATTAACAAGCATATTGGACAGGCAACTGCTAAAATGTCTGCACCCGTCTCATGCGCCATCCTAACCCTGACTCTAGAGGGACAAAATTCATTATTTCCTAAAAAGTCAGTGAAGAAATTATATCCACCCCCACAACAAAATGAGTCCTCTTTATTATCTTTCATCTCAACTAATTCTATACCTCGAATAGATTCGAGTATATCTCTCGGAGCCTCGTATTCGTTATTTATTCTGCCAAGAAAACAAGGGTCATGGAATGTAATTTTAGCCTCTAAGCCCGAAAAATCGATCTTATCTGCTTTTATTAGACCTCTTAAAATCTGAGTATAGTGAACAACTTCATAGTCAAATTCTTTACAAATACTGGAATACTCATTTTTCATAATATTATAAGCGTGAGGTGACAAAGTAATGATTTTCTCTACATTCAGTCCATTTAACTGCTCCACATTTTCTTTTACTAATCTTTCAAAAAGTCCTCTTTCACCGATTCTATTAACATCATTACCATCACAGACTTCACGAGGGCCTAAAATTCCGAATTGTAGATTAGCTTCTTTTAACAAATTTAAAGTAGACCTAGCCATCTTCTGACCTCTCGGATCATAAGAACCAATGCATCCAACATAATACAGGTAGTCATCCTTAGTGCTTATCTGATAACTATCCTCTGTCCAATCACCTCTACTTTTTTTCGAGTAACGATACGGATTACCAACATCTCTGATATTTCTTAAAAAATCCGCAATCTTCTGAGGAACCCTACATCCCATGTAAAAAGATTCTTCTCTTAATCCTTCGAGCATTTGGGGTATATTAATATCAGAAGGACAGAACTCCTGACATCTTCTACAGGAAAGGCAAAGCCAAAGACCTTTATTTATAGTCTTTTCGATTCCATCTATAAAACTGGACTTAAGAATGCCCATACCCCCCGGATAGTCCTCTCCATATCCAAGTCCTATAGAATACATCACAGGACAAGATATCAAACAAGCCCCACAATTAACACACTTCAACATGTCATCGAATCCTTTCTCAGCAGCAGCACTTCTCCACTGATCAATTAAAATAACATGTACCTCCTCTGCCCCGTAGACACCTAAGACTTCCTCTAAGCCAATGTCCGCTGTTCTACTCGGACCCTTAATAAGGGAAATATAGGTTCCATCAATCTGAGAGAATTTTTCAATAACCAAAGTCTGGAACAGTGCGTCATCCATTGATTTTACAATTTTGTCGATTCCAGCTATTACTATATGTTTTTTTGGTATTCTCGTAATGAGGCTAATATTCCCTTCATTTTCAATAATACATATAGCTCCATCATCAGCGGATATTGCATTTGCACCAGTCAATCCTGCTTCTGATTCAATTATCTCTTTTTTGATTGATTTCTTTCCCTTCTGAACAATTTCTTTTGGATTTGCTTCAATATCAAAACCAGTCTCTTCAGAAAAAAGTTTGGCAACTTCTTCGACGGATAAATGTGTAGCTGGAACAATAGGGTGTCCAGATCTTCCCCCAGAAAGCTGTATTATTCTATCCCCAAAATCCGTTTCAACTATCCTAAACCCTTCTGACTCCAACTTACTTCTTATATCGAGTTCCTTCATCGTATTGGATTTAGATTTCACAATGGTTGCTTCTTCAGAAACAATATTTTTAATTATGGAAACTATATCCATTTTATTCTTAGCATAATAAACTTCACAACAATTTTTTCTAAGGTTTTTTTCAGCCAGTTTTATTAGGTCTTCTCTTGGTTGCGATATGTCCGACTTAATTTTAGAAAATGTTTCTTTAAGTAAAACCAATTCTTCCTTGTTTTTTCTTCTACGATTTGATAGTAAATCAATTAAGCGCCTAACTGCAATCGTTGATGGCGCAGCTAAACCTTCCTCAACTTTTTTTATAATATCCGTGGTCAATAATATCTTCACCGTACCTTCGAAGGTAACCGTTACTTTTGTCTAATTCGAGTATCTATAAAATTAGCCCTCCATCTATCAAGAAGAAATCAAATATACTTTCAGGTACAAAACAAGTAAAGAAATAAACGAAGCTTTTGGCTACAGTAACTACAAATCATTTATTGTCAGTACTAATCATATTTACGCCGAGTTTGAGTTTGTCTGAAATCTCCCCAAGTTCAAGTTCCTTAAGGGTTTCCTCTGTTTGTAATCCATCTCTCTCGCTCCAGCCCCGAATTTTATAGTACTTATCTAGCATAGCATTGAGTATACCCTCTTCTATGTAAGCTCCCTTCATTGGACCGGAAGGAACTGGTTCCTCAAAAAATCTAGCCGGCAATGTATCATCCTTACGAGTCAAACCTTCCCGAACATTAAAAGCCTTTTCAACGTTTATTATTCGATCGGCAACCTTTACCAGATCATTCTCGCTAAAATCCCAACCCGTGGCCGCAGAGAATAGCTCTGCATAATCCTTAATATCCAAAAGAGACGGAGAAGACCACTTGCTAGTAAAATAACACATATTCAAAGCATTAACTATAGCTGATAAACGCTCAAAGTATATTACTAATTCTACCTTACCTTCATACGCTGAAGGATCCCCCGCAGTAGATACACCAAAAAACTCTTCCCCAGCATCCCTACTCATTGCCACCTCTTCAACTCCCCCAATCGTCCCTCTCAAATGCTCCGCACCCCTGGGTGATACAACCTCACCAAACATCCACCCCTTAAAAGTTCTCAAAGCATCCATCACAGTTAAACCCTTAATATGAATCGCATACTTCTCTGATTCCTTACCAACCCTATTCGAGGCTCTCTTGATACCCTCCGCCAAAATATTACCGAATCCCTTCCTCACAGTTATTTTTTCCAGAAGGCTCATTACCAAAGATGGATCCCCCCAATCCAATGTCAAACCATCAGTATCATCTAGATTTATTATTCCTTTTTTAAAGCACTCTATGGCCCAGGATATTAGGCCAGACGAATCATCAATGTCCAATCCTTGTTGATTGCAAAATATTTGAGCCTTTATTATCGGTCTAAGATCGTGGATATCAAGTTTGTATCCGAAGTCGATAACCGCATTATACTCCATTCCGGGGCCCTCAATCCCTGCCCATTCACCATCCTCTATCCGTAAGAAGTGATAGCAATGTATCGGGCAATTAAAACATGAAAGATAGTGAACATGATGATCCTTAAACAACTTCTCCCCACTCACATCATCGAGATTAAAATCCCCACCCTGAAAATTTCTAAGAATATCATTCTCATAACCCGGAACGATTTTCACTAAACCCATTCCACCGAGTTTTGATAAGGCTTTCAGAGATTCATTATTCAATAAGATTTGTAGTTTCTCATCAACTAATTGCATGAATTTCTCCGGTTCAGCTACTTCTAAAAGTCCATCACCTCTCACGGCTACTGCTTTCAAATTCTTAGACCCCATTACTGCACCCATTCCCGTTCTCCCACAAGCTCTTTTCCTATTACAAATAATATTAGCAAATCTGACTAGATTTTCACCTGCAGGGCCTATACTAGCTACTTGAATATCCGAATCCCCCACTTCCTCTCTTATCAGGGTATCTGTATCAAATGTGGTTGCATTCCAAATTTCGTTAGCATCTCTAATCTCCGCGTTTCCATTATCTAAGAGCAAGAAAACAGGATTAGGTGCTCTACCAGTAATTACTACGTGATCAAAACCTGCGTATTTCAATTCTGGACTAAAATGCCCACCTGCATTAGCATCTCCAAGTCCACCTGTCAGGGGCGACTTAGCAGTTACTGTAAACCGACACGACATTGGAACCATGGTACCCACTAGAGGACCTGTCCCAAATATTAACCTATTTTCTGGATCAAACGCATTTATTCTTGGGGGTGTTTCAGTGAAAAGTAAATAGCTATTTATACCACGCCCACCAATCAATCTCTTCGCATATTTAATAACTGGTTCTTCACGGATCTTTCCATTGGTAAGGTTTACTCTAAGTATTTTTCCAGAATATCCAAACGTCTCTTCTTCATCCAAGTCTAATCAACTCTTCTTTATTTTTATTGCATCCACTGCACAGTATTTTACGCAGAGAGGATCTCCACCACATAAATCACAAGCATGTTCACCCCTCTCCTCTATCTTAATCTCGAATACTCCCCTCTCTTCATTTCTCTCAACTGCAATACTTGAAGAACTCCTTCCAAAAGCTCCCTCGTGATGATAAGTACAGATAACCTCACAAGTACGGCACCCAGTACAAAGATTAGAGTCAGTAATTATTTTCATACTACGAGTTACAATAGTGAATTTTAAATCCTATAAGTATTTCTTGCACCTAGAGCAATTAATTTAATCCTTTTTAGTATGGATTTAAACAAACTTACGTAAATCAAAAGCAATTAAAAAATGAGACAACTTCTTTACAGAAATACTATACCAACCAACTATTCTCTCTTGTTAACTTACTTGGTAATTTCGTATATAAAGATCTTACAGGATTCCTACCTTCCGGATCATATACGGACGGCTCCATTAGGGGAACTTCTTCTCTAGGCCTCGCACCGTTTTCAACCACAATTTCTCCACCGATCATCACTTTTTCTACATTTGAGATTTCTTGCTCGTCAACAAGCACCAAATCTGCTATTTTACCTTCTTTTATCAGACCCCTGTGGGGTGCAAGATTGGGAATCGCATCCACCACATTACTAGTAACCATCGCTATCGCCTCCGATAAACCCACAAGATTTTCCTCCATAAGACGCTCTATAAAGAATAGTATAGAATCGTGTTCCATTATCCCATCAGTGCATATGTTATCGACTAAATTTTCCTCGAAAAGCCTTGCCGAAATATCAGTGATTTCATTGTGATTTTTCATATACGAAGTAGTATTGGCTATTACCCCCATCTTCTTCAGTTTCTTCGTAGTTTCTATAGCAGCTTCAACATCTGAAAAAGTAACTGAGTCACAATGAGCTGCTATAATATTAACCTTTTTGGCAAATTTCTCAGCCAATTCAACAACCCAATTCATGCATTCTAAACTATAATGTACTACAACCGGTATGTTATATTTCGCACCAAGTCTTCCCGCTTCTGAATAAACTTTCTTGCAAATCTTGTGTTGTTTAAGGATGGTTTCTTCAAATAAATTTTTAATTTCAACAGGGTCTAATTTTTCTGCGAGGTCAATATCCTCTAGGATACTATTAACTTTTTGAGGATCAAAATCCGGTGGGTTATCAACGTTACCGAGTATGGCCCTTAGTAGTCGACGAGCATCTTTAGAAGTTATATAATATCCTGTCCTTTTTTTGATAATTTTGGGAAAATAGAAAGTAGATAGTGTTGTCAACTCTTCAACTTCACCAATAGCCACAGCACCATTATTCACCATTTCACCGACCGTAAGCTTCCTATGTTCTTCCGAAAGTCCTGGACATTCGCTGATTATCTCAGCCGCTTCAATATACGGTTTTATATGAAGGGTTGTGGTCTTAAGATTTATCGGATGTAAATAATTAGTTTTAGCGAACTCTTCTGGGGTTATCAACCCATCCTGATTGAGTATGGTGGTAGTACCCTGAAGCATATGCTTATTTAAATTTTCTATAACTTTCTCTTCGTACCAAGGATACTCCCCAACAATTCCAGGTCCAAATGTTAGATAGTGTTCGTGATGGTTTATTATTCCAGGAATGATCAATTTGTCACTGGCTTCTATGATCCTACCACTCTTATGGGTTTTAGAGTAGGAGCCTTTTCCTACCTCCGTTATTAATCCATCATGAGTGACAACATATCCTTTCTCGATGATAGTATTTCCATCTCCCGTTACAATCTTCCCCCCATCAAAAACAGTCTTCATTAGTTGATTAGCCTTGATACTTCTATTTATATTTTTATTATAAATAGTGGAATCTATTTTATTTTCCCCGATATCAAAAAAATTGATTAAAAAATAATAACTAATCCATTTTAGCAACGGCTCTTCCTTTTATTCTTCCTTTTCTCAATTCTTCTAAAGTAGCGGGAATCTCCTCAAGACTAACTATCTTTGATATTTTTGGTTCAATCTTCCCATCAGCCACTAATTCGACGACCTCCTTCAAATCCTCCATGGTATAAGCGACTGAGCTCAATATTTCAATTTCATTGACAACCATATTCAAAGGAGTAATCTCCAATTTATCACTCGTATAACCAATAATTAAGTACCGACCCATTTTTCCTAGAGAATCCAAAGCATTTTTCATCGAGGTAGCTGTGCCTACAAATTCAACAGCGGCATTTAATCCCTCCCCTTCTGTAAATTCCATAACTTTATCAATAACATTGTCTTTAGCAGCGTTTATTACAAAGTCAGCACCATTTTCACTAGCAGACTTTAACTTCTCCTCTGAAACATCAACTATCAAAGTCCTAACTTCCAAATACTTAGCTATTTGCAGTGCACTGTTTCCTAAACCACCAAACCCATTTATCAACAAAGTGTCGTTTTTTCTCAAATCCGCTATTTTGACTAATCCATGGTACACTGATGCAACAGAACAAGGTAAAATGGATCCTATTTCAAAAGGAATCTCCTCAGGCAACTCCAAAAGACTAGATTCCTTCACTTTTATCATCTCCGCGTACCCACCATCCACGGTAAAACCATATTGATCCAAATTCGAACAGAGATTCTCGCGACCAAATTTACAATATTTACACTCACCACAGTTCAGATTATTATTAATGATTACCCTATCGCCTTTTTTGAAACTCTTGACATCTTCGCCAGTTCTTATAACTTCACCCGAAACCTCATGACCCAAGATCAATGGTAACTCGCCCTTCCAGGGCTCAAGAGTTCCATCCAAAAAATGTAAATCTGTATGACAAATACCAGCAGCCTTAACTTTAGTTAAAACTTCTTCGCTTCTTATTTCCGGAACTTTTATCTCTTCAACCTTGAGAGGTTTATCTTTTCCATAAAAACGTACTGATTTCATAAATTACACCAATAACTTACCTAATTAATTAATACTAAAAGAATATACCGCTTACTAATAAAAAAATGTTTACAAGTAACCCAAGTACAATAAATAGTACGATAGTAGTATTGTTAATTCTTAAAAGCTTATCTTTCTTCACAGAAGTTAATAATGTAACTAGCATATAACTCGGCAGCTTTAATAAGTTGGTCAATTTCTACCTTTTCGTTTACGGAGTGAGCTTCTTCTATTCTTCCAGGACCACATATGACAACAGGTATCCCAAACTCCGAAAACCAACCAGCATCACTGACTGAAGGCCAAATTGATGGTTTAGGGTTTTTTCCGAAAATATCTTCATAGTTTTTTATGAAAGATTGAACAAAACAATTTTCTATTTCAATTTCGGCAGACGGAAATACTTCTCCAGTTCCCTTAAATAAAGAATTTCCCCCCCATTCCAACTTTGGAGGATTATTTCTGAGCCACGGATCCGATTCAGAAACCTTTTCTATATGAGTTGATACTTCTTTTTTCACTTCTTCTACTTTTTCATTTGGTAAGAAGTGTATACTATACCAAACCTTGCATTCGTCAGCAATAAATGCAGGATTTCTTCCGCCATTTATAACGGAAGGATTTATCGTATTTGCCCCCGGCGGCATGCCCGGATACTTTTTCATCACACTCCAATATTTTTCTAAGTCTTGCATACCAATCAAGATTTTACAAGCCTTTTCGATCATACTAGCTCCTTCGATCCCACCGCCTGCATGAATTAATTTTCTCCTCGTACCATCATGATATACTCTGTCGCTTTTCAGCTTAATCCAAAGAGTAATTGCTCCTCCCTGTCCTTGTATTTTCAAGTTGTTGGGCTCTGGAACAATAGCAAAATCTCCAGTGTATCCCTTTTCTAAGGCCATCTTGGTGCCATGTTCACCTGCCTCCTCCCCCACAACAGATTGAAACATTATATTTTGATTAAAATCGAATCCATTATCACAAAGTGTTTTTATAGCAATGTATACTGCAGCCAACCCTCCCTTCATATCGGTAGAACCCCTTCCATACAAAAATTCTTTGTCATATTTGGCATTGAAAGGATCAAAGTTCCATTTTTCACTTTCCTTAACCTGAGCAACGTCCATATGACCATTGAAAATCAAAGTCTTTTTTCCTAATCCTTCCAATAAACTAATCACGTTTGGTTCATTAGGATAAATTTCGAAGGTTTCAACCTTCATACCTATTTCTTGTAACTTTTTTGCAAACCATTTTTGAGCTCTTTGATAATTTTCACCTGGAGGGTTGGATGTCTTGAAGTTTATGAGTTTAGTAGCAAAATTTATAAGCTCCTCTCTGTTTTCTCTTACCTTTGATAAAATTTGCTTATTTTTCATTTTTTATCCTTACTTTAATTATAGTGAAAAAAGGTTAATAATTAACTCAAAAAAAGAGAACTTTATTTTTATTTTAAACCTTAGGTAAAAAATATTAGGCAATTGATTCTGGAAATAACAGAAATAATTTCGTTAATAATAAAATAGAAAGCAATTGAAGCTAGAAAAGAGATTAAAAAATATTAAAAAAGTTCTCCTATCATTTTATAGGAATTATCACTTTCAAAACAATAATAAAAATTGTACGTAGGAAAATTTTTCGTAAACTAAATATTATAGATATAAACAATAATAAACGGTCAGAGGCACAATATGGTAAAAAATATTTCTAAACCGAACAGATTTCTCCGTGTGGATCTATCTAACGAGGAGATTTCTACAGAGACTCTGCCTAATGATTTTGAATACATAGGTGGAAAAGGTTTCGGCGTTCATCACCTATTGAAAGAGCTTAAACCAGGGATCGATCCGATATCTCATGATAATATACTTATTTTTGCTTGGGGGCCGATGACGGCTCTCGCTCCGGCATCGTCTCGTTATGCAGTTATAACAAAATCTCCACTAACAGGGGCTTTTCTTGATTGTTATTGTGGTGGTAATTTTCCGGCTAATTTAAGGTTTGCTTTATTTGACTATTTAGGAATAGTCTTCGAAGGAAAAGCAGAAGAACTTGTTTATTTGGAAATAGACAAGAATAATATAAACTTAAAAAATGCAAAAAATCTCTCAGGGAAAAGTGTCAATGAACTATACGATATATTTGGGAAAAATTCAGAAGTTGCGGGAATCGGATTAGCTGGAGAAAAAAAAGTTAGATACGCGACGATCTCATGTGATCGTGGAACCCATCATGCGGGGCGAGGAGGAAGTGGAGCCGTAATGGGTTCGAAAAATCTGAAATGTGTAGTCGTAAACAAAAATCGACCTAATATTCCCGAAGAAATCAAAAAATTATCTATTAAATATTCTAAAGAACTCCGCAATAGTCCCGCCACCCAATCCTTCATTAATACCGGTACTATGAATACTATCGCAGCCTCTAATGGGGTTGGGGTTTTACCTACAGAAGGATGGAAAAAAAGCCAATGTGAAAATTGTGATTCTATAACTCTAGAGAGTTTTAAGAAAACAATTAGGGGCAGAAAATCCTGCTACAATTGCCCCCTAGCATGTGGTTACTCTCTTGATTTAAATGGAGAATTTAATATCATTACCCAAAAGGGACCGGAATACGAAACAATAGCTATGTTTGGGTATAACTGTGGAATAAAGGACAAAAGCAGTGTTGCTAAACTTGATCATCTCTGTAACGATTATGGGATCGATACAATTTCCACTGGCAACATTCTGGCTTGGTTAATGAGGTGTAGCGAAGAAGGGATAATAGATTACCCAATTAAATTTGGTGATGCAAAACAGAGCATTAAAGTCCTGAAAAAAATTGCTCACCGAGAAGGGGAATTAGGGGAAATTTTATCTCAAGGAATACTAAAGGCAACAAGCGTTTATGGTGGAAGAAAATTCGCCGCTGAGTGTAAAGGTATGGATTATCCGGGCTATGACCCGCGAGGCTCCGTTGGTATGGCACTTGAATACGCTACAAGCGATCGAGGAGCCTGCCATAAGCGAGCTTGGGTTGTTGGACCAACAACATTTTTCGGAAATTCGAGATGGGACTATGATGCCCAGGCGGAAATCCTAAAAGAAGGACAGGATAGAAATTCACTATTCTGGTGCTATATCTTGTGTGACTTTGGAAGGTTCGCCTATCTCGACGACCTAGGAGAAGAATGGTTGAAATTACTAGGTTATGATTATTCAACGGAGGAATTGAAAAACTTAGGTGAAAAAGTTTGGAACATGACCAGAAAATTCAACGTAAAAGAAGGCTTCAGCCGTAAAGATGATTACTTACCCAAACTCATGACAAAACCCGTTACGGGACCTGGTCCTGCAAGTGGGAGAGAAATTAGTAGAAAAGATTTTGAGAAGATGCTAGATAATTACTATAAAATTCGAAACTGGGGACATAATGGAAAGCCTAAGAATTGATAAGTTAATAAGAATTTAATTCTAACAAATTTTTCTTCGAAGTTACAACAACTTAAAAATTCTACCTACAAAAGTTGATAGAGAGCCAGAGAATGAAACTACTCCCTTTCATAGGGTTTTCCTAGAGCTGCGGGCATACCTGTCTTTCTACCCCAAATACCCAATATTGCCAACAATACCACTACTCCAATATGGGGCAATACCACCATAAACTCTTTTGGTATAAACAATATCTTCGCAACTTGTAAGCGAGTCTGTATTCCTATTAAAGAAGAGAAAAAAACCGAACCAAAGAGAATACCCCCAGGAGACCATCTTCCAAATAATGTAATAGCAAAAGCTATCCAACCATAACCTGCAACCATCTTGTATGTAAAGCCTTGAAGAACATGCACTGCAAGATACGCTCCAGCTAACCCCATTAGCCCAGCCCCTACTATGCAGCAAATCCATCTAACTTTTGAAACATTAATCCCTGCTGTGTCGGCTACTTCTGGTCTTTCTCCTACAACTCTTATTGCCAATCCCTCCTTTGTCCAACGAAGTAAGACAAAGAAAAATACAAATAACCCGATTGTTATGAAAATCAAAGGATTCAAATTGAAAATAACTTCGCCGAATCTCTCTGGTACATTAAATTCACCAGGGACGGCGATGGCATAAAGAAATCCTGCCAAACCTTCAGCCAAAAACCAAAGACCGAACCCGATAACTATCTGGTCGAAGTTTAAACTTACGGATAGAACTGATAGAAGAACACCAAATATAGAAGCGAGAACGAAACCAATTAGCAAAGACAACCAAAGTGAGCCGGTAAGATAATATCCAAGAATTCCTGAGAACGTACCAAATGCTACAATCCCTTCTATCCCAATATTGTAAACACCCGCTTTCTGACTTATGAGCTCACCTAGAGCAGCAAGGCCAATTACTGGAAAATATGAAAGTATACCACTGATTATTCCTAGCCAATCCATTTAGGTCAACAACCCCTTCAAAAATTTGCTCTTAATCAAAACCCCCGGTAAAAATACAATTATAAATATCAATCCCACAACAACTTCACCAAATCTACTAGGCATACCCGAAACACTCAAACTTGTCATACCAGTGATAATAATAGCAACCAACAAAGAGGCAAATAGTAAAAACTCTACCTTATTTCTGGCTAGCAAAGCAACCGCAATAGCATAAAAACCATAGTTCCCAGAAATACCGCCCTGAACTCGAAAGAATTCACCAAGAACCAATGCAGTCCCTGCTAAAGCACATACACCGCCACTTATTATTGCAGCTAAAACGGTAGTTTTTGTGGTGCTAATCCCATATGTATATGCCGCAGTGGGGTTCTTTCCAACCATTTCCATTTCGTATCCTATTGTTGTCTTTTTCAAAAGTAGGTATACGACAAATGCCAAAGCCAATGCTAAAAAAAAAGTCACACTCAACGGATAGGATATAAATGGAAGCTGCATACCTCCGGGTATCGGTTCTGTTCTTGGATATAACGTCCCATAATGCCAAGGACCAACGATTAAATAAGTTAGCAAGGCGAGAGCAACAAAATTCAACATCATCGTACTAACAATATCATTGACATCCCATTTTGCTTTCATAAAACCCGGAACTCCGGCAAAAGCACCACCTGCCAGAAAACTAAGAAAAAATGCTAGAAATATTTTAAGAAAAACAGGAGCGTCTAAGAACAAGCTTACTCCTACACCTACTAAACTACCTATTACTATCTGACCTTCCCCACCTATGTTCCAAAAACCAGTTCTAAAGGCAACCGCCAAACCTATGGCCGCAATTAAAAGAGGCGTGGTTCTCCTCAGAACATCGAGAAAACCAGATACTGAAAATATTGAGGAAAAAAATATACTAAAAGTTTCTTGTATACCCAATTCAGTTGAAATACCCGCTACCAAGAGAGATGCTAATAAAGCTAATACCAAAATGCCGATATATATAAAAGAACTAATTATCTGCGTTTCTGAGTCCTTTCCTATCTTTTCATCCCCCCAAGTCCTTAGTAAAATACGGTCGAAGTTCCATATAAGTTATAAGTATATCAAGAACAAAAGCCTAGCAATATTATTATCTTAAAAGAAAGACATATATTAAGGGGTAAAGATGAGCAATTCTATTTCGGAGGATTTCAAATCAGGAAAGGTTATCCTAGAAATGAAGGGGATAATAAAAAAGTTCCCTGGTGTGATAGCGAACGACAAAATAGATTTCAACCTTAAAAAAGGAGAAACTCACAGCATTCTCGGAGAGAATGGTTCCGGAAAAACGACTCTAATGAATATTCTCTACGGACTATACCAAATGGATGAAGGCGAAATTAGAGTTTGGGGAAAAAAAGTAGACATAAAATCACCCCAAGACGCAATAAAACTTGGAATTGGTATGGTCCACCAATCAATAATGTTGGTACCAACACTGAAAGTTATAGAAAACATAGTACTTGGCTATGAACCCACTAATGGTCCCTTTATCGATATGGAAAAAGCTAAAGAGAGAATATTAGATATACAAAAAAAATTCAATTTAAAGGTCGATCTAGAAGCCACACCATGGCAAATCTCAACCGGTGAAAAACAAAAAGTAGAAATAATCAAAGCACTATTCCGAGGTGCGGAAATTCTTGTTCTAGATGAACCAACCGCTTTCCTATGTCCTATTGAAAAAAGAGAACTAATCAAAACTTTACAAAAAATGTCCCAAGAAGGGTTGTCAGCTGTTCCTTTTATCACACACAAACTGCCGGAAGTAATTGAATTAAGCGATCGAATTACTGTTCTCAGAAAAGGTAAGGTAATTGATACTTTCAAAAATGAGAATCTAAGTAAAAAAGACATAGCTAAAAAGATGGTTGGCAGAGAAGTTCTTTTCAAATTAAAAAATCCGTCTTCCAAAAAAGGAGATAAAATCCTCGAGATAAAGAATGTCAAAGCATTAAACGAAAGAAATACACTAGCTTTGAAAGAAGTTTCTTTATCAGTTAGAAGGGGGGAGATCGTTGGAATAGCCGGTGTGAGCGGAAATGGACAGAAAGAACTTGTAGAAGTTATTATGGGTCTTAGGAAGCCTATGGAGGGTCAGATAATATACAAAGGCAAAGACATTACGAGCAAAGGACCAAAAGAAAAAAGGGAATTAGGTATTGGATATTTACCAGAAAGTGCAAGAGTGAGTGGAATAGTACCCGAATGCTCTATAGCCGAAAATTTAATACTTGGTTTACACAGGCGTTGTCCTTTCGCAGATTCTTGGTTAATACCCTGGAACAAAAACTTTTTCGTTAACGAAAAAGAGGTCAATGAAAACGCAGAAAATCTAATAGAACAGTATGATATCCAAACTCCCACATTAGACAAACTGGCCGGTAAGCTATCGGGAGGCAACATACAGAGACTCATGTTAGCTAGAGAGTTTTCTCATAATCCGGACTTCCTTCTTGTGGATAAACCCACGGCTGGACTAGACGTCGGTTCTCAAGAATATATTCGAAATCTTCTACTGGATGAAAAGAAAAAAGGAAAAGGCATACTGTTGATATCCGAAGACTTGGATGAAATAATGATGATAAGCGACAGGATTGCAGTTATCTACGAAGGTAAAATTGTGTCAGTGCTCAATGCTAGGAAAACTGAAAAAGAAGAAATAGGGCTATGTATGATTGGAAAAGAAGTAAATCAGTAAATATAGATTTTCCTAGAAAAAAAGAAATATAATTGTCGAAATAATTAATCCTGAATAGATTTTAAGAATATCATCTTTCAATTACTTTAATGCTATCTTAAATCGCTTGATTAAATCTAAGTCAATAGCAAGACCTTAAATATTTGAACAGTAGCCATTTTAAATAGAGGTGACCAATTGAAGATCGCTACGAAACTGATATTCGGTTCTGGTAAAATCTCTGAAATTAACAAGGAACTTACTGAAATTGGTGCACACAACCTACTACTAGTTACCGATAAAGGTATTGCGAAAACGGAAATAATGAAACAAATTTTGGAGCTTACAGAAAATAATTTTAATACGTCCGTCTTCGACAAAGTAGAACCAAACCCCAAGGACACCACAATCTCAAAAGGTTTGAAATTTTTTAAAGAAAATAATTGCGATTCTGTAGTGGGTCTAGGAGGGGGAAGTTCAATGGATACTGCAAAAGCCGTAGCAGCGATGAGTAGGAACCCAGGAAAAATAAACCAATACGAAGGTATCGAGAAAATAAAATATCCTGCTTCTCCAATAATGCTGGTCCCCACCACAGCGGGCACAGGTAGTGAGGTTAGTAGAGGGGCAGTAATAACAGATACAAAAAGAAACTACAAGATGCTTGTCCTCAGCTGGCATTTTGCAGCAAAAACAGCGATTCTAGATCCAAAACTGACGCTGAGTCTACCTAAGAAAATAACAGCTCATACAGGGTTGGATGCATTAACTCATGCCATAGAAGCATATGTCTCTTCTTTCTCGGACCCATACACAGATCTTTTTTCCTTAGAAGCTATTAGATTAATATCAAAAAATATAATTCTAGTTACTCGTAATGGAAGCAACCTAGACGCAAGAAGCAAAATGTTGATGGCAAGTAACTTAGCGGGTATAGCCATGACAAACGCATTGCTGGGAAATGTTCATGCCCTAGCTCATTCAATTGGGGGACACTTCGACACACCACATGGACTCACGTGCGCTTTATTACTTCCCGAAGTAATGGAATTTAATTCAAAGGAGAAACCCGAAAAATTTGCGAAAATTGCCAAAGTTATGGGGAAAAAAACCGAAAATATCTCGATAATGGACGCGGCAAGGAAGGCCATTGAAGCAATTGAAGAGCTAAAAATAGAACTAGGAATCCCAAAAAACCTCAAAATAACTGGGGTAAATGAAGATAACATAGATAAAATAGTTGAAAGCGCTGCGATTCTACCTTCAAATCCAAGAAAAACTACAAAGAACGATTATAAAAACATTTTACAAAACATTCTAGAAAAAGGTAACTAAACTTTACGTAAAAAATAATGTTGATTAATACAACTTGTTGTTCTTAAATGTATTAAAAAGATTAACAATACTTATTTGTTTTTAATAAATATCTTTTCTGTAAGATCTGATAACTTATAAAATCCAAAACGATTACTTTTCTAAAAATTGAGTAAAAACTAACACAAGATAGTGAGAAATATAAAAATCATTTCTTTTTGTAAAAATACATTTATCTAGTATTAGTTACGGATAAGAGACCAAGGGTATCAATTGAAGAACAAAAGTATTGAAAACGGTATTATTGTAACAATGAATCCCGAAAGGAAGATTC
Organism: Hadarchaeota archaeon (SeqCode); assembly: GCA_964384105.1. Taxonomy (GTDB): domain Archaea; phylum Hadarchaeota; class Hadarchaeia; order Hadarchaeales; family JAGGTB01; genus CAYLJV01. The sequence continues at coordinate 366,564 of CAYLJV010000001.1, read as the reverse complement.
TCAAAGACGGTACCATAGTCATAGAAGGAAACAAAATCATTGACATTGGTAAAACCGAACAAATGAGGAAAAAACACAACACGGACATTAGAATAAATGCAAAAAACAAGCTTGTTATCCCAGGTCTAGTAAATCTTCATTTCCATCCTGGAAACATGATTAGGGGAATCGGAGAGCATATGAGTCTTGAAGAGTGGGCCCAAAACATACTCTATCCCTATCTTTCTGCGATGGAACCAAAAGATGCCTATCTATCAGCTGTTACAGCATACGCAGAATCCCTCCTCACTGGAACGACCACGATAAATGGGATGTATCATTACATTGTTAAACTCGCCGAGGCAGCCGAGGATATAGGAATGAGAACTGTTCTCGCCAGTGAGGCAAGCGATTCTCTCGAGGATCAACCAACTTTGGAAGATAATGAAAAAGCCTTAAAAAAATGCGAAAAATTCAGTGACAGGATCAAAGTCTGGTTTGGAGTCGAATGGTTACCAATCAGCTCCAGAGAATTTTTAATAAAAGCAAGAAACCTCGCAGACAAACACAACACAGGTATTCATATCCATCTTAACGAATCTTCAGGAGAAGTAAAAGCTTGCTTGAAAAAACATGGGAAAAGACCCACCGAACTAGCCCATGAATTAGGATTACTGGGAACCGACGTTGTCGCCGCACACTGCGTTTGGCTTTCAGACGCGGAAAAGAAAATTTACGCAGAAACCGGAACGCATATCTCACATAACCCAGTATCCAATGCAAAATTTGGAAATGGAATCGCCTCAATCCCCGACCTATCAAAACTCGGAGTGAATATTGGACTAGGAACGGACGACGCAGCCTGCAACGACACCTTTCACATGTTCGAGACAATGAAATTCGCCTCGCTTATGCAAAAAGCAATTCACTTTGATGCAAAACAAATGATGGCTGAAAAGGTCTTTGAGATGGCAACAATCAATGGAGCAAAAGCTCTAGGAATGGAAGGCCAAATAGGCTCCCTAGAAAAAGGAAAAAAAGCAGACATCGTCCTACTCGACCTAGAAACACCAAACCTAAGACCAATACACCTATCGGACTACTCCAACATTTACCAAAACCTAATATACTCCTCACCCACAAACGCAGTCCACACCGTAATTGTAGACGGCAAAACCATAGTCGAGAATAAAACCTTGAAAACAATAAACCTCCACAACACACTAGAAGAACACCAAATCAAATCCAAAAAAATCCTAGAAAGAAGAAAAGACTACATTAAAGAAATACCGCTATAGATAAAATCAAACTTAAAAACATTATAGGATAGAAAAAAGGATCAAAAATTGTAAGATTTTATTTATTAAAATCCCAATCAGTATCTTGTCCGTGAAAAAGAAATTCGTGAACCTCGGACATTGTTTTGAATCCATAAATGTACATTATGTTTTTGCAGACATTATTAAACATGAAATAATCATCGACCTCTCTAGCCATTTCTATACCCAACCACCGTTCACATATTCGTGGGAAGATTTCCTTTAAACCTTTGAAAACCTCTTCATGAAATACAATGAACTCCCCCTCAGTGAAAATAGACAAAAGATACGATCCAAAGTGAAGGCTCGATTGCTCAAGTTCTACTAAGGGATTTAAAATTTCTTTTGGCGATTTAGCGTCCGTAGAAATTTGAGCGACCAATTTCTTTATTTTTTCTGTTTTATTAGCTGAAAATACTGATTTAAAAATTTCTGGCCTAATCATTGTATAATTATTAAGTAAACTCGTAAATTCTTCTTTAAATTCTGCTCCATCCAAATATATTAACTTTTCTTTAAACGTTGATGAAACCACGAAACATGCGTAATTTTGACCTACGACATCTTCAAAGTACTTTGATTTCCTAAAGTCTTGTATTAAACTTTGTATATCGGAGCTGACAACCATCTTAATCACTCTCAGCTATTGAAAACAATTTTAAGAATATATAAATAATAAAGATAATTAAATCTTTCTTTATAGACCTAAGATAAATCTATTGGCCAAATAACTATTAGAAATGATTTAAACCCTTTTATTTAAAAATAAAAGTTTAGAAGCTAACAAAAACTTTATTTAAGTTACATTATCATATAAAGAAGGGGATAAGCTATTTTCGAAACAAACAAAGGAATAGCCCGTACTACTACCGTGCTAATGATAGTAGTCTTCGTAGTAGGAATCGCCGCTGGTACCGGAATTGGTTATATGATCGCCCCTTCCGACTCTGAAGGAAATGGCGGTACTCCATCTGGACCTCTAGAAATCGGAGTCGTAATGTGGTGGCACCACGATGAAGGAGTATGGTCACCTAGCCATGCTGATGCTATTGAGTCACTACAAGGTAAATATAATCTAGAAATACATTGGATAGAAGAAACTGGTCTAAGAGATGTTGAGCAAGTCATTAGAAATGCAGCAGATAAATACGAAATAGTTTACGTTGAAACTGATGAGTTTAGCGAAGCCGTAAAGACAGTTGCCCCCAACTACCCAGATACCTACTTTATACAAGAATGGGAATCAGACATATTGGAAGAAGATGAATTCCCCTCAAACGTAGTGGCACTTAACGCTCTTAATGCCTACAAAATAAACTATCTCCTTGGGGCAGCCGCCGGAAGAATAACTGAAACAAATAAGCTAGGAATTCTATTGGCCATAGCTGGACCTAGAAGCTACCGAGTTGTATCCAATGCTTTCAAAGGTGGCGCGGAATACGCAAACCCGGATGTTGAAGTTACTCAAGTAGTAATGGATGCATATTCTGATCCAATGAAAAGCAGAGATACTGTTGCTAGTTTCGATGAACAAGGAATTGACATAGTGTTTGTTAACCAAGATGATTACGCAGCAACAAAGGAAGCAGAAACAAGAGGTATGTACACAATTATGCAATACAGAGATATCGTGGAGTTTTATCCTGAAACTCTAATTGGTTGCGGTATATGGGATTGGGAGAAGCCACTGGATGAAGTTCTAAGCGCTATCACAGAAGGACGATTTGAAGAATTCAGAGAAGAACAAGCTCAGATGATGTTAAATCTAGAAGATAGGTCATTGGACGTACCTACTTGGGGAAACATGGTTTCGGATGAAGTAAAAGAATACATCGAGGATTTAAGAGAGAAAATTATTGATGGGACGGTAGAACCCACTAACAAGACCACGTGGGAAGAATAGGAATCGTACGGGATGAATAACTTGCTTTTTTATTTTTTTATTTTTCTAACTTCTTAGTTAATTTTTGTAGAGGATAAAATTGGAGAAAAAAAGTATTGAAAACGGTATTATTGTAACAATGAATCCCGAAAGGGAAATTCTCAAAGACGGTACCATAGTCATAGAAGGAAACAAAATCGTTGACATTGGTAAAACCGAACAAATGAGGAAAAAACACAACACGGACATTAGAATAAACGCAAAAAACAAGCTTATTATCCCCGGTTTAATCAGTCTACATTTCCATTCAGATAACATGTCACGAGGCGTAGGAGAACATATGGGACTTGAAGAGTGGCTTGAAAAAATATATTACCCAATGCTTAGAGCTATGGAAAATGAAGACGTTTATTATTCGGCTGCTATAGCCTATGCCGAGGCACTTTTATCTGGTACCACTACTGCAAACGATATGTATATTAAACTCGAAGCTTGTGCAGAAGCTGCCGAAGAAATTGGCATAAGGGCAATTCTATCTAGCACAATAGGCGATTTAGTAAAAGACTTAGAGAGCTTAGAAGATAACGAAAGAGCCTTTAAGAAGAAAGATGGGCTGTCGAACGGGAGAATAAAAATCTGGTTTGGAAATGAATGGATACTTATTTCTTCCGAAGAGCTTATCAGAAAAACTAGAGAATTAGCTGACAAGTATAATACAGGCATCCATATACATCTAAACGAGGGAAAAGACGAAGTAGAAGCTTGCTTGAAAAAACATGGGAAAAGACCTACAGAACTAGCTCACGAATTAGGATTACTGGGAACCGACGTTATCGCCGCACACTGCGTCTGGCTCTCGGACGCAGAAAAGAAAATTTACGCAGAAACAGGAACAAACGTGGCACATTGTCCAGTTTCAAATATGAAACTGGGAAATGGAATTGCTCCAGTGACAGAACTATTGAAACTCGGAGTAAATGTAGGTCTTGGGCCGGATGATGCACCTTGTAATAATAATGTAAATATGTTCGAAACTATGAAATTTGCGTCATTGGCACAGAAAGCAAAATTTCTAGATGCTTCAAAAATGCCCTCCCAAAAAGTTTTTGAAATGGCAACAATCAATGGAGCAAAAGCCCTAGGAATGGAAGACCAAATAGGCTCCCTAGAAAAAGGGAAAAAAGCGGACATCGTTCTATTGGATTTAAGAACCCCTAGTTTAAGGCCATTATTCACAGGAAACCACTCTAACGTGTATCAACATCTAGTCTATGTGGCTCCAGAAAGTGCGGTAGAAACAGTCATAGTAGATGGAAAAATAATTGTTGAACAAAAACAGTTGAAAACATTCAACTTGGATCAATTAATTGATAAGCATCAGACAAACGCCGAAAGACTAATAGAAAAAAGAAAGGACTATATTTAGTTTTATTTGGAGCCGCTTCAGAACAGAAATTGATCTAACTAGTCAAAAACAGTTGCAACATCTGTCATAATTTAATTAGCGACCACAGTAAAAGCCAACAACCAGCATCAAAAGGCTTCAACAAGTAGATATGAGCATAGAACTAATGAGGGAGTAAATTGAAGATCCTATTAATAGACGGAAACAGCAGCTTAATAGATCCAGATAAAATAGGACAAAGAAAAGAGAGCTTAGTCGTAGAAACTGTCAATTCACCCAAGGAAGGACTGAAGAGAATCGATAAAAACAATTACGATGTGATAATATCAGAATACGAAAACGAAAATACGGACGGTATCGAATTATTTAATAAAATCGGAGGTATGGGAAAAAAGACCCCCATTCTGCTTTTGGATGGATCCTGTGAGAATCAGGAGGAAAAAAGAAACTTACTCAAAGAGATTTTCAAAAATCATGAAATACTATCCGACCCAAAAATAGCAAAAAAATATGCTCCGAATAACGAAGTCGAAATTTTAAGCAAAAAAGAGTCCCTCAAATCCGCTTTTACAGAGGTTTGGAAATTTAAAGATTATGTTTTAAAAATAAAAGGGGGAGGAATAAAAGAGGCTGAGAGAAGACGAAAGTATCAAATTGAACTCCGCCAACAACTCGACTTCCTTCCAAAATATTACGGGATGTTAATAACTAAAAGTAACGGAAAAGAGATTGTAGTAAACTTTTACGAGTTTATTAAGCCCCTGAAGGCATCTGAAATAAAATTAGATGATCTTAAGAAGATCCTAGAATTAGTAGAAAAATCTTACACTAAAGGCTATCACGGCATAGACCTTAAACATTCTAATTTCGGAAAGAAAAACGGACAGATTTACTATCTCGACGAGGAAGGAATCGGCCAATATGTGCCTCAGGACTGGATAGAATCCTTAAAGAAATTCTTGAATAAAATCAACTCAAAAAACAGTTAATTACAGTTACTCAGCACACTTCCAATCAGCTCAACTAAAAGTAGAAGTAATATTAGTCCGTTAAGAAGTAAGTAAAACTAAGCCCTTTTGTGAGGGGGGAGTTACTTGAAAGAGTGGATAAAAAGCTTAATTGCAATTATCATCATATTGGGTGCAGCTTCCAGCCTTGTTGCAACCTTCGATATAATAGCCACTTTTGATACAGAAGACGAAGAAAAGGATCTGTCTCTGAAATCTATTTCTACAGAAGGTGAAATTTCCGTTGAAGGGAGTATCCCCTCCCCTTTTCCGCTCTTTGAAATTCGTGGCCCTACAGGAAGAAACTTTATGCGAATAGCTGTGGGCGAAACATACAATGGGCAAACATGGAAAATAGAGAATAGTGATGAAGGTGAACTATACTACGAAAATAACGAACTAGCGAGAGTAAATAAGGATTTTTCAGAGCCCCATATATCTACCATCACTCCACTAATCCCTGTTAGTAATTTCGTCCCAATTTTTTATAGAACCTATCGGATAGAAAATCTGGAGAATCTAAGATACCATTCCGAAAAAGAAACATTCACAACACCTGAGATCTTCAAACACTCGTATAGGGTTTATTACGATGTTTACTCACACAGTGAAGAAATATTAAAATCGGGAAACCTCTCAAAAAACCCGCAATATTTTCAATTATCCGAGAGCATCACGGAAAACACAAAAGAACTTGCACGAAAAATAACAGAAAAAATAGAAAATCCTTACGCAAAAGCGAAGGCAATTGAGAACTATCTAAAGAAAACTTATACCTACGATTCAGGTTACGAGAGGGCCCCACCGGATCGTGACCCCGTTCACTGGTTCTTATTCAATGAAAAAAAAGGCGTCTGTGCAAACTTTAATTCTGCTTTCGTTATTTTGTCAAGATCTGTTGGAATCCCATCAAGAGTAGTATATGGTTTCAGTTTAGATCCTAACGAGAAATACCAAATCGTTAACTCAGATCAAAGTCATCTAATAGCTGAAGTACCATTTGAAAATATTGGCTGGATATCTTTTGACGCTACTCCAAGCTCCCCCAATTCGGAAAACAAAATATCAACTTCCACCGTAATCGATGAGTTCGATAATGTCGGAATAAAAGGAGAACACATAAAAGTCCAGGGAAGTGTTAAAGACGGAAACGGAAATCCTCTGAAAAACATGAGGGTACGAATCTACCTCAAGGAAAAACGGGAATCAGAGGATATAGATATAAGAATGGGAACTACGGATAACGAAGGGACTTTTAACATAAGGTGTAAAATAGATGAAAACATTGACGTGGGCTATCATTGGATAATAGCTCAGTCGCTATCTAGCGGAATCTACAAGAGTTCCAGAAGTTATAGACCATTTACTCGATATACCATACTAGAACAAGAAGCGATAAAACAAGGGCTACTTGATACAGGAAAAAATTCTAAAGTAAAAATCTTTTCAAAAACTGAAATTTCAATCTCTGCTCCAGATTCAATTTTGGCAGGTGAAAAATTTTCTATTAAAGGAAAACTAAAAGAAATTCCAGCTGAAGAAAAATTAGGTTTACAAACAATAGAACTTTCTCTAGGAGAAAAAAACTGGTTTTTGAATACATACTTAGATGGCCATTTTGAAATCGAAGAATCAATCTCTAAAACTGGAAATTATCAGTTGGAAGCAGAGTTTAATGGTACAGGATTTTACGAAGAAAGCAAAGCCAGTCTTTCTACGGAAGTCTCTCTAATTAGAATTGATTCCGGAATCGAAAACTATTTCGTAAAAGGAAAGGAAGTCAGAATTTTTGGACAAACAGTAAAAGAGAACGAAAAACTAGAGATCGTTTTAGAAAATCAAGTTGTGGCGACGACAAGGAGCGAAGAAAATGGAGAGTTTTTTGTAGAATTTACCGTTCCCGAATCTCTAGGTTTAGGTAAGAAGGATATAACCTTTAGATTATCGGAAAGGGGATTCTCTAAATCAGAAGAAATATTCGTATACGAGGAAACACGGATCACCTACAGTAAAAACGGAGAAGCTACTCTAGGCGAGAAATTTGAGATAAATGCTTTAATTACAAATAAGCTCGGAGAACCTATAGCTGGAGAGAAAATTCTACTCTCTTACAACCAAGAAAACGAAATAAACAAAGTAACTAAAGAAGGCGGAAAGGCTTCCTTCGAAATAAGTCTACCTAAAGAATATGAAAAGAATAACTTCTCATTCAAACTGATTTTCCCAAAACAAGGGTTTCATCTCTCATCAGAAACGGATGGAAACTTCCTAGTTAGCTCACCCACTACTTCACAAAAAATCGTACCTTGGGCTATTTTAGGAATCATAATAGTGGTACTTGCAATAGGAAGTATCGCTTTGAGAAGGGAGTCTGAAGAAAATAAAACTCCTCAAGAATTTAGTAAAGAAAAAAAATTCGATAAAGAGATTTTTGAAAAGAGAAATAATAAAGAAGATCCAATAAAAATAGAATTCCCCCAAATAGAAAAGGATTTACCAAAGGTCTGGGAAGTTAATGAACCTTTAGAAATCCTAATCCGTTATAAAGAAAAAAATGAGTTTTCCGAGAAAAACAAGATAAAAGTATACATAGATGATAAAAAAAGAAAATCGGGTTCGAAGAAAGATCTAAAATTAACTCACACTTTCAAGAAGAAAGAAAAACATCAGATAGTAATACATGCCCAAATAGACGAAAAGAGCATTGTAGTAACTCAAGATATCAGAATAGTCGAATATAAAGAGGAAATAGAAACCCTTTTCAACTATATATTTGACCGATTATCGGAGAGTTTCGACGACTTGAAAGCAGGAGCAACCTCAAGTGATCTTAGGAAAAAGATCAGCGAAATAGGAAGTGCAAATCTAGGAGAACTCGAAGCTTTAATTCATATCTTCGAATTCGCAAAATACAGCTCACATGACGTAGGAAGGGGAGATTACACCAAATTCTATCGATCTTGGTCTTTTATCAATAAAATAGTTGGAGGGGAAGAGTGAAAGAAGAAGATTGCGGCGAAGACAAAACAAGCTACAAAAAAATGATTTTCTCAGTAATACTCGCAATAATCATCTATTCCTTTTACAGCGAAAACGGGATATTTAATTTGATATACGGGATCGACGCTGCGTTTATAGTTCTACCTGCAATAACAGCAATAATAATATACATTTTTTCGGAAATAATCGGATATATCTTTGAAGGAAATCTGATTTTGACGCTAAAAGTCTCATTGCACTTCCTGATGATTGGACTCTTCGTTTTCTTGCTTATAGATAATACACCCTTTCTTTCATTACTAAATTCAGCTGCCCAACCCATCCTATACCTATCTATTCTCATTTCCCTCTACTACATCTTCTCTTCTGGAATAGAAGAGAACAAATCACTCTCAACCGCCTTAAAGTCGACAACCATTGTTGTCCTTGGTTTTTTTTCCAGAAATCTTTCCCTAGCTCTATTTCCAAATCAAATCGAGATTTTTGGGGAATCCTTAGCCACCATGATAGCAAATTCAGTATTTCTGGGACTCATTTTCGTTGCCGGGGGATTCATATTTCTCTATAAAAACAAGCAAAATCCCCATTCCTTATTGGAAAAAGATGTCTTCCACATCCTATCTTTTATTGTAGGTAGCTTCATCGGCTTCTATGTATTTGGACTAAGGTCCTATCTAGAGGGGTCAATAGGTTCAAGGCTTCTTTTACTAGAATGGTCAATAGTAATTGGTTTGGGTATAGTAGGATTCCTTAAGATACTCCAAGATATAAGAAGCAGAGAAAAAACAAAAGAATCCTGGACCCCTCATCAAAAAGTCGAAAGAGTCCTCCAAGATAAAAAAAGAGAAGAGATACTAAAAGCGATGGAAGAATTCTTAGAGAACGGCTCAAAAGAGAAAATAATAGTTTACTTGATCTTCCGTGAGAGCCGAAAGGAAAAAAGCTGGACTCAAATATTCTATCAAATAAAGGAATTATTAGAATATGAAGACCTAGAACCATCACCAATACTCAGTCGCTGGACAAAGGAGAAAGTAAAGAAAAAGAACAAAAAAAGAAGAAAAGACGTCTTGGAAAAAACAATTGAAAAAATAGAGGAAGAGTAACACCATGAAAATTGAAAAGGCAAAAAAAAGATGTGAAGAAATTCTAGATTCCATCGGAGAAATTTTCGTTGGAAAGCAAGATACAGTGAAAAAAGTGTTATGTGCTAGCTTGGCTAATGGTCATGTTCTATTTGAGGACTATCCTGGACTAGGAAAAACTCTTCTCACCAAGTTACTCTCAAAAACTATAGGCTGTAAATGGAAAAGAATTCAATTCACCCCAGATCTTATGCCCGCAGATATAATTGGGACTCGTGTCTGGCAACCTGGTAAGGCTGAATTCAAATTGGAAAAGGGGCCGATATTCAGTAATGTCATCCTAGCAGATGAGATAAACAGAGCAACTCCCAAAACACAAGCAGCACTCCTTGAAGCCATGGAAGAAAAACAGGTAACAATTGAGGGAACACTCCACAAGCTTAAATCACCGTTTTTTGTATTGGCGACCCAGAATCCACTGGAATTAGAAGGCACGTACCCTCTTCCCGAAGCACAGCTAGATCGATTTTTGATAAAATTATCATTGGGGTACATGGATAAACAAGAAGATGAAATCCGAATATTAAAGAGAAGAATAAACTGGAAAGCTGACGACCCAAGTGAAGAAGTTAAAAACGTAATGACGCAGGATAATTTCAGGGAAATTCAAGAAGAAGTCGAAAACTCGATATTTGTGCACGATAACATTCTTGAATATATAGTCAGGATAGTTAGGAAAACGAGAGAACACCCAAAGATCGAAGTGGGGGCAAGCCCGCGAGGTGGATTAGCCCTTCTAAGATTATCGAGGGCAATGGCCCTAATCGAGGGGAGAGACTTTGTAATTCCGGAAGATGTAAAAACTTTCGTAAAAGACGCCCTATCACACAGAGTAATACTATCGTCCGAGCACATGCTAGAAGGAATCCGTGCAGATGATATACTAAAAGAAATTACCGAAAACGTGGAAGCTCCGAGGAAATACAAATCGAGGTGAAGAATTGAAAACTAAAATTTCTCTTGGATTAATAATATTTTTCGTAATCTTCTTTTTTTCTGGTTTACTCTTCGGCAATATCGTTCTAGTGAGTATGGGACTAGTATCATTATTGCTCGTTTTTCATAGCTTCATCTTAAAACAACCACATAAGATCGAAATAATTAGAGAACCCGAAAAAGAGAACATAAATCTGAATGAAACAGTCACGAGCAAGACTAAAGTAAAGATCAATGGGGGAAGGGGAATAGTTGAGATAATAGATGATCTACCCGAAGAATTCGAATTAGTAGATGGAAATAACTACAAAGTTATCTGGAAAGGGAAAGACCCTGTGGAAGATGAGTTGAATTACATTTACAAATGTACCAAAAGAGGGGTATACGAATTAGACGGTGTAAGGTGGAAATCCTATCACCCACTCGGTATCGGATCGATTGAAGAAGGTAAAGACTGTGAACGTAAAATAACTGTAAAACCCAGGTTATTAGATGCAAAAAGAGTGAGGGGAACAGTAAGCTCTTCAAAGATTCCTACTCCTAGCACCTTCGGACCAAAGATAGGTATACCCACAATGGAAATAAAAGAGCTTCAGGAGTATACCCCAGGCGATCCTTTCAGCCGAATAAACTGGAAAGCAACTGCTAGGAACATCAGTGGTAATACATGCTGGCCAATGATAAATGACTACGAAAAAGAAGGGAAGGCTTTAGTATGGATATTTCTGGATAAATCCTCAACTATGGCTCTTGGAACATCCGTAGGAAACGTTTTCGAATATGCTCTTGAAGCTGCTAATAGTCTATCATACTTCTATCTGAGTCAAGGAAATAAAGTTGGTTTCTGTGCGTATGACGGTGGAATAGAAATGGTAAAGCCCGGAACAGGGAAAAGACAATACCTCGAAATCCTGAGAGAAATTCTAGACCTAAAAGTTGTTAGAGATAGTCCAAAAGTTGAGAGAAAAGGAAAATCGGAAATGGTGAGTGAATCAGAACCACTAGGAATAAAAAAGCGCGGACCGAAAAGCAGAACCACTAAGATCTCGGCTAAGGGGGATCTACAGAACGCCGTTACAAAGTGTAGAAAATATATGTCCGGATATAAAATATTCTCTATAATCATAACTCGGTTTACAACAGAAAATACAGACGCTCAGAAAAATGGAATAAAAGAAATATCAAAGCATATACGAGCGAGGAAGAAAGAACTACCGATAATGATTGTAAATGTAGCGGATTACGGTTCTATAGAAAATACTTGGAAAGAACAAACGTTACAAAAAATTCTACAAGTCAAAAACGATCAGGCTGTAAAAAATCTAAAACAGTACGTTAAATGGATTGACTGGAAACCATCAAAAGAAAGCTTCACACAGGCGCTTTTAAGGGGGAAAATGAGAAGATGAAATCTTATTATTACCTTCCCCAATTAGGAATCACATTTTCAACTTTCAGCGCAGCAATTTATTCGTTCTCACAAACTTCCCTTTATAGAAATCTTGGAACAATTCTACTCAGTCTCCCAAGATATGGATATATTATTTTCCTACCCGGACTCCTTGTACTCATAATCTATTTACTCATGTTCAGAAAATGGAAAAATCTTCTAGTGATCCACGTATTATCGGTACTATTTTATCTCCCTTCCGCTCTCTCCTTTTCTCAAATAGATTTGCTCTTAAGAATTGGGGCAAATATAGAGAACTATCTTTCCATAGAAGCAACTCTAGCTATCGGGGTTCTAGTAATAATTGGAAACCTATTGATCTATAGCTTAAATCAATTCAAAAAAAATGGTTCAGAAATGGAAGAAAAGGAAGTCTCCGAAAAAAGAATTTATGAGATATTTTCAAATCAATCCAAGTATCTTTTAGCTCTAATTATTCCCTCGGGAGGAATAGCCTTCTTTTTTGGTCTCTTTTCATTAAGATTTAGAGAATCTCTATCGGGAATCCTTTCTAGAATTCCTTTCCCCCATCTGATAGTTGGAGTAGGAAGCGCGATAACAGTCTTGTTAATAGTTATATTCTTCGCATCCCGAAAATCAGAATAACAAAAGTATTTCAAAAATCTAACAATTTCTTCTGACCATCCAATTCCTTTAAGTCCATAACTCTCAAACCAACTCTTCTTATCTCTCCGTCAAAATCATTAAGAAACTCTTTCAATAATTCCGAACCAACAGATAGGATTATTTCCCTTTTTCTGGAGGGTACGTCAAAGTTCTTTGAACGAGTTCTCATCTTTAGGTTAGTATCAATGGTGATCAGTGCTGTCTTTTCAGCAAAAAGATTCTCTCTTCCTAACCTTTTTTCAAGCTCACTGGCTAAATCTTCAAGATAGCCACTTATATATTCAAAATCATTACTATTCTCCTTCAAAGTAGTAATCCGAGAAAACTGCTTCTGACGTCTTTCTTTTACCTCCGAATCGTCGATGCCCTTTGACTTCATCTTTAGTTTTGGTCCTAAATTTTCACCAAATTCTTCAATAAGTGACCTGACATTCGCTTTTGAAAGGTCTCTAACGGAATAAATTCCTAAAGAAAAAAGGCGCTCCACAGTTTTACTCCCAATTCCATGGATATCTTCAAGATCCAATGAAAACAAGAAATCTTTAACATTCTCCGTCTTTACCAAAGTCAGGCCGTCAGGTTTGTTTCTGTCAGAAGCAATTTTCGCAACTAACTTATTTGGACCAATACCTACCGAACACGACAAATCAAAGTTCTTCTTCACACTCTCTTTTATATTGTCGCCTATCTCTCCAGCCTCCTCCCAATTATCTACTTCATCAGAAATATCCAAATAAAACTCATCTATAGAAGCCTGTTCCATTCTATCAGCGTAATTTTCAAGTATCTTGGATCTTATCTCTTCTGAAACCTTTTTGTAGTACTCTTTATCAACCGGTATAAAATGAAATTTTTTACCTAATTCCTCTTCATTCTCTTTGGCGATCTTTTTTGCTCGTCTAATAGGCATTCCGGCTTTTATACCGTATTCTCTAGCCAGATAATTAGCGGTCGAAACTGCTCCGGAGTCCTCAGATCTTCCAGAATACACGCATATTACTATAGGTTCATCGATAATCCCCCTTCTTTTAGATTCTACGGAAGCAAAAAAAGAATCCATATCAATATGCAAAATTATACGATCTCTGATTTTCATAACAAATCTTTTAATTAATAAGTAGGAACTACAGCTTTTATAATTCTCTAAAAGCAAAACCAACAGAGCAAGCTACGCGCAGAAAAAACTAATAGAAGCTATAAGCCACTACCATCCTCATCTGTTTTTATAAACCAACCATCTAGGCGATTGTTATCGGTAGTAGACGTCCCCCCCACTATACCAAAGCCACCGTCATTGGTTTGTATAATCATCTGGACTTTATCCCAAACTTCACTACCATAATGAGATCCTCTAAAAGTTTTGCTCCATAACTCCTTTCCAGAATCATCGGTCCTTAGAACCCAGGCTTCAACAATATCGTTATCAAGATACTGTTTCTGACCAGCCATAGCAAAGCCATCATCCTGAGTCTGAACGAGGGACCAGATTTTCTCCCATCCTTCAGTACCATAATCTCTTATCCAAAGCTGATTGCCTGACTTATCAGTCTTAAGTAACCAAGAATCTATTATTCCCTCTTCAAAAAAATGAGTCTGACCAGCTAAAGCAAACCCACCGTCAGAAGTTTGAACAACCTGCCAAGCTTCATCCCAGCCTTGAAGATCATATGTTTTACTCCAAACCTTCCTTCCAGAACTATCAGTCTTAAACAGCCATGCATCTACATCCCCTTTATCTGGATTCTGCTTCTGACCACAAAGAACAAATCCTCCATCTTCAGTTTGGATAACAGACCAAGCTTCATCCCAGACGCTAATGTCATAATCTGGACCACCATATGTATTACTCCACAACTCATTCCCTTTACTATCCGTCCTTACCAGCCATGCATCTATGCCACCATTCCCCTTTACCTCCTTTTGTCCAGCAAATACATAGCCACCATCCCCAGTTTGGACAAGTGACCAGACTTTATCCCTATCCTCAGTCGAATAGCTTTTCTCCCAAACCTTTTCACCCGTCACATCTACCTTCATTAACCAAGAATCAGTATTACTATCACCAGGAACATAAGTTTGCCCAGCTATAGCATAACCTCCATCATCCGTCTCAATAAGAGACACTGCCTTATCATCCTTTATTCCCTCACCGAAATAGTATCTGCTCCAAACTTCATTTCCAAGATTATCAGTTTTTAGTATCCAAGCTTTACTGTTAGAATATCCCGCAAGAACGTATTCTCCACCACTAGTTTCTATAATAGAATTTAATCCATCCCAACCACGTGTGCCATAAGTATTGTTCCAAGTTTCTTCAGAAGGAATATCAGACGAAGTCGAGTCATCTTTCCAGAATTGGGTTTGTAGAGCGAAAGTGAATCCAATTAAAACAATTACCACAATACCAATAATTTTTTTCAATGTATCACCCGCATTTACCTCTTTAAGACTAGATGACACCTTTCCCAGCTTTGTTGATAGTAACAAATACTTCAAAATTTAAAAACCAACAGCTTACTTCGATAATAATATTTTATATCTGAAGATATAACTAATCAGAAAAATTAGTGGGCCCGGAGGGATTCGAACCCTCGACCACCCGGTTATGAGCTTCGCCCCAATTTCTATTGGTCGGGCGCTCTAACCGGACTAAGCTACGGGCCCTAACATCAAGATGTTGAAAATAACAAATATAAATTCTGCTTTTATTCGTATAATTTCCCCGAATATTTCAGATGTAGTTTTTAATTACAGAATCAATATCGGGAGCTATCTCTCTTTTCACCGGTACTTTCCCATTCAAAATTAAATCGTCGAAAGTATCTCTCCCTTCCTTGTAAAACAAACCAATCGGAATCTTTTCGTCCTTTTTCTTGGCCATATCCCACGCCGCATCAAAACCGCCAGTGTCGTGATCTGTCTCTTCGAGCTTGTAGACGTTCTGTTTGTAATGCTTCCAAGTGTTATAGAAAGTGACACAAGGCTGTAAAACATCGATCATTGAAAAACCCTTGTGAAGAACAGCGCTTTTAATCAATTCTTTAAGATGATTGATTTCTCCGGCAAATCCTCTTGCCACGAAAGAAGCTTTATTTGCGAGTATTAGGTGAAGAGGATTCATAGGTTCCTCAACGCTACCCTTAGGAGTCGATTTTCCTCTGAACCCCTTCGGACTAGTAGGGGTGAACTGGCCGGTTGTAAGACCATAGACGCTGTTGTTGTGAATCACCATAGTGATATCAACATTTCTCCTAGCAGCGTGGATCAAGTGACTAACCCCCTCGTTGTAAGCATCTCCGTCTCCCGCAAAACCTATAACTTCGAGCTCGGGATTCGCGATTTTTATACCTGAAATCGTTGCAGGAACTCTTCCATGAATAGAATAAAATCCATTGACCTTGATATAATCAAATATTTTAGCATGACAACCTATACCAGAAGAAATTACTATATTCTCCAACTTTCTATCTCCCGAATCAACCAAATCATTAAAGGCCATTTTTACCGATTGCAACAGACTGAAATTGCCACAACCGGGACACCATGTATTTTCAACGGGCGTATCTAAATCCAGTGCCATATCACAACACCTCACTTATCCTCTTTGCAAGATCCGGTGGATTGAACGGACGACTATCATACTTCAAGATTTTCTCATCGACAGTCATCAAAGTCTCCTTTTTTATAAGCCCAGCCAATTGACCAGTAGAATTTACCTCAACATCGATTACCTTCTTCGCACTTTTCATATGTTTCAAGACTTCATCCGAGGGGAAAGGTCTGAGATAAATAGGTTGAACGAACTTTAGTGGCTCATCTAAAATCTTCATGGTCTCCAAAACAGCACCTTTCGTAGAGCCCCACGCCAAAATCATATTATCGGAGTCCTCATCGCCAAACACATTTACAGGATCTCTGTTCAAAACATCCTTTTCGATAGCATCTAATTTCTTCCTTCTCTTCTCCTGCATTGCTGCTATTTCCTCTGGTTTCTCAGTAGTATATCCAAATTCTGTATGCTCATAACTCGTGGTCTTAATCACTGCCTCGGATGTTCCTGGGAAAGCTAAAGGAGAAATACCATCTTCTGTAAATTTATACCTCTCGTAATCCTTGCCAGGATTCTGAGCGAGTTTCTGTTTCTCCATATTGACTTTTCCGGTATCTAAAGGCGATGTCATATAACTCTCCGAGAGATGTTTATCAGAAAGAAGAACAACAAGAGTCTGATATTTCCACGCGAGATTCAAGGCTTCCCCCGCCCTATAGAACGCCTCAGCTGGATCTCCCGGAGCCAAGACTATCCTGGGAAACTCTCCATGGCCTGAATTTAAAGCAAAATCGAGATCAGCCTGCCCCGTGTAAGTAGGCACTCCCGTGCTAGGACCAGCTCTCTGACATTCCACTACTAATATCGGACTTTCACTCATCCCAGCTAAACTTAATGCCTCCTGCATCAGAGCATAGCCTCCGCCCGAACTCGCGACCATCGTTCTAGCACCTGCATAAGCGGAACCTAAGGCCATATTAATGACACCAATTTCATTCTCAGGCTGAACTACCGTTAAGTCCAATTCATCCTGATATGCTGCAGTAAAGTGTAGAATCGAAGTTGAAGGTGTCATAGGATAGGCAAAGTAAACATCCAAGCCTGCCTTTGCGGCTCCAAGAGAGATTGCTTGGTTTCCTGTAAGTAATGGAAGTTCCTTTCTATCCTGTTTTTCTAACTTTCTAACTCCCTCAAAATTTTCTTTCGCATATTCATAACCTTTTTCAGCAAGAGTAACGTTCTTCTCCGATTTTCCACCGTAAAACTGTTTCATGAGATCGGCGACTATCTCGAGATCCAACCCAAAGAAGAAAGCCACGCCACCAATAGCTGCAGAATTTCTCATAATCTCGATACCCTCAACCTCCTCCACCATCGAAGTAAGCGGCATTGGACACGCGTGTTCGGGACTCACATCCAACTCGTCAGAATCAAAAATAAGCCTCCCATCGGCCACCAACCGATCTTCATGATTGTTAATTGACCTTTCATCTAACGCAACTACCACATCTGTTTCCTCGAACTGACTCCAGACCTTATCCGAAGAAGCTCTAACCTGAGAAAAGTTATGCCCACCCCTAATAAGAGATTGGTAATCATCTCGGACGAACGAGTACAAACCATGCCTATTGAAAATACTACCTGCAATATTTCCTGCAGCTCGAACTCCATCACCGGCCTCACCAGCGATTAAGACAGAAGCAGTCACACTCACAACAATCAGCTGGATTATATTTCTACTAGATCAAATAAAAAATTTTGCCGAAAAAATAAAGAAAAGAATCTTCTCTAAACGTTTTCTCTTATTATTCGATCGATATTATCAACTATCTTTTGATGCTTGATCTCGTCCTCTTTTATCTCTTCAATAGTAGACTTCATTTCCTTGTCCTTAATAGACTCCATAAGACCGGAATAGTAATCGACCATCTCAGATTCTAATTCTCTAATTTCGGCAACGTATTCTCTAAAACTCTTTTCAGAATTCATTCTTATCACTCTCCAACACACTATCCTCTATTTTTCTAAGCATTTTCTCATGCCTCTCCGAATCCTTCTTTAAGAGTTCTAGATTCTCCCTTAACTCTACTTTTTTATTTTCACTAATTTTATCCGAGAGTTCGATTTTCTGTAGGTAATCAGCGTATATCGGTATGGCACCCTCCTCAATTTTTATTCCCTTATCGATCTTTTCCAAAAGCTTATCTCGCTCCATAAATATCACCAGATTATTCTTTCTAATAGAAAAATTAAAAATTATCCCCATTACCCTGTGTATTTGAAAAATAAAAAAAGAAAAAGAAATGATTTTCGAGAAATTCGAAAATCAATTAAACTTCCTATTTTTCTAGATCAAGGTTCTTTGCGTTCTGGTCAGCAACTCTCTGAATCTCTTTGATGACTTTCTCTCCACCTTCTTTCTTGAAGAGATGCTTGAATCTTCCTTGCAACTTAAGGTACTCCTCAACCGGCTTGCGATCTTTTATCTTCTTCACTTTGGTTATTTCGCCGTTTTCCATCTCGTATATCGGGTAAACTGCCGTTTCGTGAGCCATTCGAGCTATTTTCACTACGTTCTGTGCCTCGTGTCTCCAACCTCTTGGACACGGTGCAAAAACTTGTATGTACTTAGGCCCCTCTATCTTAAGCGCTTTCTCTATCTTAGCTTTGAAGTCCTCAGGATAAGCTATGTTCGCAGTTGCCACGTATTCCACTCCATGCGCAGCCACAATCTTCGGCATATCCTTTTTGTGGATATCCTCACCGTAACTAACATCACCGGCAGGACTTGTCGTAGTACTCGCACCGAGCGGGGTAGACCCACTTCTCTGTATACCAGTATTCATGTAAGCTTCGTTGTCGTAGCAGATGTAGAGCACATCATGCCTTCTCTCGAGCATACCACTTAGGGCTCTGATCCCTATATCGAAAGTAGATCCGTCTCCAGCTAATGCCACGAAATTCACATCGTCGTAGTCCATGAAAGTCTTATCGCCGCGCTTCTTTACACCTCTCTTCTTGAACGACTTGTAAGCCGTTTCAACACCAGACGCAATCGATGCTGCATTTTCGAAGAGATTGTGTATCCAGCTTACACCCCATGCACTCTCGGGGAATGGAGTAGAAGTTACCTCCATACATCCGGTAGGCATGGCTATTATCGTATTAGGACCTGTAGCCTCTGTGACGTATTTACAAGCTAGAGCTGCTCCACAGCCCGGGCAAGCTCTATGCCCTGAACAGTAAAGATCTTCCTCGTGCTTAAACTTTTTATCAGTCTCTAGTTCTTTAGCTTCTGTAGCCATTTTTAATCAACTCCTTCGGGTAGTAGCTCTCTTTTGAGGGGCTCCCAATATTCTTCTTCGTCGAAGTTCATTTCGTGAGTTCCTTTCTCTGCGAAGTCCTTAGTCTTCTCTATCACGTTTCTGATGTTATTCTTGGAAACATCTCGGCCCGCAAGACCAACTATGAAGTTCAGTATCGGCAACCTTACACCAGTTGGGTACAAAGCTGACTTAACGTCAATTGCTAAAGCACCTTGGTAACCTACTGAAATATCCTTTTCCAAAACCGCTAGTGCTTTCGCACCATCTAGAATCTCTCTGAGCTCCTCAACAGGGAATGGCCTGTAAACTCTAAGTTTGACAAGGCCTACTTTTTCACCCTTCTCTCTGTATTCGTCAATTACCGACCTTATCGTTCCACAAACACTTCCTAGCGACAGAAGTAGAACATCTGCATCTTCAGCTCTGTAAGTTTCTACAAGACCTCTGTTTTCAAGACCGTATTCTCTGCCAAATACATCTGCGAAATCCTTAACCGCATCTGCTATCTTGTCCTTTGCCTTCATCTGTGCTTTATGTACCATATATCTGGACTCTGCCCAGTGTTCTGGTCGTGCATAGGCACCGAAAGTCGTCGGATTAGAAGGGTCCAATGTAAATTCGGGCTCTCTATCCGGAAGGAACTCCAAGACTTCTTCACGAGTGAAGGTCTCAACGGGTTCCTGGACATGAGTCAATATGAACCCATCCAAGCAAGCAAGAGCTGGAAGAGAGATATCTTTGTCCTCGGCAACTTTGTAAGCCATTACCACATTGTCCATCGCTTCCTGTACATCCTCAGCGTAGAACTGGATCATCCCTCCATCCCTCTCAGCAAAGGAATCTGTATGGTCGTTCCATATACTGAGGGGTGCTGAAAGACTTCTATTGGCAACTGCAAGAACCAATGGCAATCTCATTCCAGAAGCACTGAAGAGCACTTCGCTCATCAGCTTAAGGCCTTGAGAACTCGTTGCGCTGAAAACTCGTGCGCCTGCTGCGCTCGCACCTATACAGGTGGATGCAGCGTTAAATTCACTATCTACCTTGATAAACTCGCTAGTGAGCTCACCGTCGGCTACCATATCAGCCAAGTGCTCAACGATATCGGTCTGCGGCGTAATTGGATACGCCGAGATGACATCAGGATCGCAGGGCTTGACTGCTTTCGCAACCGCATCAAATCCTATTAAAACAGCATCAGCCATTTATTTCTCCTCCTTCTTCATTTCTATCGCATCAACTGGACATTCTTCGGCACATATTCCGCAACCTTTGCAATAATCTAGGTCTACTTCGTATCTACCTTCTCCGACATCCTTTATCGCCATATCCGGACAGAACTTCTCACAAGTTCCGCAGGATATGCACTTTTCATGATCCACAATAGGTCGGAAAGTTCTCCAACTACCTGTCTTATTCGCTAAAGTCGTACAAGGTGCAACTATCGCGCCCTTGGTTAACTTCAACTTTTTGTATGGATCTTTAACCATTTACTTCACCACCTTTTCATAAGCAGCGTTTATTGCATTAACATTCTTTTCTCCGATCTTACCGGGGAAATTTCTCTTAACCACTTTATTAAGACTATCTTTTTCGATCATTCCACTCGCTCCAGCAAAAGCTCCAGCTAAAGCAGTATTCATTATCGGTCTTCCTAGATGCTCTAATGCTATGTTAGTAGCATCAACGGTGACGACCTTAGCCTTGGTGTCCAATCCTAGTTTTTCTGGTGACTTCTCGGTATTAACGAGAATCATTCCGTCGTCCTTCAATCCTTCGAGTACATTGACCAATCCAATAAGCGTCGGGTCCTGAATAATTACGTAATCAGGCTCTTCGACCTGACTTCTATCTGTAATTTTCTTATCATCGATTCGTGTAAAAGCAACTACCGGTGCTCCCAATCTCTCAACACCAAAAGAGGGGAACCCTTGAGCCCACATTCCATCCTCGAAAGCGGCCTGTGCCAACAATCGAGACATCGTCACTGAACCTTGACCACCTCTACCATGAATTCTAATTTCTTTCATTTCTAAGACCTCTTGAATTCAATTCTAGAATTGATACTTAACTTATTAAACTTACTGTTAGAGATGAGAGTGTCTTAAATGGCCTATATAACCAAAATAAAGGTGTAAATTCCCTTTTTATTAATAAATTGGAAACTAAAATAGAATTAAAGATAACATTTTGTTTATTTTTCGTTAATTTAGAACTCATTCTGAATCGGCTTTTCTAACAAGGGAGTATGGTAAACACTTTTCATCTCCATCCATCCACGGGTATTCCTCCGTGTGGATGCAAACTTTACACTCAATTTCTTTAACCTCTTTGACCTCTGCGAATACACCTCTGCCTCTACCATTCGGGCTGATCAATAGCTCAACTGTATCTCCTACTTCAATACCTTCCTTATTTCCCATATTCAACACCTCTCAATTTTTTAGCTAGCTAAAAGTTGCTTTCCATTCCGTTAATCATTCTAAAGGCTTATTAATCATTGTCTCCATTTACGAAAAAATCATCAGTTCAAAAAGATTTCGCAAATTTTAATTTATGCGTAACAACCTGCCTCCGAGATCATTGAGCTTCTCCGGAACATAAACTTTCAACATGTAAATTCCAACAATCAGCCAATAGAGTTTGTAAACAATCAATGTGAGCCATTCAGGGCTCGGGTAAACCCTTCCTATCAAACCCTGAATTACTGCCCCTATAACACCTTCCTCAGGATGGAATATCGAGCTAACTGAAGGTGTAATATCATAGGCTTTACTCCCCAACCATTCTAACTCGTGTCCTGCTATTTCCAAAGCTTCTATTCCCTCATGCATTCCGTAACTTAAGATGCCTGCTGCAAAGATTAAAAGAAGGACACTAGTAAAAGTGAAAAATCTTCGAATAGGCAAGCTTCTAGATCCACGAAGCAAAAGTACTCCAATCGCTATAACTGTAGCAAACCCCGCACCTGCACCTATCACTGTTCCAGTAGGATCCGAAAATGTTGAGGCCGTGAGAAATAGAACTGTTTCTAGCCCTTCTCTAAAAACAGTTATAAAAGCAAGGAAAGTTATCCCATACAACCATCTTTTAGAAATTGTGGTGTCTATTCTTTCTTCGAGTTCACCTTTAATCTTTTTAGCATTTTTTGCCATCCAAAAGATCATATATGTAAGCACCACAACAGCCGTACCAGCAGCCCCCGCCTCAAAAAGTTTCTCTCCTAATCCACCAAGTTCTCCATAAACAATCCACATCCCAGCCCCTAAACCAAGACTGGCCGATATCGCTCCTAAAACACCCGTCCAAACATACTTGCTTAATTCCGGTCTCTTTATTTTCGTGAGGTATCCTATAAGGATCGCTATGATTAACGCCGCTTCTAGCCCTTCTCTAAGAGACACAACATATGGATATACTACCATAGTCACCACTTAGCTGAGAATTAGGCATACCTAACTTAAAAATATAACGGTGTTATAATATATAGATGTAACTTTAAGATCTAAAAACTAATCATATCAACTACCCAAACAATTACTCTACTCTCAA
Organism: Hadarchaeota archaeon (SeqCode); assembly: GCA_964384105.1. Taxonomy (GTDB): domain Archaea; phylum Hadarchaeota; class Hadarchaeia; order Hadarchaeales; family JAGGTB01; genus CAYLJV01. The sequence goes on along the minus strand of CAYLJV010000001.1, from coordinate 343,386 downwards.
GTTTCGTAATCCATTATCTTACGAAAACAAATGCAAAAAATTTGAGAAATTATAATTGTCATCAAAACTGAAAGAAAATTGTAGTTTTTGAAAAGGTGTATTTTTGAAAATTAGAAAAGCTATCGGGATTGACCATATATATGAAAAGGTTAAGGACTACGACTTGGTTCTCACGGTTGAAGCTCCTTTAGCCGATGCCCTTAACAATAGAATTCAGAGTCCGCACCTGGGAGAGTTCGCAATCACTCCAAAGAGATTAGCCTACAGTAAAAACGGAAATAAAGAAATCGCAGATGAGAGACAGCTATTTATTAAAGTTATTCGAGAAATTGATATTTCATGGAAAGAGGCATTCTACCTTTTAGAAAATATATTAGACTGTTGGAAAAATACTGGAGAATTACAAAAAATCCTCGAATACAACCGATTTGATAGCAAAACCACTCGTGAAATCATTAGGATCATAGAAAGAACTCCTAACATTTACAGTGCCATGGAAAATTTTGAACAAGAGAAAGAGAACTCATTAGCAGTAATAGCCCCTTACCAATTTAACAAGCTGGATATGAAAGTCATACCGGAAAAGTACGATGTCGTGAATGTCTTTGAAAATAAAAAAAGAAAATTACCAGAATTCAAAGTATTTGGAACCGTAACAGATATCCTCCAAGCCATAAGAAAGAATATTAACAGGGAAAATGCCGAAGACTTAGCAATCGTAGTTAGTCCAGATAGCGAATACACCCCACTCCTCCGTTCTCTCTTACGTTCCGAAAACATTCCGTTCATGCTGGGTAAGGACTTCTCCGAGAACGACGACTTTAGGACGATTTTGTTTATCCTAAAATCCGGCCTTTCGGGAAGACGTCTCAGATTGAGAGATATTCAACCTATCCTCAAAAGTCTCAATACAAATGTTTCGATCAAACACAACAGAGAATTCCTAGCAGATTTAGAAATCAGCGAGTTAGACAAAGTCAAGAACTTAATCTCCAATATTGAAGAACTCACATTCGAAGATATAGTCAATAAATACGAGGAATTGATAGGAAGAAAGATTTCGGGAGTTCGAGAAAAACTTGAAGAAGTAGATATTCTGAACGAGAGAATTACGGAAGAAAATGTGAATAGATTAGAATACTACTTCGATTCTTTCGACATTCAAGTAGGTGACTCAGAAATTGGTATTCTATTGGCTTCACCTAAGTCATCCTCATTCGTGGATCGCCCCATAGTATTTTATCTAGGGATGGACTCTGAATGGGAACACGATAGTCCCGAAAAACCGTGGACAGACAAAAGGGATTTTGAAATAAAAAACTTGAAAAATTTCGAACTGCTGCTACAGAACGGCGAGCGACAACATTTTCTAGTGAGAGATAGCGAAATGGGAAACGATATCACACCATGTCTCTACTTCGACGAGATCCTCGAGGAAGAGTTTGATACTTTCACAGACCTTCCCCACAAGAATTATTCCGGAGCTGTCGAGGAAAAGAGAACGGCCTTCGAAAAGGAGGATTATGAAATAAAAATCAAACCGGTTGACGTGATCAGTCAGACAGACTTAAATAAACTGGTGAAGTGTCCAAAAGAATACTTCTTTTCGCAGGTGGTACCCATGGAGGACAATCACTATCTCAAGATGGGTTCCCTCTTCCACGACTTCGCCGAATTCTACGTAAATCACCCAAAATTCGTCGAGGAGAGAGGTTATGAGAAATTCGTGGAGCTTATGACAGGAAAACTGAATCCATTCATAGATAATTTCATGGTAGAGATCCTTAAGACCAAAATCAGAATAGGCATCGAAAATATCATTGAATTTCTGGAAAGAGGAGACATCGAAAGTTCAGAGTTGGAAGATTACAAGAAAAAGTCTTGGGATAACTTTTTCGCAGATCACTTCGACAAAAGTGTCGAAGACAAGATAACAGAGGCCTGGTTCGAAAATTCAGAGTTAGGCGCTAAGGGAAAGGTTGACCTAATATTAGATAAGAATCATCTCGTGGACTACAAGAGCGGGAAGAAAAATAGCTCCATGTCTATCGTTAGAAACTCTAACGTAGAGCTTTTCGAGGAGGACCCAGATTTTCAGGCGATTCTATATCTGGCGCACCACAGGATGGCTAGACCTGGGGAAAAGTTAAAGTTCAGCTTCTTTCACTTCCTGGATAACTTAGAGAATGTTATTGTAGGTGATGCGAATATTCAAGAAAACATTGAGACTGTCACCTATTATCCAAGAAATTTTTCGGATCAAATAGCCGAGCGAAAAACCTTCAATTACCTGATAGAGGGTGTAAGTGAAAGTAATAATAGAAGAAAGACTCTGGAAAAATTAGGTTATTCGAGTTACAGGTCTTTTTTCAAGAATGTAGAATTACCCCACGAGTACGACAAGAACGAGCTTCTGAGATCCGAAGTATCCCAGGAATACATCAGTTACAGTCAGGGAATAGTAGGAGAATATAAGTACGTCAAAAATGGGTGCAGAAGTACATTGAAGAAACTCTGCGGTTTCCGGCTGAGAAACTACTTCAAAGAGGACCTGGATAGATTCGAAGAATTCCTATCAAAACAACTCGAAAATTTGAACGAATACAAAAAAGAGGGTTTCCCGATTGGGGATGTTGACCTCGACATTTTGGAAAATAGAGATCTCATCTTAGGCGGTACATATGAAACCGAATGAGCAACAACAAGAGCTGATTGAAAATATAGATGGTATCTATCTTGTAGATGCAGGAGCGGGAACTGGCAAGACCTTTGCCGTGACAAGAAGATACGCCCATATCCTTCAAGAGCGAGATATAGACCCAGAAGACTTGCTCCTTGTCACCTTCACAAAAAACGCCGCCGAGGAAATGAAAAAGAAAGTGATAAGTCTCTGTAAAGACCGCAGGCCAGGAGAACTCAGAGAAGCACCTATCTGCACTTTTCACAGTCTCTGCAACAGAATAATAAAAACACACGGTTTTGGAGCTCCGAAGCTTATAGGAATCCAAGACAGTATTACTTCTTCAACTAACATTATCGAGAATGAGATTCTCGAAAGGCTGGAGTTCAGAAGGTTCATGAACCGTTTTATAGATAACAATCAAAAATATGTAGATTACTATAGAATAATCTACGATTTTAAAAATCTGTTAAACTTGATCAAAAAACTCGCCTCCAAGGGAATATTTCCCACTCAAGACGGATGGTACCAGAACGGGGAGAGTTATCTCGAAGGCGATTTCGAGGAATTTGGAAAATTGTTCAAAAAGGTCAACAAACCGGAGAACGAGGGAAACAGACAGTCCGAACTCCGGGCCCGGCTGAATGGATATAAAAATAAGTGCTTCCCTGAAGGAGCACCCGAACCAGTAGAGGTCAGAGGTTCTAGGTGCAAGCAGGTCCCCGAAGAAATTTCGGAGAAAGCATTTCTTGAAGATAGAGAAGATCTGAAAGGATTCGTTCACGACGTATACTATGAATATATAAAGTACGCTCTGAACAGAAACTATCTCAACTTTGACTTTCTGCTTATGTTCGCTTACATTCTGCTCTGCGAAGACCATGATCTACGAAAGGAACTCGGTTACGACTATATCATGATTGATGAGTTTCAGGACACGAGCGAGATCCAGCTCAAACTCGCACTACTTCTCACCAACCGTCCAAATATCTGCGCCGTCGGAGACTGGAAGCAAAGCATCTACTCCTTCCAGTACGCGGACGTAGACAACATTAGAAAATTCGAGAAGAGATTGAAAAGATACAGACGGGAGCTTAACGAGGACTACTCTCGAATCGGTTATCAAGTAGATAATGTTAAAGAAATCCCCTTGAAGGTAAATTATCGATCCTCTCAGGAGATACTCAAATTTTCCGAACAGAGCCTGATTCTCGAGGCTACCAAGAAAGAGAGTTTAGATAAAGAAGAGATAATGAAAGAAATCACCTCACTAGAGTCGAGCGAGAAAATGAAAGGACCAACCAAGATAGAGGCATTTAAGAGTAAGGATGAAAAAAAGTTGGTTCTTGGAAAAATTCAAGAGATCGTGGGAAATTCAAATTATCTTATCGGAGAAGAAGGTAAGTTCAGAGAGCCAACTTACAGTGACATAGTTATCCTAACGCGGACCTCTAAGTTCGGTCTAGAACTTCAGAGATTAGGGAGAACATATGGTATCCCTCTCGTATATGAGGGTGGTACCGAACTCTTCAAAACCGACCCGGCAATAATTCTTCTTGCATGGCTGAGAATCCTTAACTACGAAAATTCGAAAAGGGGTTGGGCTGTAGTTCTTGAAGAGGCCGGTTACAACCTTGATGAAACTAGGTATATCTTGAAGAATAGAGATTATCCAAAAAACATGATTGATTTCAGAAAGGAGCTTGGGGGTATTGATAGCATTTCAGCCGTTGCCAGAAGAGTCTTCGACCGATACTGTATCACCAACGCCTTCGCAGATAAGATTATCGAGATACTCGAGAATACTTTCAAGAGAACTTACATGAACACTGGAAGGCTTGTGCAGTTCATTGAGGACAATATCGAAGATAATACGAGATATGAGATAGACAGCAGTAGCAGTGGAGACGTTGTAAAAGTCCGTACGATCCATGCGGAGAAAGGACTCGAACATCCGATAGTTTTCGTCTCCGATATTAATCAATCCAGATTTCCGAGCAGTGGTAGCGGGGGTGGAAGAATAGATTACCTGGACCCAGTAGGTTTGAGACAGAAGAAGATTTACCGAGACGAGGGGTTGCCCTATATTTACGATAACTGGAGAACGGAGATCCTGCACCGATGCTTGAGTGGAGAATACGATGAGGAGAGGAGGCTAATGTACGTGGCCATGACCCGGGCCAAAAGATATCTCTTTTTGAGCTCCGAGATAGGCAGGTCGAGTCCGTTCTTTGATAATCTCGAGATTGAATCGGCGGAGGTAGAAATCGAACCGAAAAGGGTGAAGGCTGAAGAGAAAGAAATAGAGAATTTCAAAATCGAAAAACCCCCTTACAAATCTCCTCTCAAGGTACCTGTAAGTTCTTTGCTCAATGTAGAAACAAAGACGGGAAAGGGTGAAGAATACGGCAAGAAAATTCACCTCTTTGCCGAGCGTTACGGCTTGGGCGAAGACGTAAAACCGAGTAATTCTGACGAGGAAAATGTGAAAGAATTTTTGGACGGACTAAATGGAGATCTAATAGTAGAGGAAACTTGTCTGTTGCCGCTTGAAATTGATGGAAGGCGAATAGTCCTGAAAGGATGTATCGATCTGATTCACGTTGAGAGAGATAAAGTAGAGATAGTTGATTACAAAACGGATGAAGAAAGAACTAATGAAGAGGAATACCGAAAGCAGCTGAGTGCTTATTATTATGCACTTGATGGAGTATTTGAAAATAAAGAGATATCAGCGAAAATTCTCTACACTTCTCAAGGAAATTGCAGAAAACTCAAAACACTTTCAAAGGAATCTTTAAAAAATCTACTAAAAAACAAGTTTTGACCAAATTAAAAATCCTTTTATTGAAAAGACTCTTAGATATCATCGAAAATTTAATGAAACTATCAATGGACCAATCAAAAGCAGAAGATTATAAATCAAAATCACAGATAGCTAGAGTTTTGACAGAAGCTTGGTTCAAGGAAGAGATGTATTGTCCAGCTTGTGATTCCGACAAAGTAAAAAAATTACCTGAGAATACCGAAGTTAAGGATTTTATTTGTCCTAGCTGTGAAGAAACATTTCAATTAAAAGCTAAATCCAGAAGTTTTGGGAATAAAGTAGCCAATTCGGAGTATAATACCAAAATTAAACGAATTAAAAAAGGCCTTTCCCCAAATTGGGTATTCTTGAGATATGATATCAAGCAATACACTGTAGAAGAATTAATGATCCTACCAAAACACTTCATGACTTTAGAAGCTGTTGAAGAAAGAAAACCATTATCTGACGATGCCAGGAGATCAGGATGGAAAGGCTCAAACATATTATTAAATAAATTTCCCGAAGACGCTTTTCTTTATATAATTAGAGATGGAGAAATTCTACCCAAACCCAAAGTTAGAAAATATTGGAAAAAATTTGAATTCATGGAAGAAGAAGAGTTGTCCTCAAAAGGATGGTTAAACGATGTACTCAGATATGTTAGAAAGCTAGATAAGGAGATTTTTACCCTTCAAGATATTTATAAGTTCAAAGAGCAGTTAAAAAAACAACATCCGGAAAATAAACATATCAAAGCTAAAATAAGACAGCAATTACAAGTTCTGAGAGACCGGGAAATAATCGAATTTATCGATTACGATGGAACTTACCGAATAGAAGAGCAGTAAAATAATAAATAGATACAGAAACTTCAGAGAAAAAAGATCCAAACTAAGACTAGAAATAAAATTATCTCGTAATTGAGCTAATCAAAGCATTAATAATAGCTGTTTCAAGATACTAGAAAAACATTAAAAAGAAAGAAAGGCGCTGGGGGGAGGACTCGAACCTCCGACCGCTCGGTTGCCGCATTTTCCGGCATGTCAAGTTTACAAGATGGAGGTTCGCTCTTCATCCATGCCTTAACCTAACAGCCGAGCGCGCTACCTACTGCGCCACCCCAGCACGACGTTTTCTTTTACCCTACTTCTGTTTAATCAAGAGGTATTTATGTTTCATCTTTATTCAAAACTTTGTCGGAGAAAACAGACAATTAATTATATATTAAAAACTAAAAACAAGGGAAAGATATCCGAATATCAATTTATTGGAGGACCTAACATGGTTGAAAATCCAGAGAGAAAACAAGAAGACTTTATAAAAAAGGTAGAGAATCTCAGCACCCTCGAATTTGACCCCAGTAAGTGGGAAGAACTCAAAAAATTAACCTATAATCCCCAACCTCTCGACGTAGACGTAATTATAGACGATACCACATTGAGAGAAGGGCTTCAAATGCCCGGTATTATCTCACCCTCACCCGCCGAAGCAACCAGAATAGCCGTCTTGCTCAGAGAAATCGGCGTAGAAAGAATAGAAGTTCTCACGTACGCCCGATCTGACAAAGAGGGGGTCAAAAGGATGCAGGATGAAGGCCTGGGAGACATAATAGCCGCTTGGTGTAGAGCTAAAAAACTGGACATAGACTCAGCACTAGAATTAGGATTCAAACAAATCGGAATATCACACCCCGTGTCCCATTTACATTTCAAAAAATGGGAAGATAAAGATCCAAAAACTTTAGTCGAACGAGTAGTCGAAGCCGTCGAATACGCAAAGGACCACGGGTTGAGGATATTCGTGCACGGGGAGGACAGCACTAGAGCAGACTGGAAATTCGAAAAGAACTTCATAAATGCCGTAGCCGACGCTGGAGCGGAAGTATATAGAATATGTGACACCGTAGGTTGCGGAAAGCCTGATCCCGAAGCCCCATTACCTCACGGGGTTCCCGCAAAAGTCAAGCATATTCATGATGAAACTAATATATCTGCTGTGGAATTCCATGGACATGACGACCTCGGAAACGCGGTAGCTAATACTCGGGCTACTATAAAGGCCGCTTCAGGACTTTACGATGAAGTATATGTGAGCACTACGTTCTCCGGAATAGGAGACCGATGTGGAAACGCAGAAACGGAGAAAATCATAATGAACTGTTACATGCATCACGACATCAAGAAGTGGAATCTCCAGAATTTCAGAGAACTAAGTGACTTCTTGGCATCGTCTATAAACTACCACGTGCCAGTAGATAAAGCAATAATAGGAGAAGCTGCCTTCACTCACGAATCAGGTATTCACGTCCATGGAGTACAAAAACTGCCATTGACATACGAGGTTTTCCCACCCGAGCTCGTAGGCTCAAAAAGACAGATAAGAATAGGAAAAAGATCGGGAAAACATACCGTTAAGGCAAAACTAGAGGAACTTTTCGGCATAGAAGTGGATATGAAAGACACTAAATTCAAAAAGTTAACAGAAAAAATAAAAAACGAGTTCCTAGAAGGAGAAAGGAGACATCCCTTAGAAGATGAAGAACTAAAGGAATGGGCTCAAGAAGCAGGATATGAGATATAATTAGGTGAACTATATTGGGAAAAACAATATCAGAAAAGATTCTAAGCAAAGCATCTGATTCCGATGTTTATGCAGGAGATTACACAACTGCAAAAATAGAAACCGCGATGGCCCAAGACGGGACAGCGCCACTTACAATAGAAGCGATCGAAAAGATGGGTGGGGGTAAGGTCTGGGATCCAGAAAAGATAGTATTGGTTATGGATCACACAGTTCCGAGTGCATCTGTTGGAACTTCCGAAATGCACAAATCGATTAGAGAATTTGCTGCTGAAAATAATATAAAAAACATCTACTATGGGAAGGGGATATGCCACCAGATAATGGCTGAAAAAGGTCATGTAAAACCGAGTACTGTAGTTACCGGGGCAGATTCCCACACCTGTACCTACGGGGCCTTAGGAGCCTTTGGTACCGGAATAGGTTCCACTGAAATGGCCGGAGTTTTCCTCAGCGGAAAGTTATGGTTCAAAGTTCCAGAAACTATGAAATTTCAGATCCTAGGTGAACTTCCGGAGAGGGTCATGTCGAAAGACCTAGCACTCAGAATAGTTGGAGAAATAGGATCAGAAGGGGCTACTTACAAAGCTGTCGAGTATGCAGGTCAGGCTATAGAAAATATGAGTGTAGGAGAAAGAATGACTTTATCGAACCTAGCAGTCGAGATGGGCGCTAAGACCGGTATAGTAGAGCCTGATGAAAAAATAAGAAAGTTCCTAAAGGAACGGGTTAAGGGAAAAATCGAACTAACCAAAAACGACGAAGACGCCGAATACGAGGAAATAATTGAGTTCGAAGTCGGGGATATGGAACCTCAAATTGCGTGCCCTCATCAAGTTGACAATGTATCACCGATATCAGAAGTGGAAGGCATAAAAATAGATCAGGCATTTCTTGGAACATGTACCAACGGAAGATACGAGGATCTAGAAGTCGCTGCTGAGATTATAAAAGGTAAAAAAGTTCACCCCGACGTCAGAATGCTCGTCATTCCGGCATCAAACGAGATTTACATGAGAGCACTCGATTCAGGTTTATTGGAAATATTCATGGAAGCCGGTTGTATAGTCGGTAATCCCGGTTGTGGACCATGTGCCGGATCGCACCAAGGCATATTAGCATCGGGGGAAAAATGCATCTCTTCTGCAAATAGGAACTTCAAAGGAAGAATGGGTTCCAAAGATGCCGAAATATACTTAGGCTCACCTCTAACCGTAGCCGCATCAGCAATCAAAGGGGAAATAACCGATCCAAGAGAGGTAGATTAAAATGGAAAAGATAGAGGGAAAAGCCTGGAAATTTGGAGATGACATAAGCACAGATCTGATAATCTCAGGGAAGTACAAGTTCAAAATCCGTGACATGAAAAAATTATCGGAGCATGCAATGGAGGACGCCGACCCAGATTTCGCGGACAAAGTTGAAAAAGGAGACGTGATCGTAGCAGGAGAAAATTTCGGATGTGGATCAAGCAGAGAACAGGCCCCGCAAGTCCTAAAAGAATTGGGAGTTGGGGCAATCATCGCAAAGTTCTTCGCTAGGATATTTTTCCGAAATGCAATAAATGTAGGCATCCCGGTTATCGAAAGTAAAGAAATTCCCGACGAAACGGACGAGGGAGATAGACTGGAAATTGACTTGGGGGCTGGAAAACTAAAGAATATAGACAAAGGGAAAACATACGACATAGATCCACTGCCCGATTTTCTGATACAGATCCTCGAAGATGGTGGATTAGTAGAACAGTACAAGAAGAAAGGAAAGTTCCAGTGGGAAGAATAAACACCTCTGAACTTCCAATTGATTTTAAACTCATAAAATTCTAAAAGTCAGTAGAGTTCGATGACTCGAAATTATCAAAAAATTTCGGCACCCGAAGAGGGTAAAAAAATAGAATGGGACGGTAAGAACTTCGTAGTTCCAAGAGAACCCATAATTCCACAGATAAAAGGCGACGGAATTGGAAAAGATGTCAGTCCTGCAGCGAGAAACGTTCTAAAAGCAGCTGCACAAAAAACAGGACAGGATATCCATTGGATGGATATACATGCAGGAGAAGCAGCAAAGAAAATCTACGGAGAATACCTACCGCAGGAAACCCTGAAAGCTATAAAAGAATTTAGGGTAGCACTGAAAGGACCACTGACTACTCCGGTTGGTGGAGGATTTCGCTCACTGAACGTAGCAATAAGACAAAAGCTAGACCTCTACGCCTGTGTAAGGCCCGTCTATTATCTTGAGGGTATCCCCTCACCCATGAAAAATCCAGAAGAAATGGACATGGTAATATTCAGAGAAAATACCGAAGACCTATACGCAGGGATAGAATGGGAGAGAGGTTCGAAAGAAGTTAAAAAAGTTAGAGAGTTTCTGAAAAATGAGTTAGATGTTAATGTAACTTCGGATTCTGGAATAGGTCTCAAACCAATTAGTGAGAGGGCAACCAAAAGATTGGTCAGGAAAGCTATAGATTACGCTCTCGAGAACAGAGACCAATATAAGTATGTCACTCTGGTCCACAAGGGAAATATAATGAAATTCACTGAAGGTGCATTCAGAGACTGGGGTTACGAAGTTGTGGACGAATATGGAGACGAAGTAGTAACTGAAAACACTCTCTGGGAAGAAAAGACTGAAGATGTCCCAGAGAACACGATAGTAGTCAACGATAGATTAGCCGACAACATGCTACAACAACTACTAACTAGAACATCGGACTATGACATCCTCGCAATGCCAAATTTAAATGGAGATTACTTAAGCGATGCTGCCGCGGCTCAAGTCGGGGGATTAGGTATAGCTCCTGGTTCAAATATCGGAGACGGAATAGGTGTATTCGAACCTACCCATGGATCATCTCCAAAATACGCTGGAAAGGACAAAGTAAATCCTACCGGGGAGATATTATCGGGGCGAATTATGTTACAGTACATTGGTTGGGACAAAACACAAAAGTTAGTAAAAGATGCCTTGGAAAAAACAATCAAAGACAAGACCGTAACCTACGACATTTACCGCCATATAGATGGTGGTAAAAAGGTCAAATGTAGTGAATTCGCAGAACTAGTTATTGAAAACATGGATTCCTTTACAAACTAATTTTTCAATTTTGTATAAATTTCGTTTCAGAAAATCCCGTTTAACCTCTTCTGGGCATACAAACAATTTCCCGAATATCAATATCAAGAAGCTTATGAGAATGCTGACTCTCCAGAATAATCCCCGTATCAGCTCCGCTACCTGTCCCCGCTATTGCGGCTATTTCTTCGCCGACAGGTATATTTCCCGAATCGGCAGTCTGTACAACACACTCAACACAAACTTTTACCCCTTCACTAAAAATCCTCAAAGTATCAGCAATCACATCCAGATAGCTGAAACCTTTATACTTCCCCCTAACCATCTTAGGAACTCTCGTCAGAACATCCGGTGTAACTACTAATTTAGAATTCTTCGATTTTTCTATTATCTCTCGATATTTATCCTGTAATTCGATTTCGCCGTCCGTTCTAAAACCGTACTGATGAGAAACCACTATGACCGTGACCCCTAAATCACGGAAAAAATTAACGGCCTTGGCTCCTGTTTCCCCACTAGTAGATGCAACAACAAGATAGTCTAAGTCCAAGTCCCTTATTCTCTTAGAGACTAAGTCAAAGCATTTATCAGTATTTTCGGGCCCTTTGCTTCCAAAAAGTATTAAATCCAGTCGAAAATTCTCCTCAGGCACAAAAAAAATCTCCCAACTTATATCATTTCTAAATCCAGTTCTATCTCCGAGGGTTTCTCAGGTTTAGAAGTCGCACCTGTGATTATAACCATACTTCTTATGATTTCCTCTAGATTATCGGAAACTCTGGCACCAAATGAGATGTAGCAATCCGGACTCATCTCCCCCTCCACGGTTTCTGCCACCTTTTCAGCTTCACCCAAAGTCATATCGGGACACCCTATAACGCTAACCAAAGCCTTTCTAGCATTTTTTACTTCTATATCCAAAAGGGGATTATTTAAGGCCTCTTTGGCCGATTCAAAAGCCCTGTCCTCCCCACTAGCTTCTCCGAAACCAACCACGCCAATACCGCCATCCCTAAAAATAGTTTTAACATCATTAAGCCCGAGATTTATGAGACCCGGTTCGGTCATAAGCTCAATTATTCCGTTTATCGTATTCATTAATGTCTTATCGGCCATTTCAAAAGCTTGCTCAAGCGAAAGATCTGGTGCAACTTCTAGGAGCTTATCATCATGTATTACTATAACAGTATCCGCAAATCTACGGAGTTCTGAAAGACCCTTATTCGCATTTTTATTTCTCTTTTCACCCTCTGCCCCAAAAGGAAGAGTTACAATCCCAACGACTAAAGCTCCTGTAGCTTTAGCTATCTCACTTATCACAGGCCCCGATCCCGTTCCCGTACCACCACCAAGTCCATAAGTCACGAAAACTAGTTCGTAATCCGAAATTGCTTTTCTCAGAGCGTCCTCTTCTTCCACAGCAGCTTCTTTACCCACTTTAGGGTCTGCTCCCGCACCTAATCCTCCAGTAATCGACCTACCGATCAAGATTTTTTTATCGGCGTTAACTTGTAGAAGATCCTGTGCATCAGTGTTTACGGCAATTGTTCTAACACCCTTAAGTCCTGATTTAAAGATTCTAGAAATTGTATTTCCTCCCGCACCTCCACACCCGATAGTTAAAATACTTGGTTGAACTTCGGGTGGAGTCTGTCCAAACTCATCTTGAGTACTATTAAATGAAGCAGACATTACAATTCACCATAAAGCTAGAATTGGTCTTTTTATAAGCTCCTATTCTTCTAGTCACGTAACTCTCCGAGATTTATTAATCTCAAACACAGTTATAAACTCATTCTCCACGTCTAGCAATCCTTAGAATGGTATGAGTGATATTATCACTAAATAAAGTTTTCTCAAAAAAATATTCTAATATCATAAACGAAGAGATACACCTATATGACAAATTCCTGTAACTCAGAGGGAAACTATCGGAACCTTTTGAAAAGAATAAAAAAGATTTCGAATATTGGTCATTCCATAGGTGTTCTCAGGTGGGACCAAGAAGTAATGATGCCTGAAAAAGGCACTCCCGCCCGCGCAATGCAAATATCAACTTTATCTTCACTACATCACGAACTTTTCACAGCGGAAGAGACTGGAAGACTTCTAAAAGGCATAGAAAAGGACGAGTTATCCGAAGAAAAGCAGTCGGTAATTAGAGAGATAAACAGAGAGTATAAAAGAGCGAAAAGAGTCCCAAATGAACTTGTAGAAAAAATTTCTGAAACAGCTTCTGAATCTATCCCCGCATGGGAAAAAGCGAAAGAAAAAAATGATTTCTCTACTTTCTCCCCATTCCTAGAAAAACTCATAGAAATGAAAAAAGAGTACGCTGAAAAAATAGATCCCGACAAAAAACCTTATGAAGTACTTTTTGAAGATTTTGAGCCATATATAGAGCTTGATAAAGCCGAAAATATTTTGAAAAATATCCGTAGAGAATTGGTTCCTTTTATAGACAAGATTTACAGCTCAAATGCCAATATAAATAAAACGGTATTTAGAGAGGAATTGGATAAAAATATTCAAGAAGAGTTAGTTAGAGAAACCCTCAACCTTCTAGGATTCGAATGGGAAAAAGGCCGCCTTGACATTTCAGCGCACCCTTTTACCGAAGGGAACCAGTTTGATGCCCGTATTACCACCCGTTTTCAAAAAAATCCACTAGATGCAATAATGAGTGCGATACATGAATTTGGACATGCGACCTATATATTGGGACTTCCTCAAGAAGAATATGGTACACCCCTGGGGGAATCACGGGGCCTTAGCATTCATGAGTCTCAATCCCGTCTATGGGAAAACCACATAGGAAGATCTAAGGATTTTTGGCATCTGCTTCTCCCAAAAATCAACGAAAAAGTACCTTCCCTCGATGTTTCTATACAAGAAACTTACGAAGCCATAAACCAAGTTTACAAAGATAATCCAATCCGTGTAGAAGCCGATGAACTCACATATCACATGCATATCATACTGAGATTCGAGATAGAACGCGAGCTCATTGAGGAGAATTTAGAAACAGACGAAATTCCAAAAAACTGGAACAAGAAAATGGAAAAATATCTGAACATCATCCCTGAAAGTGACTCAAAGGGTTGCTTACAAGATATACATTGGGCACATGGGGGATTTGGCTACTTTCCTACTTACACTTTAGGAAGTGTTCTGTCCGCTCAAATATACAAAAAAGCCAAGAGTGAGATAGATGACCTACAGGGAAAAATCAGGAGCGGAGAATTTCAACCCCTTAAAAAATGGCTAAGGGGAAAAGTACACAAACACGGGCAACGCTACACTACTGACCAACTGATACAGAAGGCTACAGGGAAAAATCTCACATCAAATGACTTCCTTGAGTATATAAAAACGAAATATGGAAGAATATACAAAATCACAAACAAGTAATCGTAACTCAATTCTTTCACAGAAAAATTTCACATAATATAGACCCTGGTACTCCAAATCTCTTTAGAAAACTCATCGGAATTTTTCTTGCTAATTTCACTAATATCTAGATTCCTGTTTATTACAGAGCAGTCAAAAGGTAGATTACCCACTATCTCACCAATAATTCTCTCATTACCATCCAAAACCACGTAATCCAAGTCGTCGTATTTCAAATCTTCTAAATACTCCAATACACTTTTTATATGTTCACGAATCTGTTTTTTTCTACCTCGTTCAAACCTCCCTTGACTAAACCCGCCCTTAGAATGTTTACTTTTAACTGAACTTCTGATGATCTTAAAATCCTTAATTTCTGGTCCCACCATGAAACCTACACAAGACTTCCCTGAATGCAAGGAAAGAAACAGGATTTTCAAATCAGAGTTAAGAAGCTGGTTTACTTTCTCAGTGTGAAATAAATTATTTCTAAAAAAATCGTTTTCAACCGGAAAAGGTGGTACCAAAACAAAACTAAATATTTCTAATTCATCTTGAAAACCAACATAACCAGTTTTTGAATCTATACTCTTGACAGCTTTAGCCATATCATCTGATTTAGCTTTTTTTGGATCGGAAAAATACTGTGTTAACAAGAAATTTTTCTCAGTTCTAAAACTCTTCAATTCATCTAAAAATATCAGCGCATCTTCTCGTGAAAAAATAACAACTCGCTTAAAATTCCTCTCCCTCTCCTCTTTTTCCTTTACCCTAGAAATTCTATCTTCCAATGTTTCAATTTTCTGTTTGGTATCCTTTAGTTCCTTATCCACTCTTTGTTTCTCTGTAATAGCCTCCTTAGCTCGGTCCCGCTCCTTTTTCAAATCTCGCCTTAACTTCTCTACTTGCTTCTCTAAATCCTTTAGACGATCATTTTTCTCTTTTAATCTCTTTTCTAAATCTCTGACTTTTTCTTTGTTATTATTTGAGCCAAATATCTTGTCAAACATAACTAGTTTCCTTTATTCAATGATTTAACAAAAACTTAATTATCCTGCTAAATTTTTCAAACCTAGATCCATGAAATCAATAGACGACTATCCAAATCAAACGATAAAAAGAACGATAGTGAAACACTATAGTCTTAATGATATAAAATCAAAAAACAAAATACAAAAAGAGATTCTAACAAAATGGGAGAAAAAATGTCTGAAGAAAAACTCGAGATAATAAAAAGAGCGTCAAAAACATATGGGACACCACTCTACTTAGTGGACATAGACCGACTAGTAGAGCAATTTAACTTGATAAAATCTTCTTTTCCGAAAAACACCAAAATAGCTTATGCAATGAAAGCCAATTACACACAAACCATTTTGAAAAAACTCCAAGATCTAGGGGCTTACTTTGACGTTTTTTCTCCCGGTGAACTAAAGCTTCTAGAAATAAGTAAATGCAAATCAGATAGAGTAACCTATACAAGCGTAGCTGAAACTGAAAAAGAGTTCGTTTACGCCTTGAATAAAGGAGTTAAAAGATTCGTCTTAGGATCAATAAATGGTATATCGAATTTTTCTAAGGCTTTGGATAAAGCAGAGAAAAGTAAAAATATGGAGGTCCTACTCAGAACACAACCAATCGAGCAAGTCAAAGCAGCAGTGAGTACATCCGGGAAAGAATCCAAATTCGGAGTCCTTTTTAGTAAAGACAAAGATTCAGTTGACAATGCTCTAAAAAAGATAAAGGAGTTAGATTTAGATTTTGCAGGTTTTCATTTCCACCTCGGATCGAAAATAGAGAGTCCTCACTTTTACATCGAAGCAATAAATAAAGTCCTGAACTTTGCAAATACCAATAATATAAACATGAAAATTTTGGATATTGGTGGCGGATATCCGGTTGATCCCCACGATAAAGAAAAACCAGTGAAAAGATTTGGAAAAGAAATAGACAAAGAAGTGAAGAAGTGGAGAAACAAACTAGGTGATTTCGAACTCGCTATAGAACCTGGCAGGTCTTTAGCCTCTAAGACAACAATGCTGGTTGTAAGCGCTGTAAATATCAAAGAGATGTATGGTGAAAAGACTATAATCGTAGACGGAAGCGAGGATATGGTTAAGATAAACAGACACGAAACTGAAACTTATCCTGAAGTAATTTCTAAAAGCGAAAACTTAGTAAAATCGAAGATTGCCGGGAATTTGTGTCACTCCGAAGATTGGCTGGTAAAAACACCAAAAGAAATGCCGAATATGAAGATTGGTGATCTTATAATTTTCAAAAATCTGGGAGCGTACTTCATAAGCCATAATCTCCCATACAATTTACGCAAAATTCCAAAGATAATATCCCATCAGAAAGATAAAATGAAAAAAGAGAAACACCCATTCCAGCTGATAGAAGAAATAAACCAGATATACAAAAATTTCGAGTTCTAAGAAATTCGCTTTCTTTCAGATTAGAAAATTTTACTTAATAACTACTTCTAATAACTAAAATACAATGAAAATAGGTCTCTCAACTTTACTCTCCCCCGAAAGTCAACCAGAAGATTGTATCAAAATCGCCGAGGAGACTAATCTAGATTACATAGAAATATTTTTTGATCTACCGCAATTTTCTGCCGATATTGATGAAAAAAGAATAGAAACTATTAACGAAAAAATCAAATTGGCTGGATTAAAGTCGAGGGTACACGCTAGACTTTGGGACTTGAACCCAACTAGTCAGTACTCCGAAATCCGTAAATTGTCAAAAGAAAAGAGCAAACAAAGTATTAGGATTTGTTCTCTACTCGATGGGGACACTGTTACTATACATCCGGGACGATGCTGGATCCTTGAAAAGAGCCCCGAATCAAGCATATGTACAGAATGGTTTGAAGATTATATTGAAGGACTGACAAGCTATACTGAAGAACTAGAAATCAACTTGGCGATAGAAACTGGTTCTCATCAAGCAGACTACCCAACTAAAGCCAAAAACCTTATCGATCTGACTAAGGAAAAGAAAAATCTTGGAGTAACCCTAGATGTAGGCCACGTATTCTTGTCTACAGAAAATGGGGAGAAATATATAGTGAATTTGATTGAAACCCTAAAAAATCAAATAAAAAATGTACACTTACATGATAACGACGGCCACTCGGACCTCCACCTTCCTCCGGGTTCCGGAAAAATAAAATTTCACCCAATTCTAGAAACATTGAAAAAATATTATGATGGCCCCATAATCCTAGAGCTTTGGGATCCAAAAAAACCGGAGTCAACAGCGAAAAGAGGAATAAAAGAACTGAGGAAAATACTATCAGAAATTTAAATTCTTAAACTACAAGATTCGAAAATATGTCCTATATTTCTCAATTTTCAATGTAAAGAGATCCTAGAGATATCAAATATTTTGATTTTCAAGAATTTCTATTTGTCTTATTATCGTAACCTTCAACTATTGTACCCTCCCAATCCTGTTTCAACTTCTCATGGCACTTAGCATCCGGACTCCAAAACTCCACCATATCATCCGGAGATCTAAGAGTTCTTCCTACCTGTTGTATGAATTCTCTCCTAGACATATCTCGATAGTACATCCAAAATTTTGCATCTCCTAACTTTTTCTTAGTAGCTTTCAAGAGTGGATCACCCAAACCTGGGAACGGATATTTCAAGATTATAACGCTTTCCATCTCCTCCAAATCTGCTCCCCTATCCATTTTAGTAGAAAAGGTAAGACCATCTACATCTCTTTGGTCTTTTTCTGTAAGATTCTCGACGTTATCTGGAAGATATTTAGTAGCATGCACAGGTACGAACCCAGGCCTCTTAGCCCTCTTCAAAATTTCATCTCTTATTTCAGAGTATTTTCTTCTAAACCGAGGGATTTTCCATCTTCTATTATTTACCTTCATTTCAGAACCTATCTTCCTTCGAATTAACCTCCCTGGGAAATTTACCTCGCCTTCCACAAATATCGGATCAATCCCATAGACATTTTCTAAAACTACAGGGTCCTGAACCGTAGCACTCATCATTAACCACTTTCCACCCACTCTATCCTGGAGTTCAGACAGCACTGGTTTTGGATCCGGAATATAGAAAACAATTTTTTTCTCTTCTTCCTTAGAAACAATTTCGTCTTTGAACTTCAGAACTCGATCCAACTGCCAATATAGATTAATACCCAAATCTAAACCGCTCAGAACATCATGTAGTTCCTCAGCGAGAGGAAGTGGCTCTGCGAAACCAGATTTATAGTCACTCCAAATCTCTCGTATTCTCTTAGCTTTGCTTGGTAAACCCTCATCTCTGAGCTTATTTAATAGATATTTTATCTTCTTGTCACTGACGTTGACTTTCGAGCAAAGTCCATCAAGCCAAGCATCGGCCTCATCAATAATAGTTATATCCATAGAAGGTAGTCTACCAATCCAAGCCTCTATTTCCCACTTTGACGAATTCAATACAATCACATCAGAGGAAAGATAGCTTCTGTACTGTTCCCAGTAGGGGCATCCACCCTTAAACAGAAATGAGTGTCGCCCCAAAAGACTCTTGTAAGCACCAACATGTTCTCTCCTTTTCTTTAAAGGTCTGGAAGACGGGAAGATGAATCCCCAGTAAGGACAATCCGACAAAGCTTCCATTCGTGACTCATCTTCTGCGAGTGGTCTTGTACAAGGCAAGGACTGATTTTGGCAAGTGTTGTAATCGCCACCGGGGTACTTATCTTCAAGAAAGGGACAGAGAAAGTTATCTCTTCCTTTCAAAACGCTTATGTCGAGTTTTTCTCCGTCATCTTTGAGGAAGTACTTACTCCCTTCATAATCATCGTGATACTGATGTGAAAGAACATTCGTTGGCACTGAAACTATCCCGCCTCCAAATTCCATCGCGGTCCTTATGCCCAAAACAGATTTGCCAGACCCAACAACTCCTTTAAGGAAAACTTCATCGGAGCTTTCGAAGGCTTCTAGTATTTCATCTATAACTTCAACTTGATTTTTTCCTGTAGAATAATTCAAAGGTTCAAGATTGGTTCCATCACTTCTATAGAGGTTGAGGTCAAAGCTACCCTTTCTTACCTTCCTTTTAGAGGTAGAACTAGAACTATTGGGACCGAACTCGACAAAAAGACGTTCCACTGCATAATTCTGTTTCTCTTCGTCATCTTTTAGAAATTCACTCTCCTGAACAGATTTCCTATTATATATTCGAGTAAATTCTCTCGTAAGAACGTCCTTATCAATATCCCATCTTTTAGATAATTTATCGATTTTTTCTTCGACCGAATCTGTGAGATCTAATTCCATCTATCCACCATCCATAATTACTACGCTGATTATATTCTCAGTTTACTTAATAGTTCCTTAACTAAAACTATCAGATCTAATCACTTACTATAGATAAAATTCTCTCTAAACCGTCAGAAAATGGTTTCGAAAGATGCCTTTTAGCATCATCTAACTCTACCCATTCAAAATCAGTGTGCTCCCAATCCAATTCTACTTTCGGCTTCTCTTTCAACTCGATTAAAAAAGGATGAGAAATCCACGTTTTCTCATCATCATAAAATTTCCTGACTTCTCCTTGCTTCACAGATAAAATCTTATCTTTACCAATACCTGTTTCCTCCTTTATCTCCTCTATGACCTTCTCCGAAACAGGTTTTAGCTCATCTAAATATCCAGCTACTACACTCCATCTACCTTCATGAGTTCTAACTTTATTGCTTCTTTTTAGCAAGAGGACTTCGCTTTTGTATTTCAGAAAAGCTACGACCGTAGGGGCTTCATTTGAATTAGAATAGTCTATTCTCCCATCTGGAAAATGAGGCAAATCTCTGTAAAAGCTTTTCAGTATTTCAAGAACTCTTTTTCTATCCAAGTAAATCCACCATCCACTATAGCTGATCCTTATAGAAACAATACGACCTAATTTTATTTGAATTCGTTCCGGTTATCACATTAAAAAATTTCTGTATGATTTTCAAAACTACAAAATCATATAATTTACCGTCTTCAACTTCCAGCGGCCCTCTTATTTTCAACTTGACTTATGATAGTCTGAGCAAGATTCTCGTAATGCTCTCTCGGATT
Organism: Hadarchaeota archaeon (SeqCode); assembly: GCA_964384105.1. Taxonomy (GTDB): domain Archaea; phylum Hadarchaeota; class Hadarchaeia; order Hadarchaeales; family JAGGTB01; genus CAYLJV01. Next base: position 322,758 of record CAYLJV010000001.1, on the reverse strand, counting down.
CCCTCCTTTTTGTAGATAGAGATCAGCTCCTAAACTAAGGGACTCCTTCTCAACTTCCTGACGACCCTTACCAGTATAAATTATGAACACGATATCATTACCTTCTCCCCTCAATTTTTTCAAAAGCTCCACCCCATCCATCTCATTCAATAGATAATCAGAAACTATGGCATCGTATTTCTCTTTTTCCAACAACTCTAGACCTTGTTCCGCAGAAGAAACAGTCTTAACGTCTAATCTGCTATCGCATCTTTCCAAAAAAATCTTTGCTTGTTCCAAAAGAGCTGGTTCATCATCTATAAAAAGAACTTTCATATTGGCACTTAATTCAATATATTTATCAGCCTTTATAACTCATTAACAAAAGATCTGGTTCAATTTAATCTTTGTTAGAACCTTCTTTCCAAAAATATTCGGTCCAAAAATAGTAAGCCACTACCGTAATCAAAATTCCGATTATCCCCAACAAAAATAGAGCGGGGACTGGAATCAAAACCCAGAAAAAATATATTTTCCCACTAATATTTTTCTTCCTAGCATCACGGGTAATCCACAAAAGAGCTGCAGCAAGAGCAACTATTTGTATTATCAATCCCACTATCTGCCAATCCATATAATTCATTCCTGTTTCCAACAGATTCCAGTACTCAGTAAGCTTTTCTACCAAAAATAATTTCTCAAAAGTGAGCTAAACCCTCTTCAAAAGAAATAAAATCGAGAACACTTAAAAGATACCAGCATGAGATACGTAAAATTCAAGGATCCTACGGGTTATGAAAGGACGGGAATATGGGAGAATAATTATATCAAATTTTTTGAAAATAAGTACTCTCCCACCGAGGTTGATATTCTACCACCAGCAAAACCCACAAAGATAATTTGTGTTGGAATAAACTATCTAGAGCATTTCAAAGAAAGTGGCCATAATTTTCCAGATGACTTGCCTACCAGACCCCAGCTTTTCCTCAAGACACCTAATACCATAGCAGGACATAAGGACACGATATTTCTGCCCACTCCCGGAATAGGAAAAAAAGACCTCGAAAACATGGGAGAAATCGAAACGGGTATTGGGAGAATCGACTATGAAGCCGAAATTGGTGTTGTAATAGGTAAACAATGCAAAAATGTCAAAAAAGAAAAAGCAATGGAAGTAATAAAAGGTTTTACCTGTATAAACGATATCTCAAATCGTGACGATCAAAGTGCTGAAAGGAACTGGGTAAGAGGAAAGTCATTTGATAACGCAGCCCCCATGGGACCAGTTGTTGCCACACCAGACCTTGTTCCCAAAAATCCAACCGTAAAGCTTAGACTTAACGGAAAATTGAAACAAAATTCCTCTGGTGATGAACTAATATTCTCAGTAGAAGAAGTTATAGAAGAAATAACTAAGTTTATGACACTAGAACCTGACGACGTAATTGCCATGGGTACCCCTTCGGGAGTAGGACCTCTAAAAGATGGTGACACAGTCGAAATTGAAATCGAAGGCGTAGGAACTCTGGAACACTATGTTGCAGATAGCAAGAAAACGAACTTCAAGAACACTAAATGATGTTAAATATGGTTTTTTATTTCTACTAATATTGCATTAAAAATTACTTTTCCGAACTCGGTTTGAAGGTAGAATCAGCTCTTAGTAACTGAAATATCGTTCCACCAATGGATAAGCAGAAAGTAGTTATAAAGAACGCTTCTGGGAAACCAAACAGAACAAAAGCTGCAATTCCACCCAAAAGACCTCCAACTAGCGCCGTTACCACAGGTAGCAAAAACCTTAGAAGAAAAATAGCAGCGGCAGCGATTATTATACCAAAGATAACTGCTAAGAACCCAGAATAAGAAAACAAAAGCCCAGCACCAAAAACAAACCCAATGACTGACACAAGTAAGTAGGGGGCAAAATAGGCTACTGCTCCAGAAATTAGGAAAGTTAGAATCAGAAGAAAATACATACCCGGGCCAATAGCAAGGCCATTAAAATACACGAATCCAGCAGAGATAGCACCACCAATAGTAAAATTAAGGATATCGAAGATTTCTTTTCCAAAGAAACTATAAAGAATTCCTAACGCCAGAAAAATGAAAGGGAAAACCTCTATTATTCCCTGAAAATTCAATGACAAGCCGTTTAGGACTATGGGATGAGAAAATCCCAAACTGCTAGATATAAAAGCATTTGACATCATTCAAACTACCAATATCTCGCTACTAGTTAATTAAAGCTGATTTGAAAAATTAGTTAGAAACAAGATTTTTTGCAATCTGGTTAAAGATCCCCATAAAAATTAAACCTCAGAATCATTCTCATAAACCTTTAACCATCTTTTAACGAATTCTTCGCGCCACCACTCTAAATCTCTCTCCTTCACTCGCTCCTTCAATCTCTTTAATCTTTCTTTTCTTTCTTCTTTTGGCATAGTCAAGGCCTCCTTGATGCTTTGAGCTACCTGTCGTGTATTATGGGGGTTCACACTAAGCGCCTCGGTCAACTCCTCTGCAGCACCAGCGAATTCAGATAATATCAAAACACCATCATCTGCAGTAGCAATCCACTCCTTAGAAACCAAGTTCATACCATCCACTAACGGTGTCACCAGTGCAACATCTGCTGCCAAGTAATACGGGATCAGGTCCTCTTGATCAGGAAGGAAACGATGAAAGGACTTTATGGGCGTCCATTTAGCCTCCTCAAATTTCCCATTTATCTCCCCAATTACCCTATTTATTCTCCGAAGTATAGACTGATACTCGTCCGCACTAATCCTACTAGGAGGTATCCTCTGAACCAGCGTTACTTCCCCTAGAAACTCCGGATTTTGTTCCAAAAAAAGTTCAAAAGCTCTCAAGCGCTGAGGTATACCTTTAGTATAATCAAGTCTGTCGACCCCCAAAATTATATTCCTAGAGGAAATGTTCTCCCTTAATTCCCTAGCTTTCTTCTTATTACTTTCACTCGAAGCTAACGAATCGAACTTATCGAAATCGACACCGAGAGGAATGAAATCCACTTTAGCTGTATTATCCCCATCACTAACCGTAGAATTTTCCTCATTTACATCTCTACCAATACGTTTGGCGCAATACAAAAAATTCTCTTTTAGACTAACTGTATGAAATCCAATAAAATCGCTATTAAGCATTCCATCCATAATGTCGGTTCTCCATGGAATATTACCAAACATTTCCCATGGGGGCCAAGGAATATGCCAGAAAAAGGCAATATTTGAGTTGGGGCATTCCTTCTTAATCATTCCGGGAACAAGAGTGAGGTGATAGTCGTGAACCCAAATGAATTCTCCTCCTTCAATCTCTTCTATCGCAGCGTCCGCATATCTCTGATTAACCTTCTTATAAGTCTCCCACATCTCCTCTGAAGAATAGTAATCTTCTAAAGCCGCCTTCTCGGGGAAGGAGTGGCAAATTGGCCAAAGAACTTCGTTTGAAAATCCTAGGTAAAAATTTTCTATCTCTTTCTCAGAAAGGTCAATTCTCTTAAGCTCAAAACTTTCCTCACCTTCTGGCATTCTAATTTTTCCATTGGAATCAACAACCTCAAAATCTGCATCGCCTCTGCCCCATGCAATCCAAACCCCACCCGTTTTCTGAATCAAAGAATCTAATGCCGAAGTAAGTCCTCCCGCTAAGTTCTCACAGACTATTTCGTCTCCCTCCCGATTATGAACGTATGGTTCAGCATTAGAGATTATAATCAAATCGCTATCTTCAAATCTCATTGTGCTCGAAGATTATTTGTTTCTAATGAAATATGAAGATTAGGATATTCCAAATTATACGAAAAATAAATTCCAATACGTTTTATTCGAGTTTCGAATTAGCGGAACGGGCTAAATAAGAGATTTAATCAAGTCTTTTTTCTAAATTCGATACTTTCTTCTCAAGTTTTTCCAATCTTTCTCTAAAAGAGGCAGGTATACTCTCATTCACCTCAAATTGATCACCAATCTTTGGAATCTCCGATTTAGCATATTTTAATGAACTATCATCAGCGAAAAAATTCACAAGAGCTTTCGAATTACTTGAATCTCCATGAACCACAAATATTCTCCTTGGGGATACTCTCCTAGAAAACTCCAACAAGTGAGAAGCCGATGAATGAGCACTAAAACCTCTTTTATATTCTATCCATTCTAAAGGAATCTCAACCCTCTTATTAATAAAACCAAATTCTTCTAAATCGGAAGATGAATTTTCAACAGGATAAGAGAAAGTCTTAATGTCTACAGCAACAGAACTCTCTCCCCTCTCCTTGGCATCAATCAATTTTCTGCCCAAAGTTCCCTCAGCTTGAAAACCTACAAGAATTACTCTTGCCTGACTCCTATACTCTACCATCTGCTCTAAATAAAACGGCGACCATCCTCCTGTCAACATTCCAGATGGGGTCACAACTATAGGATTCTCCTCATCTCTGATTATCCTACTTCTCTCAAACATACTACGAGGGGTTCTAGCTCCATCTGGAAGAAAGGGTTTGGGTAGACCTGAATGTTTAATTTGATTAGTTAAAGACGATTTCATATATGAATCAGAAGCATATCCTCTGTAAATAGGAAGAACGTCTGAAATCATACCATCATACCATACCTGATCCCCATCAATATCATAACGGCGTAAAAGCTGTAAAATTTCAATACTTCTCCCAATCGAAAAAACTGGAATAAGTATAGGTCCATCATATTTCAAGAGTTCGGCCACATTCTTGCAAACATTAGAGAAACTCGGATGCTGTTTTGTAGAACCGTAAGTAGACTCAGTTACTAAGATATCGGAGGGTCTAGGAAAAGAGGCTCTCCTTAAATGAAGTGATCTGCCCTCAGCCAAATCCCCTGTGAAAAGAAAAGATCTACCACCCGCTTTTATCCTTACCCATGCACTTCCCAGGATATGACCAGAGTACCCAAACTCCGCTTCTATACCCTCAACGGGTGTAAAGCTTTGAAAAGGAACAGTATACAGACGATTGAGTATCTCATTTACATCGCTATGTTCATAGAGGTGTCTCTCATTTCTAGATTCCCATGCAGTTCGCTGTAGCTTATAGGAATCCCATAAGAGAATGTGTAAAAGGGCGGCGGTCGGAGGTGCACAAAAAATTTTTGCGTTTTTCGTCAACAGTTCCTTACTAGCCAAAATAGGAAGAGCTCCGCTATGATCAAGATGAGCATGAGTTAATACCACACCATCAATAAGATCGGCCTCGTCAAATTCTGGATAAGAAACTTTTTCTCCATGCTTAAATCCACAGTCAAGAAGAATTGTGAAATCATCAGACCGTATTTTTGTGCAGGACCTACCAACTTCTTGAGTTCCTCCCAGAAATTCTAGATGCATAATATTTCCCTTCTTCAATCTATAGAACATTTAAGTTCCCGAATAGTTCCGATTTATAAAAATTAAATCCACTCCACAATAATAGATATTGAACTTCTAGCGTTTAACTATCAACAAGACCTTAAATAATGGAAAAATTTAGTATCACACTCTAAAGCGGAAAAACGAGCAGAAAAAATCTAATCACAACCCGATTTTCTTAGGCAAATATTCTTCCACGACATACTCAAGACCATACTTTGAAAAAGCCTGTTGTTCGGCCTTCTTGCCCAACTTAAGCATTTTATTTATTTCCTTCTGCCAAAAGTCACTTTTGTATCGGGGATCGTCAAGAAGCTGTTTAAGTCTCTTGACATCGGTTTCTCGCAATTTATCGGTGGGAAGATCGTAATCTTCTATATCCGAAGCTGTTACACCTAAAAATTGTGCATCTGGAACTGCTAAGTCATGATTTATGTAAGCGAGCTTTGCACTTCCCGATATAACTACCATTGCTATATGAAAACCAAATGGATCACCGTCAGTAAACAGGTAAACAGGTAAACCAAGTTCTTCGTTGGCTCTCCTCAAAAATCTTCTAGTTGCCCGGGCCGGTTGACCCTTGAGAGCCACAATTAGAGAGTTATAAGTTTCCCAAGCCTTCTCCTGAACCAAACGATGATACATTCCCATAGTTTCCACCGCAAGTACACGCTCTGCACCACATTCCAGGAACTCAACGTCACTCATAGTCGGTGGAATGGTGTAGCCAGCTCTACCAGCTTCAGTTGCCTTAACTTGGATGTTACCTTCCTTAACCAACAACTCACCAAAAATAGAAGCTCCATCTTCTTCTGGAAGTAGCCCTAAATCCTCCCTTTTAAGTCCAAAAGCGGACTCGATATCCTCGACCACCCTATCCGATCTATCCTGTGAACTAAAACCTCCAGTAGGCCAACCCTCCGAAGTATAATACATCTCCCTGAGGGTGGCGGTTTTATCGGCATTGATAAGATCCTTGCAGAAATCTGCGGCACACATAGTTTGAGCGAACTTTTTGACTTGCCTCATGTTAGCCGCGGTCCTCGTACTTTTCTTTCCTGCAAGTGTGTAATACCTCTCTTCTTCATCAAAAACAATATTAGAGGTGCTCCTAGAAGGAATCTTCATTCTAGGAGGCTCCATATTCCTAATGTTTTCCAGTATATCCGAACCAAATCTCTGGAGTTCCTCCAAAGCCTCTTTTCTTGGATTCTCATTCTTGTTCGGCATTTTGTACACCTGTTATTTCTTTAACAAGAGATCCGATCTCAGGGGGATTTTCTTCCCCAATCAAATCGGCCGCCTTTTGAGATATAATTGGAAGATACTTTTCAAATAAGTTTGCTCTTTTCAAACGTTCTCTTTTCTTCTTCCTCTGTCTAAGGAAGCTCTTGAGTTTTCTAGCCGCCTGCATTATCGCTTGTCTAACCTCTTCATAAACCTCCGTTTCTTCAGCCACAGACTGCTTACCGGCCGAAGTATATGGAACGTGAGTAGAAACAATGTTGATGAAGAGAGTCACGGGAGTACTTTCTGTATCCACTTCATACCTTCTCCAGTCTATATCCTTAGCTGCGGAAGTTAAAGCACAACCACCTTGGTTAAATATAAGAGGAGCTCGATTAGCAAACCTAATAACTTCAAGACCCTTATCGCCGGACCCCGAGCTGTCTCCCGCATTACCTCCATAGGCAAGTCCAGTTTCCACAATAAACGGAATACCACCACGATAGACCTCTGGCGATCGCGTAACAGCACAGGCAAAATCAGGATCTAGAATCTGAAGAAGTCCCCTTTCTATATTTTCCTCACCGATAGGCCTAAGGCCCTTTGTAGGCGGGGATATAAACTTCAGCTTTCTGAAAGCGGACACAATCTTTTCAGCTTCACTCCAGCTAAGGCTAGAGGGACTCATGTCTAAGTCGACATCAATCAGCTCCTCAAGTTCCTCGAGTTTATTTCGGGAAAACCGAGACAAGTCATTTACAAGAAACGTCCCGACACTCTGACTATTAGTACTTTTGGCCAGGTCCAAGAGACCGTCTGCCCGCATTCCCGCCGGATGGGGAGGTATAGGCTTAGGCTCTTCTGGTATATCCTCTATAGCCCTTTCAAATACCGTGAGTGCTCCATCTGGTTCTTCAAAAGTAATCTGAACATGTGGATTAGCTATAGCAGTCATCCTAAGATAATTATAAGGTCCATAACGAGACCTCTGATAAATCACATCCTTAACTTCGAACTCTATTCTAGTTCCTCTCCAATCTCCGTCCAATTTCTTATGATCCATGATCTTTCCTTCGTTCTTGTTGACATCGATCATGACTTCGTTGTAAGAAATGCTATCTCCATTCCCAGTCGAAGTAATCACTTTGGCAGGTTGACCACTAGTAGCCTGCGCGAACATAACACCACCCGAAATACCAATTCCCTGTTGTCCCCTGTTCTGTACGTTCCTATGCAACTTGGTACCAGCTAACATCCTTCCAAAGACTCGAGGGATATATTCATCCGGAATACCCGAAGCATTGTCTTCTATAACTACCTTGTAGTGCTCAGAATCTTCATTCATCGATTTTATCGCAACGAAAACAGAAGGTAAAGTACCAGCATCTTCTGCAGCATCTATAGCATTAGTAACTCCTTCATGAACAACAGTAGTTAACGAACGGATTTTTCCAGTATAACCCAGCATAGCAGCATTCTTTCTAAAGAATTCACTAACACTGTGCTCCCTAAATTCTTTGAAAATGTCTTTAGCTAATACCATTACCACACCTCATCTAATTGAAATTATCTAACTTTTATGCTCTTCACTCCGGCAATCTATAGTCCACCTTCATTTTTCCCTCATTCCTTATTAATAGAATTGAGGGGTGTGAAGTGAAAGTATTCTACTTCCAAAGATCCAAGGGCTTTTCGGATTCTCTCTTTTTCTCAGCAAGGAAATTATAAACTGCTGAATGCGGGGCTCCGTCCAAAAGCATAAGCACTGCTTCCCTGACAATCTGTATCCTCTCAGGGGAATCTATGAAAGCAACAGTTTTACCGTAAATAGAAACCGAAGCACCTGTGTACTCCTCAATTATTTTTCTGGTCTTACCATTTCTTCCAATAAGCCTCCCTTTCATTCTCTCTTTTGCTTTGTCGGAATCACCGGTATAATCAGTTATATCAATTACATCCAGATACATTCGCTCATCAAAAAGCCTAAATGCTTTTTTTGGACTAAATCCACGCCCTATTGCCTTTATAACATCACGAGCAGTTAATGCACTTAATGGATTTTCGTCACTTCCCTTAATAGTAACTACTCCACCCTCGCTGTCGTAGTCTATCTTTACCTTAGTCTCTTTTTCTATCCTCTCTCTAACCTCCCCTTCAGAACCAATCGCGACAGCAATCCTCTCCTTAGGTATACGAATTCTCTCTACTCTCATGATTATCCCAAAATATTCCTTTTTAGATGTATACAATGACATTGCCCAATGTAATTTCCGGTTGGAAATCTATCTTATTTCATATATAAAAGTAAAAAGAGCTAATCGCCTTTCCAAATGCCAGCCTTCTTCAGCCAACCCAATTGGGTCTGGGTATATCTATAAACGATGTCTCCTTTCTCATCACTCTGGACTTGCCATGGCTCAACTATCACAACATCGCCTTCTCTAATCCAAACTCTCTTCCGAAGTCTCCCAGGTATTCGACAAACTCGAGTGTGTCCATCCTTACACCTGACTTTCATATGGCCTGAACCCATCGCCTCTTCTACAACACCAAAAACTTCGTTTTTTCTTGGGCGACGTAGACTCCCTATTCGCTCCTCTAATGATGGTTCTTCATCTTTAGCCAATTAATCACCTTTCTCTCCAAGCTTCTTATCCCATAATAAGCGGTTAACACCATTAAGCATTGCCTTTACACTTGCCTTAATTATATCCTCATCCGTACCTCGAGAATCTATTATCTTCTTTCCATCCGTTAGTTTAACAACCACATCTACTAACGCATCGGTACCACCAGAGATGGCTTCAACCTGATATTCCTGTAATTTTATATTTGAAACTCCTTCCACAACTTTCCGAACTGCATTTATAGTAGCATCGACTGGTCCTACACCGACGCCTGCTTCTATAAACTCTTTATCCTTAAATTTAACTTTGACGGAAGCCATTGGGGTAACATTATCACCGCTTGTTACCGTCAAACCCTGAAGTTGAACCAAGTCCTCTAAACTCCTCCCCATTACCTCATCAACTATAGCACTCCACTCCACATGAGTGACCAACTTGCCTCTATCTCCAAGGCTCTTAATCCTCTGAAAAATTTCCTCTACCTGTTCGTCCGTAGCATTCAAACCTTTACTTTTCAATTCACTCTCAATAGCATGTTTTCCTGTATGCTTCCCAAAAATCAGTCGCCGTCGTTGCCCTACCATCTCAGGAGAAACAGGTTCATAAGTAGATGATTCCGACAAAACACCATGTGTGTGAATCCCAGCTTCGTGAGCAAAAGCATTGTCACCAATCACTGCTTTTGTAGGCGAAATAGGCACACCTGTATATCTCTCCACAAGACGGGAAATATCATATAACCCCCCCATTTTGACTCTTGTTTCATAATCGTAAAAACGATTTAAGCCTAAAACAACCTCCTCAAGCGCTGCATTTCCCGCTCTCTCCCCAAGACCATTCACAGTAGTATGTACTTCAGTAGCACCAGCTCTAACAGCGGCTATCGTATTTGCAACAGCCACACCAAAATCATCATGGCAATGAGTAGCAATTGGGACCTTAAAAGTTTCTGATAAGAACGAAAAGAGATCATATATCTGCTCCGGCATCATCATACTCACCGTATCACAAGCGCAGATCCTATGAGCACCTTCATCTAGTCCCGCTTGAAAAAGTTCCTTAAGGAATTCCCGATCTGCCCTAGTCGCATCCTCTGCAGATAATTCAACAATCAATCCATGATCTAAAGCATACCTCGATGTCTCTACCGCCATTTCTTTAACCTCCTCCCGAGTTTTCCTAAGCTTCTTCTCTATATGTAAATCTGAGGAAGGGATTACAAGGTGGACTCCATCGACTTCACAACCAAGAGCGTAATCTATATCCGATTTTACCCCCCTCGAGAAACTGAGAATCTCCGCATCTAAATCTTCTTTCACTATCTTCTTTATCCCTTCTCGCTCTCCAGTAGAAGTTATTGCTGAACCAGCTTCAATTATATCAACTCCTAATTCATCCAGATTCTTGGCGATGTTCAATTTCTCATCTGGTGAAAGAGCTACGCCTGGAGTCTGTTCACCGTCTCGGAGCGTAGTATCCATAACTTTAATTACTTTCTTTGACATAGGACCCTCTACATTATCGCAATTGCCTAGATATTTATTATCCCTACAAGTAATTAGTTTTGGTATTTAAAATGAATAAAAAAGACTACATCAGCGAATTTACAAAGACTTATAAAAAAAGTCTCAAATTGCCGAAGAGAATTACTATATTCGACACTACCTTAAGAGATGGCGAGCAAACTCCCGGAGTATCATTCACTCCAGATCAGAAAATGAGAATTGCCAAGCAACTCGATGAACTCAGGGTAGACGTTATAGAAGCCGGATTTCCCATAGTTTCGGAAGGGGAAAAGATATCTGTAAAGGAAATCGCAAATAGTGGACTAAATGCAGAAATATGCGCTTTAGCTAGATCCTCGAATGACGATATAGAAACTGCAATTGATTGCAATGTGGACTCAATACATTGCTTTATCGCCACTTCTGATATTCACCTCGAGAAAAAATTAGGATTAACGAAAGAAGAAGCCTTAGAAAAAGCTGTGAGATACGTTGGGAAAATTAAAGATAACGGCCTAATAGCCGAGTTTTCAGCGGAAGACGCCACCAGAACAGAACTCAGATTTTTGAAAAAAATATATAAAGCCGTAGAAGAGGCTGGAGCAGACAGAATAAACGTACCAGACACCGTTGGAGTTGCAACTCCTGCCGCAATGCGAAATCTGATAGAAGAAATAAAAAAGGTAGTAAATATCCCAATCAGTGTTCACTGCCATAACGACTTTGGTCTTGCAGTTTCTAACTCAATCGCTGCAGTAGAAGGGGGGGCCGAGCAAATTCACGCTACTATAAACGGTCTTGGGGAGAGAGCGGGAAATGCGTCTCTAGAAGAAATAGTCATGACACTTCGTTCTCTTTACAACATTAAACCCAAAATCAAAACTCAGTCACTGGTGAAATCATCCAATCTTATAGAAAGAATAACCGGAATACATGTACCACCAAATAAAGCAATAGTCGGAGATAATGCGTTTGCTCACGAAGCGGGAATTCATGTGGATGGAGTTTTAAAATCACCTGGAACTTATGAAGCTCTCTCTCCAGAGCTCGTAGGTCACCATCGTAGATTAACACTTGGAAAACACACGGGTAAGAAATCAGTAGAAAAACAATTAGATCAGATGGAAATTGAAGCAACAGAAGAACAAATAGACAAGATAACTACCCGACTTAAGGAACTCGGTGATAAGGGAAAAATAGTAACTGATGCAGACCTCAGAGCAATCGCAGAGAGTATTATCGGAACACTCCCAGAAGAAGAAAAAGCCGTATTGCTAAAGGAAGCCACAGTGCTAACTGGAAACACCATAACCCCGACTTCCTCAATAAAACTCTCTTTAGAAGGTGACGAACGTATAGGATCCGCAACAGGAGCAGGACCAGTAGACGCAGCGATAAAAGCTCTGAGAAACGTAATGAACGAAATAGCCGAGCTGAGGCTAAAAGAGTACCATCTCGATGCGATAACGGGAGGTAGCGATGCCCTAGCAGATGTAACAGTAAAATTAGAAGATGAGAATAATAACCTCTACATAGCAAAAGGTGTACGCGACGATGTCGTATTAGCAAGCGTCGAAGCAATGATAAATGGAATCAATAGGTACTTTATTACTCGTAAAATTAAAGAGAAGAATAAATAGCAGTTTCTTCAATTTTCGAACATTTAAACGTCCAACTAAGAGAAAATTAGTATCCAAATTACCGCCAAAGCCAGTACTGTCATGGCGGAGGGTAAATATAGCTTATAGAGTTTGGCCATATCTGGATTGAAATATTCGTAGTTCACCGCTACACAAAGATGTATCGGGGAGATTAAGTATCCTAAAAAAGAGGATACGTAAATCAAAGAAACAAAAGGTAGACTTCCGCTTACAGAAGATGCTAAAATAGAATAAGAAACCCCTACAGCCCCAAGATTATGTCCCATACTAAAACCAAGCAAGAAGGATATAATAACTATTAAAGCCGGAACCGGAAGAAATGATCCTAAAAATAGATCAGATAAAGTAATAGAAAGCCCAGAAGACTGAACTATCTTGTAAAAGATCAAAATTCCAAAAACTGCCAGAGAAAGATCAAAAGAAAATCCTTCTTTAATAATATTTGAGGCACTAATTCCCTCAGATACCCCTATCAAAAGGGAAACTAAAATTCCAACAGGAATTGAAACAACGAGGGAAGAATAAAAAGAAAGAGGAGTAAAATAAGAAAACAAGAAAAAGAGAAGTATCGAAGTAGATATCGGAGCCAAGCTATTAAATAAAGAAAACTTTCCTTTTTCTAAAAAATCCGCCACTTCAGAGTCGGTTTCGACTTTAGTCTCTCTAAAGAGAATTATGACCCCTACAATAAGAGCCCCTAAGAAAATTGGCACCTGAAACAATATTAGACTATGAAGTGCTACCGACGATTTATGAGCGATTAATAGAAGTGGTGGTGCGAGAGGAAATATCAAAAAACCAATATGTCTAAACCAGAGATTTAGAAATACTCGTCCAGATTTAGAAACACCAAGTCTCTTACCCTCACCATCTATCATCGGGGCAGACATTAAAGCCCCACCAGGGACGGGCAATAATCCAAAAACGGCAGGTATGGCAGCTAAAACCCCTTCCTCCCTGGTTCTATGTCTTAAATTAGATATTATTGACTCTATTTGGCCTCTATGTTTCATAGAATTTGCCAAAATACCGATCAAAGCCACACCCACAGTCAAAGAAATAGTGTCAACCGAAATTACAGCGTCTTTGAAAACGTAGAATGTTTGCAAAACAGTCAGATTATTCTGAGAAAAAATCATCAATACGCCTGAGGCAACAAGCATAGCGACACCAAAGCGTCTACCTCTTCTGATCAAAACTATTATCAAAGAAAAGGATACTAACAACCCAAGCAAATCCCACATTTTATCCTCTTGGTAAACTCTCTACCTTGCAAATTAAAAGTTACAAAAAATCAGAAGAGACAAAAGGGAGCAATCTAGCCTTCTCTGATCTTCTCCGCTACAGCATCCCCCACTTCAGAAGTAGTAGAATCCCCACCAAGATCATAGGTTCTAATTTTACCTTCCTGTAAAACTTCTATAACTGCTTCTTCTACCCTCTTAGCAGCTTCACTTTCTCCCAGATGCTCCAACATCATCTGCCCTGCTAAAATAGTAGCTAATGGATTCGCTTTACCTTTTCCTGCGTGCTTAGGTGCGGAACCATGTATCGGTTCGAACATACTCAAGCCATTAGGGTTTATATTACCACCTGGGGCCAACCCAAGACCCCCCTGAATCATTGCACCCTGGTCTGTAATAATATCACCAAACATATTCGGGGAAACAACTACATCGTACCATTCGGGTTTTTTGATAAACCACATGGTAATAGCATCCACAAAAGAGAATTCCGTTTCTATATTAGGATAATCCTTGGAAACCTCCTCAAAGACTTCCCTCCAGAGGCCATAAGAATGGGACAGTACATTTGCTTTATCCACAGAAGTTAATCTATTTCTATCTTTTTCTTTCGCCAAATCGAACGCAAATCTAATAGCTCTTTCGGCACCCTTTCTACTGATAACTCCGATCTGATAAGCGATTTCATCCCTCTCTGTTTCTATATCCAAATCAAATTTAGCCTCAAAAACAGACCGAGAGACTTCTAAATGCTCTTTTGTCTTCCCCTCTGCTCTTCCACCCATTGCCACGTAAAAGTCCTCAGTATTTTCTCTGACAACGTAAAAATCGACATCTTTCGGGCCCTTGCCCACTAGGGGACACGGAACATTCGGATAGAGTTTTATGGGCCTTAAATTGATATATTGATCAAAATAAAACCTTAAATTAAGTAAAATACCCTGTTCCAACACTCCAGGTGGAACCCTCGGGTCTCCCAAGGCCCCAAGATAAATAGCATCCATTTTTTCCAATTTCTTGAAATCATCTTTGGGTATCAACTCACCTGTTTCAAGATATCTATCGGAACCGTAAGAAAATTCCTCAAAATCTATGCTAAGCCCTTTAACAGAATCTTCGATGGCCTTTAGAACCTTTTTACCCTCTTTAATAACCTCTGGTCCCGTTCCGTCACCCGGTATAACAGCTATTTTCTTTACCAATAATAACACCCTTCGCGATATCTAATCACACAATAATTAAGCTCAAACTTTATAATTCCTACTCAGTTTTTAAATACAAACTTAAAAATATGCACGACTCAAGGAACTTTCAAAAAAATAAAAAGAAGTTTAAGAATTCAGTTAATTTAGATATCAAAATCTAGATCGAGTTCCTCTACGAGTTCCTTATACCTGTTTCTAACCGTAACTTCCGTAACATTAGCAACTTCTGCCGCATCACGCTGAGTTCTTCTCTCACCACACATCACACTGGCTACATATATCGCTGCTGCTGCCATCCCTGTGGGTCCTCTACCAGAAGTTAACTTCTTTTCCTTCGCCTTTTTTATGATCTCGATAGCTTTTGTTCGAGCCTCTCCAGAAATTCCTAACTCGCTTCCGAACCGAGAAACGTAAGAAACGGGGTTTGTTGGCTCCAAATGAATATCTAATTCCCGAGAAATAAAACGATAACTTCTACTTATCTCTCTTTTATCTACCCTAGATGCTTCCGCAATTTCCTCTAGAGTTCTGGGAACCTGGCATTTCCTGCATCCTGCATACAAAGCCGCTGAGGAAACACCCTCGATAGAACGACCTCTTATCAGATGTTTATCGACTGCCTCACGATAGATCATAGAAGCTGTTTCTCGAACATTCCTTGGAAGACCAAGGTGTGAAGACATCCGGTCTAACTCAGAAAGTGCATACGCCAAGTTTCTCTCATCAGCATTCGAGACTCTGGACCTTCTTTGCCATTTTCTAAGCCTATACATTTGAGATCTGCGTTTCGGTGAGAGGCTCTTACCCCTACCATCTCTATTTCTCCAATCGATCTTAGTGGAAAGACCCTTATCGTGGATGGTATAAGTCATTGGAGCTCCACCACGACTACGTTCTTCTCTCTGTTCTTGGCTGAAGGCTCTCCATTCTGGCCCTCTATCCTTTATATCATCTTCGATTACACGACCGCATTTCCCACAAACAGCAGACCCTCTTTGATAATCCCTTATAACGGTAGTACTGCCACAAGAAGGACATTTATTTATATTTTCATTTGACCCAGATTTCGACTCGCTTTCTAGTTTTTGTTTGGACCTTACCATTTAAGTCTCCTCGAAAACCATTTTTCTAGTCTAGGTCTACTAATAAGAAACTTCTCTTTTCCCCTTAATAATAAGCTTTTTGTTTTAAGATGCTTTGAAGCCTTACTCTTTTTTCAAGCGTTCGAGAAGGCCGCCTGCATTCACAATATCACTCAATAATTCAGGTAATGGAACTGTTTTGAACTCTTTATCCCGTGTCAAATTTTTTATAACACCTTCGCTCCAATCCACTTCTACTTCATCTCCCTCATCGAACTTGTCCAAAGTGTTTTCCAATGCTAAAACTGGAATCCCCTGATTAATCGCATTTCTATAGAATATCCTAGCAAAAGATTCAGCAATTATTCCTGAGACGCCAGCCGCCTTCAAAGAAATAGGAGCATGCTCCCTACTAGAACCGCAACCAAAGTTTTTACCAGCTACTATAACATCGCCTTTTTCGACGTTATCAGCAAAATCTGGGTCAGCACCCTCCATGGTATGCTTGGCTAGCTTTTCGGGGTCCCTATCAATCAAATATCTACCAGGTATTATCAAATCAGTCGAAATATCATCACCAAAAATCCAAACTTTAGTCATTATATATCCCTCGGGTCTACTATTTTACCTGTCAAAGCAGATGCTGCCACAGTAGCTGGCGACGCTAAATATATTTTTGCTTCCGGACTACCCATTCTCCCCTTAAAATTACGATTAGAGGAAGAAACACAAGCTTCTCCTGGAGCAAGAATTCCCAAATGACCACCCCAGCAAGTTGTACATCCTGGATTCTCTATAGTAGCACCAGCATTCACTAGTTTATCGATAATTCCATCCTGAAGAGCCTGTTTATAGACCTCCTGTGAAGCAGGTGCGACCAGCATTCTAACATCAGAATCAACCTTTTCTCCTTCAAGAATACTTGCGGCAATAGTTAAGTCTTCGAGTCGCCCATTAGTACAACTACCAAGAAAAGCCTGCTGAATCTCAGTTTCATCAAGTTCTCTTACAGAAACAACATTATCAACACTATGAGGACGAGCCACCATCGGTTCTATTTCTTTAGCATCATAGAAAAGCTCATCTGAATAATCTGCGTCTTCATCTGACTTGGTCAGAGAATAATCTTCATTTGTCCTTTTTCCCAAATATTTTTCTGTTTTCCCATCTGGCGGTACGATAGCTGTCTTAGCACCCATCTCAACACCCATGTTACACATCGACATTCGGCCTGGAACACTAATATTATGAATAGCCGACCCCGTTATCTCGATTGCCTTATAAATAGCTCCATCGGCTCCTATATCCCCAACCATTCTAAGAATCAAATCTTTTGGCATCACCATTCCGTTTAACCGATCTTTAACTTCTATTTTGATAGTTTCTGGAACTTTGAACCAAAGTTTCCCTTCTGCGAAAACCGCAGCCATATCAGTTGAACCAATACCTGTAGCAAAGGCTCCTAAGGCCCCATAAGTACATGTATGTGAATCTGCTCCTACCACTAGTTGACTTGGCAAAACATGACCCCTCTCCATCATTATTTGATGGCAAACTCCCTCTCCACTTCCATAAAGATTATTTATCTTCATCCTCTTAGCAAACTCTCTGAGATCATACTGGTCCTGAGCAGCAACAATTTTTGTAGGTGGAAACTGATGATCAAACACAATTGTTATTTTCTCGGCATCCCAAACACTTTCTAGCCCTAATTCTTCCAAAGCGTCAACAGTTAAAGGAGCCGTGATATCGTTTACCATAGCTCGGTCTATCTCAGCCTCGACTACATCTCCTGGTTTTACCTCCGCCTCACCCGACTTATCTGCCAAAATTTTTTCTGCTATCGTCATACTCATAAAGAATCCCTTGGTCAATCTACAATAACAGTCTCAATATTTTAAGCCTTCGCCAATCTACCTATAATCCATAATTTCACGGGTAAATTCCTCATCGAACAAAAAAGCTAGCATCTAATCAAATAGTCAAGCTTAAGCATTTAGAAAAATAAGGAGAAATCTCCCATTTTTCCACCTACCACAATTATTAGACATGATTGAGAATAATAGGAAGGTGAAAATTTTGTTTAGAAAAGACTATGCCTTTTCGCAGGTGATAATAGGGATAATCCTAATCTTAATCCCAATAGCACTAATGATTTCTCTACATTCCAACGAGATGAGTTACGAAAATCTGAAAGTATTTTTCACGTTATCCGGGCTAATAGGTGGAGGGGTAGGAATATACCTCATCACAAATGGATATTATAAGCTAACTGACAAATTCAAAGAATATGAAATAGAGGAATTAATGAACCTTCGAAAAACGGAAGAAAAAAGAGAATAATCAGTTACGGTTAGAAATTATACTACCCGTTACTCGTCTCCAGTTAGAATCGCACCTTTTGCAGCTGAACCCACTATCCGAGAGTAGACATCTAAATATCCCCCGCTAAACTTTGATTCAGGTGGAGTCCAATCTTTCAATCTTCTTTTGATCTCAGATGAGTCAATCAAAAGCTCTATCTTTCTATCTTCTATATCAATCATTATTTCATCACCCTCATTAACCGCGGCTATAGGGCCACCAACTGCAGCTTCTGGAGAAACGTGTCCCACAGCTAAACCTCTAGTTCCACCTGAGAATCTTCCATCAGTTATCAAAGCTACTGACTCGACCATACCCATACCTGCAATCGCTGAAGTCGGACCTAGCATCTCCCGCATTCCCGGACCGCCCTTGGGTCCCTCGTACCTAATTACCACAATATCCCCTTTTTTTATCTCTCCATTCAGAATAGCTTTTTCAGCAACTTCTTCTGATTCAAAAACTCTGGCAGGTCCGGTATGTTTCCATAACTTAGGACTAACAGCTCCGTATTTCACAACTGCCCCATCCGGAGCAAGATTACCTCTCAAAATAGCAATTCCACCGGTTTCTCTAAATGGTTTAGACTTGGGCCTGATTACACTATCATCCTTTACTTCCACTCCTTTCAAGTTTTCCGCGAGAGTTTGACCGGTCACAGTCATACAATCGAGATTAAGATCTTCTTCTAACCTTTTGAGAACTGCCGGAACACCACCCGCGTTCTCCAAGTCTAACATCATGTGCTCCCCTCCAGGTCTAAGACTTGCAATTTGTGGAATCCTACGGCCTATACGATCAAACCTATCAAGATCAAGTTCGATATCGAGTTCAGAGGCGATAGCCGGGAGATGTAAAACCGTATTTGTAGATCCGCCCAATGCCATATCAACTATAATAGCATTGTCAAAGGCTTCTGGAGTAAGGATATCACTTGGTTTTATATTCTTTTCAAGAACGTTCACAATTTGCTCACCAGCTTCCAAAGCTATTCTCGATTTTTTCTCATGTACGGCATGAGCTGTAGCTGTACCTGGCAAGGATAACCCCATAGTCTCGGTCAAACAAGCCATTGTATTAGCCGTAAACAGGCCAGCGCAAGAACCAGCACCCGGACAAGCTAAATTCTCAATCTCTTTTGCTTCCTCTTCAGATATCCTTCCCGATTTAACCTCACCAATAGCCTCGAAAACGCTTATTACATCCAACTTTTTTCCTTTCCACTCTCCAGGAAGCATTGGACCACCGGTAACCATAATAGCAGGAATATCCACTCGGGCAAGACCCATCAACATACCCGGAACGATCTTATCACATGAGGCTAACGCAACAACTGCATCGAATCTCTGTCCCTCCAACATTATTTCTAAACTATTTGCAACAATCTCTCTCGACGGCAAAGAAAATCTCATTCCATGAGTACCCATACCAATTCCATCACACATTCCTATCGTATGGAACTGGAATGGTGTAGCACCAGCTGATTTTATCCCTTCAGCAACCTTTTCACCTAACTCTCTAAGATGAATATGACCTGGAACAATCTGATTCCAAGAATTGGCAATAGCCACCAAAGGCTTATCTATATCTTCATCTCTCAGACCATCGGCCTTCAAAAGGGCTCTAGTAGGAGCCGATTCTAGACCTTCCGTTATCTCCCTACTTCTATGCTTCAATAAATCGCCTCGACAACCTATACACAAACAAATACAAGTCTAATCGCCAAGTTCAGTAACGTTGGCCCATTCGCGGATTTCTTCGCCAATTTTTGTGAGTAGTTGATCCTTTGCTTCTTCTCTCATCTTTTTAAGGTTGGGTATACCCCTATCGTTTTCCGTATTCCATTCTTTAGCAAATGTTCCATCCTTAATTTCCTTGAGTATTTTCTTCATCTCTTTTCGTACATTCGCATCTATGACCCGAGGTCCTCTAGTTCTACCGCCATACTCTGCAGTATTGCTTACCCTAGTCATCATACCTTCGATCCCCTGTTCATATATCAAATCAACGATAAGCTTCATTTCATTGAGACATTCGAAGTAAGCTATCTCGGGTTGATAACCCTCTTCCACTAGAGTGTCAAATCCAGCTTTGATGAGTTCCGAAACTCCACCAACAAGAACGGTCTGCTCTCCAAACCAATCGGTTTCAACTTCCTCTTTAAAGCTAGTTTCTATAACTCCGATCCTTGTAAGGCCAACAGCTTTTGCCATGGCCAAAGCAGTATCCATAGCGTTTCCACTATAATCCTGAGCTACCGCGACTAATCCAGGAACACCGGAACCCTTCTTGTAGGTTTTTCTAACAGAAAGACCTGGAGCCTTTGGTGCAATCATTACAACATCGGCTTCGTGGGATGGGACAATTTGCTTGAAGTGAATGTTAAAAGCATGGCTCACTCCTATTGTCTTACCATCTCCCATTACCGGGGCGATCTGTTCGTTGTAAACCTTAGCCTGTACTTCATCAGGTATCAAAATATGAATAATGTCGCCCTTCTTAGCAGCTTCCGATATTTCGTATACGTCAAAACCATCCTTCTTTGCTCTTTCCCAAGAATCTCCGCCTCTTCGAACTCCGATAATAACTTCGCACCCGGAATCTCTCATGTTCAATGCCTGGGCATGGCCCTGATTACCGTAACCTATTACAGCGATTGTCTTACCTTCCAAATTAGAAAGACTTGCATCCTCGTCATCGTATATTTTAGCCATATGATTTCCTCCGCACATATCTAGTTACTCATTTACTTAAACTCTATGGCTGAAATATTTAACTAATCAAACTTCTTCGAAACATAAACTTGACCCGAACGGGCTACTTCTTTAAGAACATCTGGACCCAAATCCTGAATCACGTTCTCAATTCTTTCGTGATCTCCATAAATCTCTGCTATTATCGCATCCCCCTTTACCTCTAAAATTCTTCCGCCAATCTCCTCGATACGATAAAGAGTTTTCTCTTTTTCTTCTCCCTCAAGTGGCTTCGTCTTTAAAAGTGCAATTTCTCGAACTATACTAGTTTGCTCCCTCAATGCCTCAACCTCGATGACCTGAGTTAACCTCTCTAGAACTTTCTGTAAGAAATCTGCCATTCTCTCATCCGCTTCAAACAATGTTATTATTCTAGCATTTCCTGTCGGCTCTATACCTACCGTAATAGAATCCATGTTTACCTGTCTTCGGGTAAATGCCTGGGTTATCCTCATCATCACACCCGGTTCATTCTTACACAATACTGAAAATATATGAGTAGCCATTAATCTTCTCCTCAAGTTAACATCTTATCTAATTTTCCACCCGCTGGGACCATGGGGAGAACATGTTCATCTGGATCAACCACTATATCCAAAACAGCTGGTTTACCACACTCAAAAGCTTCCTTAAGATTTGGTCCAATTTCGCTAGGTTTAGTAACTCTAAACCCACGTGCACCATATGCCTCCGCCAATTTAGCGAAGTCTGGCGAGCTGCCAAGATGGGTGGCCGACCTCCTCTCGTCATAAAAAAGGTCCTGCCATTGCTTAACCATACCCAAATAACTATTGTTCAAAACAGCTACAACCACTGGAATATCACCCTCAACCGCTGTAGCCAATTCCTGAGAGTTCATTAAGAAGCTTCCATCACCTGCAATATCTATAACTTGACATTCGGGACGACCAACCTTTGCACCAATAGCCGCGGGGAAACCGAATCCCATAGTACCCAATCCCCCTGAATTAATGAACTTAAGTGGTTTCTTAATATCTAGGAAGTGTGCTGCCCACATTTGACATTGACCTACCTCAGTAGCAACAATAGCATCATCATTCAAAACATTCATAATTTCTTTCATAATCCTCTGCGGTTTTATTGGCACATCGTCATAATCCATTTTCGGTTTGAACTTATTTTTTAGATTATTTATTCGCTCGTTCCACTGATCCTCGCTTCTACTAATAGAACTGGATTCAAGATATTCTGCCATTTTTCCCAATGCGGTTTTAGCATCAGCGACTATTGGAAGCTCAACTCGGACATTCTTTCCGATCTCAACGGGATCTATATCTATATGAATTATATCGGCCTTTGGTGCAAAATGCTTCAAATCACCTGTCTGTCTGTCATCGAACCTCGCACCGATAGCCAAAAGTACATCACATTCGGTAACTGCAATATTTGCCGTAATACGACCATGCATCCCCAAAATGCCTAGAGAGAGAGGGTGGTCCTCTGGGATTACCCCTTTAGCCATCGTAGAGGTAACTACCGGAATGTGAAGTTTTTCTGCCAAATCACGAAGCCCAGACCAAGCTTTAGAGAGAACCACACCCCCACCCGCAAAAATAAGCGGCTTATCAGCTTCTGCCAAAAGTTCTAAAGCTCCCTTTATCTCGCTATCAGTCGGCTCTTTTTTCGGTTTCTTAAGATTCTCAAAATCTTTTCTAACAGGGATATCGACTTCCGCTGTATCTTTCTGAATATCTTTAGGAAAATCTATTTGAACTGGCCCAGGCCTTTCAGTAGTTGCAATCTTAAATGCATAGTTTACTCTCTCAGGGATCTCCTCTACATTTCTGAGCATGAAATTATGTTTAGCATTAGGTATCATTGTACTAAGCATATCTGCCTCTTGGAAAGCATCAGTGCCAAGAAGGGGTTTCGCAACCTGACCTGTTATTGCAATCACCGGTGAACTATCCATTAAAGCATTTGCCATCCCAGTAGTAAGATTAAGGGCCCCAGGGCCAGATGTAGCCATACAAACTCCAGGACCTCCTGTAACTCGAGCGTATCCATCTGCAGCATGAGCAGCAGCCTGCTCATGACGCATCAAGATATGCTCAATATCCCCTTCGTCATAAAGTGCGTCATAAACCTCGATTACAGCACCGCCGGGAATGCCAAAAATATGCTTAACACCCTCTTCTTTTAGGGACTTTATAAGTGTTTCAGCTCCAGTAAGCTTGCTCATTCAATACTCTCCGAAATATAAACTCTTATTTTTCTTTTAAATAAATAGTCATTTATTCTTTTACCCTTACACATAAAAGCTATTCATTTATCTAGCTTTCTCACAAAAAAACAAGAATCTCTACTAATAATCTAACAATTTGACTCTTATTTGAATCATTTTGCTCAAATAATCAATTGTATCATACTCACTCGAACTAGTTCAATTATCAAAGTAGTTGAATCTTCTTTCTATCCCCGCCTCTTTCTTTAATCCAATAAGCTAGATTTTTCAACATATTCTCGCTAACCGATGTTTATCCCAAACAAACAGGACTTTCATTACGTGAAGAATAATCTATTAATCAAAAAGAATAAAAAATCCTAAGGTCATGAGAATCTCAAAAGTTAAAAAAAGAGATGGCAAGACAGTAGATTTCGAGCAGAAGAGAATAAAAAGTGCAATTCATCGGGCACTAATAGCCGCGAATATAGAAGACGGAGAAAAATCTAAGAAAATATCGGATTACGTAGTAAAGAAATTAGAAGAAGATTACAAAGTGGAAATACCTTCAGTAGAAAAAATCCAAGATATTGTGGTAGAAACACTTAAAGAAAAAAACTATGAAAAAGTTGCTGAAGAATATGAGAATTACAGAAAGAAGAAGAGGGAAATTAGAGAATTAAAGAAAAAATTCGAGATAGAAGAAGAACCAAAACTAACAGTGAATGCTCTAGAGGTCCTCAAAAAAAGATACTTGTTAAAGAACGAAAAGGGAGAAATTATCGAGACACCTTCAGAAATGTTTCATCGAGTTGCTGAGAGCATCTCCAATATCGATAAAAATTATGGACAAAAACCGGAAAAAAGTTTTCTAAAATTTTTCAAGATAATGAGCAAGCTGGAGTTTCTGCCTAATTCCCCTACTCTATTCAATGCCAATGCTCCACTCGGACAATTAAGTGCCTGTTTTGTTCTTCCAGTCGAAGATTCTCTTGAAAGCATCTTTTCTACTGTTAAAAAAACTGCTCTAATAGAACAAACTGGTGGAGGAGTAGGTTTCAATTTTTCGAAACTAAGACCTAGAGGTGACGTAGTTCGATCCACAAAAGGAGTCGCATCTGGACCCGTCTCGTTTATGAGAGTTTTTGATATCGTGACCGACGTCATAAAAGCGGGAGGGAAAAGAAGAGGTGCTATGATGGGCGTTCTTCAAGCCAACCATCCAGATATAAATGAATTTATAAATTCAAAAACTGAGGAGGGTCCGCTAAGCAATTTTAATATCTCCGTTTCAGTATCTGACGATTTTATGGAAGCTGTAGAAAACGATGATGAGTATCCACTAATAAACCCGAGAACTAACTCTGTTACAAAAAAACTGAAAGCCAGAAGGATCTGGAACCAAATTACTAAAAACGCCTGGGAATCTGGTGATCCCGGCGTTCTATTCATAGACGAAATAAACAGACACAACCCAACACCTCAAATCGGGAGGATAGAAGCTACAAATCCTTGTGGAGAAGTTCCGCTACTGGCAAACGAACCTTGTAACCTCGGGAGTATTAATCTAAGCAAAATAGCAAAAGAAGAAAAAAATAAAAAAATGATAGATGGGATAAGCTAGAAAATATAGTAAAAACTGCCGTACATTTTCTAGATAATGTTATCGACGCAAACGAATATCCCAACCCAGAAATAGAAAAAATGGCGAAGGCAAATAGGAAGATCGGACTTGGAGTAATGGGATTTGCTGAATTACTTATACAACTTGGAATACCCTACGATTCAGAAGAAGCAATCGATCTAGGTGAGAAAATCATGAAATTTATTTCGGAAAAAGCAAGAGAAAAATCCATAGAACTCGGAAAAAAACGTGGACCCTTTCCCAATTTCGAAAAGAGCATATGGTATGAAAATTATGAATCTATGAGAAATGCGACAGTAACTTCAATAGCACCCACAGGAAGTATCTCAATTATAGCAGGCTGCTCATCAAGCATAGAGCCTCTTTTCTCTATCGCTTTTATGAGAAATGTTTTAGAGGGAAATAAGCTCTTTGAAATTAATCCTTTATTTGAAAGAATATCAAAAGAGCGGGGGTTCTATAGTGGAGAATTAATGGAAGAAATAGCAAAAACCGGATCTCTCGAAAACATTGAGGGAATACCTGAAGATATAAAGAAAATTTTTGTTACCGCTTTGGAGATAGATCCAAAATGGCATGTAAAGATGCAAGCAGCCTTTCAAAAGTATGTAGACAATGCTGTATCTAAAACAATCAATTTACCCGAAGATGCAACAAAACATGATGTTGAAAAAATCTACAAGTTAGCCTGGAAGCTGAATTGCAAAGGTATCACAGTCTATAGATACGGAAGTAAATCGGAGCAGGTTCTATACAAAGGAAGAGAGGAAAAAGACAGAAAACAAAAAACGCCTAATTTTACAACAGCAGAAGCCGAATATTCGGGGGGTGGGATAACCGGAATCTGCCCCTTATGTGGCTAAAATGGCTAAAAAATGACAATATATTTATATACTGGATCGGGGGCGGGTAAAACAGCAAATGCTTTAGGAGTTGCATTAAGATCAGTCGGACATGGACACAAAGTGGTGATTATTCAATTCTTGAAATGGTGGAAGAAAACCGGTGAATATAAAATAAGAAAAAGATTGAAACCGGAATACGAGATACACCAATTTGGCAGGGAAGGATGGAAAGGCTTAGACAATCTCAACAAAGAAGACAAGAAATTAGCTCAAAAAGGTTTGAAATTTGCTAAAAAAATAGTTACTGAGAAAAAACCTCATTTAATCATATTAGACGAGATAAATTTAGCAGTTGATTGTGGGTTATTAGATGTCGAAAAAGTAGTAGAATTATTAAACGAGATTCCAAAGAAAACAGATGTGTTTTTGACCGGAAGAAATGCACCAAAAGAACTTATCGATAAAGCGGATTCCGTTAACGAGATAGTAGATGTAAAACATCCAAAAAGAACATTGACCAAAAAAGGAATACAGTACTAAGCCGAAATCTTTTGTAAAAACTTTTTATTAGTTTTGAGAAGTTTCTCGGATATTTTAAAATGCTCTTTTTTGTTACTGAATTCAGAAGTTTTTATTTTCTCTAGAATATTTGTTGCTTTTACTATCTTGGATTCAATATCTTCAAAGTTATCTCGATAGACTTCATTTACGGATAAAACAAGTCCTTCATTTATTTGCCATAAAAAACGATCTAAATCACGAATAAGATCCCAAAATTCCCCTGTTGACTTTGAATCTGAAATTTTCAAAATAATATCTTCCTGATCTATCAACAAAAGGCTCTGCTTAGCCAAAGAAATCATTTCTACTCCTGCAACAAGAAAATTATGCTCTTTCAATCCTAAGGAAAAATCCATCGCGTATTCGATAGATTTAATGAACTCTCGTTTTACACTCTTTTTTAAATAAGATGGAATCTCTCTCTGATCAAACAACCTCTTTCTTAATTCCTCAGTCTTCTCAAAAGCTTCAAGCAAGCATTCATAGCTTCTTCTGAGGAGGGGTCCATTAAAAAAATCCTGAACACTTAGAATTCGGGGCGATTCATCAAAGGTGCATTCCACACATTCAGCAAGAATACAATCAGCAATAGGTAGACTACACTTATCACAAATCAAACTAGGTAAAACGAGACGCAAAATCGAATTAGCAAACTTAATCGCATCCTCACGACTGTGAGCATACCTTATCTTTAGCTTTCCTTTTTCATAGATATAGATCCTATGGGCCTTCCACATCAATCTGGCCAAACCTAATTTGGTACTACATTTAAGCTCAGCAAAATGACTCTCATAAGAATCCAACAGTAAACACAAGATCTTTGAATCCAAAAAAGGTGTATTTTCGTACCCTTCAGAAATATCTATCTCAGTAACTATCTTCCCTCTTTCAGACGTACAAGGACTCACTTCCACTACTGCTTTTTCCCCATCCTCTTCCAAACTTTCAATCTCTAATCCTCTAGCCAGTATACAGCCATCTCTGATTCTCGGTACAATTAAACGATCCAATTCTTGACCTGACATGAATACTCCCTAAAGAATATTATCTGACAACACTCTGTCAAATATATTCATTCAATGCTTCCTTCAAAGCACGCTCTAAAACCCGAGTTGCCAATTTAGCGCAGTGTATTTTGACTGGGGGTAAACCCCCTAATTCATCTTCTAAATCTTTCATAGTAATCTCTCTAGCCTCTTCTATCGTTTTTCCCTTTATCGCCTCTGTAAGCACGGAACCCGTAGCTATATTTGCAGCACATCCAAAAGATAGAAACTTCGCATCCTCAATAATATCCTCTTTAAATTTTAAAGAGAGTTGAATTGTATCTCCACAAGTAGGATCTCCCTCCTGGACAACTACATCTGGGTTTTCCATTCTACCTACATTCTTAGGATTTTGGAATAATTCTATAACTTTATCACTATAATCCAAAAAGCCTCTCTCAGTGTATCTGCTTTCTTTGTTTTTTCCCATTCAACCACCTACTTATATAGGGCTCATCGATCTCAATCCCTCAACAACTTCTGGAAGTACCTCCAAGGTATAATCGATTTCTTCTTCAGTATTCATTCTACTCAATGTAAATCTAATAGCTCCGTGGGAAACTACTGGATCTACCTCTATTGCCCGGAGTACATGGCTTGGCTCAAGTTTCCGGGTAGCACATGCGGAACCGGTAGACACAGAAATACCTCTAGCATCGAGATGTAGTAAAATGGATTCGCCCTCTATATGCTTAAAAGAATAATTCACGTTAGCAGGACTCCTTTCTTCACCACTTGGGCCATGCATAACTACCTCCGGAATACTATCCTCGATCCCCCTCATCAAAGTGTCTCTCAAGTCTCCGATAAATCCAACTTTAGAATTAAAATCCTCAAAAGCTAGCTCAACTGCCTTCCGAAATCCTACAATACCCGGTACATTTTCAGTACCCGGTCTTATCCTCGAGAGGGAAAGATACCCATAGTTAATAGGCTCCAATTCTACCCGATCTCTAGCTATCAATGCACCAATTCCCTTTGGTCCATGTATTTTATGAGCACTTAGACTGACTAAATCGATATTACTTTCCCTAATATCAATTGGAACAAGACCGTAAGAAGCAGCGGCATTTGTATGAAAATATGTTTCAGGATTTCTTTCTGATATGATCTCCCCAATCTTTTTTAGCGGTTCAATAGTGCCAATCTCATCACTAACTTGGGTTACACTAACTAGGATAGTCTCATCCTTTATTAGTTCCCTTAACTGATCAAGATCAACAAATCCTTCTTCATCAACTCCCAAATAATCCACTTCGTATCCGACCCTCTCGAGTTCCTCACATACTCTCAAAACGGAAGGGTGTTCTATTTCGGAAGTAATTATATGATTTCCTTGGTCTTTTCTAGCGCCAGCAACTCCACGTAATGCAATATCGTTAGCTTCCGTTGCCCCAGAAGTAAAAATAACTTCATCTCCGCCAGCACCGACTGTATCAGCAATAACCTCACTAGCATCCTCTAAAGCTTCATTAGCTTCTTTTCCCTGAGAATAGATGAAAAGGGGGTGTCCAAATTTTTCGGTAAAATAAGGCTCCATAGCTTCTACCACTCGTCTATCAACAGGAGTGGTATTCCCATTATCCAAATAGACTTCCATAAATACCAATCTTTTATAACACCGTTATGCCTTTAAAGCTTTAAACTAATCACATTAAACAGGAAGGCTTTCCTAAAATCCTCTTGGGAGGTGAAAAAATTGAGTAATGAGAAATTTAAGTTTGATACTGAAACATTGCATGCGGGACAAGAACCAGATCCACACACTAGAGCAAGGGCACCCCCAATATATCCCACCGTAGCTTATAATTTTAAAGACACAAAGCAAGCCGCAGATTTATTCGCATTAAAACCTCCCGAATTCCCCGGACAAATCTACAGTCGGTTCACAAACCCCACCTATGAAACACTAGAGAAAAGAATAGCAAAACTAGAAAGCGGGATAGCCGCAGCAGCAACCGCATCAGGACAAGCAGCCACAACACTAGCGCTCATCACAATAGCCAGTTCTGGAGACAAAATTGTGGCCTCGAAAACACTGTACGGTGGAACAATCACCCTTTTTGATCTGACATTTCCAAAGAAATTTGGAATAAACGTAGAATTTGTTGATCCAACGCCTGAAGGGTTCGCCGAATCTATCGATGAGAATACAAAAGCGATCTTTGGTGAAACTATTGGAAATCCTAAATTAAACGTGCTGGATATAGAAGAGGCGGCCAAAGTAGCTCACGAAAATCAAATTCCTTTGTTCGTTGACAACACCTTTGCTACACCATATCTATGCAACCCATTCAAATGGGGCACCGACATAATAACTCACTCAGCAACAAAATGGATCGGAGGTCATGGCACAGTCCTCGGTGGTCTAGTTGTAGATTCTGGAAAATTCGACTGGTCGAAAGGGAATTTTCCCGAGATAACTGAAACCGATCCAGGATACAGAGGCGGGCTTAACTACTGGAACGAATTCCAAGAACTATCTTATATAGTCAAATTGAAATCTCGATATACTCGAGACATAGGATCTTGTATGAGCCCTTTCAACGCATTTTTACTCCTCCAAGGATTGGAAACACTACATCTAAGGATGGAGAGACATTCAGAGAACGCAATGAAAACAGTGGAATTCCTAAAGGACCATCCAAAGGTTAACTGGGTTATCTACCCTGGACTAGAGGACCACCCTACAAAAGACCTAGCAGAAAAATATCTGAAGAATGGTTACGGAGGGATAGTAGGTTTCGGAATTGAAGGAGGAGCTAAAGCAGGAAAAAAATTCATTGAAAATCTTCGACTGTTCTCACATCTAGCAAATGTAGGCGACGCAAAATCACTTGCAATCCACCCTTGGTCAACAACACACTCCCAATTATCTGCAAAACAACGAAAACAAGGCGGTGTTACTGAGGACTTTATAAGACTTTCTGTAGGAATCGAACATATAGAAGACATAAAAGAGGATCTCGATCAAGCACTAAAAGCAGCCTAAACTTTAATAACGCCGTTATATTTTTATCTCCAAGTGTAATAACAATAATCGGAAACAATGAGAATGTTGTTCATTCATGCAGACTATGTAAACTACAAAGTTAAGCAAAAGACCCCCATTGCAGAAGAGATAGGTGAAAACAGTAAAGAAAGAGACATGGAAGATCCTCTTATAGTATTTTTTTCGGTTGAAAAAAGTGATGAAAACTCCACTGGAGACGAAATGGTAGAAAAGGCCCTTAGAGAAATAAAAAAAGTGGCTTCAAAAATCAAGAGTAAAAATATTTTTCTCTTTCCTTTTGCACACCTCTCAGAAAATCTTTCCTCTCCACAATTCGCAATCGAAATTCTGGAAAAGTTAGAATCTGAATTAAAAAAATCCAATTTTAATTCTTCGAGAGCTCCATTCGGATGGTACAAAGAATTTGAATTTAAAAGTAAAGGACATCCGCTATCCGTTCTGTCTAGGACTGTTCATCCTTAGTTTCAAGACAAATTTTACACTCTTCCTCTGACAATAAGGGTGCATTCTCGGCATGAATAGCACAAAGAACCTCCTCGGACCTCATAGAAGTACAGACTTCACAGTATTTTTTAACTATTTGTTCACGTTTGATACTGCCTTCGGCGATTTCTTTAGCAAGTTTCTTGAGCTTAGGATACAAGCCCGTCTTTTTTAAGCTCTTTTTAAGCTTTCCCTTCCCCCGAGCAGAGCTTAAATATTGGCTCACAGCAGGTTGAGTTATAGCAAGCTTATTAGCTATCTCACTTTGGCTAAGGCCATATTCATCACTAAGTTCTTTAACCAGGATCGATCTAACCGTCGGCAGAACCCTCTTCACAATTGATTCACAAGGCGGTCTCATTGTAGTTGATTCTAACCCCTCAATAGATTTAGTATTTATGGTATTCAAATAGCAGATATAATAAGCTCTAACTAGAAAAATTCAAATTCAGTTTCTCAAAATACTAAAGCAGTCATAAACTATTCACGTTTCAATGTATCATAGCCAATATCCACATTTTTGAGTCTATTCGCATTTGTTACTACACTAACAGAACTTACAGCCATAGCAGCCTCAGCAAAAAGAGGGTGCATTATCCCTAAAACTGCTAGAGGGATCATTACGACGTTGTAGCCGAAGGCCCACCAGAGGTTTTGTCTAATCTTGTCGAAAGTCTTCTGTGAAAGTTCGACCGCACTAACTACTCCAGAGAGTTCCCCACGAACCAGAACTATCTCTCCCGATTCGATTGCGATATCGGTCCCTGTGCCGATTGCTATTCCTACGTTCGATTGAGTTAGAGCAGGTGCATCGTTTATCCCGTCCCCAACCATGGCAACTTTTTTTCCCTTTTCTTGAAGTTTTCTAATCTCGTCGGCTTTTTCGTCAGGGAGTACTTCCGACAGGACTCTTGATATTCCCGCCTTTTCAGCTATGGCCTTCGCGGTTCTAGGATTGTCGCCGGTTATCATCGCTGTTTCGAGACCCATCTCCTTCAGTTTGCTTATTGTCGGAATGGTATCCTCTTTGAGAGTGTCTGCCACCGCCACAGCTCCTAAGAGTCTTCTGTCCTTTCCGATGAGTATGGCTGTCTTGCCTTCGTTCTCCAGTTTTTCCAATTCTTCCTCCATTGGGGATGAGTCAATGCCCTCTTCCTCTAAAAAATTCCGATTTCCGACTATTACTTCGCTACTATCTAGTGAGATTTTCACGCCTTTCCCTCCTATCGCTTTAAACTCGTCAGGTTCTCGAAGTTCCGTTTCTCTTTCCCTGGCTTCTTCTACGATAGCCCTACCTATCGGGTGTTCGGAGTTGTATTCCGCAGTCGCCGCAAGCTGAAGTATTTGGTCTTCAGGGTTACCATTAATTCCCGGTGCGACAATAATGTCAGTTAAGGTCATTTTTCCTTCTGTCATCGTTCCCGTTTTATCGAAAATTATTGTATCGATGTTCTTGAGGACCTGGATCGCTTCCCCTTTACGAATGAGTATCCCGTTCTCTGCACCCTTACCACTCCCAACCATAAGAGCCGTAGGGGTAGCAAGACCTAAAGCGCAGGGGCAAGCTATAACGAGAGTGGCTATGCCCGCGAATATGGCCAGCATGACCGGACGTAATGATAAGTTTATCCAAGGTAGCGTTCCTTCAAAAGCGGAAGCAAGAAAATCCACTTTCTGTGGTATAATTAACCAGAGTATGACTGTGATGATCGTTATTATAATGATAGCAGGAACGAAATAGCTTGTAATCCTGTCAGCGAATCTTTGGATGGGAACTTTTGTCCCCTGGGCTTCTTCGACCATCTCTATGACTTTGGATAGGAAGGTATCCTTCCCCACCTTGGTCGCTTCGACGGTGAGCACCCCATCCTGGTTTACCGTAGACCCTATCACCTCATCACCCTTTTCCTTGCGAACGGGGGTGGACTCTCCAGTCGCCATGGATTCATCTACGGAACTCTCCCCTTCTACTACAACCCCGTCGGTGGGTATCTTTTCACCAGGTCTGACTTTCAATAGGTTTCCTTCCTCGACCCGGTCCAAGGGAACCTCCCTTTCTTCGCCGTCCTCGATTATCCTCGCCGTGTCCGCCTCTAACTCCATCAGCCTTTTGATAGCCTGAGAAGCTCGACCTCTTGCCCTTGCTTCGATGTACCTACCTGTGAGGTGGAATGCCATTATCATCGCCCCAACCCCTGCGTAATTCAGAATTTCTGGAAAAAATAGTAGCCTTGAAGGACCAGTCACGAATGCTGCGAAAGATCCGAGGAAAATCAAGACGTCCATGTTAGCCGACCCGTGACTTATGGTCTTCAGGGCGCTCTTGTAGGTGTGGCGACCGACCCAGAATAAAACGGGAATAGCTAGTAACGTCATACCTAGATTATAGATCATCTGATTAGGCCAGGCAATACCGAAGATCATCTCCGGGATCATCCAAGCGATAATCGGGATTGAGGCTCCCCAAGCGACAAGAGTGCGATTCTTTGCCTTTTCGACCTCTTCTACTTCTTGCTCTCCTCTTTCTTCGGATTCCACCCCGTAACCTACTTCCTCGATTACTCTTCTCATTTCCTCGATCGAAACCAGATCGGGGGAGTATTCCACCCTTGCCTTCTCGGTCGCTAGGTTAACATTTGCAGTGTATACTCCTTCAAGATTTGAAAGGGCTTTTTGGACCGTGTCTGCGCAAGAAGCACAGGTCATGTCGGTGATTTCGAAAGTTATTTCTTCTTTTCCTTTTCCTGTTTTTTCTTCCTCGATCGGTTGATAACCAGAATTTTCTATAGTCTTGAATATTTTTTCTTTTTCAACTTTATCCGGATCATATTCAACGATTAACTTTTCAGTAGCAAAGTTGACGTTAGCCTTGTATATACCATTCAATCTCTCGAGGGAGTTTTCTACAGTTTGTGCACAGGAAACACAAGTCATTCCCCCGATTTTAATAGTTAATTTCTTTTTACTCTCACCTACCATGGTCCCACATATGTCTTTTTTAGATATATCATATTTAAATATATAGGCCAATAAACTTTACGATTAGGATGAAAATGACTGAGACCTGGGAATTTCTTACAAATCTAACTAAGTTTTACACAATAGCTTTACTATCACAAAAGCCAAGGCATGGTTATGAGATAATAAGAGAAGTAAAAGAAAGATTAGGTAAAGAGCCATCAACTGGACAAATATACCCCCTTTTAGAAGAACTTGAGAAAGAAGGGCTAGTTAAATCCAGCGAAAAGAAAGTTAAGGGCCGAACCAGAAAGATATATAAACTCAGCGAAAAAGGAGAAGAGAAATTCTCTGAAGTTTTAAAGAGTTTTTACAATTTGATTTATGAAATTTTAGATCCCTGGCTTTCCGAATGCGCCCACTGTAGTTGTAAAATTTTCGAAGGACATTCGGAAGATAATTCTAAAACTAGAGTATATAGGGAAAAAATAGACGGAAAAGTCCTCCCATTCTGTTGCGAACACTGTGCTAAGGCATACAAATCAAAAAAATGAAAGCGAAATTGAGAAAAAAGGTTAGAGAAGAAATAGAAAAAATCTCGAAAAAATATTTCCCGAATGAAGGATGTGCTTTACTGATCGGGAAGAAACAAAATGAAGTAATAGATATAAAAAGAGCCATCGAAGCTGAGAATGTTTTAGATTCACCCATATCATTTAAAATGGACCCAATTCTAGTAGCAGAGACCATAGAAGAAATAGGAGATGAAAAAAACAAAGAATTGGTAGGTTTTTTTCACTCCCACCCTAACCTGACTGCTTTCGTAAGTAGTTTGGACAGAAAATGCATGGAATTGTGGCCAGAAAAACTATGGATAATAGCAGGGACAGATAACAAAGGCAGATTAACTGAGATAAAATCATTCAAATGGGAAGAACAACCCGTTGAAGTCAAGCTAACAAATTACTAAAAAGAATTCCGTGACAGTCTAAATCTCAGTAACTTTTCAAATTCTCAATCATTTTTTTATGACTTTCACAAAATTCAGGGGATTCTAATTGTGCTCTAAGCACTTCCTCCTGCCAGTGTGCATTGTATAATCTACAGTATTTCTTTTCGCAAAATGGATTGGAAGTTAAATGATAAAAGACAGCTTGCATAGCATAACCTTTCATAATCTCCATTAATCGATTATCGTTATACTCAACAAATCTCCCCTCAAAATTCTTTTTAGCTCGATCTATAGCCCCACTAGTATTCCCTAAACTCGCTAACTCCCTTTTTTTTCTGTAAAATTCCTTTGGTTTCGCGGGAGCCTCAACAATGCCGGAAGTAGAGATAATGGTAGGAAATCCATAAACAGAAACCCTTGCATGATATCTACGATCATTATCATCCCACGTACCAAAAAGTCGGTTTGTAAAGATTATATGAATGTGAAAATAATTTCGCTCATTCGCAGAAATAAGGTCGCGAAAAATTTTAGTCAGCAAAAATCCATCATACAAAATACCTGAGATATTCTTACCTGGATTTTCGATAAGGTTCTCCTCGAATCTAATTTCACCATAAAGTGGTTCAAAATCCTCCTTTGTTTTCCCAAGATTCCTTACTCTCGATTTTGCGAATTTCCGAGCCAAATCATTTTTTGAAATCTTTTTTCCTTCTACAAGAGGTCTTCTAACATCTGGCTTCCTAAAAGAAGTCTTCTCAGTGACGTACCTAGACAATTCTTCAACATCGAGATGTCTAGTAGAGGGGTCATCATAAAAGTGGATTCTAATCCGATCTTTATCTAAATTCTTTAAGTTCCTCTTGAACAACATTCGCCGCCCTCTTGCCAGAAAGCAACATAGCACCAAATGTAGGTCCCATTCTAGGAAGTCCATAAGTCGTAGACACTGCCATCCCTGTGGCAACAAGACCTGGATGAACTACCCCTGTATGTTCTACAATTAAATCCTCTGATTTTTCAACCCACATCCCTCCATACCCAACAGTTTCCAAGAAACCTCTTTCCTCCATTTTCTTTGCAACCTCCGCATCATGACCCGTCGCATCTACGACTAATTTCGACTCCATTCCTACAGGGTCAACACACGTAATTTCCCTAGGCAAGGATTTTATTGGGGACCAATTTATTACAGCTCCCCCGACTCGGTTCCCTTCACGAAGAACAACGTCCTCAAAACGAGTCATATTCAGAATTTCTATACCTGCATCGCATGCCGCTCCTATGAGTTTAGAACAAGCATGTGGGCCATCAGAAACATAAATATTTCTACTCGCCTTCTCGTAAGGCACCTCCAGGTCATCCAATACCTCTTGAGCGGGTTCTCTTACTGTAACCTTATTCATCAAATAACCTCCAAGCCAGAAACCGCCTCCGAGATAATTATTAGCCTCAACGAGCAACACTTTTACTCCATTTTCTGCTAGTTCCTTCCCCGTCATTAAACCGCTAGGTCCACCGCCAACAATTATCACATCACTCTCAGTATATTCTTCAAAAGTTTTTCTGAATGAATTGGAGATTGCCCTAGTTACATCTTTTTCGCCAAGTGATCCAAACTTTTTAGTTCCCATTTTTTACCTCAAAATTTTTATTTCAAAACCGAACCTGACACACATCCCCATAATCAACTTGATCAAGATCAGTAATTTTCGGTTCTTTGCCACATATAGGGCATTCATCCCTCCTACTATGCTTAAATTCTTCAAACTCCATTTCTTGAGCGTCCAAAAAGACAATCCTTCCTTTTAAAAGACCTCCCACACCCAAAATGTATTTTAGAACCTCAGCTGACTGAATAGACCCTATTATTCCCGGCATTACACCCAGAACTCCTGCTTCCTGACAACTAGGCACCAAACCAGGAGGAGGAGCCGTTGGAGTGAAACATCTGTAACAAGGACCGTCCTTAGGCAGTATTGTAGTCACCATACCTGTAAATCTTAGAATAGCTCCATGAGAAAAAGGAATACCTTCCATCACGCACGCATCATTTATCAAAAACTTCGCAGGAAAATTATCAGTACCATCTAAAATGATATCCCAATTTTCTCCAAAGATATCAAAGACATTTTCGGGAGTTAAACACTTATCATATGTCACTACCTCAACTTCAGGGTTGATATCGTGAATTCTCTTCTCTGCAACTTTTACTTTTCTATCTTTCAAGTCTTCCGTTCCATATAATATCTGTCTTTGAAGATTGCTTAACTCTACAACATCGTCATCCACTATTCCTATACGTCCTACACCCGCAGCAGCCAAATATATCGCAGCCGGTGAACCTAATCCACCTGCTCCCACTATCAAAACATTTGAGTCCAAAAGTTTCCTCTGACCTTTTCCACCAACCTCAGGAAGAACTATCTGCCGACTATATCTCTTGATTTGATCCTCATCAAATCCAAAAAGCTTACTATTCTTTGACCCTCCTGCTATTAATGGCAATATTTTGACCTCAGAGCCAGAGCTAACCTCACTACTGGCAAATTCTTTTTTCTCCGCCATCTCGTTATTTATAAAAATGTTTACATGGTCCAAGGGAATCTTCCGATCAAAATCAAACAATCCCTCAACCAATCTTCCGTATCCTTCTGTGATTTTTTCAAAAAGGTCAGATAGAGTATCCCCTTCAAAAATAACATTTACCTTTTTTCTTCCAGCCCCATTCTTGTTGGGAAAATCCACGATAACCTCGACCATTATCTCCCTCTTAAAATATTATTAACCAAATCTCTTAACAACTATGTATAGGCCAAAGTCTTTAATAAATATAAGGCTGTTATATCAAGCTGTATTAAACGGGTGAAAAAATGGAAAGTATAGACTTAGACAAATACAAAAATATCAAAAGAAGAATCGATGAGGATTGGATCAATCTAAATCCTATTCAACGAGGTGGAATGCTCCCTCCAGAATCAAAAGAAACGCTACAATCCTTTGGAGATGGATACAGTACATGTGACTTCTGTTTAGAAGGGAGAGTGGACCTAGTAGATAAACCACCCATTTCGGACTTTTCAAATGATTTAGCGAGATTTGTTAACATGGATGATGCGGAGTTTACAGCCGGATGTAGACACGCACAGTGGATCGCTCTAAAAGCTGTAGCTGAAGAGGGTGACACTATCGTAATTGACTCTCTAGCACATTACACAACTTATCTCGCAGCAGAAAATCTCGGGCTTGAAGTCAAGGAAGTACCCCACAACGGATATCCTGATTTCGAACTCGAGACGGAGGCTTATAGAGAAAGAATAGAAGAGACAATAGAAGAAAAAAATGAGAAGCCCGCTGCACTATTTCTTACTCACGTAGACTACAGGTATGGAAACCTCATCGAACCGGAAAAAATTGGCTCGATAGCTAGAGAATATGATATACCCTTTATCGTAAATGCAGCCTATACCGGCGGAATAATGCCTATTGACGGGAAAAAGTGGAATGCCGATTTTATAACGTTTAGTGGACACAAATCGTGGGCAGCTTCAGGTCCCATTGGAATGCTAATGACAAGCTATGAGTACTCAGATGAAGCATTTAGTGGCTCAAAAATCAGAGGATCGTGGTCGGGAAGAGGTTTCACAAAGAAAATACCCAGTCTATTTGGTTGCCCTCCTGTATTTGGAGCCCCAATAGCTACCTTAATGGCTAGTTTCCCTCATGTCTACAAACGTGTTCAAGAATGGGACAAACACATAGAAAATGCTCGATGGTTTGTTAAACAGATAGAAAAAATCAGAGATTTTCGGCAAATCGGACAAAGACCAAGAAAACATACACTTATGTCACTAGAAACACCTTCATTCCACCAAATTTCGAAGGAACATAAGAGAAGAGGATTTTTCTTGTATGACGAGTTGAAAGAGAAAAAAATAAGCGGTATACAACCTGGCGTTACAAAAATGATAAAGATTAACACCTATGGACTTTCTAGAGATGAACTTGAATATGTGATAGATACTTTTTACGAAATTGCTGAAAAATATGAGATTCCGGTGAGTAATTAGGATGGAAAATAATGAAGAGCTCTCAAATAGTTTCAGAAAATTCTTTAAAATGCCGTTGAGCCCTGTGGCAATTACCGTTCACATCCAAGACACCAATAGTCCATCACCAGATACTTCAAACCGTTTCTGTTACTTCGTAAGAAATGCGGCAAAACTAAGAGAATCATTTACTTTAAAGGAAAAAAATCTCAGCAATTTTACTGCAACAATCATCTTAGGATTTGCCGATCCAAAGTATACAGAAATATATCCTCGGATAAAACCTTCAAAAACAAAAGCTGTAACAGTAAGACCATTAGAACTTGAAAAAGGAACACCTGATGTAGTCGTAATAATTTCTGATCCCGAAACAATGATGAAAGTCTTTCAGGTCTATCACCAAATGTCAAAGGAAAGAATTGAATCAAGCTGCACTAGCGAGGGGTCTGCTATAGCCGGTGAAGCAACCGCTATTCCATACATGGAAGATAAACCAAATCTGACTTTACTCTGTGGAGGGGCCCGCTCCATTGGAGGATTCAAAGACGACGAACTAGCTATGGGAATGCCATACGATATTTTCACTAAACTAGTAGAACAATTATCCGAGCCCAATGTAACTGATGCCCTCTGTGGATGTATAATGGATAATCTACCTAGCCATCTCGTGGAACCACTAAAAGAAATGAATTTTGACAAGGGAACAGATCACTTCCATGGTTACTACAGAGGGAAAGCCCTAAGACTATACTTAGACCAAGACGAGAGCGGATCAGTAAAAAAAATGACTGTTTATCTTCCACTAAAATTCAGAGATGAATCACAAGCACAAAAAGCAATGGAAACGGCAAAACCAATTATCACTGGAAATGGATTTGCAAACAAAAGAGAAAATTGGCTAGATATAGGAATGATAAAAGAATTTGATGAGGGCCTAGAAAAAATCGCAACAGATAGAGAGGAATTTAAAGAAATGATGAACAGTATTTTCACTGAGTTTATCGGGATAGTAAAAGACATTAAATCTCAAACTAGGTAGTAAATATCTCAAAGAAATCAAAAATAATATAAGTAAAAATTAATCTTTTTTCTTCTTCAATATTATCTCCCATTCAGAATTTCCGACCTTTTCTACATTCACTACTTCTTGTCCTTCATTTTCCATACTTCTAGGAATATTTTCTGCTGCCATTGGATAATCTATCATTACTTTCAAAACTTCGCCCACTTCCATTTCTTCAAGTGCCAGTTTCGATTTAACAAAAGTATAGGGACATACTTCACCTCTGAGATCTATTTCTCTATCTATCTTAGTCAATTTACC
The DNA here is from genome assembly GCA_964384105.1 of Hadarchaeota archaeon (SeqCode). Classification (GTDB taxonomy): domain Archaea; phylum Hadarchaeota; class Hadarchaeia; order Hadarchaeales; family JAGGTB01; genus CAYLJV01. The sequence continues at coordinate 282,650 of CAYLJV010000001.1, read as the reverse complement.
ACCTCCTCATAAATAGCAAATAAGCTGCCATCCAGTTTCCCAAAATAAAGAAAACTGTTGCGAGTATATTACCGGCGGCTAACACGGGTATCCCCGCTACACTTCCACCAATATTGCACCCAACTGCGAGAGTAGCACCTAGACCCAATGCCAATCCCCCAACAAACTGAACAGGTACCCTTTTTGCAGGAGGGGTCCGCAATTTAAATTCGCCATGTAAGAACGAAGCCACCATAGCCCCAATAGGTATAGCGATTACAAAAAAAGTTCCCCAGTTAACCAACGCAGTGTTACTCGTAGTAAACCATTCACCTATAGAAGCCGACGGAGCTGTTATTCCTAAACCGTAAATCCTACCTGTTCTAGTGCTAAGCCACCAAGCAAGAACTCCGACTATCCCGATTCCAAAACCTGTCTTTATCCAATTCCATCCCTCACCCGATGTGATCTCAAAATTTCTAAAAAGCCAGAATCCTGCAACCACCACAAATACTACGATTATCACCCACTTATTTATCCCTAACAAAGTGTGTAATCCTGGAGTATCAATTCCAAACTGATGAACTGACCGTACTATTGGAGATAAAGCCCCTCCTCTAGCCGAAAAAGCAGCTAAAATATATCCTAAAGCCGCAACAAAACTACCCATCATTCCTTCACCCATACGATACCACGTTCCACTAGCACAGCCGGCTGCAAGTACCATTCCTACACCAAAAATCAATCCCCCAACTATATTCCCTACCCACAAAAAAGGAAGTTGTCTAATTGGGAAAATCCCCAAACCAGCTAGAGCATTTACAACAATAAGCTGAAACAGAACGGCCAGAACAAAGGCTTTGAAAATCCTGAAATCCCTTGTCATCAAATATCCCTAAATCCGGAATTCATGCAGAACCGGCCTCTTTGGCATACATAGCCAAAAATTACGCCTAGAAACATTCCTGTCAATATTGCTTCCATTTAAGCACACCCCATTCATTATGTGTAAATTTAGAATTGAGAAAAGTATCCAGAAAAAGATTGAGAGGATCCTCTACAAGAATTATGCCGTAGCCATCAACAAAAACGATCCCCTAGATTATTCTTCATCTTGGTCGCCCTCATATAACGCTGTTATACAAATAATACTCACATTTTATTTAAAAGTTTTTCTCTAATAAACTCAACAAAACCAGATAAAAATTTCAAAAAGTATCAATAATTATTAATAACCACCAACTATATAACAGCGTTATGAAATTGTTAAACTGATCTGACAAGCCGGGGTGGCCGAGCCTGGTTTGAGGCGGCGGACTGCAGATCCGCTTACACCGGTTCAAATCCGGTCCCCGGCTCCAAATTTTTTAAAATCCAAAGGAAAGTATTTAATTAGGTAAGCCTAAAATGTTTAATAGGAAATTAGGAGTACCTAAATGTCGAAAAATCTCTCTGAATCTGAAGAAGAATATTTAGAATCCTTGTATCGGCTAAGCGGGGGAAAAGAAAGAGTAAGAGTTGGCAAACTCGCAAAGGACCTAAAAATAAAAGAACCCAGCGTAGTGGGCATGTTGAAGAAGTTAGACAGGAAGAACCTCGTAGATTACAAGAGCTACACCGGCGCAAGCTTAACAAAAAAAGGTGAGGAGACTGGAATGAGAGTAACTCGGAGGCACCGTTTAGCAGAGCGACTTTTATGCGACGTATTAGGTAGAGACCTCCCTTCAATCCATGAAGAAGCCTGCAAACTAGAACATTCAATAACAGACGAAACCGCAAACGAAATATCGCGAGTCTTAGAAAATCCACGAACCTGCCCTCACGGACAGCCAATACCTACACCAGAAGAGGAGGATAGAGGAGAACTAATAAAGCTGACAGAAGGGGAAGAAGGGGAAAAATACAAAGTTCGAACAATCCCCGAGGAAAAAGAAGATATCCAAAGACTACTCCCACTAGGGATACTACCGGGTACAGAAATAGAGCTAGTTGATAATCCCTCTTTTAGTGCATTGATGATTAAGAGGGGGGGAGACAAACTCGCCCTAAGCCGGGGAATCGCCTCAAAAATCATGGTTGAAAAATATGGAAAAAGGAAACATCGATATCGCTATCGGTCTGGCGGGTAATCCGAACGTTGGTAAAAGCGCATTCTTTCACCAGGTTACGGGAATAGGAGTTAACATCTCTAACTATCCTGGAACCACCGTGGAAATAGCAGAAGGAGTAACCAAGTATGAGAACCACTCTGTCAAAGTAATAGACTTACCGGGGGTATATTCGGTCGGGGCCGTAGCGGAAGATGAAAAAGTTGCTAGAAGAGTCATTATAGGGGGAAAAGTAGACGCGATTATAAACATAGTAAATGCGACTAATCTTGAAAGAAACCTATATTTGACCCTCCAGTTACTTGAATTGGATATACCCGTAGTGATCGCATTAAACCAATACGATGTAGCACTTAACGAAGGAATAAAAATAGATCCCGAAAAATTATCGGAAAATTTAGGGATTCCCGTAATACCCACCGTCTCGACCCAAGGTAAAAACGTATCTAAAGTCTTTGCAGAAGCGATAAACTTAGCTAAGAAAAAGGCGAGACCGAAAAGTGAAATAAGATTTGGTAATGACCTAGAAAAAATAATAAAATCTCTTTCAGATTCAATTCAAGAAAACATAGATTCGATTCCATATAACCTCGCTCCAAGAACTCTATCAATCAAACTACTAGAGGGAGACGAGGAGCTCATAAATTTCCTAAAAAAAGAAAAAAAAGCTGAAAAAATACTAGGAAAAGCGCAGAAACTGGCCCAAAAAATAAAAGAAGATCATGGAGAAGCTGCTGCATTTAGAATAGCCAGAGAAAGACACGGTATAGCCAGCCTGATCGCGGAAGAATCTTCTAGTTACGTTAAAGTCGAGCCATCTTGGTCCGAGAAAATCAGTAAATGGACTACAGAAATGAAAACTGGAATCCCGATCCTTATAACAGTCTTTCTTGGGTTGCTGATGCTACTTTTTTATGGGGGAGGATTTATTGAAGGAATTTTAGAAAGTGGGTGGGACAGCTACGCTCAACCTCAACTAATTACTCTTTTTCAGAACATTTCCTCGAATCCCTCTGTAATCGAAGTCTTGGATATTGGTCTGAACCTTGGTATAAAGGGAATACTCCTCGTAATGTTTCCATACATAACAATTTTCTTCCTAGCGCTTGCCGTATTAGAGGATTCAGGGTATCTATCCCGAATGGCCTATGTTATGGACTCTTTAATGCATAGAATAGGACTACATGGAAGAGCAGTAGTGCCCATGCTGGGAGGATTCGGATGCAACGTTCCCGCCATAATGGCCACAAGGAGTTTAACCACACGAAGACAACGCCTAATCTCATCATTTTTGATCACGATGGTTCCCTGCTCGGCCAGGACAGCTGTTATATTAGGAACAGTCGGTGTCTTCGCGGGAATATACCCCGCTCTGGTAATCTATGGAGTAATACTCGGTTTGATATTCCTAGTGGGTCTAATTCTAAACAGATTCCTATCAGGAGAGAGTACCGGTATGATAATGGAAATGTCACCATTGCGAAAGCCGGTACCAAAACCTGTTCTCTCAAAAACATGGAACCGAATGAAAGAATTCATCTACATCGCTACTCCACTACTTCTCATTGGTAGTTTCTCCATAGGGATACTCGAAGTTTCTGGAATTATGGATTCTATAATCCAGCCACTCTCTCCACTTACAACCGGAGCACTCGGATTACCCGCAGTCGTAATTATCCCACTTCTCTATGGGGTAATAAGAAAAGAAGGCGCATTAGTTCTGCTAATAGCAGTTTCTGGAACATCCAGTATTGGTAACTTCATGACTCCCCTACAATTATTCGTGTTCGCTTTAGTAGTAGCAATCTACGTCCCCTGTATTGCAACTATTGGAGTTCTAAAGAGGGAGTTAGGGTGGAAGGAAGCTATAGTTATAAGTGCCTCCACAATTGCAATTGCGATAATTGCCGGAACTGCATTTGCACACTTAAACCCTTTGGGTTTCTAGAATAGAACCACCGGTTAAAAAGGCAAACGCGCAACAACCGTAACTCTATATTTTTCTCGACCATCACTCGTCTGACCAATCAACTCAGCAGATTCACTTGTCTCAGCGTCATATTCCTTTTTCAAGTATCTCGCCAGTTCTCTTGCAAGTTCTGTAGAACTCGCGTAGAAATCCATACCTCCGTGTTTTCTTTTTATTTTTGATACGAACTCGTCTCTACTCCAGTTCTGCTTTTCAAAGACTTCCACCTCGAGCTTCTTAAAAATCTCAGACATCTGTTCATCTGAAAGCTCCTTTTCACCCCTTATTTGTAAAATAGCTTCGTAGTAGCCAGAAGCTTGCTTTTGGCATACATCACAGGTTTTCTTCACAATATTGACTAAAACTTCCTCTCGGTCCACAAATGGTTCTTCCTGGGACTCCGAAAATCTCGCATAAAGCTCCAAACTCACGGTTATGGTATCCTGAGGGGAATACTCAGCCTCCAAACTTACATCAACACTTTCAGACTCGTCTAAGTCAACGTATCTCAATCCTAGTGAATCTTTCTGAAGCACTCTAAGCCTCGACAAAACGAGTTCTTTCGCAGCTTCGATATACTCGGAGACAGGATCTTTCTCAACATCTTTCCAAACACCGTCCATCTGATAAGCAGAACAAGACGGGCAGATAATAAGATCTAGATTTTCTGGAACTTTGTAAATAGGGTTATCTTCTAGAAAACAATCCGGACATAGACCCTCGATCAAAGGGCCTTTTTGCTCTTCCAGAGCTCCACATTTATAGCAAAATTTGCTGATCTTACGACTCATAAAGATCCACTCCAACTATGACTATGATATACTTTATTTTTTGTCAAGGTTCCTCTAAAGTTTCTTACCAATAATCAGATTATCAAACTAAGATTTACCAAAGAATTGGATAATTCTGGTTTCTAGTAAAATTTCAGCAACTTATTGCTAATCTAAGCTTCCATCCGGCTAAAAAATCGGATTCCTATTAATATGGCTGCAACGGTAAATGCTACTAAAACTAACATGTCTACTGAGAGTGAAAAATAAGTGCTATAATTACTCAATATGGCACCCCTCAAACCATCCACCCCATAGGCAAGTGGATTCAAATAAGCAACTGTCCTAAGCCAGGTAGGTGCAGTACTCAATGGATAGAGTGCCCCCGAGAGAAAAAACATCGGCATTATGAAAAAGTTCATCGCCATCGGAAAGGTCTGAGGATCCTCCATTTGAGTCGCGAAAATAAGCCCAATGCTCACAAAAGCAAAGGAGATGAGTATCATAAAGATCAAAACCAGTCCAAAACCAATAAAACCTGGTAGAGGAACTCCGAAAAACCGAGCGATAACTATAATCAGAACCCCCTGAACTATAGCCGTTGTTGCTCCCCCTAGCACTTTCCCCATCATTACATGAAGCCTAGAAACGGGAGCAACGAGAATCTCTTTCATAAAACCAAACTGCTTGTCCCATAAAACTGAAATGCCAGAGAACGTGCCGGTGAACATTATGGTCATTCCAACGATCCCGGGCGCCATAAATGTAAGATAATCAAAGCTAGTGCCTGGCAAACTCGGAAAAGCCGAGTTCAATCCTATTCCAATTATCCCCATCCATAGCAAAGGCATCGTAAGAGAAGTCACAATTCGAGTTTTAGCTCGAATATACTGTTTCATATCCCTAAGCCAGAGCGAATAAATAACTTCAGTTCTCATAATATCACCTATTATTTTTCCTCCCCCATTGCTGCCAGTTCGTCTTCTCCGATTTTTCCTCCCTGATTCTTCGACCAGTATAGTGAATAAAAACATCTTCCAAAGTGGGCTTTCTCAATCCAACTGTCTTTACCTCAGCATCGTTCTCCTGTACTATAGAAAGTAGCTTTGGAATTGAACTCTCGCCATTATTAACCCTGAGCTGTAGCGTTCCATCCACTAATTTCACTTCATTCACAAGTTCTACATTACTTAACACCTCTACTAACTTCTCTGGCTTATCAAAACTCAAAGTGACTATGTCACCTTTCAGTTCATTTTTCAGAGCAGATGGAGTATCCATAGCTATTAACTCTCCCCTATCAATAATCCCAACACGGTCGCATAGATAATCAGCCTCCTCCATATAATGAGTAGTCAGAATCATGGTTATTCCCTCCTCGTCGTTCAGCTTCTGAATATAATCCCATATACTCCTCCTAGTTTGAGGGTCAAGACCTAATGTCGGTTCATCTAAAAAGAGAACCTTTGGATGATGAAGAAATGCTCGAGCGAGTTCCAGTCTCCGTCTCATACCCCCAGAATATTCCTTTACAAGGTTCCCTGACCTTTCTTCAAGATCGACCATCTTCAACAATTGTATTGATCTTTCTTTCCGTTCCTCTTTTGGAATACCATACATTCGGCCGTGAAAGTCTAAATTTTCCAATCCAGTCAACTGCTGATCTGATGAAGGATCTTGAAAGACTATTCCAATCGAAGAACGGACCTTGTCCGGATCCTCACTAACATCACTGTTCCATACTCTCGCCATTCCCTCCGTTGGCGGTAGTATAGTCGAAAGCATATGAACTAACGTGGTCTTTCCTGCCCCGTTAGGTCCGAGGAGCCCGAACAGCTCACCCTCTTTAATTTCCAGACTAATATGATCAACGGCTACGAGTCCATCATATTCTTTTGTGAGTCCCTTAGTTTCTATCGCAGACATAATTTCTCCTTTTTAACAAAAATTATAGAGATCAAAATCGAATGAACATCTAATCCCAACATTTACTCGTTGACTTCTTCAACCTTTTCTCTCAGCTTTCGAATCTTCTCTTCCATTTCGAAAAGAGCCTCCGGCTTTATTACACTGAATCCTTTCTCATTCCCATGCCTACAGAGAAAAAGCAGATTATCACCGGGTTCTATCCCAACTTCTTTCCTTAACTCAGAAGGTATTACTATCTGACCCTTTGATCCCACAGAGGAAGAACCATAGAATTTCGGTTCATGACTATTCTTATCCTTCATTTTAACCATCTAATTAAGAATTACTTTTCATACATTTAATACTTTTCATACTTTTATGAATTTTAAGGTTTTTTGAACACAAACTAGAGAAAAAATTATTTTTTTGTTAAATAGTTGTCCACTAATAACCAGCAACACTGAATTATTAAAAAAATCACAAAAACGATAAACTAATCATCATGACAAGCATTCCAAGAAATAACCCCATGCTTGAAAGATGCTCGTTACCGTATTCTTTTGAAATAGGCAGAAGCTCATCAAAACTAATAAAAACCATAATTCCACCTACGACTGCAAGTGTAAGATTTAACACCAAATCCGTCAAAAAGGGTAACAATATTAGAAATCCGATGGCCGCACCAATTGGCTCCGCAACCCCTGAAAAGAAGGAATATCCAAAAGCCTTTCTTTCATCGCCCGTAGCATAGTAGATAGGAACAGAAACGGCAATTCCCTCAGGAATATTATGGATTGCTATCGCAATAGCGATTGGAATCCCGACCGAAATCGATTCCAAAGAAACTGCAAAGACTGCCATTCCCTCTGGAAAATTATGGATCGCTATACCAATAGCAGTAAGTATTCCCACATCTGCTAGCCTCTTTCTTTTTTCGGCAAAATCCTCTGACTCGTGAAAAGTATCCGGTTTAGTATCCATATGAACATGCGGAATGAACTTATCCACCAAATAAATTGCTCCGATTCCACCAAAAAAGCCTAAATTAGCAAGAACAAAACCAATCTCCCCAATAGCGGTTGAAAGCAATTCCATAAAAGATATATAAATCATTACACCTGCAGAAAATCCCATCAGAAAAGAAAGGTAGCTAAACTTAGGTTCCTTAATAAAATAAGCTATCAAAGCCCCTACACCTGTAGAAAGACCAGCAAATATTGTTAAAATAAACGCTGAAAAAACAGAACTAACTACGCTATCAATCCCCTAGTAAACAATATCCGACAAATGTTATTAGGATAATCCAAATAATCGTCAAAAATTTCCTTTAACCACAGATAAGAGAACTTATTACCGGTAATTAGCAAGACAGCTTAAAGTCTCACAAACTGTGCGTGAGAGACACCTTCTATTTCTAAAACATTATCCGGATTCACATAACCCGCTTCAATAGCCTTTTCCACTATCGAACCAACAAGGTTTCCTATAGTGGCCTCATCTAGAGCCTCCAAACACTCTTCAAAGCTAGCTTCATCCCCCTCATAGAAAGATTCTTTAACCTCTAGCTTGAATTTTCCTTCCCTAAGCCTTTTTCCGAAAAGATCGGAATCACATACTGTTACCACTGTTTCGCCACTACTCTTCTTTATAGACAATTGAGGCATTTTAGGCCCCCCGAATAGAAGAACGGGCACCACAAGCTTCGCATTTTTTCATCTTAACGCGACCTTCCTTAATCAGTTTAGTATCCGGTTTACCGCACTCATCACATAGTACAAAATCTCTCGTGTAACCATTAACTCTCTCCTGAATAGATTTCTTTTTGAACTTACCTTGAAATACCCCTTTCGAACCTTCCCTGTTACCTGCAGTTCCTAATTCATTTAGAAGATACTTCATTAAGTGATCGGGATCTCTCCCTAAGTCATTCGCTATAGACTTCAAATTTTTTAGAGTTGTTTGGTTACCAGAAACATCTACCTCTACTTTAGGAATCTTAAACCGCTCTTCTTTTCGTGATGTCTCAGGAATCTCTCCTAATGCTTGATCCAACATTTCTTCATAGTTCTTCGTCATCTGACCACCCTAACCTTTTGAATTTACCAGCTACTGGTTCGTATATTTTATCCTCATTTAATAAAACCCCTAGGGCCTTTTCGACTTCCGAAGGAGACTCATCCATTTCGTCAGATACGTCTTCTATATTAGCTCCTGCCTCATCCCCTATTTTATCTAATATCAAAAGGATCTTGTCTTTCAGCTCATCTGATACCTCCTGCTCTCCTTTATCCAAAGATTCGCCAAGGTCTTCTATTTCTCCAACTCGTTCCAACTCATCTTCCGACTCAGAAGGAAACTCAAGTCCCTCCGGTTCTCCCTCTGCTTCCCTTTCAAACTCAGGTTTGATCCCTTTTTGTAGCAAGCCCTTTCTGTTTTCAAGAATTTCAAGTTCCCTGACAAGCTCCCAGTTCGGATCCTCGACCTCTCTTACGACCTCAGGAACCAGATGAATCTCCCCCTCATATTCCCGAACCTTTCCTACTATAGTAACCAAATCACCAATCTGAAATTCCTCCACCTTGTCAGCCTCATCAGACCAAAACTTGGCCCTAATAGTACCAGTTCCATCATCAAGAGTTAAAGTAGCATAACCTCCATCGTCCCTCACGAAACTGTCAACAATCGTAGCAATTAGATTAATACGTAGAACCTTCTGGTCCCAAGGAGTAACAAGATAATTCGGATCGCCTTCAGGAGACTGAATATATTCACCATTTATCAGGTCTTCAATTTTCAGTTTGTTAGCCGTTGACCTCATAATAACCCTTCTAATCAACCTAAAGTAAACTTAAGTAATTGAGCTTTTTCAAGGTAAAACCTTATCTGTGAAAAAACTTCGACCAAAAGTAGTTAAATAATTCTCTAAAACCCATAATAGGAAAATGATAGAGGTAAAAGGAAATTTTGGTAAAAGATTCATAGATATATACGGTGGAAAGTCTGAAAAAATTCAGATAGAAAAGGCACTAGAAAAGATCGATGAGATAGATAACTCCAATAAAACAATAAGCCAAATTTTTGACGCCAACAATATTGTCGGAAAGAAACACTTACTACACGCCTCAAAACTGGCACTTGAAGCTATAGAAAACGATCAATCTTTTGCGGACTCCCAAAAAATAGAATTGACTTGCTGGGTAGCTGGAAGAAGACAAATCGACAAAGCAATAAGATTGGTTGGAGTTAAAAAAGACTCAAAAAAGATAGCTCTTATCACAATCGGGAAAGACGACAAAAAAGTAAAAGAAACCAGAAAAAGGATTGTCAAAAGTTTGAATATAACGAGAGAAGGGAGCGTTTTCGAGATGACAGACAAAAAGAAAGAAAAATTGATAAAAATCTATTCTATTTCTGATAAATCTCTAAAAAACTACTCGATCGAAGAGCTCATACTTGAAAATACAGCACTCTTAAGCCTCGAAATATAAAATTCACTCTAAGTGGCTCCACTTCTTTTCTCCCTGAGCTACTTCAACAAGTTCCTCAACGCTATCAATAGACCCTCTAACGATCAAAACGTCTCCAGCACGAATGGTGGTATGAATTCCAGGATTAAGAATATAATGATCTCCTTTTTTTATAACAAAAACATCCAATCCCATTCTTCTCCACAGATCCAACTCCTCAAAAGTGTGATCGATCAAAGAAGAACTTTCATTTACAACCAATTTTGCTATTCTCTCCTCCGCCTCATCCAAGGCTTGTGCAAACACTGGATGGAGTTCAACTCCCCTCAATATAACATCGGCAATAGAATCGGCCGCATCGGATATACTTTCAAGAGACTTAACTGCCTGAAGGGCACTGTTAAGTTCCATAACATCCTTTTCCCTCTTAGCAGCTTTTAGGACCTCTCTCCAAGCTTCGTAGTTGAACTCGTCAAACTTCTGTTCTAACTCCCTGACTTCCTCCGCTACCTCCTCTGACTTGAAAAGAACTGAATAGAAAGCCATATCAACGAGGGAGCATCCACTATCTCTCATACTCGACAACAAATTCCTGAGCCGCTTATATTTCCTGCCCACCTTCCAGTCTATAGAAGGTGAATCAGCCATAAGACAGAACTTATCGATCCCATCTCTAGAACCCCTAACTACAAGAACATCCCCTTCTTCAATAACCTCGCTAGAATCTGGAGCAGCAACCCAAGAATCACCCTTATTTATAGCAAGAACCCAAACAGAAAACCTTGTAGGCAGATTAAGACTTGATAAACTCTCTCCCCTCAAGTCAGAATCTCCACCAACCTCTACCCTAGATATTTTCTCGTTTGCTTCTCTCAAAGAGTCCTTAACCACTGGATGTATCTCAATATCCCTAAGTACAAGATTCGCGATATCACCTGCTGCGTTCGAAATAGATTCTGCAGCACCAGCAACCTGTAATATACCAGTTGCACTTTCAGCATCTTCGTAATTCCTCACAGAAATGGTTACTTCAGTCCTTATCTGGTACATCAACTCATCCATTCGTTCTTCTAATTCCCGAACCTGCTCCGCCAGATCCTCACTTTCATACAGAACAGAAGCATAAGCAAGATCGATTATAAGGTCAGAAACGTTCTTGGTTTCGGTCAAAAGCTCCCGAACGTTCATCGGTTTTTTGTGATCATTATCCATAAGCTCACATTCCTATTATTCTTATCATCATAAGTAAACTTATTACTCCTGCGACATCCACGATCGTTGTAACCACAGGGATTACAACATTATCCGGGTCTGTCCCTCTGCTATACGATATAAATGCCGAAGATACGCTCGTAAAAATTATTATACTAATCAGGAGTATGCCCGCACCAAAAAAAATCATCGCGACTCTAATTGACTCTAATGCCGTGCTACCTGTAATTAAGGAAGAGACAAAAAAAAACAGCCCAATAAAACCATACACTATTACACCCAATGAAGCCGAAGCGAAAATATTTGTTTTTAAAGGTTCATTCTCTCTGAAATCGGGAGTCACAGTCCCCAGATGTAATGCAGAAGAAAGTCTAGCGCCAAGAATGCTCCCAATGTTACCCCCAATTCCATTTATTGGTGGCACCATAGCCAAAATTATTGCAGTGATTCTCCCAGAATAGGCCTCCAGCATGTACCCGGACGCTAATCCAATCAAAACTGTAACAATCAATATCCGATAACTCTCTCGAACTATCTTTTTGAAGCTATAAACAGACATTTTCACACCAGCATAAAAATCGCTATATAAATCGCGAAAACCGTTAAAATATCTCCAAGAGTCGCCATAAGGGGGCTAGTAATATTATCTGGGTCCCAACCTCTCCGGTAAGAAATCATGGCTACTATAATAGTAAGACTAGCCAAACCAAATCCTGAAATTGTCCCTGCAATCAATCCCACAGAAATCAAAACAAACAAAAGATAAATTGAAAACGGGTGCAGGCCAGTCAAAATCGTTATTAAAAAAGCTAATACTCCCGTCAAAGCAGAGACCATAAACGTAAGGAAAATAGAGGCCTTCAAATTCGTCTTAACCTCTGATCCCCAAAGAACTTCTGAATCTACTACTCCTTGATGAAGACCAGAAGAAAGGCGGGACGCTAAAGCCCCGTTAATGTTTCCCCTAAGATCCAACAAAGGAGGAACCATCACTAAGAGACCGGGTAACATGTTGAACTTATTTTCTAAACCACCCAATAAAGAACCAGAACCCAATTGAATAAGAGCGCAAAAAAGTAGTATTGGTAAAGCCTGTCTGATTATCTTTATAACTTCTGATCTGTTCATTCAATCCCTCTAAAGATTTTAGCGATATCTCATTTAATGTGTCTTCCCCCATTAAACAACATCAAAGGTAGATAACGTCTAGAAACACAACAAAAGAAGTGTCCTCTTTTTAAAAAGTGTAAATCAAAAAATTTAGAATTCCTCGAAAACTATTTTTCGAAGTTGGTCTTGATTCTCTTTCACCGAAACGGTAGTATTTATCATATAAACGTTAGTTCTCTCAAAAAAATCTTTGAAAAATTTCTTTCGGAGATTCATCTTTCTCTTATCTCTAACCAATTGGTGGGGATTACAAAAATCGTGTTTTAATATAAACTTAAGTGCCTCATCGCTGCCAATCTCCTTAAATATTTCATCATCATCTCGATCCCTCTTCATAAGAACAACGTTTCTCAAAGTAGTGAAGTCCTTCATAGCCCCCTCACCCAATATTCTTCTTACATTTACAACTGCTCTCCCTCTCTCGTCAAGGGTCAAACCGCTAAGTAGACCCTTATATTCTTCCCAGTCAGCAGCCATCTCAACTCGAATATAATTATTCTTCTCTGATGCCTTAGCCTCTACCTCGTTTCCTACAAGCGTCGTATAAAACCAATCATCCGCAACTAACCTAACTCCTCCTGCCAGCAATAGACCATAAGACTGGGTCGTCTTACCAACCCCGGTGGGGGCGATTATGGCGGTTCCTATCCCCTTATGATCAACAGCAGCCCCATGAACGGAGTAACGTGAGTGAACCGACCTGTACTCCTCCAAAAAATCTCCTGCTACTGCTAATGCAAGACTCTTGACAAAGCCGTAGTAACCGTAATTCAAAAGAAAACACGTTTTTGAAATCGGTTCGTACAATACTCTCTTAGCCTCATCCTCAGTAGAGAGAGCAAATACCCGCCCATGGGGCCTGATATCTTCACTCATAGTTTTGAAATTGTCTGTCCACATATCCTTGAATTCTTCGATATTCGTCAGTAATTTTATACAAGTTCCCTCTAGGTTAGCTTTTCCACCGTAAGAAACGCTTTCCTTGTATTTCTCGCCAATAAGCCTATCTTTCTCTTCAGGCTCTATCAATTCGACTTCATATTTCATTTTATCACAAAATCCGGAAGCAATAACCTATCCACAATATGATAACTATCATTTATAGTATTGGTCCATTCACCTCAACTGATAGAAAATTAAAAAACTAGATACCAGCAGCCTTCAGAAGGCCAAATCCCCAATAAGAAAGGGTAAACAAGAAAGTACCCAACAAAACAGCAAAAGGAAGCGAATTCCAGAAATCTATTGAATCTCGACCTGATCTAATAACCGAAATATGTCTGACCAAAATCACTATCAATGCTATTACAGTTAATCCCATTATCAATTTCAAAAAAGCAATTTCCAAAGATCCCATAGACTCGATTAGTATAGGGAAATCAGATAGACCTGCTTTCTCAGCTGATAAACTAGCTGATAAGGAGATCTCACCCATAAAATCCATGATCCATACCGATAAGGAACTTACCACCGGTAAAAGGACTATAGCCATTAACCATAAATTTCCAGTAGCCTCCCCTATTCGCTGCTTAAATCCTTTCTCAACACCAGCAAGTGTATCAAGAAATTCAGAAGCCAACATAGCAGCTTCACCCGCGGCCTCTTCTGATCCCTTTTTAATTTCGATTATAACTCCAAGAAAACTGGAAATTAAAGGATTATAAATTCGCTTAGATATTCCGGTCTTAAAAAAAGCGTAGCTCATGCTTACCGATAATCTGTCCATAGTTCCTGTTGCCTGCTCCAGTTGTCTACCGACCTTCGACTCAGACATTATCTCCGAGGTTTCCTTCATAGCTCTTTTCATAGGTTGTCCATCAATCACTCTAGAACCAACAGTACTAAAAGCGATTACCCAATCTCTAGTTGCTTTCCGAACTTTTTCCCTTATTTCAGCCCTAGAACCAACTCTAAGATGTGAATAAAGAGAAAAAGACGCTGCCACAGCCCAAACAAACCAAAAAGTATTCAATCCACTAATCAAGTAAATATCTGTAAAAATACCAGAAACATATAGCAAACCCGGAAAAGAGATTCCTAAGAATAAAATAAAAGAAGGAACCCAAATGGGCACATATTTTCCAAAAAATTTGGATTTCCCTTCAGGATAAACCCGGGGGTCTTCCGGAGAAATTCTAGGAGGTGGCAATGTAACTGGCCTACGTCTTTCTATAAGAATAGTGAAGACGAGAAAACTCACAATAAGAATACCTGAAGCCAATAAGAAAAACTTAAGATCAATGAACTCCATCCCGATCATTCCATAAATAGGTGAAAGCCCAATTACCCCCACTATCGCTAAAGATCCAAAGACCATAAAGGTCATTGTCGGCATTACTATGGAATCTAACTTTGTTCCGAGTTGATTTTCACAGCTATTAATCACTCTTTCAGGTGCTTTCGACACATCCTGCCTTCTTAAAGACTCTTCAGACTGGCCTGTAGATCTTAAAATATCAAAAATAGCCCTCCGAATGCCTTCATCAATCTCCCTCCACCTATGAGCTATAAATATGAACAGTTCTCTAACCGTGTCATAATCACGTTTTTGGTCAAGATTGAGTAAACCATCACGTATCTCTTCAGCAAGTTTTCCCTCACTTGCATTTCCAGCGAATATTGCAGCCCCTCTTAAATCAGTTCTATTTTGTAAAACAAAACTAAGCAACATTATAGTCTCAATTGCACGGGACTGAGCTTCTGTTTTTTCTATGTCCGCTAAACTAACCGGGTAATAATAAAAAGAAGTCCCTAAAAGACCGGATAGACCAAGAGTAAACACCGGAAGATACCAATGAGACATTAAACTTCCGCTAACAAACAAAGTAAAAGCTAAGAAAACAGAAAACAAGACCGGTATCATAGTGAGAGAGATAAATCCGGCCCACCATTCAGAGGGAGTTACTCTCAGTTTGGCCCAAGCTATCTTTTTCATCATCTTGCTCTCGAGCTTCATATCCTTTGTAAAAAAATGTAGAAATCTCTTGGAATACTTACACACACTTTCGTAAAAGCGAAGGTCCCTCCCCTCCTGCCTTTCAAGAACGTCTAATATTTCCTTCACATCTCTGGAAATAGAAGGCAGATTAGAACTCTTTTTCATCTAAAATCCCTCCAACCAACTCTTCCAATCCAAAAACACTTCTTTAAAATCGGGAGATTTTTTCTTTAATTCACTAAAGTATTTGTTGTAACTCCTAGTCACAAATGGCAGTTCAAGAATCTCCTCTTTCCCTTCTCTAATAGCTTTATTCAAAAGTTCAGATTTCATTTTTGCTTCAGACAAAATCTGGACTAAGAAATCCTCTTTTTTTATAGCCAGACGTTTACACAACCACGGTACATATTCCGATCCACCTTTTCCTGGAGATAAAAAACTGAGACTTTTTCTAGCTTTGTCCAAGTCAACATTGGATAGGTCATAAGAGCTTATTTCATTCAATAAACCTTCAGGACCCTCAAAAACATTCACTGGTTTTAAGAGATCCTCAGACCTATCATCAGAAAAAAGCTTAGAATACTTCGGTTTCTCTTCCCATTCATTTAAAATCTCCGAGACTTCCGTTATTCTCCGAATCGTACCATCTGGAGTCTCAAATTTCGCAGTTTCTACTATTAAATCGATGTAGTTATAAGAAGACTCATGTAAATCCATTATATTAAATACTAAATCAAACATTTGCCGTTTTGTTCTAGCGTGGAAAGTAGAAAGTATAGGTTGACTACCTCTTCTAGCAGCAGCAGCAAGGGTAGCCGTAATCGCATCCGAGGATCTAGCTTCTGCTATAAGCCAATAAGCCGATCCACCCCTTAAAAAAGAATTAACTTGTTTTTGGAGATTTTTAGGATTTCTAACCCTAACGTTTTCTATTTCATATCCCTTTTTCACAAATTTTTTAAATTGCATCTCTCTGGTATCCTGAAAAACAATTATTCTTTCAGATAGACCTATTTCGGGAATCTGGGTAAACAAATAAGATGTCTTTGCTGTACCTATATCACCAATGATAAACATAGAAGCCCCTTTTCTGATAAGATTACTAACAAAAGCTGAAGCAAGCGGAGTTATCGAACCCCTCTCCATAAACAACAATTGAGTCCAAGGTTTACTCCTCCGTTTCCTTATAGCGGCAGAAGCGGAATTTTTCGTCCAAATAGCCGGATATCTACTAATAAACAATCTCAAACCCAACTCGGGAAGTTCAACATCGAGCTGAGGATTAGGTTCATCAAAAGAACGACCCAATCTTGAAGCTAAGACTTCGGCCATTCCTAGAAGAGAGTCAGAAGACCAATAAATACCGGTTTCACATGTACCCCAATCCTGATGAACCACCCTAATAGGTTGCAATTCAGGAGGGGCTTCTATATAAATATCAGTAAGTTTTTCGTCACAACTCAAAGGTTCCAATACTCTATATGCTAGCCATTTAGACATTATCTTAGAAAGTTCTCTAAGTCGAGATGAAGAAATATCCAATTCAGTTTTTTCCTTTACAATCCTCAAAAGAGCATTATACCAATCTTCAGAAAACTGAGCTATATTAGCGGGATAAGCAAAACGAGCATGAGTGGGAGCCGAATCTATTTCCATCTGAAAAGCATTATCCAACAGATTGACAAATTGAACAGGTAAATCAAACTCAGGCAATTTTAACTCATAAAACGGTATAGGCTTACCACTCTGATTGTAAATGTTAACTCTTCCACGTTCATTGGGTAATTTATAGGAATCGAGAATCTCAGCACTTTTTTTGGATGAATTCCATAAGCCCTCAATAAAAAACGGTTTTGCTCGAAAACCTAACCCCTCATTGTAATCAAAATCCATAAGATCAGAAGAAAAGACTTCATTCAAAGAAGATTCCAAGCCCTTCAAGGAACTCAAAAAATTTTTTCTTATACACGATTCGCATCTCTCAAAAGGAAACGGCTCTGAATAAATCTCTTTCTTGATTTCAGAAAATTTATGAGGATTTCTCATCAGCTCCGGTAGAAAGTTTTCTAACTTCTTTACTTTTCTAGAAATACAAGATTCGCATTGATCTCCAGTATCACTCTGGACCCAAAAATCACGGTCAAGAATCTTTGTCCTAAATCTAGCTATTTTATTTGCTAAATCCGAAATCTTTGGTGTAGGATAAATTCGATGATAACTTTTTTTTAGAATAACCCAATCAATCCTTCTTTCCCCACCAAGACCACTGAAAACGCAAAATCTGCAAACTTCTGAATTCAAATCCCCTGAGCCCTCACAACCATGACAGTCGCATTCTGCAATTAAAATCGGTCCTGAACGACTTATTTCGGCTCGTTGCTGGAATTTATCCCCCTTTCGACTCATTGTCCTTCCTCCATAAGGGAATACATCCCATTCGAACAATCACCCTTTCTTATAACAAATAATGCTTTATTTATCCCCTCTTTTTTGAATAAAAGCGAGCTTGAAAACAAAAGAAGTGCACTACTAAAAACATTTTAAAGTCTGTGTTAGGATAGCTAAGTGAAATAGTTGGAGCCAGAACCAACGAACACTAAGAAAATGACACCGAATTTAGGTTGATTCTTTGTCAAGTCCTTTAAAATTTTTAGTAGGCATTATACTTGCATTCATAATCCTGGGAACATCACTACAGCTTAAAGAAAAATTGGATCGAAGTACAAAACTAGAAGAATTCAAGAATGATTCAAAGAAAATAGCCAATATAGCTAACTCCTTCAGTTCACAAGAAGTAGGTTCGCAGAAATCCTATAAAATCCAAGTCCCGAAAGACTGTAAAATAATATTCGACAACAAATCAGTTATAGCAGTTATAAAAAAATCTCACTCATACAATACGGATCTAGAAATAATAGGTCCAACCCTAATTTTTGGTGACTATACGCTCATCCTAAGAAAGAAAGAAAATAAGGTGAAAATAAATATCAAATAATCAAGAAGGCTTGATTTGGAGAATATTATTTGGAATCGTTATTGCATCTTTGATTCTAGGAATATTTCTAACATACAAAAATAAGCAAAAAGATTATTCGACTGGAAAAGAGGCACAGAAATTAGCCGATAGTATAGCTAAAATAGCGTTCTCGACTGATAAAGAAACTACATCAACGATAGAATTACCAAAAACAATCGGAAATTCAAGATATGAATTGAATATAGAAAATAACAATTTCGCAATAAAAATAATCACCGGGTCTCAAAAAGGAAAAACATACAAAACAAACGTTGGAACAGAATTAAAGAAAATTTCGGTGCCTCAACCCGGCGAAAAACTCTACACAAGATGGGACAAAAATAAAATATCCGTTTCATCAAACCCCATAAAAATTGGAGAAAATCTAGAACTCGAAGAAATACATAAGCCACCAGCCTTCTATGACTTTGCAAAAAATAAACCAAGAGAAGCTGCAGCCCTTATCTCTTCCTACCACTACGTGAAAAGGAGATATCCACGTAAGGAAAATCTTGATATAAAAAACTATAAATGGGAATCTGAAAATATTCTGAAAACCAAAATTACATCTAATGGAACATTACTAACCACGTTAAAAATCTATGGGAAAGAAAACCGAAAGAATATAGAACATATAAAAAACTCATGGTTCATTGAAAAATACAAAATAGTTGAGTCAAACCTTTCTTTCTCCGAGGATTGCCCTTCTGTTAGAAAAGCGTATTTATCTAATTGGTTTATTAAACCGGAAGAAGTAAGATCCCACTTCACAGGAAGAACTTGGAAAATAAAAGATGAAAACAAAATATTGAGAATAGAAAATATAAATCTAAAAGCAGCTACTGTCACTACTAAAATTTCTAGATACCCAACCTGGCGTGTCGACCTCAACTCAAAAGATAACCCAATCACTGCTTACCTATCGATGGTATTTTGGAAGGTTAATGAAAACCAACCTTGCTTTGTCTTTGAATCTAGTCCTACTCTAGAGGCAGAAATATGATGTTGGATTCAGAAAGAGGTATTGCCCCGGTCCTCGCAATTTTTTTGATTTTTGTAGTAGTATCCTCAAATATGGTAATCCTCTACCTAAATTATTCGAATCAAGAAGAAATATCAACAATACAGAGGCTTACCGCAGAAGATATCACTAAAGCCACTAACGAATCCATAAAATCTGAAATGAACAAGGCCCTAAATACCTCAATAGCGGCAGCAATGTATGACGTGGGATCAAAAGGCGGAACAGAAGAAAACATTGAAAAATTCATAATCAACTACATGAATCAAAAAATTCAGCAAGGTTGGAACTATCCAAACATCGAAGTTAATATACCTTTGATAAACGAGAACTCAATTGACTTTACCTGGCAACCAAACGGTAGTTTAATCGTAAAAGCTTACTTAAAAAGCAAAGTAAGACATGTCAAAGGTCCTATTGCCTACGGAATCTCATTAAAAACATCGGTACTCTCCAGGTTTCAAAGACTCAAATATATTGCAAATCAAATATCTGAAAAAGCCGAAGACGTAAAAGTTGACAAATTGAATTATCTAGAAAATAGTCTAAACGAAAACTACCGCTGCGAAGGTATAAAGATAGAACTAGCAATTGAAAATTCCAACCTTGAAATAAAAGTAAAAGACATCTATGGAGCTAAAAGAGTTATAATACAAAGATAAAAAATCTACCCTTTAGCAACACCCATTGGTCTTAACCGAGCCACCAGATTACCTATACCTGCCTCATCGCTTACTTTCACGACTTCATCTATGTCTTTATACGCTCCAGGCGCCTCCTCTGCGATTACAGACCCATGAGTGGCCTTGACATAGATACTCTGTTTATCCCAGAGATCTTTCTTGACGTCTTCACCCCAGAACTTACCTTTGGCTCCTGATCTACTCATTCTCCGACCTGCTCCATGAGCGGTGGATCCAAAAGTCTCATTCATCCCCTTTTCAGTGCCAACTAGTACGTAACTAGCAGTACCCATGTTTCCAGGTATTATAACCGGCTGTCCAACACTTCTGTATATCTGTGGAATCTCGGAATGGCCTGGCGGAAAAGCTCTGGTAGCGCCCTTTCTGTGAACACAGACATTCTTCTTGCCTCCATCCACCTTATGTTCCTCAAATTTTGCTATATTATGGGCGACATCGTAGACTATCTCAAGACCTAACTTGCCGGCAGACTCACCCCAGACTTGGTCGAAGGTCTCCCGGACCCAATGCGTAATCATCTGACGATTAGCCCAAGCAAAATTCGCTGCACATGCCATCTGAGATAAGTAGTCTTGGCCTTCATCAGAAGTTATAGGAACATTGGCTAGTTCTCGATCTGGCAAATCGATCCCATATTTTTTGGCGGCCTTCTCGACCTTTCTAAGATTATCAGAACAAACCTGATGACCAAATCCTCTCGAACCAGTATGAATCATAACAGTAACTTGACCCTCCTCGGTGATACCAAATTCCTTGGCCACTTCTGGTCTGTAAATCTCATCCACGTATTGTACCTCTAAAAAGTGATTTCCACTACCTAAACTTCCGATCTGAGTCTTCCCCCTATTTTTCGCCTTAGAACTAACACCGGAAGCATCAGCAAAATCTATTCGCCCATTCTCTTCAAGCCGCTTGACATCCTCAGCCCAGCCGTAATCGTTTTCTACAACCCACTGAGCTCCTCCCTCAAGTATACTGTCTAACTCCGAAACAGAAAATTCTACCTTGCTCTCGCTTCCAACTCCTGAAGGAACATTCTTAAACAAGGTTTCGACTAGGTCCTTAATTTTAGGCTTTACATCTGAATTTTGTAAATTAGTTCTTAGAAGTCTGACACCACAATTAATATCGTAACCCACACCCCCCGGTGAGACTACTCCTTCTTCGGCATCAGTCGCAGCAACACCACCAATGGGAAAACCATAACCTTGGTGACCATCCGGAAGAACAACTGAATACTTGTAAATCCCGCCTAAAGATGCAACATTTGATCCCTGCTCCAGTGTAAGGTCACCCTTCATCTCGTTTAAGAGCGCAGTATTCGCATAAATTCTAGTAGGTACCCTCATCTCAGGCTTATAATCCGCGGGGATCTCCCATCTTATATCATCTATCTTTTTCAGTTTTCCTTTCCAGCTCATCTAAACACCAAATACTAACAACTGTTGGTAGTGTAAAAAAATATTGGAATTTTAAAAATTAATTTTCTAGATAGACTCCAACGATTCCAGTAGCCTACTTTCTACTCTGGCCGATTCTTTGAAATGCTTGTTGGGATCCTTTGTAATAACGTATATCCAGTATAGCCCAAAGAGCCCTAGAGTAATTATTGTTAATACTATGTATAGAATCGTATTCCTATTCTCTATTGTGTCATACCCTCGGAAACTAAATTCTCCACCAGCTGATTCAATAGCTTTACCGATATCTTCAAATACAAAGTTTTCTCGTTTCTGATGATCGAAAAAATCCTTGGTTAAGAAATGGAATATATAGAACCAAATTGGCCAGAAAACTATTGCTAATATTATCCATAAAACTGGATTTTTTTTGTCTGATTCACTTTCCATTTCTCTAAGGGATCTTCTCGCTCTTCTAATGTCCTCTTCGGATCCTTTTCCGCTCAAAAAATCCAACAAATTCTCGTATAGTAACTGTACTCTCTTGAAGTGACCATTTCTCCTATCTATCCATTTGTATAAAACAAAGAGTCCTATAATTGCTCCCGCGATCCCCAAAATAGCAACAAAAACCATTCCCGAAGCAAAAAATCCTATATTATCAAACCCAAGGACTGCTGAAATCACTATAATCGGTATCGAAATAATTCCCAGAATAGCGGGTAGATATGGAAGGTACACCGGCATAACGTAATCTTCTTCTCGCTCTCTAATCCGTTCTCTAAGCTCGGAAATATCCAATTAAATCTCCCCATTCCATTTTGATTCTCTAGACTCTTAACTTTAACTAAAAAAAGTCCTGATTTAGAGCTATTACCATCTATATAGAGCATCGAAAGTTTTAAAATAAATATCGGTCTTTTAAAGCTTTCATTTAGTAGAATAAGGAACTACTTGATTTTTCTAAACTCTAGAAGGATAAGAAGGTCGAAAATTTCCTCTTAGAAAACTATATGTCTACAACAACCTGAACTGAGCATTGATCATTCCCACAATCAATCTCCATCATATGATAGGTAACCGCTTTCACTTCAGTCCCTGGCCCATGGCGTTCTGGATCATGCTTTTCCCCCCATGCTTTTGCCTTCAACTCAAGTTCTTCATTACTTGAGATCTCTTTAACCTTGAATTTAGATCCAATAAACCTCTCCGCACCATGAAGATATAGAAGATGATCTAGCCAGTCATATAGTAAAGCTTCTTTGTCCTCAGATCTTAACTCAATAGAAACCTCTTTTTCGGCTTTAACCTTCTTCGCATCTGTAATAATCTCAGTAAGAGCCAAAGCTGCATTTTCAAAAGCCTCTCTCAAATCTCTGCCATATGCTCTAAAACCTATATCCGAAGGGTGGTCTACCCACTCAAATTTCTTCATCTGAATCACTTTTAGGCGCCGGGGCTGGGATTTGAACCCAGAAGGCCATAACGGCCACCGGCTCTCAAAGCCGGCGCATTGCCAGATTCTGCCACCCCGGCTCTCAGTTATTAATAAACAAACTCAGAGCTTAAAACTAGTTCTCAAGAAAAGATTAAATCTGGAAGAATCATGAAGTCATTTCTATCTCAATATTAACTTCTTCAGGAACTTGAACTCTCATTATCTGTTTCATAGCTCGCTCATTAGCTTCCATATCAATCAATCTTTTATGGATCCTAAGTTCCCATTTATCCCAAGTGGCAGTACCCTCACCATCGGGGGATTTCCTAATGGGGATTTTAACCCTATTAGTAGGAAGAGGTATAGGGCCCGACTTTTCCGCACCTATTCGCTCCGCTATGCCGATGAGCTCTTTACAAACCTCGTCAAGTTTCTCTGCATCCGTTCCGGATAATTTTATTCTAGCTTTTTGCAAGTTTAATCCCACTCTACCAAAGAAGCGATGAATAGATAAAAAAGTTTTTCCTTTTCGTGAAAATCTACGAATATAAATTAATAATGGCACTCAAAAACAAGGAAGTTTCCTTCAAAGAAAACAAAGTAAGAAAAGAAAAAAGAGATTTTACCTCAAAAGAGGTTATTTTTTCTCTTTCAAATCAGTAACTACTCCGGCAGCTACAGTCTGGCCCATATCTCTTATCGCAAATCTGCTCATATGAGGTATTTCAGAGGCTTTTTCTATTACTAAAGGTCTCTTAGGCCTAACTCTGATCGTAGCCATATCTCCCTTCTTTATGAAGTCAGGATTTTCTTCAAGTACTTCACCAGTTTTCGGGTCCAATTTTTGCATTATTTCAACGATCTCACTGGAAACCTGTGCCGTGTGCGCATGGAAAACTGGAGTATAACCTGCAGTAATCGCCGAAGGATGTTCCAGAACAGCAATTCGAGCTGTGAATTCCTCAACAACTGTTGGAGGATTATCTGGGTGACCCGCTACATCACCACGTCTGATCTCATCCTTTCCGATACCTCTTATATTAAATCCGATGTTATCTCCGGGTTCTGCATTCTCTATTTCTTCATGATGCATTTCAATAGACTTTACTTCACCTTGCTTATCGGAAGGTAGGAATACAATCTTATCTCCGATTTTTATAGTACCCGTTTCAACTCTCCCAACAGGGACTGTTCCTACACCTGTGATAGAGTAAACATCTTGCACGGGTATTCTCAATGGTTTGTCAACGGGCTTTTCTGGAACTTCGAAAGTGTCCAAGGCTTTAATGAAAGTTGGTCCATCGTACCAGTCTATCTCCTCAGCAGGCTCTGCAATATTCTTCCCCTCAAAAGCAGAAGCAGGAAGATATACAAAATCTTTTGGATTCTTATATCCAATTCCACTAAGGAGTTTAATCAAGTTCTTCTTGACCTGCTCATACGTATCTTGTTTGTATCCAACTTTGTCCATCTTGTTTATCACAACAACAAGTTGGTTTATTCCTAAAGTGTAAGCTAGCGCCGCGTGTTCCCGAGTCTGTGGCATTACTCCATCGTCAGCAGCAACAACTAGAACAGCTGCATCTGCCTGACTAGCTCCAGTAATCATGTTCTTAACGAAGTCCTTGTGTCCCGGCGCATCGATAACCGTGAAGTAAAACTCGTCCGTCTCAAATTTTTCGTGAGCAAGATCTATCGTCAGACCTCTTTCTCTCTCTTCTTTAACAGCATCCATGACCCAAGCGAATTTGAAGGTCTTACCTTTTTCGCCCATTTTCTCGAATTCGTCGATAACTGAATCGTCGATCAATCCTGTTTCATAAAAAGTCCTACCAATAAGGGTAGACTTTCCATGGTCGACATGACCGATAACCGCCAGATTCATGTGTGGTTTTTCAGCCATTTATTTCTCCTCGATGTAACTTTTACAAACCTATTAAAAAGGCTTTCGCTAATTACCTAGCACCCTTTGCTATTCGCTCAATTCCGCCTTTCTTTTCTACGCCATAGCTTTTTGTATCGCCCTCAGCGGCTAGAATAAGTTCTTCTGCCAAACACTCTTCTATAGACTTTTTATTTTTAAATGAGGAAGAATAAGCTCCATCCGCTAAGTTTTTCAAAGCTATATCAAGTCTACGAAGGGGTGAAGAATCAACAGCCTCGTGATAAGTTATGCCCCCATAGCTTATTTTAGTGGTCTCCTCTCGCGGTGCCGAATTTTGAATAGCGTCAACCAAAACTTGAATCGGATTTTTGTTTTCCTTTTTCTCTATTATCTCGAAGGCCTCAAGAACGATTTGATAGGCCTTTTGCTTCTTCCCACACGCTTTTCCCCCTCTAATACTTTTCCCGCCTACTTTACCCTTACCTGGTCCGGACCTCATTAATTTATTCATCAGCCTTTCGACTATCGGAACTTCCTCTTTTTTGAAACGTTTCGCGTTTTGTCTTCCCGCAACATGGGGTGAAAGCCTGGGTTCTAGCTTCATATACCTTCTAAGACCACGATCTTCAACTTTAACGTCATCAACTGACCATTTTCCAAAATATTTTAATTCCAAAAAAATCACCTAGCAGGCTTCTCCTTTCTGCCTCTGACCAACTCTTCTAGAGAAACCCCATTGACTTTTATAACCTTATGTCCAACTCCAGGAATATCCCCTTTCGCCCCGCCTTCTGCTCCTCCGATACCCTCTATGAGAACCTCGTCATGTTCATCGATAAAGCTAATAGCATTTGTTCCTGGAACAAACGCTGTTATTCTTCTACCATTCTTAATTATCTGAACTCTAACACATTTCCTTATAGCTGAATTAGGCTGTTTAGCCTCTACACCAACTTTTGAGAGAACAATTCCTCTTGCTTGTGGAGAACCACCTAATGGGTCAGTCTTTTCATCTAGACCTAACATCCGTCTTCGATAGTCCTCATCCTGCCATCTATCCTTCTGCCTGCTCTTCTTAAGTTTTCTAGCAGCAAATTCTCCACTAGCACCTTTACTCATATTTTAACCTCTTTTTCATTATCATTAAATCGCAATTCTTTCTTAAAAGTCACGTTCATGCTAATATAATTTCTGATATTCCGTGGTGACGGTCCAAGAGCTTTCTTGCCCGTTCTATATTCCAGCCGTTTCGGCCCACAACACGTCCTTTCTCAGACATATCCACATTAACAATTGCTTTCTTTTTTTCTTCTTCCTCATCTATTCTTATTTTTTGAATCTCGATCGGTGAAAAAATATTCTTTAGAAACTCCTTTGGATCAGGAGAATACTTTACCACATTTACATCCTTGCTAAGCTTCTGCCTAACTTTTTTAATATTCCTACCATTCTCCCCAATGGCCTTACCCATATCCACCTCGGATACTACGAAAGTAAAACGGTTTTTGTTTCCGCTTTTTACAAAATCCTTTGGAGTAACCCCCGTCAATTCCTCGAACAGCGCAATATATCGAAGTTTCTCATTACTAAGCTTGATTTTCATTTAGGAACTTCACCTAACTCTAGAACTCTGGAATCACCGGGATCTATAACAGCCACAGCAGAAACCAAAAAAGGTTTACCCAATGCAAGACCTAAATCTTCACTCCCCTTCGAATAAAAGTATAAGGGAATTTCCTTTTTCTTTGCAATTTTTCTAAGTCTCTCTTCTACTATTCTCGGACAAGTAGTGGATAATATTGTTAATTTTGACTTTTCAGACTCTGTAGCATCTATCGTTTGATTAGAACCGATAATGATATCTCCTGTACTTTCGACCTTTCTCAACTCTTCACTTACGTCCACTCTGTTCTCCCCCTGACATCTCTAGCTCTACCGTGCCAGTTCCAAGAGGTACGGGCTGACCAGCAATAACATTCTCAGCAACTCCATTAAGGGTATCAACCTCACCTCTAGCACTAGCCTTCAGCAAATGTTTAACAGTAACCTCGAAAGAAGCACGAGCCAAAACACTTGACTTTTCTCCACTTATACCATGACGGCCAATCTGTCTAAGCTCACCAGTAGTGGTCATAGCATCAGCTACTAACATAATGTGTCTAATATCAACATCTAAGCCCTGATCCTCAAGCGTATCGAGAGTTTCGTTTATTATCGAATTTCGCGCAGCTTCAATTCCTAAAACTTCTTCAATCTCCCTAACATGATTAGTAGTAGTCTTGCTTGCGTCTACTTCGGGAAAAGAAAGAATCTCTTTTAGGTTCGTACCCTCAGTATAAACAACATATCCCTCTTCCTCCGCTTTCACGACTACTCGAGTAATCCCTTCAATTCCACCCAACTGAACATCCTTTGATTTTGCAACAATCCTTCTAAGCTCTTGCGGGGTTGCCTTCTTGGGTTTAACCCTAAGTTTGAACCCCTGAGCGATAACCTCTGTTTTGAATTCATCTCTCAAAATCTCCTTAACGTCGCTTGGTTTCAACTCCTTACTTCTCAATTGCCCCCTATCCAAATTCGCAACAAACTCCATATTGATCAAATCAGTTTCAGTTCGAGTAACTGCATCCTCAAAAGATAACATTTCTATTTTTTGAGCAAATTCTCTGGCTTTCTCTCTATCCTTAGAATACTCCTCATTAAGATGAATTTCCATCAAAGGTTTATCAGGAGATCTTCTAGCATCTACAATCTCGATTAATCTGGGAAGACCAAGAGTAACATCCAACTCAGCTACACCAGCATGGTGGAAAGTTCTAAGAGTCATTTGGGTACCGGGTTCACCTATAGACTGTGCTGCAACCGTTCCAACTGCTTCTCCAGGCTGAACTAAGGAATCTTCATATGATTCTTTTACTGATTTGATAATTTTATCAACTTGCTCTTGAGTAATATCCTTCTTCTTACTAGTTTCGATCAAGGACTCCTCCAACTCATTAACTAACAAGTCATTAAGTTCTCCTCTAACCTCTTCTATCCTAGATTTTATACCTTCTTCTTCAAGCACAGCCATTCATAACACCTATTCCTCAACTATTTCCTCAATTATCTGATCTATATTAACAGCCTTCCCTCTATCACTTCTAGCCGGATCAACCAAATCATCACCATACTCAAACTGTACAATATTTTCGTGATCATCTCTTACTGTTCCATCATGTTCAACTCGTAAATCCTGCAAAGCATTAATTAGACGTCTTTGCATGTACCCACTCTGAGCAGTCCTCACCGCAGTATCAACAAGCCCTTCTCTCCCACCCATAGCGTGGAAGAAAAATTCTGTAGGGTTAAGCCCCGCCTTATAACTAGAACTTGCAAAACCTCTTGCTTCTCCAGAAAGATCTCCTTCTTTGAAATGCGAGAGCGCTCTACCCTCATACCCTCTGGAAGGCCTCTCTCCACGAACAGACTGCTGCCCAACACAACCTGCCATCTGAGTAAGATTTAACATACTTCCTCTAGCGCCTGTTCTAGCCATTATAACTGCGCTGTTATTCAACCCAAGATGATCCCCCGCTATTTCTCCCGTCTTGTCTCTGGCCTCAGCAAGAACTTCCATAATTCTCATCTCAAGTGTTTCTTTTAAAGACCTACCGGGTAAGTGCTCTAGTTCTCCTCGATCGTATACCCCGATTAGTTCTTGCACCTTTTCCTTTGCATCCTCAAGAACATCCTTTATCTTCTCCTTAGCTTCTTCCGGAACCTCTTCATCATTAAGGCCAGTAGTGAATCCAAATCCTCTAATAACAGCAATTGCTAATCTGGTAGTTTTGTCAAGAAAATCTCGGGCTGCATCTGTGCCATGGCTTTTAATAATTCTATCTAATACTCTGCAATCCGATAAGGCCTCGTATGAAGCTGAATCTATGACTCCTTCCAAAAGTCTACCATTCCTTATCTTAACCCATCCATCTATTTCGCATCCCTCATCTTCCCATCTCTCACACTCCTGACAGTCTCCCCCTCTATCACAGATACTAGCCTTATAGCTTAGATTAAGATCATCCGGTAGGAACAAGCTGAATATATCCTTGCCTGTCCAATATTCCTCTCCATCTTCCTCACCTGATGGTTCAGGAAGTTCCGGCTCCACTCCCGCTGACGCAAGAATCTGCTGCGCTTTTTCTTTTTTCAGCCTGAACCCTTCTTTGGTAAGCAGATAAAGCCCAGTTATGTGATCCTGAATTCCACCAATGATCGGGGCACCAAACCTCGGGGACAGAATTTGCTCTTGAACTCTCATTAAGATTTTTGCTTCGGCTTGAGCCTCTTTGCTCTGAGGTACATGAAGGTTCATCTCATCCCCATCAAAATCAGCGTTGTAAGGAGGACAAACCGAAAGATTGAGTCTAAAGGTCTGGCCTGGCATAACCTTGACCTCGTGAGCCATTATTGACATCCTATGCAAAGTTGGCTGCCTATTGAAAAGAACTATGTCCCCATCCTTAAGATGGCGTTCAATTTTATAACCAGGTTCTATCATTTTGGCCAATTCTTCCCTATCAGCATAGCGAAGGTCGAACCTACTTCCGTCAGGACCCTCCAAAGAAGTGGCCCCTGGATGTATTTCAGGGCCCCTCCTAATCAAGTTTCGAACTTCCTCAATATTGTACTCAGTGACCTGAACGGGAACAGTCATGTTCCTAGCTACATACTCGGGAACTCCAACCTCATTTATGCTAATATTTGGATCAGGAGAAATAACCGACCTAGCAGAGAAATCTACTCGTTTACCAGAGAGGTTTCCACGAAAACGTCCACCTTTTCCCTTAAGCCTTTGAGCAAGCGTTCTCAGATTTCTACCTGATCTATGTCTAGCAGGAGGCACGCCTGAAACCTGATTCGTGAAGAATGTAGTAACGTGATATTGAAGAAGTTCCCACAAATCTTCTATTATCAAATGCGGGGCTCCTGCTTCTAGATTCTCACTAAGCCTTTGGTTTATTCTTATAACATCTACAAGCTTATGAGTAAGATCATCCTCTGAACGGACACCAGTCTCTAGAGTAATACTTGGTCTAACTGTAACCGGGGGTACTGGAAGAACAGTTAAAATCATCCACTCGGGTCTCGCAACTTTAGGATCTAAACCAAGCAACTTCGCATCAGAATCAGTTATATCTTCCAATCTTCTTCTAACGTCAGAAGGGGTTAGTCTTTTCTTGCCTTCATAATATGTAGTTGGTTTTTCGAATTTGATCTTTTCTTGTTCCGCCCCACAGTGAGGACACTCATCTCTTCGATTAGCCCGCCTCATAACTCTCTTTGAATATTCAGTCCAAGACTGAGATAGTTTCTTCGCCTCGGCTCGTTTATCCCTATATCTTTCTAATTTATCCTCTGCCAAAAGAATTCTACCACACTTTCGGCATGTAGCTCTAATCAAATTGTAGACAGTTCTTGCAAAACCTACATGGACTACTGGTCTGGAAAGCTCTATCCGACCAAAATGACCAGGACAAACTCCAGATCTCTTTCCACAAGTTCCGCACCTTATACCTGGATCTATAACTCCCAATCTTGGATCCATCAGCCCACGTTCTATGGGATACCCATCTTCATCGTAAGTGTCTGCAGTAACTATTCGAGAAACTGATAAATCCCTAATCTCCTCTGGAGAAAGTAAGCCAAACTCTATTCTATCTAACGCTTTTGATACTCTCGGCACAATACCACCTAAGCCCTCTCTTTTAATCTTAATCTTGGAGCCATACACATTGATCTCAACTCATCAAGTAACAATTTGAAAGCATAAGAAGTTTCAACTTCACTTATCTCTGAATCATCTCCACAAACCGGACAATATATTCTATTCCTACGATCATCTTCCACAGCGAAAT
The DNA here is from genome assembly GCA_964384105.1 of Hadarchaeota archaeon (SeqCode). GTDB lineage: Archaea > Hadarchaeota > Hadarchaeia > Hadarchaeales > JAGGTB01 > CAYLJV01. The sequence goes on along the minus strand of CAYLJV010000001.1, from coordinate 251,765 downwards.
TTCCACATTTTTCACAAATCTTAGCAGTGTATTTATCAGAAGAATCTAACAATCTATCCTTCAACAACCTAGCAGCACCGTGTCCTATCAAGCAATCACGTTCCATCTCTCCAAACCTCAGACCACCTTCTCTAGCTCTACCTTCAGTCGGTTGACGAGCTAACATCTGATAAGGACCTCTAGATCTAGCATGTATCTTGTCAGAAACCATGTGATGGAGTTTACGATAATGGGCTATTCCTATGAAAACCTGGGCTTTTAATCGTTCACCAGTTTTACCATCATACATTGTTTCCTCCCCTGTCTTTCTAAATCCATACTCCTTCAGCATCTTTTTCAACTCATCCTCTGAGACTCCACCAAACGGACTACCGTCGATTTGCTCCCCTTCCAGAGCTCCAACTTTGCCCGCTATTGTTTCCAAAAGCTGAGCAACAGTCATACGCGAAGGAATTGCATGAGAGTTAATAATTAGATCAGGAGAAATCCCATCTTCTGTAAACGGCATATCTGCTCCTTTTACGACCATACCAATAACTCCCTTCTGACCGTGTCTAGAAGCGAATTTGTCCCCGATTTCTGGAATTCTCGGATCGCGAACCCTAACCCTGGCGAGTTTATCTCCATCAACATTCTCAGTTAACAGAGACATGTCAACAATACCCTCCTCATTGGGCCTCATTCTTTCTGAGCTCTCTCTACGAGCGTGATGCATCGCTAGACCGAACTCATCAGCTTCTTCAAGAAATCTAGGTGGACTAGTCTTCCCTATCAATACATCCTTTCCTTTGACTTCTGAACCTACTTGGATCAAACCATCATCATCTAGATTTCGATAGAGCTCTTCTTCCGCATAACCTCGGATTTCCTCGCTAGGCTTCTCCAATCTATCCACCTGTCCACCCGGATATCTTCCCTCTTCTGTCTCATATAATCTACAGAAAGTTGATCGAGCTAACCCTCGATCTATCGAATCCTTATTCATAATCAAAGCATCTTCCATATTATAGCCTTCAAAAGACATTAGCGCAACAACAAAATTCTGGCAAGCTGGCCGTTTATTGTAATCCATAACATCCATTACTCTTGTCTTAACTAGAGACTTCTGTGGATAATGTAAAAGATGTGACCTTGTATCAGCACGAATTTGGAAGTTAGAAGTTGGTATACCCAGCCCCTGCTTTGCCATGTTCGCGCCATACGTATTTCTAGGAGATTGGTTGTGTTCTGCATATGGAACCAGAGCAGCACTTACACCTAATATCCCTATCGTATCAAGCTCAAGATGAGTATGTTCTTCCGTTAACTCTTCGGGATAAATAGCAATAAATGCATTCTCTTCCTCTTCGGCATCCAAATATTCTATTACTCCATTCTCAATCAAATCGGCCCAGTTCAACTCATTTGATTTTAGTCCTTCCAGAACCTCATCAGTAAGTTTTGGTTCCCCATCCTCAACAACTATCAAAGGTCTTCTAGTTCTACCGTGATCCGAATTGATTATAATCTCATCAGTTTCCTTATATGAAGTAATATTAACTTGATCGCTCAACTCCCCCATTCTTCTTTCTGCTCTTACACTTTTGACGAATTCCCCCCCATTCTCCACAGGGCCAAGTAACTTACCATTAAGATAAACTGAAGATTTTCCAGACCACTCGATACCCTTCTCTATTTTTTCCACACCTAAGTCCCTTATTTTCCTTTCGACCTCTTCCTCGTCCGCACCAACTGAAACTAAAGCCATTAATGCAAAGTTTTTAACCAGACCACAGTTAGGTCCTTCAGGAGTTTCATTAGGACAGACTCTGCCCCAGTGAGTAGGGTGAAGGTCTCGAGCCTCAAAGTGAGGGCGAGATCTACTTAACGGAGAAACTACTCGTCTCAAATGAGAAAGTGTCCCAACATAATTAGTTCTCTCTAAAAGCTGACTGACTCCAGTTCTCCCACCCGGCCAGTTACCAGTAGATAAAGCATGACGAATCCTTTCAGTCAAAACATCTGCTCTTGCAGCAGTCTTAACATTGGGCTCTCTACCCCTCGATTCCGCACGCTCAAGCTGATACTTGACATCACGCGCAAGTTTGATAAAAGCCAATCTAAAGACGTTCTCAATCAAGTCTCCTGCCAACTTTAACCTTTTGTTAGCATAATGATCCTTGTCATTTACGCCTCTCTTTCCAAGAGCAAGCTCAATAGTCTGCTCTGCCATTCTACCCAAATAATAGGCCTTACTAACCCAAGACTCCTCATCTGAACCGATGTGAGGAAGAAGATATTTGTTTAACGTAGACTCAGCACGTTCCAATCTATAATCTTTAGCCTGACCCCTCGCTACCCTCTTTCCTATAAAATCGAGAGCCTCCTCTTGGCTATTAACTCCCGTATCCTCCTGAAGATTTTCTATAAATTCTTTTGTTATTTCGGGATCTTCAGAAACTGCGTCTACGATCTCCTTATCACTCTCCAAACCAAGAGCCCTCATCATCACAACAAAAGGAATATTTCCGGGAACGGAAGGAAGTGATACATGAATTAAAGCATCCTTCTTCCTTTCAACCACAGCCAAGGCTCTGAAGCCTTCCTGAGAAGAAAAGACCTTAGCCACCTGCGTAGAACCACGGCCCCCACGTTCGATCAAAATACGATTGGAAGCAAGGTCCTCCTGGGTTACAAGTGCCCGCTCCTTGCCATTAACGATAAAGTAACCACCGGGATCCAACGGATCCTCTCCAGCGTCCACTCGCTCCTCTCTAGACATTTCGTTCAGTGGACAAATATCAGAATTGGCCATTACAGGAAGATCACCAATATAAACTTCTTGAGTCTCTCTTTCCTCCCCACCTATAACCGGAGTCATCTCCAACCATAAGGGGGCAGAATAGTTGAGATTTCTCAGTCGTGCTTCATTAGGCGTAATCAAAGGTTTAGAACCATCCGCCTCTCTAACAGACGGTTTTCCAACTCGGATATTTCCGAGTTTAACGTCAAACTCTTCAATATCCAATTCGATCCAACCTGCATCGGGGTGATCGCCATGATTATCAATAACGCGTTGAAGTCCCTCCTTAACGAACTCATTATAAGAGTCTAGATGCTGCCTTACCAAGCCTTTTTCTTCAAAGAATTTTTCGAGTGGTTTCCAAGTATCCATACATATACACCTAAATTACAAACCTATAAACTACAGCCTTACCTTTCGTAGGACTCTCCCGATTAATCTTCACAATTTGCCCCGTCTCTGCACCAATAGCTTTTGCTACCGGATCTTTAGAGCTAATCTTAGGGAGCTGATGAGCTTCTATATCATACTTATTCAACAATTCCTGAGACTCTTCATCTGACAATATCGTATGCTCAGGGACAAGCTTATGCTCCGTTACGTCAAAACCTTTCTTCTTTGTCACAATATTACCTCAAAGGCGCTCCTTAGCGGGCCCGGCGGGATTTGAACCCGCGACAACCGGCTTAAAAGGCCGATGCGCTAGCCAGACTGCGCCACGGGCCCTTCGAACATGAATGTTCTAAAACCGCCATTACTATTTTAGTTTTTTGCTTTTTAAAATTCTATCTTATTAATTTAAAGCTTTCCCCTAATCTGGTAGAGGCGCCCCGGCCGGGATTCGAACCCGGGTCATGGCCTCGACAGGGCCACATGATCGTCCACTACACTACCAGGGCCGTTCTCTAAATATCTCTGCAAAGATATTAATTGTTTTGTTAAAAATGGCTGGCAGCGTCCCGGAGTTCCCCTGGGCTCTCGCACCAGAGTACTGTCCGGATCGCTGGCGAGCTTTACTTCCGGGTTCGGAATGGGTCCGGGTGTTACCCCGCCGCTGTGACCGCCAGCCAAGATATTGAGAGATAAATTCAGTTAAAAAGTTTGTTTCTAAAACCGGAGAAAAATGTCTTCATTTGCTAAATTCACCAAAATATGAAACTAAAAATAATGGTCCCGCGGGCCCGACTTGAACGGGCAACCAGTCGGTCTACAGCCGACCGCTCTGCCAGATTGAGCTACCGCGGGTCTTACTATCTTCTGCAACAGTAATATCTTTTAATGTTTTCCGCTCTCTCTAGTGAAAAAAGTTAACCCCTATCCTAAAAATATTCATAATGAGATACCATGAAAAGAACCGGAATATCTAACTTACCCCTTCATGGTGGAAAGGCTCCCTCCTGGCTAGTAGACCGGATGATAGAGCTTGCAGAGCCTATTGTTAAATTAATAGTAGATGAATACGGACAAAATGTACTTCTTCAAAGACTATCTGACCCATACTGGTTTCAAGCCCTCGGGTGTGTTCTCGGATACGACTGGCATTCCTCAGGTCTTACAACAGTAACTACAGGTGTCTTGAAAGAAGCAATCGACCCCAGAGAAATCGGAATATTCGTAGCAGGAGGAAAAGGAAAAGCTTCCCTTAAAACCCCTAAAGAGATAGAAGAACTCTCTAAAGACTTTGAATTTCAAGATGGTATAATATATGATCTAAAAAATTCGAGCCGGATGAGTGCGAAAGTAGACAATTCTGCTATTCAAGCCGGAGCCCCCCTCTATCATCACGCATTTTTCTGTTCAAGAGATGGCGAATGGACAGTGATACAACAGGGAATGAACACTAAGAGAAAAATTGCCAGACGATACCATTGGCTATCAAAAGAGGTAAAGAGTTTCGTTAAAGAGCCTCATGAAGGTATTATAGCAGAAAAACCAGAGGAGCACATCCTTGATATGACTGCAAAAGAAAGCAAAAAATGCAGGAAAACTTCAACCGATCTAGCTAAAGAAGGGCCAAAAACAATAAAAAAAGACTTTCAAGCCCTCACTCCAAAAAATCAAAAAACCTTGAATGAATGGATTCCCGAATCAAAGAGTAAAAAATCGAAAATTCCTTTTTTAGACCTACCAAAGAGAATGAACTGGAAAGCTCTAGAAAGAACCTACGAACTCCAACCAAAAAATTATGAAGAGTTTATAGGTACGAAAGGAATTGGACCCGCCACAATAAGAGGGCTAGCACTAATATCAGAGCTAATCTACGATGAACCAGTGAGCAAAAAAGACCCAGCTAGATTTTCTTTCGCATTTGGGGGAAAAGACGGAGTACCCTATCCAGTGAATAAGAAAGCAATGGACGAAGCCAATAAAACTCTTAGAAATGCAATAGATGGAGCAGAGATCGGAAAAAAAGAAAAAATAAAAGCAATAAAAAGACTGAGACACTTCACGAAACAAAATACTAACGATAGCAAATGAGACTCATAATTTTTCCGAAATCTCTAATTTTATATCAAGAGCAGGAGATTTCATAGTCATATAACTTGAAGAGATAACATCAACACCAGCTTCCGCATAGTCTCGCACATTCGAAGAATCTATTCCACCTGAAGCCTCGAGTAAAACTTTATCTCTTAAACCCGCTTTTTCCAGAGTCTTTACCGCATTTTTAGCTCGTTCGGGGTCAAAATTATCTAACATTACTATGTCTGCTCCTGCTTTGGCAGCGATTAAAGCCTCCTCTTCATTTACAACTTCTACTTCAATCTTATCAGAAAGACCACTTTTTTTAGCTTTTTTAACCGCTTCCTCAATGGAATCAACCAGCTTCAGATGATTATCTTTTATCAATACGAAATCTCCGAGATGGTATCTATGAGGTTCACCCCCAACTGCTTCAACCGCCTTTTTATCAAATTTTCTTAACAGGGGGGCAGTCTTCCTCGTTGCAGCAATTTCCACTTCCGAATTAACCTCATTTACTTTATCTATTAGCTCTCGAGTCGCTGTAGCAATACCACTCATTCTCGATAAAAGATTCAAAGCAACACGCTCTGCTGCAAGTATACCTTTGGCAGGTCCCTGAACTTCTAACAAAACCTCACTTTTCCCAAATTTTTCGCCATCCACTTTATTTGGCAGTGCATCCACTTTTAGCTCTTTGAAAATAGCCACCGTCTCTTGTACACCGGCCAGATATCCCGACTCTCCTGCAATTATCTTAGCTTTCGCTTTTGTATTATCGGAAACCACCGATTCGCTAGTCACATCTCCCCATCCAAGGTCTTCCTGCATCATCCTATGGATATCGTCCTTAGTCTCTTTATCTATCATCTAACCATCTCAAGAAAGTTCCAGCATTCTTTCGGTAGCTTTTTTAGCCCTTTTCGCTATCTGGCTCGGAACTTCAACTACAAATTTCTCTTCTCTGAGAGAGCGGTACACTTTTTTTAAGGTATGTTTTTTCATTTCTTTGCAAATAGCCTCGTCCAAAACAGGATAAAATTTTTTGTTAGGATATTCTCTTCTCAATCTGTGTACTAAACCAATTTCGGTAGTTATAATAAACTCTTCACTTTCAGACTTCTCTGCTCGCTCCAGCATCTGGCTGGTACTACAAATATAATCAGAATGAGTTTGAACCTCCGGAGCAGCTTCTGGATGTACAAGCACCTCCGCATTAGGATGCTTCTCCCTCAATAATTCAATATCCTCAACAGAAAACTTTCTGTGAACATAACAGTGCCCCTCCTCTGGAATCGGTATTATTTCTTTCTCCGTATTCTGGGCAACGTGCCACGCAAGATTTTGATCTGGTCCAAACAAAATTTGATCCTCTTCGAGAGCGTTAACCACTTTTACTGAGTTTGCAGATGTACAAGTTACATCGGCTTCCGCTCTGGCTTCCGCAAGAGTATTAACGTACAAAACTACTGCAGCATTAGGATACTTTTTCTTAGCATTCCTAACCTCACTAACTGGTAGCATCCCAGCCATAGGACATCTTGCTCCTCTATCTGGTATCAAAACCTTTTTTTCTGGATTTAGTATAGCAGCAGTCTCGGCCATAAAATCTACTCCTGCAAAAACTATTATATCAGCATCTACTTCAGAAGATTTTTTTGCAAGTCCTAAAGAGTCCCCCAAAAAATCTGCCTGAAGCTGAATTTCTGGAATTTGATAGTTATGAGCAAGCAAAATCGCATTTTTTTGCTCTTTCAGTTCTGAAATCTTTCGAGATAGTTCTTCTTTTTTCATTTTTACAACCACAATAACTTTAGTTAGCTAACTAAAAAATTAAATTCCTATCAAGAATGACCCCGTAAGATTACTAAGCGTCCTAATAGTAGACAAAGCAGCTAGATAGCTAGTTTTTGGATTTTCGGGAGAGGGAAAATCGTGAGCTTTTGTCTCAAACTCACCTGCTTCTCCTTTAACTCTTATCTCATGAAAATTTTGACTTAGAGATGGATCCGCTATTATCTTAACTTTGGTTTTTTTGAATCCTATCCCAGCTAGACTCAAAGAAGCAGCTACGTTAACACTCTCGGGAAATTGTTCAACGGCTTCACTCGCAACCCCCTCAAATATTACCTTTGGCTTCTCCAAACTTGAAATGTCAATATTTCTTTCTTTTACAAACTTTGTAGTAGAGAGTGTTTTAGGTGGTTTTCTAGTAGTTAAAGAAACCTCCTCGATATCAGCTATTCCCGCAGCCTGCACCCCATCAAGGCCCAAAATAGCACCAGAGGGAATACAAATTCTTCTTCCTCTCTTTTCTGCAACATCTCTAACCTCGTCTAGTAATTTTTTATCTGCAAATGCCCCCACACTCAAAACAATAACATCTTTATCGGATCTCAGTATGTCAACAGCATAATCACGTACAGCTTTTTGAGATGCTGCCTCTACGACAATATCTACCTCCCGGTTCTCAATAACTTCCTGTATACTCTTTGAGATAGAAGGACTGCTTGACAGTCTTTCAGACAATTCTTCAGCTTTTTTAAAACTGGAATCAAAAAGAGTTATCAAATTAGTCTTCCCGGCATTACCTCTGTCTATCGCATTTGCCAGTATACCCCCAATAGAACCACAGCCGAGTATGGCAACGCCCCAGTCAGGCATAGGCCCATTAGATTTTACCTTAGATTTTTTCATAACCTGCTAATTCCTCGTGATTTTATAAACTCGAAAGTATTAATAGATCATTCTCCTCTGACAAGAAAAATTAAGTTCACTATCTACCCTCTTTACTTTCCTGTTCCCTTTCCAATAAAATCCCGACGATCTTAGCGTAAGCAGGGCGAGTAACTAGCACACTTATTAGAACACCGAAAAGGGTAACTATTGCAAAACCCCTCATCGCTCCAAAACCAAAGGCCGCCAATGCAACCATTGCAGCTACTGTAGTAGCCGCAGCCGCAAATATGACAGAAAAAGCTCTACCAGTACGTCGATCTATAGGTAATCTTTTAGCATCAGAAAATTTCTTTCCAAGAACTTCATCCGTAATTATGATCTGATGATCGACTCCTGTGCCTACAACTGCAATCAGTCCTCCAATTCCCGGAAGTCCTATTGACATAAGACCATCTGGAACAGCAGAAGCAGCTCCGAGAGTGATTATAACCTCACATGCCATCGTAAACAACAGCGGAATAACTATCTTAAACTTTCGATAAAAACTAAAGATCAATATACCAACTACGATGAAGGCCACTATACCTGCAAAAGCTGCTTGTCTTACGAATCCTTCTCCTAATCTGCCCCCGATATCCTCCTCACTGATATGAGTTACAGTTACTGGGAGTCTCTGAGAAAGTATGATCCTCAAAGATTCAGCTCTTTCTCTCGCATCTTCACCTGTACCAGTAGTTATTCTAAGACCTCTTTCTAAATTCTCAACATTGGCTGTAATAGAAGGCTGAAGAGTGGGCCAAGATTCTAACCCAATAACCCGATTTAACCAATCTATATACCTCTCCGTTTCCATCCTAGTTACGTTCTCTGCAGGTAAAACGACCTCATCATCGATAACTAAACTATCATCCTGGATATTTGGGAATGAATCCTTTCTACCTAGTAGAATAGCTTGGTTCAACTCTCCACTTTTACTCAAAGAAGAAATGTAACTTTCAGATGATGGGTCCAAACCGTCTTCATCTACCTTGACTGCTGGGACTTGAAGGTAAAACCAATGACCTTCATCTAGGGTAGTCTCAGGACGGTCCGCAGTCATGTATCTAAACCTGTAAATATTCTCGAAATATTCGGCGGCTTCTAACCCCAGCTGAGGGGCTTCCTGTCCTATTCCCTCTTCTAAGTCCTGTTTAAATAATAAGACTGAATCTGAAGGTCTATCTAAATATATAACTCCTGGATGGCCTCTCTTATCTGGAATCCCACTCATTCTCCCAGTATAATCCGCAAATCTCTCCTTACCTTCCTCAGTAAGGGTAAATGATACCTGCCACTCGCCATTCGGACCGGTTCCTCTAGAAACATTCCGTATGTGTTCACTCCAAACTGTTCTGTAGTTATCCACAAAAACCTCGGGTAAACCCTCCTTTCCTAGAAGAGTTTTTGCCCTTTCTAGATCCAAGGCAACCTCAAATTGGAGATATTGGTTTCTTTCCCCCAGTGGTTTAAACTGAGCACCTAGTGTCCCGTATGGATCCACCCTCATCTCAAGAGAGTTCTTTACTTGATCCTGGGTGGCCTGCGAGACAGCTTGTTTTACCTCCAGCAACTGCTCTCCTTCCTTCAACATAGAGATAATGCGACTCTCAGAGACGTATCGTCCAATTTCTATAGTAATAACCGATTCCACATCTTCGTTCTCATATCCAATAGCATTCACAGGAACTTCCAAATTTTCACTAAACCTACTTACAAATTCATCTAAATCGTCTGATGAATCATCTGAAAGGCGGATAGTAGCTTGCGTAGCTTCCAATCTCAACATTATCCTAGAGCCACCAGTTATGTCAATCCCCCAATTAGGCCCTTTAACTACCTCAGATAACGGGGCTCCTTCAGGCTGGGGTTCCTTCCAAGGTGAGGCAATGAAAATACTCGCGACCAATAAAGCAAGAATCAACAACCCTATCCTTCTATCCCTAAATCCTGGCATGATACTTTCCTCCTCCTTCTTCCTCATAACTTCTCAAGATCAGTCCTGAATTTAATAGCCATGTATTCACCATATCTACCAATATACCTATTGCCAAAACAGCTGAAATTTGATCCAACTCTGGAGCAGTTGTAGCTATATTCAAGACGATCATCGCCGCTGCAGAAGTTGTACTCATCTTTATTCCTGTAGACATCGCTCTAGAAGCCCTTTCTCGAGCCGTCCCTCCCTTCCTCTTAACGATATTCGTGCTTAGAAGGATGTTCGTATTCACAGCATACCCAAAAATCAAAAGTATGCCAGCCATAGAAGCAAGACTCAAAGGTATATTCAATAAAGTCATGCCACCCAAAATACCAACAAAATCCAAACCAACTACGAGTAGTATCCCTCCTACAGTCACATAATTCCGCAATGCAATGAACAATATCACAGCCATAACGACAAGTGCTGCTATAGCAGCATTCCTTGCTTGATTTTTGTACAATTCGGTTATTATGGACCCCATTGATGTGATTCTAATGTCTAGGTCCCCCTCAACACCCGCCCCGGCCAGTAGATCCCTAATTCTAGTCTCTGCAATCTGATTTTCATTAGCTGTAATCAAATCCACAGAAGTTTCTATCTCAATACTATCATCCACAGCTCTAACGTCAGGCGGATCACTGTTAAATTCACTTTGGAACGCAACACTAATCTCATTTACTTCTACATCGCTTAGCTGTCCGACTCCGTCAATCCTAATATAGCTACCACCAGCGAATTCGAGACTCAGTGGTACAGGATTACCAGTAGACTGCCAATTATATGCAACAACTGAACCAAAGATAGCAGCCAACAATAGGGGTATGATAATCAAATGCTTGTTCGATAAGTTTTCGAGAGGCCATGAAATATTCATCTAAACCCACAGTAGTAAAACAACAAAGACTTATTTAATTTTTAGAAAAAGTTAGCATATCTTATAAATAAAATTAGAAAAAATACCAGATACATGATTACTAAGAAGAACCGCTATTTACAGTTTATAAGCCTAAACTTATACCCATAATGAATTATACCCCTAGATCCATCTTCTCCTATCTTTCTAAATATTGCTTCAACTCGATCTCCAATCCCGACCTCGCCAGGTTTAGAGTCCGTAATTTGACCAGTAATCCTTGGTCCCTCATCCAACTCTACTATAGCTAGATTATATGGCGCCTCATTTTCAAAACCTTCCGGAGGCACTCTAACCACTGTATAAGAAACAACAGTTCCAGTTCCCTTAAGGTCGAAAGATTCTAATTTTCCAACACTTCTACACTCTGGACAAACGCTACGAGGTGGGAAAAATACAGAATCACACTTCTTGCATTTCGTACCTATAAGATTATACCGATTTGGTATCCTTCTCCAAAACCTAGGAACCGCTGGCATCTAATCACCTCTCTTCAAAATGTGCACGACACCCGTTCCCCCCGAACCTCCCACATTATGAGTTAAGCCTATTTTCGCTCCTTCAATCTGTCTCTTACCAGCTTCCCCTCTTAATTGCGTCACAACCTCCACAGCTTGAGCAATACCAGTAGCCCCAACAGGATGACCTTTGGCCTTCAACCCCCCACTAACATTCACAGGAATGCTACCATCTGGATATGTTTCTCCTTCTTCTACCATCTTACCTCCCTCTCCTTTCTCACAAAAACCAAGATCTTCTATTGCCATTATTTCAGCAATCGTAAAACAATCGTGAACCTCCGCTAAATCAATGTCTTTAGGACCTACATCCGCCATCTCATAAGCCATCTTTGCAGCTTGCTCCGACGCCAATATCCCTGTCAATGTTTTTCGATCGTGCAAAGAAAGGGTACCACTTGCTTGCCCTGAACCAGCTATCGTGATCGGCGTGTCCGAATATTCTTTTGCTTTTTCGATGGGGGCCAGAATTATGGCAGCGCCACCATCACTAATCGGAGAACAATCAAAGAGATTTAAAGGCTCAGTTACAACCGGGGAATTCAGCACTGTTTCTACTGTTATTTCTCTCTGGTACTGTGCATAAGGATTAAGAACTCCGTTCTTATGATTTTTAACAGCTACCTCAGCCATTTGTTCCTTAGTTGTACCAAAATTATGCATGTGCCTCCTAGCCATCAGAGCATATAAACCAGGGAAAGTAGTTCCAACATATGCCTCCCATTCCCGATCAGCCGCAGTAGCCAAAGCTCCAGTAGTTTGATCTGAAAGGATATCCGTCATTTTCTCAATACCACCTGCCACTACAATATCATGTATCCCTGAAGCTACAGAGATGAAAGCCTGTCTAAGTGCAAGCCCACCTGAAGCACAAGCAGCTTCCACCCGGGTACAGGGTGCAGGAACTAAACCTGCATGATCTGCAATAAGAGAAGCCACATGTTCCTGCTGAATAAACTGACCCGCAGACATATTACCCACATACAGTGCATCAATTTCTCCACCATCCATCTCCGCATCCTCAAGCGCTCTCAAACCAGCATCTACAAATAGGTCTCTAAATGAGGTATCCCAAAGTTCTCCAAACTTTGTAACCCCTATTCCAATAACAGCTACATCTCTCAATTTATCTCACCAGCAATTTCCTTGATTTTGCATATTCCCCATAATGGATATACGCCTTATTTTCCACATAATCCGACACACTTGGTACAGAATCCGGATTATCGTTTATACCTTCCTCAACTGTAAGCGCAAAAGCATCACTCCCCGCCCCCGAACCAAAAGAAACTACCAAAATCCGATCTTCAGGTTTGGCTTGATCCAAGACCGCTGCAAGACCGACCAAAGTAGCGCCAGAATAAGTATTTCCAATCTCAGGAGTCATAAGACCTGGCATAACCTTTTCTTTTGAAAAACCGAGCCTTTTTGCCGCTCTCAGGGGGAATTTACCATTAGGTTGATGGAAAACCACGTAATCAAATTCTTCAGAAGTAAGTTGAAGTTTTCTTAATAATCCATTAGCGGCCGAAAGGACGTGTTTGAAGTAAGCTGGCTTTCCCGTAAATCGACCTCCATGCTCCGGATAGGGTTCCATTTCTCGCCTCCAGAAATCAGGAGTATCTGTAGTGTAAGAGTAAGTCCCATCAATCCTTGCGATAGAACTATCACCATCATGACCTATTATGAACGCCCCACCACCAGCTGCTGCAGTATATTCTAAAGGGTCACCAGGTTTACTTTGAGCTGTATCGGCACCAATCGCCAGGCCATATTTACACATACCTGATTCCACCAAACCCATACAAGACTGAACAGCAGCAGTCCCCGCTTTACATGCAAATTCGTAATCCGCAGCTGTCAAATTAGGAGTCGCCCTAATAGCTTCAGCGACCATCGTAGCAGTAGGCTTCACAGCATAAGGATGGGATTCTGAACCAACATAGATCGCACCGATATCCTGTGGATCTATTTGAGATCTCTTTATTGCATTTCTTGCAGCTGCCGCCGATATTGTAGCAGTATCTTCATCAGGTCCAGGAACAGACTTCTCTTTTATGAAAAGACCATTTTTAATCTGTTCAGGTTCAGAACCCCAAATTTCCGCTATTTCCTCTACCTTTATTCTGTATTTTGGTATGTATACACCATAACCTACTATTGAAGTAACCATTCACAAGCCTCCAAAAATTATCGAGTATCTGTTTAACTTCCAACGGTCCGATATATCATAAAAGCTTTACTGTCAATTGTCTAGAAAATTATCGACGATTGTCGTTTATGGTAGTAAAGTTGCGAAGATTCTTAATCAAATCATCAACTTCACTAATCTGGGACAATATTAACGGAATTTTTAATCTCTCCGCTATTTTTACTCCCAGTCTATCTGGTTTATCTATCTTTCCATGTAATATCACGGCACCGGGATTTATTCCTCGAACCTTTATAGCTATCAGAGGTGACCTCCCCGTTGAAACACCAGTAAAAATCAGAGCTCTCTCCGTAGTTAATCCATATAAGCCCATAAAATCCTCCGAAGAAAGTTCCAAAACAGCCTTTGGACCGTCTATAACAGTATATCCAAATATCTTCCTATCAAGCGATTCCTCGTTAGCAAGAGTTTTACCCTGGACTATTTCGACAAGCTTATTACCATCTATAGGATTTTCAAATTCACTCATACTAAGTACTATTTCCGGAGGTAGATATGCCCCAAACCTATGAGCAAAAGCCCGAGTAACCTGTCCTCCAGTTTCTTCATCCGCCCTTATGAGTGCCTCGACTATTTTTCTTATTACCCCTGCACCCGGAGATTTTCGCCTTCCCGACTCATAATCACTTATAACCGATGGGGAAATCTCTATTTCTTTAGCCAAAGTCTTCTGCTTTATTCCGAACTTACCCCTCCAACGTTTTATAGAAGACCCGGGATCCTCGGATAAGGAAATATCACCAGCTATCCATCTTGCAACCCGATTTTTTGTAGCATCATCAAACATTGGCTTCCTACCCTCTAAATGTTCATTTCTAAATTCAATCTAATCAAATTTTGCAATACTTAAGTACCACTATTTCACTATAGAGTTCAAAAAACTATACAGACCAATTTATCCATAAAAATGGGTTATAATTAAATTAGATGAGAACAATGGGTGGTTGGAAAATAGATAATACTTGGTGGCTTAATGAATAGAAATATTATAGTCGAAGAATATCGATGTCACGGAATTGAAAATCAGAACATAGAAATCGTGGAACGTAAAGGGATCGGACATCCTGACACTCTAGCAGACGGACTATCTGAGGCAGTTAGCAGAGCACTAAGTCAGGAGTACTTGGATAGATTTGGTAGTATTCTACATCACAATACTGACAAAGTCCTGATTGTGGGTGGTAGCGCAAAAACGGAGTTCAGAGGTGGGAAAATAGAAAAACCAATTCACATCGTCCTGTCCGGTAGAGGAACTAAATACGCTGGGGATGAAGAAATACCCATAGATGAAATAGCGAAGAAATCCGCAAAGGAATTTCTAGAAAACATAGTTAGATTTTTAGACACAGAGAAGCACCTTGAGCTTGAATCAAGAATAGGCAGTGGTTCAGTGGACTTAAAGGATGTCTTCGAAAGAAAGGGAATACCCTCAGCAAATGATACGTCCATAGGAGTTGGATATGCGCCGCTCTCTGAAACAGAAAAACTAGTAATGGAAACCGAGAAATCGCTGAACTCTGATAAAATTAAAAGAAAATTTCCTGCAGTTGGAGAAGACATAAAGGTGATGGCCCAAAGAGAAAATCAACACATTGATCTAACAATTGCTATGGCTACTATCTCTGGTCTACTAGACGATTTGGATCACTATATCTCCCTGAAGAATGAAGTAAAAGATCACGTAGAAAATCTGGCAACCAAAATCACAGACAAACAAGTAAAAGTTCACATAAACACGGCAGACGATGAGGAAAAGGGTGTGATATACTATACAGTAACCGGCACTTCAGCAGAGCAGGGGGATGACGGAATGACTGGTAGGGGAAACCGATCAAACGGACTTATCTCATTTGGGAGACCAATGTCCTTAGAAGCTGCCGCCGGAAAAAATCCAGTAAACCATGTAGGAAAATTGTACAACCTGCTATCCGGAGAAATAGCTAAAGAAATTTCGGAAAAAGTTGAGGGCATTGAAGAAGTTTTTGTTAAAGCTCTGAGTCGAATAGGAAAACCAATCGATCAGCCACAAATTCTAACTATACAAATAGTTCCGGAAAAAGAAGAAAAAATTTCTGCGTTAGAAAAAGAAAGTAAAAACATTGCCGAAGAAAAGTTAGAAGATATAGAATCGCTTTCTGGAAGAATACTGGCAGGAGAACTGCAGGTCTATTAGATTTAATCCTGGAGACGTACATCTAGATCAAACCTCAAAATTGGAATATGGTAAACTGATAAATATTTAGAGTGAGACTATCTAATACCAGGCTCTTCAACTAAAGGGGCTGGACGAGGAGATATTCTTGGAGTTAGACAGTATTGATATTAAGATTCTGAAAATGTTAATGGAGAACGGAAAAGAAACTTTAAGCAAATTATCAGGAGAAGTTGGGCTAAGCAAATCAGGTGTAAGAAGAAGGATCAAAAAATTAGAGAGAGAAGATGTAATCAAAAATTATACTGCAAAGATCGACCCTGAAAAAGCAGGATATGATATTGTAGCCTTTCTCAACATCGATGTAGATTCCGCAGAAGCCGGAAGGGTGGCAGGTGTCCTTTCACGTTGTAAAGGAGTCTGCGAAGTACACAAAACTACAGGAAATCATGGGTTGATAGCAAAAGTTAGAGCACAGGATAGGGGTACTATAAGTGACTTTGTAGAAGACAGAGTCAGTACCTATCAAGGAGTAAAGGACGTTAAAATAACAATGGCAATCAGAACTTACAAAGAAGATTTACTAGACATGTAGGTGAGGAAATGAAAGAGAATGAAAAAGAAAAACTCAGAGATATGATCACGTCAATTCAACCATATCTAACATCTACATCCAACCTAGAAAAAACAGTAGAAAAACTTATACAAAAATCCGTAGATCTGGAGGACTTCAAAAATAATTTTGGAAAAATAATTTTGAAAGAAGAAGACCCAACCATCAAAGCCGATTATAAGATCCTTCTAAACAAACTTGAAAGTCGATAGTTAATCTTCTTTTGACTTCTTCATTTCTTCCTTAGCTTCAGGTCCTTCAAGCGGCATCTCTTTTACTTTCTTTCTAAACTTTTTTCCGCACTCTTCGCACTCGAAAGTTCCCATGATTATGAGTTTTCCACCCATCAATGCCATTGGGCTTGTCAAGGGCCAAGTCTTACCAGTCGGTATTCCCTTTCCGCCACAATCCGGACATCTTTTACCTTTTTTCTTACTCATTTGATCATCTGGGTGTAATTTGGATTTTAAGTTTAATTGTCTTTTGATTAAAAAGCAGAACTACAATTCATTATGAGGCGCTAATTCAACCTTTTCCCAAGATATACTCGGTGCCGCATTAAACTCATTCACTTCCACTTTCAGCTTCTCTAATGCCTCTTTCAAATTGTTAATGCAGGTTCCAACATTCCTCTTGTCGCACATAAGGACCGCGACGACCTCATACTCCCCATATGTTTTCCAGAGAAACTTAACCTGTTCTAAACCTTTAAGAAAATTTACCGTTTTTTCCAAATCACCTAGCCCTACCTTCAAACAAACTATGATCGAAGAAAAACCTATTTTTTCAAAGTCAAGAATTGCCATTACTCTCTTTTTAATCACACCACTGTCTTCCAGTCTACTAAGCCTTCGATAAATCGTATTTCGACTAACCCCCACGATCTCAGCGAGCTCAGAATAGGAATATGTACCCCTACACACATACTGGACTATTTTTTTATCAGTCTCATCTAAATATTCGACAATTTTAACCATCCCCTTTCGCATTTTGTTAGATAAAAATAGAAATATTGAACATTCAGTCCCCCTCATTAGTTATTAAACTTCATATTAATATAGGTAATCAAGCGGGAGATAACACTGTTAACTAAACCCCTTATAAAACAGCTTTTACCTAGCAATGTTTCAATAAAAGAAATCATAAAGAAAAGTAAAAAAATTCCAAAACTACCAAGGGCCACATCAAATCTGATTCTACCGATAGACTCTGGAAGGAAATTATCCCTCAGAACATAAGAGGTGAAAAATGAAAACTATTGGCAAAGCAGAGTTTGAAAACTTCGTGGATGATCTAATAGAAAACGATCCAAGAGAAGTAGTAGGAGTAAAATCCAAAGGATCAAAATTCGCGTTTGGACCATTAAAATCTTCTGAAGAATTAAGACTCGATTATGACGTCACAATGTTACCACCTAAAAAATATTTCATGCCACCCCGAGAAACAATACTGAGATTCAAGAAGTCTCCTTATAAAATATCCGTTGAACCCGTAGTCGAAGTAGAACCTAAGATAATCGTAGGGATTCACCCTTATGATCTGATAGCTATCGAACAGATGGACAAGATCTTCTCCGACACTTATGAGGATGCAAACTATCTGACCAAACGAGAAAAATGCTTCTTGATAGGGGTGAATATGGAAAATGTCTCAGAGTGGTCTTTTGCTGGTAGCATGGGGACAGCTACAACTAAATCCGGATATGACCTCATGCTCACCCACATAGACGATAAATACACGATTGAAATCGGCTCCTCCAAAGGAAGCGAACTTATAGAAAATGTTCCGATGCGAAGCGCAAAATCGGAAGAAATCGCCAAGGTCAGAGAAAAAAAGGAAAAAATAGTTGATAAATTTGAAAAGAAATTAGATTTTCCAGTAGAAGAACTTCCAACTATCCTTGAAGAAAATTATGATAATATGGAATTCTGGGAAAAGAATTCAGAGAAGTGCTTTAGTTGCGCAAGCTGTAATCTCGTTTGCCCCACCTGTTACTGCTTTGATCTAGAAGAACTTTCACATATAGACATGACTGAAGGCCATCGAAAAAGAAGATGGGATGGGTGTCTAATTAGAGAATTTGCGGCAGTAGCAAGTGGAGAAAATTTTAGGAGAACGAGAGCTGAAAGATACAGACACCGATATATGAGAAAGGGAAAATACATCCATGACAAATACGGAGATATATCCTGCGTTGGATGCGGAAGATGCGGATCTCATTGCATACCCGATATAGCAGACCCCTGTAAAATATTCAACAAATTAAAGGAGGGAGAAATGTGAATGGGGAATCTCTATTTAAATCAAAGAAAGCTACTATTCTAGAAATAGAAACTCTAACGGGTAAAGACAAACTATTTAGAGTAAAATTAGACAGTGAAGAAGAGATAGAGCATATACCCGGTCAATTCGTAGAGGTATACGTACCTGGGATCGGAGAGGCCCCTATATCCATCTCATCTTCACCCACAACTGGTTTATTCTTCGAACTATGTGTTAGAGCAGTCGGAAGCGTGACCAAAACTCTTCATAATATGGAAGAAGGCGACAAAGTAGGAATCAGGGGGCCTTTCGGTAACGGATTCGATCTAGGGTTACTTGAAGGAAAGGATCTGATAATGATAGGTGGTGGTTTGGGTCTTGCCCCATTAAGATCCCTGATAAATTATGTAATTGACAAAAAAGAGCAGTTTGGAGACTCGACCGTTCTCTATGGGTGCAAAGAACCTTGCGAGAGACTGTTCTTAGACGATCTTGAGAGATGGAAAAAAGAATGCGATATAGATTGCAGAGAAACAGTTGATAATTGCCCAGAAGATGTTTGTTGGGAAGGAAACATTGGAGTTATAACAACATTAATACCCGAACTTGATTTCGATCCCGAGACCACCTATGCGGCCGTATGTGGCCCACCAGTCATGTACCAATTTGTAATGAAAGAGCTTGATGAAGCGGGCCTTCCAAAGGATCATAGATTCCTCTCCTTCGAGAGAAGAATGAGGTGTGGGGTAGGAAAATGTGGGCACTGCCAAATGGGTGGATTATATGTATGTCAAGACGGACCCGTGTTCAACTACGAAGAAGTTGAGGACCTAGAGGAGGCCTTTGTATGAAGGATAGACCCAAGGTAGCCTTCTTCGATTTTTCAGGCTGTGAAGGTGACCAACTACAAATAGCGAACTTAGAAGAGAAAATCCTAGATCTCCTGGACGTAGTGGAAGTCGTCAGTTTCAGAGAAGTCATGAAAGAACATAGTGACGACTATGACATAGCCTTCGTAGAAGGATCCGCCACTACACCACATGCAGAAAAGAGACTAAAGAAAATCCGAGAAAATGCGGACACAGTGGTAGCTATAGGTGCATGCGCCACTATCGGAGGAATAAACTCTATTAGAAATTCAGAAGACCTTGAAAAAACCAAAGAAAGAGTTTATGGAGAGAAAAAGGATTTATTTGAGTCTTGGAACAAGGCAAAACCGATAGAGGCGATTATACCAGTTGATTACAAAGTCCATGGGTGCCCAATAGATAGAGATGAGTTTTTGGAAGTAACAAAATCTCTATTAGTGGGTAAGGACCCATACATCCCAAATTACCCCGTATGTCTAGAATGTAAGTTGAACGAAAATATTTGCGCTTTCGAAAGAGACGAAATCTGCGCAGGACCAATTACCAGAGCAGGATGCAATGCATGTTGTATAAATGAAGGGACGATATGCTGGGGATGTAGAGGTTTGGTAGACAATCCAAATACAGACTCCTACAAGGAAGTACTAGAGGAATATGGACTAACTTCAGAAGAAATACTCAAAAAATTAAATCTCTATTTCGGCTGGCAGAAGGAGGCAATGGAAAATGAGTAAAAAAGTTGACGTAAATATTGAATATCTTACTCGGGTGGAAGGACACGGAAATATCGTAGTTAACGCAAACAATGGAAATATAAAAAAATGCGAATGGCAGGTCGTAGAATCACCAAGATATTTCGAATCGATGGTAGTGGGGAGAAACTGGAAAGAACTACATCACATAACCTCTAGAATATGTGGGATATGCTCTATAGCTCATACATTAGCTTCGTTAAAAGCGACTGAGTCTGCATTAGATATTGAAATTTCAGAGCAAGACAAACTCTTAAGGAAACTCGCCCTTCACGGGGAAAATATTCAAAGTCACATTTTACACTTAGGGTACTTAGCTCTTCCAGATCTCATGGATTCTAAATCGATAGTTCCTCTAGTCTCCTCTCACAAAGAAGAAGTAAAAACCGTAATAAGACTACATAGACTAGCAAACGAAATGTCAGAACTGACCGGAGGGAGAACCACACATCCCCAGCGACTTATTCCTGGAGGATTCTCAAAAACTCCCTCTGAAGAAGAATTAGAAGAGCTCAAAAAACGACTTGAGAACTCCATGGAAGACTTAAACACAGTCAAAAACCTATTCAAAAAACTAGCGAATAAATTCCCCGATTTCTCTAGAGAAACCGAATTCATTTCACTAAAAACCGAAGATGAATATGCTTTATATGACGGAATTTTAGCTTCTACCGATACAGGGACTGCTCCAGTGGACAACTATCTAGATTTCACGAACGAATACATAGTTCCACAATCAACTGCAAAATATACTAAACACAACAGAGAATCTTACATGGTAGGAGCCCTTGCGAGGCTGAATAACAACTTTGAAAAACTAACCACCACAGCAAAAGAAATTGCTAATACATTTGGAATAAAACCCATGACCCACAATCCGTTCATGAACAATATAGCACAGCTAGTAGAATGTGTACACAGTATTGAAGATTCAGTTAGAATAATCGAAGAACTAAAAAACAGAGGCATAGAGCCTGTGGGACCTTATAACCAACCAGACATAGATGTGAAGAAAGGTAGAGGAATCGGGGTAGTCGAAGCACCTAGAGGAATTCTCTTCCACGATTACACTTATGACAAAAACGGAGTCTGTAAAGAAGCAAATTGTATTATCCCTACTAATCAGAATCACGGAAATATACAAGCAGACATGGAAAAAATGGTTCCAAAAATCTTAGGTAAGCCAAAGGAAGAAATTGAAATTAACCTAGAGATGCTGGTAAGAGCCTATGACCCCTGCATCTCCTGCTCAACACATTATCTGGACGTGGAATTTACCGAATAAACCGCTATCGAATTTATTCTGTTCAGTGGAATACCCTATAGAAAAAAGTATAGTATGATTGGAAACCCTCTAAGGCAAGACGATGAGGAAAGAGAACCTCCCCCCCTAATATAGAACTCATTGATACAGACTCAAACGAAATAAAAATTCTACATATTTTAGAAAAACTAGTAAAAGTAATAATCGTGACACAATTTTGATGAATAAAAAGTCAGGGGATTATCTGTTTTTTAAACCGCATCAAGTAAATTCACTCCATAGTCCCAATAATCCCCACAACTACGACTTACTAGAAATAGTAGGGCTCTTTAAAAAATTGAAAGGAGCACCGAAAAAAGTGCTGATAATAGATATACAACCCAATAACTTTTCGGTTGGAGGGGATCTCTCCAGAACTCAAAAAAAGAATACCTGAATTAAAAAATGCGCTCATGAAAAAATAACAAAAATTTAATCTCGCTTCACAGAACAAGAAATAGAACTATTTTCCACTATTGAGTTAACCAGTCTATTGACTCTCAATCTTATAAACCACATCGCCTTCTCGAACGCGATCTTTTACTTTAATTCCAACCGATTCACCGGAATCTGCCGATTCTACATCATCATGCTCTATCTGCATAGATTCGATTTCCTGTTGAAAGTTAGTTGTTTCTCCTTCTACAGAAATTCTATCTCCAACCTGGAGTTTGTCGCTAAGTTTTATCACGCCAACACCAATATTTGTGAAATAGTGAGTTATTTCTCCCACTTTTTTCTTCTCTACAATATCTTCTACCATTATTTTCCCATTTACAAAACTGCTTACTCATTATTTATTGGTTTCCCTCAATCATTTCCCTAATACAACTGAGAAAAAATGAATCTCTATCCCTTGAAATTCTCACTAATATTGTACAAAAACATTAAATATCGTACCTATTATCGATCTGTCAACCAGATAAAATGCAAAGACAGCATTATTTCAAAAATTCGTAAATAATTCTACCCAAATTCTCAATGTCCTTAAGCCTTACAAATTCATTTTTTCCATGAATATTAGAATCGGGTCGAATAACCCCTACTCCAAAAACCATTGCACCCCAGCTAGAACCAACTGAATATATATCCCCCGAGCCCATCATCCCATATTTGCCACTCTCACCAGTCACCTCTTCGATCAATAATTTCAACTCATTCACTATTGGATCATCAATAGAATATGAAGGAACTTTGAGTGTATTCAAAATTTCCCAATTTACGTTTCTTGCGGAGTCCAACGCTGCAATCAACTCTTCTTCGGCCTCATCCATATTTTCCTCAGGTATTAATCTCCGATCGATGGTAAACAAACACTCATCAGGAATAACATTCTCTTTTTTTCCACCTTCGATCACATTTATATTCAACCGCCCCTCCATCTTCTCCAGCTTCGTGGCCGGGTTTGCGTTTATGTTAGATTTTCTAGACATAACCTTCTTCTTTAGGTCAAAAAGCTCTCCGATAGCAAGTACAGCATCCTCAACAGCGTTTCTACCCAAATGTGACAGTCCCGAGTGAACCGATTTTCCTTTTATTTTAATTTTAATTTGTAATATCCCCAACGAAGCGATTGTCACAAAACCGAAGTCCGTATCCAGATTAAAAATATATGCATTATTCACAGGTTCTAAAAATTTTTTCAAATAATGAAGTTGACTAGCTTGACCAACCTCCTCATCCGTTGTGACAACAATTGAAACATCGTACTTAGAATCTATATTATCTCTTTCAAGCTTTTCAAGTGCCAAAAGCAGGGCCGGTATAGCACCTTTCATATCCGCAGCCCCTCTACCATAGAGCCTCCCATTCTTTATCTTTGGTTTAAAACCTTTCCATCCTTGAACAGGAACAACGTCTATATGAGAATAAAAAATCAATCGAGGTTTTCCATTGTTTCTTCTATGCGCCAAAAGATTAACCCGTCCCTCTCGTCCTTCAGCTTTCTTTTTAGGAATATTCACCGTCTCTGTTTCACAACCAACTTTTTCAAACAAGCTTTCGAGATAATTAATTGACTCCCCATAGTTCTCTCCGGGAGGTACACTCGTGTTAAGTTCTATCAAATTCTCTAATACTCTACTATAATCAATCTTTTTCTTAGAATTCATCAAGTCTCCCTTCAATTATCTCAATTATTTCTTCTTTAGTTGAAATTCGTAATTCTAAAAAACGAAAATAATTCTAATTTTTATCACTTTTCAAAAAAGAAATACTATTTATTTTCACAAGTCTCAAAAACCCTCTCGATAATTTTTTCACCCAGTTCTTTACCCCTCTTTAAATCCGCATTCGTAGGTTTACCATTAAATTCGCAAATTGGCTCAATTAAATTCCAATTAAGCTGCTCTGAAACCGATTTTACTCTATCTAATGCACCGCCGGACCAGCCAAACGAACCAAACAAGCCTACGACTCTATCCTTCAATTTCTTTTTCCTAGCGAGTTGAACAAAATGATCTACAGGAGGAAAAATTCTTCCATCATAGGTCGGTGTCCCAATTATTAACCCCTTTCTTCGCCAAGACTCCGAAAGGAGGTAACTCATATGAACCCTAGATGCATCAAGAATCTTGATATTTGTACACTCCTTCGACTTCAATCCTCGCGCTACTGCTTCCATCATTTCAGAAGTGTTTCCATACATAGATCCATAGATCAAAGTAACTCCTTTTTCTCCTTCCAGTCTACTCCACTTATCGTACAGCTTCACGATAGTATTGGGTTCACTTCGCCATATAGGGCCATGTGAGGGTGCAATAATCTCAATGTCAAGATCGCTTAATTTCTCGAGTGCAGCTTGTACAGGAGCAGAATATGCTCCAACTATATTAGAAAAATATCTAAGGATTTGATCTTCGTAGTAATCTAAATTTACTTCATCATCAAAATTACCACCCTCCAAAGCTCCAAAACCACCAAAAGCGTCATTGGAAAACAAAACTCTTTCAGAAGTTTCATATGTCACCATAGACTCTGGCCAATGAACGAAAGGAGTTTCAAAAAATTTGAGTTCTCTTTTGCCCAAATCTAGAGTGTCTCCTTCCCTAACTGGGTGAATGTTATCAGTGAATCCATAGAAAGACTCCAATAAGCTTACTGCTTTTTTCGTACAGATAATTTTGGCCTCAGGAGCTAGCTTTCTAATGGTCGGAAGAGCACCACTATGATCAGGCTCCATATGATTCACTATTATGTAATCTATATCCCGAGGATCCACTAGCTCTTCAATATTTTCTATAAACTCATCTTCAAAGCAAGATTTAACAGAATCTATTAAAGCTATCTTTTCATCTTCTATAAGATAAGAATTATAACTGACCCCTTCCGGAATCGGCCAAACCCCTTCAAAAAGGTCGGTAACACGATCATTCACCCCGATCCAACTAATATCTTCTTTAATCTTGACCATTGTATACTCCAACTTAATCTTGAACATCCATTATGTAAATCTTTACGTAGATTTGAAATCTACAGAAAAACCAACTGAGGCGAGATTTAAAAAATATTCTGAAAAATGTTCCGGACATACCTTATCATTATACCCTGACAAAAAATTGACCAAGACTATTAAAAAAAATGGAAAAAATAATTAGCCAGCAACAACTCGATTATAGGTGGAGGGGATAAATTGGTCGTTGTTGAAGTAACGATAATACCTATCGGAACAAAAAGTCCTTCACTTAGCGATTACGTCGCAAAAGCCTCAAAAGAGCTAAGTAATTCAGGCCTAGAACATGAACTTACTTCTACCGGCACAATAATCGAAGGAGAGCTAGATGAAGTCCTGAAAGTTGTCAAAAAAATGCATGAAAGTGTTTTCGATAAAGAGGTCTCCCGGGTCGTGACTTTTCTCGAGATTGATGATCGGAGAGACAAAGATCTGACAATAGAAGGAAAAAAGAAATCCGTAGAGGAAAAATTAGAAAAAAAGGAAAGAAAATAATTTCGGGCCTAAAGGAAAAACGCCCCTACTATAAAACATTATTTTTATCAGAGTCTATAGGAAACACAACTACTCCGTAAGGTCGTCTCTCTACTTCAGCTTCAACCCCATAAATATTTCTTATATTATCCGAATTCAATATTTCAAGTCCACCCGCAGCCGAAACCTTGCCATCACAAAGCATTACAAGCTTGTCACTATATCTACCAGCTAGATTCAAATCATGTATAACCATTATAACTGAAACACCTTTACTTGCCTGATCACTAATTAAATTCATTACCTCCAGCTGGTGTTTCAGGTCTAAGCTACTGGTAGGTTCATCCAAGAGAAGGGTCTTGGGCTCTTGCGCAAGAGCCCTGCCAATCATAACCTTCTGTAATTGCCCCCCACTTATCTGCCCCACATCTCTCATCGAAATCTCTTCCAATCCAAGAACCTCTATAATCCGAGAAGTCTTTTCAAAGTCTTTCGAACTGGGTTTCCAACCTCCATGTGGCTTTCTACCCATTAGTATTGTATCGAAAACTGTAGATGGAAAACTTTTTCCTCGGATCTGAGAGACGTATCCCATCTTCTTAGCTATTTCAATCCTATCAAGCTCGGAGATCCCCGTTGATCCTACTAATATTTCCCCAAACTGAGGCTCTAAAATCCTGTTTATACACTTTAAAAGGGTGGTCTTACCAGAACCGTTTGGTCCAATTATGCCCAAAACTTCTCCCGCTTCTACTCTCAAATTCAAATCTTCTAAAACAGGTGTACTATCATAACTAAATTCTAGATCCCTTATCTCAAGCTTCACCAATATTCCCTCCCTTTTACAACAAGATAAAGAAAGAGCGGAGCACCCATAAAAGAAGTAAGAACCCCAACCGGTAGAACCATCGGAGAAATTATAGTTCTAGCGACCGTATCAGATGCGAGTAATAAAAAGCCACCAAAGACACAGGAAGCCGGAATAAGAAACCTCTCATCTCCACCTATCAACTTTCTAACTATATGGGGCACTACAAGACCAACAAATCCTATTATTCCTATAAAAGAAACGATCAGAGCAGTAACAAGACTAGACAAGATCATCCCACACAGTCTCAATCTTTCCACATCAACACCCAAACTAATAGCAGACTCATCACCAGAGTCCATTACGTTGTAGTCCCAACTTCTGTTCACAAAATACACAAAAGAAGGAACAACGGCCGCGGTCATTATACCCAGGTCTCTCCAAGTGGCCCTTCTCACATCACCAAAAGTCCAAAAAACTACCGACGCGAGTTCAGTTTGGCTCGCAAAGTACTGCAAGGCAGTATAGCCCGCAGTAAACATAGAGCCTAATGCAACTCCCGTGAGTATCATCGTAGCTGGTGTAGTCCTTCTCCATTTTGCAAGGACTATCATTATCGACATCGAGACTAGAGAAAAAATGAAGGCAAAAATAGTAATGAGATACGGATTATTTATTAAAACCGCATCTTGACCGCTACTGTGAGTTGTCCCTGCTCCTAAAACTATAACCGAAAAAGCCGCTCCAAATGCTGCTGCGTGAGAAATACCTAGAGTATAAGGAGAGCCAATAGGATTTCTTAAAGTGCTCTGCATTACAACTCCTGCAACGGACAATCCTGCACCGGCAACAATAGCAACTAACACTTCTGGTATCCTTACATACCATATAATCCGGTGTAGACTACCCTCCGCATTACCAAAAACTGCACTCACTACATCAGATATAGGTATATTTGCACTGCCTATGGATACAGAAAAAAGGACTAGCACTATGAGCAAAAAAAATGAAAGGATTATGAAAAGCTTTGCTTTATTTTTATGCTCCTCGTATCCTCTCAATACTTTATTACTCAAACTATCGTTAGAATCATCGGAGTATTCTTTTCTCTCGTCGTTCATTCTCAATACTCCTAAAAGTCAAATCTCTTAAAACCCCCAAGGTTCTCCTCTATAACTTCATAGACTGATTCGCCCACAAACTTATTGAAAATTTCATCTGCTTTATTTTCAGGATCTATATCATCAAATCTATGGGGATAAAGAACTTTCCCAATATAATATGAATTCGCAAGCAAGATTCCAAAATTAGCAGTATAGTAGTTATAAGGTAATAAACTGTAAATCTCCCGGTTCTTTACAGCGCTCATAGAGCCATACTCTACTCCCTCTAAATCATTTTTGACAAGGGAATAACCCCCCTCATCCACAAATATGATATCGGGATCCCACTGGATCAACTTCTCCTTATCAACCATCGCATGTTCTACTCCGAGTCCACTAGCGACGTTTCTAGCATTGACAAAAGAGAAGGGCTCATAAGCTGGCTCAGTAGATACGATCCCGTGAGCACCTCTGTAACCTACTCCTCCAACATATACTCTAGGTTTATTCTCCCTCGAAATATTCTCTGTTCTCTCATTTAGATCTTCTATAGTATCATCTATGAACGAAACTAGTTCCTCGACTCGATCCTCACTCCCCAGTACGTTTCCCATTAAATTAAGCGATTCGTAAAAATTACTTCTATTATGTCCGAGGTCCCCATAATCCAAGACGATCACAGGTATACCAATCTTCTGCTGCAAATCATCGGCTTTACCAGCAGTTGTATACGTCCAAAAAACTACGTCCGGCTCCCTGGAAGCTATTAACTCAGGAGTTCCGCCATGTATGGGTCCTATCGATGGCCGATCCAAAAGTTCAGGATGTGCAACTATATACGGTCTACCGGTTTGATCTCTCTTCTCAAAATCCTCTATTCCCACCACCTTTTCAGTATCGTTAAGATAAGCAATCAACCTCAGAGAACCCGCCTCAATACCTACGACCTTTTTTATCTCCCTAGGAACATAGACCGTCCTTCCCGACATATCCGTAATCTTAATCTTCTCCTGACCTTCAACATTTCCATCAGAACCCAATAACCATGGACTCATCAAAGTTACTAAGACTAGAGCGATAATTGGAAAAAGAAGAAGTTTTCTATTCAATTATTGAACCTCCTTTTTCTCGATTCCATCCCCATTTAACTCATAGAAATCCGCATTCGCACAGGAAATACACAAATTTTTATCTTCGTTCTCAAGAACCCGTGAAGCCATAACATTTTCTCCACAGCTTGAACATATTCGATTCTCAAAAATAGGCGCGTAATCCGGTATCTCTGGATCCGCATTCTCCATTCTAAAAATCTCATTAAAATCAACCTCAATAATTTCTCGTGAAATTTGAATAGCATATTTCATTAACTTCTCGCGATCTTTCTTATTCCCATTTCTCTCTGCTACAACCTTCTCGAACAATTCTGAATACGAAGGATAGGAGTCCTCTAAATAATCTCCGAAATCAGGTTTAACTGATATCCGAATTCCTTCAGCACCTCGTCTCAAAAACGTAAATGCGGTTTTTCCATAATCCCTGTAAATCAAAGAGTTATTTCCAAACGTACAGCCTGTAACATACTGAACCCCATCGGAAAAACAGTTATTTGTTTCTATAACCGCAAGTATATCCTCCATGCCTCGATTTACAACATCCAAGTTTTTCGCAGCCACTACACTACCTCGAACTCCAAGAGTAAGAAAGGGGCAAACATGCCCATGTAATTTAGCCGATTCTAAAAGTAACGCCTCAATATTTTCGGATTTAATCCAAGTATGTATTTTTTCCCGGGGGTTTTGAAAATTTTTCATATTTATCAGCAGCATATTTCAAGTGTAACACTAAGAAAATATTTGTAATACCATATAAATTTTTCGCACCTATTAAAAAAAAGTAACACGAAAGTTACACTAAAATATTATTTAGTATCAAAAAACTAATTCTAAACGCGAAAATAAAATAAATCAGCCAGCTGAAATTCAATTGGGATTCAACATGGAATATGCAAAAAGATTTGGAGTATCAATATCCTCGGAGCTGCTCAAAAAATTCGATAAAAAAATCGAAGAAAGAATGTACACAAACAGATCTGAGGCAATTAGAGACTTGATAAGGGACTTCTTAGTAGAGGAAGAATGGAAGGATCCAAATGAACAGATAATTGGGTCTTTAACATTAATCTATGACCACGATGTAAGTGGAATATCAGACGAGCTAACAGACCTCCAGCACAGCGCAGAAGCGAAAGTTCTTTCTAGCATGCATCTGCATCTTGATAAACACAACTGTATGGAGATCATAGCAATAAAAGGAAAAGCTAAGGAAGTTAAAGAAACCTCAGATAAGCTAATCAGTAGAAAAGGTGTTAAACACGGAAAATTAGTGATGACCTCACCTGCCGAACTTTAAAAAAGACTGAAAACTCCCCTATCCAAGTTAAAAATAAGGAAGTGTTTTTTCCAATTCTCTAGCAAAATCTGTTTCAAGAAGTTTTTTTGGCTCACCTATAGCTTTCTCAAGATTACTATCGTACCATATTTCACCAAGATAAGCTATATCCAAACTCTCGATCTCCTCTTCAATTGATGGTGAGCTATCAGTTTTCATGTTCTCGATAATTCCTGCTATTAGAACCTCCAACTCCTGTAACATGTTTACTAGTTTCCTTACCGTACTCAGTGCCACCTTGGAGGGAGTTGTTACTAAAAGGAACTCTGCACTTCTCATAAGCTGTATAAGATCAAGGGTTTCGTTCCCTGTACCGGGCGGCATATCCAAAATAAGATAATCTAGATCCCCCCATCTAGTTATAGTAAGAATCTCTTTAAGCGCATTAGAAATATCCCCACCTCTAAGTGGAGATGGCTTATCCTTAGAATAATAAACAGTTGACATGAATTTTATACCATCGATCTCAGGAGGAATTACCCCTTTATCCTCTTCAGGAAAATCAAGATTACCGGCCCCTAGTATAACATGAGAGGATGGTCCATGAAGATCCAAATCTAAAAGTCCAACGTCGTACCCTTTTCTAGATAAGATCAAAGAGGTAGTTGAAGCGACCAAACTTTTTCCAACACCACCCTTCCCGCTAGCAACAGGAACAAGCCTGTCAACTCTATCCAGACGGTCTCTGATTACCCTGATCCTAGGATCCAAAAGATTCACCCTTCCAATTCCACGGATTCTATCCATACGCCACGCCCGCTTTCGATTTTGAAATCCGGGCTATTACATTCAGGACAGCGAATGTAAGTATGAGCCAAGTCAGGGATAAAATGGATCGATTCAGTCTCTTCTTCAGATAGATTTTCTTTCGTCTTATCGTGTTCCCAAACTTCTCCACAAGTACGACATTTTAAAACTGCATTTTCGATAATAATATTTTTCCTACTATTTTCAGCCATAGTTTCTCTAGAAATTTCTTTGAGCGCAAATTCGAAAGCTTCTCGATCCACCTGCTGAAGACTCCCAACTTTTATCTTTATTTCAATGATTTCCTTGGCATCATTTTCTTCAGCCACTTCTATAGCTGTATTAATCACACCTTCTGCTAGAGCCCACTCATGCATTTTACTTCCTCTCTGATGATTATCAATCTCAACTTAAAACTTCTACTTATTTAAACTCAAATCCGGTCTATTAAACCATTTGGAAGCAAAATAGATACAATTAATTAATAGACATAATAAACTTTCCAAAAGAAAAGAGAAGGGACCGATAGTTTGTATGATTTTCTAAAGAAGATAAATTCATTAAAAAGAGTCCCGAGAATGGGCTGGCTAGAAAGCGGGGCCGCTCCTTCAGAAGCAGAGGACGTAGCCCAACACTCTTTCGAGACCACAGCAATTACCATGATACTTTCAGACTCGATAGATGGAAAAATAGATATCGAAAGAGCTTTGAAAATGTCTGTTCTCCACGACTGGGCGGAAGCTGTAATCGGAGACTTTTCAAAAGAGGTTACAGAACAAATCGGAAAAGAAGTCAAAAGAAACATTGAAGAAAATGTCATAGAAAACATAATTGTCAAGGATATACCTAACAGAGAGGAATACCTAAACCTGTGGAAAGAATACTCTGACTCAAAAACAAAGGAATCAAAACTAGTTCACTTAGCAGATAAATTTTCTATTCTTATCGAAGCAAAATATCTATTCCAGAGAGGGATACAATCCAAAAAGATCAAGGAAATATGGGAAACCGTAAAAGAAGATATAGAAAAGTATCAAGAAGAATTTCCTATTGTTAAAAAATTACTAGAAGAAATAGAATCTTAAAATTAGTTAAAACTACTATTTTTTCCATTAATCCCTATTCTAGGGGATTACCCATGCCTGGCAGTTTAACCCCAGTGTGGTCAAGGAAGACAAAACAGAAACTTGTCCAAACTGCCCAGAAACCGCAGATAATACCTTCAATTCCGGCTATTCTCAATAGCAAGGTGCTATCCAAGGCAAAGTGAGCTCCTAAAAGGAAGAATAAAATCCATAATGTGAGAAATACACCCACAAGATTCCAATTGTGGTAGAAACTATTAATCCACATGTAGAAAGTGAATATTCCCCATAGTATCATATAAGCAGCGATGCCACCACCAGTAGGAACACCAACTAATCCGACTTGACTCAGAAGAAGGTAAAAAGCGAAAGTTTCCCAAAACGCACCGTACGATGTAAAAGCAGTAGCAGGGAATACTTCACCCAACTTAAAGGCCCAATGACCAGCGATAAGCTGACATAGTCCACCGAAGAAAAGCCCCATAGTCAAAACAAAACTTGTCTCTAATCCACTACCAACTATGCCTGCGTTAACTAAATTAAGTAAAACTGTGGTGAATCCGAATCCTGCTAGTCCCAATGGAGCTGGATTCGCGAATTTTTCGGCAGCCATCGTTAATTCCAACTCGTCATTTCAATCGTGATTAGAAATCGATTTTTTGTGGTCCTTTATAGTTTGTCTTCTCAGCAAGTTCCTTTAGACACTGTGGGTTACTCGCAGTGGTCATGTCACCTAGTTCCTCATCTCTAACCAGCGCTTTAAGGAATCTTCTTATAACCTTACCACTTTCTGTTCGTGGCACATCCGAGACGAAGTAAGCTACGCCAGGCGTTGCAACTGGACCAACTTTATCTCTCACGATATCAACGATCTTCTTTTCGAGTTCTTCTCTTTGAGCTTCCGGATCTACTCCTTCCTTTGTGATTACAAACACTGCTGGAACTTCTCCTTTAACATCGTGAGGTTCTCCAACAACTGCTACCTCAACTACTTCATCCAATTCGCTTATGGCGTCTTCAATTTCTGCCGTTCCCAGTCTGTGTCCAGCAACTTCTAACACATCATCAATTCTACCTGTGATTTGGATCAGTGGTTGTCCACCAATCTCAAGGTCCGTCTTCCTACCTCCGTCTCCAGAGAAGTAGAGCTCGTCTCCGTATTCACTCCAGTATTCTTCCTTGTACTTGTCGGGTCTCTTGTAAACCCCTCTCAGCATACCTATTCCGAAAGGAGGTTTCATTACAACTTTGCCGCTATCGTTTACACCTAAAGGTTGTCCTGTAACATCAACTACCTCGTATTCTATTCCGGGTAGTGGTGGACCCGCAACTCCTGGTACGAATGGACCGATTCCGGGCAAGGACGAAAGTAGTATCCCTCCAGTTTCGGTTTGCCAGTAAGTGTCCACAATGGGACATCTTCCGCCACCAATTTCTTCAAAGAACCATTCCCAAGTATCAGGATCTATTGGTTCACCTACAGAACCCATCAACCTTAGGGTACTCAAGTCATGCTTCTTAATCCACTTGTCACCCTTTTGTCTAAGGGCTCGGATAGCAGTTGGTGCTGTGTAAAATATAGTGACACCATACTTCTCAATGATTCTCCACCATCGATCCGGTTCGGGGTAATATGGAGAACCCTCGTACCAGAGTGTAGTAGATCCATTAAGAAGCGGACCATACAAAGTGTAACTATGACCAGTAATCCAGCCTATATCGGCCGTAGAGAAAAACACATCATCGGGTTTGAGATCGAAAACCCACTTAGTCGTTAGGGCGGCTTGTGCAGCATATGCCCCACAAGAATGTTTAATACCTTTTGGCTTACCTGTGGTACCTGAGGTGTAAAGAAGGAATCCTGTATCCTCCGCACCTATGCTTTCGGGTTCACAATAGTTCGATTGATCTTTTACTATATCACCGAAGAAGTGATCTCTCCCCTCCTTCATTGGTGGATCAGTCTTCGCCCTGTTGACAACTATACAGTTTTCTGCACCTACTTCTTCTAGGACCTTGTCAACCTTTTCCTTTAGAGTAACAGGTTTGCCGCCTCTGAAAAGAGCATCAGCAGTTATGAGTGTTTTAGAACCAGCATCTTCCATCCGGTCCTTCACCGCATTCGGACTGAACGCAGTGTAAACAATAGAGTGCCATGCACCAATTCTCTGACAAGCCAATGCTGCTATCGCAGTCTCGGGAATCATTGGCATCCAGAAAGTAACTGGATCACCTTTCTTGACCCCCAGACTCTTCAGGGCATTTGCGAACTTGTTCACTTCCCTATAAAGATCTTGATAAGTGAATATTCTTGGATGCTCATCTTCCGGCTCAGGCTCCCAAATTATCGCAGCCTGATCTCTTCTTTCATCCAAGTTTCTATCCAAACAATTGTAAGCTAAATTAGTTTCACTACCTAAGAACCAGTTAAAGTAAGGTGGATTCCATTCTTGAATTTCGTCCCATTCTTCGAACCAATCCAACGCTTCCTTCGCTTTCTTAGCCCAGAATGCTTTTGGATCTTTTCTAGCCTCTTCGTAAACTTTAGGATCGTTCAACCAAGCCTTTTCTTTCAACTCATCACTTGGCCAATAGACCTTTTCTTTTTCGGGGTCTTCCTTAACCCAATTTTTTCCAGAATCTTTCAAATTTCCACCAACATTCTCAGACATAATATTCCACCTCTAAATTTTTTCCGAACATTGATTTAGCAAAGTAGCTTATAAGTTTTGGGATGACTTACCGATTTACTCCTCATTATTATCCTTCACCAGATCTTTCAAGCCCCTCTTTTTGAGTAACAATCTAATTTCTTTATCCGTGATCTCATCCTCAACATCAACATCATCCATTTCAAAACTATTAGAGCTAGATAGCTGCAAGATCTTGCCCACCATATAAGTTCCGAGAAAAATCAAACCACCTAAATAGAGAGCGTTCAAGGACAGATAGTTATCTATAACTATAGAAGTACCTGTGATACTAAAACCTATCAAGGAAATAACCAGGACAGTAGTAAATTTTTTCTTTGCATACAAAGAATGTAGAGTCTCACCTTGCCCCATCAATAAGACCTCCAAACCAAGAGCAGGCGAACCGACTAATAATATGAGATACAACAACTCCAAAATGACGCCTGTAGCTCTATAGGAAACGGATAGGTTTAAAAATAACTAAAAACGAAAGAGGCCTCCTCTCAAAACTCTCGCTCCAAAAGCTCCTTGATATTCTTAGCAAGAGCATGGTAGCACATATCCACCTCTGTCTTACCGGTTGTAATATTCAGGACATAATCAAAACAAGAGCAATGAGATTTCACAACCTCGTATTCTTCCTCTCTTCCCCGAACGAACCATCTCTTTCCCTCTCTCCTCACTCCTCCCTCTTTAACTACATTTATGGCCCGCTTTCCTCTAGGACCATACAGATCTACAATTTTACGCTCTAAATCTCTATTCAATTCATCCGCAGAACATATCTTCTGAAAGAGCTCCTTCTTCTTTTTCTCAAAATTTTCAACCAAAGATTACTCACCTTAACCAATCCTCTATTTGTTATTAGGTAATAGTTAATTGGGGAAATAATGATTAGAAAAAAGACAAAAGAGATTCTAAGCAGATATGATATAAGGCTTAGCAAAAAACATGGACAATCCCATCTAGTAAACGAAGAAGTCCTCAGAAGGATAGTAGATTACGGTGAAATTTCTTCTGCCGAGAAAATTTTAGAGATCGGCCCGGGTATAGGAAATCTCACTGAACTACTACTAGAAAAAGCAGAAGAAGTAATAGCCGTTGAAAAAGACAAAAGACTGATTCCAATTTTAAATGAAAGGTTTAAAGAAAATTCCAATCTCAATCTTGTCCAAGGAGATATTCTAGAAATTGAACTCCCAAATTTTCACAAAGTGATCGCAAATCTTCCATATTCTATATCGTCACCCGTCACTTCCAAAATATTAAAACAAAAATTTGATTTCGGAATTCTGATGTATCAAAAAGAATTCGCTGAAAGAATGGTTGCCGAACCCGGATCGAGGAACTACAATAGTCTGACAGTAAATTTACTATTTCAAGCAGAGGCCGAAATATTAGAAGAGGTTCCACCCAACGCCTTCATGCCCCAACCTGAAGTTTGGTCGGCGATAGTGAAGGTAACACCAAGAGAACCACCCTTTGAAGTTTTAAACAAAAACAGATTCTATAAAGTGGTAAAATCTGCTTTCCAACATCGCAGAAAAAAAATTAGAAACAGTCTACGCAATTCTTTCGAAAGAATATTCCCCAACTCAAATTTCTCCAAGGAAGAAAAAAGGGAAATAATAGATAAGGCTCTACCAGAAGAAATCAAAAACCTTCGGCCGGGTCAGATAAAACCAAAGGATTTTGGAAAAATTTCGAATTCTCTCGAGGAAATCTCTGCAGAACTACCAAAAAGAAAAATCTAAAGCCTACTCGACAAGGTCTTCCGGTCTCGGCGGTTTCGGTTTCATTCCTTTTCTCTCTCTAGTAGTTTTGATAGCTTCCCCTTGCAAGCTTTGAGGTACCTCATCGAATTCGGAGAACTCCGATCCCCAAAGGGCACGTCCCTCAGTCGAAGAACGCATATCTGCAGATAATCCGAAAGATTCTGCAACTGGTATATGCGAGGTAACTATAGCCAACCCCTCCTCCGAGTCTATAGAATTAACTTGACCTCTACGACTTTGGATAACTTGGGTCACATTGCCTAAGAACTCCTGTGGTGTTCTAACCTCCACCTTCAAAAACGGTTCCAAGATCGTGGGATTTGCCACAAGAACCGCAGCATGGATAGCTTTTCGAGTCGCAGGCATTATCTGAGCAGGACCTCTATGAATATTGTCCTCATGAAGCTTAGCATCGACTAGATTCACTCGAACTCCTCTAACAGGCTCTCCCATCAAGGGACCCTCATTCACAGCTTCCCTGAAAGAATCAGCGATATAATCCTCTATCTCCCTCAAATACTGAATACCTTTAGTAGTATCAACAAGAATAGTCTGATCCTCTACCGCCATCACGTTCTTTGCTGGCTTTGTTTCCCAACCTAAATCCCTAAGCTTCTGGGCTCTTTCTTTCTGATCCTGTTTATCGAAAATCTCACCATTATCCAACGCTTCAACGACCTCAGAGTCCAGCGGCTCCACAGAAAACTTCAATCGATTATGTCGATTCGGAGAAATTCCCTCAATAGAATCACTCCTTCCTTTAACTGCCTCCCTATAAACGACTAATGGCTCGGAGGTCTCTATCTCAAGACCCGCATCCTCTAATGCATGTTCAACTATCTGAAGATGTAGTTCCCCCATACCTGAAATGAGATATTCACCAGTCTCCTCGTCTATACTAACAACGACATTTGGATCTTCCCTAGAAATCCTCTTCATCTCTTTTATTAATTCAGGAAGGTCTTTGTAATTTTTAGGCTCTACGGCAACGGTAACAACAGGCTCACTTACATACTGTAGGTCTTCGAATCCCTGACTCTCAACTCCCCTGTCAACAATAGTCTCTCCAACAATAGCATCCTCCATACCTATAACCGCAGCAATATTACCGGCTGGGGCCTTTTCCACCGTCACCCTATCCGGACCCATGTAGATACCCACCTGTTGTATTCTAGCGTCTTTTTTCGCATTAACTAGGTGTACTTCCTTGCCAACCTCTAAGGTTCCAGAAAATATTCTACCAGTGGAAACAACACCGGCTTGTTCATCGACCTGAACATCTGTAACGATCATACACAGAGGACCTTCCGGATCCGATCTGATCATACTCTTACCTAGCTCACTTTCCGGGTCTCCTCTCCAGATGACCGGAATACGCTCGGCCTGAGCCTTATCCGGATTCGGAAGATGGTGAACCACCATATCTAGAATAACTTCATCGAGAGGACTCTTCTCAGTGAGCTCTTCGATTTTATTATTCTTGTAAGCCTCGATAATGTCTCCGAACTTGATCTTCTTCTTTTCCATCTGAGTTGAAGACAAAGCCCATTTATCAACGGCTGAACCAAATGCGACAGAACCATCCTCTACACTAACCTTCCACTCTTTAGCAAGATCATCCGGCGCATATTTTTTCAAGAGCTTGTTATACTTGGTAATGATTTTGATAAACCGTTCCTGCATAGCTTGGGGAGTTAGCTTCAATTCGCTTATTAGACGATCAACCTTGTTTATGAACAGAACAGGTTGAACGTGTTCTCGGATGGCTTGCCTCAGAACGGTTTCTGTTTGAACCATGACACCCTCGACCGCATCTACTACCACAACTGCTCCATCAATCGCTCTAAGAGCTCTAGTAACATCCCCACTGAAGTCAACGTGACCGGGAGTATCAAGTAAGTTGATCATGTAGTGGTCGCCTTCATAATTGTGGGCCAAACTTACAGCTGCAGTCTGAATTGTTATTCCCCTTTCCTGT
The DNA here is from genome assembly GCA_964384105.1 of Hadarchaeota archaeon (SeqCode). GTDB lineage: Archaea > Hadarchaeota > Hadarchaeia > Hadarchaeales > JAGGTB01 > CAYLJV01. Next base: position 213,665 of record CAYLJV010000001.1, on the reverse strand, counting down.
TCCTCCTCCATAAAATCAGTGAAAAGTTGTTCACCTGCGTGCTTTTCTGAGATAATTCCTGAGTCGGCTACTAATGAATCAGTCAAAGTGGTCTTGCCGTGGTCGATATGAGCGATTATCCCTATATCCCGGATATGTTCATGATCCCACATCAGCTTCTGGATCTCGGACAAATGTTTATATCTTCTCATCTTTTACCCTTCCAACATTCACTGCTTTAATGCTTTTCGGATAGACCGAAGTGTTCTTTAAACTTAGAGGCTCCGCCCATACCAGGTAAAGGCATGAAAGATTCAAGTTCACCTTTCTCCTTCTTCTCCTTCGGGAACTCCTTGGGCAAATCCCTGAAGCTCTGTCCCACTCCAATTGTATTTCCAATACCGGCAACTATAACGACGTCGCCTTCATCGGTCCTCTCTTGGACGGCTTTTTTAATCTTTTCTACTACTCCATCGATTGACTTTGACAAAGTCTCAGTCATGGGAGTGATGGCTTCCTTCAAGCTCTGTTTGATGACTATAGCATCAACAGGTATCTCTCTTTTAGTTGCAAGCTCTTCTATCTTGTGTTTCTCAACTGGGGGTCCACCAATCGCAGCTCCAACACCTTCTACAATCTTTCCACTCTCTTCGCCTTCGAGTTTCAAACCAGCATCTACCATGATTATTCTATCAAGCTTCTTATTCCTGGAAAGGCTTCTAATCAACTCACCAGGTTTTCCTACTCTTCCACCTGGACCCTTTGCTTTGACTATATAAGCAGTTCTGCCTTCGATTTCTGTCTTAGCATAAACTGTATCCTTTATCTCCTCAGTAGTAGGTTCTTCCCCTATGAAGTTGGTAGCAATCATCGGACCAATACCATCTCCAATGATCTTACCTTCAACAAACGCTTCCGTAGCTACGTGATAGGCTTCCGCCATCTTTTCGAGCATTGGTAACATCATCTGAAGCATTGTAGCCAATTGCATACTATTGGTTTTCTCCGCTACGGAGATGAAGTGCCTGACAACCTTGTAAAGAGTGTAATTCGCCAGGGCCCCCTCTATAGTCATTTCGAGATTTGCGGCCGCCTCACCGTCAGCCTCGGGAGCCATTCGCCTAACATTCTCTTCAAATCTACTTTTTCTAACATCTAAAAGATGCTCAAGTCTTTTTAAAACTCCACTAGGATCCTCGGAAACAGGACTAATCGTGAAAAATTCTAAAATGTCTTCAAATTCAGACTTAATTTCTGAAGTAGATCTACCATGTTTGGATAATTCCTTGAGGGCTATTCTCCTGGAATCATCAGACCAATTTTTTAACTTATTCAAAGATTTTTTGGCTCCTCTTATGGCAAAAGTAGCCTGTAGTCCCATCATTTGGGGCATAAATATCATATAAAGTATAGAGATTCCACCAAATAGAACTAACCAGATTATGAAATTTTCTGGAGTAAAATCTCCTATAATCGCCAAAACCGCATTATCTAACATTGAACTAGACCTCTACCTCTCTCTTCATTAAAATTTGCTTCCCTATAAAATAGTTTACCTTGCCATATTTATTGTCCTATAAATAAAATTATCCTCCGAAAGTATTGAACACACCATATCTCTATTAGCAATCTTATTTTATCTCTTTAATTTAAAAATATTAACTACTGTAAATAAACTAAATCAAAAAATAGAACCCATGGATTTGAATTTTCCCTAAAATAAGGGATAAATCTTGGAAAAAAGTTAACTAATTTTTAAAATCTGAAAAATAAGCATTTGGAGGCAGTTTACAAGGAGTAAATTCTATAAAAATACTCCGGTAGTTCTTAATCAAATATTAATTAAGTTTAAAACTAGATTTACTCCAAATAACGGAAGAATCACTTATGAAAAGCAACTTTAGAACTCCGGTCGCAATAGTGACAATAATCATTATAATCACTGCAGGGATCTTGAGCTTCCTATTTTTAACAGGCGAAGTAATAACCAGAACCGATGAATCTGATGAGAAACTAAAAATCTTAGATAACTCAGTTTTCGTAGTTAATCTTGACAAGAAGCTGATTCGTCAAAAAATCGATCAGGGAACAGACTTTCTTTTCAAAGCAATGGATGAAAACAAATATGGATTTCATAAATACTATCATACCTTCAAAGATAGCTTCGACGACCAACTGGTTTCTGTCTACTCGGCCTCAATAGTATACACCCTACTATATGCTAATGAACTAGAAACCGACAACAGAATTTTAAAACATCTCTCCAAATTTGGGGATTTTCTTCTCTCTATGCAAAACAAAGACAAAAGTGAAAGAACTTACGGAGCGTTTCACTACTCATACCAATTAGAAACAGGAACAAAGGAAAATAGATTCGTCGTAGGTACAAGCGCACTCAATATATTTACTCTAATCGAATTATACGATCTTACCGAAGAAAACAGATATCTAGAATCTGCAAAGCTAGCTGGAAATTGGCTTACCACAATGCAAAATCTAGACGGAACAATAAATCCCTATCTCGAAAGAGGGCCAACTGGAGCTTGGTGGGAAGGAAACAAAGAATCTCTCCTTTATCAAGGACAGGTCCTATCTTCTCTATCAAGACTTTACAGAGTAACTGAAGATCAAAAGTATTATGAAACAGCTAAAAAAATCGCTGATAGGTACGTTGAAAAATACAAAAATGAGCAAGGTTACGTTGAAGGAGAATATAGAGACAAAAATCCGATTTCTAACTCTTGGGTAGTAATGTCCTTACTAGATTTTTACAAAGCCAGTCGAGAAGAAAAATATAAAGATGTAGTTTTAGAACTAAGCGACCTTATCCTAAAAGAACAGATAACAGACAAAGATTTTATTCGCAATCACGGCAGGTGGCGAGGTGCTTATTCAACAAGCGGAAACGGGTGGATATCCGAAGTCATGGCCGAAACTTACCTATTCTGTAGAGACCAGGGGATAAACAACTGTGAAAAGTACAAAGAAGCAGTTGTCCGAGGAATAAGATGGATAATTCAAAACACGTACTCGGAAGAACATCAAAAAATCCTGAAAATACCAGACAGAGCCATCGGGGGAGTTTATTGGAATGTAGGAAATTGGTACGTGAGGACAGATTCTATCTGCCACGCCCTTAATAGTTATATTCTGATATTGGATCACCTAGAAGATGGAATTCTCATATCAATGGAATAATATACTGAGGATAGATTTTTCACTATTAGATCAAAACACTAAGCGGAGGAGATAAAGAATGGCAGATGAAGATGTTCTAGCATCAGAAGAAATTAGAAAGGACGACCAATCAGTTATAAAAATACAAGTGAAGGAATTCAAAGGTTCTTACTACTTTGATATAAGAGAATGGAAAGACAAAGGGAGTTACCAAGGACCGACTAAAAAGGGTGTCAATATACCCTTTCAAAGAGCTAGTAACCTTGTGGAAAAGGTAAGGAAAGTTTTAGAAGAAGCTGACGATAAAATGGACGAGCATGTTAAAGAAGTTCAAAGAGAAGAAAAAGAGCGAGATCTCGGCGGGCTCAAGAAGAAATATGGAAGTCATACCTAAAACGGCCGAAAAGGATGGCCACATTGGGGCCCCTTTTGACATTTACTTGAAAAGGCTAGCTCTCTTCGAATAAGAAGAAAACAACGCAGGATTGAAAAGAGTAAAATGAATAATTAGTATTGTGTGTAGCTTATGGTAAAAAAAGGAATGAGAGATGTTGTAGCCCAAGAATCGGAAATATCAAGGATAAATGGGGAAAATGGAAAACTAGAATATAGAGGTTATTCAATCCACGACCTCGCCGAGAATTCATCCTATGAAGAAGTAGTCTTTCTGCTGTGGTACGGACGTCTTCCAAAAAGAGAAGAGTTGGAAGAGTTTTCCGGAGATCTAGATGATAGAAGAAGAATACCACCAGAAATAATCGGAATTTTGACTACACTTCCAAAAGTTACCCACCCAATGGTCAGCTTAAGAACTGCTATCTCTTACCGAGGTTCTCTAGACGAAAACCTACATGTCATAAACTCGGAAGAAAATCTCAAAAAAAGCAAAGATTTTCTTGCGATGATTCCTACAATAATTTCCTATTGTCACAGAATCAGGGAAGGTGAACCCTTAGTCCAGCCACGAACGGACCTAAGCCACGCAGCTAATTTCCTATGGATGTTCAAGGGAGAGGAACCAGATCCGATAGAAAGCAAAGCGCTGGACATAGATTTCATACTTCACGCTGAACACACATTGAATGCTTCAACCTATTCCTCCAGGATTGCGGCATCGACCCTCTCTGATATGTACGCTGGAGTTGTTGGAGCAACTGGAACACTCATGGGGCCTATCCATGGAGGGGCGAGTCAAGCAGTTATGGAAATGCTCAGAGAAGTAAAGAGCACGAAATCGACTCCCGAGCAGTGGGTAGAAAACAAGCTACGAGTGGGCGAAAAAATACCTGGTTTCGGCCATCGCGTATACAAAACTATGGATCCAAGAGCAAAAGAACTGAAAAAAGTTGCCACAAAGCTGGATGAATTGAAAGGAAATAATTGGTGCTCCCTCTCAGAACGATTAGCAGAAACGGTTATGGATAAAAAAGATATTTATCCGAATGTAGATTTCTATGCAGCTTCAGTCTACGCAAATCTGGAGATACCTGACGACTTCTTTATACCGATATTCGCAATGAGTAGAATCGCAGGATGGACTACCCATATGATGGACCAGTACGACGAAAACACGCTAATAAGGCCTCTGCAGAAGTACGTGGGCAAAAAGAACAGAGAATATATTCCCATTGATGAAAGATAAAATCTGTCTGGAATTTTCGAATAGACTTTAAGGGAACTCTTTTAAGCTTGCAAACCGAGGTGTTAGATAGTAAAGAATAATGGAGAAACTTGTTTCACGTGTTTAAAGGTATTTTCAAATTTTTTGAAGATTTTCTTGGATTTCGTGTTTCGTTAGTATCCTTAGGAGGTGTATCAATATGAAAGGAACAGTAAAATTCTTCAACAGAATGAAAAATTTCGGCTTTATCACGCCAGACGAAGGAGATGAAGATCTCTTTGTTCATGCGAGTGACATAGAATCCGGGTCTCTTGGCGAGGACGATAGAGTAGAGTTTGAGTCTGAACAAGGAGACAAAGGCCCAAGAGCCGTAAAAGTCAAGAAAATAGAGTAGACTCAAATGAACCATATAATAAGTTTTTATTTTTTTATTTTTATTTAAACTCTTTAATAGTCTAAGAACTCAAAATCTTACTAAATAAAGCTTTAAGATCAAATTAGGGGTAAATATTATCTCAAAGAACCAAAAAAGCTGGTAAAACATTTGATGCAACCAAAACTGCTGAAGTAATAAATGAGAACCAAAGGTCTAGGAACTGAGACCTACAATAATAGTGGTGTTGACTAAAATCCATGAACTAGATATCCGGTTTCCGGATTAGGTAGATAAAATTCTTTTTTATTTACTCTATTTTATATTCTAACCCAAAACCTTAGGATACTCTACTAGATGAAATTATGTCCAAATTAAAAGGTAAAATAACTAAGAATAATTCTCTGTTTATATCGATGAAGAATTACTTGAAGAAGCCAAGTAACTGGAGATCACGTATGTAAAACTCTAGAATCGGTACTGAAACAAAGATTATAGAAAAAACATAGATTGTGAATCACGAATTCTTCGGAAAACTCTAATGAAATCGAACCTAAAATAACCTTACAGTGATTGCGGGGGTTGCCAAGTCAGGTCAACGGCGCAGCGTTCAGGGCGCTGTCCCATAGGGGTTCGAGGGTTCAAATCCCTCTCCCCGCACCAATCAATAAAAATTACCAATTTTTTCAAAATTAATCAGTAATTATCTGCAGTCGAACATTATATTTAAATATGTGCATTTATACATAAAAAGAAATGATCGAAAACAAAGTAAAATTTTTCAAAGCCCTAGGGAACGAAACGAGGTTAAGAATAGTAAAATACTTGCTAGAGAACGAAAGATGCGCTTGTGAATTTGAAGCCGTAGTAGACAAAGATCAGACCACCATCTCCAGACATTTGAAAGTACTTGTTGAGGCCGGGATACTAGCGAAGAAAAGAGACGGTAAAAATGTTGTCTATAAAATTCCGGACGAAGATCTAAAGAATACTTTTCGTGAACTAGGAATTGATGAAATCGAACCATGTTGTTAAGGAGTAAAAAATGAAAGAAGAAAAAATTAACAGATTTGTGGAGAAAAAATATTCCGAAATTGCGCAAACAGATAAAGGGTGTTGTTGCTCAACTTCCTCCTGTTGTGAAAGTGAATCCGAAAATCGAAGTATAAAAATAGGCTATTCTCGAGAAGATTTAGAAAAAGTACCCAAAGAAGCTATTCGGGGACTAGGATGTGGAAACCCACTAAACTTAGTTGATTTGGAGATTGGAGAAAACGTACTGGACCTCGGATCAGGATTGGGCATAGACGTATTTCTAGCTTCCGAAAGAGTAGGCGAGAGTGGACTCGCAACGGGAATAGATGCCTCTGAAGAAATGGTTAAAAAAGCCAGAGAAATAGCGAAGAAGAACGGATACGAAAATGTAGAATTTAAAAAAGGCAAAATTGAAGACTTACCCTTCGAAGACCAAATCTTCGATACCGTAATCAGCAACTGCGTAATAAATCTCTCTACAGATAAGCTCAAGACATATAAGGAAATATATAGAGTCCTCAAACCAGGCGGAAGAATAATTATCTCCGATATCGTGACAGAAGGAAAGCTTCCGAAGGAAATAAAAGAGGATCCCGAAGCTTGGTCAGCCTGCATAGGTGGGGCGATGGAAAAGAATGATTATCTTAACACAATCAGAGACGCAGGATTTAAAAAATTCGAAATTCTATCCCAAGAAACCTTTGAAGAAACTGAATCTATAGATGCAAAAATAATGAGTATAAACGTAAAAGCAAAGAAATTGAAACGTTGACCCTCAAGGCCACTAAGTTAAAAAGTTACGAGACTGAACGAATTCGTTTTTTTATTTGACTAAACTCTTTTATTTGAAATAATTAAGCGGACCAGTCTCCAGCCCATATTTTTACCCATTAACTAAAGCCTACCAGAGAGCGTCTTTCTGTGTAAAATGATTGCAAGTATCATGAAAATCAAGAAGAATGCCACAAGAATCAACGTATCTAAAACAGGAGACGGCCAAAAACTACCTCCACCTCCAAAGCTTTGCCGAGTTAAATCCGTGAGATAAGTGAGAGGAGATACATGAGAAATAATTTGGCCCCAACGAGGAAGCTCATTCACCGGAATAAATATCCCACTTATGAATATTACAGGAAATTTAACCAAAGAAGACAACATCATCACATCTGAGGGGGCATCTGTAGGAAGAGCAGCCATTAGTACTCCTATCGCAGAAAAACAAAAACTAGCAGAAATAAGCCCAAGAACCAGATAAATTGGATATAATAAACCCAAATCCAAAAAAACGAAAGCGATCGATAAGGGGATAATCGTCATTATCATTCCTATCAGGACCGACGCCAAAACATCTCCGAGCAAAATCCAAGAATGACCAATTGGTGATGAGATTAGTCTTTCAAGAGTCTTCGTTCTTGTCTCCCAAGGCGTAATAACAGGACTGATTGAAGTCGATGTAAACCAAATCGCCATTCCCACTAGTCCCGTACCGAGCATGATAGAAGACATTTCTCTACCTAGCCAAAATGCGAGAAAGAAAAAGAACGGAAGGAGAATTCCGAATATAATAACTGGTCCTTTTACGTAATATATCCGCAAATTTTTCTTGGCTACTGAAATAGATCTCTTAAATTGGGAAACATAATTCATATCTATTCATCTCCAGTTAACTCAACAAAGACATCTTCAAGGCTTGGACCCAAAGTCCGAACTGAGATTAGTCTGAGACTCTTTTCTTCTGCCAAATCAAACAATTTCTCCGTGATCCAAATCGGATCGGGGCCATAAATTCGGTATTTATCTCCAACTTTCTCCACTTTTTCGATTTTGTCAAGCTTTTCTAAATCCTTAGGTGAATATAATCCATCAAACCCGACTTCGACAGATTGTGTTCCCCTCATTGTACTCTTCAGGTTCTCGGGCGCATCAATTGCCGCAATACTCCCTCGGCTGATGACAGCTACCCGGTCGCATAGTTCATTTGCAACTGGGATATTGTGCGTGGTAAGAAAAACTGTTTTACCGTCTTCATTCAACTCCCTAATTCTTCTCTTGATCAAGCGCTGGCTCTGAACATCTAAACCGGCTGTGGGCTCGTCTAGAAAAAGTAATGGGGGATCGTGAATCATGGCCATAGCCAAAATCAATCTTCTCTGCATCCCCTTACTATATCCCTTAACCTTATCGTTCATTCTATCTGATAATCCAAATAATTCCAGAAGTTCAATCGCACTCTCTTTCCTCTCCTGCTGGGGTACTCCATAGAGCTCCCCCATGAAGTTAATGTTCTGCCATGCCGTTAAATCAACGTAAGCATTAGAAACCTCGGGAGCGATTCCAATCTCAGCTTTCGATTCACTTGGTTTTTCCTGGATATTTTTTCCATTTATCCAAGCAACCCCCGAATCGGGAGCCAAAACACCAGTTAACATTCTCACAGTAGTTGTCTTACCAGCCCCATTGGGGCCAAGAAATCCGAATATCTCTCCCTTCTCGACCTCAAAAGAAACACCATTTACAGCCTGAACTCCATTAAATCTCTTATAAAGTTGCTGGGCTTGAACAATAGAGTCCACGAAAATCAATCCCCTGAAACTACCAGATCAATCTCGATCTTTTCCCGAGTCAGTCTCCAAACCTTTTCAGGAGCACCCTTTCCCTCTTCGACATACTCGGCGACTTCTATCAGGCCAGCGTCTTTAAGTTCCGACAGATGATAATAAAGTCCAGATTGGGTGATATCGTAACCTTTTCTTTTTAAACCCTCTCGAATCTCCTTGGTCTTAGCCGATCCAGATCCAATTATATCGATTATGTCCCATCTCGTAGGACAGTGAAGAGCTTTCGCCAACCCTTGTAATTTCTGTATTCGCTTTCCAAATCCACTTTTCGGTCTATTCTGGTTAGGCGGTGAACTCTCACACATCTTATCTTCTCCTTTTTGTTCCCAATTATGAAGACTATAATATTTAAGTCCTAAGCTATAGAATTAAAGCGATCAGCAAAAAAATAGTGATAATTTTCACATGTGTCTAAAATTTTTGAAAAGAAGAAATTAGGAATCAAAAACATCTAATCCCCCCCCTACCCAAACGATTTCTTTAAAAAACCAGTAGTCGGAGTTTTTACCTAAAGAAAAGTGTTGAAAACTAGCCCAAGCAAAACTATCCCAACTGAGATCATTAATGCGTATGCTATAATCAATCTTCTTTCCATGACCTTTTTCAGCATTACAAATTGGGGCAAGGACAAAGCTGCAACAGACATCATAAAAGCTATTGAAGTCCCAATAGGAAGACCTTTACCTATAAGACTCTCGACAACTGGAATAACACCCATTATGTTAGTATATATTGGTACACCAATTATAACCGCTGCAGGGACAGCTAACGAATCCCTTAAATACTGGGTAATAAACTCTGCAGGAATATATCCATGAATATCCATGAACAAAGGCCCCGATCCCCACTCCGATAAGTACATAGGGCACAACTCCTTTCACGATCCCCTTCGCTTCTTTATAGGCTCTATCTACCCGTTCCCTTATGGTGACATCGGCTTCACAATAACACTGCTCGACCCCTTCAAATTTTCTTATATATCTATCAAAGCCCAATTTAGTCAAAATATATCCGCCAGCAATTCCTACACTAACTCCCCCCAAGATGTATAGAACAGTCACTTTCCAACCTAATACCCCAAATAGGACAACAGTTGCCGCCTCATTGACCATCGGGGAGACCGAAAGAAATGTTATAGTCATACCAAAGGTAATTCCCGCACTGACAAAACCAAGAAAAATGGGAATTGTCGAGCAAGAACAAAATGGCGAAACTATCCCCAAGAGGCCTGCCCCAACGTAGCCGATTATGCTATGCTTACCTTTCAGATAGTCCCTTATCCTCTCAGGCTTTAGGTAGGTCCTTAGATAGCCAACACCAAATATCACTAAAAACAAGATGAAAACTATCTTTAAACTATCATAGACCCAGAAGTGAAAAGCATCAGCTGGTCGACCAGTCAGACCAGTAAGTGAAACTAAAAAATTCGCTATTTCTTCAAATACCATCTTACTTCAGCATCTTTTTAATCTCTTCTTTGGACGGAACCCTACCAGCCATCTTAATCTCACCATCTACTATTAGCGCAGGCGTGTTCATGACACCTTTACTGGCGATCTCTACAGGATCATCAATTTCCCTTAATTCAATACCCGAGAGCTCCAGCTCTTCTATAGCGTCTTTAGTGTTTTCCTTTAGTCTTTCGCAGTTCGAACATCCGGGCCCTAAAATCTCAACTTTCATTATTTACCTCCTTCGCAATTTTAATCAATTCTCGAATTTTATCTTGATTTTTTATTCTACCTTCAAGCCTCTTTCCCCTCTTTCTTGTCTCTATGACCCCTGCATCTTGAAGAGCTTTAAAGTGCCTATATATCACCGACATATCCTTATCGACAACTTCTCCAAGCTCACAGTAGCACTTGTACTCTCCGACTTCCAAGAGATGGTCTATTATTTTCAATCTTTGCTCGGAAGACAGAGCCTTGAAAACCTTAGAGAAACTTTGCATCTATGCACAAAAATGCAAAGAAAGTTATAAAATTTTCGGTTCTGCTTTACAGCAGGGGAGCCAATCCCCCGGAAATAGTAAATTATTAGGACTATCCAAGATAGACTATAAATATTTGAAAACACGAGCCGGAGCAATAGACCCAAAAGTCGAATCCCCAAATACCAACCCCTTCACCCATTAAAACATCTTAAAGTATATTATTTTCAATTAAAAGTCCAAAAAAGAACTTTTTAGTCAAATTAGGGGAAGAAATAACTTTAATTATAGGAGATTTTACTCGCAGAGGGTATACATTTTTATACCATACTTGACTCATGTGTTTTCTTGGGGATCATTATTAACTGGTCGAGATCGCAAACAAACCATATCATAACATCTATGGATAGATTGGACGCAGAAGGAATAGCCAACGAGCTAGGAATAGCTAAGCAGGTAGCTCAAGAAAAGATGAATGAGCTAAAAGAAAGCGAAAGGATAAAGAGCCTATCCAACTACGCAAAGACCCAGGTAGCTTCAAAGAAGATGAAAGCTAGATGGATAAAGCACAGAGTAAAGCGGAAAGTCAAAGGTGGAATGTAAAAGGTAAAAACATTTGGAAACAGGAAATCTGCGAGAATGAAAACTATTAGTGTAATATTTTAATTTTATATTAATGCGAAATTTTCGACTTTTCCGTAAAACCTAATTATCTGTCAGAAAATCTGAAATCAAATTGAACTTATAAAAAAGAAATTATAGCTATACTTAAGAGGAGATTAACTCAGATCCCCTTTCCAAAACTCTCTTAGAATTAACCGACAACTTCATTCTAGCTCTTCTTATTGCTTCTTTCGCTATATTGTAGAATTCCTGAGTAGTTCTAATCGTTATTATTCTTTGACCTGGAGAAACTCTAGCCGCCAAACCGATAGGTCTTCCGAAAGACTTTCTCATTCCATCGGAAATACGGTCTGCCCCCGCTCCTAAAGCCATAGGATTTTCTCTAAGTATCTGGTGGGGATAGATCCTTAGTTTCAGGTAATAATTCTTCTCACCTGCACCCTTCTCCATATGTCTATTCGCAGAGATACGAGCTGATTCTAAGGCCGTATGCTTAATTTGGCCTTTTTCAGTAGATACCAACGAAATTTGTATGGGAAAATCGGTCTCCGAATCACCTCTTTCAAAGAATGTAATACGGGACCCAGGGATACCTGTCACATACTCCTTTCTAGTATAGGCCGGCCTATCCTGCTCTCTATACGCGCTTGCTGGTTTCTCGGGCATTTTCAGTCCTCGAATGTTAGTCCTTATGGATATTAATACTTTGAGGTAATACTCAAAGAAAAAAGTTGACTCCTGACTAATAATACTTCGTTTTTTCGAAAAACACAAAGATTAATATTCTTTACTAGGAGATTTTGCAAAAGGATAGTATGTACGTCATAATAGTCGGAGGAGGTAGAACCGGCTATCTACTTGCCGACCGCCTACTGAAGCGGAATCACGAACCAGTTTTAATAGAAGTTGACAAGGAAAGAGCCGAGGAACTAGCAGCAAACCTAGATTGCTTGATAATTCAAGGCAGTGGGACTGACTTAGATGTTTTAAAGGACGCTGGAGCAGAAAAAGCGGATGCAATGGTAGCAGTTGCCGCCGCCGACGAGGTAAACTTCATGTCCAGTAAATTGGCCAAAGAGCTTGGAGTCCCAAGAGTGGTTGCAAGGATAAACGACGATAAACATGCCAGCATGTTCGAAGATCTGGGAGTAGATGCTGCAGTAAGTATCGTTAGTGCAGCGGTAGCCCTTTTCGAAAAAGCAGTTACAGGACCCGGGATGTACGGACTTATCGGGGCAAGTGGAGGAGAAGCCGAGGTAGTAGAAGTCACGATTTCGAATGAATCGGGAGTCATAGGAAAGCCAATTAAAGAATTGGATCTACCTGACCTGTGTACCATCGCTATGATCACAAGAGAAGAGAAACTGATCCCCCCTCGTGGTAATACCGATCTCCAAGAAGGAGATCAAGTAATCTTGGTAGGCAAATCAGATGACGTGATGTCAGTAGCAAAATCCTTCCGAGGAAAATAATTCTTTTAAAGATACGCAAACCATCTCAAAAACTTAAAAGTTTTACCAATGCCAATGCTATTCACGAGCTTTGGTCCTTTCTTTATTAAAGCCTCAAAAAAATCCGAATGACGGTCAAAATCAAAGTTTTCTGATATAAATTTTTGGACTTCCTGAATCTCAAGTAGTTCCGATAAATCGGAAAGGTCCTCATTATTCATCCTCTCCATCAAAGACCTCGCTTTCAGGCCAAGTTCGAATTCCTTTCCAAATTTCTTTTTAACTAAATCACCATACATCTCCAAGGTCTTTTCTGAAGGAACGCTCTCCAAAGCCTTTTCCAGAACTTCACTTGCGATTTTCGCACAAGAAATCCCAATATACAACCCACCACCAGTCATAGGCTTGACATGACCCGCAGCATCACCTACCAGTAAGACTCTCTCTCCGTAAATTTTACGACTATTAGGCTCGGGAATAAGGTCAGTTGTTAAACTTACGACCTTTCTGCCGGGATTATCTGGAAAGAAGGAAATCTTTTTCAAAAAATCTAGTAATTTCCCTCTTATATTACCTTCTTTGTCGCAGAGCCCAACTCGATAGAAGTTTCCAGCGGGGACAACATAACCAAAGAAACTTCTAGACAACTCATTATCCAAATATACGTTCACAAGTTCATTTTTTGGGCCGCCTACAACTTCCGCCTGAGCACATATAAGAGGTGAAAATCTGCTTATTAAGCCACAATTTCTGGCTACTGTGGAATTGGTACCATCAGCCCCTACTACAATCCTACTCTTTATATAGCTCGTACCGTTTTCTCCTTCAACTTTCAATTCTACATGATCATCTCGAACTGAAATGGCATTACATCTACACCCCAGCTTCAGCTCAGCGCCCGATTCAATGGCCTTTCGGGATAAATCTTGGTCGAATTTAGCTCGGTCTATAACATATGCTTCTATCCTATCCCTAGACAAAAACACGGATCTATTCGAAGGGAAATGGAACTTCCCACCTTTCAGGGAGTTCAAAGCCCACTCTCTCGGGTCCAATCCTAACTCCTTAATCTCCTCAGAACCCAAAATCCCTGCACAACACATAGGTCTGCCGATTTCAGAATGTTCTTCTAAAACCTTGACCTTGTACCCTTTTTGAGCTAATTTTCCCCCTATATAGCTACCAGAGGGGCCTCCGCCAACAACTACAACATCTTCCATTCTAATCAACCAACATCGATTTTTTTAAGCTTCATACAAATAACGATATCGAGAGTGGGAAAAAATGATTGGGATAGGATACCTGTTATTGGGAATATTTGTTCTCTTTTTCCCCGGATTCCTCCTAAGTTTCTTACTCTACTCCGACGCAAAAAGCTTGGACGTCTGGCAGAGGATAGCCACAAGCGTTGGATTAAGCGCATTGGCGGATATAGTGATAATAGTGATTCTTTCGCAACCCACATTCAGAGCGCTGAGACTCGCTCCATTCATAGGATCCGTCCTCTTATTATGTGCAATTCTGGGAGTCATAATGTACGTAAGAAAAGAAAGCCGCCAATCTTTCAGTAATTTTTTAAGTCGAAGTAATTCCACCGATTAGAATTTCCATCAAAGATGAGTGAAATGACTTTCAAATACAAGCAAGTCATGGTAGTAAGAACTGATCTCGGTATGAGTCCAGGTAAACTCGCAGTTCAAGTAGCACATGCATCTCTCTCAGCAGCAGAGAAAACAAGAAAGAATCACCCAGAGTGGTACAGAAATTGGATCGATGAACAGCAGAAAAAAGTAGTCGTTAAGATTGAGTCAGAGAAAAAACTGGGAAGCTTGAAAAAGAAAGCAAAAAATGTAGGTCTCCCCCATAAACTGATAACCGACGCCGGATTAACTGAGCTTGACCCCGGTACATCAACAGTTCTCGGAATTGGACCCGCTCCAAACGAAGAGATTGATAAGGTTACTGGAAACTTAAAATTGCTATAGGTGTAAAAAAATGAAGCTGAAAGATGTAGGGGAGAGAACTCTCTTAGAACTCACAAGGAATATTTGTGAAAAAGGCCCATATGTGAAAGTGGGAGTTGGAGACGACGGAGCGGTCCTAGAAATAGGTGAAAATCTGTTGGTTATAACCACAGACATGCTCATCAGCAACGTTCACTTCACCCTAGATACTCCAAGTGCACAAATAGGAAAGAAAGCAGTAGTAGTGAATCTAAGTGATATAGCTGCGATGGGTGCAGATCCAATCGGGTTAGTTTATTCGGTCGGAACTCCAGCGAACCTTGAGGTAGAATTTGTCTCTGATCTACTAAAATCGATGAACTCGACTGCCAGAAAATACGGTTCATCTTTAGTTGGGGGAGATTTAAACGAAGCCGAAGAAATAATTGTCTCCGGTACAGCATTCGGAATTACCACTCAAGAAAGATTACTATTGAGATCCGGAGCCGAAAAAGGAGATATAATTGGAATCACAGGAGAACTAGGAGCAGCAACTGCAGCAGTTAAAGCCACATTGGAAAACATAGATTTTGAAAACAAAAAAGATTTAAAAATTGCTCTTCAGGAACCCACAGCGAGAGTAGAAGAAGGGAAAATACTCTCAAAATCTGGAAAAGTGACTTCTGCAATAGACGTTACTGATGGTTTAGCCGCAAATCTCTGGCAGATTTCAAAGGAAAGCGATGTTGGATTAACTATAGAACATGGAAAACTCCCAATCAACAAAGACGCCAAGAAGCTAGTAAGAGAAGAAGGATTTGATCTGGATGAAATTATCCTATATGGGGGAGAAGATTTCGAACTCCTTTTTACGGTAAAACCCAATGGATGGAAAGAGTTAAAGAAGAAATTCGAAGAAATAGGAACCCGAATATCAAAAATCGGGAGAGTTAAAGGAAACGAAGGAGTAACTATCCGTCGAAATGGTAAACTAGAAGATCTACCAGACAGAGGATATGAACACTTTCGAAAGTAAAAAAATGGAACAAGGATTTTATTTCCAAAGTCAGAAAAGAGTAGGAGGTGAAAAATAATGAGATTGATAGTACTTGGTCCACCAGGAGGTGGAAAAGGAACTTATAGCAGCCGTATAAGTGAAAAATACGGCATACCACACATAGCCACTGGAGATATCTTCAGAAGAGAGGTAGATAAAGGCACAAAACTAGGGAAAGAAGTCAAGGAATACCTCGACACGGGGGCATTAGTCCCTGACGAGACCGTAATAGAAGTCGTAGAGAAAAGACTATCTGAACCAGACTGTGAAAACGGTTTTGTCTTAGATGGATATCCAAGAACCACTAAACAAGCGGAAGCTCTAGATGACATGACTGACATCGATTTAGTAATAAACCTAAAAGTGTCTGAGGATGTCATAATTGAGAGACTGTCAAATCGGAGAATATGCACAGAATGTGGTGAAATCTATAATTTAAGATCCTTACAACCTGAAGAAGAAGGAATTTGCGACAAGTGTGGTGGAGAACTTTACCAGAGAGAAGATGATAAACCCGAAGTAATCAAGAAAAGACTAAAGGAATACGAAAGGAAAACTCAACCCTTAATCAATTACTACAAAGAAAAAGGAATAGTCGAAGACATTATTGCAAAGGAAGAAAAGCCGATCGAAGAAATGATGGAAAAAATATCCACCAAAATAGAAAACGCTGGAATAGCATGAAAAAGTCTAATAAATTGAAAGGAGTGTCATTACCCGATGATACAGAAAGATGAGCTGGAAAATCTAACCAACCAAGAGAAGAAAATCCTAACGGCCTTGGGTGAACTAAAAGAAACAGAAATAGAGAAAATAGAAGAATCAACTGACCTTGAACATCCGGCGATAATGAGATCTGCGCTTAATTTAGAAGAAAAAAATCTTGTCGAAATACAAGAGAAGACCAGAAAAGAAATTTTTGTAACCGAGGAAGGGAGAGACTATATAAGTAATTCATTGCCTGAAAAGAAGATACTAGAGATTCTAGTAAAAGAAACCTCCTTACCTCTTGATTCTTTATCAGATAAAACCGATATCCCTCAAAAGAAAATCGGAATTTCAATTGGCTGGTTAAAAAGAAAAGGATGGGCTGAAATAGAAAACGGTGAAAGTAGAATTCTAAAAGTAACAGAAAAAGGCCTCAAAGCCAAAGGGGAGAAAGGAAAAGACGAATTATTATTAGAAAAGTTCGAAAAAGAAAATAATTTATTTTTAAATCAAATTAATCCAGATCTTAGGAGTGAAATCTCCACCCTAGAAAGTAGGGGATTATTAAAATCAAAAGAAAGAGTAGAAAGAGAACTAATTCTAACCAAAGAAGGAGAAAAAGCGTTAGAATCAGGATTTGATACGCAAAAAACAGTAAGCAAAATTTCAAAAGATCTTATAGAAAGTGGAAAATGGAAAGAAGTCAAATTAAGGAAATATAATGTAACTGCACCTGGCCCTTCAACATATCCTGGTAAAAAGCATCCACAGAGAAGAATGATAGAAAAACTAAGGTTTATTCTTCTAAAAATGGGTTTTAAAGAAATAAACGGACCTATTGTCGAATCTGAATTCTGGAATTTTGATGCTCTTTACCAAGCACAGAATCATCCAGCCAGAGCGATTCATGATACTCTCTCTTTATCAAAACCCGAGGAAACCAAAAATATAAACGAAAAATTATTGGAGAGAGTCAAAAAGGCTCACGAAGACGGAGTAGCCGGGTCAGATGGGTGGGGATACAAATTCGATAAAAATATCAGTAAAAAGACTATTTTGAGGTCACAAACAACAGCAGATACAGTAAGATATCTATCCACAAAACCCGAACCACCAGTTAAAGTCTTCTGTATAGGTAAAGTTTTTCGCCGTGAAAGGATAGATTACCAGCACTTAGCAGAATTTCCGCAAGCAGAAGGAATCGTAATGGCCCCCAATCTTAATTTCAGGCATATGTTAGGATACCTAAAACAAATTCTGCATGATATAGGGATAACCAAAATTAGGTTCAGACCTGGTTACTTTCCATATACCGAACCATCCGCCGAAGCTGATGGTTATTTCCCCGAATTAGAAGAATGGATCGAACTTTTAGGCGCCGGAATGTTCAGACCAGAACTTTTAGAACCTTTAGGAATAGAATACCCCGTTTTAGCCTGGGGAATTGGCTTTAGTAGACTCGCTATGATCCGGATGGGGATCGAGGATATGAGAGACCTTCACAATAACGATCTCGAATGGCTAAAAAAGCAACCACTGAGGTAAAAAAATGCCGACTATAACAATAGATCTATCCGATCTAAATAACCTACTAGGTAAAAAATATACGCTTAGTGAACTCAAAAATCCTCTTCAAAATCTCGGTATAGAAGTCGAAGGAATGACTACCGAGAGTTTAAAGCTGGAAGTATTCCACAATAGACCTGATTTATTTGGAGTTGAAGGGATAGCTCGAGCCTTAAAAGGCTATCTAGGTATAGAAACTGGCGTTCCTAACTACGACCTCCTTAAGCCAAAAATAAAATTAAAAGTCGATTCGGAGGTCAAAAAAATCAGACCAGTAATCGTCATGGGTATCGTTGAAAATGCAGATTTTAGCGAAAGATCTTTGAAAGGTCTAATGGATCTTCAAGACACTCTACATGAGATAATAGGACAAGATAGAAGAAAAATATCCATAGGAACCTACGATATGAAGGATCTCAAGACACCTATCAGATTTACTACAATAGAACCTGAAAGCGAGGGTTTCGCCCCTCTAGATTTTAGGAAAAAACTATCCCCAAAAGAGATTCTCGAAAAACATCCAAAAGGAAAAGAATATAGTCATCTGATGGAGGGTCTACGAAAATATCCGATATTAGTAGATTCAAATGATCAAGTTCTCTCCATGCCACCAATAATAAACAGTGAAAAATCTCGGGTAACTATCAACACGAAGAAAATGGCAATTGACGTGACGGGAACTGACAGAAAAGCTGCAGAACAAGCGCTACAGGTAGTTATGAGTGCAGTTGCTGAACGAGGATTTGATTTGAGAGCAGTAACTGTAGAATATCCTGATAAAACATTGGAAACACCAAGAATAGAAAATAGAAAACGAACATTCGATATAAAAAGAGCAAATACAAAATTAGGCCTTGATCTCAGTTCCGATGAAATTAAAGAAATAATCGAAAAGATGAGATATAGAGTTTTAGAAGAAGAAAACGGAAAAATAAAAGTTGAAGTTCCATTTTACCGTTTTGATCTAATGCACGAAGTCGATCTTTTCGAAGATATCGCTATAGGTTTTGGCTACGATAGATTAGAACCTTATCTTCCTTCGATAGAAACTTCGGGAGAAGTGAAACCAGAGAGTGAAATGAGTGAAATAGCCAGAGAAATTCTTACAGGACTCGGCCTAATGGAAGTAATGCCTTACATGCTCACCAGCGAAAAACTGAACTTCGAAATGATGAACTTTGAAGGAGATGCAGTAACAATAAAAAATCCGATCTCTGAAGAATATTCAATTCTTCGAAGCTGGTTACTTCCCGGCCTGATGGAAGTACTCAGAGAAAACAGACATCACGAACTCCCCCAACAAATCTTTGAAGTCGGGGACGTAGTAACTCTAGATAAAGAATCCGAAAACGGAGCGAAAACCGTCAGAAGAGCAGCAGCAGCGGAAACGGGGGAAAAAGCTGAATTTACATATTCTAGATCACTAGCCGAAGCATTGCTTCGAGAGCTCGATATAGAATGGAAAGTGAAACCCTTCGAACATCCTTCGTTAATAAACGAAAGAGCAGCAGAATTTCTAGTGGAAGGAAAACATATTGGATTCGTAGGAGAGTTACACCCAGAAGTTATACTTAATTTTGAATTAAGTCATCCCGTAGCGGTCTTTGAGGTAGATTTACCGACTTGGGTCATCGAATGAATGATTTCGAATTGATAGCCCAGTGGATTGCTGAGAATTATCCCTATGCCAAAAAGATTGTAGAAATTGGAATAGGGAAATCTTTTCATACCGCAGAGTTCCTAAAAGAGAAAATCCCAAACTGCGAGTTAATCAGCACAGATATGAGAGAATTGGAAGTTCCTAATGGCATAGAATTCTATCAAGACGATATCACATCTCCAAAAAAGAGTATATATCAAGGCGCAGAACTAATTTTTTCGATCAGACCACCCACCGAACTACACTCCTTTCTAGAAAGCATCTCAAAAGAAGTAAAATCAGACCTTCTAATAAAGCCATTGAGTTCAGAAGAATCGCCAAAAAACGAAAAACTAGTAAATTATCGTGGTATTTCGTTCTACACTAAGAAATTCAAAGAGAAATAATCAAAGAAGGAATCAAAAACGCCCCTTAGACTTAAAATTTTAATTTAGATTTTTAGGCCAGATTTAAGGAAAATTTATTTCTTTACGAATAACTCCCACGACATACGGAGCGATTAGTGTTGTAAGTACCACTAATGACCATATTTTCCTCTCAAGAATAATCAGATAGCAGCGGTATTCCAAGAAACTCCCATTAAGTAATGTTGAAAGATAAACTCGAAAGCCACCGTCATGGATAGTCAGAGAACCCCAGAAGGATTAACTGAAGTGATGTATAATCTGATAATAAGTTATTTAGAAATAGGTACGTTACGAGAACTACAAACTCGATAATGGGTAGAGAATTAACTACGTGCCCTTTCCACTCACCAATGACTGAGGAATAAATAAATCCATTTATGATAGCAAAAACCATAAACAAAACACAGAAAATAAAACCATACAAAAAAATTTTGAACTCATTATGCCCCCATATTTCCGAAATACAGTAAAAATTTCCTCAATACCATTTTCTTTCTAAGAAGAAGAAAAATTTTTGATAAAAAAATTAATTTTTAAAGACTATAAAAATCTCTCGAATATCAATAAATATCCCATAACACCCTTATATCATGATTAAATACCATTTACCGGATAAAATCACACTTATGCCAAAAATTCAAAAAGAGTGTTTTTATCCAATTAGTACAAAATTAGGTCGACTGATATATTATGAAATCAAAAAAAGAATCTCTGGGTCCGGAAGAGATAGCTTTGAGTTCGGCTTTCGCGGCCGCTGTGGCTGTTGCAACCATAATGGTTTCAATACCAGTTGGATTAGGATACCTCAATTTCGGGGAGATCCTCATCTACATAGCAGCCTTCCTATTCGGAGGAATAGTTGGGGGTCTAGCGGGTGGAATTGGAGCGGCAGCAGCAGACGTTATACTGGGATGGGCGTTCTACGCTCCTATAACCCTCGTAGTCAAAGGATTAGAAGGATTTTTAGTAGGCAGAATAGCTGGAGAAAGCGTAAAAAGCAAAATCTTGGCGGTAGGAGCAGGAGCCCCTATTATGATAGGAGGATACACACTAGCTAGGGCATACTTTGAAGGGACCCCCGCTGCACTCTTTCAAGAACTCCCTATAGACATAATCCAAGCAGGAGTTGGGGCCGCAATAGCCATACCAATCTCACAAGCTATCAAATCGAGAATTCCAGAGTTGGCCGGAAGTTGATTGTAGAAACTGCAGCTCTTACAGTCAAAACAAGCGGAGGAAAGCCCCTCCTCAAAAATGTGAATTTAAAGGTAGAGAAGGGAGAAACAGTCCTACTTTGTGGACAACCTGGATCAGGAAAGACAGTACTGTGCAAGGCTCTGAAGGACATTCTACCCGGAAACTTTGAAGTCACTGGCAAAGTGAAAGTGAAAGGTGAATCCGGATTTTTATTCCAGTCACCGAAGAAACAGATTGTTAGAGAAAAAGTAATCAGTGATCTGGCCTTCGGACTAGAAAACGAGGGCATACCACCGAGGGAAATAAAGGAAAGAATAGAAAAATACGCTGAAGTCTACAATCTAACGGACTTCCTAGAAAGAGAGACCAAAGAACTCTCTTCTGGAGAAGCAGCGAAAGTAGCTCTTGTAGGAGTATTGGTCACCGAACCTGACATCTTGATACTTGACGAACCTCTCTCGATGCTCGATTCTCCAAACAAGAAAATGATGATAGATCAAATAAAGAAAATAAAAAAACAGGAAAAAACTCTCATAATAGCCGAACACGACATCAAGGATCTATTTCCAATAGTTGATCGAATCGTACTCTTGAAGAACGGGCGTATCAGAAATCAGGGAAAACCGAAAGAGATCATATCCGAACTATACTCTGAGGGGGTCCGACTCCCTCTCGAATTAGAACTGAAAGCGGAAGTGGAAAAAGATGGTTAAAGCGAAGAACATCTACTTCTCATATAAGGATTCTGATAGAGTAGCAATATCCGATGTCTCTCTAGAAATACAAGAGGAATTGACGGCCCTAATGGGAAAAAACGGTTCTGGTAAAACCACTCTTCTAAAACTGATAGCAGGATTGCTTGATCCAAAAAAAGGGGAGGTCGAAGTTGGAAAAGAAAGTTTTGTAGGATTTGTTCCAGAAAACCCCGAGGATGGTTTCTTCGCCAACACAGTCAGAGAAGAAGTAGAGTTTTTTCCAAAAAATCTCGATCTAAACTACAAGAAACGAGCTGAAGAAGCGCTCTCAAAACTCGATATACTCGAGCTTGCGGACCGATCACCTTTTACCCTCTCTGCAGGGGAGATGAGAAAGGTCTCTATGGCTTCAGTACTTTCAGGAGTCCAAAAATTAATGGTGCTAGACGAGCCCGTCAAAAGCCTACACAGAAAAGCCGAGAGGGAAATAGGGGAATTATTAAGATATCTGAAGAAATCGACGACCATAATACTTTCAACACACAACTCCGATTTCGCCTACGAATTTGCGGATAGAGTTATCCTTCTAGAAAACGGAAAAATCCTGAAAGATGAAAATGCTAAATCGATTCTCTCGAATCGAGAACTCTGCAATAAGGCAGGCTTAGAGGTTCCCCAAATCGTAGAATGGGCAGAATTCAAGGGAATAGATCCTCCAAAAAATTTCGAAGAAGCTCTGAAGATTTTTCGAGAAGGTGATTCAAATTAAGAAAATAGATCCGAGATTGAAGATAATCTTCACCTCAGCAATGATAATTCTAGCTATCATAATCTCAAGAACTCTTGTAATGGCACTCTTAACAAGTGTGATAATAATCATATCCCTCAAAGGCCGCTATCTGTCAAAGCTATTTTCCTACCTATCCCCACTAACAATTCTTGTTCCAATACTGTTTACTATAAATCTCTTTTTCTACGCCAATGGAAGAACATTTGCTTCTGTAGACTTGAAACTATTCGAATTGGCAGTGACTTCCGGAGGAATTGAAAGATCCATAATGATAGCATCCAGACTTATTTCCGTAGCGTTCTCGGCAGCCTGGTTAGTAGTCACAACTCCACCAGAAGAGTTCGAATTCGGGCTGAAAAAACTGGGAGTCCCTTGGAAATTTGCATTTATTTCCTCACTCACAATGAAGCTAATTCCAGAGATGAGAAGAAAATTCAGAGAAATAGAAGAGGCCCAACTTTCCCGCGGTCTTAAGAAAGGTGGTAATCCACTAAAACGAGCAAAGAGAAAAATTCCCATACTCATTCCATTCCTAGCCTCCGTATCCCGCTACGGATTCGATCTCTCACAGGTTCTCAAGGCAAGGAACTTTGGGACAGAGAGAACTTACCTGAGAGAACTAGAATGAAAACAAGTGGATTTTTTGTTACACCCATAACAAAAAATGTCGAAAAGAGAAACCATAAAATAAACTTCAAATCCAAAATTAAGCAATATTTGAAGATTTAATATTGGTCACCAATAATCAAAAAAATCTGGATTATAGAACTAAGCCAGACTTAAGAAAACTCCCAATTTAGAAATACAATCTAGTCAGTCGACTTGAATCCTTTTTGTTACACCAAAAAAATCCGAACGTCCACTAAATAAAATCCAAAAACCTATTTGCAGCCTTTTACCTTGTAGACAATTTCTTCTCTATATCCAGTCTTGACTCTAGTATAACCACTTAACATCTTGTTGACTTCTCTATCGGGGGTGTCCACTAAAAGAGGTCTGCTATTTAAGGAATCTATCTTACCAGAAGTACAAATTATAATTATATTTTTTTTACCAACTTTTTTGATTACTTTGGGACTGATTTGTTGATTCCCTCTCCCAAATATATATCCCTGCCCACCTATGGCCGTGACTATTATCTTAACATCCTTATCTTCATTACTTTCGATAAGATCTATTAGCTGAGATTCATTAAGATCTGAACCGATAAGTTCCTTATCGCAAACGGCATCTACACCAAGCAAAGTATGATCTAAACCGAGTTGTCTCATAATCGCTCTAGTCGTAGTACCCGGCCCTACTACGTAGATACAATTCTCTTTCATATTTTCTACAATATCACAGGCAATAGATTCCGGAGATTCACAACCCTTGCTGCTTTGTTTTGCGTTTTGCACCATCTCTCTTTCAAATGGTATCTTTAGACAACCATAAAGTCTAGCAGAAACCCTATCCTCTCTAAAAGCGCTTTCATCGATGTCCATAACCTCCCCTTCTCTGACCTCGATTCTCCTCTCACCTACAAGATACTTTTTAACAAGTCTACCAGCATTCTTTGGATCTAACGCAAAGACACTCGAGTGTATCTTAACACCCGTCGGTATACCCAAAGCAACAGTTTGCTCACCTATAGAATCGTAAATATCTCTAGCAGTTCCATCTCCACCTGCAAAGAGCAACAGGTCAACACCATAATCAGTCAATTCATTTGCCGCTCTTTTGGTATCCTGATCAGTTGTTTTTTCTGAACTCAATTGTCCTAGAACCGTCGGATTGAAGCCGCTCTCCCGCGCCTCGTTCTCCCCCATATCATTCGGATAAGTAACCAGTTCAATCTCTTCACTCAAAGACGAGATTTCATGGAGCGTCATGCGCGCACGCTCTGGGGAGACAGGAGTAGCACCCAGTTTAACTGCTTTTTCGAGCGTTTCTTTTCCATCAGTTCCTTTCAGGCCAACCTTTCCACCCATTCCAGCTATTGGGTTTACGATAAGACCTAACTTTCTCATAGCAACTTCCAAACTAACCAATTTCTAAAAGTTTAAAAATTAACTGAACGGCAAGAAAAACTTTAATCACTATATTTTTTGAGATAGGCTCTCCAAGTTAAAGCTGCTTTATTAGGATCACTCAAGGGACTCTCATCAATACGTCCTATTGGTGCCTTATGTGGAGCACTTTTAACTATCTCAGGATTACTATAAGCCTCGTCCGATATATTTTTCATTATCTCCGCCCACCTGTCAAGCTCCTCCTTCCAAGCCGATTCGGTAGGTTCTGGTGTAAACGGTTCCGAAACTATCCAAGGATGATGACTTTCAAAATAACTCGAAACCCCATAATCCACGATCCTACGATTGACATCCTCGGTTCCGACCCCCGTATCCTCCTTCATCTTTTGCAGACTCATTCTTGCCTCCTGAATTCGATGATCTCTCTGATAAGAAATGTCTATCCACTTTACCTCCAGCAGTTTCTTTAATAGATAATTATTGTTGATTACAGCCATTTCCGCGGCCTCCTCCAAACCCTCTGCTCCCATTCTTCTTATCCACGCATAGGCTTTCAAAAGAGCAGGAGCCGTTCCTTGAAATCCAGCTACCTTACCAATACTATTTTCCTTTTTATAGTTGAGATAATACTTATCACCATCAAAATTTATGGAAGGAACTGGCAGGAGTTCCTCTAACTCCTCCTTAGCTCCAACAGGTGCAGACGCTGGGCCGTAGGACCCATGAGGAGCTCCAAAAGTCTTATGAAGATTAAAATGGCACAGGTCCGCCCCTATATCACCAATACGAAGCTTACCTATAACCCCGTTAAAATTGGCTTGATCCACAGCGACAAGTCCACCAACCTCGTGTATCATATCTATGTATTCTTCCAGATTATCGTCATATTTACCAGTATCATACGGGTCAGTAATCATCAAACCGGCAGTTTTTTCCGAAAGAGCCTCCTTGAAGGCCTCCATGTCAGGAACACCAGTTTCTTCATCTGGATAAAGATTTACAACATTAAAACCAGCCATTGCTGGAGCTCCTGCATTGCACGGATGAGACAAAACAGTAGTTATTATCTCATTCTTCTGATCAAGTTGATCCCTCATTTTATGATATTCCCTAATTATGCAGGCGTTAGTATATACAGCATGCGCCCCACCTCTCGGTTGTAGAGAAAACTCATCCATTCCGCTGATCTCACAAAGGAACTTCTTCAAGTTGTAAAGCAGTTCGAGGTATCCCTGAGATATTTTCTCATCCTGTAAGGGATGCACATCCGCTGCTTTCGGAGACCTAGCAAGTTGCTCACTGAACTTAGGATTGTACTTCATAGTACAGGTTCCCAATCCTAGCATACTACCAGAGTCGACTCCAAAAGTTTGCTGCGATAATCGAATATAGTGTCTCGCAATCTGAGGTTCAGAGAGTCTTGGCAGATTTGGCGAACTTTTTCTTCTCATTTTCGGAGATATTTTTGAAGTCACATCGCCTACACTCTCTTTTATCTCATCCTCAGCAGCAGGGATAATATTGTTATTTACATTCCTGCCCTCAAACTCGTAAATAATAGGTTCATTCCAGCCGACAGCCTGATAGCCCGTATCCTTATCTTTCATTATCACAACACCCCTTCCAGAGTTCGAGCAAGTTTTTCGATTTCCTCTTGGTCATGTATTTCAGTAACACAGTAAAGTGCGGTCTCTCCAAGTTCGGGAAATTCCTCAGATAGATCCTTCCCACCCTGAATTCCCTCATCAAGAAGCTCTTGATTTACTTCCTTCACACTCTTATCTGTATTATCAAAATTAACTGTGAATTCCTTGAAGTAAGATGATTCAAAAACAGGGACACTCACCCCATCTATCTGGGAGATTAATTGCTTCGCATAATGAGATTTCTGCATTATGGTTTCTCCGAGTTTGTCTAAATCAGATCCCACCAGCGCTAAATAAACTCCAGCAGCTATACTCCAAAGAGCTGTAGAACTCCCAACAATCGATTTAACTTTAGCTCTCTCAAAATACATACTCCGTTCTGGTAGTGCCCACCAAGAAAATCCAAAATTATCACCCTCCGCCTCAGGAGCAATGGTTAACAACTGACACGGCATAGCAGAGACAATCCTCTCTTCGTCCCGACAGGCTAATATTCCTACTAAACCCCCACCATAGTTCATGTGCATACCAAGGGGTTGACCTTCCCCACATACAATATCTGCACCATAATCACCGGGCGGGCTTAACACTCCTAAAGAGATCGGGTCCACTCCCACAATACTCAATGCGTCATAATCATGGGCAATTTCTGAAATTTCCTTTCCATTTTCTTCAATAAACCCCAAGTAAGAAGGATTTTCTATGTAAACACCAGCTGTATCCGCGGATATTTTTTCCTTTAAGTCCTCCAGGTCCAAAAGACCGGTCTCAGGACTATAATCAACAAGATTTACTTCTGCCAATGACTCACAGTAATTTCTCATGACAGATAATCTCTCCGGATTAATTAACCTGGGAACTAAAATCTCGCTATCCCCAGTGACCTTTGCAGCCATTCTAGCAGCATCTCCACAGGCTGTAGCCCAGTCATATACGCTTAATCCAACCGCGTCTAAATTGAGTAGTTCTCCCATCATGCTCTGAAATTCAAACAGAGCTTGAAATTTTCCCAAGTCGGAATATGTCTCCCCGGCATAGGCCGTCAAAAATTCGGACCTACCCTTAACCTCATCGCAGAGTGCTGGAACATAGTGAGGCCAGCAACCAGCTCCTAAAAAGCTAATTACTTCTTCATTTGACCTATTTTTTGATAGAATTGAAGAGACATGTTTTTTTACTTCAGATTCGGACATAGAAGGGGGAATATTCAATTTGCCCCTGAATCTAGAACTCTCTGGAATATCTGCATAAAGCTCTTCGACATCCTTCACTCCGATCTCTTGGAGCATCTCCTCGCGTATTTCTGCATCGTTATTGGGAATATAAGGAGAGTTATATCCGTCTTTCTCCTTCGACATTGAATATTTTTAAGATTTATATTATTATAAGCATTTTGAAAATTTTTGAGTTATCTTTATTCTCCTTAAATATAAAAATAAAGCTCAAATTCACTCCAAAATATATAAAAAACCCTTTTAGAAATTTTAGTGAGACTAAAATATTAAGCAGGATAATAAAAAGGATATCTTTTTTTACTTGTTAAATACAGAAAACTAACTGCGATGAAAGGCTAAAACCACAGCTTCGAGGACTGGCGTGAAAACATGATCGCCAGAGCAATGCTGAGGTAACACTTGAGTATCCATCAAACAAACCGTACCCATGCGGTCCTTTCAGGAGTGCTTGGCGTGACACCAGTCGATGACTGAGAGACAACCCGGGTACGAAACATGATGGGCAGACCCCTGAAAAAGCCTTCCATGAGGGTTACCAAGTGGAGGACGCCGTTTGGCAGACGAGGAAGCTTGGAGTTAGTAGGAAAGGCAACACAGGGGTCTTAAAACTCACTTATTTAAAAATCTTTGAGCAGTTTTCCAAGATTTTCTCACAAAATCTGGAAATTTCTTGTTCCCATCCACCCATCTTTCCAAAAATCTTATCGTTCGCTCATCAGAAGGATAACCTGATCCTATTTCACCGTATTCTTCTTTTAATTCATCGATTCTCTGATCTCTTCTAACTTTAGCTATAATAGAAGCTGCAGAAACGGGAAGATAATTTTCATCAGCTTTATGCTCAACAATCAGTTCAACTTCGCACTCTAACTTATTTGCTATATCAGATGCAAATTTTTCCGTATTTGCGCTCGCTGAGTCTATGTAGGCTTTTGAAGGTTGAAGAAAATTTAGTACCTTGGCAAAACCTTCTGCTTCTATTTGGTTTATGTTAGTTCCTCCACCCCTGAGTCGATCTATCTCAAATGGAGAATATTCAACAATCTCATATTTTTTCATCTTTTCTTTTAGGAACCCGTCTAAGAATTCTCTCCGATTGGGGCCTATCAGCTTAGAGTCTCTTACCCTTTCAGCTCTCAGGTCAGAGAATACCTTTGGACTCACTACGACGCCACATATAACCATCGGGCCTAGAACGGGACCTTTGGGCGAATCATCTACCAGTGGATTGATTCTCTACCCGCCTCGTCCAGGCCAGCTACAAAATTAGGTCCTATAGAAACACCTCCGGCATATATAACATTTCATTTGTCAACACTCAATTCATAACATTACTGTCTAGATAATCTCTTTGCAAACTAATAGAGTCTTGGAAATTTTAATACGTTAAAATCCGGAAAGTTGTACTGCAAAAGCAGAGAATATACACGTAGAGAGGGTGAAAGAATTCCAAACAATTTTTTAATAACGGGTTCACCAGGCAGTGGGAAAACTACAGTAGTCGAAAGGACTTCGGAAATATTAAAAGAAAAAGATCTGAAGGCTGGAGGAATTTACTGTCCAGAGATAAAGTCTAACGGAATTAGAAAAGGATTCAAAATTATAGATATAGCTAGCGGCGAATCAAAAATATTAGCGCACGTAGATTTAGATAACGGACCGAAGATCAGCAAATATAGAGTTAATATTTCTAATATTGACGAAATTTGTAAATACTCAATTCCTAAAGCGCTCAGAGAAGCGGACTTCCTAATAATTGACGAAATAGCACCGATGGAAGTTCACAGTGAAGAGTTCAAAAAACAAGTAAAGAAAGCTCTAGAATCTGAAAAACCCACCATAGGAGTCATACATAAAAGATCAAAGAGTGGATTCATAGGAGAAGTGAAAAGAAGAAAAGACGCCAGGATATTTGGGGTAAACAAAAATAACCGCGATCAGATATCAAAGGAGTTAGCTAATCTAATACTTGAAAATATGTAGAAGATCTTTTCAAAAGCAAGTTAAAGCTGGAGACTCTACTCTGTATAGGATAAAATGGAGACAGAGATAATCAAAGAAGGAGAATTAAAATTAGAAGTACCAAAACTAGAAAACTACAAAACTTCTGAAAAAGAGTACGTCCCTTCCAAGACACCTGTTTTTTTTAATCCCATAATGGAACTATCCAGAGATATATCTGTTTCTTCCGTTCAAGTAATCGGAAAGAGTATAGATGGTCTGAGAATTTGCGATGTTCTAACTGGTATAGGTGCTAGAGGTCTAAGATATGCAAAAGAGGTCTCTGGAGTAAAAAAAGTAGTCGTGAATGATAGATCAGCCGATGCCTTCGAATTCATAAAGAAAAACATAAAACACAATCAACTCTCCGTAGCGGAAGCAAAGAGAGAAGACGCTAATGTTTTACTCTATAATCACAGACCAAGATTCCATATTATAGATATTGACCCTTTTGGTACCCCCATTCCATTCCTAGAGCCTTCCTTCACTGCAATATCTAGAAGAGGTGCCCTTCTGATAACAGCCACTGACACTGCACCCCTATGCGGAGCGTATCCAAACGCATGTAAGAGAAAATACGGTTCAACACCCCTAAGAACTCCCTACTCAAGAGAACTGGGACTAAGAATTCTAGTTGGATCAATACAAAGAAAAGCAGCAGCTTTTGATCTTGCTCTGATCCCCCTTCTAAGCCATGCTACTCAACACTATTTCAGAATCCACTTTCAAGTTGACCAAGGAGCAAGGAAAGCTAACCGAATTCTGAAAGATCAAGGTTACTTAGCTCACTGTTTTCAATGCGGAAAGAGAACTTACAAAAAAGGTTTTTTTCCAAACCTGCCAGAAAACTGCGAATGTGGTGGTAAATACAAACAAGCGGGCCCACTATATCTCGAAAAGATGGGAGATAAAGAACACATAAAAGCCCTGATAAATGACCTCTCCCTAAGAAACTTCAAACTATACGGAGAAGAAAGAAACCTACTCGAAACCTTGGCAAAAGAGAACGAAGGGCCACCCATATTCTATGATCTCCATGAGGTTTGCTCAAAATCTGGTGCATCCCCACCTAAGATCAATCATGCTATTCAAAAACTTAGGAAAAACGGCTATTTTGCCTCAAGAACGCATTTTCTAAGCAATGGGATAAGAACGGACGCAACGATGGAAAGTTTGACAAAATTGATATCTGAATGAAGCTTCTATTAACCTCATCCAGCAGAAAAAGAATTATTAAGTAAAAGACAGCTATTTTAGATGAGTCATGAAATATTGTCCAGATTGTGGAGAGGAAATTCCTGAAAATGCTGCTTTCTGCCCGGAATGTGGCGCTGAGTTAAAAAGAACTAAAAGAACTCAGAAAAAGAGCAATAAAACATCTTTAGGCCTTGAAGAAAATCTAGAAGGGGCACTAGCCTACCTATTAGTTTTTGTGTCAGGAATAATTCTTTACTTCATCGAAGAGAAAAGTTACTTCGTTAGATTTCACGCCTTTCAATCAACGATCATATTCTTAGGACTATTCATAGTTGGGGCTATTTTAAGTCCTATACCTATTTTTGGAGCCATCGTAGGAGCTATACTGGGCATTATAGGATTCATAGTTTGGGTAGTCGGGATGATCAAAGCCTACAAAGGGGAACTTTACAAGTTTCCGATAGTTGGGGATATAGCCGAAGACCATATAGAGAAAAACAGAAACTAAAAATCACGAGAATATTAGCCTGAAGAAAAACCTTTACCAATTATATATATTTCAGAACTCCTTTTTCTAGAAGCTTTGGGCTTAGAAGCCTTACAGAAACTAAATTTCTTTTTAAAATCCTCCAAGAGTTCGTCGAAAAATTCACCCTGGAAAACCTTAACTAATAAGAATCCGCCCTGTTTCAGTACTTTATCGGCTATTTTCAAAGCAGATCTACACAGGTCTATCGATCTAGCGTGATCAACATCCCATATCCCTGTGATATTTGGCGCAGCATCCGAAATTATAATATTAGGAGAATCGGGAAGATTTTTCTGAATAATATCTATTGTTTCTGATTCAGTAATGTCTGCTTGAACTGTTTTAACGTTTTCATAATCCAAATCTTCTATCTCCTCAAGATCAACACCCAAAACAAACCCATTTTCACCAACTTTATCCCTCGCAAATTGAAGCCAACTACCAGGCGCTGCACCCAGGTCTACAACTATATCCCCCGGATGAATAAGGCTGTATTTGTCATCAAGTTGTTTGAGTTTATAAGTAGCTCTGCTTCTGTAGCCTTCTTTTTTAGCTTGCTTGTAAAAATGCTCATTTTTCCTCTTCTGCTGCCATCTCTTTCCCATCGTACCAAGAAATTGGTTTTAATCCATTTCTTATAAAGCCCAAGACTATACTATCTCTCAACTTCGAAACATCTCTAGAATAAAAAAGATGACTTTCGCATTGACAATCACTCGAACCAAATCCTTCAATGAACGGGAAATCTCTCGAAATCTCCTCCGCAATGCCACATTCTCTTCTTTCTTCACCCTCTCCATAGAAAATATTTTCGAGCTCAGCTCTAGAAAGGAGGTAATCTATGTGCCAATAAATACTCTTTTCGCTACAGATATGCCTCTCGATCCTATTTTCCAACGATTTTAAGGCAGAACCAACATAAGCGTACCAGCCTTTTTCGAATTTTATGGCCCCAAGGCTCCCGATCTTAATACTTTCGCATTCCGAAAGACAGATTAGAAGCACGTATGTGCCCTTCATAGAAACTCCAGAACTATAAACGGTGTTAAGAATTTGAATATTGGGGATTTGGAAATTAGAAAAATCTTTTACTAAATAAGAGAGATTAAAGCTTGGTCAGAATGCCTGAAGATTCTTCACAAAAATCAAAAGTCTGGCGAATAGTATTGGACGTGCTAAAGCCTCATGATCCACCACTTCCCGACTTCGCTGAAAAAATAGGAGCCATGGAAGGAGTCGAAGGAGTAGATGCCGCACTTCTAGAGATAGACAAAGAAACCGAAACACTCAAGCTGACAGTTGACGGAGACCTAGACTACAGGGAAATCAGATCTAAGATAGAAGAGTGGGGTGGAGTAGTACATAGTGTCGATCAAGTAATTGCCGGTCAAAGACCGATCTATTACTAATTCTACTTTTTAGAGAATTGAGAGAAAATATGCTTCGGCTCAGTGCCTCATTCTTTCGGTGATTCTGACTCATCTTTTTCGGCGGGCTCTTCCTTTCCTTTTGTCTCTTTTTTCTGAGACTCTTTCTTGAAAGAACCTTCTATCAAAACTGCGTTAAGGGTTTGTTCCTGGCCTGGCCTACTTGTAACTCTGGCTTTTCCTATATCCGTCTCTATTATCGCACCTTTGGTTATGATGTTCCGTCTAGCAAGATGAGGGTCTGCAGGATTTTCTAAAACCGTGTTAATACTAGCCTTCTTGCTCTCTCCGGATTCTGGATCAGTCACGTTAACAGAATTAACAGAAAGTAATCTCGTCTTCTGGCCTGTGCCTCTAACAGAGACTTGGACTTTCTTCTCCTCTCCGATTTTAGTATCCGCAGATTCACGACCTAACTCATACTTTCGCTTTTTACGGCTGGGCCATATTCTTCCACTACTCGGCTTCTTTCTAGATCTTCCTTGCCATTTAGCCATTACAACACCACCTGTCCACTTTAAACTTAAAGATTAAAAAATCTCCCCTTTCTAAAAACTATTCGAAAGTACTCGAATAGAACTCCTATTTGACCATCTGCTGAAGTTTTTCCCTTATCTTATCCATCTGATCCTCCATGCCAAAGTAACCAGCAAATTTCTTAGATGTTCTCAAAACTTTTGTTCTTCCGTGCGGCTTCGCCTCAACAAAATCAAGTTCCTGGAGTCGTCTTACGTATTTGTAAACACGGCCTCCTCTTATCTCTGCCAGTTCGGACTGCTTAATAGGTTGCTTATAAGCTATTACCGCAAGTGTCTTGAGAGCACCTTTTGAGAGCTTGGTTTTTGGTACTATACCTTCTACTTTAGGCATGAATTCTTCCCGAAGTTGCACCGTAAACATATCTTCTGTAGTCTCCTTAAGCTCGAGTGACCCATCTCGATCATATCTATCTCTCAATCTATCCAACAATTTTCGAATATAGGTCTCAGAGGAAGTACCAACAGTCTTCTTTAATTCATCCAATGAAAGTGGCCTATCAGAAGCATACAAAGCAGCTTCTACCGTAGAAACATCATCACTAATTCCCATATTCCATCCCCTCCGGTGGCTCTTCCAATCTGATATAAATATCCCCAAAGTGCTCTTCCTGATGCAAAGATATCTTTCCACGAGAGCTCAAAAATAGAGCAAGTAGTAGATTTCTGACCACCTCTAGTTTATTTCTCTCGGGTAATAATTGAGTAAAGTTTATCATTTCCCCGTTTGAGGCCAGCATTGCAACTTTTTCGTGGAACTCCTCTATATGATCCTCTATGTGAATCTGATATTCGTCCAGCTCCTTCATGATATTCTTCACTGTCGTTCGCTTCCTCTTTTTACTTTTACTTTCGGAAGGTTTTTCCATAACTTCCTGAAGAGAAGTAGCAAGGTCCGAGAGAGTTATCTTCTGATGACTACTGTTTATTATAGTAATCGGTTCCAACTCAGGTATATCAAAGTCGAGGTCATCCAATATCTCATCTTCATCTTCAGAATGACCATTGCCAGGCGAACTATCAGCCTTCATTCTTAGAAGAACCGAAGCCGAAAAAATAGCTCTACCAGATACTCTAAGATCTAATTTTTTCATCTCTCTAATTTTCTCCACATATAAATCCGCTAACTTGTCTATCTCCACATCCCATGGATCTATCTTCTTCTCACGAGCCAGATTCAACAATATCTGAAAGGGTTGATCAAATATTATTGGCATTAATTTTCACCCTCATATTCTTCTAAGTCAACAGATACTATATGAGAGATATTATCCTCATCCATATTAACACCAAAAAGCTTGTCAGCAACGGACATCATCGAATCTCTAAGTGTGACTACGATTATCTGTGACTCGCTGGAGAATTTTTTAATCATCTTAGCCACGCCCCTCTGATTTTCGGGATCAAGATGAGCATCAAGTTCGTCAAAGACATACAAAGCCGAAGGTTTGGTTCTCTGAATAGCAAATATAAACGCCAGACCAGTCAATGCTTTTTCCCCTCCCGAAAGTGAAGCTACGTTACCCAATTTTTTACCTTTGGGTTTAACTTCTATATCCAATCCCCCATCCAATGGCCTCTCAGAATTCTCTAGTACCAGCCTCCCCTCACCACCAGGTGAAAGTTCACTGAATATATCACTGAAATTCTTTGAAACCTCTTCAAAAGTCTCCATGAACACCCCTGTTTTTTTCTCATCTATTTCCTTCATAAAATCAATCAATTTTTGCTTTTCCTTTTCCAATTTACTGTAATATTCCATTTGAGATTGATATCTTTCTTCAACCTCCCCATAAGCCTCTATAGCCCTCTCATTAATAGGTTTAAGATTCTCAACCTTTTTTTCAATCTTACTAACATCTTTTTCTAATTTTTTCCGAGATTTATCAGAAATATCAACCTCACCAATCCCATACTCCTTGAGATTCTCTTCAGCTTGGGTCAACTTTGCTTCCGTAGAAGCCTTCTCTGTCCTTAAATCGCTTTTCTTATTCTCTATTTTCCTTATCTTTTCCTCTAATGATTCGAATTTATTACCTAGCTTATCGTCCTCTTTATCCAATTTACTAAGTTTTTCCTCGAATTCGCTTATTTTATTCTTGATTTTCTCAGCTTCGTTCTCAGTCTCCTCTAATAAACTCTCATTTTCCTTTATTTTTTCTTTCAAGCTCTTGATTCTTTTTTCCGCATCTTCACGTCTCCCCTTAATAGAAGCTAAGCGAGATTTAATCCTTTCAAATTCCGAACCCGCTTTTTCGATATCATCCGTTTCTTCAGCAAGCTTTATGAACTTCTCTCGGGACTCCAAAGCCTTCCTAAAACGTCCTTCTAAGTTTGATATTACATCATCGAGTGATTCCAAGACTCCTTTCAATTCAGAAAGAGATTCTTCAAATTCTTTTGAGTCTTTATCATAATTTTTGATAAAATCAATTAAACTCACAAACTTCTCATGTAAGTTTTGGAAATCAGTAGTGAATTCCTCTATTTCTGAAAGCGGGGATTCCTCTTCGACTTTTTCACCAAGCTCTTTGGCTTTCTTCTTTGCTTTCTCTATTTCTTCAGAAAGTGCATTATAGTTTTCTTCACTTGCCCTTAAACTCTCTTTTAAAGTCTCTATTCTGGAATTGATTCTTTCCACTCGGTTTAATACTTCTGACTGTCTTTTTTCCTGAATTCTGGAATCTAGGTTCTTTCTTTCTTCCTTAAGTTCCTTTTGACGTTCTTTAATGTTATTTCTTTCTTCTTCTAACTTTTTTAGTTCTTTATTTCTTTTTTTGATATCCTTTTCAATACTCTCCAGTTCTTTCTTGCAAGATAAAACATCGAATTTTGCAAGAGAAGCCTTTTTGACTTTTACCTCTTTCTTTAACTCTTTATATTCAATAGCTTCCTTCCTTTCCTTTTCTAACCTCTTCATATTCTTCTCCAATTCTTCGATCCTTCCCTCTTGACTCTGTAAATTAGTCTGTACTTTTTCAAGCTCGTTAAGAGCCTTTGATTTCTTTTCCTCAAATTCTGCTACGCCTGCCAAGTCATCAATGATTTTCCTCCTCTCTTCAGAGCTCATTTTTATAAATCTGCCAACATCGCCCTGCATAACAAAGTTATAACCCTCTGAGCCGATCAAAGTGCCTGAAATGAGATCAAGAATTTCCTGAAGAGTAGAGCGATTACCATTTATCCGATAGGTACTTTTTCCATCTCGGTCAACTTTTCGAGAAATAGTCACTTCATCTGTGTCAATAGAAAGAGAATTATTATCGTCATTAATATACAATTTTACCTTAGCCGATGACGCGGGCCTTCTACCGTTTTCGCCTTCACTTCCGTGATAAATTAAAGCAGAAAACTCTGAAGCTCTCAGAGTCTTTGCACTTCTTTGTCCCAAAACGAAGGAAAGCGCATCCACTACATTGCTTTTTCCATTGCCATTAGGCCCTACTATTGCCGTTAACCCAGAAGAGAGAGGCAAAGACTCCTTTTTATGACCAAAGGACTTGAAGCCCCTCATTTCCAACTTGCTTACATGTACCAACTTAGACCCGGTCCTGTTTTTTTATTTTCAGTCCCCGGTCACAGCCTCTGATTAATAAAATACATTTTCTGAATAATAAAACATTTTACTAATTCTAAAAAACTCAAGTAATCTTCATAAGAGTGCGGCCATTAAAGGTTCTTTTGAGAATAAAATGAATCAGAACGGAATCCCCATAGGAAAACTACCGGGTATAAAAAAACTTAGAAATCTCGTATCAAAATACTACGAAAACCGACTTCTAAACAGAGTGAAAAAAAGAAAACATTTACCCCAGCACATAGGGATAATCCTGGACGGCAACCGCAGATTTGCGGAAGAAAAAAGTCTATCAAAAGAAAAGGGTCACGCACTTGGAGCCAAAAAGCTTGAAGATGTCTTAAACTGGGCCCAAGAATTAGGGATAAAGCATATGACCGTCTACGCCCTGTCCAATGAAAACTACAAAAGACCTCCCGAGGAAATCAAAGCTCTAATGAAGCTTTTCAAAAAGAAATTTGAAGAAATCATTGAAGACGATAGAATTCACAGAAATAAAGTCAAAGTTAGAGCGATAGGTGACCTAAGCTCTTTACCAAAATGCATAAGAGACACTATAGAAGAAGCCGAAGAAGCCACTAAAAACTACGATAATTTTTCATTAAATATTGCCGTAGGGTATGGGGGAAGATCCGAACTGGTAGATGCTGTAAGAAATATATGT
Source organism: Hadarchaeota archaeon (SeqCode) (assembly GCA_964384105.1). GTDB lineage: Archaea > Hadarchaeota > Hadarchaeia > Hadarchaeales > JAGGTB01 > CAYLJV01. Next base: position 176,010 of record CAYLJV010000001.1, on the reverse strand, counting down.
CAAAAAATCGAAAAAGGCAAAATCAAACCTTCTGACATTAACGAAAAAACAATAGAAGAAAACCTCTATACAGCCGATATACCCGACCCAGATCTAATAATAAGAACCAGCGGAGAAGAAAGACTTAGTGGATTTTTAATATGGCAATCTGCCTATAGCGAATTGTATTTTTGTGAAGCAAATTGGCCTAATTTTGATAAGATTAACTTCCTAAGAGCTATCTATAACTATCAAGGTAGAGACCGAAGGTTTGGAGAGTGAAATTTTGAATCCAAAAATAGCCATAATCGGTGGATCAGGCTTGTATTCTCTTAATTCCATTAAAAAAACAGAGAAAAAAAGAATAGAAACACCCTATGGAACATCCCCTGGCATAGTTGTAGGAGAATTCGAAGGGAAGAAACTAGCATTTCTGCCTAGACATGGTGAAGGGCACACTACCCCACCCCATAAGATAAATTTCAGAGCGAATCTTTGGAGCCTTAAAGAACTCGGAATAGAACGAATACTAGCTACTACCGCTGTGGGATCTCTAAGAAAAGAATTTGAACCGGGCAAGTTAATAATTTTAGATCAATTTCTAGACTTTACCAAAAACCGAGAAAAAACGTTCTACGAAGGTAATGGGGAAAAAGTCGTACATGTAGATATGACAAACCCATATTGTCCCGAACTTAGGAAAATTCTAATAGAAATAGGTAAGAAGAGGGGGATCCCAATAGAAGAAAAAGGCACTTATGCCTGTACTGAGGGTCCCAGATTCGAAACTGCAGCAGAAATCAAGATGCTGAAAAAGATGGAAGCTGATGTTGTGGGAATGACAAACGTTCCCGAAAGTGTCCTTGCAAGGGAGCTAGAAATGTGCTACTCCACAATCTCCGTAGTAACTAACTATGCGGCAGGTATCTCAGCCGATAAGCTAACACATAAGGAAGTAGCAGAGATAATGGACAAAAACATAAAGAAAGTTCAAAACTTGATATTCAGCTCTATTCCAGAAATTTCTGAAGAAAGAAAGTGTCCTTGCAAAGACGCTCTATCGGGAGCTACAGTAGAACCCTAATAATCATCGTAAATTTCTGCGTAAGGATCGAGATCAAGGTCATAATTAGGCTCTCTGTACCTTTTCCTAGTTTCTTTTTCTATAACCGCTACCTCAGGTTTCTTTTCCTTTTTGCTCTGGCTACCAATTTTATAATCATTCTCCTGTTTCAGCTCCTGGGAATGACCACAATTCGAACAAACAAGCCAAACAGAATTATCCTTGTGTTTAGGCATCATAATTGTACCACACTCAGAACAAAATTCCATTTTATCCCCCCTCCTTGAGCAATTCTGAATAAATGTAACATCTTCTATATAAATATTGTTAATAATTTAGAAGAAAAAACAAATGGATTTAAATACGACCTTGGATAACCTCAAAAAAACAGTACCATTCTTGGCTTTTCCGAATCATATTTAGGAAACAATGAGAGTAAGAAAGTAATGTAAGTTGGTAACTATGTATTTGCTATTCGGCTGTGGGGATTTAGGATTTGCAATAGCTAATAAGCTTAAAGAAAAGGAAGAAGACGTTAGAATAATAGAAAAAAACGAAAGTAAAGTAAACCAACTAAAAGAAGCGGATTTTGACGCTCACCTAGGGGATTTTACGAGTTCAGAAGATTTGAAGGAAGCTGGAATAGAGGAAGTAGAAGTAATCCTAATACTATCTCCGGACCTAGAAACTGTCGAGAAGTCACTAGGAGCTATTAATCAGTTGAAACTTGATCTAGAAATAGATCCAATAGTTGTGGCCCGAGGAGCCGATTCCATAATAGCCCCGGAAATAAAAGAACTGGGAGCTGACGAAGTTATAGTAACTTCCGAGCTTTTTGCGGAATACATATACGATAAATTTCAGGAATTTCGGATCAGGATAAAAGAGAAACAACTAAGAAACCTCTTTAAGAATCTAGAAGGAAAACTGGGTATAATATTGCAGGATAATCCCGACCCCGATAGCATCGCTTCGGGCCTGGCACTCAAAACATATGCAAATTCTCTTGGAATCGAATCCGATTTGATTTACGGAGGCAGAATAGGACACCAACAGAACAGATCTTTGGTCAATTCCCTAAATGCCCAGATGATAGAAGCCGAAAAGGTAAATTTTGACGATTATGCGGCTTACGCAATGGTGGATGTTTCTACCCACGGAAATTGCTCTCTCCCAAACGAAATTCCCCCAACGATAATAATCGATCATCACTCAGCAGTTTCTGAAAGGGCAGAAGCCGAATACAAGGATATTATAAAAGTAGGAGCAACTGCCACGATACTTGCCAACTATCTGAGATATGGGGAAATAGAAATTGACGAAACACTAGCGACTGCACTTGTATTCGCCATACTTACTGACACTATGAATTTCACTAGAGGTGGGACCCACTTAGATTTTTCAACTCTCGAATTTTTATTGCCCAAAACCAGCAATGAGCTTCTAAGGAAATTCCGTTCCCCCCCGCTCTCCGCTGACACCCTCGAAGTTATTAGAAAAGCGATAAGGAGTAGCAGGGTAAAAGGAGGATACCTTATTTCCAATGTGGGAGAGGTAAAGGATCGAGACTCAATAGCCCAAGCAGCAGATTATTTACTCAGAAGAGAAGGTGCACTAACAACCTTAGTTTATGGTATAGAAGGAGACTCAGTATACATATCGGGAAGAACCACCGACGTGAGAATGCATATAGGAAAACTGATGAAAGAAATCTACGGCAATCTAGGGTCTGCCGGAGGACACCCCACAATGGGGGGTGCAAAAATCCCTCTCGATGCTTTTGAAGAATCAAAAGAAAACAAAAAAGCGTTAAGAGGAGCTATAAACAGAGCCATTGGAAGAAAATTCTGGGAATCAGTGGGGGCATTAAAATCGGAACGTTAAAATTCATGGAAACACATTTCAGCTTTCCAAATAAAATGTGAACTAAAGAGGTGTTTTGATGTTTGGCAGAGGAGGACTAGATCCAAAGAAAATCCAGAAACTGATGAAGCAAATGGGTGTAAAAACAGAAGAGATGACAGACGTTCAGAGAGTTACCATAGAACTATCAGATAAAAAGCTCGTTATTCCAAATCCACAAGTCCAAATCACGGAAATGAAGGGTCAGAAAACATATCAGATTATAGGAGAAGCAGAAGAACAGAAAACTGAATCTGATACGGACATAACAGATGAAGATATCGAAATGGTAATGGAACAAACAAACGTTGATAGAGAGACAGCAAAAGAAGCTCTGGAGAAAACAGATGGAGATATCGCCCAAGCTATTGTAAACTTAACTGAATAGATTATTTAGAAAACTCCAAGAAACTTCCAACAACTAAGCGTTGTTTCCAGATTTCTAATCAATCACACCCACAGAGGCTTATGATTAATATGAGACTATCCAAGGGCTTTTATAATCAAGATACAGGAAAAGTTGCTCGAGATTTATTGGGGAAATCTCTGGTATCAAGATCAGAAAAGACCATAATAAGCGGAAAGATAGTCGAAACAGAAGCTTACTATGGGCCAGAGGATCCGGCTTCAAGAGCAACAAAGAAAAAGAACAAGATAAATGAGCTGATGTGGGAAAAACCGGGGCTAGCTCTCATATATATGGTACACGGAAACTGGCTCCTCAATATCACCACAGAGAAGAAGGGAACCCCTGGAGCCGTATTAATAAGAGCTTTAGAACCGATCGAAGGTATTGAAATTATGAAAAAACGTAGAGGCAGAGACAAGCTTAAAGAATTGGCATCTGGACCGGGGAAGCTAACTCAAGCTCTAAAAATAACCAAAAGTCTTCATGGGACCGATCTAACTAGCTCTGAGAAAATATATATAAAAAAACCGAGGAAGGAATGCCAAATCGAAATTAATTCTTCCCACAGAATAGGAGTTAAAGAAGACCTAGATGGAAAACATAGGTTTTATATAAATAATAGTGACCACGTATCTCCAAAATATTGAAATCATATTGCCTATAAATGAACAAAAAGCCTATCCAAAAATCTATGAAATAAAATTAGAAAACCTGGAAAAGGAATGAAAATTACTGAAATAATCAAATCTTTCAAAAGAAATTCTTGGTTAATCGGCCTCGTTATTCTGATTTCTCTAGCGATATATTTCACCGGTCTAATCCACTATTCGACAAATTTCAATCAAGAACAATTTGCAAACATGGAAGAGACAGAGGAGTACGAAAACAGAGTAGATACTACAATGAGAAAAGATGAATTTGATAGAACTCTATATTATTGGGGCAACAACCTGAAGCTCGGTGCGTACCACCTAATCCCCATCATGGGTGTGAATTTCCTTTTCATAAGTGAATATAATTCCTCGTGGGCATCCGCATATCAATACCAATTTGGGGGAATAGATTATCTTTTCGGATTCTTAGGTGGAACTTTTGCTCACAGAATACCTGAAAGTATAGGTTTCTTCCTGCTAGCCGCCCTTTCCCTCTACATATTAAAAGGAGCAGTAACCAAAGAAATAATCACAAAAACATTCTGGAAGGATTATCTCACACTTGCTTCGATAGGATTTCTTCTTATATTTATTGCAGGACCGATTGAATCTTATATTTCGCCTCATCTCTTATCTATATTCTATCAAAACTTGTGGCTGTCAATAGTAGCTACGGTCGGTATTTTCGGAATGTATATACACCTATTCCTGTATAAAAACAAAGGATTCTCCGAAATTAAAAGACAAGTACGTAACTTTCTGTTCCAAAAAGAAAAATCCAATTTTTGTGAAAAGATTTGAGCAAGGATTAATCAGAAACCCTCCAAGGGTAGAGTTTTTTACGACTTGAATGAGACATTTATTATTGAAGAAAGATGCAAGCACTTAGAAGAAAATCTCGGAAAAAGAACAAAAATTTGATCAAAGCTTTCGTAGAGTGTCTCAAATTCGAAGGTAATTACGAAGTTTGGTCGCCCTATTATTACCACGGAGTCCTAGGATTCATAGACCTAGTAGTTGAGAATCCTTCCAACGTTGCCATATTCGATTTTTGGAGAGATAGTGAAAAGATAGAGGACGCAGTTAAGCAGATAAAAATAGAAACCAAATTTTATTCAAAGGAACGAGACCTAGAATCGGAAAATCTTAATCCATACATAGTTTTTGAGGACAATAAAGATAACAGAAAAACGTTAATGGAAGAAGAAAAATTGATAAAAGAGCAACCATTCAGCGTTATATTGTTTAATCCAGAGGAAGGTAGTATAGAAACTCCCTTTGGTTTAAGAAAAACTATAAAAAGACTTTTTCATGTAAAAAACATCCATCCTGATGAAGAAGCCTTAGACTACCTCGTAGAGATACCCGATCATGAAAAGATAGAAGAAGCAGTAATGAATATCGAAAATCCCCCAAAAATAATCAATAAAGATTTCATCGGAAAAGTTGCTTTATATCTGAAAAGGAATAATGAACCCCCCAAAAGTACATCATCCTTAGAAGCAGAGGAAGAAAAACTAAGCACTAGAGACTTTCCAGAAACCATAAGAAGTCAGAAACCAAGTGAGTGGCACAAAAAGACGGAAAAAAACAAAAATCAGTCATACTGATTCTAAAAAGCTAGTATTCCTTTATACGCTTCTGGTTTTTATCGTAGATAATATCTGTGGATTTTTTATCCGATGAATCTTTTACTCGAACGTACTCGAGCCCCTCCTTTCTTAAAAGCCTAAGAGCTCCTGAGGTAATTTTCGGAGCCACTAGAATACCTCTAATTTTTCCGTTAGTCTGCTTTTCCAATTCCTTAATATACCGGCTTAACTGACCGACCGCCGACAGAGTGGCCTTTCCCCTTTTAAATTCCACGGCAACTTTCCTTCCCTCAGAATCCGTACCGTACAAATCTATAACACCAGATCTCGTGGATTTCTCTCGTTCTATTGGTTTGAACCCCTCCTCAATCAAATCCGGCTTCTTCAAAACAGATTTTACTAAATCTTCTTCAGTGCCAACAAGCTGCAGGCTTTCTTTATCAACCAAGTCGAAAGACGCCGCTATCTTAAGATCTTTAAATAGAATAGAAAGTCGTTCCGGCGGATTAGACCTCCTCGAAATCAACCAGAGACCACCCTCACGAAGGTCAACCCTAGCAACACACCCAGGTGGATTCCAATTAACTGGTTTTCTTTTTTCAGTTTGATGAACTAAGACCGTTCCATCCGGTTTCACTATTACTAAACGTTCTCCCTCAGATAGCATAGAACTTGCTCGACCTTCATAGTCCACAATGCACGAGCCCACCGTTACTATAATCTTATTCTCCCTCAAAGAGTCCTCAAGTAATTGTTGAGCCGATTTAAGCGTAGGCTTCCTAAGTACGTGCAGATTAATCACCAATCATTAGAATGGTCTGAAAGGATTCAGACTAATAATGCTTTTTGGAGTCTATAAGATATTAACTGAATTGTTCAAAAACTAAAAGAGATCCTGATAACTCGAAATTCTGAAATCAGCAATCCAAAGAAATTCTGTCGCCGTTCTTCACAATAAAAATTCTTCCAACACTGAATCCTTCATCCGTTACTATCCACTTTAATCTAGGAACAAGCGAAGACAAATATTCCACTGCACAAATAACTACCTCTGCTTCACTCCCAGAGCCGACTTTAGTAAACCCCCAAACTTTCGAATTATCCGATAAGATACCCTCTCTCCATAACTTTAGTCCTTCAACTTCCCAACAATACTGAGAATTTATACTCTCAATCGCTGCCTTAAGTAAGCAAAACTCGGACTCCAAAACTGTTTCACAAGTTCTATAATGTACAGTTCTACTCAAACTATCGTTCTAACTTAGGAGAGACTGTTCTATTAGGAGAAAAAATTACTTCTCCATGCTTTCTCTCAACTCTTTGAAGAAAAAATAAGTGTCATGCGGGCCCGGACCCGCTTCCGGGTGATACTGAACGGCTTTTATTGGCATCTCACTATGTTTCACTGCTTCAACAGTATTATCGTTTAAATTAATTTGAGTTATTTCCAAACCTACATCCTTTAGACTATCTTCTGTAACTGCGAAGCCATGGTTCTGAGTAGAGATGAAAACTCTACCCGTTTCGAGGTCCTTCACGGGGTGATTTATCCCCCTATGACCAAATTTCAGCTTAAAAGTTTCGGCACCCAAAGCAAGCGAGATCAACTGATTCCCCAGACAAATTCCATAGAGAACAGTCTCGCCGAAAAGTTTCCTTACATTCTCTATCACCTCATCCAAGAGGGCAGGGTTACCGGGACCATTAGAGACCAAAACCCCATCGGATTCATAACTCAAAATATCGTCGGCGGAAGTGTCGTGAGGAACTATCGTAACATTTATTCCTTCCTTTAGAACATTAGTCAAAATATTTCTCTTATATCCACAGTCAAGCATAACCAGTTCGAGGTCTCCACCGTTCTCAAATCTTTGGACCTCATCGCAGGAGACTTCTTCCACCAAATATTCCTTCTCTACAATCCCAGGTTGCTCTCTAGCTTCGCGGATAAGCTCATCCTTATCTACCTCTTCACCGACTGAAACCACAGATTTCATCGTCCCGTGAATACGTGCTTTCCGTGTTAGCATTCTAGTATCCACACCCTGAATGCCAGGAATATCGAATTCCTTCAAAAACTCATCAAGGGACTTATCAGATCTCCAATTGCTCGGGTATTGACAAAGGTCTCTTATAACAAGGGCCTCAGACTTGATACCATCAGACTGATAATCCTCTTCTGAAACTCCATAGTTTCCTATCAGTGGATAAGTTAACATTAAAATCTGTCCGTTATAGGATGGATCGGTCAGAGCCTCCACGTAACCAGTCATTCCCGTTTCGAAAACTAACTCTCCTTTCGCTCGGCCTTTTGCCCCAAAGCCTTCCCCCTCAAGGAAAGTTCCATCTTCTAAAGCTAAGTAAGCCTTCATTTTATCTCCTCCACATACTCCTGAATCGGTTTAACACTCATCTTACCCCTCTTAATTCTCTTTATAGCATTAACCGCAGCGGTCGCACCAGCCATCGTAGTTATGTAGGGAATGTCGAAATTAACTGCCGCGGACCTTATTTCGAACTCATCTGATTTTGCTCCTTTACCCACTGGAGTATTTATTATCAAATCTATCTTCTTCGACTTTATCAGATCAAGTATATTCGGTCTCTCTATATCACTTACCTTAGGAACTATCTCCACATCTACACCCATATTCTTTAGCTTCCTCCCCGTTCCCTCAGTCGCATATATTTTGAACCCAAGGTTCTCGAGGTTAGAAGCTATCAGAGTAACTGTTCTCAAATCCTTGTTCCTAACAGAGATGAAAATATTCCCACTGTCAGGAAGCTCCATGCCCGCAGAAATTTGAGATTTGTAGTAAGCTTTTCCGAAATCGGAATCGATACCCATCGCCTCCCCGGTCGCCTTCATCTCGGGACCTAAAACAGTATCAACACCTGGAAGATTTGAAAAAGAGAAAACTGCTTCCTTTACAGAAACATGATCAACATTTACCTCCTCCGTGAACCCCAATTCTTCCAAACTCTTACCTACCATCACCTTAGTAGCAATTTTAGCTAACTGAACGCCTGTAGATTTACTGAGATAAGGAATAGTTCTAGAGGCTCTAGGATTGACTTCGAGAACATACATTTTACCATCTTTGACAGCAAACTGAATATTCATAAGACCAATAACATTCAACTCCTTCGCCATGGCATAAGTTGCCTTTCTCATCTCATTCATTATTTCCTCACTTATGGATTGAGGTGGGAACACACAAGCAGAGTCCCCCGAATGAACACCCGCCTCTTCGGTGTGCTCCATCATTCCACCAATAACTACATCTTCGCCATCCGAAACTGCATCAACTTCCACCTCTATCGCCTCCTCCAAGAATTTATCTATAAGAATCGGTTTATCCGGAGAAACGTCAATAGCCTCGTTTATGTAACTCTCAAGCTCTTCCTCTCCGTACACTATCCTCATGCCTCTCCCCCCGAGGACGTAGGATGGTCTAACAAGCACGGGATAGCCAATATTGTTGGCTATTTTCAAGGCCTCCTCAGCGGACCTACCCGTACCACCTTCAGGTTGATTCAAGCCAAGCTTCTTTATCATATCCCCAAACCTTTGCCTGTCCTCAGACATATCTATCGATTTTGGAGAAGTACCGAGAATATTAACACCCTCCTTTTCTAGCTCCTCCGCTATGTTAAGAGGAGTTTGCCCACCAAACTGTACTATGACACCCATCGGTTTCTCCGCTTCTATTATTCCCAATATATCCTCAGCCGTTAGAGGTTCAAAATAGAGTTTATCAGAGGTATCATAATCTGTAGAAACTGTTTCAGGGTTGCTATTTACCATAATCGTCTCGTAACCCTCCTCCTCGAGAGCAAACACAGACTGTACACAGCAATAGTCGAACTCTATTCCTTGACCAATTCTATTCGGTCCCGAACCTAAGATCATTATAGATTCTCTGTCGGTTTCCCTCACTTCGTTCTCATCCTCATAGGTTGAATAGAAATAGGGAGTTTTCGCTTCAAACTCTGCCGCACACGTATCAACGGCTTTGTAGGTAGAAAGAACTCCTTTTTTCTTCCTAATCTCTCTGACTTCTTTCTCCTGCGAGTTGAGCAAAAATGCTAATTGCCTATCAGAAAACCCATACCTCTTAGCCTTTCTAAGCATCTTTGAAGGTAAATCTTCTATACTATCATAATTCTGAATTTCCTTCTCAACTTCAATGATTTTACTTACCTTAAAGATAAACCATGGATCGATTCTAGTCATTTTACTGACCTCTTCTACCGTATAGCCAGACAAAAGAGCCTCTTTGATGTAAAATATTCTATCCGGATTCGGCCTCGATAATTTTCTCTCAATATCCACTTCTTTGTCCAAGGATTTTCCATCCGAACCCAATCCATATCTTCCAATCTCTAAAGAGCGGATTGACTTCTGTAAGGCTTCTTCGAAAGTCCTTCCAATCGACATCGTTTCACCTACGGATTTCATTTGAGTAGTCAGCTCATCGTTTGCACCAGGTAGCTTATCAAAAGGCCATCTCGGCATCTTCACAACGGTATAGTCGATAGTAGGTTCAAAAGAAGCTGGAGTTTCTTTAGTGATATCATTAGGAATTTCATCCAAGGTCAGGCCAACTGCAAGTTTAGCTGCTATTTTCGCTATGGGAAAACCTGTAGCTTTAGAAGCAAGTGCCGAAGACCTAGAAACCCTCGGATTCATCTCAACTACAATCATTCTTCCATTCTCAGGATTGACAGCAAACTGAATATTAGAACCACCAGTTTCCACACCAATCTCCCTCATTATATCGATTGAATAATCTCTCATCCTCTGATACTCTCTATCAGTCAAAGTCTGAGCTGGGGCACAGGTAATAGAATCACCAGTATGTACCCCCATCGGATCCATATTCTCGACCGTACAAATGATCACAACATTATCTGCAAAATCTCTCATAACTTCAAGTTCATATTCCTTCCAACCCACAGCTGATTCTTCTATCAACACTTGATTTATTCTGCTCTTGTTTATCCCTCTCTCAGCTATCTCCTGAAGTTCCTCTTGATTATAAGCAGAACCACCTCCTGAACCACCAAGCGTGTAAGCCGGGCGAACAACCACAGGATAACCTATTCTATCCGCAACCCTAAGAGCATCATCTACTGTATTAACCGCCTCACTATTCAAATATGGAACATCTATATTATCCATCGCTTCCTTGAAACTGGTCCTATCTTCAGCCTTCTTTATAGCTCCAGCCTTGGCTCCAATAAGTTCGACCCCATATTTCTCTAGGATACCTTCCTCCGAGAGAGTAGAAGCGATGTTAAGGCCTTCTTGAGCTCCTAAGGTAGGAAGAAGGGCATCAGGACGCTCTTTTTCTATTACCTTGGTAGCGAATTCAGCGGTTAAGGGTTCTATATATGTTCTATCCGCCATATTCAAGTCTGTCATTATAGTTGCAGGATTAGAATTCATTAGAATAGTCTTGTAGCCTTCCTCTCTCAAAGCCTTACAAGCCTGAGAACCTGAATAATCAAATTCACAAGCCTGACCGATCTTGATAGGGCCAGACCCAATCACCATTATACTATTTATATCAGTGCGCTTTGGCATAATCTTCCTCTTTCACATCTTTCGTAGGAAAAATCAATTCTTCGATTATATTAGCTTTCTCCTTACATTTGTAAAGCAGATCATATAATACGACAATTCCCCTAATCCCCCTTTCTTAGCTCTTTACACTTCTTGATATTCCAAGCGAAACCCTTGCCATTAGTCGGAGTCTCGAGAACCATAGGCTTATCTCGCAATTTTTCGTGGTTAATAAAATATTCAAAGCCATCTCCTCCAATCTCACCCTCCCCAATATGCTCATGTTCATCCTTTTCCGAACCTAGTGGGTGCTTAGAATCATTAAGGTGCAAAAAGTGCATGTTATCGAGACCAATATCCTCATCAATACTTTTTACTATCTCATCTAGTTCATATTTCAAATTTATTTCATAACCTGCAGCATACATATGACCAGTATCCAAGCAAACACCGAGCTTCGAATAATCGTAATCAGAAAGTTCTACCATTTCATTGAGTTGTTCAAAGGTTTTCCCGAGGGTAGTCCCCTTTCCTGCAGTATTTTCCAAGAGAAGTTTTACACCGTCAGGAATATCGAGTTTTGACAATCTCTCGGAGATATTCTTTATACCTTGCTCTTCACCAGCACCTGTATGTGCTCCAGGATGAAAAACGTAGTAATCGATACCAATTTTTGCCGTTGCATTCAGTTCTTCTTGAACAGCCCTCACTGATTTTTCTGCTAAATTCTTCTTTGGAGTAGCAAAATTGATCAAATATGTCCCGTGAACTATCCACGGTTTCAAATCCTCCTCTTCCGATTCAGTTCGGAATTTCTGAGCTTCTTCTTCAGATGGCTGACTTACTTTCCACCCACGTGGTGAGCCAGCGAAAATCTGCCCACAGTTACCACCTAAATCAATTTCACGGCCAATCGCCTTTTCATAGCCACCCGAAATAGAAACATGAGCACCTATTCTAAACATTTCATACCTCTCTCTAAAAAGAAAGTTAAACTTCTTTCCATTCACAGACAGATTGGAGATTTACCAATTTATCTTTTAACCAATAATCAGCTCGACTGTAGTATTCACTTGAAATTTTTAGCTAGTTTTCGACTTTCTCGAAAATTTCAGATATAATCTTATTACTGCTCAATATTTTGGCACCGTAAAATTTTTGGGCATAATCCAATCCCTCTTCGTGTTGTTCTTTGCTAAAAGCCTCAGTAGCGTCTTCTGCAAAGACAACATCATAGCCCCGAGCGAAAGCACCATAAGCCGTGTGCCGATCACACAAATGAGTGTGCAAACCGGTAATAATGACAGTATCTGCACCCTTACCATTATATGATTTTTTAAGCCTCTCTTCCAGATCAGTCCCTTCGAAAGCACCATACGTACTTTTTTCCACCACTTCATCAGATTTCTCTGGCTTTAGTTCTTCGATTACTTTTGCTCCCTCACTTCCCTTCATAGCATGTTTTCCCCAAATTCCCATCTCTGGATCATCTTCCTCATGAGAATCATTACAATACATGACCGGTATCCCGCTCTTCCTCGCTTCCTTGATGAGTCTATCTAACGGCGGTATGATCTTCTGAAACTTTTCATCACCTAATTCACCATATACAAAATCCTCCAACATATCTATAATCAACAAAGCTGGCCGCACGTTAAACTCCCCTATTATCTATTCATAACAAGGTTATAATTATTATCGGTAATTTCAATTTGTGGTTTTTTTAACCACCTTTCCAAATCGATCACTGCAAAAAGTGGAATATGGTGCGGCCGGCGGGATTTGAACCCGCGTCGCTGGCTCGGGAAGCCAGAGTCTTGCCACTGGACCACGGCCGCTCAAGAACTGATCATTATTAATCCGCTTATCATAGTTGTTTAATTTCTCTTTAATTGCGTTTTCAAGGGTTTTAGAGAGGTTATAGCCTTCTTCTTTTTCAGGTAGAAAATCATTCAAACCTTCTTAGCCTTTCTATAAGTTTCATCAATAGTTATTTCCGTTTTTAACAATTTTATTCTTTAGATTTTTCGCTTTTTTTCGTATCTTCGCCTTTCCTCTTGTCCACTATTCTTATTTCCTTATTACTCACAAAATTTGAATAAAGTTCAAGTGCTCTTTCGCTTGTCATCCATTTCTTTCCCGTCCTAAATGCTGGTAGCTCTCCCTGTTTACATCTCAAAGCCAAATATTTTCTATCATATGGACTTAACCTAGTTGCTTCTTTTAAAGAAATCAGCTCGTCTTTGGCAACACCTACTTGGTCAAGAATATCCAATAAACTACCCCCAATCAAAAATTTTATGAATTCTTCTAAGAGTAAAAAATCATCTTTAGCAGCTTTGTTTAGGGCTTTTAGATATTTATCACGATTTATCGGAAGAACATGGATTGGAGACCAATTTCTTTTAAGAAAGTGTAGATTTAAAAGCAATCTCCCCACGCGTCCATTACCATCACTAAAAGGGTGGATGCGTTCAAATTCATAATGCATCCAAGCTCCAAGGGAAAAAGGGTCCTCATCATCTATATCCCGTTCTCTATAATTTTCTTTCCATTCTTTCATTTCATTAACTACTTTTTCCCATCGGGGTGGCGTGTAGTCTGCCCCTTTAATTCGAACATTTACTCTTCGCCACTGCCCAGCATCATCTTTGGTCCTTAAGAATACTTTTTCATGAAGTTCTAATACTGTTTCAAGATCGATCTCTTTTTTTCGGAGTTTCAAAAGTCCTCTAAAGGCTCGTTCATGGTCCATGGTTTCTGCAATATCACGAATTGGTTTACCTTTGACACTTTTTCCTTCTAAAATAATTTTTTCCGCATCTTCACGAGAAATAGTGCTTCCTTCAATTGCGTTGGTGCCCCAGGTGTTAAGAGCTGAACTTCTTTTCCAGACAGACTCAGGTAAAGTCTCCAAATCCGAACGTTCAAAAAACGCAGCACGAAGTTTTTCTAATATGATATTTTTCATTTTAACACACTACATTATGCATACTTATACTATATATGACTTATAATTATAAATAACATTTTGTCATAAGTACTTTTATATTAAATATGACTTATAACAATAATTGTTAATTTGTCATACTAAGAAGTATTATTAATGCACGAAAATCCTAAACGGTAAAAAATCACGAAAGAACCTTCCCAACGCTTTAATCCTGTTAGCGTAGGTACTTTTAGCCTCGTTATTCTTTCTCGTTTTGAGGTAATCACGGACATCATTCTTGTTTAAACCAGAAATATTACCGTCATAAAACTTCAAAAAATCCCATATACAGCACTTGTGTCTTTCGTACGTGCTTTCGGTCAAGTCAATGTCTATCAGGCAAAAATCCTTGAATTTATCCAATATTTCGTCTATTGAAGTTTTTTCGTCAACGTTTTTTTTTTTCCAAAAAAGTTGGTTCGGCTCGGGAAGCCAGAGTCTTGCCACTGGACCACGGCCGCTCAAGAACTAATTTTATAAAAAATGTCTTAAATCAAATGCTCCAGTCAACACCTTAAGTGAAACTTTTACTCGGTAAAAACAAAAAGTTATTGATTCAAATGCCCCTACCAACAGGAAAAATCAGTCCTTATAAGCTAAAAGAGATACTTTTCTCTCTATTAGAATTAAAAGACGAAAGGGTCTTGGTCGGGCCGGAAGTAGGAATAGATGCATCGATAGTAAAGCTCGAAGACAGAGTATTGGCCCTCTCTTCAGACCCTATAACCGGTGCACTGAAAGACCCCGGCTGGCTCTCAGTACATGTTAACGCAAATGATGTAGCAACTACCGGAGCAACTCCCCAATGGTTCCTAATGAATCTCTTCTTACCTGAGGGAATAAAAGAATCGGAGATAAGAGAAATTTTCGAAAGGGCAAAAACAGCAAGCGAAGAACTGGGAATCTCCTTAGTCGGAGGCCACACAGAAGTAACACCTGGATTAAAGAGAGTTCTGATCTCTGGAGCTATGATCGGAGAAGCTCCATTGGACAAATGGGTATCCACCGACCGAGCAAAGCCCGGAGATCACATAATCTTCACTAAAACCGCTGCAATAGAAGGCACTTTTTTACTTGCCTCAAACTATGAGGAAAAATTAAGCGAAAAGCTTCGTCCAGGTTCACTAGATAAAGCAAAAAAATTTCTCAAAAAGATAAGCGTGGTGGAGGACGCATCCACTGCGATTAATTCGGGAGAAGTCCATGCTATGCATGATCCCACTGAAGGCGGGCTCGTAGGCGGTCTCCATGAACTGGCCGACGCTTCCAAAGTCGGGTTTTCTATAAATTCTGATTCTGTAACGATCTCCGAAATAACGAGAGAGATATGCGATTACTTCAATATAGACCCTCTAAAAACCATCGGATCCGGAAGTCTGCTAATCTGCTGTGAACCTGAGGACACCAAAGCCATAATCAAAGCTCTAGAAGAAAAAGACATTCCAGCCTCAGAGATCGGTGAGATACTGGAGGACGAAAAAACTAGACTCATGGACGGCAAGGAACTTGACTTTCCAAAACAGGATGAACTATGGAGAATATTCAAAACTTAGAAGGGTCTCCGTGTTTCGCCCACACGCTACAGGTCCCCTCAACAGACACCATACATGGACCCTTCGGTGAATCTGGTTTACAACCCTTCATAAACAACGGGCAGTCAGTAGGAGAAATCAAACCTTTTAGCACTTCTCCACAACGACATCCCTCAGCAAACTCTCGCTCCTCTTCGATGCGCACATCGAATTTTTTCCTTGCATCGTAGGACTCAAACTCTTCTCTAAGTTCTAAATGAGATCCTGGGATAATCGGGAACCCTCTCCAGATATTATCTTTGGTCTCGAAAACCTCTTCCATTTGCTTCTTAGCTTTCGTATTTCCTTCCGGTTTCACGAACCTTTCGTACTCATTTTCGACCTCGCTTCTACCCTCCTGAATCTGTTGAAGCAACATTAGGACACTCAGGAGTATGTCCAAAGGTTCAAATCCAGAAATTACCTGAGAGACTCCATAAACCTCGCTCAACGGCTTGTAGGGGTTGGAACCGATTATCGTAGAAACGTGGCCGGGACATATATACCCGTCGATATCCGTTTCCCCTGAGGAAAGCAAGAAATCCATAACAGGAGGCATTATCCTGTGACTCACAAGTACGCTAAAATTCTCCGGAGGATTTCTGAGTAATTCCGCTGAGGTGGTCGGTGCAGTAGTTTCAAAACCAATCGCAACATGCACAACCTCCTTATCCGGATTCTTACGAGCGATCTCTACAGAATCCGAGATTCCGTAAACTATTCTGACACTTGCTCCATTAGTTTTAGCATCAGAGAGTGAAGACGAACTCCCCGGGACACGATACATATCTCCAAAAGTAGTT
This sequence comes from Hadarchaeota archaeon (SeqCode), assembly GCA_964384105.1. Taxonomy (GTDB): domain Archaea; phylum Hadarchaeota; class Hadarchaeia; order Hadarchaeales; family JAGGTB01; genus CAYLJV01. Next base: position 159,477 of record CAYLJV010000001.1, on the reverse strand, counting down.
ACTATAATGCCTCGATTTGCTAACTCGATAGCTTCGTCTATCTCCCTCGCAGGTGTAACACAGACCGGGCATCCCGGTCCAGCAATCAGTTTTACATTATCGGGGATTAAGTTACGTAATCCATACTTTACTATACTATATTCGTGAGTCCCACACACGTTCATCAATTTTACTTCTCCGAAAGAATCGGCAATATCCGCTATCTTCGTAGAAATTCTTTTAGCCTCTTTTGGGTCGTGGAACGCTTCTGTCAGTGCTTTCAAATTATCTCACCAAAGGTAGTTAACTCTCGAAAATTAAAGTAGGATCTCCAAGATGTCTCTTTCAGTTATAATTCCAACTAAGTTTCCGTTTTCTATGACCGGTAATCCTCCGTAACCCCTCTTCCTCATCTCTCTTGCAACTTCACCCAAATCATCGTCAGGAGTAGCAGTGACAGGATCTTCGGTCATTATTTCACTTATCTCGATAGACATCGCATCCATCGCATTATCGCTGGCCATATGATTGAAAACCTCACTAGACCCAAAATAATCCAAAACATCGACTGAAGTTATTATTCCGACTAACTCTCCATCCTCTACAATTGGCAATCTACGGAAACCCTCGGAAATCATCTTCTTCATTGCATCTATAAGAAAAAGATTTGGATCAGCAGTAACCACATTTTGGGTCATGTAACCCTCCACTCGAGCTTGGGCCGGAGACGGCATGTAACCTGCGAAATCTCTTTCAGTCACTATTCCAATCACAACACGTTCCTTATCCAAGATAGGGACCCCACCCGCGCCAGTTTCGTAAAGAAGTTTTGCCACCTCTGATATAGAAGATGTATTGCTCGTGTGAGGAGCTTCGGGATTCATAATAATCTTAACGGGATCATTTATAGCCGAAAGAAAATTTCCTTTGTGCTTATTTTGGATAATCTGGTGTTTTTCTCCCCCACCAAGAAAATCCACGATGTCTCGAGACACGAACATTCCCTGTAACTTTTCAGTTCCAGCCGATACGACAGGGAGACGCCTTATACCTTTTTTAACCATCTCCTCGGAAGCCTTTTTTATAGGAAAACTAGGTGATACCATTTCGGCTTCCCTCTTAGCTATATCCATTATATTGCCTTCTTCTTCGTGGAGCTTTGATTCGAACTCGAGGGGGCCTCGGTCCCTTGATTTATAGCTTGCAGATGGCGGTCTTGGCAAAATATTACCTCATAAGTAAGTTCTAATTATATCTTCTCGGTCAATTATACCTATCAATCTTTCGTCTTTAGTTACTGGCAACCTTCCTATATCATTATCCCTCATGATCTTGACCGATTTTCCGATTGAGTCTTCGGGTGCGACAGTCACCACAGGAGAAGTCATTATGATCTCTACTTTAGGTGGATCTCTCCCACCTTCAGATTCTAAGGCCAATCTGGCCTTTCCAAACTTTAAGATATCCAAGCGAGTTATCATCCCTATTGGTTTTTCCTTTTTTGCCACAGGAACGCCCGAAATATTGCTTTCCTCCATCTTATTCCAAACACTAGACAACTTTTTTCCGGGATGGGTTACCAAGACTTCCCTAGTCATAATCTCCTCAACTTTGGGCTCATCTCCACAACAATCCACTATTTCGTTCAAAATATTTTCTATCCTTACCATACCTCGGAAAGTCTTATCCTCAGAACCTTCGATTATGGGGATATCGTAGACATCAAACTCAACTGCTCTCCCGAACAACTCCGCCAGATCCCAATCAGGAGTTCCAAAAATAGGCGGAGTCTCCATAAGACCGGAAACCTTGACGTTAGAACTAGTAGAAGTTATTTTCAGAAGGTCCTGTGCACTCAATACTCCTTTAAGTTTCCTGTCTTCCACTACTGGAAGGACTCTAATCTCCTCTGATCTAATAACTTCCCGCGCTCTAGTAGCTAAATCAGAAGGCGATAGAACAATATAATCCTCTTTTAGGATATTGCCCGCCTTGGTCGACTTCAAAATCTCTTGTGGACTCTTCAAAATCATCCAACCAAAAAGTCACGGCATTCTTCACAAATCCACTTGTCTTCGTATTGTATTAACGGTTTTCTGGCTTCACCACAAATCTCGCAGACACTCTCCTCTATAGATTCCTCGGAGGATTCAATCTCCGCATGTTCAGGAATTATCTCGAGAATCTGAGGTGTAACTTCCAATACATCCTGAACCGTTACAATGCCAACCAACTTGCCATTCTCTATTACCGGAAGGTGACCAATGTCATTATCGATCATTCTCCTCATAGCATCGAGCATATCGGCAGAAGGACCGATAGTAATCAGATCCGTTACCATAACACTCTCAGCAGTAACCTCGCTAGGCTTGAGGTCGGAGGAGATAACCTTATCAAGTAAATCTCTTTCACATATGATACCTACCGGTTTTTCTCCTTTAGTAATCACTACACTACCGATTCCATTTTTTACCATTATATCCGCAATCTCGGTAACGGAATCTTTAGGTTTGGCCGTGATTACATTTACCGTCATGGAGTCTTTAACAGGTACGCTACGATCCATTTTTATCTCCAAATTTACGTTTTTCTTTTCTAGACTTATTAACTCTATCTTCTAAAAAATTACCCCAAAACTCAGAGAGTCCATTTACACAGGAAGTATTACAAATAAGCAAAAAACTAGCAGGATTTATTTGCCAATAGTATCTAGAAAATCATGAAATAATGTCAAGAGAAAAATGGAAAAAAAATGCAGCGATGGAAGCCGCCAAACTGGTAGAAGACAATATGGTGGTGGGCCTTGGTTCTGGTTCGACCCTCGCCGAAGTGGTTAAAATTTTGGGTGAAAAGAAATCCAAGGCAGAATTTGTATGTGCCTCGATTTCAACTCAACAACTAGCAGATCGAATGAATTTGAATTTGACTTCCTTGAAAAAGAATATTGAGCTAGATTTGACTATAGATGGAGCAGACGAGGTAAATCCCGAACTCGATATGATTAAAGGAGGAGGAGGGGCCCACACAAGAGAAAAAATAGTCGCAAAAGCTGCAAGAAAGGTGGCAATAGTCGTAGACAAAACAAAAGTTGTGAAGAATTTAGGTGAGAAAAACCCGGTTCCGGTTGAGATAATTCCCTTTTCTTATGATTATATAGCTGGAATTTTGGAAAGTCTTGGTAGCAAGACGAAACTAAGAAAATCTAAAGCTGGCGGGCCATTCGTCACCGATAATGGAAATTACATACTAGATGCGGACTTCGGGATCATTGAAAAACCTTCAAAACTGGAAAAGAGGTTGAACCAAGTTCCAGGAGTAATAGACAATGGAATATTCATAGACCTGTTGGACCAGCTATTCATCGGATACGAAGATAGTTGTAAAATTATTAAAAATAAGAAAGAATTCTCTAAGGTCCTAAAAGAAATATAGGAAAATCCTTATCCAAAAAAGCAAATCTAATGATTCAAAACTACTATCATCATTCTTTTAGAAACTTTAAGATCGTACAACAAAAGCATCTTTTAAGAGAGACGCCAATAGTAAACAAATGTGCCGGGGCTGAGCCGGGGTATCCTTAACTGGACCCGATAGCTCAGGTGGTTAGTAGCGCGCGACTCATAGCCTCTTAATCTCGGTTGTGAGTGCTGATCCACGAGATGATGTGGGAAATCGCGAGGTCGCGGGTTCGAGTCCCGCCCCCGGCATATATCAACTTAGGCAATAATCAGAGCACTAAAGGAAAACACATAGTTCAAGGAAATAGCAAAAGCTTCAGAGAAACCAGAAGCAGAGAAAGTACGACCACCATCCTGAACCTTCGTTTTCGAACTTTTTCTACAAAACGCTTCCCTACGTATGCACCAATTAAAGAAAGCAAAACCAAGCCCATCAAAGTAATGATAATGTTGCTTCCAACCCTTGTTCCACCTGCTATGTAGGTAACTATACGAGTCGAATCGATGGTGAGAGAAATAGCTCCAGTAGTGGCAAGATACACGGCTTTTGGCAAGTGAAAGGAAGTTAGAAACATAGACCGCAATTCACCTCCTATACCAGAAATGCCAGAGGAGAATCCGTACAATGTTCCGCCAATAAGTGCATTCTTCCTATTCTCTGGTAGCTCGTAATCGGGCTTGAAGTAAATGAACAGAACGTATGAAATTATCAATAGACCAATGGCTCTTGCCAGAATTGCCTGAGGTATTTCCAAGGACAATCGAGCACCTGTATAGCTCAATATCACACCGGGTACTCCGAAAAGCAAAATTAATCTATATTCTATCCCTTTTCTAAACAATAGTAATTTCCAGACATTTCCAAACCAATGTATCACACCCACGAGAAGTAAAGTTTCAGATACTGGAAAAAATAGAAGAAATACAGGAATCAGAATCGTGGAAACTCCAAAACCAGTAAAGGTTCCCACTACCGACGCCAGCAAAGTTGCTACCGAGAGCCAAAGAAGGACTAAACTTTCGCCAATCATTCCTTAAAATAATCACAAAAAAGATAAAAATCGTTATCGTTTCAAAATTTTCCAAAATCGGTAGAATCAATAAGGAATAGGGTTTTAATTCTATATTTTATAAAATTTCCAACAGAATGAAGCCAACTGTTATTGTACAGTTCTTTAATCAATACATTCATGGTAAAATATCCTATAGAAAATTTCGCAAAACATTTTAAGCCAACAAGGCATTTTCTAGATGGATCCAAAATGAAATTTCCGACAATAATTGTAAATCTAAAAGCCTATTCTCAAGGAATAGGGAAAAAATCCGTTCAAATTTCGAAAGCGATAGCTGAAGCTGGAGAAGAAAAAGGAGTTGGAGTGGGAGTTTCCCCTCAATACGCAGACCTATATCGGGTCACTAGTCAAGTGGATGTTCCTGTGTACGCACAGCACGTCGATCCTCTAACCCCTGGCCAGGGTACTGGTTCTCTCTTACCCGAAGCCGCCAAAAAGGCCGGAGCAGTTGGCTCATTAGTAAATCACTCGGAAAAACAGTTGGAGCTGGAAGAGATAGAGAAAATAGTTGAGAGGCTCAAGGAATCTGGTCTCACTAGTATAGTTTGCGCCGAAGACTCCAATATCGCACGAAAGGTCGCAGAATTTCATCCCGACATGGTGGCCGTCGAACCACCAGAACTGATAGGAACAGGGCGGTCCGTCTCCAAGGTAAGTCCTGATATTATAGAAGAGACCGTTGAAGAAGTTAAGAAGGTAGACCCTGACGTCCATGTGCTATGTGGGGCAGGGATATCAGACGGGGAAGACGTGAAAATAGCCTTAGAACTGGGTGCCGAAGGCATTCTAATCGCCTCAGGTGTAGTAAAAGCAGAAGAACCAAAGAAGGCAATGGTAGAGCTCGCTGAAGGCACAATAGCGGCAGAATAGAAACATGACTACCCCAACGTTAAATTATCTTCGAAAATATTTCCAAGATTGGCTCTGATGAACCACGACGTTAGGAGACCAGGAATGTTACCCTTTCGCGGGTAGGCTTTTTATGAATCTCTCAGATGCCAACTGAAAAAACAACCTACCAGCAGCGCCCGGCCTCCTAAAAACTAAACCTCGCGGTTCGCTCCCCCTTACTGAGTCAGTAGGGGGTGAAAAACTTCATCCTCAGTAGAGGAGGGCGTTTATCCGTCCGGCCTATTTAACAGTCGGAGTCAAGGAGAAAAAGCAGAGCCAGACGGGACCGTGATAACTGAAACTTTGATCTTTTGATGTCTTCTCAGCACCTCCACCGATTTTCATTTTTCATTACGGTGTTATAACTATTAAATGTAGTGTATATTACTTAAAAACGTGTGATTTTAACTCAATATTCCATATTACTAGAAAACAAAAATTAGCACATTAATAGTAGTAACCATTATTAGAAAAACAACTACTACCAGAAAACTAATAGTGCCTCGGTAGCTCAGTTGGTAAGAGCGGCCGCCTTGTAAGCGGCAGGTCGTGGGTTCAAATCCCACCCGGGGCTTGCTTTTAAGCTTACTATGGACCTTTTATTTTTAAACAAGAGTTAAAAAGAGCTTTAATTCTTTAATAAAAGTCTAAAGAACCTTGAAAGGCTAAGAGAAAACTTATTAAATGGTCTGTGGGATATGCTTGAGGCTGTTTAGCTCGTTTAGGTGCAGATTTCGACTTCACGTTATTTTTGGCATCGTGTGGTATATCCTGATTCTAATATTCTCTAGCGTATTTTAAATAGAGCTCATTAACGGAGAAAAAGAAGAGCTTAAATGAGATATTCCCTGGGCTTTCCTTCGGAAAATACCAATAATCAGAGGTACGGGTTTTTATAGGTAAGAAAAAGATATTGGAAAATGAAATGGCAACAAGACTGAAAAATCCGACCGAGAAAGCTCCTTACCTTCTCTGGAAGGAGGATGACATATGGATTGCAAAGGATGGAGATACGAGTATTGCGAGCCAGGGTAAGACCCGCCAAGCGGCCCTGAAAAACCTCGATGAGGCAGTGACACTCTACAGGAAAAAGATCAATGAATCTATCGATATTTCTAAGAAGGAGCGAGAGATCCTTAAAAGCCTCGGTATTGATCATGATAAGGTCAAAAAGACCCGCGAGAACAGTAGAGTACTCCCTAAGTTTATGCAGTAATTGGTTTACATGACATCATCTGATTTTTCTGGTCATGAGATAGTGAAGGCCCTTACGAAGAACCAATTCCAAGTTGTGGATCGGACGGGTAGCCACGTGAAGCTTCGTTACGAACATCCAACTAAACAGGATGATGTTCGAATTGTTATAGTTCCGTTACACAAGTCAATTAGAACGGGAACACTTCGGAGTATCGCTGATCAGGCTGGTGCCAAGGATTTCCAAAAATTTAAGGATTGGATTAATTGCAATTTATAAGATGTGGAATTATCTTATTCCCTTCGAAAAGTGGATTCGACCTTTGAGATGACCTTATACACTAGTATTACTCTCAAGAGGCTTTCTACACATATAGATTAGCTAATTAATGAATTATTTTTTTGAGATTAATAAAAGAGAATTTAAGTAAGGTCCTTCTAAACAAAAAGCTAAATTCATAAAATCATAATACAGAAAATCTAAAAAATTCTTCTTAATTGAAGTGGAAAAATTATTTCTACATGGAAAACCCAAACTAGATTAGTCTCGAGAAATCATCGTAGACGTCCTTTCTATGCCCTATGAACAAAATTACAACCTCCTCCTCATTTTGATCAATTTCATATATTGCACGATAATTTCCAATTCTTAACCTCCAGAAGTCTGAATGTACTAACTTTTTTCCTCTTCTGGGATTTGAACCTAGCTTTTTTAGCTTATCTTTGATACGATACTGAAGATCATTATCTGATTTCACGAGAAATTCATTTGCCTTTGGATGCAACAAGACTTCGAACCCCATAGAGATTACTCCAAAAAAACAAGCTTCTCAGGGTGTCCCTTAGATTCTTTACTTCTCTTAATCAACATTTCGTAGAACTCACGAGTTTTTTCCCTCTCTTCGTGTTTAGCTAGAACAGTTCTAATAGCATCACTCCTGCTCTTGTATTTACCAGCCTTGATCCACTCATCAAGAGTTTTCATCATTTCATCCGAAACTCTTACTTGAACTTGTGGCATAGTATCTGTAAACAAATATGTTTACAAAATTATTAAGTTTTACTAAAAGTCTACTTACTCTTTATTCAACAATCTTACCGTTAAAGAAAAATTTAGAGATTTACAAAAAACAAGAATCATCATCTGTCGATTTTTCCCCGAAGAGCACTTATAACATCCTCACGGTACGCATGTTTCCAATGAGTAACTCTCAGAACGTAAATGTCACCTCTGTCCTTAGTGTGGAACTCCTCTACCTTGTTAATTATTCATAGTTTGTGTCTCTTTCTCGAGCTTTCCCAGTTACTTTCTAGAATTGGGCTTCAAAGAACAGTCATTTAAGTTCCTTCCTGAGCTCGTCAGTGTCCAACCAATCCTCTTCCCTGGTTTCTTCCAGAATAGAATACAAGTCCTCGATGAACATTCCCCACATCTCCAACAACTCACGAATTATATCGTTGTAAGTTTGTTCCTTACTACCCGCTTCCTTCAGTAGTTCTCTAGTCTCTTTATCTATACGAACAGTTGTTGTCATCGGTATATGATATGTATACCGACGTATGAAAGATTGACGAAGTAAGAATCCAAATCAGGCAAAAAAATCTTCGATGAAAGCCTGTAGAAGACCAGGTAATAAAAAGAAAGACTTCTTCATCAAAAATTTTTGTTTGGTAACTGAGGGCAGGAAAACAAATATCATGTAAGAAGGAAAAAGAGAAACTGGGAGACTAAAAAGAAAGAAGTTTCCTAATGTTTGATAAAGGGGAGAAGGATGGAAATAGGTGATTATGTTTATCTAGGTGTTGTAGTTTTCTTGATAATTTATCTTGCATACGTGCTGTTTAACCCGACCAAGTTCTAATTGAGGAGAAATTATGTTCGGTGTGATATTCCAAATACTATTTTTCTTGGTTTTTCTATTAGCTCTAATATACTTCCTTGGAGAATATCTTGCTTGGATATTTAGAGACCAAACGAACAGTAAGGGTTCCCTTCCATCTTGGCTCAGTTGGATCAAAAAATTGAATCGAATTTTCTCTCCATTAGAGAACCTTATTTACAAATTGATTGGTGTCGACCCTGACGAAGGCATGGACTGGCGGAAATATCTTGTTTCTTTGTTCGTATTTAACGCAGTTTTATTTACGCTATTAATTTTTATTTTCCGTTTTCAGGGTATTCTACCTCTAAATCCACTCAATCTAGACGGAATGAGCTGGCATCAAGCATTTCATACAGCTTCCACTTTTGTAACTAACACTAATCAGCAACATTACGCCGGAGAGAGTCTATCTTATTTCAGTCAGTTGTTCGGTGTTGGACTGGCGATGTTCATGTCCGCGGCCACAGGACTCAGTCTCGCAGTTGGTTTTACAAAGGGTCTTTTGAACGAGGAAAACGACGATCTTGGTAACTTCTACACCAACCTAATAAGGGGATCAGTACGCTTTCTTATTCCGATAGCCATAATACTGGGGGTATTTTTGGTTTCCCAGGGAGTGCCCCAGACTTTTGGTGGACAAGTAGCTTTAAATTCGATCGAAGGAGGAGAACAGGCAATAAGAATTGGCCCAGTTGCGGGCATAGAATCAATAAAGATTTTTGGAACTAATGGAGGTGGATACTTCGCTGCAAATGCAGCTCACCCCTTCGAAAACCCTACCGTGCTCTCTAATTTAATCCTTAACCTATTCCTACTGGCAGCTCCTATCTCCGTAATATATGCCTTTGGAATATGGATTGGCAAGAGATGGCATTCGGCAGTTCTCATAGGTGCCTTCTTTGTACTTTTCCTAGGACTCCTTTTCGTTGGTATAAACGGAGAACTCCAGCCTAATCCAGGGGTTAACGTTGTCACTGAGAATGGCAGAGTTGTTCAACTTCACGGTAACATGGAAGGCAAGGAGGTCCGTTTCGGGCCGGTTATGAGTGCCCTCTGGGGTGTTTCCACCACTTCTACCACCAATGGTGCAGTAAACAGTATGCATAACAGTTACACTGCACAAGGTACACTTCCGCTTTTCCTTGGAATGAGCATGAATTGCCTCTATAATGGACTAGGAGTTGGACTTCTCAATCTAATGACTTATCTATTCCTCGCTGTTTTTATAGCAGGTCTGATGATCGGGCGTGCACCCCAATATCTGGGGAAACGGATCGAATGGACTGAAATAAAAATTGCTGCCCTGATAATATTGCTATTACCCACTCTCGTGCTGATTCCTACTTCCCTGGCCGTCATTACGGATATCGGGAAAGAAGCGATCAGTAACCCCGGATTCAGAGGTTTTGCTGAGATACTGTATGAAATGTTCTCGGCTTCGGCTAATAATGGGAGTGGTTTTGAAGGGCTTGTTGACAATAGTATTTTCTATAACCTAACGAATGGTATTCAAATTCTCCTCGGTCGATATCTGCCAATAACAGGCCAGATAATAATAGCTGGATCTCTAGCGAGCAAGAAGATTAGACCAGAAACAGAAGGAACTTTGAAAATAGAAAGCATCTCCTTTTTGGTACTTTTCATAGGTGTTATGGTAATAATAGGAGGACTAATTTTCCTACCATCTCTCGCCCTCGGCCCGATAGGAGAATTACTGAGTGGAGGTCTGTAGAGTGGTTGATTGGGATAAACAATTGGATGCAATGAAGGAGGCGGTCATCAAGCTCGACCCCACATATCTAATCAAAAACCCCGTAATGTTTGTCGTAGAAATCGGCACAATTATGACTTTCATATTAACCTTATACCCTCCTTTCTTTGGCGGTGCCGAGGCTCAGTGGTACTATGGTATAATCACGGCCCTCTTACTATTCACAGTTCTTTTCGCAAATTATGCTGAATCTCTTGCAGAACTGGAAGGTGAAGCTCACGCTGATAGTTTGAGAGAACTGAAAACCGAGACGAAAGGAAAAAAACTCTCGAAGGATCTTGGTTTGGAGGAAATCTCCGATGGAAATTACGAGATAGTGGATAGCGATGACCTAGCTAAAGGAGACTTAGTATTCGTGGAAGAAGGAGATCTTATCCCCAGAGATGGAACCGTCATAGAAGGGAGTGCTTCAATCGATGAGTCGGCAGTTACGGGGGAGTCTGAACCAGTTATTCGTGAGAGTGGTGGTGATAGAAGCTCGGTAACGGAGGGGACCGAGGTGCTCAGCGACCGTTTGAAAATTGAAGTCACTGCAGAGCCAGGAGAATCATTTTTGGACAAGATGATTGGATTGGTAGAATCGGCTACTCGGGAAAAAACACCGAACGAAATCTCGATGATCCTACTTCTGGCCAGTTTTACCTTCATCTATTTGGTGGCCGTAACAACTATGAGATTTTTTGGAACCTACGTGAATATGACCGTAGACGTGGCCAATCTAATTGCGTTATTGGTTGGTCTGATGCCAACTACAATTGGGGCCTTACTAGCTACTATCCGGATCGCAGGTATGACAAATGTGACCAAAGACAACGTAATAGCCAAGACAGGTAAAGCCGTGGAATCGGCAGGTGACCTCGATGCACTAATTTTGGACAAAACTGGAACCATCACTACTGGAGAGAGAACGGCCGAAAGTTTCGTGCCACTGGGGAAATATGAAGATTCGGACATCGCTTCTGCGAGTCTAAAAGCATCATACTTTGATGAAACCCCTGAGGGTCGGTCCGTTGTGGTTCTTGCCGATGAAATGGAGGTCAATATTGATGAAGGGGAATTATCGGAAAATAATTTCATTGAGTTCTCTGCTAAAACAAAAATGAGTGGAATTGATCTTTCCGATGGAACTGAAGTTAGAAAAGGGGCTGTCGACGCCATCAGAGAGTATGCTGAAAATATCCCATCGGATTTGGAAGAAAAAGCTAACAACATATCCGATAAAGGAGGGACCCCTCTGGCAGTAGCGGTCAACAAAGACATAGTAGGTCTAATAGAGCTTCATGATGAGCTGAAACCGGGAATCCGAGAGAGAATCGAGGAACTCCAAAATATGGGAGTTCAAACTATCATGGCCACTGGAGACAATGAGAGAACCGCTCGGGCTGTTGCTGAGAAGGCGGGAATAGACGAATATTACGCCGAGTTTAAACCAGAGGAAAAAATTGAATTAGTTGAGAAAATCAGGGGAGAAGGAAAATTAGTTGGTATGACTGGAGATGGAACCAATGATGCTCCCGCTCTTGCGAAAGCAGATGTAGGTCTCGCTATGCAGGCGGGTACGAACGCTGCTAAGGAAGCTGGAAACATGGTGGATTTGGATTCCGATCCAACAAAGCTCATCGAAGTTGTGTCGATAGGAAAGCAACTGTTGATGACTCGAGGGTCCTTAACAACATTCAGTATTGCAAACGATGTTTCCAGATACTTTGCTCTGGTTCCGGCAATTTTCAGCGCCGGTATTCCCGCACTCTCAAAGATGAATGTGTTGAATCTATTTTCTCCACAGAGCGCCATCGTGGCGTCCCTAATATATAATGCGTTGATAATCCCGTTCCTGATCCCCCTAGCAATGAGGGGAGTGGATTATAAGGCCGAAAGTGCTTCCGTGTTGTTGAGAAAGAACCTCTTATTATACGGCGGAGCTGGATTGATAGCTCCTTTTGTGTCTATCAAGCTTATTGACCTATTACTCGTTACAATTGGGGTGTTTGGATGAATGAAAAACTGAAGAACTTATCCGTGGCAGTTAGACTGATTATAGTAGGAATAATAATCTTCTCAATAGCTTATCCCTTATCTGTTGGATTGGTAGGCCAGATCTGGAGTGACTCACGCCAGGGTAGCTTAGTTGAATATGAAAATGAGATAGTCGGTTCAAAGTTGATCGGCCAGGATTTCGATGATTCAAGATACTTCCACGGAAGGCCTTCTTCAATAGATTACGATGCTAGAAAATCGGGAAGCAAAAACCTTGGTCCACAAAACCCAGAACTCACCGAAAGAGTTAGAGAAATTTTGGAGGAAATCTCGGAAAACTCAGAGAACTTAGAAGTCCCATCGGACCTAGTTACGGAGTCCGGGTCGGCTCTCGATCCCCACATAACAGTTAATTCTGCGATGTTGCAGATACCTCGTGTTTCTAAAAATACAGGCGTTTCCGAAAGCAAACTTAAGGACCTGATCGAGAAACATACAGAGGACCCTCTACTCGGAATGTTTGGACTGAAGAGAGTAAACGTCCTCTTACTGAATATAGATGTAAAAAGACTTATGGATGGGGATAATGTTGGGGAATGAATATAGATATAAAAACTTGCTAGTACCCGTACGACATCCAAACGATGTAAATAGAATAACAGAACTCGCTTCTGTTCTAGTAGATCATGGAAAAATCATATTTCTCACTGTAGTCGAAGAAGGAAGTTTCATAGAAATGCAAAAGGATTGGCGTCGTTCATCGAAAACTATAGAGAGGTATCGAGAGAAAACGGCAGCTAGTAGATGGACAAAGATAGTCCCAAAGATAAGATATAGTGAGGCTGTGTGGCAAGGGGTTCTCGAAGAGGCAGAGGAAAATGATTCCGATCTAATATTAATGGGGTGGGGCGGCAAGATGAGTCTAAGGTCACTGAGACAAAATCCGCTTGAACGTATATTTGCCAATTCGGATCGAGACGTTCTAGTCTTCAAAAATAGAACTGGAAATGTTCAGGATATAAAAAAGATTCTTTTCCCAGTAGGGTACAAAGATTACGACTATAGAAAGCGGCTGTCGGTTACCGCCAAATTAATTGAAGGAACAAAGGCCGACTGTGTATTAGTCCATATTCTTCAAGAGGACGAGACTGAGGAAGAAGCTCAAGAAATCCTAAATGGACCAAAAACTTTCATGCATAATCTAGGTGTAGAGTGCGAGACAAAAATAATTCAACATAAAAAAATTTCGAAAGCTTTGATAGAAGAAACGAAAAAGGATTACGATTTAATCATACTGGGCCCAACTAAAGAGTACGTTTTCACTCGGTACTTATTTGGTTGGATGACCGATGAAATCGTGAACGGTATAGACTGCTCTGCGCTAATATTCAAAGAAGGTGAGCAAAAGTGGAAAGCTTTGGTAAGAGGGATGCTTACCGGACTTAAAAAAGAAATCGGAGATCTTTTCAAATAAACTAGAATCCTTAATTAACAGAAAAAACTATTCTTCATTTAGATCCTTTAGCCATGCTCATGTAAAAGTGGATTTATTTATGATGAAAAAGGAATAGGATTGGTTGATTGTATTGCCAAAAAAGGAAACTGAAGAAAAATCTGAAGAAGAAATAGAAGAAGAAAGTGAAGAAAAGAACGAAAACGAGTTGGAATCATCGGGAATTATCGCCATCGGAGCTACTCCCCTAATAGTGTGTGACGAAGATGCGGAGATAATGGAGGTAGAGAAACCCGAAGTTAGAGAAGTAGAAACGCGTGGAGGATTTCTCGGATTTGGATCAAGTGAAGAAATGCATATGCATTTAAAATTCAAGTGTCCGGTCTGTGGGAAATACTACTACCACGATATGGAGAGGAGACAACAAGGTTGTTTCATAGCAACAGCCGCTTACGGGACCCCACTCGCAAAAGAAATCAATGTCTTGCGCAAATTTAGAGACTCTTACCTCGTCCAAAGAAACTGGGGAAAGCAATTAGTGAATTTATACTACACACTATCCCCACCAGTAGCGGATCTTATTGGAAGGTCAAAATCACTCAGAAAGGTAGTTAGAACTGGTCTAAAACCGGTAGTAGATCTCTTCAAAGAAAAATACGAAGAATAAGAAATATATTTCGACTTCGGAACACTATCGAAAGGTTTTTCGACAAAATCTGCTGTAGAAGTACGAAAATTGGCTAAAATAAAATTTTGTCAAATTCTAACTTCAATGTGTGTTAGTGATGGGAATAGAATTCAGTAAAGGCAACTAAATTAATTAGATATTAAATATTCGGATCAAGAATCTAATTATAGGTGACCTATACTAAATCTTCTAATTATGCTTTGATTTCAAATTAAGACCTATTTAGGAGTTTTTATCTGAGAGATTCGAAGACCGTGAAAAGTGATACCTATAAGTCTTTCAAAAAAGAAGCAGTGACAGCTTTTCTAAAAACTTTGAATAAAAGCCCATATTTCACAATCAAGGCTGAAGCTCGATACCTAAATCGTCGATCGTATCTTTGTATCTGTTTCTGACAGTGACTTCGGTCACTCCAGCAACCTCCGCAACTTCCCTCTGAGTTACCCTCTCTCCACCCCTCAAAGCCGCAATGTATAGACACGCCGCAGCCGTCCCGCTGGGACTCTTACCGGAAGTCAACTTTTTATCTCGAATTTTTTTGATCATATGCATCGCCTCAGTTTGAACTTCGCCGGAAAGGCCAAGTTCACTTCCAAATCTAGTTATATATCTCGCTGGATCGGTCGGCGGAAGATGGAGATCCAACTCTCGGATTAAAAACATATAATTACTTGAAATTTTTCTAATATCAATTCGACTCACTTCAGCGATCTCTTCGAGGGTTCGAGGCATCTGTGCCTCCCTGCACGCCGCGTAAAGTGTAGCCGAGACAATACCCTCAATCGACCTCCCGCGAATCAGGCCTTCCTCGACAGCTTTTCGGTAAATTTTGGATGCTATCTCCTGCGTACTTCTCGGCAGACCGAGTTGAGAAACCATTCTACTCATCTCACTGAGTGCAATAATTAAGTTCCTATCCTCCGAATTGGCGATCTTGCTTCTATTATCCCACTTTCTTAATCGATACATCTGTCGAGACTTTTCAGGTGAGAGATTCTTACCCCGTGCATCCCTGTTTTTCCAATCTATCTTTGTAGAAAGACCCCTATCATGAATAGTCTGGGTAGAAGGAGGTCCTGATCGCTTCTTATTATCATATTCCTCGGAGCTAAATGCTCTCCACTCCGGGCCCCGATCCTTTATATTCTCTTCTAGGATCCTGCCGCAATCAGCGCATATTGTGACGTTGTGCTGATAGTCCCTCACCACGGAAGTGCCACCGCAGCTCGGACACTTAACGGATTCCTTCTCGGAATCCTCAATAGAGCTCACATTATTACCTTTCTTCCCTCCTACTAGTACCTTCCGGCCTATACCCTCAAAATAAAAGAATAAGACTAGTTATCTCAAAAGTAATAAAAGAAAACGTAGCTACTAAACACTTTCGAACAAAGGGACTCTTTTTAAGTTCACAAGCCGATGTTGATAAGGAAAGTAAAAAAATTCTGTTACAAGGTTTAGAGACATCTATTTTTAATCCAAGGATAGTTTGCATTTCTGAATCGCAGCAGTGAAATCCAGGAGGTGTAATAACATGAAAGGAACAGTAAAATTCTTTAACGGAATGAGAAACTACGGCTTTATCGAACCCGAGGAAGGAAAAAAAGATCTCTATGTTCACGGAGACGATATCGTGTCTGGAAAACTAAACGAAGGAGACACCGTAGAGTTCGACTCCGAAGAAGGGGAAAAGGGCCCAAAGGCCATTAAAGTAAAAAAGATAGAGTAAACGGAATATGGAGAAACTCTTCTAATAATCTTTTATTTTATTATCTTTATTATTACGAATTCATCGTAAAAGATCAATAACGAAATCCACTCACACAAAGAGGCTAAAAGCTTCGAAATAGATTATAAATATGAAGAGGTGATTTTTATATGTTCACAGCTTTCAGATGTGAGATTTGTGGAGAAACGTATCTGGGATACTCGAAACCAGAGAACTGTCCCTACTGTGGAGCTCATCAAGAATATTTGAAAAAATTAGAGAAATACGAACGATTAATGCCCAAAGAAGTTTCTGAGAAGTCTCGTAAAAACGTTTTAGAGGCAATAGAACTGGAAATTGACAACGCAAAGTTCTATGCTTGCGCTGCTAAAAAAACGGAGAGCGAATCAGACGCCGCGATTTTTAAAAGACTAGGAAAAATAGAAGCAGAGCATGCTGAAGCGCTAGCCGAAGTTATAGATGTGCCCGAAGAAGAGATACCAAGCTACGAAAAATGCTCAAAAGACGCATTAGAGAATTATCGAGAAGCTCACAAGCGAGAGGATAGAGCAATAAAAGCTTATTCAAGGTTTGCCTCAGAGGCAGAAGAACCGGAGGTCAGGAAACTCTTCAAAGCTATAGTCGAAATAGAAAAAGATCACTTAAGTCTCTCCAAAGAAAAAATCTCCAGTTAAATATTTCTCAAACCCGAGTCTTCTTTCGATTTTTTATTTTCATAACAGTTGGAGGAAGAACGGCCCTCAATGATTTTAATAGACAGGAAGGCTCCCAAAAAAAGAGAACATTTTGATTTTTTGTCTTGTCAAGGGCAATTTTTTCAAAAATATTTAGATTTTATCGAAATCTGACAATTCCGACCTTTTTTACTAGGGGAGACAGTATTAACACTATACTCCGACTTCAGGAGGTGAAAAAATTGCAACCAAATCCACAAAATATGTCAGATGAAGCAAAGCAAATGATAGGTGAACTCCAAAAACAGCAACAACAACTACAACAGATAGACGAACACAAGCACCAAATCAAGGCACAGCAAAAGTATCTCGACAAAGCGTTCGATGCTCTCGAAGACGTCGATGAAGATGATGATGTTTTTAGAGTAGTTGGACCTATTGGAGTGAAATCGGATAAAGAAGAACTCATGGAAGAATTAACGGACATGAAAGAAAAAATGGAAACTCAACTAAAATCGATGGAAAGTAAAGAAGATAGTATTCAAGAAAAAGCACAAGAAAACCAGAAG
Organism: Hadarchaeota archaeon (SeqCode); assembly: GCA_964384105.1. Taxonomy (GTDB): domain Archaea; phylum Hadarchaeota; class Hadarchaeia; order Hadarchaeales; family JAGGTB01; genus CAYLJV01. Next base: position 142,138 of record CAYLJV010000001.1, on the reverse strand, counting down.
AAACTACAAAAAATGATGTCCGGCGGCCAATGATCGATTTTAAATATTGATAATATTTTTGATTTCGGCCTTTTTTCTCTTATTTTCCTTAATTTGTTTTTAAAGAAGAAATCAATTAAATCGGCTTAGAGCTGACGCTAACGATAAATAAACGCCTCTATAACAAGCAAGATCGTTCGAACCCTACTCTCCAAAGTAAGTTTTTTCTACAAATTCCGATTCTTCTAACTTATCAGTGGGAATTGGCTCAGATAACTCACCCATATCCAACAGATATACCTTATCGGCGACTTTAAGAACAAAGTCGATATTCTGTTCGGTGGTAATTATAGCAATTCCCCTGTCGTTCAACTCATTTAGTTTCTTGATAACGTCTTCGACTATACCGACAGCTAGACCCATCGCAGGCTCGTCAGCAAGGACCAACTCGGGGTTCTTCATCAAAGCCATACCAATAGTGAGCATCTTTCTCTCTCCACCACTCAAGCTCTGAACCTCCTGCTTTTCTCTCTCGTCGAGTCTAGGGAAAAGACCCAAGACTTCTTTCAGCCTCTCCTGCCTCTCGTCTCTACTCAGGGTTATACTGCTCATCAATAGATTCTCTGCCACGTTCATCGTCGGGAAGAACGAACCCCTCTCGGAAGCAAGCGCTATTTTTCGATGAGCTATCTCGTGAGCTGACAACGGTGCTATGTTCTCTCCGTTGAAAATTATCTCCCCCTTCACATCTTTCAAGCCAATAATCCCGTTCATCAGCGTCGTTTTACCAGAGCCGTTTGGCCCAAGAAGAGCCACGGACTCTCCTGCTTTGACTTTCATGTTAACTTCTTTTATAACTCTGATTCGCCCGTAAGAGATATTGACGTCTTTTAATCGAAAAAAATCTTTATTGCCCAATTTAACACCTCCCCATATATAAACCGACCGAATTAACTCAATAAAATTTTCGGTTTTTCGAATCAAAAAGTCAATTAGAAAGGGGAAATCCTTTAAACGAGCGAGTTGTTTGGTTGATTAGCATGGACGAAGAACACGACAGGATAAACCGGGGAACGGGACTAGATGCGATACCGGTCATCGCGGTTATTATAGCCATAGCTATAGTTGGAACTCTCTATATCAGTGAAACATCGGGTAGTGCATCTGTCCAGAATGGAGACTACAAAAAATTTGTAAGCGAAGAATACGAATTCTCCTTCGAATATCCCTCTAATTGGCACGAAGAAAATACCGTAGCCTTCGGAACTTTTAGGGTTTCTATCCTAGAAAACTCCACTGCTGGTAGACCTCAGGCAGAGATACAGATCTACACGGTACCTTCTTTTGGAAACTCCTTGGAATCAATATGGGAACAGATAGACACAACAATTAAAAACAACGAAAACATGAATCTCCTAGAAGAAAAGAAGGATATACAAATAAAAGACGCATCAGGGATTGATTTCTCCTATAGAGCAACTCAAGAGAATGAGAAAAACAATACAATTGCGAGAACAATACTCCTGAAAAGAGATAATTCTGGATATTCAATCTCCTACTATTCATACGAAGGATCCCATGAACAGTTAAAATCTCAGCTAAACACAGTTTTGGACAGTTTTACGCTTCTTGAGTGATTAATAATTAGAAATTAGAATTTCTATCAAATCTATTTATCTAAAACGGTAGGATTAACCACGTTTTTAGGGTCTCCTTCTAAGAAACTTTCGATATTCTCAAAAGCTGTTTTAGTTCTTCTAAAAAGAGCCTCCTCCGTATAGAAGCCTATATGGGGTGTAAAAGCTGTATTTTCGGTCTTTGTTAAAGGATCATCGGGCGAGAGAGGTTCCTCATGATAAACATCCAAGCCTGCGCTGATTTTATCTGTCTTCAGAGCTTCCATAAGTGGTTCTCTCATAACTATTGGTCCTCTTGCTGCGTTTATCAGAATAGCTCCCTCTTTCATCAAATCGATCTCCTCTTTTCCAATAAATCCATATGTCTCCTCGTTCAATGGAACATGAATCGTGATTATATCGCTATTTTTTAACAGATCTTCTAATCTGGAGAGTTCAGCATCCGCCTTCTCAGCTATATCCTCCCTCTGAGCATAATCGTAAATTAGAACATCTGCTCCGAAAGTGTTTCCAATTCTAGCGACCTCCTGACCGATATTACCCGCCCCAATAACACCAAGAGTCTTACCGAAAAGCTCCTTCCCTAAAAGACCTTCTCTGGTCCAGCCGGTCCTAACCACAGCATCTGCCTTGTTTAACTTTCTTAAAATAGAAAAAATAAATCCAAAGACCAATTCAGTCACAGCATAAGTGGCATATTCCGGAACATTGGTTACTACTACCCCTCTCTCGGTCGCAGCATCGATATCGACGTGATCGTATCCTGTAAAAGAGGTAGATATCATCTTTAGATTCGTTGACTCAGATATCGCTTCTCGACTAATAGGAAAATTAACGCCAATAGCTATCTCGGCATCCGATAACCTGTCTATTAGCTCAGATTGAGAATCCGGCTTATTCTTGAAGTATTTCAAGTCGTTATCCGGTTTCAAAAATTCTGAGAAAATCCGCCTTACTTCATTTTCTTCCAACTGTAGATCCTCAATAGCTACTATTTTCACTTTAATCACTCGTACTATTACTCGAGATAACTAATATTTTTTGAATTTTAAAGCATCAACATGCCGATCAACCCGAGAGTTACTCTTCTACAGACGAGCTCATAATCAATCTTACGGAAAACTGATATTCCTTTCCACAGTCGAAAATTTCCACCAAGACAGGAAGAGAAGAGCGCAATCATCAGTTTAATAACATAAACAATCAAAGGTATCAAAAAAGACGAATAACAGGATTTGGAAATAAAATGCTGGAAGTAGAAGATCTGAAAGTAAAGATGGGAAACAAAAAAATCCTAGACAAGATTTCTCTTAAATTAAACGAAGGAGAAAGCTACGTCCTATTTGGGCCAAACGGTTCCGGAAAAACGACTCTACTACACGCAATAATGGGCCTAGTCCCTCCAAAAAACATCGATGGGGAAATAAGATTCCTTGGAAAGGATATAACCAACCTAAGCGTTGAGGAAAGAGCAAAACTTGGAATTTCTATCGGATTCCAACATCCGCCTGAAATCACTGGAATAAAACTATCTGATTTACTAAAGTTATCTGCCGGAAAGGAGAGAAATGATAGCTTTACTAAAAAAGAGCGGGAGTTAATAGAAACGCTACGACTCACCGACTTTCTCGATCGGGAAATAAATGTAGGTTTTTCTGGAGGAGAAAGAAAAAGAGCTGAAACTCTCCAGATGTTTTTCTTAAAACCTAAGCTATTGCTCTTAGATGAACCAGATTCTGGAGTAGATGTCGAAAGTTTGAAGCTGATAGGAAGAAAGATTCAGGAATATATAAAGGAAACTAGCAGCTCAGCTTTGATCGTTACTCACCAAGGTGGCATCTTGGAACACGTGGATGTGGACCACGCATGCGTCATGTTTGGAAAAAAGATCAGATGCTATCCCGACCCCCATAGAATACTCAAGGAAATAAAAGAGAAAGGATACAAAGAGTGTTTCTCCTGCAAAGAAAGAGTCACAGAGGGATGGTAAATTGGGAGAAGGATCAGAGCTAGAGAAAATTCCTCATGAAATAATCAAAGAAGCCTACAAGGTGGGAATCGAAGAGGAGGAAACCCGTTCTGGAACACTATTCCACGTAGACCAGTCCACTGTATACTCAAAAGTTAACGAAAAATTCGGTGGAAAATTAGAACTAATGGATACGAAGGAAGCTCTAGAGAAATACGACTGGGTGAAGGACTATCTCTGGAACTTAATAGATAAAGAAAAGGACGAATTCACGGAAAAAGTTTCTGAAGAATTCGGCGGCGGATATTTCATGAGAATCTTACCGAATCAAGAGATTATGTTCCCACTTCAGTCCTGCCTATTAATGAGAAAACAAAACCAAGAGCAGAAGGTACATAACATAATAATAGCGGAAGAAAATTCCAAAGCTCATATAATAAGTGGATGTACCCAAAGCCACGGAGTCACAAAAGGGTCCCATCTAGGCGTAACCGAATACTACATCAAGAAAAACGCAGAGCTTAATTTTACAATGATTCATGACTGGGGCGAAGAAACCTTTGTCAGACCCCGTAGTGCAGCTTTGATAGAAGATAAAGGAAGCTTCACTTCAAACTATGTGAATTTAGAGCCGGTCAAAGATGTCCAGATGTATCCTGAGGCGTATTGTAATGGTAAGGAATCGAAAGTTAGCTTCAATAATATTCTCTACAGTCAAAAAAATTCTAATCTAGATATCGGTTCTAAGGCAGTACTCAACGGGAAAGAGAGCAGGGCAGAGATGATATCCCGAGCGATAGTCCAAGATGGAGCCAAAATAATTGTAAGAGGCGAAATAGATGGAAACAATTCGGAGTGTAAAGGGCACCTTGAATGTCGGGGACTGATTATGGATAATGACTCCATCATCAGATCGATACCTGAACTAGTTGCAAGAAAAAAAGGCGCAGACATAACTCACGAAGCAGCAGTGGGAAAAATTTCCGAAAAACAGATAGAATATCTAATGACTCGAGGAATACCCCGAGACAGAGCAATATCCTTAATCACGCGCGGTTTCATGGACGTAAGAATCCTGGGACTTCCAGAGGAACTGAATAAAGAAGTAAATAAGATCCTAGACATGGCATTAGAAAAAAAATAGAGAAAATCACCTTTTGATATCATAAAAGTCCCAATTAAATGAGCTTCCCCTCAAGACTTTTATAGTAGCTCATCGTTGCTTTTAGGATTACAATGCAGATAGAACGCGAAGAGTCCGGGAAAAAATGTAAATATGTAGTCTGGAACGACTACGGAAGTCGAATAATCGGGAGCGCAACTCTGATAGACTCCGTCGAGCCAATTAAGCTCAAACAGATAAACATCAAAAGAAATAGCAGAAGTAAGGGAGTTGGTTCCACCCTCCTAAAGCATATTCTAAAAGACTTTGAAAATTCGGAAATAGTCGCAAAAACCTTCAAACCCAGACTGGATTGGTATCAGCGTCATGGTTTCGAAATCGAGGACGACCAAGGAAGGTTAGCGGTAGTCAAAAGAAAACCTTCCTAGCGTAAAAAAGACGAACCGGCAGACATCCTATGTTTTTGAATAAGAATTCGGTTTTTGGAATTTTATCTTTATCCATAATTGCTATTATTAAGCATCATCCCATAGAGTCTAGTGGAGTTCGAGATGAAAAAAGACAAACATAAAGAAAAGAAATCAAGAAGCAAAAAGGTAAAAAAGGAAGACGATCCGGAATCAAATAAAAAAGAATCATCTTCAGTAGAAAATACTTACCTCAAGAGAATTATTGGCAAAGAAAAACGCAAATATGAAAAAGAATCGTAAAATAGATAAGAAAAACATTAGGAAAACTAAACAAATTAAAAGATGTCTCGACTCTATCCCGAATATTGTTTAGCAAAATTTTTATGCAGGTTCAAGCGGGAGATAAATTGGTCATTCCATGAAAAAAGACAACTGGGAGAAAATAGATAGAATAGTCGAGTACCTCTCCGATTGCGAATGGCACAACCTAGAAGAGATCCAAAAAGAATGTTCTCTGTCGGAAAAATTCTTAAAAAATATTGACAGTTTGAGCAGTATTTTCCTATCCTTAGAAGAATTGGATATATTGAAAGTAGATGGCGGAACCGGCCAAAATACCAGGATTCGAGGAACAATAAAACTGAAGAGACTATCCGACTTACCCAAAGAATAGAATTAAGAGAGTCATGGAGAGGGCGATATTCTAGTATTAATAGAGAGATTTAACTATCAAAATTATTAATATTTTTACTATCTCCAACTGTAGTCAGCAAATATCTGACAACCACTGAGTACTCTTTTAGAACCTATTTGCTGGAGTCTGGATTTATGAATATGCAATAGTTATAAAAACTCTATTACTAGAACTGGTTTAATCCAGAAATTAACCAATTCAGACACTCATTTTAATAGTGATTCTACTCAATTCTTTTCTGAAAATAATAGGGGCTGTGGGGTAGTCAGGACTAGCCTTCTGGCTTTGGGTGCCAGTGACCCCGGTTCAAATCCGGGCAGCCCCACCACAACCCACTACCGCTTCGCAAAACTATCTAAGGAAGATCTCCTCAACATACTTGGAATTTAAAATTTTTTGTTACACCCATAACAAAAAATTTCTTTGTGCAGAAGTTCCAAAAAAAACCGAAAGACATATTATTTCAAAAAATTGAGCTTGTGATAGTGAGAGTAAAGGGCCGGGAATGTTACCCTTTCGCGGGCAGGTTGCAAAGCAGCTGATCGGTAGCCGACCGAAGCATCGCCTGCCGGCATCGCCCGGCCCCGGTGTCCCCCACCTTAAACAAAGAGATTAAAAATTATTGAGAGACACCAAATCCGCCGATGCTGAAAACTCGATGAATTCAAGAGAAGGTAAAAGACACCGGCGGGAGTGCGATATGTGATTTATTAAAATCTCAAAGATCGATTCAAACAATTAAAGTGTTTTTTTACTCCCTCCTAAACCCCTGCAATTTAACATTGCTTACTGGTATATAAACTTTACTAAAAAATGAAAGTTTTATTTTTGTGTTTAGTTTCGAAGGGTCGATTAGTCTCAACTTGAGTTTCCATTTTCTTCAGTGTCCCCCTCCCCCGATTTTATCACCTTCCAAGAAAAATAACTCGAAAGTACTATAATAGTCAAACCTACTACTATGAAGACTGCTAACAGACCCCAATTTCCTGAGTGAGTTATTTCTAGTACCTTTCTTCCAAAAAGCACAATTAAACTGAACCTTAAAGCTCTCCCGGCTGCGGTAGATATCAGAAAAAGGTATATATTCATCCTTAAAAGTCCCGAAGGAAGAGAGAAAAGTTCGTATGGTAGCGGAGTAAATGCCGCCAAAAAGATCATTGGGGGTCCCCCTCGATCGACGGCTTTTTTATATCTATTTATTTTTCCGGATTCGATTTTTTTTCCAAGAATTTTCCCTCCAGAAAATCCAATTAGATAAGTGGTTAATCCTCCTAATGTAGAGGCCACAGTAAACAAAAAGACTGTTTGAACTGCGCCCATTCCCAGCCCTATGGCAAAGAACAAAAGCGCTTCTACCGAAAAAGGTATTATTGTGGATGACAAAAACGCAGCCAAAAAGAAGCCGATATAACCATATTGTTGAGCCAATCCCTCGAGAGCTTCAAATGGAATCATAGTCTTAACCCGATGGGTAATGCGGGTTTTCACTATTTCTTTATTCCGGAGGCCTCACGTCTTTTGAAATCTTTGATTTGAGTTCCTGATTCCTATCTCTATTCTTCATTAGATAAATTCCCGTATTAGCTGCATTGGGCTCAGATCCTCGGCAAGACCCCGAAATTTAGCCCGTTAAGATTTTGGCAGAGGTAATTTTCTCAATATTGTAGATATTTTTTATAGTTGTTTTAATTACGACGAAAATTTTACATAAGTATCAAGAAGATGAGATACTGAGTTTATTGATTTTGGAAGGTTTACCGTGAAAATAAAAAAAGAGCGTTTTAATCTATCCTTTAATAAAAATAATGAAACCATCGCAGATTCGATAATATGAATTTGCCGAAAAATTTGAGGTACTCGCTTGGACATTTAGGAAGAATTCTCATACTTATTGGTATAGTTTGTCTTATACCGATTTTTGTTGGGTTGGTTTACCAAGAGTGGACCTATCTGGGGAATAACATTTATTTGGGATATATAATTCCTGGAGTTTTGTCTATTTTCTTTGGTTTAATTTTTAACAAAAAATTCGAGTGCAGAAGACTAAATCTAGTCCAAGGCCTTTTCCTTACTGGTCTAGCTTGGATAATTATTTCTTTTTTCTGTTCATTTCCCTTTTTAATAATCTCAGATATGAGCTTCATAAATTCATACTTTGAAGCCGTAAGTGGATTCACCACGACGGGTATCACGATGATAACTAATCTGGACCCATTTCCAAAATCACTAATTTTCTGGAGAAGTTTGATTCAGTGGATAGGTGGTTTAGGAATACTGTCTTTCTTTCTTTTCATTGGTAGAAAAGGAATATCAGAACACATACTCTACAGAGGAGAGTCTCATAAGATTAAGGCTAGCAAACCCGTGCCAAATATTGCGAGAACTATAAAATATTTATGGATGATTTTTGGAGGCTTCACGGCCTTAATGGTCCTTTTACTTTGGGCTGAGGGAACAACTCTTTTTGATGCGGTAAATCATGCCTTCACTACTTTGTCAACTGGAGGATTTTCCCCACATAATGCTAGTATCGAATTCTATAGAATCAATGGATTCGAAAATTACAAACTTATCGAATACACCGTGATCTTTTTCATGTTTCTTGGGGGGACAAATTTTGTAGTTCACTATCAAGTTTTGAAAGGCAAATTGAGTTCCCTTTGGAATAATCTTGAGATGAAAATGTGGTGGGCTATACTAGGTTTATCTACATTCTTCATCATGTACGAGGTTGGCATATTTGACCATGCGATAGAACCTTTGTTCAGGAATACAGTTTTCAGGTTGTTTCTGTAGCTACAACAACTGGTTATCAAACCAGATTCATCGGTAGTGAATTTTTTGGTGCGTTGGCGAAGCAGGTCTTTCTAATACTAATGGTCATCGGAGGTTGTGTGAGTTCTACAGGTGGTGGAGTAAAGGTAAGAAGGGTTGGGATAATGATAAAAGGTATTTGGAATCGGATGAAAAGAGCTTCCAGGCCGAGAGAAATGCTTACACCACTGATGGTCGATGGAGAAAAGATTGATAGAAGTGACCTGGAAAGAATTTTTATTATCATCGGTACATGGATTTTGATTCTGGTTATGGGTGGGTTCGTCACTGCCCTTTTCTCTGGTTATGGGCCTTTAGAATCTTTTTCAGGGATATTCTCGGCTCTTGGGAATATAGGTCCTAGCTATCTTTCAGTAGCAGAGATGGCGAGCTTGAACGCAGTAGTTAAATCCTTTTATATATTTGCAATGCTTGTAGGGAGGTTGGAAGTACTGCCGATATTTATACTTTTAAATAAAGAGGTCTGGAAAGCTTAAGGTGTGGTAACTTGCATATAATTGTTGCGGGAGCTGGACAGGTTGGAAGAAGAGTCACGGAAGAACTAGTGGAACGAGGCCACGATGTCATTGTAATAGATATTGATGGAGATGCTTGTAACAGGGTCAGTATGGATACTGGTGCAAATGTGATTTGCGGGGACGCTTCAAATATAGAGATTCTTAAAAAAGCAGGGATAGAAAAAGCTGATGTTTGCATCGGCCTGATAGGGAAAGACTCAGCTAATCTTTCTTTTACTATACTCTCTAACGCATTTAACGTTCCAAACATTCTGGTAAGGATGAGGGACCCGTCTTACAAAGTTGCTTATAACGTAGCAGGGGCCAAGAGAGCCCTAAATACTGTAGACATATATATGGACTCTATTCTTCTAGAAATTGAACACCCATCCGTGAAAAAGGTAGTTGACCTAGGGTCCGGTGAAGCTTCAATATTTATTGTAGAGATACCAGAGGATTCTCCTCTTAGGGATAAACGAATAGCTGAGATAATAATGGAAGACAAGTTTCCGGATAACTGTGTCTTCGCAGGCATATACAGAGAGGACAGTTTCATAATACCCCGAGGTAATGAGGAAATAAAGGCAAACGATAGAGTATTTCTCTCAGGGAAGTCCGAGAGTATAATGGAGGCAGCAGAGGCCTTTGGTATAAAGTGATTTTTGATTTGTTTCTAGACATATTGCTTAAAAAGAAAATTTTAGGAACCATTTATTTAGTTTGAATTTATAAATAAAAACGGCTGAAAAGTCGGAATGTGAATGTAATGCCTAAATGTGGCCTTTGTGGTAAAGAGGTAGACGAAGAGCCTAGAATCACTAAAGATGCAAAGTGTTCAGTTTGCGGCGCAGAACTAACAATAGTTTCCAAAGGTGAAGAGAAAAAGGATTAGGCCCTTGCAAAGTTTAAATTAAAACTATTTTTTATAGAATTTTGATATGCTATTGGATTTTTGTTACACTATACAAAGGACCAAAGACTCGTTTCTAACGACAAACGGAAAAAGAGCTAAACATCAACTCATTCAAAGATTCTCAAAGACTTTATCCGCATTGCTTTCTGCTGCTGCTTCGGCCTTATTTGCGAGTTCAATTATATAACTAATCGCCATAGCCACAACACCGAGAACACCGGCTAAGATCAGAAGATATTCGGTAGCTCCTTGAGCCTTTTCATCTTCTAAAAGCTTTTTCAAATTACCCCTTATATGTTATTAGAAATGCTCTTTATAAATAAACCCCACTTCTCCAACATCTCTGTCCCTAAAAAGAACTCTTTTCCGAGTTTGCTCAATTTATTCAACACTGATAAACAGGTCATAAGGACAATCGGATAAGTCTATTACAGGTCACCAATAGAAGTAATTTCGAAAAAAAGGGGGGTAATTTGTGACAGAAAAAGAGTTGACTCGTTTTGTAACGGCTATAAAAGAAAAAAATCGAGAGAAAGTAAAAAAACTGATCGAAAAAGTACTGAAAGAAGAGAAAATGAATGGTTATGGTTCCACAAAGATCGAAGAACTTCCTGGAATCGGACCAAAAGAAGCGCATGAGATTCAAATGTATGGATACGATTCGATAGAGAGCCTAGGATCCGCCCCGCTCGAGAAAATTATAAAAATCCCTTGTTTAAGTGAAGGAAAAGCAAAAAAGATAAAAAAATCTGCTCAAGCGTTTTTGAAAAAAAGAATAGAGTCGATTCCAGGGGTTGGAAAAGATAGAGCAGAAGAAATCTGGAAAGAAGGATATACGTCCCTCGAGGACCTTCACACGACTTCCGCAAAAGAGCTAGCAAAGATACCCAAGATAGGGAGAAAGAGCGCTAAAAAGATAAAAAACTATGCGGCGCAAAAACTCAAAAAAGAAGTAGAAGAGTTACATGGAGTAGGAAAGGACAGAGCCAAAGAACTATTTAAACACGGGTATTACTCCACCAACATATTAGCAAATACTGATCCTTCGGAATTAGAGAAATTACCAAAAATAGGGACAAAAACTTCGGATAAAATCATACTAGCGGCAAAAGAACAAGAAAAAAAACGACTCATGGACATTACAGAAGCCTCTGTAGCAAAAGAAATCCAAGAATATGGATATTATTCAATCAAAAACATAGCAGAAGCTTCCTTGGAAAACTTAATCAAAATACCGAGTCTCCGAGAAGGACGAGCGGAAGAAATATCAAAATTTGCTCGAAAATTTAGGGAGGAATCTGGAAAGAACATTGGATACAGGCAAGCTTTGAAAGGTGTTCTGGCAGCCATAGATTCAGATCATGAACTGACTTTAGTTCAAAAAATTTCAGACGGAACCTACTCCAGGAAGAAATTGAAAGAGGTAAAAGTCGAAATGAAAAAAAGAGCAGACCAAGAATTCAGACCTAAGGAAGAAAGGGGATTCAGTCAAGCTTGGGCCGATATCTTGGAAAACTTGCTGGAAACAGAGAAATAACTTCACCCATAGTAAAATTCAGGAAAAATATCTACTTCATAAGGTAACTATTCCGGCTTGACAGCCGTTCCAGTGGCGGTTATCCACAGAATACCCTCTCCCATTTCTTCGTAATCTAGACCAACACCCATAACTGCATCGGCACCTAATTCCTCGGCTCCTGCTTCGAGGTCTCTCAAGGCCTACCCCCTCTCTCCTTCTCGTATTGTCCAGACCTTCCAGCAACAACATCTCTTATATCCGCTAAGAAATCTCACATAATATTCGCACCCATAATCGCCGCGCCAGAAACAACGCCTAGATACTTCCGAATTTTCTTACCCTCTATAGAGTTCGTAGTAGTAACATTCAAAATTATATCCCACCTACACTCTACAAAATAGGAAGATAAAATTTATCGATAATAGACCAGTCGGTCATCTATTCTTTTCTAGGGTAGTAAATGCTCTGAGAGTTTCCTTGGCAATACCTGTAGGAGAAAAGATAGTTACAATATCACCAGTTTTAATTGTCGTATTTCCCTTTGGGGTAATAGTCTTATCTTCTCTTTCTACGGCCAAAAGTAAGGCATTCCTATCCAAAAGACCCATATCATTTATCTCTTTGACCGTTTTTCCTTCGACTGGAACCCCTTCAGGAACTGTAAAATTGGCGGTCTCCGCCCCTCCAGTGATTCTCCTAAAATCAACCATAGATTCTATTTTCTTTCCTTTAGGCCCAAACTTGTGATAAGGATGAAAGTATTCTCTCAAGACCAAATCTTCATCCGTGATTTCTATGTTAAGCTCTATCAAATCATTAGCAATTCTCCTTATATCTTCAGTACTTTCAGCAACAGCCTTTATATGAAGATCCTCATCTCCAGACATTATCTCACTAACACCGATTACACCTGGAACTTGCAGAACTTTTTTCACAAGTTTCTGCCTATTTCTAACCGAAGAAGAGCACTTAAAGAGATTAACCAACCTATTGCCTACTTTTTCGTAATTGATGTTTGCATGGTAACCAAGAATTATTCCCTCATCTTCAAGTTGATTTATTCTGTTTCTAATAGTCCCAGGAGAAACATTTACTTCTTCAGCAATCTCTGGAGTAGAAGTATTCCGCGAGTCCTGTACTAGCCTGTACAGTATACGCCTATCAATTTCATCAATTCTTGAGCCCATACCCTTAAAAGTGTCTATGGAATGTTTAAACAATTTTTCCATCACCCCAATTTCTTTTATTATTTAATATGTAATTTAATTTATAAATAAAATGATAAATTAGTAAAAAGAATCCCTATAATTAAGAAAAAGTTAAATATATTAAAACGTTAAAGCCAACTCAGGATAGAATGCAGATTGTTATAGTGGGCGGCGGAAGAACAGGAGTTCAAGTAGCGAATAGGCTACTAAATACTGGACACGAACCAACAATCATAGAGATAGACGAAGACAGAGTTTTTGAATTGACTAAAAAGTTGGACTGCCCCGTTATCCATGGAAGCGGTTCCGACATGGACGACGTTGAAAAAGCCGGTGGAAAAAAAGTCGATGCGCTTGCGGCATTGGCGGGCGATGATGAGGTTAATTTAATGGCCTGTAAAATCGCCAAAAACTTTGGAATTCCTCGAGTAGTTGCAAGAGTAAACAAAAGCGATCATGCAAAAATGTTCCAAGACCTGGGGGCAGATGCAGCGATAAGTTCTATTAATGCTTCAGCTGGTTTATTCGAAAAGGCTTTGACAGGACCCGAAATATACGGTATCTTAACACTTGGAGGAAATAAAGCTGAAGTGCTCGAAGTTACAGTAACAGACCATTCCAATGCTATCGGCAAAACCATAGAAGAACTCAAAATACCTGAACTTTGTACAGTAGCCATGATAACTAGAGATGGTAAACTCATACCTCCTAGAGGCCATACCTCATTTAAAAAGGGAGATCGAGTAGTACTAGTTGGAGAAACTCAAGAAGTAATTCGATTAAGCCGTCTTCTTCGGGGAATTGACTAATCAGAGCCTCTTGTTCGAATCAACCAAAACATGTAAAAAGTCTATATTCACAAATAGACCTCACGTCTATTATCTATTTATATACCCCAAGCTCCGAAAAAAACCCAAAATCCCTGAAATATTACCGACTCGGATACTATTCTCCCTTCCACCTAGCATAAGCTAGTAGAGCTGATGGCAAAATCAATAGAGCACCAACTAGAGAGAAGAATATCACCAGCGCCGATATCTGACCAAACCTCGCTATAGGCGGCATTCTGGAGAGTGAGAGAACAACAAATACACCGATAGTAGTAGCGGCCGCCGCCGTTATTGCACGACCAACGCTCTGGATCGTTATAGAAATAGCCTCTTCAGGAGATTTACCATTATTTTTCCACTCCTCTTGGAATCTATGCGTTATATGAATCGCAAAATCAACTCCAATACCTATGGCCAAGGCTGAGACCATCATATTCATAACATCCAAGGACCAACCCAAACAACCAAGGGTTCCCAGCTCCCAGACGAGAGCTATAGAAACGGGTATAGCCCCAACTATTCCCACAAAAATTGACCTAAATACCAAAGACAAAACTACGACCACCAGTATTATCGCCAAGAGAATAGAGTTTCTCATACTCGGCTCTATGCTACCCATAATATCCGATATAATAGCAGGAGGACCTCCAACGGCCGGCTCACCATCAAGAGTGTAATCTAACTCTGTCTGTTGCCCCGATAACTGCCTCACGTGAGCCCTGATTATATTGGTTGCCTCCTCCATCTCTTTGTCAGTTTCCGCACTCATAGAAAATCGAACTACCGCTTTGTCTTCCGTAATCAAAAACCGATCAAGTTGTTCAGGCCTCTCTGCTCTCAGACTAGCCAAAATCATTTCCACCTGTTCTTTCGTCTGCGGCATATCGCCTCCGGTTGAATAAAGAATCAAATCTGCAAGACTAGAAGACCTAATAATCAAGCCCTCACTCTCGGGATCCGACAACACAGAATTCTGCAAGCTATACATCTCCTCGAGGGATTGAGGTGAAGTCACGTCACCTTGAACAAGAACATAATCCTCACTGAACCCACCCTGTCCACCAAAGTAAGTTTCAACTTTATTCATGGTCTCCACCGAGTCTATACCACTTGGAAGGAACATGTCAAAGGACATCGTAGTCGTAACACCAAGAGCAGGAACTACAGCCAAAACAGTAACAACACCTGCGATGACCAATATTGATTTTCCATGGCTTTGGACCCCCATCTCCAACTTAGAGAGAGCTTTTCCTACTTTATCCTCTCTTCGCTCTCCCCTATCTCTTATTTCCTCCTCTCCCCCTCGGTCTCTAAGAACCAAGAGCGAGGGAAGTAGAGTCATGGCAAGAATGAAAATGAAAAAGACCCCACCAGCAGCAAGAAAACCAAAATCTCTGATAGGTGGCATGTCGGAAATTCCGAAAGAAGAAAATCCTATAATCGTAGTAACTGCGGTCAAAAGAATTGCAACACCGACATTTCTCACTGATGTTAACGCAGACTTCTCAACGGCTATACCCTTACCCCTTTCTTCGTAATAACGGTTCAACATGTGAATGGTATAATCAATACCAACACCCAAAATAATCGGAACAAGTGCTACGTAGATCATATTAAAAGAAATCCCGAGATAGCCCATCGCACCAACCATCCAAATTGCCCCTAAACCAAGCACAAGGAAGGGAAGACCAACATCAGAAAAACGTCTGAAAGCAAAATATAGAATTATGATTATCAATACAATAGCGGCAGGAATCAAAATCTGATTATCTCTATTCATCATCCCCTGGGTATCCAATTCCATACTTATGGAGCCCGTAACCCCCGATTTTAGGGCTTCATTGTTTTTGTTAAACTGCTCAGAAAAATCGCGAAGTTCTTCTGTTCCCTCGTATAGTTCCGACAAAGGCAACTGCCCATTTAAGGATAAAACAATTAGAGTAGCATCCCGATTTTCGGAGAGGAAAGCATTTATCTGTTGTTTGATCTCAGATCTCTGTATAAGCTGATCTATCACTGCCTCAAGTTGAGAATCCGATAGCGATCTCCAATTATCAACTTGTTCTTCAATGTTTGGAACAAGATAGCTGGGATAGGATTGTATTCTACTAATGTAATTTTCAAAAGAGGGATCTTGCAAAAGACTTTGCTGCAATTCAAACAATAACCGGAAAGAGTCTGCACTAGTCAGATCTCCGCCCTCCACTAGCAATATCTCGTTGATAGAATCTTCTCCTCTATTCTCAAGAATGTTGGTCACTCTAACCGAAGTATAATCCTCTGGAAGAAAGGCTTCGGTTTCGGTAGACATTGTCAAATTGGAGGCACCATAAATCATGGCAATGGTAACGAGGGCTACCACTAACACAACTACCTTCGGCCGCTTTTCAGAAGCCCTGGCCAGTGTTTCCATCATATTAATCATTTATTCCTAGCAAGATTGACTATTAAGCTTTATTACAAGACGTAATATTACAATCCGTAACATTATTAAAAGCTTTCAGTTATATGATATCGGTAAAAAATGGAAAAGAAAAATCCAAAAATATTTCCGAAATATATGATCCTCCGAATGATGAACAAGAAACCCACATACGGCTACGAAATACTAAAAAGAATAGAAAAAATATCAGGGGGGCACTGGGAACCAAGCTACGGAACAATATATGGTACACTTGAAAGACTTGAAAAAAAAGGTTACATCAGGAAAACTGAGAAGAAACCAAAAGACAGGAAATACTTTGAACTCACCGAGAAAGGAGAAGAGAAACTAGAGGAGCTAAAAAATAGCATAGAAGAAATGGAAGAAAAGTCCCAAAAGATGATTTTCGGAGCATTAAATGTCTACAAGAATTTCTTTGGAAAAGAAAAAGCTATTGAATTATTGGAAATGTTGAAAAAAGAAATTCGATAAGAAATTCTGATCTAATAGCTTAGTAATGAGGGGGTCTCGAAGATGGATAAAAAAAAGAAAAATGACCATATTTTGAAAATTAGAAATTTAGTTAAAATATACTCAACTCGTGGAGAGAAGATCACTGCAATCGACAATATAAACTTCGACGTCAAAAGAGGTGAAATATTCAGCCTTTTAGGCCCCAACGGAGCAGGAAAGACCACTCTCGTAAGAATAATAACTACCCTCGAATCTCCAACCAAAGGCAGTGTTGAACTCGATGGTTACGATATAAAAAAAGACCCGGGGGAAGTAAGAAAACTAGTTGGTATAGTCCCTCAAAAAAAGTCACTATACGAAAAACTGACAGCAAAGGAAACACTTGAAATGATGGGCGCCCTATACGGAGTTCCTGAAGAAATAACCAAAGAAAGAATAGAAGACCTTCTTGACCTAGTAAATCTCGAGGATAGGAAGGATAGTCTAGTAAAAGGATTCTCAGGAGGAATGAAACAAAGATTATCTTTAGCATCCGGACTGATACATCATCCAAAACTATTGATCCTAGACGAACCCACTACTGGCCTAGACCCACAAACGAGAAGAAGACTCTGGAATCTAATAGAGGACTTAAACGAAGAAGGTGTCACTATCTTCATTAATACACACATAATGGAAGAGGCTGACACCCTATCAGATAGAATCGGAATAATGCACAAGGGAAAATTAATGGAAATAGACACTGCAAAGAATCTTAAACGTCTGATAGGGGGCGGAGATATTATAAAAGTCTTGATACCCACCAACTCAGAAAAAAAATCAACAGAAATACTTCGGAATCACAAACTAGTCCAAAAAATCGAGAAATTAGAAGGTGGGTTAAAGATAGCCACAGCCAATCGAAGCAAAGCTCTCTATGAGATACCACAGCTTCTCTCTAAGAAAAAGATAGATGTTCGAGGAGTAGAAGTCTTGGAACCTACTCTTGAAGACGTCTTCATTCATGTGACCGGTGATAACTAATGGATATTAGAAGAGTCAAAAAGATATTCAAAAAAGATGCGCTGGACCTACTAAGAACTCGAGGTCGGGTTATCGCTCTTTTTCTTTTTCCAATGATGATGATATTTTTCTTTGGAGTAGGTTTCAGTGGTCAAGTCTCAGGAATCGATACATTAGTAGTGACAGAAAACCAAAATGCCACCGACACAATTGCGTTTCAAAATGCTATGATCTCCTCGGGGGAAAATTCAGATCTTTTTGAAGTACATGTCAACTCGGAATTAGGACTAATAGAAGCAAAAGAACTGATGGAAAAAGGAGAATACGACGCGGTAGTCTATGTGCCCGAAAGCTTTTCTATCAAAAATTTGGAAAGTGGAAAAATATCCGTACTGGTAGACCCCACTAAAAGCCAGCAGGTGAGAGCTTCGGTTATGGAGGGGGTAAAAAACATTGCAGATAGACTTCAGGGAGGCCTACCCCCAGTCAAGGCCTCAGAGCAATACGGCGACCTCGACTATATCGATTTCTTGGCTCCAGCAATAATCGTGCTGACGATTTTCTTCGGAGCTGCTCAAGGAACCGGAAGAGCATTAGCGGGGGAGAAAGAAGAAGGTACTCTTGATAGGTTGGCCATGACACCCGCAAGTGCAAATGACATAATCGCAGGGAAAACAACATTTGCGATAGCGACTCAACTAATCAGATCCGTGATTATAATCCTTTTTATCTCTCTCCTTTTCGGAGTCGCAATGAACGGCTCTTGGGCCTTAGTAGGAATAATAGTATTGTTAATGACAATTGCTTCCGTAGGTATAGGACTAGTTTTATCTGCGATCGCTGAAAACGAAACCACTTACTCTGAAATATCGATGATGGTCATCTTACCGGCTATGTTTGTAAGCGGTGTTTTCTTCCCGATCTCAGCCATGCCAAATCTGGTCCAGTACATCGCATATCTCTACCCATTATCTTACGCAAACAACGCAATAAGAAGAGTAATGCTACTTGGCTCAGGAATAGGGGGAATAGCACAAAATCTCCTTATACTGGCAATTTTTGCGATAGGACTCTATTTCTTAGGTGTTTGGCTCTTTAATAGAACGGCCCGAAGATAGGAAGACCAAACACTGGGTCAAATAATTTTTAAATTTTAACCTGGATAATATATCCAGGATTCAATGAACGTAAAACGACAACTTAACGAGTTTAGGTTCTGGTTGACTAGAAAGCTCTGGAGGGGAAAAAACCCTGATGAGATACTAGCCAAAAGATTCAAAATATTTGTTATAATCGGTATTTCCCTAATCGCTGTAAGCAAACTCCTTTATCTATCAGGTATTACGATACCAAATATCGAACTCATAACTCCAACATTGGTTATCATAGGTGCCTTTTCTCTCTACACAGGTAGTAGCAGGAGATGGTCCAAGATAAATCGGTATTTCGGATTCTTGGCACTAGCAAGTGTATTCTCAATAGATGTGATTTTTTGGGGTTTTAGAACGATTTATCTGTTTACCTGGCCGGGATTCCTGATTTGTTGGATCATAGGTATGAAAAAGGATTTTTCGTTTTTCGATAAGTTCTCCAATCTCGCCGTCGAGGCAACCTTCACTGCAGCAATTGCAATAGTATTTTTTGACGTATTTACCGCGTTCGGAACCTGGGCGCTATGGCGACCAATCACTTTAACCGCACTCTACGAAGTTTACATAGCACAAATACCATTCACACTCTATCATTTAGGTTCCCTCATCTTCGTACCTCCATTAGTGGGTCTAGGAAAAATGATGAACAGAGTCAAAGTTAGAGTTCCCGTAGCAACGAGAGAAGCGGAAAGAATAAGGGAGTGGAAATAAAAAAATTGAACAAAGAAACGAAGATACTCGTAATCATAGTAATTTTCTTGGGACTAGGTCTTATTTATACCGCAGTACAGGTAGACTCCCTGCAAAATAGAGTGAATCAACTAGATTGGACAATTGTAAACGCAGGAGTAACGATAGAAACAGAGGACAACCAGAACAGATATACAGTTCACCTTACCAGAGGGGCTACAGCTATAGACGCCCTTCAGAGGATAGCAACTGTCGAAACCATAAACTACCCAGGAATGGGAATGTACGTAACTGAGATAAATAGTTTACATGAAAATGAGTCGGCAGGAGAATATTGGATAGTATATAGATTGGATCGAGAAAATAGAAAATGGGAAATTTTACAAACTGGAATAGATAGTTACGAACTCAAAGACGAAGATAACATAAAATTTAGCTACGAGAAGGCCTCTTGGTAGAAGATTCGGATTCGAGTGCCTCGGCTGCTGCTAGAGCTCCCATCTTAGCCATACTCTTTTCCTCAGAGGTGCCGATAACTATCACATCACCTTCTTCAGGATGAACATAATCTAACAATTCCTTTTCAACAGTTTCATCAACCTCCATATCCAATCCCGGCGTACCAAGACTCCCGTCTTTATATACCAAGATGGTGGCACCTTCTGCCCCTACCTTTATCGCCTCATCTCTTTGCTCGATTCCCCATCTCACCGAAGTAGCAGCAGCACGTACCAAAACTGCGGCATCCCTCTCCCCAACAGTAAGATCACCAGCATCCAGAAAAAGACACTTTTCCGACTTTCTATCCAACTCTTTCTTGCCCTTTTTCGTGAGAGAATGTCCCGTCGAAGTAGACTTTATCAATCCTCTATTCTTTAGCTGTTCCAGTATTGTTCTAGTAGATCCTTCCCCCAAACCAAGCTTATCTGAAAGTCTTTTTCTTCCCAACTCTCCCTCTTTTTCTATAAACTCTAACGCCCTCCAGAGGTCCCTTTCGCCGAATCTAGGCCTTGGACCTTTTTCAGAGAAATTCATAATATCCAATTATTTAAAGAAACGTTAAGAGTAAAAACTGTTCACAAATTAAAGCTAAGACCTATCTTTTCTTAGAACCTCGGGAACAGTATAATTCTTTTGTATCTTACTGTAATCCCTCGGTGGATTCCCTTCTTTCATGCCCCTGGAATACTTTTCCGCACCTTTTATCAAATATTCTATCAAAAGATCGAAAAGCCAACTATAAATACGATTACCTTTGTTGTAGTTATCCTTCAACTTCCGAGCAATTTTTGCATTGTGATCCATACACCAACCTAGAACCTGCCAATGTTCGGAAAGCATATCCTTAACCCGGAAGGACTTCTCTTCAGAAAGATATGATCCTTCCATAGAAACAAAACTCAATGGTACAATCAAGAAGTTTTTGTTCTTCAGATCATCTAAAAGCTCCAAAGTCTTAATTACATCATCTCGGGTTTCTCCAGGAAGACCGTTCATCAGAGTACATGCAGCAACCCAACCATTATCTTCCAAAATCCCAAGACCCTGTTCGACTATTTCTGGCCATTTTTCGGGTGGAGATGGAAGTGTCTTTCCACGCATATACTTTTTCATCAAACGGGGACTGCCAGTTTCAATACCGATTTGAGCTCCTATCCATTTTTGTTCAGGCAAAGACATTGCAATTTCAGAAACCTTCTCTACTAAATCAGGGTTATGATAGACCGTAGCGAGAGCTACATGGCTAGAGGTCATTGCGGTAACCTCTTCGATAGACGCCACTCTCTCAAAAAGTTCTATAACTTTTTCATCATTTGTTTCTATATTCTTAGCTCCATAACGCAAGATATCCTCGCTATGAAGAAGTGGTTTGTTCTCCCCCGCCTTAATATTGACTTTCACATCTTTCAAAATTTTATCTATAGGTTTGTGTCTCAAAGTTTGCATATTAGGAGTACAGAATTGGCATCCTCTTCCGCATCCTCTCATTATCTCTACAAGCCCATGGATAACCCCTCCCCTTATATTAGGGATTTCTTCAACAGAGATTTCCTCACCTTCTAATATCCTTGGAACATTTCCACCCTCCAAAATACTTCTGAACATTCGTGGTACTGTTTTTTCACCCTCACCTAGATGAACATAATCTATTCCCAATTCATCCATAATTCTCTCATTTGCTACTTGCCAAGCACTTTTCCCACCTATAACCACATTGACATCCTTAGAATTGGATTTATCCAAAAGTTCCAGAAATTTTATTCTATTGTAAGGAGGTCCCGTAGAAGCCAGCTCGACGAATTCAGAAGTGGGTGGATTAATACCCAAAAGATCGTGGCCACCTATAGCTACAATCTCCGTTTCGTCTCCTACCATATCATCTAAATCATGAGGGTGAACTACTGCTACATCCTCTCTCGTAAATCCATTTTCCAATAAGGAAGCTTCCATCATTCTAAGGCCCAAATCGCAATACATTGCCCTTTTGTTCTCTCTATCAACGGGAGGAGAAAAAACTCTGAAATACAGCCAGTCAGGGATAATGCCTTGGGGCATACAAGTAGAAAATCCCATGAAAATCCCACCCCGATACTTACTCATCATGGTTTCATCGGCAGTAAGGACGATTTTAGGGGAATTATCCAAAGTTTCACCTCCACAAAACCTTATCTTTTACTGATTTATATTGGACTTGCAAAATATGATAAGCTTAGCTAATATAACTAATTCAAATACTAAAAATTAACGCATTTATTCAAAAAACTTGATTCTATCCATTTAGCAGTCAGACTAGTACCTTACAATATCGAAAAACAAAACTAAAAACAACTCTCGAGGATAACATACGGGAAAAAGCTAGTAGCGAAATAAGTATCAAAATAATCTTTTCAAATTAACCCAAATTTTAGAAGAAAGGTTAAAAAAGTAAAAAGAAAACTTATTTGGAAGATATAAAGAGAGAAGAGAGGAGGCAAAAAATTGGTTTCCAAAGACATAGGGAAAATTAGAGAAGCTGAAAAAAGGGCAGAGGAAGACCTCAGAAAAGCTGAGAAAAGATCCAAAATTATAATCAAAGAAGCAAAGGAAGAAGCCGAAGAAATAAAGAAAAAAGCAAAGGAAGAAGCAAAAGAGAAAGTTGAAGAAATAAAGAAAAAGAAAGAAAAATCCGCTGAGGAAAAAGCAGAAGAAATAAGAAAAAAAGCCGGGGAAGAACTTTCTAAATTAGAAAAAGAATCAAGAAAAAACATTCCTGAAGCAATCGATTTTGTGATTAAAAAAGTAACAGAGGAATAAACATGCTAAAGCCAGCAGAAATGGCGGAGTTGTATATAATCGCTCCGTTAGAAAAGAGAGAGAAGATTGTTAGGTCTATTCATGAAAAAGGTAACGTTCAATTAGAGTCAATCAATGAGAAATTAGCCAAAGAAACAGATATAGAAAGAGAATCATCACCTGCAGCTTTAGGAAAAGTAACGAGTTTAACCATGGAGATAAACAGGGCGTTAGACACTTTCAAAAAACTCCCTTCCCCTAGCACTTCACCCACAAAGAAAATTAAAAGCTTAATGAACAGCTTCCTCAGACCGAAAGAAATAGAAAAAGAGAAAGTCGGAATAAAATCGAGAGAAGAGGTTATCGAACACGGGGAAGAAATAGTAGAGAAAATCGTTTCCAAAATAAATAAGTTAGACGAAAAATTAGACTCCCTAAATAATAGTATCGCAGAAATAAGAGAAGAAATTCGTAGCGTAAAACTTCTAGAAAAATTTGACTATGAGAGTTTGGATATTTTTGAACCTTCTGAATTCGTATTCTCCAATTTTGGGATTATATCAAAAGAAAAATTAGCGAAACTAAAAGACGAAATCATTGAAAAAACTGACGGGAAAGCAGTTCTCTTAGATAGGGAAATAGACGAAGAAAAAAGAATAGCTTGTATTTGGACACTGGCTGAATACAAGGAAAAAGTCTCGGAACTCCTCAGTTTGTATGATTTTGAAGGACTAAAGTTACCAAGACAAAGGGGAAAACCCGAACAAGTTAAAGAAGAATTGGAAAAGAATCTCCAGGAGAAAAAAGAAGAAAAAGAGAATTGTCTGCAAGAACTTAGGGAATTTTCTCAAAAACACAAGAAAGACCTCCTAATAACAAGAGAAATTTTGAATATAGAAAAAGAGCGAGCAGGAGTCGTTAACAAATTTTGTAAAACCGAAACCGTCACGATCATTCAAGGATGGATCCCAAAAAAGGAGACCGAGGAGATAGAAAAAATAGTCACGGAAGCATCAGATGGAACCGGTTACACTAAAATTTCGAATCCCAAAAACCCCGATAAAGAACCACCTACTCTCCTTCAAAATTCATCCATATTCAAACATTTCGAAGTATTAACTGAGCTTTTTGGGCCACCAGGAAAAGGGGAAATAGACCCAACACCACTTCTTGCGATCACCTATATAATATTCTTCGGACTCATGCTCACAGACGTGGCATATGGTGCTCTAACTCTCGCAATATCAATACCACTCCTTAGAGGACTCGGTAGAAAAAATAAGACAATTAAAGATTTCTCGATAATACTAATACTCGGATCAATCGCAACTATTGGAACGGGAATAATCACAGGCAGTTACTTTGGAGACCTTACTACATATCTGGGCCTCGGAGACATAGCCATATACAATCCAGTAAAAGACCCGATGCCTCTGCTATTGATTTCGATATTCATTGGAATATTCCATGAATACCTAGGAGTTATAATTGGATTCTGGGAAAAAATTCAGCAACAGAAATGGAAAGAAGCGGTGGGCGATGGCCTTTCCTGGTTACTATTGATACCTGGAGCCTCTATAATGGTATGTCACGGCTTCGGCTGGATAACCTTCAGTTTCCCAGTAGTTGTAGTAGGAGGAATTGCCTCAGGAATAGCACTCCTCATGCTACTTGCGGGCGAGGGGCCAATGGGAATAATGGAAATGTTCAGTATGCTCGGAAATATAATGTCCTACACCCGAATTTTGGCTCTGGCACTGGTAACAAGCTCGTTAGCTCTGACATTCAACGCAATTGTAAACATGATCTGGCCGGTCCCCGTAATAGGAATCATCTTTGGAGTAATACTCTTCCTCGGAACACAAATATTCAGTCTTTTAATAAACTTAATCAGCTCATTCGTTCATTCATTAAGGCTTCACTACGTTGAATTCTTCGACAAATTCTACAAAGGTGAAGGAAACAAATTCTCGCCATTCAGAGTAAAGAGAAACCTCACGGAAGCCTAGAAAACCTCCTGACCCCTTTCAGATCCTATATCCAAACTACAGTTAAAATCCCATGTAATTAAAGAGCATCAAAATCGATACGAGAAGGAAAAAAACACTTCCAAAAATAAAGAATTTTCTAAATCCTGTTTCTGTAAGAGGTTTGTGCAAGAAGGTTAAGAGAAAGCCGAGAGCCGAGGAAAGGTAAGCATTGAGAACGGAACCTAAAACAAGTAAAGGAATATCTATTAATAGCATGATAAAGACTATCAAACCCCCGACCATAGCAACATAGCTTATCGAGACACCTACAAAATAAAGAGTAATCCTTTCTTCATCGTTTTCGGATTTTAAAATTTCTTTCAAATAGTGTCACCTCTTTTGGAGGATATAAGAAAAGCATATTGAGTAGTCGTAGGTAATTTTTGTCTAATCTTTCTCACTTCTGGCCGATATACCAAAAGTTCACCCTCATCTAATTCTTCATCCTTTTCTAAGATCTTCTTAAAAATCTCCTTCTCGATCTTACCCGTTATTTTTGCAGCACCACGACCAAGCTCGGGTGAAACTCTTATTATAATAGGCAGTCTCAGACGCCGATATTCCTCCTTAGGAATGAGATCAGCTAAAAATTCTAATTCCTTTCTTTTGAAACGATGAGTAGAACCATCTCTATTTTCTATCTGAGGTTTATCCCGATCTAAAAGATCTGCCAAGGTAGCTCTACCCTTGGGTAAATGACGGTTAAGGTTCTGAATCTGTTTTTTCAAAAATCCATCTTTGTCCATTATGCTTCCTTTAAAGCATATCTCAATGCGGCTAGAAAAGTCTTAACTTCGAATCTTCTCTTTTACTCTTTTAAGTCTGAAGTAATTCTCTCTTTCCTGTTCTTCTAATCTCATTTCTATGTAATCTCTACTCTCTTCGAGTCGAGGAATCAAAACATGCTCTAAGGAGTTTACCCTTCGCTTTGTTTTCTCTATCTCCTTAGCTAACAATTTCACGGTCTCTTCAGCCTCAGCCAATTCTAAAATTACCTCAAGAGCTTCTTCAAACTTGCTGGAAGCTTCATCCAATTCAGAAGATGTATCCTGGAGACTGTAACCTCTTTCTATATTCTTCCTTCTAACATCTCCCAACTCAAGAACGGGTACATTTACACCCATTATATTTCTGGAAGCGATCTCCACGTCCTGTTCGGCCGTAGATGCTTCAGCAGCCCTCTTGAGTTCCAGAGATCCCATTACAACTTTGGCAGAGACTAACTTTTCGAAGGCTTCTCCCATTATCTCCTCTACTTTCTTCCTCTTACCCTTCAAAAGATCGATATTGTCAAAGAACTCGGTAACCAAAGCATCTCTTTTTTCTCTAAGTAGCTCATGACCCCTCTTGGCCAAATCTATCCGTCTTTTTAGCTTTAGAAGTTCTCCTCTTGTGGGCTGGATGTTTTCGGCTGTAGCCCCCATTATCCTTACGCCTCTTTGTGATCGGGATGATATTTCTCTATGTACTCGGTTTCAACTCTCTTTAGCTCGTCCTCGGGCAACTCTGACAAAAGCTCCCATCCAAGATCGAGAGTTTGCTCCAAGTCCCTGTTTTCGTCCCTACCCTGATTAATGAAACTGTTCTCGAACTTATCCGAGAATCTTAGATATCTTCGATCTCTCTCGGAAAGAGCTTCTTCACCTACTACCTCAACCAAAGAGCGAACATCTCTACCCTCAGCATACGCAGAATAAAGTTGGTTTGATACATCCATATGATCCTCCCTCGTCTTGCCTGCACCAATTCCATCCTTCATCAATCTCGAAAGGGATGGAAGCACGTTCATCGGAGGATATATACCTTTACGGTTTAGTTCACGCTCCATAACCAACTGGCCCTCAGTAATGTATCCTGTAAGATCCGGAATTGGATGGGTAATATCATCGCTTGGCATAGTTAGAATCGGAATCTGTGTAACTGAGCCTTCTTTACCTCGTATCCTACCAGCTCTTTCGTAAATAGAAGCAAGATCCGTATACAGGTATCCCGGATATCCTCGCCTGCTTGGAACCTCCTCTCTAGCAGCAGCAACTTCCCTAAGAGCCTCTCCATAATTAGTCATGTTTGTAAGTATAACCAGCACATGCATTCCCTGGGTAAACGCGAAATACTCTGCAGCGGTAAGGGCTATTCTGGGAGTAACAATCCTTTCGATAGCCGGGTCATCCGCAAGATTGAGAAACATCGAAACCCTTTCAAAAGCCCCGGTCTCTTCGAAGTCTTCTCTGAAGAAAGAAGCTTCTTCTTGAGTTATCCCCATAGCACAGAATACAACTGCGAAGTCCTCCTCTTCGCCAATTATCCTCGCCTGCCTAGCAATCTGCGCTGCGATTTCGTTGTGCGGAAGGCCAGAAACGGAGAATATTGGGAGCTTTTGTCCTCTAACCAGAGTGTTCATCCCATCAATCGCAGATATGCCTGTTTGAATGAAGTCAGTAGGATAGTCACGAGCAGTAGGATTAATTGGAGATCCGTATATATTCCTCTCTTCCTCGGGAATAACTTCAGGACCACCATCAATTGGTTCACCTCTTCCACTGAAAACTCTGCCCATCAGGTCCATAGAAACTGGTAATTTCATAGTCGATCCAGTAAACCTCACCTTCGTCTCCGAAGCATCAAGCCCACTGGTACCTTCAAAAACTTGAACAACTGCTTTATCTCTCTGTGCATCCAGAACCTGACCCCTTTTCTCTTCTCCATCGGGTGTCTCTATCTCAACTATCTCATCGTAACCGACGCCTTCGACCCCTTCTACAACCATAAGGGGGCCCGAGATTCCGGTCACAGTTTTGTATTCTCTTATTTTTTCAGTAGTAACCATCTTTATTCACTCTCCGAAGATCCCCCAATTTCAGAGTCCACCTCTCGACCCTTCAGCACGCTCTCTATTTGAGAGTCTATCTCTTGCTCGATCTTCTTTGCCTCATCTTTAAATTGGTCCTCAGGAGTAGTCTTCATTCTTGCTATCTTCCCCCTAACTGGAAGCCTCGTTACCTGATCTACAGGAGCACCTTCTTCCACCGCACTTACAACTTTATCATAAAATTTAAGCGTAATTTCAAACATTCTCAATTGCTTCTCGGGAGAGCAATAAGTATCGACTTCGTGCAGAGCATTTTGCTGCAAGTAATCCTCTCTTATAACACTCGCAGCCTCCAAAATGGCTCTATCACGCTCAGGAAGGGCATCGGGCCCGACTAACTGAACTATTTCCCTTAACTCATCTTCTTTTTGGAGGATTGATACCGCCTTATCCCGATATTGCTTCCAATTCTCTCCGACTTCCTCAATCCACCAATTCTCAATTCTTTCAACGTAACCTGAGTAACTTGTAAGCCAGTTTATAGCAGGAAAGTGCCTTTTATCCGCCAAATCGGAGTCAAGAGCCCAGAAAGTCTTTATTATTCTAAGAGTGTTTTGAGTGACCGGTTCAGAAAAGTCTCCTCCAGGAGGAGAAACAGCACCAGTTACAGTTACGGAACCCTTCTCATCTTTGTTGCCCGCAACAGTTACCCTCCCTGCTCTCTCATAAAATTCGGATAAACGTGAAGCTAAATAAGCTGGATAACCCTCCTCACTGGGCATTTCTTCAAGCCGTCCTGAAATCTCCCTCAAAGCTTCCGCCCATCTAGAAGTCGAATCTGCCATAAGAGCAACATCATAGCCCATATCTCTAAAGTACTCTGCAATCGTCATGCCAGTATAGATACTAGCTTCTCTCGCAGCAACAGGCATATTAGAGGTATTAGCTATCAAAGCCGTCCTATCCATAAGGGGCTTTCCAGTTCTCGGATCTTCAAGCTGAGGGAAGTGAAGAAGCACATCGGTCATCTCGTTACCTCTCTCTCCACAACCAATATAGACAACTATCTGAGTGTCAGACCATTTGGCCATCTGGTGAAGCATAACCGTTTTACCCGTTCCAAACCCACCGGGGATAGCCGCAGTTCCACCCTTCGCAACGGGGAAGAACGAGTCCACAACCCTTTGACCTGTAATAAGCGGTATTTTTGGAGCTAGTTTATCACCATAAGGACGAGGTTTTCTGACAGGCCACTCCTGAACCATATCCAATTCTTTTTCTCCATCCTCGGTCGAGATAACAGCTACCGTATCATTAATCTTATAATCCCCTTCTTCGACAATCTTGACAAGTTCACCTTCGATACCGGGCGGAACCATAATCTTATGGTCTACCATACTAGTTTCTTCTACCACCCCTACTACGTCACCCACTCCAACAGTTTTCCCCTCATTTTCCTTTGCGGGTGTAAAATGCCATTTCTTGTCCTTTGGCAAAGAATCTGTTTTGACACCCCTTTCTATGAAACTCCCCACTTTATCCTGAATCTTTGAAAGTGGCCTCTGAATCCCGTCATAAACAGTCCCAATAAGCCCGGGTCCCAACTCAACGGAAAGGGGTTCACCTGTCCTTTCAACTTTTTCACCGGGTCTTAATCCAGAAGTTTCTTCATAAACCTGAATCGTAGCTGTATCTCCCTCTAACTCAATTATTTCTCCTATTAACCCCTCGGCCCCCACTCTAACAATCTCGTTCATTTCGGCACCTCTCATGCCATCTGCCACAATAACGGGTCCGGATACTCTAGCTATTTCTCCCATATTCACACACCTAACTTTCTACTTTCACTCCAACTGCACGCTTAACAAGTTTTTCTATAACCTTCCTTCTTTCTTCAACGGGCCCTTCTCGACCGCTTATCTCAATTACTATTGGAGTCACTCTCTCCTTGCTTTCTCTAAAATTAGTTAACTCATTATTTATCTTTTGGGCTAATTGTTCAGTGATAATAACTACGCCAACACTATCCATTTCCAAAATTTTCTCGAACGCCCTCTTGGCCCCTTCTCTGCTATCCGCTACAAATGTTTCATTTACCCCAGCCAACTTCAGGCCCCTAGCGGTAAGAGAATCAGTAATGCTTACTATTTCCACTTATCCCACCTCTGGAGCCACTAATCTGTTCTTTATTTCCTCTGATCCCAAACCTTCGTATATTCCATTAGCTATAGTCTTAAGATTGCTAACCTCAACAGACTTCTCATGGAAGAGGCCAGTTAAAGGACCAGCTCCACTGTAGTATTTTATAGCCAAACTCCTTATCTTCTTGAGTAATAATTTCTTCAAAGAATTCTCTAAAACGAAAATTGAGCCGGCCTCCCTGTATCCTATAAGAGCCTCTGAAATATCCTTACCATAAGGAGAACTTTCAAACACAGCTGCGGCCTTTTCTGTATCCTCTGATTTTATCGCCTTGTCTATATCCTGTCGACTGAGCTTATAGTAGATCGGTATAATATATTCTCCAATCTCTTCATCATTAACCCGGTCAGCTTTACATCTAAGAATCGTAATGATATTTCGAATGTCTACCTCCATCCCAACAGATTTCTCTATAACACTCGCGTACTTGTCGGAGGAAGTTCTAATAGTTCTCCAAACATTTTTCCAATATTTTATTTCTACT
Organism: Hadarchaeota archaeon (SeqCode); assembly: GCA_964384105.1. GTDB lineage: Archaea > Hadarchaeota > Hadarchaeia > Hadarchaeales > JAGGTB01 > CAYLJV01. Next base: position 111,987 of record CAYLJV010000001.1, on the reverse strand, counting down.
TTATTCCAAAGCGAGAGAATCTTCCCAGTTTCTCTAACTTCGGACAGACCCTCGTTTATAGAATCCCAGTAATCAGTGTCTTTAAAAACAGAGACGGCTTCCTCTAAACTCTCGGCCTCAAGAGCTTGTTCATAAGCGTCCTCAGAGAGTAAAGTTCCTATCAACTTACCCTCAATTTCCTCTGGTGGGACCCCCGCTATTTTGGCTCCTATCAAAGTTTTTATATCCCTAACTTCCATTATCCTCCTCATTTCTTTGTAGATACCACTAAGTTCTCCAGGAGCCAGAGAAGAAATCTTCCTATAAGAATCGTAAAGATGTCTGTCTAGTGCCTCATCAATTTTCTCAGGAGTAGGATCCTTTATCTTCCTAACATACTCAGAATAAGGAGAATCTTTCAGGAGATTTAACATGTTCTGCAGATCCTTGCTTTTCAAAAGTGGGTTAATCCTTTCTTTTCTAAAAAGCGATTTCTTCATCGCACTTACCCGAGCATTTGTATAAGCATAAGCCCCATGCCTTTTGATAATCCGAAAAAGGACGACAAGAATAAGTGCTATCACGGTTGAAGATATCGAAAATATTATCAGGAACTCCACAATTCTGGAAACTCCCGGTATAATGAATGCCATTTTTAGACACCTGCTATTCGAACAATATCTCTGCTAATTTTGGTCTGAGAGATTGCTTCATTCTTTTAATCCTAGCTTCGAAAGTATTATCTATAGAGACATTACCCTGTTTCTTTTCTATTACTACGCCTCCTTTAGAACCAGATAGATCGGAGGAAACCTCAATAGAGGTCTTTTCTCCTATTTCTTCTGAAATCTCTTTCGAAATATCTTTTAAAATCTTCTTAGAAAATATTCCATCGTCATCTTCGGAAATGCGAACAATAAGTTCTCCCCCGTCCAGAGCTTTTCCCCCTTCTTCGATCAAGTGCTTCAAAACATTTCTATATTTCCCTTCATTATCTTTTAGACTAAAAAGTTCATCTTCAGACTTTTCCCAAACCTCTTGTATGATATCTTCCTTAATGGACAGTTTTTTCTGCCTATTCTCCTGTCTAACTCCAGCTAGAATCCTTCTCCCCCTTATTTCTGCTTCTCTCTTACCCTTTTCGATTATTTTTTCTTTTTCTCTCTCTGCTTCCTTCTTTGCTGACTCTTTCTTCTCCTCCGCCTTCTCTCTAGCTTCTTGAAGAATAGCCTCTTTTCTATTCTCAGATTTTTCTTCAATCTGTTGAATTATCTTTTGCAAGCCGTTCATAACTCATTACCTTCCCAAAATATAGGCCGCCCCTAAAATCTAGCGTTATCGCTAGAATCAGAGACCTACTACTCGTTAGAGCACTCCTACACCAGCTAGGATAAGTATGGCAACAACCAAGCCGTAGATAACCTGAGTTTCTGGAAGCACTGTAAATACCAAACCTCTACCAAAGAAACCTGGGTCCTCAGCTGTAGCTCCGGCTGCCGCGGCTGCGGCAATACCCTGACCTATTCCAGAACCTAGACCGGCACCGCCTATAGCAAGACCTGCACCGATAGTTGCAACGGCTGCTTCTAACGTAACCATATTTTTCTACCTCCGATTATATTTTTAATTTTTAAAATAACTGTGAATTTATTAAGATCAAGATAGCTACCACTAATCCAAATATTACGGGAGTCTGAGGTAATACTGACAATAATAACCCTTTACCAAAGAAACCAGGATCCTCTTCAGCTTCCTGAGCAGCGGCTCGAGTTACTATCCCTTGACCAACACCCGAACCAAGGCCTGACGCTCCTATGGCAAGACCTGAAGCTATCGCAGCTATACCCAGTCCAATTTCCAATCCCACATCAACCATTTTCTCTCACCTAGAATTTTCCCAATTTGCTTATTAATCTTGTTACTTAGATCACTCCAAAATTTTTCAAAACCAAGATAGCCACAATAAGACCATAAATAGCCTGCGTCATCGGTATAGTAGCAAGTACCAGCTGTTGACCAAAAGTCTTGGGATTATCCTCAGCTCCATGAGCTGCTCCTTCCCCCGCTTTACCCAATCCTATCCCAGAACCTAGGCCAGCGCCACCTATAGCAAGGCCCGCCGAAATTAGTGCTATACCAGTAATTACGTCCATTTTCTCAACTCAGTTTCCATATTGTGTACTAAAAAACTTTTCGCTACAATTAGAGTACGACTTCTTAAAAAATATTGAAAGGGTTATTCAATAAATACTCTTCAGTCTTTCACGACAATGTTCACATAGTTCGATCCCTTTTCTATCTACCTCCAATATACTATTCGAAAAGTACATGACACAGCTCGGACTATCACAGTGGGAAAGGCCCAAAACATGACCGATTTCATGTACTGCTTCTTTTCTCAGACGTTCTAAGAAAAGGGTCTTGTCCTCCTCTCCGTAAAAAGATGGACGTAACCGATAAAGAGAGATCACAGCAGAGTGAATCATCGGAGAAGCTTGACCAAAAACGAAATTCAAATTATCAGAATACAAATCTAAGTCAGTAACTCCCAATCCCAGACCCTCCCTTGTTTCTTCCGCAACTACTTTCAAGAAACTAGAGGAATGATATTGATTTCTTTTCTGATTAAAATCACTCACAGGAACCTCAACCTTCGAATGATACTCTACCGAAATAGAGAAAACCATAGTAATAGCATCTCTAATTCTCTCAAAAACGGATTTTTCCTCTTCAATAGAACCAAATACTAAAATCAAAACTTTCTTCATCAAATAGGTAATTTCTTGTTAGCAATGAAAATATTTATCAAAAAAATCGTTTACGAACAAAGATGACTACCGTCACAACTGGGAGAGCTATTCATATTAAAACCCTCCCTACAGGTAGCAAAGGGTAAATTACGCTTTAAACACTCCTTTTTAACCTGGAGGAGTATCTTCTCCCTAATAATCTTGGATAAATACCAGGAATTACCAAATCTTTCTCCTTCCTCAAAATACATTGGCTTTGTATCTTCAGCCACTTCAGGAAAAGTCGCGTGATATTTCCTCCAAGAATCAAAACGGGGTTTAAAAGTGGATGAGACTACGAGATTAACTCCAACATCACTTCCCTTCTTAATAATATCCCCAATCTCTCCTTCGGTCAACATAGGAAATATCGGATCAAACCGAAGGCCCGTAGAAATACCTTCTTCGTTTAATTTTTCCAAAACTTCAAGTCTTCTTTGAGGAGTTGGAGCATTTGGTTCAAGTTTTTTACTTAAATTTTTCTTCAAAGTGGTAATGGTAATAGTAACAGCAGAACTGGTTTCTAAAAGTAAATCTATATCCCTCAGAATCAAATCTCCCTTCGTAACTATCAATATCCTAAGATTATTGTCCACCAAAGTTTCGAGACATCTTCTCATATCCCGATATTTCTTATCTATGGGCGTATACGGATCAGAAGAATTAGAAATTGATATGATTGAATTTGAAGGAATGTTAGTCAAATCTTTTTCTAACCTTTTCACCAAATTCTTCTTTCTCCTAGGATCGTAGAAGTTTGGTATATACGTAGCATAGCAGTAAATGCAACCATGTCCACAGCCGGTGTATGGATTAAGAGAATATTTTTCAGGACACGTACAAAGATTGTTTTTCCATGGATCAAATTTTCTAACAACATGCATAGTTGACTACTCTTAATTATTTAACAAGCAACAGGTGATTGAAATATTTCAAGGTTTCCTTCACAAGATTTCTTATTCTTTTGAAAGAAATACAAAACAGATTCAAAATATCAAAAGTCATGTATATTATTTGAACACACTTAACAATCAATCGCAAGTATTTCGGAATAATATTAGGGGAAAAATGGATAGAATACCACTACAAAAGGATATACTGTATGGCCCAGTTAGATCTAGAAGACTTGGCACTTCTTTAGGGGTGAATCTGTCCCCTAAATCAAAAAAAATTTGCTCTTTTGACTGTGTTTACTGTCAATATGGGCCAACTGAAACAAAACTAGTAGAATATAATCATGAAAACGTTCCAAGACCAGTCGAAGTTGAAGAAAAACTCGAAAAAGCTCTGAGAAAAATAAACAATGAACTCTCTTACATTACCTTTTCTGGAAACGGTGAACCAACATTACATCCAGACTTCCCAGAGATAGTAGAAAGGACCAAAAAAGTTAGAGATAAGTACTCGAATGTAAAAATAGCCCTTCTCTCAAATTCTAGTAGAATTGGGGAAAGAGAAATCCTCAAGACTATCAATAAAATCGATTTTCCAATAATGAAACTTGACGTAGGATCGGAAGATAAATTCATAGAAATAAACAGGCCTTTCAAAATCAAATATGGAGAAATAGTAGAAGCCTTAAAAAAAGTGGATAGACTTTGTATACAATCAATTAAATTCAAGGGCGAGTTTAGTAATGTCGATGAGGACTTGGAGAACTGGATCGAAGTAGTTAGTAAAATAAATCCGAGAGAAGTCCAACTATATACTCTAGATCGACCCACTCATCGAAAGCTAGAGAAAGTTAGTGACAAAAAACTTACAGAGATAAAAGAAGTCCTAGAGAAAAAGGGAATAGAAACGATTATTTACTGATTTCAATAGACTCTAATATCTTCTAACTAGATGTGCTCGGAACTCAAGATCGACATCATCAAAAATTCAGTAAAGCCAAGTTCGTCATCGCACAAATAGAAAGTTTTGAAGAGAATATAAATAACTAAGGAATTTACTTCAAAATTACTCTTCAATAAACTCTTTAACCTTCTCTCGAGCTTTCTTCCTTTTTTCCTGGTGACTTTTTAGGAATTTTTTCAAAAATTTGAAAGCTTTCTCCTTACACTCCCCACAGATAACCTCCCCCGATTCACAGGCTTCTCTCAACTCCAATAACTCTTCGTCATCTGGGACGAGGTGGTAAACATACAAATCGTATATCATACATTCGTCAGGCTTTCCACCTTTCTCTCTCTGCTCCTCCACTGTATGTCGACCCCCCGTAACAGAACTCTTAACCTTCTTTTCAACATCTTCTATAGAATCCGTAAGAAAGATGGCGCTCTTGGGATTACTACTGGACATTTTCGTTCCGGTCAAACCCGGCATCAACCGATGATAGGTAGAAGAAGGTGGAGCAAAATCAAAATCACTCTTAAATCTAGCTGCAACATCCCTAGCCAACCTAAGGTGTGGGTCCTGGTCTATCCCAACAGGAATAACAGAAGGTTTGGGTCCTTCAAACTCCCTCAGCTGAGGACGAAGAATATCTGCAACATCTATCATAGGATAAAAAATATGAGAAGCATCAGTATCATTCTCGAAACCGTATATAGCCCTTAGCTCACTGAAATTAACTTTCCTACCCAGAGTATAGGCAAGTTTTTGAACTGCGTCGCTCTTAGACTGAAAGTAAACTTTGCATCTATCAATATCTAGACCAAGGGCCATATAATTGGTCAAATATTCTTCAATTGCAAAATTTCTAGCTTCTTCAAGGCTTAAACCCCTAGCTATATGAGATTCCAAATCCGCTACACAGAGGTATATAGTAGCTCCATGTTCAAGATACCAAATTAACTGATCCACCACTAATTTATGACCAAGGTGCATTTTCCCACTAGGCATCAATCCAGTCATCACCACATAGTCCTCTCCTTTATTGATAGCCTTCAAAACTCTATCAAAATCCCTGTGTCCGAAAATTATCTTCCTGCGCATCAGATGATTCGGATCGGGAACATCATCAATGAGATCATCAAAAGACCCTATCCCAAATTGTTCCATCAGCTCAACATAGTCGCTTGGAACCACTTCACTCCACGGGTCTATTTGCTCAGTCATTTACAGACTCTCCCTTTTTATCGAATAATAAGTTATGTCCCCTTCATCGTCTACGATACCGTATATCATTCTTTTTCTAACACTGTGGGCCAACCTAACAGAACCTGCCAGGTCCTGTGGTGTAAGTTTTGAATCCTCCGAAATCGCATGGACTAAATAAGGCGAGTGAGAAGAACCAGGGCTTTCACCTCTAGCATAAACTCTAAAATGGGCCCCGTATTTCAGTCCGGTTTTAACTACTAAACCTCTCGATCTAAGATCTCTATACACCCTATATTTGAGAAGCAAGTCAGGATTATCCTCCACAAGCATAGAAGAAAGATCATTAAAACCGAGTTCTCTCTTCTCTTTTTCGCTAAAAACCTGTATTTTATCCTTTTCCAAAAGATAAAGGGCCTCAATAGGAGAAAGCTGAAGGCGGCCACCAGATAGAGGTTTACCTGTAGAGCCATATTGGTGGACCCTACTAGCTTGAGATTCATCATCTATTATTATTCTCTTCCCATAAAAATGGGCTTTAGGAATATCTTCAACCATACTGACAACTCACCGATTAGCTTGTATTCAAACATTAAAAACTTGTTATTTAGAAATTGAATAATCTTTTGTTACCTAAAGAATAAAAATAGTTTATCACCCGCTTAAGTCAGGCAAAATCACTGGATACTGAAACGAATTATTCTTCTATCATTAAAGATAAAATGGTGGGGCCACCCGGATTTGAACCGGGGGTCGCAGGTTTCTTCAGAATCCTCGCTCCAGCAGGTCATCATCTTGACCATCAGCAAGTTTAATTCTAATTCCGCTGGAGCCTGCTGTGTTAGCCTGGCTACACTATGGCCCCTTTTACTTACATTCTCAGAAAATAACTCATAAAAAATTTGTCTAAAGAATTACTTCCTTGAAAAAAGTAGAATAAACATAGGAGGATAAGAACTTTAACCATCAGCATTGTTAGAAATAAGCGAGATACATGAGTCAAGTTAGAGTCAATATAAAGAATATTTCAGCCGAGAGATTTTGGGACGAAAATAAGTCTCCCCCCCAAAAAGTTCAGATCTCGACCAGTTTAAACATTGTAGGCCTAGAATCAAAAGAAGGATCTCTCTCGATGCCTTTTGTAGTAAATATAGGTTATAATCCATCTGTTGCTCAGATAACATTTAGAGGAGATGTACAAGTTAAAGGAGAAAAATCAGAACTTGATAAAATTCGGGAGAAATACGAAGAAAAAGAAAAGCCACCAAACTATGTCATCCAAAATGTGATTAACAAATCTATAGTTGAAGCAACAATACTTTCTAGAACCCTAAATATTCCCCCACCTGTGCCCCTTCCAAGTTCAAAATCTCAAGGAAACTCTGAAGCCTCAAATAAACTAAACTATGTGGGATAATTCCCTTTTTCACTAAAAGAGCCTTTATAAACAGAACTTTTTGTTACACCCATAACAAAAAGAAACGGACCGGCCGGGATTTGAACCCGGGTCGTGGGCTCCGGAGGCCCATGTCTTATCCAAGCTAGACTACCGGCCCAAACAGGTTATTGAGTATTTAAATAGGTAAATAGTGATCGGCAAAGTATACCAAGGAACTACCTAAAGGGTGAAGGTAAGAAATCTTAATAAAAGCGGGCCCGGAGGGATTTGAACCCCCGACTTCCTGGTTTCTCCTCCAATATCAGGAACCGAAGCCAGGCGCTCCATCCGGACTGAGCTACGGGCCCAAATATCTATTTAGTTCCATCCTTTTATTCTCTCTTTTAAGGTAGTTATCAAGCTAAAATATTTTCTTAATTAAAAGTAAACAGCGAAAGTTTTTTCTAAACCCAAAGCACTCCTTTTGAGGGGGAGAAAACTTGAAGGCACTATTATTAATAACAGACGGCCTTGGGGGAAGACCAACAGACTATAACGGCCAGACGTGCTTAGAAGCCGCTGAAACCCCAAATCTTGATAGATTAGCGGAAATAGGAGCTGTCGGCCTATTGGACCCAATAAAACCCGGTGTCAGACCTGGAAGCGACACAGCTCATCTTTCTATATTTGGATACGATCCATACAAGTACTATACAGGAAGAGGAGTCTTTGAAGCATTAGGAACCGGGCTAAAGCCGAACAAGGGGGATGTAAGCTTCAGGACAAATTTTGGGACCGTGGACGAAAACTTTGTAGTTAAAGATCGAAGAGCAGGAAGAATCGAAAAAGGACAGAAAAAACTCGAAGAAGCTTTGCAGAACCTGAAACCTAAAGATTCAAACGTTGAAATCGAGTTCAAAACCAGCGTAGAGCACAGAGGAGCACTGGTTCTCAGAGGGTCCGAACTCTCTGGCTCCATAACAGATGTTGACCCCCATGAAACGGGAAAGAAAATCAACAAATCTCAACCTACAGACGACCGAAAATCATCCAAAAAAACAGCCGATATAGTTAATGACCTAGTAAAACAATCTTACGAAATTCTGAAGGACCTACCAATTAACAAAAAAAGAAAAGAAGAGGGTAAATTACCTGCAAACGTTCTCTTGATAAGAGGAGCAGCGATAAATCCAGACCTTCCCACTCTTAAAGATCTTTACGGGATCAATGGAGTCGTAATATCAGGTGGCTCTCTTTACACAGGTGTAGGAAAATCGATAGGACTTAAATTCAAAAAAGCTGAAGGAGTCACCGGAGGAGCTGACTCCCCTATTATAAACAAAGCGAAGTTGGCAGTTAAAGAGATAAATAAAGGAACAGATTTTGTCTTTATCCATATGAAAGGTGCCGACTCCTGCGCACACGACCACGACGCCGAAAAGAAAATCCAATATATAGAAAAAGTGGATCGAGTAGCAAAATATCTCTTAGACAACCTAGACTGGAACGAGACACACATAGCTTTCACAGGAGACCATACTACGCCCATAGTATATGGTGACCATGTATCCGATCCGGTACCAATGTTATTTGCGGGACCGAATGTATCTCAAGACCGAGTCGAGAAATTCGACGAGAAAAACGCTCCAAATGGGGGATTGGGAAGAATAAGCGGAAATGTGGCCCCAATTCTTTTTGGTTATAGCAACTGGCTTGAGAAATTTGGTGCATAAAAATTAAGGTGATAACTATTAGAGAACCGGAAAACGCCAAAATGCATTTAGGTTTAGATAATACTCAGTTTATTGGTCACAAATATTCTGAAAACTTAAAGAATTGATTAAAATGAGCAATGAAAAATTCGATTACAACGATTTCCTCTCTCCGTTTACGTGGAGATACGGAAGCCAAGAAATGCGAGAAATATTTTCGGAAGTGAATTACAGAACTATTTGGAGGAAAATATGGGTAGCGTTAGCAGAAGCACAAGCTGAATACGGACTAGTTTCGAAAAAGGAGTTAGAAGATCTTAAATCAAAGGCTTCATTCGAAAATATTGACATAGATCGAGCTCATGAAATCGAAAAGGAAATCCGACACGATCTGATGGCCGAAGTAAAAACATACGCTGAACAATGTCCTGAAGGTGGAGGAAAAATACACCTCGGAGCCACCTCAATGGACATCGAAGATAACGCCGATATTTTAAGAATGAAACAAGGGATGGAATTAATTCTTGTTAGGTTAATAAATTGTCTCAAACTACTCTCAAACCGCATAGAGGAATATAAAGAAGTTCCCTGTATGGGTTGGACCCACTTACAACCTGCAGAACCCACGACGCTTGGTTATAGATTCGCAAACTATGCCCAGGATTTAGTATTAGACATCGAATCGATAGAATTCCTTTTCAAAAAAATCCTGAAAGGAAAAGGAATCAAAGGAGCAGTTGGAACTTCCGCCAGCTATCAAAAACTGCTGGGGGAGAAAAACGATCCTACCGAAATGGAAAAAAAAGTGATGGATAAACTAGGAATTGATTCATTCTCTGTCTCTACACAAACTTACCCCAGAAAAATAGATGGACTCGTACTCTCAATCTTATCCAGCATAGCTCAAAGCATACATAAATTCGCTCTCGATCTTAGGCATCTACAATCTCCACTATATGCAGAAATGTCAGAACCAATGAAGGAATCACAAGTAGGCTCTTCTGCTATGCCTTCCAAAAAAAATCCAATAACCTCAGAAAGAATGTGCTCACTAACACGATATGTGATGACACTTCCCAGAGTAGCTTGGGAAAACGCTTCTCAGACAATTCTAGAAAGAACTTTAGATGATTCTGCAAACCGAAGAATAATAATCCCGGAAAGTTTCTTAGCAGTAGACGAATGTCTGAACCTTTACCAAAATATAATCAAAGACCTAGAAATCTATCCAGAAGGTGTGGAAAAAAATCTTAAAAAATATGCCCCATTCTCCGGAACCGAGGCTATTCTTATGAAATTAGCAGAAAGGGGAAAAGATAGACAAGAAATGCACGAAAGGCTCAGAAAAATTTCGTCTAAGGCTTGGAAGGAAGTTATGAAAGACAAAGAAAATCCTTTGTACAAACTTTTAAAAGAGGACGAAATTGTAGGATCCGAACTTTCTGAAGAAGAGATCAAAGACCTATTAGACCCCTCGCAACACATCGGGAACGCACCACAACGTTGCGAAAAATTTTTGGATGATGTTGTTAATCCCATTCTCTCCAAAAAAGAAAATATGGAAAAAGAAGCTGAAGAATTGAAATTTTAGAGCGATAACATGACTACTCTACTAAATGGAAAAAAACTTGCAGAGAAGATCAGGAAAAGAATCAGGAGAAAGTTAGACTCTTCAGAAAAAGAACCAACTTTAGCCCCGATACTCATAGGTGACTATCCCACCTCGAAAAAATACGTCGAATTAAAAAGAAAAGACTGCAAAGAAGTCGGAATCGGATTTGAAGCATACAATTTACCTTCCGACACCAGTCAAAAAGAAATTCTGAAACTTATCAAAAAATTAAACGAAAGCAAGCACATAACCGGAATAATTGTTCAACTTCCAATTCCACCACATCTTGAGCAATTTGAAATACTTGAGAAAATATTGCCATCAAAGGATGTAGACGGTCTCCACCCATACAACATAGGGAAGCTTTGGTCGAGTGCTCCAGAAAATGGATTAACTCCCTGTACACCAAAAGGAATACTCCGATTAATAGAATACTATAATATAGATCTAAAGGGCAAAGAAGCTGTGATAATAAATAGGAGCGGACTAGTCGGGAAGCCTCTTTCCAAACTTTTGCTTGATAGGGATGCCACAGTAACTATATGCCACTCGAAAACTAAAGATATCAAAAAGCACACCTTATCCGCAGATGTTCTTATTACAGCGGTTGGGAGAAGACCAGATTTTGTTGTGACAGAGGATATGATACCAGAAAACTCGGTAGTTATAGACGTGGGTATGAATTACCTAGAAGAAGGGGTTTACGGAGATGTTGAATTCGAAAAAATTAAAGATAGGGTATCTCACATAACACCCGTTCCTGGGGGAGTCGGCCCTATGACAAGAACTATGTTACTAGAGAACATTATGATCGCATCTGGTGAAAAAATTGAAATCGATGAAAAAGAGGAAGGAATCTAAGAGAAAGGAACTAAAAGAAAAAAGAAAGAAGCTAACCCGAGAAGAAGTCCTTAGAAAAAGCAGAAAGATACATGATAAAATAATAGAACTGCCAGAATTTCAATCAAAACAAAATATATCGATATATGTAGCAAAGAAGAAAGCTGGAGAAGTAGAAACAGAAGAAATGATAAAATCGTGGATAAAAAAGGACAAAAAAATTCTAGTTCCTTTCGTAGATGGCTCAGAATTAAAACTCTCATTATTGAAGAATTTTGAGAAAGATTTAGAAAAAGGTAAATTCGGCATAAAAGAACCAAGAAAAGATAAAAAAAGACTGTTTCCAATAAAAAAAGTAGAAGTAATATTCGTTCCAGGTCTAGGTTTTGATTTGGAAGGTAACAGGCTTGGTTTCGGAAAGGGATACTACGATAGGTTTCTAAGGAAGGCCTCTAACGACACTGACTTCATCGTTCTAGCTTTCGATTTCCAAATTTCGAAGGAAATACCTCACACTGAAACAGATGTTCCAGTCCATAAAATCATTACAGAGAAAAGAATCATAAAAACCCGTGATAAGAGCTGTAGATGAGACTTCCTCTTTTGTTAAAATTGATAAAAACTTTTCATATCACTCGTCAAAATAGAACTGTAAGTACCGATGTGATACATTGTCAAAAAGAAAACTAGGCTTTTTAGCTTCTGGAAGAGGATCCAACTTCAAAGCGATCCTAGAGCATATTGAATTAAATGTGCTACAAAATGTAGAATCAGAAGTCTTAATCACCGATAACCCTGAAGCGAATGCAATAAAAATCTCGGAGAATTTTGGCATACCCTATCAAACTTTGGAATTCGGAAGTAAAGAGAAGAAATTTGAGGAAAAAGTAGACGAAATCTTTGAAGATAGAGATGTCGATCTTGTAATACTCGCAGGGTTTATGAGAATACTAGGCTCTCATCTTATAGGAAAATACAAAAGAAGAATAATGAACATTCATCCTTCCATTTTGCCATCCTTCAAAGGTCTAAACGCACAGAAACAGGCATTAGAATTTGGAGTAAAAGTTACAGGGTGTACCATCCACTATGCATCCGAGAAAGTTGACGCTGGGCCTATTATACTCCAACATCCTGTACCAGTTAAAGAAGATGACACACAAGAGACTCTTTCCAAACGTATACTAATCTTTGAACATAGATTGTACTCAAAAGCTATACAGCTACACGTAGACGAAAGACTTGAGGTAGAAGACGGAAAAGTAAAAATAGATTATAAAGACCGATGGGAAGAAAAATGGAGAAAAAGACAATCGGATTTCATAAAAAGACAAAGAAAAAGCTGGGAAATAGACAAATTTTTCGAGGAGGTATGGAATGAACACAAAATATGAGGAAGTGGGTGTTGATGCAAAAAAAGAAGGAATAGAAGTATTCAAATCATCCCTCGATAACCTCTTCCCAAATGCATTTTGTACAGTAGGACAAGACCCCGACAATGAAAAGGAAGGAATAGTCCTACATACTGATGGGGCAGGAAGTAAACCCGTACAAAATTATCTGCATTGGAAAGAAACAGGGAAAGAAAAGTATTTCGAAAGTATTGGACAAGATGTTTTAGCAATGAACGTCGATGACCTGATTAGTATAGGTGCCCGTCCGATAGCCTTCGTAGATTACATAGCTCTAAATAAGAAAAAAATACCGAAAAAGAAATCCCTAGCCGCTTTGAATTCCGGATTTAAAAAAGCTTTAGACTGCCTGAAAGATCAAGGTATCAAGATCTCTTTCCTAGGAGGCGAAACCGCCGACTTACCTGACCAGCTAGAGACACTGGACGTTTCAGGAACTATATATGGTAGAATCAAACTCTCCGAAGTGATTACTGGGGAAAAAATTGAAGAAGGGGACTTAATAGTGGGTCTAAGAAGCGGTGGAAAAGCCAGCTATGAAAAAGAAGAGAACAGTGGAATAATGTGTAACGGTATTACTTTAGCCAGACATTCACTCATGAAGAAAAAATACGAAGAGAAGTATCCTGAAATAGAAGGCACGGGGCGGGGTTACTATGGAGAATTCGAATTCGATGAATACTCAGAAGAACTCGGAATGACAATAGGGGAAGCAATAATTTCGCCAACTAGATTATTTGCTCCGATAATAAAAGAGATTTTGAAAGAACACCATCCATACATAACAGGCATAGTCCATAATACTGGCGGTGGTCAAACGAAATCACTTGCAATAGGGGAAAAAATCCACTTCATAAAAAATAATATAATAGAACCTGATCCTATATTCCACTTAATTAAAGAATCCTCCAAAGAAAGTTGGAGGGCAATGTTCGAGGATTTTAATATGGGCACCGGTTTCGAAATAATAGTAAGAAAGAACTATGTAGAAGAGATTCTAGAAATAGCGGAGAGCTTCAATATTGGGGCAAAGATAATTGGCAGGTGCGAGACGAACAGCCAAAAAAACAAAGTAACAATCAATAGCCAGTTCGGAAAATTTGTTTATAGCTAAAGGAGGTGGTATAAATTAAATCTTACCATGCCAGAGTTGAGGTGAAACTAAAACCAGGATATATGGACTCTGAAGGTATAACCACCGAAAAGGCCTTGAAAGATATGGGTTACAAAGTGAAAAGCGTATCAACAGCCAAAGTTTACGAAATAGAAATCGAGGCAGAAACAAAAGAAATAGCAGAAGAAAAGACCGAAGAATTCTGCAGAAAACTATTAGCAAATCCCGTCAAAGACGACTACAAATTTGAGGTGGATAAAACTGAATAAACCCTCACTATTTGTCAAAAAGGATGCCCCTTTTGATTTCTTTGAAATAAAAATTTCCGAAGCCGATAACTCTCAACTTTCGAAGATAAGTAAAGACCTTGGACTAGCTTTAAGCCTCGAGGATATGAAAAAATGCAAAAAACACTTTTCGAAAAGAGGTAAAGCTCCTACAGATGTCGAACTACATACTATCGCACAAACTTGGTCAGAACACTGTTATCACAGAACATTCAAAGGAGAAATACACTACGATGGAGAAAAAGTAAATCTATTCAGAGATTATATCAAAAAAGCCACAGAGGAATCGGGAAAGGACTGGTGCATATCAGTTTTTGAAGATAACGCAGGAATAGTAGAATTTGATAAAGAGAGAGCAGTAGCCGCAAAGGTAGAAACTCACAATCATCCATCGGCTATAGAACCCTTCGGAGGAGCGGCCACTGGGATTGGAGGAGTTATAAGAGATATTCTTGGAGTATGGGCTAGACCTATAGCAAACACAGATGTCTTATGCTTCGGCCCACCTGACTATGACGATGAAAAATTACCTCAGGGGACGAAACATCCGAAATTTTTATTGAGGGGAGTTGTTGACGGTATCGGACATTATGGTAATAATATAGGGATCCCAACTGTAAATGGGGCAATTTGCTTTGACGAAGGATACGTAGGGAACATCGCAGTATACTGCGGGTGTATAGGGACCATTCCCAAAAAGTCTTACATTAAAAATCCCGAACCGGGGAACATCGCAGTTTTGGCAGGAGGTAGAACCGGAAAAGATGGTATACACGGAGTCACCTTCGCATCTGTAGAACTAACAGAAGAATCTGAAGAAGAATCAAGACCCGCCGTACAGATAGCCAACCCTATAGAAGAAGAGAAATTGAGAAGAGCAATAATAAGAATAAGAGATAAGGGTCTCGGAACGGCTATTACCGATCTTGGAGGAGGAGGCCTTTCCTCTGCAATAGGAGAAACTGCGGAAGAGGCAAATTGTGGGGCAGAGATCGAACTTGAAAAGGTTCCACTAAAACATTCCAACATGTCACCCTGGGAAATATGGATATCTGAATCACAAGAAAGAATGTTTCTAACTGTAAAAGAGGAGAACCTTCAAAAAGTTCTCGATATTTTTGAAAGCGAAGAAGTAGAAGCAGTTGCAATAGGCCGATTTACCGAAGGGAGTAGACTCAAAGTAAACTATAGGGATCACTTAATCATGAATCTCAATTTAGAATTTCTATTCAACCCACCAAAAATCTCACGAAAAGCGGTTTGGAGTAAACCTGGACTAAAAGAGCCAACCTTACGAGAACCAGAAGATTTAGAGGAAATACTATTGAAACTCTTATCCTCCCCAAATATCTCGAGCAAAGAATCCGTAATCAGAACATACGATCACGAGGTACAGGGAAACACTATTCTAAAACCACTACAAGGAAAGCACAGTGGACCCAATGACGCATCGGTATTAAAACCATTCGAGGACTCTCAAAAAGGAATAGTAGTATCCAGCGGAATAACCCCCAATTACGGAAAAATAGATCCATATTGGATGGCTGCAACCAGTATAGAAGAAGCAATTAGAAACAACGTAGCAGTAGGCGGCAGAAGGATTTCTCTATTAGATAACTTCACCTGGGGAAACCCAGAGAAACCCGAACAACTGGGAAAACTAGTAAGAGCTTGTAAAGCATGTTATGACATTGCAAGTTCCTTGGAAACCCCATTTATATCTGGAAAAGATAGCCTTTACAACGAATCCCCATATGGACCTATTACTCCAACACTACTGATTACCGCCATCGGAATTGTACCTGATGTAAAAGACTTAATCTCAATGGAAGTAAAGAGAGAAGGGAATCCAATTTACTTAATCGGGGAAACTCACGATGAACTCGGGGGATCAGAATACTATAGTTCTATGGGATATTTAGGAAAAGATGTGCCGAAAGTTAGGACTGATGAAATAAAAAAAGAAATCGAATTGATCCCAAAAGCAATCGATAAAAAACTCGTAAAATCTTGCCATGATCTATCGGACGGAGGAATGGGAGTAGCAATAAGCGAAATGACGTTTTCAGGAGATCTAGGAGTAGAAATAGATCTTAGTGAAGTTAAGACCAACCTGAATAGAAATGATTCTATTTTATTCTCAGAAACAAGTGGCAGATTTTTGATGGAAATCAAAGAAAACAGAAAAGAAGAATTTGAGAACTTGATGAAAGGCTGCACTATTTCAAGAATAGGGAAAGTAAACGGTGAAGATTCGCTCCGAATAAAAGGCCTAAACGGCGAAGAAGTGATTAATTCAAAACTATCCGATTTGAGAAAAGCGTGGAAAGGAGGTACTGATTTTGAATAACGTAAAGATTTGTATTCTTAGAGTTGGGGGAACCAACTGTGATCTAGAAACTAAAAGAACTATCGATGACTTTGAAGGAATGGAATCAGAGATAATAAGGATAAACCAGCTAAAGGAAGACAAAAATCTGATCGACTACGACGGACTAATCATTCCCGGTGGATTTTCCTACGGAGACCACATAAGAGCTGGGTCGGTATTTGCTCAAAAAATCAAGACTATGCTCGCAGAGGAATTATATCACTTTGCCGAAAACGGAAAACCTATCATGGGCATATGTAACGGATTTCAGGTACTGATAGAAACCGGGTTATTACCCGGAGTCGAAGGCATAAGTGAATTTCCTGAAGCCTCTCTAGCAATCAATGAATCCGCCCGGTATGAATGCAGATGGATATACCTAAAGAACGTGAATAAAGAAAATTGTATATTCTCTCAAGAGATAGAAAAAGAAGAACAGATTTTCATACCAATAGGCCATAAAGAAGGAAGATTTATCCTAAGAAAAGATAGGGAAAAAGAACTGCTAGAAAAGCTTTATGAAAATGATCAAGTGGTATTTAGGTACTGCAACGAGAACGGTGAATACGCCGATGGCAGTTATCCCGAAAATCCCAACGGCTCTCTAGACGACATAGCAGCAATATGCAATCCCAGTGGGAAAATTTTTGGTATGATGCCCCATCCAGAGCGAGCCTACTATGGCCTTCATCTTCCAGACTGGACTGCTAGAGATAAAGTACCTCGATATGGAGATGGAAGATTAGTATTTGAGTCTATGATAAACCATCTAAAAAAGAACTTTAAATAGAACTACTTCTGCTCACCAATATCTTTCCTATAATCCATAAAACTGAAATGTATACCTGATCCTTCTTCCCCTTCTATATCTCTGTATACCTTTTCTCTTGCCTCCTTCAAAGTTTCGTCTTTATTCACAAAAGTTAGGACCCTTCCACCCCTAGTCCTCAAATGACCGTTATGCAGATCTGTGCCGTTGTGATAAACAAAACCATCAATGTATTCCCCAATTCCTTCTTTACCTACTCTCTCCTTTTGCTTTCCTTTTAGGAAAATAGGTTGCTTGCTATAGTAGTCTCCTGGATAACCTGCATATCCCTCAACTGGCTTTCCGTTACTCCAAGGACGGCCGCTAACCACACAAACCGCTACACAATACTCACCCTTCCATTCAATTTCAACTTTATCAAGATCCTTTTCGACCACGGACTCGTATATATCGTACAAGTCAGATTTTAACCTTGGAAGTCTAGACTGAGCTTCTGGGTCTCCGTCCCTCGCATTTATCTCAAGAACATACGGCTGGTATTCACCATCTTCTTCCATAGCCATTAAGACGAAATGCAGAATCCCTTGATACTCACCATCAAGATTCTCGACCGTCGGCCTGGCTATTTCATTCATTATTTTATCTTTCAAATCTTCTCCAAGCTCTTCCGGAGAAAAAGAACCCATTCCTCCCGTATTAGGATTTATACCATTGAAGTAACGATCTATGAAAAAATGATCAGGATCTGAGAATCTTCTCTTGTAATCTCTGGCGGTACCAAAAAACTTAGCTGTTTCACCATCAGTTATCACAAAAAACGATAACTCATGGCCATCCAATCTCTCCTCAATTTCTATCCTTCTCCCTGCATTATCGAACTTCTCATTAAATTCTTCACTACTAATTTGATCTATCGCAGTTATGGTCTCATCTAGAGAATCACAGACAAAAGCACCTTTACCTGCAGCAATTCCGTCAGCTTTGGGAACAAGATTTTTATCAGGATTATCATGATAAAACTGCTCGGCCCACTCCTTTGCTTCCGCCGGGTCATCAAAGTTTTTGTACTCCGGCACCGGAACTCCAATAGACTTGAGATAATCTTTCGCATCACATTTACTGGTTTCCAGGAAAGCGACATCTCGAGTGGGACCAACAATAGGTATGTCCGTTCTTGATCTAAATTCATCCACTATACCCGCAGAAATCCAACCCTCAGGTCCAGGAACCACTAGATCAACATCAAGTTCTCTTGCATTATCTATTATTTCCGAGATTCTTTCCTGCATCGATTCTTTTTCAAGTTGGACCTGCTTTCCGCCGTACTCAAACACACCAGCGTTTCCGGGAGTAACATAAACACAATCTACATTTTCACTCTTAGAAAAAGAATGGGCAATAGCATTTCCCCTTCCTCCTCCGTCAACAACCATTATATCAGCCATTCATACCACGCCCTCATAAATTCTTTCAGGTTCCCTTTCTCCTCTTTCAAATTTAGATTTAAATTTGTTAGCTAGTTTTTGGGCTAAAGGGGTAGGGTAATCCTCAGTAACACAGGCCAGGCATATCTCGTTCCTTTTCAAGCCAGTAGATTTTATGAAACTCTCCAGAGACTGATATCTAACATTTTCTATTCCGAGTTCCTCTGCAATTTCATCCGGGGTGTGGGTGGAACCAATAAGCTCTCTATAGGTAGTCATATCAATTCCATAAAAACAAGGCGAAATGATGCGGGGGAAAGTTACGAATAAATAGATATCCCCAACTCCAGCATTCTTCATCTTCTTTACCACTCCTTTAGAGGTACTTCCTCTCACGATACTATCTTCGACAACGGCGATATTTTTACCTCTTATCCTTCCCCAATCGACATTTATCTTCTTATCAATTATCTCGCTTCTTTTATCAGGAGGAGAAATAAAAGATCTGCTGGTTACGTATCTATGTTTCCTCACAGCTCGCTCCCATGGCAAACCGCTTTCTATATGAAAACCGTACGCAGCATCATCCGCAGTCTGAGGGATTGAAAGAACAAGATCTGCTTTCTGGACCAAATCTTTATTCTCTCTGGCTAGATTTTTCCCAAACTCTTCGCGAACTTTGTAAACTGGTTTTCCGTCAAATATCGAATCGGGACGAGCAAAATAGGCATACTCAAAAGAACAGAAAGCCTTCTTCCTCCTTTTGACAACTCTCTCCCTCTGAAGACCCTCCTCGGTAAAAATCAAAAGTTCTCCAGGCTTTATTTCCCCGTAATAATCGAAACCATTTATACTCAAACCTACGCTCTCAGAAGATACCGCCTGTATCTTTCCGTTTTTTTTCTTACCATAACAAAACGGTCTATTGCCCAATGGATCCCTAAATGCAAACATCCTTCCATCTTGATCTAATCCCACGACTGAAAATGATCCCTCGATTTCCTTCATACATAACTCGACAGCTGAGACAAGATCTCCGCCCTCCAAACCTTCAAGTAACTTCTTACAAAGTAACTCAGTATCAGAAGTCGAAGAGAGACCACCAAATCTCTCTTTTAAATCCTTTCTAAGTTGAATATTATTAACCAAATTACCATTATAACCGAGAGCAATTTTGACCCCATCATGTTTGCATATATAAGGCTGGACATCTTCGATTTTTTCCCTTTCACCTGAAGTAGCATATCTAACATGACCGATCCCTCTATCTCCTGGAAGGTCGCAAAACCAATCCTCTGATTTATCTCTGGTAACTGGCAAAAGGCCTAATCCACTCTTCGTTTTAAAATCTCCGTCAAATGTAGTAAATCCATAAGATTGATGGCCTCTATGGTTTTGAGAAATCATCGCCCAATAAAGAGACGGAAATACTTGTCCTCCTTCATAATCAAAAGCGCCAAAAACACCGCAAGATTCTTTTAAATTTTCTAACATTTTGTTACCTATTTTAACAGAGTACTAAAAGGTTCAACGGAAGGATGACAAAATTAATTTTGTTCAGAAATTTTTTGGTCACTTTCTTCTACCTTTTCCCTAAATTTCTTTTGATAATCAATTATTCTTTCCGAGAGATCAGAGTTACAAAGAGAAAGAATCTTCAAAGCAGAAATAGCAGCATTCCTTGGATCTAATACTACTAAAGGTCCTACCCCACTAGGCATACGCAACGATGAAAAGATATCTGCTCCTCCAAACTTATTCGAATAAGGCGGGCAAGCTATCACGGGGAAAGAAGTATTAGCGTCAACAAATCCAGAGAGTGCATTAGATCTTCCAGCAACCGTTATATAAACTAAAGAATCCTCTGATTCGTGATCTTCTATGATTCTCAAAAGTTTCCTCGGGGTTTTATGGGCCGAAGCGACTCTGACTTCGTAATGAATCTCAAAATCACTTAGTAGATCTATAGCAGGCTCAATAAAATCAAGATCCTTTTCGGAACCCATTATTACAATTACTTTTTCCATACTCAAAGTCGAACCACAGATTAAGATTAACAAAGAAGTATTTTAACTCTATCTCAAAATTTTATCATATACTAGATTTGATATCCCCAATTACTTCACTTAAATCTCTAACATCAAAAAATTCTTTCCCGATATACCTATTAGCTCCAGCCTGATACATCTCACTTACCAAATCCTCTATACCCAACGGAGACGGTTTGGAACTAACAAGTTTTTTCCAATCTTTTATACCCTCTTCTCTAGCCTTCTTCTTTGCCTCTTTCACTTCTTCAACCCATTCAGGTTGATGTTTTTTATATGCCTGCCTCAGAACTTCCTTGCTCACTTGAAATCCTTCAAAAGTAAATCTGTTCTCGTCAAAGGTACCTGCCACATCACCCAAAACGATGTCACCACCTATATAAAGAAATTCTAATTTTCCATCATCGTTAGTCATCTCCGCTTTTTCTGCTCTTGACGTTATTATTGTGTTTACTCTCTTAGTCAGATCGTATATCTCCTGGATAGAAACATTTCCAGTGATTTCCTCAGCTTCACTCTTATCTAAATACACATCTTGCTCCTCAAGCTTTGTAGAGGGCTCTATTAAAGGTTCTTTTAAAGATACAGCCTCTTCCGGCCAAGCTGATAAGTTCAAGTTCAAATCCTTTGGACTATATCTTCCCCTTGCAGAAGAACCAATCGGTATTCTATTCCTATAAATGATCTCAAGAGGAACTAAATAATTATTAACGGGCGGTTCAACGAATACTGAATAATCGTATCTATCTCCCTTAAAATCGGGTTTTAAAACATTTACCAAATCTACATGCATCATTTTAGATGGCCCCTCAAGATCATCAATCTTTTTTGTCTCCCCATCTTCTTCCATACCCCGATAATGAGTTTTAATACCACCCTTTTCCATAATTTCAAAAGTGTACGCTCCCATTAAAGCCAAAATCTCCCCTTTTCTATCTATCTCAACGGGCATACGGCCCCAATCAAAAACTGAATATCTATCGGAAAAATAGAATACACCATGACCTATAGAACTGGGAGTTGGATTTTCAATTACTTCTAGGTCTTTAACACTCCCCAAATTATCACAATTACTAAATGTGATACAGAAACTAATTAAGTTTAAGTAAATTAATTCTGTTAGAAGGTTCTGTGTAGAATGATAGAAAAAAAGAAAATTGAAGAGGCTCTTTCTGATTACGATAAAAGTAATATCACTCTCGGAGTAGTTTGCTCCCATTCTGCTCTTCAGCTTATACATGGAGCAAAGTTAGAGGGTTTCAAAACAATTGGGATATGTCCCGAAGAAAGAAAAAAAGCGTACAGTTCTTTTCCAAAAGCGAAAGCAGACGAATTCATGATAGTAGAAAAATTCAACGAAATATTAGAAGAAGAGAACCAAAGGAAATTACTTGAGAAAAATACCATAATGATACCACATGGATCATTCGTAGAATACATCGGAGCAGAAAACCTTCTAAAAAGTTTTAAAGTACCGATCTTCGGAAACAGAGGATCGCTAAAGTGGGAGGGAAAGAGAAAAAAACAGAGGGAATGGTTGAAAAAAGCGGGAGTTAAAATACCCAAACTATATGAAAAACCTTCGGAGATAAACCAGAGAGTATTTGTTAAATTTAGTGGGGCAAAAGGGGGAAGAGGCTTCTTTACAGCCAGATCACCCGAAGATTTCGAAGAAAAACTTCAGGATAAACTGGAAAAGGGGTTAATAACAGAAACGGAAGCAAAAGACGCAACTATACAAGAATTTGTTCCAGGAGTCAGATATTACCCTCACTACTTCTTTTCAATATTAGACAAAAGAGGAGCCGAAGTAGAAGACGGTGCCATTGAAATACTTGGAATGGACAGAAGGATAGAGCCAATAGATGAAAGCTATAGGGCTTTACCCGATATACCATCTGAATTTTTTGACTATTCCGTAACCGGAAACGAACCTCTGATAGTAAGGGAAAAGTACCTAGTAGACCTAATAGAAATAGCAACTGGTGTAGTCAAGGCTTCTAAAGAGCTTTTTGATCCCGGTATAATCGGTCCTTTTTGTTTAGAAACCATCTATCATCCTAATAGAGGATTCACTGTTTTCGAAATTTCTGGAAGAATAGTAGCAGGGACTAATCTTTTCCCCATGGGTTCCCCCTACTCCCCTTATCTCTTCGACGAGCCTATGTCCACAGGACGAAGAATAGCTAGGGAAATAAAAAAAGGTATAGAAAAAGAACAATTAAATAGGATAATCTATTAGAGGCGTTTCAATGAAATCCAAAAACGAAATAAAAAGGTCCGAAGTACAAGAGATAGCTGCTGATTACAACAAAGATAATATACGTATCGGTATTTTTGGTTCTCACTCTGCACTCCCGATTGGCTACTCAGCAAAAAAATCAGGATTCCCCACAATTATTTTCACCAAGAAAGGAAGAGAAGAGACTTACGTTAAACATAATTCCAAATTATACGATGAAAAAAAAGTCTTAGAAGATTGGTCCGAAATCTCATCGCAAAAGAATCAAGAATGGATGAGAGAAAATAATGTTATTTTTATCCCAAATAGGTCATTCGTCGTATACGTTGGACTAGAAGAAATAGAAAAAAATTTTAAAATACCAATTTACGGAGCAAGAAAATTATTCAGGGCCGAGGAAAGAAAAGCAAAACCTCCTAGAAATCAATATTACTTACTGAAAAGAGCCGGCATAAGAACTCCTAAAATCTTTGAGAACCCAAAAGAAATAGACAGACTATCCGTAGTAAAAGTGCATCAAAAAGACAATCCTTTAGAACGAGCTTATTTCTATCCTGATAGTCCTGAAGAATACGAAAAAATAGCCGAGAAAAAAATAAAATCTGGAGAAATAAGCCGAGACGGGTTAGAAAAGGCCTCGATAGAAGAATTTGTAATCGGACCGATGCTAAATGCCAATTTCCATTCCTACTCTCTAAATCTATCTGGGTCTCAAGGATTCGAGAACGATATAGACCTCGTTGGTTTTAGTGATCGAGAACAGACAAATGAAACCGGCTTCAGGAGCTTACCAGCTGACTTACAACTTGATCTGATAGAGAATAATCTCGAAAGAACAAACGAAGAAATATGTCACAGAGGTAAGACATTGCGCGAATCCAAGCTAGAAATGATATACGAAAATGCAGAGAAACTCATAGATACTCTAAAGAATGAAGTACCTCCTGGAATAATCGGCCCCATAGGAATTCAGGGAGCCGTTCCCACAGATAAAGATAATCGGCCAGAATTTGTAGTTTTTGATCTCAGCTTTAGAGTTCCCGGAGACCCTGCAATGGGACCAACATCGCCTTACTTAAGATATCTAGACATCAAGCATTCGAAAGAATACGAGAAATTCATGCCTTCAAACTGGAACATTCAAGACCCACTTGATCTTTCTATGATGGAGATAAAAAAAGCAATATCAACTGAAAGTATAGAAAAAATCGTGACGTAGTTATAAATTTCCGATTTTAAAAATTTCAATACTTCTACATTTTATCGAAAACATCCATAGAGCCAGTTCTACTCGAAAATATTAAAAAACCTATTGCAGAGGAGAAGGAGGAAGAAAATGGAAGGAATACTAATCTCAGACATTGAAGGCGTCCTCCCTGATGGCGAGTATCTACCAAATCTCGCAGAGCATCAGGGTAAAAAGGAAATAGTTCAAGAGATTACCAGAAAAGGTATCCGTGGTGAAATACGCTGGGAAGAATCACTAAAAAAGAGGCTCAAGATACTATCCGGAACAGACCATAAAGAAGCGGTAAAAGTTGGAAAACAAATGCCCCTTATGAAAGGTGCATCAACTCTCTGTAATTCTCTCAAAAAAAGGGATTATACCCTAATCGGAGTCACTGGGGGATTTAACATATTTTCTGATAGAGTGAAGAAAGTTCTAGGATTAGATTATGTAATCTCAAATGAACTCGAATTTAGTCAGGACAAACTAGTAGGTTTAAAAAATCTGAGAGTAAACTGTGACTTCATCGAAGGCCTAGAGCATATTCTAGAGAAAGAAGAAGCGAAAAAGAAAAAAGTAGTAGCACTAGCTGATGGAGCAAATAATCTTAAGCTTTTTGAAAATGCAGATCTAAAGATAGCCTTTAACTCCCAAAGTATAATAGAAAGACATGCAGATATTATCATCAAGTCCCGAGATTTAAAAGAGGTTTTAAAACACATCACGTAAAAAGAAAAGAGGAATTGTTATGGATAAAGAAAAGGTAGAAAAAGTAATAGAGGAAATAAGACCCCAACTTCAAGCCGATGGAGGAGACGTAGAACTTATAGAAGTTACAGATGAAGGCAAAGTTAAGGTACAACTAATAGGTGCCTGTGCAGGATGTCCCATGTCCACATTGACTTTAGCAGCAGTAATAGAAAAAACAATCAAAGAGAAAATACCTGAAGTGAAAGAAGTCGAGGCAGTTTGATCTAAGCATTTAACATCCCGCCGATGGGCAGTTTTTTAGAAACCTAAATTAAAAACAATCTTCGGTAGAGCCAACTATGTTTAAAAATGCTAGAAGAGCTGCAGAAATGATTCTAAACCACGAAAATGATTCAATTAATCTTATCTCTCATATGGACCCCGATGGAATCACTGCCGCAGCCATCATATCAAAAGCGCTAGATCGGAAAGAGATAAGACATCACGTAAAATTTGTTCAAATGTTATATCCTGAAACAATAGAAGAGCTTGAAATCGGAGAACTCACGATTTTCACGGATCTCGGAAGCTCCCAATTGAAAAATTTGAAATCAAAGTTCGGAAACAGCGACGTAATAATAGCAGATCATCACTCGCCAGAAAAAGAAGAGGAGTGGTCCAACCTTATCCATTTTAACGCCCATCTAGAGAACCTTGATGGAGTAGAAGAGATAAGCGGCGCGGGGATGGCTTACCTAATAGCTAAAGAATTGGACCCCGAAAACAAAGTTCTCTCTGCCCTAGCCTTAATCGGTGCAATAGGAGATATCCAGAACGGCTGGGGAAAACTAAAAGGTTTCAACCGAAAAATAGCCCAAGACGGAATAGAAGCTGGTGTGGTGAAAAAGAAAAAAGATCTCTTACTCTATGGACGCCATACAAAGCCAATATTTCAAACTCTGAAAAACTTAACTGATCCCCCCATTCCTGGAATAAGCAACAATACTGAAGGCTGCGTCAGTATGTTGAAGGATTTAGGTATTCCCTACAAAACCGACGACGGATATAGAAGGCCCGTAGACCTAACCAAAGAAGAAAAGAAAAAATTAGCCACAGAGCTAATAACACGTTCAATATCAAGTGCACCTGAAGAACTAGTCGAATACATACCCGGTCTAATAGTGGGGGAAGTTTATACCATTTTAACCGAAGAAGAAAGATCGCTTCTCAGAGATGCAGACGAGTTCTCAACCTGCATAAACTCCACAGCAAGACACGAACAGCCATTAATAGGCTTAGAAGTAGCCAAAGGAGATCGAGATGTCTACTACAGACAAATGCTAAAACTGCTCAGATATCATCGTCGCTGTATAGCCAAAGGTATGAGTCACATTAAAGAAAAAGGAATAGAGACAGGACCCAACGGATACATTCAATACTTCGATGCTTCTGACGTTCTGAAAGAAACTTTTGTTGGAACTATAGCAAATCTGTTACTCGGACAGGAAAAAGCCGACCCCTACAAGCCAATGGTAGGCATAGTAAAGCACGATGATGTAGCTAAAATATCCGCTAGATGCTCCAAGTTACTATTTCTCAAAGGACTGGACTTAGGTCAAGCCATGAAACTAGCAGCGAAAAGCGTTGGGGGCGATGGAGGAGGACATGCTGTCGCCTGTGGAGCCCAAGTTGATAGAGAGCAGGTTTCTAAACTTCTTCGAAAATTTGAACAACTACTGATGGAAGAAGACCCTAAAGAACGTAAACAGTAAACCTGCTTTAATAGCGAAATTTAATTCGAGAAATAAGAGGATAGACCGAAAACCCTAAAAGTAGTATTTTAGAAAGAAAGATACCAATAATGGACTAATCCGGGACCTGTTTTGGGAATGATATTGAATAAAAAAATCACAGACATTGTAAATCTTTCTGAAAAAGCTCTAGAAATCCTCAAAGAACCCGATAGAATAATTCAATTCAAATTGAGAAAACACACACCGGATGATAAACCCATAGACTGTTTTCTAGTATATCACAGCACAGCAAGGGGGCCCCCTTGCAAAGGTGGAATAAGACTTTCCGAAGACGTTACAATTGAAGAAACCGCCCAATTAGCCGAAATAATGACATACAAGAATTCTCTCATGGGCCTACCCTTCGGAGGAGGCAAATCCGGCATAGCAGCAAGTAGAAAGCTCCCTCCGGAAGCTAAATCCAAAGTAATAAGTGGATTTACACACGAAATAAGGGAAGAACTCTACTCAGGCGCTTACGTTCCTGCTCCCGATATAGGAACTGGCCCAAGAGAAATGGCCGAAATATTTGACGAAACTCACATTCAGGCATCAGTCACGGGAAAACCAGTAGGAATAGGGGGACTTCCTGGAAGAGAAGAAGCGACTGGATACGGAGTTGTCGAAGCTACTCTGTACGCAGCGGAGAACATAATCGATAAAAGTAAATCAGAACTCACGGTAGCAATTCAAGGTTTCGGAAATGTTGGATATTGGGCGAGTAAATTTCTGGAAGAAAGTAATCTGAAAGTTATAGCCGTCTCAGACTCCAGCGGTGGAGTCATAAATCAAGATGGTCTGGACATAGACGAACTGGAGGAATACAAACAAACTGAAGGTTCTATAGCGGGATACAGTAACAACAAAGTCTCAAACCAAGAACTGCTAGAATTGGATACAGACATACTAATACCTGCAGCAATAGGCGGAGTAATAACCAGTGAAGTCGCCGACAAAATAGAAGCAAAGATAATCGTAGAAGGAGCAAATGCCCCCACAACCAAAGAAGGAGAGAAAATCCTCTCAGAGAGAAACATTCCTGTAATACCCGATATTCTGGCAAACGCAGGAGGGGTAATAGCAAGCTATGTTGAATGGAGAGGAGGAAAATCAGGGAGCAAAACAAAGAGAGAAGAAACATATCAAACGATAAAATCCAGTATATGTGAGGCTTTCTCAGAAACTCTAAAGATCTACGAAGAAGAAGACTTAACCTATCGAGAAGCGGCTATGGTGGTTTCCGCACAAAGGCTCAGAGAAACAATGGAGGGAAGGGGATGGGTATGAAAAAGCTTGTTAAAAAAAGAAATCGTGATTCAGAAGTCCGATCCGCAAACTCAACAGCAGCCAGGTGAAAAATTGTCTTATTCTTTCTCAATCGAGAACTTCGAAATGGAAATAGGGATCGCTCCAGTAGAAAGCCTTCTATTGCACGAAGAAACGATATCCTCATCTCTAGGAAGATTGAAAAAATCAATAAGAAACAATGGAGAACTAAAAGACCCTATCATAGTAGACAAGAAGACTCTAACAGTCCTAGATGGAATGCATAGAGCAACCGCATTAAATGAACTAGGTTGTAAATTCGCACCTGTTTGCTTCGTAAACTACCAAGATCCAAGAATAAAAGTACTTACTTGGGACCGTCTTTTCAAGAATCTGGATATAGGAGACCTTCTAGAATTATTCAAAAAAAGAAACTTTAGTATCGAAAGTTGTCAATTAGAAAAACAAATGGCAGAAAAAGGTGGAAAAGACGTAATAGCCTTGGCAGAAGATAAATGCTACGTTCTTAAAAAAGAAGATAAAAATAAAATTGAGATCTATTTCCTTATTGGGGAAACTGAAGAAGAACTGAAAAAGAAAGGAGTGAAAATAATCTATGAAAAAAGAGAAAATATTATTAAAAAATCTGAAACAAACGGAACAGCCTTACTCTTACCTGTACCAGTAAAAAAAGAAGTTATCGAAATTGCTTCATCGGAATATGTACTCCCCCCAAAAACTACAAGACATAAATTTCCTAGCAGACCAACCAAGATACAAATTCCCCTAGAATGGTTAAAAACCACCAGATCTATAGAAGAAGTCGACTCTCTCCTCACTCAGTTCTTAAAAGAAAAGAAAAAAGAAGTATTGCCCAGCGGGAGCTTCTTTGAAGGAAGAAAACACGACGAAAAACTATGCCTATTCAAATAGCCTAATAGTAAAAAAAGAACCTAATCCACCACCCACTAAAGGCATTAAAACTATCCTGTCTCCGTCCCCTACTATCTTATCTAAATTAAAATCCTGAACCAAGCTACCATTATGAATAATGTTCAACTCGTCTTTCGAAACTTTAAGTCCAATATCCCTCTTCACTCTTCTAAAAACATCTTCTATAGTAGAGTCTTCTTCTACAATAATAGTAAAATCCTTTGGTGGAGAAGGAGCCCTTATAGTACCATAAAATCTTATATTTACTTCTACCGTCATTTCTTCAAATCTTTATTTCTCAGAAATCAAACCTTTTTCCAGAAGTTCTTCACCAACTTCTTTCATATCAAGTTTCTCTAGGACTTCAGCAGTAGGTTTTCCTGTTTCAACATCCCACTCGTGAAGTTTGAAATACCCATCCAACATTTCCTTTAATTCTTCTTCTGTATTAGCCGATGCTTCCTCTTTTTCAGTTTCCTCGTTCATTAATCTCCATGGGAGTCTATGATCCTTTCTATCAATCCCCAATCTGATGTTGTAGCAATTTTCAAGCGTAACAATTCGCCTGCCAGCCTCCATAATCTTATCCTCATCCATCTCGATTCCTGTGGCATATTCAAACATCCTCGCCATATTATCCGGAGTAACTCCGTATAGGAAAGTAGTATAGAATGCACAGAAACCTAAAGCATCAGTTGCACCATAACAGTCCTCGTGCCACCTGACTATCTCAGGCCTTTTCTCTATAGTATACGGATTTGCGTATTTTTTGTCGCCTGTAATTTTTTCGATAAGGTCAACCATCTCCTGTGTAGTTCCAAATTCTGCGAGACACTCAGTATGAAGATGATCTGGCCCCCTCGGATTAACAGCAAACGCCAAAGCATAACTCTTTGCAGCTCTCGTATCAACTCTAGACTGTTCCAATCCCTTGGACTGAACTGCCCACTTCTCCGAGCCTTTCCCAACTCTCTCAGAAGCTCTTTTCGTACCTTCGGCAAGCAAATCCCCAATGCCCTCCCTATTAGCTATTTTATTAATTAATTCGATAACCACTCCTCCATTACCGAAGTTAAGTTCGAGACCGTCCGTCTCCTCATCTGAAAGTACTCCATTTTCGTAACTCTCCATAGCCCATTGGATAACCCCACCAGTTGATATCGTATCTAGACCGTAAATGTTACAAAGCTCATTAGCTTTCAAAACAGTTTCTGTATCCCCAACTCCTGTACCAATACCCAGGGAAAGCAGAGTCTCATACTCCGGCCCTCCAGAAAGACCATCTTTAAACTCGGTAAAGAGATGACATCCAATCGGACATCTCTCACAAGCATACATCTTGGAGGAGTAATTCTCCTTTATGTATTGTCCTCCTAACTCGTAGGCACCTTCAAAGCTACCTTCTCTAAAATTATAAGCCGTAATAGCCCCTATCTCATTCACCGCCGGAACCAAACCAGGAGTTCCGAACTCTGACAGACTCTCATAAGATGAATCCTCCAAAATGCCCCGTACCATCTCTTTCCTTACTTCATTGAATTTCTCGGGGTCGGGGATCTCTATCTTCTCGTCTCCCCCCCTTACGCAAATTGCTTTCAAATTCTTTGAACCCATAACCGCTCCAATTCCACCCCTAGCTGCAGCGTGATACGTATTAAACATGATAGAAGCAATCTTAACCTCATTCTCTCCAGCCGGACCTATACAAGCAACTTCTGTATCATCACCCAATTCATCCTTCAAGGTCTCTACAGTCTCTCTCACATCTTTTCCCCAAAGATGTTCGGCAGATTTAATTTCAACCTTGCCGTCATCTATCAACAAATACTTCGGATCGGCGGCCTTACCTTTGAACACAATACCATCACAACCGTTTCTTTTGATCGGTCCACCGCAAGTTCCACCTACGCTACTCTTCAAGTATATCCCAGTAGCAGGACTCAGCGCAGTTACAGTTAATCTTCCAACTGGAGCCCCCGTACCAGCCAATATCCCAGGAGAAATTATCAAGACATTATCTGGGCCGAGGGGATCCGTATCCTCATCCGTCTCTTCCCAAAGTATCTTTGCGTTTATTCCTCTGCTGCCCAAATAATCTTCTATAAGGGATTTATCAATATTTCTCTCGCTGACACTACCGTTACTAAGATCAATGTCAACATACTTCCCATTAATACAGCCAAAACTCATTGGAACTCTAAGATAACTTCCTCCTTTTCTAATAAATATTTTGTTAACCGACTGACCCTCATCTCAGCTAGACAAAGAATTTTATTAAGAAAATATGAGAAAAAAACAGAGGAAGGAAATTGATTGGAGAATTTGACCATCTTGAAGGAATAAGAATCGCTCTTGAGACCTGTCTTGGCGTTAAGCCCACAGAAGAAGTGCTAATTATAGGAGATTCCGAAAGAGTCTCAATAGCAAACTCATTTGCAGAGGTCTCCTCCAGCCTAGGAGCTGAGACAATTCTCAGTATAATAAAACCGAGAAAACTTGATGGAAACGAACCGCCGAAAACAGTAGCTGCCG
Source organism: Hadarchaeota archaeon (SeqCode) (assembly GCA_964384105.1). Taxonomy (GTDB): domain Archaea; phylum Hadarchaeota; class Hadarchaeia; order Hadarchaeales; family JAGGTB01; genus CAYLJV01. The sequence goes on along the minus strand of CAYLJV010000001.1, from coordinate 80,529 downwards.
CTATGAAAAACGCCGACGTGATACTAATACCCACTACCAAATCCTTATCCCACACCCAAGCCAGAGAAGAAGCGTGTAGAGAAGGAGCAAGAGTTGCTTCTATGCCGGGAATAACCAAGGAAATGATAAAGGGACCTATGAAAGCGGACTATAAAAAAATAAAATCGCGGTCAGACGCACTAGCAAAAAAACTTACCGAAAGTAAGGAAGCAAAAATAAAAACGGAAATAGGTACCGAATTAGTATTAAACCTTAAAGGTAGAACTGGAATTTCTGATTCAGGAATACTAAGAAATAAAGGTGATTTCGGAAATTTACCAGCTGGAGAAGCATACATAGCACCTGTTGAAAACACTGGAAAAGGAAAAATCATAATAGATACAGTTATCACAACAATCGGAAAACTCTCAAAGACAGTCGAATGTAAAATCGAGAGCGGTTCAGCCACTGAAATAATCGGAGGTACTGAAGCAAATACGCTCAAGAAAATGCTCAAAGAAGCCGGTGATACGAACTCGAATAAAATAGCTGAGTTGGGAATAGGAACAAACCCACAAGCAGAACCTATGGGAAGTATGTTAATAGATGAAAAGATAATGGGAACCGTTCATATAGCATTTGGAGATAACTCCCACATGGGTGGAAAGCAAAAAAGCAATATTCACATAGATTGTATAATATCAAATCCAACACTCAAACTAGATAGAGAAACTATAATTAAAGATGGAAAATGGAAGATTGATTTCTAAAAGCTTATTTTCGCTATTTGAGTAGCAATAAAGCTTATTTTTTAATTTATTGAAATATACAGCTTGCTGAGTAAGTTATAAATATATAACGTATAACGAGCTAATAGGTTAGTATTGCAGTTTTAAGGAGGTGATAATGATTAAATTTAGCGAAAGAGGATTAGCTACCATTAGCGTTGTTGTAATAGCAGTGATAGTTACAGCAGTAGTAGTTGGAGTAGGAACTTACGCTCTAACTCCCAAAGACGGAGGAGCAGAAGGAGAAGTCAACAAATCAGACGTTCAGAATTATTTGCAGGGAGCATCAGAAACCGACGTTCGAGATATAGCCCAAAATTCAATCCCACAAAGCATAATAGACGAACTGGCCACACCAACTGGAAACGGTACCAAAGAACTAACACTCGGATGGATTTACTATGCACCAGTAGGACCTGAATCCTGGACGACCGCTTGTGACGCATCTAGAACTTGGATGGAAAGTAACTATCCATTAGAAATAAACTCAGTAGTTAGGGAATCTGTAACAGTAGAAGATGTTGTAGATGTAGCAAAGAGTATGATTGAAGACAGTGGCGCCGACATAATATTCTGCAATGCAGAATATATTGGTCTTCCACTAGAAGAAATATCAGCAGACTACCCCGACGTATATTTCGTTCCTGAAATTGTCGGGCAATTCGAGCCACATGGAGGAATGGCTGATGTCCCAAACAACTTCATTAGAGCATTCCCCAAGGAATACCAAGCTATCTATCTTGCTGGCATGATAGCTGGTTCACTAGCCACTAACGACAAAATTGGATGTGTCGGATCAATGCCCGCCTCATTGAATTACCGAAGAATCAATGCATTCACCATGGGAGCAAGAAGCGTGAACCCACAAGCAGAAGTTCACGTGCTCTGGGAAGGATCATGGTTCAACCCAACGGCAGAAAGAGAACTAGCAACGACACTAGTCGAAGACAGGGAAGTATCAGTACTTTGGCAGGTAACCGACTCACAGTCACCAGTCAGAGTGGCTTCTGATGCCGGAATACCTTTCATAGGTAAATCTTTGGACTATGTTCGAGAAGGATGGGCGACTGACGAAGAAGTAGCTGTTAGCTACGAGTCACGTTGGGAAATAATATTGGACCGAGTAATAAAAGACTACTTGAGAGGCGGAGATCCAGAACCAATACATTTCCCCACAATGAGTGAATCACTATACGCCGGAGAAAGCGATAGGATAAGTGTTACCGATCTAAGACAAAACGATAGGATAGGTGTAGACGCGATTTCGCCTCATTGGATAGATGAAATTCCGCAGGATGTAATCGACGAAATTACTGCCACCAGAAACCAGCTAAGAACAGGAGTTTGGGACCCATTCATTCAGGAAGTAGTAGATAGAGACGGTAATGTAAGAAGCGCAGAAGGAGAAATGCCATCTGGAGAAGACCTACTAACTATGGATTACTTCGTAGAGGGAGTCGTCGGATCACTACAATAGGTAGGCTTTGACTTTTTTCTTTCTTCCTTTTTTCTTTTTTATTAACATAGATATAATGATACAAAAACAGAGCTGACTTTTTACGAAAGTTGCGAGTATCAAAATTTAAAATCAAACAAATCAAAACCAAAAACTTATTAAAAATATGTCCCTTCTTAAGAAGCAGATAAAATGTCTGCAACTTTTTTCTTGACCAAACTAAAGGACGACGCAAAACAAAAGGATTATGAAAAATGGGTAAAAGAATCTGATTACTCCATTGCTCGGAAAATCGATTCTATAATATTCTATAGAGTCTATCGGATAACAGAGAGTCTACAGAATGAAGTTCCCTACGATTACATCGAACACATAAAAATAACCAACTCGGAAAATTACAAGAAAGACCTAGAATCAGAAGAAGCTAAAAAATTATTGGAGCAGTGGAGCGAATACATCGGTGAAAGCAAAGCATTCTTCGGCGAAGAGATAAAGTATCCTGGAGAAAAATAAACTGCCACAATCAAACTGAAAAATAAAAAAGAAGTGAGAGGAAATTAATCCTCTGCTAACCCGTTTACCATTTCTTTTACATCCATTATGGGCCAAGCCAATGGCTCGTTTACTCCAGCTTCTACGAATCCTTCTAACTTTTCTCTACATTCTTCAGGTGTTCCGGCCACGGCAAATGTATCAATGATATCCTCTGTCATATACTCAAAAGCTTCTTCTTTGTTTCCCTTTGAATAGGCCTCACTTACAGGTGCAACTTCATCAGTCATTCCGATGTCTTCGAGAATAGCATCGAATATTGGCAAAGATAGATAGAAAGCTATCATTGGCTTCACTTTCTCCATCGCTTTTTTCCGGTCCTCTGACATCGAAACGAGGATGTAAGACGCTATATTAATATCATTCAAAGATTTTCCTGATCTCTTCGCACCTTTCTCCAAGTTTTGTTTAACAACATCTAGCCATTCTGCCGGAGTACATACTGACAAAAGCACACCATTTGAAATCTCTCCTGAAAGCTGCGTCATTTTGGGACCCATAGCGGCTATATAGATCGGAATCTTTTTGCTGGGTGGTTCAAACTCGAGTTCTATATCCTTCGCTGTATAGAAGTCACCCGAATAATCTACCTTTTCGTTAGCTAAAATCTTCCTAACTACATCAATGAACTCTCGCACTCTACCAAGATTCTTGTTCCACTCGATACCCTGCTGTTCGATCCAACCTTTTACGCCGGCACCTAATCCCAAAATAAATCGATCACTCGAAATCTCGTCGACCGTAGCAGCAGACATAGCTGTCAGAGCAGGGGTCCTTGTATAGACATTGGGACAACCTACTCCCACTTTAACGTTTTCAGTATTTGCCATAACAGCTCCCGCTAACGGGAAAGAAGCTCTGAAGAAATAATCCTCTATAACCCAGACCGAATCCAATCCCTTCTTATCTATAAACTTAGACTGTTTTACTACCTTATTACTAGGATAATCACCGGGAAACACTACACCTAAATTTTCCAAAACTCACACCTCCTAGTAGGTATATGGATGATAGACTTGTTTAATATCTCTGTTAAGGGCCTCAATTTTCTCACAGCCATTTCTAGTGACGACGAAAGTATCCTGTATTCCGAACAATACTCCTTCGTCGGAAACTAACCAAGGCTCAATAGAAAGAACCATTCCCTCTTCTATCTTCTGTTCATTCCATTCATCTATCGAGGGGGGTTCATGAGTATCCATCCCGGTACCATGACCACCCATGTCTAGGCCTTTAAGATTTCTATCTTTTATTGGCTTGTACATAGCTTCGTAAACTTCGTTAGCCTTGACTCCCGGACGCAACATCTCTTCGACGTTATCCTCACCTTCAAAGATTATACTATAGTATTCTTCTATTTGCTCCGTTACTGGACCAACTTGCCATACTCTCGCGCTATCCGGACAGTAGCCTTTGTAGTAGAAAGCGCCATCATACTGGATAGGATCGTTCTTTCCTATGGTAGCACCTTCCAAAGCCTTTATGTCAGCAAACGACTGTTTTTTCGTTCCTGCGATAAAGTGTTCCCAAGAAACTCCATCATGTCCTAGCGAGTTACCTTCCAATTCAGCTCTAGTCCTGTCAATTATCTTCTGTATGTCCTCTTCCATCATTCCTGGTCGATACTGCTCAACAATAGCAGCTTGCACTTTCTTTATTCCATTAATAGATTTTCTAATTCTCTCTAGTTCCAATGGGCTCTTTATCATTCTACAGCCCCAAATAACTTTGTCGCCATCAACAAAATTCGCATCTGGCAAGGAATTCTTAAGCGTCTCAATATCGTTCAACGGCCTCGGAATCCAAGTACATCCAAGAGGACCTTTTTCTAGGGCAATGTTTCCATCTCCATAGCCCTTTTCTTTAACTATTTCTGCAATTTCTTTGGGTAGTTCTCGCTGAACTTTTGGCTGATGCGGGTCTTCTTGTACCCTAATATCATCTAACCAACAAAGACCTTCAACATTTCCCTGAAACAGTTCAGGTACTACCAAAGTAGGCTCTCCCTCAGCAGGAATTATACCTACTCCGGGCTGAAGACTCTTAAGATACCAATGTATTGTCTGGAAGCCATAGAAATATCTCACATTTTCTCTCTGCCAAACTAACAAACAGTCTATGTCACTGTCGGACATTATCTCTTGTGCCTTGTCGATTCTAGATTCCCACTCACTTTTTGGAAAATCTGGGAAAACGGGTTTTTTGTAATAAGTTCTACCTGGTTTCTTTATTACCATGTTATTACCTATTGCAGATAATGATTGTCTATTAGATATAAATTCTGCGTCTATGGCAATAACCAAGAGACAAAGACTTTAGAAAATCATTCCTTTATGAATGGTTCACCTAAGGACGCAGGCATTGCCTGTTCCATTCCAAACCTTCCGAGTTTGATAACAGTTAAAGCAATAATCACTACTACGAAAGGTAAAGCCTGAAGTATCGCCACATTAATCCCTGGAAGAGACAGTTGTAGTTTAAAGGTAGCCACCCACAACACTCCATAAAATAGCGAACTGAATATTAGAATCCGAGAACTCCATAACGAGAAGAATATAAGAGCAAGAGCTATCCAACCACGGCCCCCTGTTATTCCCGGAGACCACAAACTAGTATAAGACAAAGAAAGATAAGCACCAGCCAAGCCAGCTAGAAGACCACCAACAATAACTCCAACATATCGAACCTTAGTAACATTAACACCCCAAGCTTCTGCAATCAAAGGGTCCTCACCCGCGGATCTAACTCCTATTCCAAAACTAGTCCTGTTTAGAATAAACCAAAATACAGGAACTAAAGCTATCGCTATAAAGAAAATCGGAGTAAGGCCAAAGGCAATTTTAGGTATTGTAAATCTAACAGGCCCTTCAAAAGGTTTCCCTAAATATGTAGTAAAACCAATAGCAAATAGCCATATACCCAATCCACTTGCCACTTGTGAAACCTTACAAGAAATTGACAGGAAACCGTGGAAAAAACCAAGTAAACCCGCCGCAGCCATTCCACCAATAATGCCCAACCATACATTTGAAGTTGTAACTGCAACTGCAACGGAAACCAAAGCACCTGTGAGCATTAAGCCTTCTAAAGAGATATTTAGTATTCCACCTCTCTGGCTGTATAGCTCACCTAAAGCGGGAAGTAGGAAGATAATGGAAGACTGAAGTATCATAGTGATTGTACTTGCTACTGCTACCATATATCCACCTTCATGACCTCTTAATATTGTACTCTCGGAATACTTGGAGAGCAATGTTGACAACAATTATCAATCCCACAAATAAAAGGCTGATGCCATGGTGCATACCAAAAGTTATCTGAAGAGCTTTGGTTCCTACTAAGAAACCAGTAATTATGAATGTGTAGAGTAAAGCCGAAACCAAATCTAAACCTACAAACAAACCAAAAACAATAGCGTAATAACCCCACGGAGGAATAATATTAGATCTAAAGAAGCCAGTTACAGCGGTTAAATGAGACATCCCTGCAAAACCAGCTAAAGCTCCTCCTATAACCATGGTAAACAAATATATTTTCGTATGGCTTATGCCTGCATATCTCGCAGATCTAAATTTAGATCCTATCGTGGTAATTTCATAACCCAAGCGAGTTTTCTTGAAGACAAAGAAGAAAACTATCAAAGCCACAATCGGAACAATTATAGAAATAGGAATGCTCGTCCCCCCAATCATAGGCATATGCGCTTGCTCAGGGATCGGCATACTTTCTGGTCTTCCTGACGGCGACATCCAAGGACCACGAACCACTAGATAGTTTACTAACTGAATCGCAACATAGTTAAGCATTAGTGAAACAACAATTTCATTAACATCTAACTTACTTTTCAAATATCCTGGAATTAGACCCCAGATTCCCCCTGTTACCATAGCAGCTATTGCCATTATTGGAATAAGTAAATAGCCAGACATACCGGAAAAAGCATAAGAAATTCCTGCTGCACCTATTATCCCCAAAAAGAATTGTCCTTGTCCTCCTATATTCCACAATCCGGCTTTATTTGGTATTATGAAAGCTAAAGCCAAAAGGAATAAAGTTCCAGTCCTTCTGATAGTTGTATTCAAACCTCCTCCTGTAAAACCAGATTTTAATAGTTCAGAATAACCGTCCAGAATATTAATTCCAGCACCCCAAAAAATGATACTAAAAATCCCAATAGAAATAGCCAAAGAAATAAGAGAAATGGCCAGAGTAGATGTAGATGACTGTTTTAATTTTCTTACAAGCCTCATTTTATCTATATCTCAAATTATTCTTTTTCACCCATCATCATATGACCAATTTTATCCTTGGTAGCATCCTCAGCAGAGACAACTCCCATGATTTCACCTTCATAAATTGGAGCTATTCTATCGCTTATAGATATAACCTCATCGAGATCTTTAGAAACAAGTAAAACTCCTTTTCCATTACGTCTCAACTCAAGAAGCTTCTTACGCACAAACTCCATAGATGCTACATCGAGTCCATGGGTAGGATCTTCCGCAAGCAACAAATCTGGATTTCTTGCCAGAACTCTGCTTAAGATAAGTTTCTGGATATTCCCACCAGACAAGTGACCAACAAGTGTGTCAGTACCCTCCGCCTTTATTTTATATTCTGAAATGAATTTCTCTGTAATTTCTCCCAACTTACTGTAGTCCAATACCCCTCGATTACAATATCTTTCGTCGTGGTAAAAACACATTAAGACGTTATCTACTAAGTTATACTCTTCTATTACCCCAACCTCAACCCTTTCTGACGGAATATAAGCTAGGCCTTTTTTCCATCTTTCCTGTACTGAGAGATTGGTAACATCTACACCTCTAAAAATAATTTTTCCTTTAGTAGGTTTCCTTAAACCCATTATTACCTCCATCAACTCACCTTGTCCATTACCAGAAACCCCAGCAATACTCAAAATCTCACCTTCCCGAACTTCCAAAGAAACATCCTTTAGAGCCTCTATACCACGATCATTTTTAGCGGAAATATTCTCGAGCTCGAGTATTACTTCCCCGGACTCTTGAGTCTCCCTCTCCAAATCCATAAGAACTTCTCGGCCCACCATCATCTTAGAGAGTTCCTTAAGCGAGCTCTCTTCAGGAGTCGTAGTCCCTACTATCTCGCCTCCCCTAAGAACAGTTATACGATCACTAATATTCAGAACAACCGGAAGCTTATGAGATATAAAAACTATACAGACATTTCCTTCTTCAGCCATCTTCTTAATAGACCCAAGAAATCTTTCTGTCTCTTCAGGAGTCAAGACGGAAGTAGGCTCATCCAGTATGACTATATTAGTATCTAGATACAATACCTTCAAAATCTCTGCCAGTTGTTTCTCTCCAGCTGAAAGCTCGCTAATCTTCGCATCTAAATCCAATTTCAAATTATATTTTTTGCAGATCTCTTCGGCTTGTTTCTTTACCTTTTTCTTATCAGGCTTCCAGCCCTCTGGAGCTCCGAGTACTATATTCTCTATCACAGAATGAGCGGGAATAAGAAATCTCTCTTGGTGGACCATTCCGATCCCATGTTTAAGAGCTTCCCTTGGGGACTTTATATTGACCTTTTCCCCATCAACGTAAATCTCTCCCTCGTTCTGTTTATACAATCCAGAAAGAATATGCATTAAAGTTGTCTTTCCCGCACCGTTCTCCCCCACCAGAGCATGAATCTCACCTAACTTTCCATTAAAATCTACGTTCTTATTAGCAAGTACTCCCCCGGGATACCTTTTCGTAATATTCCTCATTTCAAAGATATACTCATCGGATTCCATTTAATCCAACTCTCCTTATTTCACTCATCTCTAGCCGTTTCCAACAATTTGGAGGCAATCCTTTACTAAATAGCGGTTTTGATAGTATATATGTTTTTAATCAATACCTTTTCTAGATTGAAAATAGTCTATGAGAACCCCAAGAAAAAATAGAAAAAAGTGAAGGATGAAAATCTAGACTCATTTTTTGACTTTCTTCTCTATCGGCACATACTCAATATCATGACCAAAGTGCCTGGGACCAAGAACCTCTATTGCCTCTTTTTTCCGGAAGCTTTCGTGCGATTTAATACCTATCACACTCATTTCCATTCCTGGTTTAATTTCTGTATTGGTATATGGTTCTCCAGTACTAGAATCGACGAATGTCATGAAGTCCGGACTAGTAACGTATGGTTCGCCATCTAACCAAGAAACATGGTTTTCGTTTTTGAACCAACACTTGAATTCCTTGCCTTCAAATTCTCCTGTTCCTTTAACAGTATTAGTACCCCAGTAGTAACCTTCCCTGTCGTAGTCATCCTTTTCAGTTATCTCGCCTTCAAATAACAGATAACCACCAGTAGATTCGACAATAGATTCCACTACGTCTTCATTTTCTTCTCTAGCTAATCTAACTGCACGCCCTACTTCAAGAGCTTCATTTAAAGTATCAGGTACTACTAAGTCTTTCATTCTACTTCCTTTGATAAGATAAGTAGCATTACCTGCGAGCTCTCCATAAGTAAGATTGGAAACTAGTTTGCCTATCTTTTCAGCAACTTCGTTGTTTATCGACTCCTTGATTATTACCTTATCACCCCACTGATCAACACTTACCAAAGGACTCATTCTCTCTCCATGTATGTGAGGCATCGTCTGAACAACCTCCGGGATCGCTCTACCTCCTGCATAATCTCCATTTACCGCATCTATACCAAGTCTAACTGCTGCAGCCACTGGAGCAGGAGTATTCATCCCACCTAGTTCCAATGGGACTATTGAACCAATTTTTTCGCCAGTATATTCCTCAAATTCCTTCACGGCTTCGACTAGCTTATAACGAATTTTTTCTTTAACTAAACCTAGATTTTTCATTTCCTTCTTTTGTTCGGAAGTTCTCGGAGCTATGGAACCCATACCATATGCACAAATTGTCCACGAATCATCCTCGATTTCGGATGGGTCCTTGACTTCAATTTCGCCTTTGTCTTCAAAGGCATCCATTAGAATACTCAATCCGTTTGCCGGAGACCCACCACCACCAGTTCCATAGAATGTACATCCTCGAACAAAATCCTCTATATCGTTTTTATTTTTTAATAACAAAAGCAACCACCGTTAAACTCGAAGAGGTTATGTGACGATAGGAATTTATAAATTTTCCTATACGCTTCACTAAGACTTCTATAGAAAACTTAGCCCTACTCAAATATTTTAAAAAGCCAGCGCACATAAGCTAAAGACCAACAAAGGAGAACAGAATGAAAAGACTAGACAAAAGAGGTCTAGCAACAACAGGAGTAATCATCATTGCTGTAGTGATTACTGCAGCAATTGTTGGAGTAGGGACTTACACTCTAACTCCCAAAGACGGTGGAGCAAAAGGAGAAGTCACCAGTACAGATGTTCAGAACTACCTACAAGAAGCGTCTGAAAGTGATATCCGAAACATAGCGCAAAACTCAATCCCACAAAGTATAATCAATGAATTAGCTACAACAGGAGACGGTGAAGACCAGATAACTATGGGATGGATCTACTATGCACCGGTCGGACCAGAATCTTGGACGACCGCCTGTGACGCTGCAAGAAAGTGGATGGAAAACGAATATCCCTGGCTAAATACCGTAGTCAGAGAATCTGTGACTGTAGAAGACGTTGAGGATGTAGCAACAAGTATGATTGAAGACAGTGGAGCTGACATAATATTCTGTAACGCAGAATACATTGGACTTGCATTAGAGGAACTCTCCCAGCAATATCCAGACGTATACTTTGTTCCAGAAATTGTCGGATCATATAAACCGTATGGGAACAATTTCATCAGAGCAAATGGAAGGGAATATCAGGCCATTTACTTAGCTGGGATGATAGCAAGCTCTCTATCCCCCAACGGTAGAATAGGATGTGTAGCTTCAATGCCCGCATCCATAAATTATAGGCGCATAAACGCCTTCACAATGGGCGCAAGACACGTAGATCCAGAAGCAGAAGTTCATGTACTTTGGTCTGGTGAATGGTTCAACCCCACAACAGAAAGAGAACTCGCAACAACCCTAATCGAAGATAGAAACGTATCAGTACTCTGGGAAGTAACCGACTCGCAGTCACCAGTCAGAGTCGCTTCCGAGGCCGGAATACCCTTCATCGGTAAATCTCTGGACTACGTTCGCGCAGGATGGGCAACAGAAGAAGAAGTAGCAGTATGCTATGAAATGCGCTGGGAAGTCATCCTAGACGAAGTCCTAAAAGATTACCTCGCTGGAGGATATCCACAGCCTATACACTTCCCAGGCATGGACGAGATCCTATATACAGAGATAGACAACCGGAGTATCTGTGACCTCAGACAAAACGGACGAGTAGGGACAAACGCGATTTCACCACATTGGAGAGACAACGTCGCAGACGATGTAGTTGAAGAAGTTTCTAACCTAAGAGAACAAATGAGAAGAGGAGTTTGGGACCCATTCATGCAAGAGGTAGTTGATCGTGACGGAAACGTACAAAGTCCAGAGGGTGAAATGCCTTCTATAAACCACCTTCTTACTATGGATTACTTCGTAGAAGGAGTCGTTGGACCTCTCAAGTAAAGTCCTTCAACTAACCTTCTCCCCCTACTTTTTTATTTCATAATTTTTAGGAAAAATATTATTTTAGTACCATTCTAACAACTAAGGAAATCTAGACCTCTAGAGAATCCACTTGGCTTAAAGAAACTAAATCTTGAATATTTACTAAAAAATAAAAAAATAAAGAAAGAACTCGAGTCAATTATGGATAGATGTTTTACTATTCACGAAAAGGATGGGCAACCTTATACTTCCAAATAGACGGGTTTTCATCCAAAATCTCGTATCCATCGTCTGTAATCACATAATTGTCTTGAATTCCGATTACTCCAATTCCTCCCTGCTCCTTCGGTTCCCAAATCCATGGCTCTATGGATAAAACCATTCCTTCTTTTATTGTCATCTCATTCTCTTCAGTGATATACGGAGGTTCATGCATAACATAACCGACTCCATGACCTGCCATGTCCAATTCATCGTAACCTATCTCTGCTATTGGTTCATAAGCAGCTTTAAAGATGTCGTTCGCCTTTATTCCTGGTTCTAATATCTCTTCAGCATTCACAAGTCCTTCATTCACGGCTCTGTGGGCCTCTTCAACTTCCTTCGAAACAGACCCCACCTGGAAAGTTCTTGCTCTATCAAGTATGTAACCCTTGTGCTTCTGGAATAAATCCACAGATAGATAGCTGTCACTATCAATAGTTATATTATCAAAGGCCAGAACATCTGCCATTCCCTCCTTTGACAATCCACAGACTATATGGGATCCGACGTAAGAATCTTCACCTCGAATATTCTCCATAGCAGCTTCTTCAAGCCATATATTTTGAACATCTTTTTCCATCATACCCGGTCTGAATTCATCTCTTATCCGAGTAAGAGCTCTTCCAATATCCTGGGATGCTCTTCTCAATCTCTCGATCTCGAAAGCGGATTTTATCATTCTACAATCCCATATAACTCGATCAGCATCAGCGAAGTCTGCATCTGGTAGCTCATTCTTGAAAACTTCTATATCGCTGAGAGGCCTAGGTATCCACATTCCACCTAGAGACCCAGTTTCAAGACCAATGGTTGCACTTTCGTAACCACGATCCTTTACTACACTAGCTACATCTTTTGGAAGCTCTCTTATCGACGTGAGTTTATGGGGTTTCTTTTGAGCTCTGATATCCCGTTCCCAACATATACCTTCAGCATTACATTTGAAAAGCTCTGGAACAATCAAAGTGGGATCACCCTCTACAGGAATCACATCTATCACTGGATGTATATCAGTGAGCCAGTGAACAGATTGGAATCCCGAAAAGTACCTACAATTCTCTCGCATCCAAAGAACAAGTACATCTATCCCTTCTTCTTTCATCCGTTCTTGGACACTATCTATTCTTCTTCTCCATTCGCTTTTTGGAAAATCGGGAAAAGGAGGCGTTTCATATCTACGTCCAACTTCTTCAGATCTTATCAAAGTCATTTGTTTTCACCTCCATGTAGTTGTGGGTAATACTTCTTAATAACAACCTTAAATTTTTTTTCGGGAATTAGAACTTTTATAAAACCAGGACTCAGACAACTAATCGATAAGATACTAATTATCGAGGTTAAAATTTGAAAAAACTAACCGGGAAAGTAAAACCAGAAATTGGAAGAGTGATAGAAAAAGCTCTCGCGGGCGAGGACCTTGATGTAGAAGACGGTGAAACACTACTAAAATCCAATGAAAATGAAACTAGACTGATAATTAAAGCCGCAGACTACCTAAGAAAAAAGTCGGTTGGCAATGTTGTAACTTACGTAATCAATCGAAACATAAACTTCACCAATATCTGCTATAATAAGTGTAAATTTTGCGCCTTTTATCGATCGGAAGATAATAAAGAAGCTTATCTACTTACCCCCAAGCAAGTAAAGAAAAAAACCAAGGAAGCGATAAAAAAAGGAGCCACTGAAATATGCATGCAAGGAGGGATTAACCCCTCTCTCGGCTTAAAAGAATACGTAGAATTTCTAGAAGCAGTTAGAAAAGTATCCGAAAGTATCCATATTCATGCATTTTCTCCAGCAGAAATCAACCACATAGCAGAGAAAGAAGGCGAGAAAGTAGAGAAGATTTTGAATATTCTAAAAGAAAATGGACTGAACTCCGTACCTGGAACAGCAGCAGAGATACTGGTCAATAGAGTAAGAAGAATAATCTGTCCTAAAAAGATCGAAGCAAGAAAATGGGAAGAGACAATAAAATCCTGTCACCACTTGGGAATTCCCACAACAGCTACTATAATGTACGGGCATGTAGAAACCCCAAAAGAAATATCTGAGCACCTAGTTAAAATAAGAAAAATACAAAAAGAAACCAGCGGTTTTACCGAACTAGTCCCACTAGCTTTTGCAAATAAAAATACAGAATTAGAGAACCTTGTCCATGAAATATCAACAATAGACCATTTCAAAATCCATTCAGTTGCAAGGTTAATGCTAAACAATCAAATCCGGAATATACAGACTTCTTGGGTAAAGCTCGGGCCGAACATAGCCAAGGCAATGCTAAACGCCGGAGCCAACGATTTATCTGGAACTCTAATGGAAGAAAACATAACAAAAGCAGCAGGAGGAAAAAAACAAGAGATGACACCAAAACAGCTAGAAAAAATAATTTTAGACTCAAACAGGATACCAAAACAGCGAACCACTACTTACGAAATACTATAAAACTAATTTATCATTCATATTTTGAAGGAAGAGATCCTCCTTCTCTTTTTCTATACTCTCCGATTTTCTTCTCAGATTTCTTTCTTTTAATATTAGAGAGCTTTTCTACCAAGCTCATACCCGGTTTTACTTCATCCAACTCTTTGATTTCATATGCTTTGGATTTTCTTCCTAAATCGAAAGCCTCTTTTCCTCTTTCAGTCCTCAAGATAGTTGTAGACCAGCCTGCCGGAGAACCCACACTCCCGACCGATATATCGGCCAGTTCTCCAGAAAAGTCCATACAGGTTCCACACGGTTTAAGAGCAAATTCTCCTATCTCCCTCAAAGGCACTTTTTCTTCTTCCCCATCTTTCAGATAAATAGTCAAATTTTTCCCTTTTATATCAAATTTTGAAATCTTCCTCAAATCAATCCCCAATTGATCAACTACTACCTTTTCAATCAATCCTTCATAAGTAAAGCTCTTCGTACAGAACAGTCCAATCGTTAAAACGACTTTCTCGGAAATCTTCTTAAACGGTTTCTTTCCAAACTCCATATTCCTAAAACCTTTAATCTGGCAGGGGGTGCCTACTAGAGCAATTTTTTCAAGACCATGAACATCAACGGCTTCTCTAAGAGCTGTCAAAATAGGACCTGGAGTATACTTAGTGCCTGCACATTCGATCATAGATTTCTTCGTTTTTGCAACCCTTGGCTGAGGTCTCCATTCAGAATCTCTATCCATAAGAGCTGCTCCATCTATCCAACCCTCCTTAAGAAGAGAAACAAGTAAAGCAGTTACTACACCACCATCCTGTGCCGATTTTTTTACGGAAGATGAATTGGCCCTTCCAGAAAACGCTTCCATGTATGGACCAATTTTCGAAGAAGAGGATTCGCCGAAAAATTTCTTTTTCAATTTCTCGTCGGATACGAGTTCAGGACATTGAGCGTAACAATAACCGCAAGCTATACAACGGTCCTTCAGTGATGGTGTATCAACTTCAAACTCCAAAGAATCTACTGGACATGAAGCAACGCAAGCACCGCATCTAAGACAAAAGTCTTGATCGATTACTTCCCTCTTCAAATCCCTAAAAATTTTAGTTTCTTTTCTGGACAATTGAACACACTTCCAAAGATTATTTTTTAGTAAGCATCTTCCAGCTTAAAATAGGATTCCTAGCAGCTTTTGTGTCATCCAACTTTCTGCTAGCGATCCTATGGGGGGCAGATTTTACCTTCTCTGGATCAGAATATGCTTCCTCCGACACAGTTTTTAGAGCCTCACAGTACCTATCGAGTTCAGCTTTAGAAACTGTTTCAGTAGGTTCTATCATAAGCGCCTCTGGAACTATTAATGGGAAATAGATAGTTGGAGCATGAACCCCAAAATCAAGCAATCTCTTCGCCACATCTCCCGCTCTGACGTCCATTTCTGACTTAAGAGGTTCACTACTAAGTACCGTCTCGTGTTTACAGTGGTTATCCGCACCGTACTTCAAATCGTAACCCTTTATCTTCCGGACTTTTTCCTGAATATAGTTAGCATTCAGGACCGCGGTTTCCGAAACTTCCTTTAACCCTTCGGGACCCAGAAGAAGTATGTATACGTAAGCTTTTACGAGAACCCCAAAATTTCCATAGTACGGATGAATCTTTCCTATCGACTTCGGATAGTCCTCGCTGAAATAATAAAAATCTTCTTTATCCTCATATTCAACTCGAGGAACAGGTAGATATTCCTTCAACTCTTCTTTAACTCCCACGGGTCCACTACCCGGGCCACCACCACCATGGGGTGTAGAGAAGGTCTTGTGAAGATTTAGATGCAGTAGGTCAAACCCCATGTCACCCGGTCTAACCTTCCCAATTATTGAATTCAAATTGGCCCCATCATAGAAAAGCAAAGCACCACGGTCGTGAACGATCTCTACTATATCCTCTATCTCATCCTCAAAGAGACCCAAAGTATTGGGATTGGTCAACATTACACCCGCGGTTTCTTCAGAAACAGCATAGTCAAGAGCTTCTAAATCCACTCTACCTCGGTCATTAGACGGAATCTCAACAATTTCAAAACCAGCCATTCTTCCACTAATTGGATTAGTCCCATGAGCTGAATCGGGGACTATTACCTCTTTCCTACTCTCATCACCTCGAGTCTCATGAAATTTTCTCACAATCGACATCGCCGTAAACTCACCTTGGGCTCCTGCAGAAGGCTGTAGGGTAAAATCACTCATTCCGGTAATCTCAGAAAGGAGCCCCTCTAACCTGTAAATCAATTTCAAAGATCCCTGAATAGTCTCTAAAGGTTGATCTGGGTGTACTGATTGAACGTTCGATAGAGATGCAAGTTTCTCAGAAATTCTAGGATTATACTTCATAGTACAGGAACCAAGCGGATATATCCCCCAGTCCACCCCATAGTTCATCTGAGAAAGCCTCGTAAAATGCTGAACTATCTCCGGCTCAGAAAGTTGAGGTAAATTTAAGTCTTTGCGCAAAAGTTCTTCTGGTATATCCACGGATCCCGGAGTGTCCAGATCAAGTGAATATCCTTCATGACCCTCCTTACTCTTTTCAAAGATTAGGGGTTCAGTCCACTTCTGCTGTTGATAATCCTTCAAACTAAAAACCCTCCAATATATCCTCAATCAGATCAGCCGTTAGATCAATATCTTCTTTACTATGAAGTTCGGTAGTGCACCAAAGTGAAACATCTTTCAATTCCGGAAAGTGTTCGCCAATAAGCTTTCCCCCAAAGATTTCTCTTTTCAAAAGTTCCAAATTCACTTCTTTCGCAGAAGCTTCAGAGGCTTCAAAAGAAACAGTGAACTCATTGAAGTGAGAATTATCAAAAACGGGTGCTTCGACACCCTCAACATTATTGAATCTCTTCATTGCATAATCTGCGTTTCCTGCACACTTTAGCGCCAAGTTCCTAAGACCTTTAGGGCCCAGAGAAGCTAAGTAGACTGCTGATGCTATCGCACACAAAGTGTTATTTGTACATATATTAGATGTGGCTTTTTCTCTTCGAATATGTTGCTCTCGAGTCTGTAACGCTATAACAAACCCCCGCTCGTCATCCTCTAATGTAATTGTAATTCCTGAAACTCTGCCAGGAAACTGTCTAATGAATTTTCTATCGTCCCTGCATCCAAATATACCCAAAAGGGGTCCGCCGAAATTCATGGGATTACCAAGATGGTGGCCTTCACCTACAACAATGTCAGCGCCGTACTCCTCAGGGGGTTTTAAAAATCCAAGGGAGAGAGGATTAACCCCAACTACGAAAAGGGCTCCTACTTCATCAGTGATTTCCGATATCTCTTTCAACTGAGTTTCTAAAAACCCCAGATAGGATGGGTTCTCAATATAAATTCCAGCTGTATCATCTTCAGCCATCTCTTTCAAAGCTTCCAAGTCTAACTCGCCGGTCTGTTCAGACTGGGGAATATTCACAATCTCTAACTCTGGACCAGAAGAATAAATCTCTAGAACTGAGAGCCTGTTAGGGGATATGTATTCTGGCACCATAAACCTGTTTCGACCCGTAATTCTTGAACACATTAAAGCCGCTTCGCCAAGAGCCGAGCCCCAATCATACATAGAAGCATTTACAATCGGAAGACCTATCAGCTCCGACATCATACTTTGGTACTCGAAAAGAGCTTGGAGCGTTCCCTGACTAACCTCTGCCTGATATGGGGTATAGGAGGTCTTGAAGCCTGCTTTATTCGTTATCTCAAAAACATGTTCCGGTATATAGTGATTCCAAACTCCACCGCCTAAGAATGATAACTTTTCTCCAGAAGCATTATTACCCGATAAGATTTTCTCTAAATGATTTTTTACCTCAAGTTCGGACATTTTTGCAGGAATCTTAACATTCTCATCAAGCTTAAATTTCTCCGGAATATCAGAATACAAATCCTCAACGTTCTCTATCCCAATTTCTTTCAACATCTCTTTTCTTTCTTCATCAGAAACAGAGATATAGTGATGCGTCAACTTCATTCGCCCCGATCAGTATAAAACGGCCACTTAACTATTTCTATTTCATTTTCTTTTCCTCTTATCAGTAAATCAAGTGAAGTACCAAGCTCAGAATATTCAAACGGAACATATCCCATTCCTATACCTTTCTTCAAAACAGGGGAGAACGTCCCGCTAGTTACCTCACCTATTTTTTCGCCGTCTCTTCTTATCTCCATCCCTTCTCTCGGAACTCCCTTTTCAACTACCTCGAAACCAACCCGCACTCTTTCTAAATCGTTCTTTTTCTGCTCGACCAAAGGAGCTTTTCCGAAAAACTTTTTCCCCTCACTTAAATCCACAACAAAAGTTAGCTTAGCTTCCAACGGTGTGATATACTCCGAAAGTTCATGACCGTAAAGAGGCATTCCAGCTTCAAGCCTAAGAGTATCCCTAGAACCTAGCCCACAAGGTTTGATATCAAATTCCTCACCCGCCTCCAAAATGGAACTCCATAATTCAACAGCGGACTCGGAAGGCTCATTCGGGATGTCTAAAGGAATAATCTCAAATCCATCCTCACCAGTATAACCTGTTCTTGAGACAATAGATTCGTGCCCTAATACATCCATAGTCTTAAAGGTATATCTACCATCAGGGAGGTCCCCAGAAACAAGCTTGTTCAAAGTACTTTCTGATTTAGGACCCTGAACCGCTATTAAAATAGTTGAATCTGTTTTATCTTCTATTTTTAGATCAAGATCGACTTCACCATAGAACTCTAGAAATTCCTCTAGGAAAATGAACCAATTCAAGATTTTTTTACGATTAACCGCATTACAGATAACCAAGTATTTCTCGTCAGAAAACTTATTGATTACAAGATCGTCTTTTATTCCTCCCATTTCATTGCAAACAAGAGAATAACCACACTTACCGTTAGACAGGCCATCAACATCTCTCGTAAGGAGGTACTCGAGGAAGGGAGTTGCATCTTCACCTTCAACTAGAACCCTACCCATATGTGAGATATCAAAAAGACCTACGTTCTCTCTAACAGTCATGTGCTCGTCTTGTATACCTGAGAACTTAACTGGTAGTTCCCAGCCAGAAAAGGAAACTACTTTCCCATGTTCCTTATGCCATTCATTTAAAGCAGTCGTATTTAGGCCCAATTAAAACCCCTACAATTAGTAAATGTAACTCAATTAACGAATCTCTATGTACTCGTGAGCGCCCTTTGAAGACTCGAAACAGTAATGGAGATCTTGAAAATCTTTTCTGAAATCAGATACTTCCTCTTTTACCTTCTCGGGGTCCTTCTGCTCCTTCAAGATCTGAGCGATAAAGTCCGCTATTACTTCCATATCACTCTCTTTCATACCTAACCTAGTTATTTCAGAAGTACCGATTCTTATTCCGCCAGGATTTTCGAAATGACGGCCTTCTTTAATATCCCACGGCAGAAGATTTCTGTTAAGAATAATATTAGCTTTCTCTAACTCTTTTTCCACATCTTTTCCTAAACCAACATCATCCTTGAGGTCGGTTATATCTAGGAGAACTATATGAGATTCAGTGTATCCTTTATGCTCCGCCAAAACGTTAAGTCCTCTTTCCGAAAGTGCCTGACCCATTGCTTTGGCATTCTTAATTATCTGATCGACATAGTCTTTTCCAAACTTCGAAAATTCGGCTAAAGCAACTGTCAAACCTGCCACATTATGAAGATGATGATTACTTACCATAGATGGGAAAGTAGCTGTCTTTATTTTATCCGCATATTCCTCTTGAGCTGCAACCATACCATGTTGAGGTCCTGGAAGCGTTTTATGAGTACTCATTGACATAACATCCGCACCCTCTCTGAGAGGATCCTGGAACCTTCCGCCAGCGATCAAACCAGAAACATGAGCCGCATCATAAGCTATGTTAGCTCCGACTTCCTTTGCTATATCACTAAGCTCTTCGATTGGATGTGGGAAAAGAAACACAGAAGCGCCAAACATCAAAAGGTCTGGTTCTAGTTCTCTTATCTTCGCAGCTGTCTTGTCCACATCAATATTCATTTCGTTTTCATCGAATTCGAAATATCTAACATCAAGTCCGTGAACAGAACCGGCTGTTCCCCCAATAAAGGTACCACTCTTTGGAGACTTATGGGGTCCCATTGTAATATGACCACCCTTAGTGATTGGTGAAGTCAACATCAAGTCACCTGGACGAGTCAAAGCAGTATAGACCACTAGATTAGAACAGACACCCGATATGGGTCTTACATCTACAAAATCTGCGTTAAAGAGTTCCTTTGCATAATCTATACAGGTAAGCTCTACTTCATCAAGATATTTGACTCCAGCATAAACTCTTTCTCCTGGCCACCCTTCAGCGTACCTATGAGAAAAGTCGCAGATAGTAGCCTCTTTAACAGGAGTGCTAGTCACATTTTCGCTAGCTATCAACGGGATAGCGTTACTAAACATCTCATGATGGCTCTTAATAAGATCCTTGATTTCATCTAGGCTTTTTCCCATTAAAACCACGTCTCTATCATATAGCTACTTCATCACTTTTAAATTTCTCTTTGAGAATTTCTAACAGATACTTAAGGTTTGTAGAAAAAATTAAAATGATGTAAAATTAAATCATAGTCTAACCTAGGAGAAAAATAATGAAAATTTTAATCACCGATAAAGTTCACGAGACAGGAATAAATCAGATGAAAGAATTCGCAGAAGTGGAAATAGCCACAGAACTTTCTCAAAAAGAGCTTTTGGAAAAAATACATGTTGCAGATGCCTTGGTTGTAAGAAGTGGGACTAATGTAACTAAAGAAGTTCTAGAGAAGGCAGAAAACTTGAAGCTGATAGTAAGAGCGGGAGTAGGATTAGATAATATCAACCTCGAAGCAACAGAAGAAAAAAATATCAAAGTCCTAAACACACCAGAAGCCTCCGTAAACCCTGTAGCAGAGCTAACAATCGGACTAATGCTCGCTTGGTCAAGAAACCTCGGGATGGCTTACAAATCTATGAAAGAAGAAAAGTGGATAAAAAGTCAGCTGAAAGGATCAGAGATAGATGATAAAACTCTCGGAGTAATAGGTACGGGAAAGATCGGTATAGCAGTAGCTAGAAAAGCTAACTCACTGGGCATGAAAATAGTAGGATACAACAGGACCAAATACGACGATTTTACAGAAGCCGGAGGAGAATACATCGGCCTAAATGAAGTACTTAAAAAATCGGACTACGTTACTATTCATCTTCCATTAACAGAAAAAACTAAACGTACGATCGGAGAGAAAGAGCTCAAAATGATGAAACCAACGGCTGTATTAATAAATACTGCCAGGGGCGCCATAGTAGATGAAAAAGCTCTCACAAAAGCATTGAAAGAAAAAGAGATTGCAGGAGCCTGTGTCGATGTTTATTCCAAAGAGCCTCCAGAAGATTATACTTTGCCCAAACTAGATAATGTTTTCCCAACTCCTCACTTGGGCGCATCCACGAAAGAAGCACAGGAAAAACTTTCAATACTAGTAGCCCAAAAAATAAAGGAGGAATTAATGTGAAGTTATTCACTGTAGGTCCAGTAGCTTGCTATCCTAGAGTACTAGATGTGATGGACACACAAATGTTCAGCCATCGAAGCAAAGAATACAGAGAAACTCATCGAGAAATAACCAAAAGATTACAAGACTTTCTTGAAACAGAAGAAAAAGTTTTCACCTTTCCTAGTTCAGGTTCTGGAGTAATGGAAAGCTCCGTGAGAAATTGTGTAAACGAAAAAATGCTTTGTTGTACTAATGGAGCCTTCGGAAGAAGATACGCAAACGTCGCTGAAGCAAACGGAAGGGAAGTAGAAAAATTAGAGATCGAATCTGGAAAACCAATACCTCCTGAAGAACTAGATGAAAAGTTGTCTAAACTTCCCGACGTAGAAGCCGTCACCATAACTTACAACGAAACCAGTACAGGATTATTGAATCCACTATCAGAACTCGGAAAAGTAGTAGAAGAACACGATAAGCTTCTCTTTGTCGATGCAGTAAGTGGAATGGGTGGCGCGGAAATCAAGGTGGACGAATGGAACATCGATATCTGTTTTGCGAGTTCGCAAAAGTGCTTCGGAGTTCCACCAGGCCTAGCTGTCGGTAGCGTAAGCAAAGAAGCTCTTGAAAAAGCGAGAAAAGCAGAAAACAAAGGATGGTACTTTGACCTTTCGCGCTACGAGGACTATGACAAGAAAAAAAGCGGAACTCATATGACCCCACCGGTACCACAGGTCTTGGCTCTAAATGAAAGTCTCAAAATGATAGAAGAAAAAGGAAAAGAAAAGCACTTTGAAATGTATAAAAATAGAAGTATGAAAATCAAAGAGGGGATTGAGGATTTAGGCCTATCGCTTTTCCCAGAAGAGGGATACGAGAGTCCAACCGTCTCTTGTGTAAACGCTCCCGAAGGAAAGAGTGGCCTAGAGGTCTACAACGAAATGCGTGAAAAAGGCTTTGAACTAGCGAAAGGCTATGGGGATCTATCCGAGAAAACCTTCCGAATAGGAAACATGGGATATGTAACTTTTGAGAAAATAGACCTAATGCTGGAAGCCCTAGAAGAAGTTTTATAATCAATTTCTAATAATTTAGAAAATTCCGTACAGAATCTGATAATTAGTGACTAGTAGCCAGCGGCTCCTTTGTCAACTTCCATTTCCTCTTCTATTCTTGCCCGAGCAGCAGCCACTCTCGCTATAGGAATCCTATAAGGTGAGCAGCTGGTATAATCCAAATCAGCTCTATAACAGAACTCTATAGAAGAAGGTTCTCCACCATGTTCTCCACATATTCCAATGCTTAGACCCTTCTTGGTCTCTCTACCCTTTTTCGTCGCCACCTCAATCAACTGACCTATACCAGACTTATCGAGCACCTGGAACGGGTCATTATCAAGTATTCCCCGGTCTATGTACTCGGGTATAAAAGCCTTAACATCGTCACGACTATAACCCATTCCCATCTGAGTTAGATCGTTAGTGCCAAAAGAAAAGAAGTCAGCCTCTTTCGCTATCTCATCAGCTGTGAGAGCTGCTCTTGGTATCTCAATCATAGTCCCAACCAAGTAGTCTATCGCTTCCTTATCGCTGAATACCTCTTTTTCGACAGGATCAAATATTTCATCTTTCAAAATTTCTAATTCCTTTACGTAGCCAACTAACGGCACCATGATATGGGGGTCAACTTCTATCCCTTTTTTCTTTGTTTCGATAGCAGCTTCAAGTATCGCCCTAACCTGCATTCTATAGATCTCCGGATTCGTTATACCAAGGCGACAACCTCTATGACCCAGCATAGGATTGACCTCTTTAAGTCGGGACACTTTCTTCTTAACTTCATCCAGGTCCATCTCAACCCTTTCTGCCATCTGGACTTGAGCCTCCTCATCAGTAGGCAAAAATTCGTGAAGTGGTAAATCCAATAATCTTATCTTGATAGGTAGACCGTTAATCACTTCAAACAATTTTTTAAAATCATTCTTCTGCAATCGCATCAGTTTTTCGACAGCCTTCTCCCTTATTTCTTCACTCTCCGCAACGAACATATCATGGACCGCACCCAATCTCTCTGGGTTAAAGACCATATGTTCAGTCCTGCAGAGACCAACCCCTTCAGCACCAAGTTCAAGGGCCTTCTTTAATTCATCAACCGTATCAGCGTTGGCCCAAACACCCATTTTCTTAACTTCATCAGCCCAAGACAGCAGTTGCTTAAATTCATTGGTGAACTCCGGTTCTACAAGGGGAGTTCTCCCAAGAATGACATCTCCAGTAGTACCATCAATCGTGAGGTAATCGCCCTTCTTTATAGTACGATCTCCAACAACAAACTCCTCTTTCTTAAGATCTATTTCAATATTCTCCGCGCCCACAACACAGGGCTTACCCATTCCCCTAGCCACTACAGCAGCGTGACTTGTCATTCCACCTCTGCTCGTCAAGACTCCCTGAGAAGCAGAAAGCCCGTGAATATCCTCAGGTGTCGTTTCGGGTCTGACAAGAATTATCTTTTCACTAGAACCTCTATGAGCTGCCTCGTCGGTATTAAATACGACCTTTCCAGAAGCCGCACCAGGTGAAGCATTTAGACCTTTAGTAATCTTCTTAACATCAGCATCTGGATCGACCTTCTTATGAAGCATCTTTTCGACTTGCTCAGGTTTAACTCTCAATATAGCCACTTCCTTACTGATAATTCCATCCTGAGCCATATCGTAAGCTATCTTGACGGCCGCGTTAGGGGTTCTCTTACCAGTCCGAGTCTGTAAAACATAGAGTTCTCCATCTTCGATCGTGAATTCGAAATCCTGCATATCCTTGTACTTTTCTTCGAGAATTTCTGAAATATCCACCAGTTCCGAATATATATCCGGCCAGATATCCTTTAGATCATCAAGATTCAATGGGGTTCTTATACCTGCAACTACGTCCTCTCCTTGAGCATTCTGCAGGAACTCACCGTAAATCTTGTTCTCGCCATCGGAAGGATTTCTGGTAAAAGCAACACCACTCCCCGAGTTCTCTCCAGTGTTACCGAACACCATTTCCTGAACGTTGACTGCAGTCCCCATATCGTGAGGGAGGTTATTGATCTCTCGATATCTAACGGCTCTCTCATTTTCCCATGATGAGAAAACAGCCTTTACAGCCTCTATAAGTTGATCCCACGGATCCGAAGGGACATCACCCACTAACTCCTTGTAACGCTCGGTTATCTCCTTCAAATCCCCCGCCTTCAGACCCAGATCGGTTTTGGCCCCTCTTTTCTCTTTGAACTCATCCATTATTTCTTCGAATTCAGAATGGTCTATACCTCGAACTACCTCACCGAACATATTAATGAATCTTCGATAGCTATCGTAAGCAAATCTTTCATTAGTTCTACGCACTAAACCATCGACAGTTTCATCATTCAATCCCAAATTTAGTATCGTATCCATCATTCCCGGCATAGAGACCGCTGCACCAGACCTTACGGATACTAAAAGAGGATTTTTCGGATCCCCAAATTCCTTTTCGGACTCTTCCTCGAGTTTTTTCATCTTCTCCTTAATCTGATTCTTAACTTCCTGAGTAATCTCCTTATCTTCCAGATAATTCAAGCAAGCTTCCGTAGTAATAGTAAAACCCGGTGGAACATTTAATCCCATAGAAGTCATTTCTGCTAAATTGGATCCTTTACCCCCCAAAAGATCCTTCATGTCAGCGTTTCCTTCGTCAAAGGAATAAACATACTTTGCCATTTTATCGTTCTCATATGTTGTAGAATCATACTATAAAAATCTAATCGTAAATTGGTAAAAAAAATTATACCTATTATCTCTTGGAATTCTAAAAAATTAAAAAATAATAGACAAGTAAAAATATTTAGACTAAACAGAACTGATCTAAGAGCTTAGAACGGTTCCCTGCGACGAGGAATCTTTTCAATAAAGATTCTGAAAAGTGCTACAACCGGCAGTATTTCTAACCTTCCGGCAAGCATTTGAATGATATACACAATCTTGACCACAGGTGGAGAAACAGCAGTGATGCCCACAGAGAGTCCGACATTCCCCTGTGCAGAAGCAGTCTCAAAAATAACATCCATGCCACTCCAATCAGGCATTGCCAGCATTACTATCAAAGACCCTGCCGTTAAGAGCATTATATAGATAAAGCCGTACAAGGAGGCCTCCATAACGTCCTCTTTTGCATAAGTTTCCCCCCGGATCTCCAAGGGAACAACCGCTCTATCGGGTAAAAAGCTCCTCTTTAAAAGCCAAGCCACTGCACTGATTATTATAATAGTCCTAATGAGCTTAATCGCACTCGACGTGGACCCATATCCTCCACCAACAACCATCAAAACGGTTAAAACACCCCTTTGAAAAGCTCCCCAACTACTAGGAATCAACCCCGTACTCGAAAATCCTGTACCAGTCAAAGCGGAGGTAGACTGGAATATCGCGTGCCTTAAACCTATGCTCCAGAAAAGAGCCACTGACGCTATTATGATAAAAGCAAACATCAGCCTAACTTCTATACTTCTGAAAAGCTCTCTCCAATCCTTGTCCCAAGCTTTCCTATGAACAGCAAAACTTATCCCACCGGCAGTCATCAGGCCAAAAGCCACTACGTAACTCGGTATTCCGTAACCTGCAAAGCTGTCCGGGGTGACAGTAAATCCACCGGTAGCAATAGCGGTCATACTGTGGTTTATCGCTGCAAAAATACCCATCCCTGTAAGCACAAAACCTAGTATTCCTGCTATGGTGAACACGGAGTAACTTTTCCAAAGAAATCTTGCCGTATCTCTAATACTAGGGTAAATCCGATCTTCTCGAGCTTCCGAGGCGTACAATTTCCTAGCAAGTTTTCCGGTACCTATGAATACCGCCAAAAACAGCACGATCACACCTAGACCACCAATCCATTGAGTAAAACTCCTCCAGAACAATATCGTACTCTCTGGAACACTTCCTATCCATCCAGCTTCACCTTGTAAAACTGTCAAACCTGTAGCAGTAAAACCAGACATACTTTCAAAAATAGATTCAATTATCCCCATATTATGGCCAAAGATGTAAGGTATCGCACCTAGAAACGCTAAAATCAACCAGGTTGTGGCTACTAAAACCATAGCCTTGCCGAAAACAATATCCTCTCTCTCATATTTCTTATAGAATAAAAAACCCAAAACTAAGCAGATAGCGGCTGGTATCAAAAAATAGGGAATGAGTGAATATTCAGAAAAAAAGAGAGATACTGGAGCCGGTACGGACAAAACCCCCGCTATTATGATTAGTATAAGCCCCAATGAATGTAGCAGATTTTCACCTTCGCTATTTAAATTCTCCTTTAAATCTAAAACAAGTAGTTTTTAAAAGATTTCTATAGTAAATTTCTCCTTTTTCCACACTTATTGAAATTTATTGATTAGAAATTAACTACAAAAAGTCGATTTTACTAATAAATAAAATAAAACACTTTTAGAGAACATGACACTAGAAGCGATTAAAAGATTTCTTGAAATAGAAAAGGGAGATATAGAATTTCTAAAAGAGCTGGAAAAAGCCTCCAAAAGATACGAATGGATCCCTGAAGACAAACTGAAGAAGATCAGCGAAAAACCCGAGCAAGATATCAAATATCGGCTAGAAAGAGTAAACAAATTCAAACTTGTAGAAGGCAAAATAACCAAATATAGAGGATATAAAGTCCTACCTTCTGGTTACGATGTTCTAGCAATTTGGGATTTAGTTCAAGAAGACGTAATAGAAGCTTTCGGTAGGGAAATGGGAATAGGAAAAGAAGCAGATATCTACGATGCGCTCGATCCCAAAAATCGAAGAGTAGCTATAAAATTTAATCGCCTTGGGCTTACATTTACTGACGTAAAAGAAAAGAGATCCTATGGATCAGTTCCAAACTGGATTAATGCTTCAAAAAAAGCTGCAAGAAAGGAATTTGAGGCTTTAAAAAAACTCTATCCAAAAGTAGAAGTTCCCGAACCAGTCGCATACAACAGACACGTCATAGTGATGGGACTAATAGAAGGAGAAGAATTGGCCGAGGTCTCAGATATAGACTTCCCAGAACCTGTTCTAGATGAGATTATAAGAAATGCAAAAGAAGCATATCAAACCGGTGTGATTCACGGAGACTTGAGTGAATATAATATCATAATAAAGAAAAATGGAGAGATTCTAATTATCGATTGGCCCCAATGGGAAGAAAAAGATCATCCAGAAGCAGATAAGCTACTCAAAAGAGATTTGAAAAACGTTATCCGGTTTTTTGAAAAAAAATTTGGTGTTACTAGAGACGTAGAGAAAATCTTAGACGAGATCAAAAATTAATAATTTAAGAATTTCCATGTTCTTCAACAACTTTTTCCTTCCTGTCCTTACTCCAACTTTTGATTTCTGCCTCTCTCCTCATAGCTTCCTTTCTACTATCCCTTTTTTCACGGTAAACCAACTCTAGAGGAAGTCTTCCTTTAACATACTTACTACCTCTTCCTTGCCGATGTTCCCTCAAACGCCTTTTAAGGTCGTTAGTGATCCCACAGTATAAAGAATCGTCAGAGAGTCGCAAAATGTAAACATTATACAAGATTTTCCCCTAAAAAACCAAATTTTCTGAAGATTTATATGCTGACTTCTTTCAACATTTTGCTTCTAGGATCAATTTCCCCCATGATCTTACCACCAGAAAATATCCTAATCACTCCATCTGTCCCAGAAACAGTTACTCCCTTTGCCCCCGTAGCAGCAGTTATTTTTGCCACCGCAATATGACGGGTTCCAAGACCCGCTTTTATATCAACATCGACATCGGCATCAAGATAACGCCCTGCAGCAACAAAGTTTCCTTCTTCGTCTAAAACAAATGCTCCATCTAAGAAAGCATATCTCTTGATCAATTCCCAATTTTCGCGATTTGTAATATTCAGATCCTCGTGACCCTCGAAAATATTTAAGCCAAGTTGATGAGATTTTTCCATCACGTTCTTAACATCACCAATTATGAAAGCAGTACCCAATGGCTCTCCTTCTCTGCCCTTCCAACCAAGTTCAGTTGAAATGTTTACGACAGCGTTCATAACAGAGTCCGCTTCAATGATCCCCGCAAGCGTAGATTCGGTCTCCGAAATAAGATACACGGAGATAGTATCAGTACCCTGAGACAAACCCAGCTCTCCAGACAGACATACTACAATATCGCCGGGGCTTAGAAGCCCTGAGTTAAGTCCCCACCAAACAGCTTGTCTTATTTGCCCCATACGACTTGAATCCCTTACAGTTAGATCTATAACGGTGGAATCTGGATCTTTACTCAACTTTTCGTAAGTTTCTCTATTAGGTGTGAAAGCAATGACCTCTCTACTCTTAACCCGCTCCTTAAGAAAATTGTAGGAATCTCCTTTTTCGGTTAAGACTAAGATCGCATCTGCCTTGACTTCCTCAGCCAGATCAGCAGCAGAAATAAGAATCTTCTCTTGGACATTCATAGGGACCAAATCCTATTTGCGGTTTAATACTTAATAAAATCAATTTCAGCTAAATTTAGAAATTTTTTGGTCAAAATATCAAAAAGTAAACTTCAATCTCTGAGACCTAATCTATCTCCGACATTTACATCAGAATTTCTTAGTTTACCACCAGGAAGTTCTATCAGATACTTGGACTTTACACTAGGACTGTAAAATCTCCAAGAAGGCAGGTCTTTCTTTAATTCTAACACATCAAAGTCCTCGTCTAAATAAATAAGATCTATTGGGAAAAAAACAAAGAAAGTATGAATACCAAATTTTCTTGGTGTCGGAATTTCAAACAGAATAGCATTTCCAAATTCGAAACTCCGCCTGAACATCAAGCCTCTAAACCGAGTCCAAAAAGAATCGGCTATCTCGACCTCCTCGGCCAATATCTCTCCAGTAGTTTTATTTACTAACACAGAAACCCCTCTAACATTTTTTATCTTTCAAAACTTATCAAGAAATCGGGTCTACCGATGATAACAAAGGAAGAATTTCGAAGGACAATAGAAGAGATGTTAACACTTGCAGCAACTAGAATTCCGAAAGATGTCTTTGAAAGACTGAAAAAATCACTGAAAATTGAAAAGAAGCCTATAGCTAAAAAGCAGTTAGAAGCCATACTAGAAAACACAAAAATAGCAAAAAAGGAAAAAAAGCCTCTATGTCAAGATACAGGACTTCCTATTTTCTTCTTGAAAATAAATAATTTTCGAAAAATCGGATTTAATGTAAGGGAGGCCATTAAAGAATCCATATTAAAAGCAACGGAATCTATTCCACTAAGACCCAACGTCGTCGACCCACTTACCAGGGAGAATTCAGGAAACAATACAGGAAGAGGACATCCGCTTGTTTACACAGAAATACAGTCAAAAGAGGAATTTGAAATCGAACTAATGTTAAAAGGAGCCGGAAGCGAAAACTGGAGCAGACTTTACATGCTAAATCCTACAGACACAGAAGATGAGATAATAGAAAGAGCCGTTCAACTGATAGATAAAGCTGAAGGTCAGATTTGTCCACCTTCTATAGTAGGTATAGGAATCGGAGGGACTTCTGACAAGGCAAGTTTCTTGGCAAAAAAAGCTCTTCTAAGACCATTAGATGAAGAAAATGAGGACAGAAACCTTAGAAAAATGGAAGAAAAAATCACGAAATCGGCAAACGAGCTAGAAATCGGGCCAATGGGACTGGGAGGAAAAACAACGGTTTTAGGAACAAGAATAGAAAAAGCCGGATGCCACACCGCTAGTCTCCCAGTAGCGGTCAATTTTCAATGTTGGGCGGCTCGGAGAGCCAAAGCCAGCTTTTCAGATGGAGAATTTAAAATAAGGGTGCCGAAGTGAACAAAGAGAACATCAAGACGCTAAAGACTCCTCTAACAGAAAAAGAGGTCCAAAACCTAGAAGCCGGGGATATAGTACAAATTTCGGGCGAGATATTCACTGCAAGAGACAAAGCCTATAAAAGGGTACTGGATTTTTCCAAAGAAGGAAAAAAAATACCTGTCAATCTCAAAAACGGAGTGATTTACCACTGTGGACCCCTCACAAAATCTACAAAAGATGGATGGGAGATAATTTCGGCGGGACCTACTACAAGTGCAAGATTAGACAGCATTCAGGTAGATTTTCTAAAAACAACCGGTGTTAAAGCCATAATAGGAAAGGGAGGAGTTGGTAAAAAAGTCGCTTCTGAACTTCCCTCTTTAAAATGTGTTTATCTTTCATTTCCCGGGGGAGCAGCCGCTCTAGCAGCGAAATCGATAAAATCTATAGAGAAAGTAATATGGGAGGACCTGAGTGTAGTAGAAGCAATATGGGTACTAAAAGTGAAAAATTTCGGACCATTAACTGTGGGAATAGACACCAAAGGAAATAATCTATACTTAAGAGAATAAATTCTGAAATGGTCCTGACTTATAAATTACCACAGAAAGAAGCGAAATTAGTGTAAAAATCGGTATTAAAATCTTATTTTTAGGAAATTCTGAGAACTCCTTATACCATCGCTCCTGCTCCGAAGGAGAACTACAGGTTTGGGAAAATGAAAAATTACCAATTATATTATCCTCCCCCATATTCCCAGCCGAATCCACGGCCCAAACACTGATCAAATTTCCTCCACTGTCCAAATCCAATAATATCTCAAACTGGTCTTTATCAACTTCCAGAGGTTTTTCCTTCCCATTAACGCTCACACCAGCGTTTTTCAAGTTAGAATCAGAAACACGACCAACTAATTTTAAATTCCCATCACGGCGGAAAAATCCAGAGGAAGGAGATTCGATAATAACTTCGGGAGGAACCGAATCAACTTTCACTCTCTGGACCTTGGAAAATTCACCGGGATTTCCATCCAGATCAACGGACCTCGCCCTAATAGAATTGAAATGAGTCAATTCGAGTTTTATATTTTCGCTGAAACAACCAGACTCATCGACGGGTACCTGTGCCAAGCGTTTATTATCCCGATATATCCAAATCAAATTCTTCACCGACCTAGCACTCTTCGGTAAAGAATAACTCCAGAACTCGTTTGATGAGACACCACCTCCACCAACCACTTCAAAGTCGTGGATTCTCGCTACGTCATCTCCACCCTTGAGGCCATATATTTTGTTATCCACAAACACGACCCCACCCCCATCGTCCCATCCACCATACTCACTGTAAAATGTCTCACCTAGTTCCTCCCACTCACCGGTCTCCATGCAGTAACGCATGAACTTTCTCTTCTGGTTGAACCTCTCCAAATCCGTCACCGTCTCCTCGTATGCACCTGGAGTATGATAGATATAATCACCACCGGTCCAAACTAAAGAAGACGCATCATCTGCCCCATATTTATGATCCGAATCAGGGCCACAGTTATCTATAACATTCCATTCTTCGGAGTCGAGGTCGTATCTAGCAAACTTTGTACCGTTATAATTGTCAATGCTACCAAGGAGATTGTAACCTCCGAAGTAGGGTTCTCCAAAATGATACATTCCGATCATAGCATAGATGTACTCTTTATTGTCCCGCTTCACTAAAACCGCGGCGTTACCCGGGCCATTCCAGTGAGGCAACTGACCCATAAATTCCCAAGAATCCTCCGGAATAGAGTATCGGTACCAATCCGTCTGCCCCGGATGAGAATAACTTGATCCGGGAAAAAGGTAGATATGATTTTCCCCGTCCCAAACCAAAGTGGAGCCATTTCGGGGATGACTCTGACTCGATGTAGAGGACTTCTCGAAAGGAATCCGGTGGTTCAGCATTTTCCAACCACTCTCTTGAGTATACCTGGCGAACCAAGATTTCTGACCAAAAGGACTTCCTTTGAGTATGTATACTGCGTTATCCCCAGAAGGCGTTATACCAGAAGAAGTAGCTAGGCCATATCCACTGCCAAAAGGAGCGTTCTCAAGTCTCTTCCAAGCATTTCTAACAGGGTTGTACCTATAGAAATCTCGGAGAACTTCTCCTTTTTCTCCCGGAGACCCTCCATAAGCCGGCCAGAAATAGATCATACCATTAGTGACGGCTAGTCTGTGCCCGTTGCAACTTCCAACTCCCACAGGTGGATCCGCTGGTAAATCGCTCCAAGATTCCCCAAAATTCTTCATTAAATCTATACTCCCGGTGACTTGAAGCTCATCAGAATTCACGAAAGTAGGAAGATTATCCAATCGAGGTGCCTCTGGTGGTTCGGAATTAACTGTAAAATCCCAAGATCTCTCGCCCTTCTGACCGTGAACATCCGCGGTTCCAAGAAAGAATGAGTGAATACCATCATCCAGGGCTATCCGGGTCCAAATTTCTCCACCCTTAGAATCGTAATGCGGTTGAACTTCGCAGCCGTCTATAAGAAACTCTATATCCTCTCTTGAAACACCACTATTATCCGAAATCCTAGCGGCAACTCTGGCCATAGTTTCTGTGCTCGCTCTATCCAAAATCTTGATCTTCGGTGGTTCAGAATCTGGGACGTAGGAGATTTCGAATTTTTTTAGAATAGGAGAAGGTTTCCTCCCCCCTTTCCTATAAAAATCGGCTCTGACCTGAAAGAACTTTTTTCCATAAATGGAGCTCCCCACAACAGAACCTTGCGTTAACGGCTCGGACCAATCTGTCCACTCATCTCCATTCTCAGAACTTCGGAACCTAAAATCCAATGAACCAGATCGATTCTTCAAAAGCCAGTCAAATTCGAGTTCAGAAACATATCCCATTTTAAATGGTTTAGAGATGAAAGCGCCACTACTAGATGGGATTATATAAGACAATTTAATATCACTCAAAGTAGGAGTTATAAAAGAACTCTCACTCTCAAAAGTGACTTTGTACTGAAAATAATTATTTTCTAATAGACCAATCTCTCTATTAGGGTCTTCAAAAGGACCTTTCCAAGCTGACCAGTTTTCAGAATCCGAACTCGTTCTAAAATAAACATCCGCAGAAGTAGAGCCCAAAACCTCGCCATCGAAATTTTCGAAAGAATTAACATATGCAGAGGGTCTATAATCGACAATATAATCCAGATCATCAACCGAGACCGAGAAGGGACTAAGGGAATTTTCGGCAACCAGTGTAGTAAGAACAACTTTATTTTCCGAAAAATATCTTTTATTGTTCTCCGAAATTTCAAAAAATCTTTTAGAACCCGAAGCCCCCGCTGTTCCCGATCCCAAAAATTTCCAATCTTTACTGGACCAATCATATAAACTAAAACGGTAATTTACGGAATTTTCGAAGGTAGAAATACTCAAGGGAATATACAAATTATCCACATTCCTGGACCTACCAGAAATAGGCTCTGAAAAGTTTCGAAGAATTGTTCTATTTATTTCTCCACGAAACTCGGAGATCAAGCCAATATTGTCAAAAAACCACTGGACATTTGAACCTCGGCCATTTTCGTTGTTTTCTATGTTGAGTAGTCTGATCCACTCGATACAACCATATCGACTACCAAATGCTTTCTCCAAACCGCTATGAAGATTTACATTATGATCTCTCCAACTTCTGTATCCTAAGTTCCCAAAATCGATGTACTTCAAGTTCTCTCTATTTTCTGGAATGTTGTTATCCTCGTACCAGTCAACGTATCTCAACCTCTCGCCAGAACAGAGTTCGACCTCCAGAGCACCTCCTCTGAGATTAAGGTTCTCGGTATCACTCCCGTAGTTATAGAAAACGGAGTAATTCAATTCAGGTTCATTTTCATGAGTAATATTTTCCTCGCAGACATTTTGTTCCACCCCACCTCCGATCAAGCCAGGTAAAGATGCTTGACACTTAATCTCCAAAGAGCCACCCTCCTCTTCTATACTCAGATCATCTGCTTTATCTTGCTCAAGAAAATATGAGTCCCAACCAACTGGAGAACCTGAAGACCAATTTTCGAATTCGGAGTTAGAAACGACATTCCTGTTCTGAGATATCTCAGAAATCTCAGAGGAAAAATTATCTTCATTATCGGATCCCACAATATTCTCCAACAGGAAGCCTTCGTTCAATCTCCTATCATCGACTACTAGATTTTCCGGTGAACGTAATCCAAAGAAAGGTTCGGTTTCAGTCCACTCCAAATTTTCCCACTCCATGGACTCACCGATACTGAAAGTAGGAGACTGTAAGAAACCTGATTTAAAATATGAAAAAGATTTTGAATACCCCGCCTCGGAGTTATCATTATTTGGGCTATAGAAATCCTCATGAAAGACAAAATCATTTGAATTATTATCTGAATCGTATCCATTTCCATAATTATTATTCTCAAATTTCATTCCCGCCTCCGTGGAATTCATTTTGGATTTTCTTTCGATACTCTCTCCAGTCTTCAATTCCTTTGAAATTCCGGTACCCTCAAACGCGCTACTCGGAATCGGTGAACCCCACCCAACTTTGTCCAAGACTATTCCCTCTTCATCAGAAATCTTCACTGCACCTCGTCTGGACAAGTCCTCAGAAAATACAGCGTCAGCTTCTGTTCCGGAGACAGAATTATCACTGCCAAAGAGAAAATATCCGTGTGGAGGTATCAAGTCGTTGATCCACTTTATTTCCTTACTAACAAAAGAATTATCAGAATTCAAAAACTTCAGGTCGAGTTCTCCATTCCCGCTCCTAGTCAAAGATTTCAAATTTTCGGGAGAACTATCAGGATTGTAAAGTTCAACATATTCCTCAGTGGAATCCTTCGTACCAACACAGATTTCGGATATGACTATATGATCCGCGACACTTCTAGAACCGATCGATCTTAAAGAAAGTTTTTCTCCAACAACTATATTCTCCTTAAAGGAGTATCCGACATTTTCTTCCCACACCGTCTGGTTCCAAACTTCTATTTTGCTGTCCAAAAAAAGAAAATCTTCATTTTCTGAAGATCCCATTTCAATATTTTCAAAATATACATCTGGATTATCAAAATCAAGGTCGATAGAATCAGCAGAAACTACCTGAATAAATGAAAGCGAAACAAGAAAAATCACAATAAGAGATAACAACCTTTTCAGAAGGATCACCTAGAATTCAGAAAATCAATTTTTTTAGAAATTATTGTCCTGATATCAAAATGAGAAAGTAAAAATCCGATAATTAGGCCAAAAACTGCATAGGCAAATATTTCAAGATTTTCCAGTATCCAAATAGAATCAACATAGTTTACTGTAACGGTCTCCTTTGATCTATTACCTGCATTATCAACTGCTACGACAGTGATCTTGTTATTTTCTTCAAAAAGCATAACATTTTCTTCAAAGCAACCATCCTTTACCACAGCTCTGGAGCCCTCTACAAACACCTTCGCAGAAGGTTCAGAAACTATTCCCCTTACTGGAATACCTTTCTTATCTGTCTCATAACCCGAGATAGGAAAGCTTACTTTCAATTCAGGCTCGGTAATGTCAATCCGAAATTGCCAAGTATTACTCGAAGAGTTTCCTTCTCTATCCTCAACATACAGAGAAAACGTGTGTCGCCCTTCTGAAAGGGGATCTTTAGGCCGAAACCAGACTCTGTTGTTCTCCCGATCAAACTCAAGACCTTCGATTTCAGTTCCATCTACCCCGGCCTTCACTCGGGAAATGGAAATCCCAGATAGATCATCCGCAACGTGGACAGAAAAAAGAGGTCTGGAAGAATTCGTGGAGCCCCCAAAAAGCGAGGAGATCGGCTCAACCTCGGGCTCTATCACATCGAAGCCTGCAACGCCTATTCTTCGAAGCTCCGGAGTCTCTCGCTTATCGTCTGTAAAAAGACTTATTCTGTATTGAAAAAATCTACCTCTAACACCCGGTATAATTTTATTACTGCCAAGAGTCACCCAATCGGACCAATTCAAATTATCGACAGAAGATCTGAATTCGATAAAAGTGCCCGTTCCTTCGGAAACCTTTCTATCCATCCAAAATTGACCCCACCCAACCTGTGTCCCTACATCAAAAATTGGGGAAACGAAATTTCCCTCGCTATGGTAACCATCAGATGAATTCTCAAGCGATAGAATATCCGAGACGGGTTCATACCTAACTCCCTCGCTTGAGCCTTTTAAGAAAGTTTTTTTAGTAAGATGGCGAGTTACAGCTTTTCTATCAATTTTAAAGTGCCAAGATCTAGTCGCACTATTTCCAGCCCTATCAAAAACACGAAGCTTAACCTCAATGTTCTCCATCTCAAAATGCCTAAAAATATTATATCTGATCTCCCTGTTGCCCGCATCAAAACTGGTTAAAACCTCATCACCGTTAATCCACATCCTGACCTTTCCATGATCAACTCCGGAAAAATCGTCCGAAGTCGAAACTCGGATTTCAGGGTTTCTTTTTGCAATAACTTCGCCCTCAACCGGAGAAAAATCCAAAAAAGAAGGACCTACAACATCCTCAACCTCAACTTTTATTTCCCTCAAAACTGGGGAACCCAAGTTTTCGGATCTCGCAAAGGTAGCTCGATATTGCAGATATCTGGAATCAGAAGAAAATATCTCACCAGAACTTGAAATTTCCTTCCAGCCATTCCAAGTAACATCATGTCCTGCCCAATCCCCGCTCCTCGTTTCTATCTGAATAAGAGTATTTTCCGGAACGCTAAAATCTGGATATATCCTTTTCCAGCCCACATGTTCTTCTGCACCAAATTCTTTTTTAGCATCTATAACAGGTGAAGTGTAAACTCCGCGTTTGAATGGAGCCTCGGATCCTATCCTAAAAGTTAGATCCTCATTTTTTTCCTTCTCGAAGATTATTCCACTGACTCCAAAAATATCCTCACCTAATCTGGCTTCTCCAGAGCTCCTACTTTCTACAAAAAGAGAACTTCTTCCACCGTAAGTCAGATTGGACCAGAGATTAGCTGAGTATGATTTACAGGTCTTCAACTCATAACCGGCCTCCCCAGAACCTGGCGATGAGAGGTAAAAAAGATAATTTCTATTCGCTTCAAAGTCTAAAGATTGAAAGCTTACATCCTGCCATTCAAAAACCTCCTCGCTTACAGAATTGTCTGAAATTACAGTATTGTCGATCAAATATTCTGACTCAGCAAGATCATAAATCCAAAAATAAAGGTTATCTTTCGGATTACCATTCCGTCTAACCATAAAACCCACATTCATGATATCTCGCAATTCCCCGGATTCAGACCCCGGAGAAATAACCTGACCAACAAAATTTGCTTCTTTATCCTTGGAACTACCATAAACCTCAGACACGCCATCTATGTAGTAAGGATTACCTTCACCAGATCCGTCAGAGTAGTAAAGGACGTAAACAGGTTCTCTGGACAAACTTGACCAAGAATTACCCCTATCTTTGGAATAAAATGCCCCTGTTCCCTTTTTCTCACTAGCCACAGCAGGTGTATGCGGATTAATGTAACTGTTAGAATTTACAGATTCTGAAGCAGAAATAACAAAATGATAGGCATTGCCCTGCTCCACAGTACCGGGAGAACTTAGGTCTATCTCGATCTTTCCACTACTGTCTATATAAGCGGAACCTCTAGCCCCCGGCCAAGCTAAATCTCCACTGGGCTTTCCCATCTCGTCATCTTCCAACCTAAAATTCCAAGTTCTACCAGAGCCATGTTGATATATCCTCAAAAGAACTCTAACCAACTTTTTCGAACTTTTAGTGACAAATCTAAAAGATAATTTTATTTCACGAGAAGTGAGTTTCGTATTATCAGTCCTATAATCTCTTATAACAAAATCATTTCCAAAATACTTCTTAACTGGAAGATGGAGATACCCTGATTCCGAGAGTGTTAAATTTTCTAAATTGCCTTTAACTTCTAATCCTCCTTGAAAATCGTGCACACAATTTCTATCCCAACTTTCAGATGCAGTAGAACAACCCGAAAATCCCAATAATATAATAGAAGTTGATAAGAGTATGAATACTCTCTTAGAAAAAAAATGAAAGAATACCACCTATTTACTGTTTGAAAAAGGGGATTTTTTAAGAAAAAATATCTTAGGCCGCCGAAAATCCTCGATTTAGCACCAAAAGAAGAAATTAATGAAAGTAATATAAACAATGAAAAACCAAAGGGCTTTAAAAAAAGAAGAAAAAGAGAGTAACAGGTGTTTTCGTGGCTAAAAAGAATTTGTATAGAAAGATTTTCATCGGACTAATGGGAATCGCCGGAATACTTATGATAATCGGATTTTTCTTCCCGTGGGCAAAAGCCGGAACACTAGAAGTCAAAGGATTCGAAGATAATAAAGCAATTCTCACATTCTTAGGTGGATGGATATCAATTATCGGATCAATGATAGGATATGATCTGTTCCACAGTAGAGCATTAGAAAACATGAAACCAATCGTAGATTCTGGACTCGGTATAATCGGTGGAATATTAGCCCTGATAGGTGTGTTAATCTTCACATCCGATATCCCGGAAGTACTTTCTACCGGATGGGGACTCTACCTAGTAATTGCAGGAATAGTAATAGGGCTTATCTCAGCGATAATGATGTACCTTGTAGGAGAATCTGGAATATTTAAAGGAAGAAGAACCAGAAGAAAGAAATCTGGCGGCCTCTGATCGATAATAAGTATTTACGCATCGAAAACCAAAAGTCCAACCAGGCAAGGGAGAAGAAAAAAGAATGGTAGTGGTACTAGGGTCTAACATACTCATTTTTATAGGTATTTTTTTAATCGCAGAGGCTATATTCTCTATTATCTACTACTTCAAAGGCTCTCCTCTCCCACACACATTCAGAGCGATAAGAGCTGTTTTCGGTGCATTTCTAATTTATAGGGGTGCAACTTACTCCATATACAAAACTTCTGGACTGATTTGGTCACAGATAGCCTTCTTTACTATTGTGGGTCTAAGCATACTAGCGGGATACGAAGTCGCAAAAGTACTTGAAAAAGGTAAAAATGAAAAATCCAAAGAAGAAAACGAAGGCTAGTTTTTAAACCCCCTATTACCAGACACAGACATCTACGAATCCAGAAGAAACCAACAGCGAGAGAACAACACTAAGAAAAAAGATCACAACAAAGAAAGTAGTACTACTATATTAGCAACTAAAGCTACGAACAATAAAATTAACGCAATAAGATCTATACCACTAGACTCTCTTACAGGTTCAATTTCTTTTAACTTAGAGCGCCTGGGTAAACCACCGGACTCGGCTTTTTTACTTTCAGGCATTATAAATAATTCCTTTAAATTACCTTAAAACATTATTTGTGATTTTCTCAGGTAATAGAATTAACTTAAAAAGCCATATTAAGGAAATAGATCGACCTTAGCAATTGGAATATATCTTATCCCTATTATTCGGGCTCGGCGATCAGATCTTCCTTATCGAGAACCGCGAGTTCGTATTCCTTTGTCATCTTTATGGCGTCAGTGGGGCAGTTATCCGCGCACTCACCACAATAGATACACCTACCATAGTCGTATATCGGCTTTTTATCCTCAGTATATGTAATAGCCCACGCAGGACATACTCTGGCACAAATTCCACAACCCACACATTCATCCTTGTCTACTACAGGTTTTCCTCTGAAATCTTCAGGGGGCTCAATTCTTTCGTAGGGATACTTTAAGGTCACTGGTTTGCTAAAAAGGTTCTTCAATACGTCAGGAATTATCCTCGGCATTTTAGAACACCACCACTACAATGAAGTTTATCAACGCTATTGCCACCACAGGTAACCAGTAAAATTTTAACGCCTGGTGGATCCTTACACGGGCAGTAACACACCTTATCAACGTGACAAGTATCAGCAGAGCAACTGCCTTGATCAGGAAAGACACTATACCAGGGATGTAAACTCCTCCAATCGTATGGGATACGGGACCACCCAGGAAGAGTGCAGTGATGAATCCTACCAGAGCAAGTATTTCAATATTGAACACAGTTTTGAAAATACCTAGTTTTGGACCTGAATATTCGGTAAGGGGACCAGAAACTATCTCAGTTTCGGCCTCGGGGATATCGAAAGGAGTCTTAAGCAGTTTACCTGGAGCTACTAGCACAGCCGCAATGAAAGCCAAGGGCATCTCGAACAGCAACCAGCTATTGGACGCCTGATAGTTCACTATTTCGGCCAGACCCAATGATCCCACCTGCGCAACCACTGTAAGCGCAGCCACGATGAACGCAAATTCGTAAGCAAAAAGCTGGACAACATATCTTCCAGATCCCATAACTCCAAACGGACTTGAAGACGCGTAGCCGCCGATAATCAAAGCCACTGCGGGGATATTAAGCAAATAAATAATTACCAATAGATCGGCTGCAGAGCTAAAAGCCGCAACCGCCGAATTAACAGGAATCATCGTCATTACAGTAATAACGGCACCGAAAGCGATTAGAGGGGCACCTATGAAAGCCCACCTTTGGGCACGTTGGGGTGTGATATCCTCTTTCGAAAGGAGCTTACCAAGGTCGAAGAAGGGCTGCCATACAGGGGGACCTATCCTGCTCTGCATATGGGCTGCAATTTTTCTATCAATTCCTTCGAAAAGTAACCCTAAAACTGTTGCAAATATGACACCTGGAAATATTAGATAGGAAAACAAGAAATCGAGACCCCACATTTTATCTCATCTCCTTTAATTGTTGCATACTCATGACTTCCGTTTTATTGGACCCAGATTCAACTACGGTAACCCTGTCGGCGCAAGCGAAACACTGATCTATACTCTCTATAACTATGGGAACCTCTGCCATAGTCTCTCCTTTCATCATCTCCAGAATAGGAGGTATATTGGCTATAGTAGGAGTTCTGACCTTAACTCTAGAAGGATGCTTTTCTCCATCCGACCTCATATGGTATATTAACTCGCCCCTTGGAGCTTCGATTCTACCCGTTCCTTCACCTTCGGGAAGGCCCTTTTGCACCCCCACTGGCAGACCTTTAACTTCCTCGGACATTATGGGACCACTAGGCAAAGCATCTAATGCGTATTCAATAATGTTTATAGACTCCACAGTCTCGCGAAGCCTTACCATAGTTTTAGCTAGGATATCTCCATCCTGCTCAACCATCACATCAAAGGGGATCTCCCCGTAGGCAGCGTAAGGATCGTCTCTCCTCAAATCAACATCTACACCAGAACCTCTAGCTACCGGACCTACTGCACAGAGATCTCTTGCCTGTTCATTAGTGAGTATGCCCTTTCCCTTCAAACGAGCTCTAACTGTGGAATCCGAAGGAAAAACATCCACGTAATGCTCCGCATGCTTCTTTAATTTCTCCAGAT
Source organism: Hadarchaeota archaeon (SeqCode) (assembly GCA_964384105.1). Lineage (GTDB taxonomy): Archaea > Hadarchaeota > Hadarchaeia > Hadarchaeales > JAGGTB01 > CAYLJV01. The sequence goes on along the minus strand of CAYLJV010000001.1, from coordinate 38,709 downwards.
TTTCAAGAATCTTTTTAGCCTGATTTTCGTTGATATCCCGTCTGACTCCCCCCACCTTGTTGATGGCGTAGTTCACACGGTTACCTGAAACTAGCTCCAGAAGATCCATAACCAACTCTCGATCACGCCATATGGTCATAAAGAGCGTCTGGAATCCAATCTCCTCGGCGGCAACTCCCGCCCACAGAAGATGAGAATGAATCCTCTCCATCTCACCGGTTATAGTTCTCAGATATTTAGCTCGATCCGGAATCTCCATCTCGGCCAGACGTTCAGCCGCTTGAGTATAACAAGTAGTGTGAGCCAAACTGCATATACCGCAGATTCTCTCGGACAGATAAACCCCCCGCTGATAACTTCTCTCTGAAAGGGCCTTTTCTATTCCCCTGTGCATGTAACCCATTCGAACATCAGCGTTCACAATCTCCTCGCCCTCTACCTCGATTCGGAATCGCTCGGGCTCATGGAGCGCAGGATGTTGGGGTCCAACTGGAACTGTAAATGGCATTTTATTCCTCCTCTCCTGAATTCTTCATTCTATCTTTTATCCATTCCTTCAAAGATTTTCTATTTTTATTTTTCTTTTCAGCTTCTAACAATAATTCGTAATCAAGATCCTCATCCCTGGCCAAATCCTTAATCTCGGAGATATTCTTCTCGGAAATTTTAAGATAATTAAACATGCCCTCTCTAAGCGGATGTTTATCCTCTGGCCAATCATCGGCGAGGAACAATCTTCTCGGATCCGGGTGATTCTCAATTACTATACCAAACATATCCATCAGTTCCCGTTCGTAAAGTATCACACCGGGGAAGATATCAGTCACTGTCTCCAATTTTCCATCTTTCTTATCAAGCATCACTTTAGCGTTGAACAAGGTCCCATCATCGATAGATATGTGATAAATAATCTCGAACTCACCGCCCACGTCAGTGCCAGTTATAGCAGTGAGATGTCTCAGATCCTGATCCCTAAGTTCTTTTAAGAAATCCTTGTAGTTACCCTTGTCTAACATAGCTACAAGGCGCCTTTCTTGAACCATCTCGACCTCGTCAGTATAGTTTTCGAGTATATTTTCAACTTCTTCAGTATTCACATCAATCACCAATTCCTCACAGATCCAAAGTCTTCACGACACCATCGATTATCGCCTCGGGTTTTGGAGGACAACCCGGAACGAAAGAAGCCGTTGGAATAACTTCGTCCAACGGTCCCACTACATTATAACACCTGTCGTAAAGATGACAGGTAGTAGGACACGAACCAACTCCGATAACAGCCTTCGGCTCCGCCATCTGTTCGTAGACTCTCACAAGTCTATCTTTGGCCTGTCGAGTCACCGGTCCCGTTACCACGAAAACATCGGCGTGTCTGGGAGATCCTTCTTTTATTATTCCGAATCTCTCGACATCGAATCTCGGAGTCAAGGCCGCAACTACTTCTATAGCACAGCCGTTACATCCTCCAGTGTCGTAGTGTATTACCCATGGAGACTTCTTTCTAAAGTAATCACGTAGTCCCATCTAATCACCCCATTTCCACCGCTATCCAAGCGAATATTAGAACTATTCCTGCAACTACCCAAAGCAGGTACGTATTCAAATCACCACTGTGACCGGGAAGTATATAACTGTAAAACTTTCCGAACGTCCTTTTGATCGGAGAGAAAAACTCACTGGCATCTGCTTGAGTGCTGTCCGGATCCACATCTTCACCACACCCGTAGGTCATATCTTTCTCTCTGTTAGGGTTCGGCGGAGTATACTTGCGGCTTATGACAAGGGCTAACCAAGCAATGAATGCTCCGAAGATCATTCCTCCGGTAGCTATTATCGGTCCCCAAAAACCTTCTCCAAATTCCATTATATACCACCCAATACTGCTTGTATATACTCAGCATTATTCATAAGTGCATTTTGAGCAGGTTCTACTAAATCTATTCCCAAGTTAGGAAGTATCCCTAGTATCACACACAATGTCGCCAACACTACCATCGGGAACAACATTACGGGTGAAACTTCTTTAACGTTATCAAAACGTGTGGGCCTCTGGCCGAGGAATACCTGATTGATAACTTTCACGAAATAGGCTAGTGTTAGAGCACTGATCACCACTGCTATAACCGTCAGGATGGGATAGCCCGCATCAATACCCGCAACGTAAATTGTCCATTTGCTGGCGAACCCGTTGAACGGGGGTATTCCTGAGATCGCGAGCGCGCCGATAATAAAGGTGGCGGCGGTAACTGGCATCTTGTTCCCCAACCCTCCCAACTTATTGAGATCCGAGGTACCAACCTGATAGATTACGGCACCTGCGCAGAGAAAGAGGAGAGACTTGTAGATAGCGTTGTTAAGCATGTGAAATAGTCCACCCTGTATCCCCAATGCGGTCCCCAGTCCAACACCGAGAAGGATGTACCCCATCTGGGATATTCCAGAATAAGCCAGTAGCCTCTTCAAATCCTCCTGAGCCAAGGCCATCAGAGCACCCATTACCATGGATACGAGACCGAGACCGATGAAAATCGTCCCGACGTCAAGAGCACCGAACGGGAGGTAACTGATCCTCAGAAGAGAATAAACACCGACTATAGCCGTTCCACCAGCAAAGACAGACGCTATAGAGGACGGTGCGGTTTGATAGGCATCCGGTAACCAGGCGTGAAGCGGAACCATGGCAATCTTAAGCCCAAACCCTGTGATGAAAAATCCTAAAGCAATTATCATAGACAGCGGGAACCCACCGTGGGTAGCGCTCATGGCGTTCAACCTGACGGCAAGATCGGCAATATTAAGCGTTCCAGTAAGACCATAGAGGATCGCTATTCCCAGAAGAATCAGCGCCGTACCTAGAGTCCCCATGACCAGGTACTTGAATGCACCTTCCAGGGAGCCCTCCGTCCTGTAGAACGCGACCAGCGCATAGGACGCTATCGACATAATTTCAAAGAAAACGTAAAGATTGAATATATCGCCCGTGAATGTAATTCCCATCATCCCCGCCACGAGCAGAAGCAAGAGTGTGTAATATTTACCAAGACCGTTCCGGCGATCCATGAATACAAGAGAATAAATCATGACCAAGACGCTTATACCGGATATTACCAGCGCAACTACCATATTGAAAGCATCTATAGCAAGATTGATACCCCACGGAGGAATCCTTCCAGCAAGCTGATAGACTATGATCTCTCCACCGAATACCCTGGAAGCCATCCCGAACACCGCTATTGCCGTTCCTATGACTATCGCCAGGGCAAAGAAGTCCCTTATCCTCGTCTGTCCTACCTTTTTACCTATAATGTTGAAGAGGGGTGTCGCGAAAGCACCAATCAGAGGGAGGGCGATCGCTATTATCGGCAGGTGATCCATCATCCTTTGAGCCTCCTTATCTTTCTCGGGTTTAGCGTTCCATGCTTCCTATAAAGGTATATCGCAAGGGAGAGCGCAAGAGCCACTATGGCTATATCGATAACAATCGAGGTCAGGACAAGGACCTGTGGCAGTGGGTCCACGGACTGGGAGGCGAAATCTCCGATCCTAGATATATCCAGAAAATCTCCAGTGAGTATAGGAGGTCCTCCACCGGACCTGAAACCCATGCTTATGAAGAAAAGATGAATCCCGTTGGTGATTATCTCGAGACCGATTATCATCTTGATGAGATTTCTCCTGAACAGTAGAGCGTAGATTCCAAGAGCAACCATTATCATGGCCACGGGATAGTGGAGAGCGATCATTTCTTACCACCGCCCTTGAAAGCCAGCATTGCGTAAAGTATAGAGACCAAACCGGCGGCAACTTTTATTCCCACTCCCAGATTCAACACGAAGAGATTACCTCCGCTGAAGAGCTTTCCCAGGGTCCCCAAAGGCACTATTGCCTCCAGGAAGTTTCCCACGAAGAATATTCCCAGAATACCGAGGACGACAATAATCAAGGCTCCGAGACTCTCGGAAATCTCCGTGTAGAACTCTCCGACCGTACCTTCGGCCTTGTGCATGCCGTAGCCCAGTAGCACCATGGCTACCGACGTAGCGATTACAACTCCACCGGGAAAACCTCCTCCGGGAGTCAAGTGACCGTGAACTATGATATAGATACCAAAAAGGAACATTATCGGAAACAAAAGCCTCGACACGGTCTTTACTATAAGCGTCATGCCGTCTTCATCTGACATTATTCCTCATCCTCCTCTTCTTCTTTGGATGCTCTGAAAAGGGCCACTACTCCGGCCACAGCCGTAAATATAACGGTAGCCTCTCCAACGGTATCGTAACCCCTGTAATCCCAGAGTATACCCGTGACAGTATTGGCCGCAGAAACCCCTCCTTCCGAGGGTACATCCTTCAACAGCTGTTCACTTATACTCCTACTGCCGAAATCCTCGGGCTTATTCTCAAGGATATTTTGGATGGTTTCCTCGTTGAAACCGTACATCTCGAGAGCTTCTCGGTAGGAGACCTCGGTTCGATCCTCTCCGAGATTGCGCTCGGGATAATCACCGACATCCACCACGTTGGTCAAAGCTCCCACAAGGAGAAGAATCCCTATAACGGAGACAAGGATCAGGGCCAATGATTTCTTACCTTTATCCTTCACTCTATCTCCTCCGTTCTCTCGGTTTTATTGATCGCAACAACGTAAAGAACGGTAGCTATGGCGCCGTAAACCGCGGCGTTTGTTATGGCCACGTCGGGGGCCTGAAGAATCAGGAAGACTACGGACAGAGCTACGCTAACACCACCCAGGACGAAAACCGCGTATAATAGATCCTTGAGATGAACAACTACGATACTCGCTATCAGAGCGAAGACGAGCAAAACATTCAGAGCTATGTAGACCCAACTCATTTTCCTTCAGCCTCCTCAAGTTGATCTCCAATCGTACCGGGGTACATCTTGACCTTGGACTTGTGAGCCGCCCTCGCCAAAGCGTGAGACCCCACGGGACTGGTTACGAACAAGAATATAGCAATTATCAGGGCCTTCAGGGAGAACATCGAGAAACCTCTCAGGAGCACTGCACCCAGGAGGATCATCACAGTTCCACCCACCACGACTATCGTCTCGGAGTGGATCCTGTTGTAGACATCTGGCATCCTTATTATTCCAATGCTTCCGACGAGGCCAAAGAAGGCACCGACAGCGAGGAATATCTTAGCTATAATGTCTATCATTCGTCCAAACCCCTTCCTTCCAAGTGTTTAGCTACGGCCAGGTCCGCTATAAATGCTACGAAGGCGTAAACCAAGGCTATGTCAAGGAAAATAGATTGCTCAAACTGAATTGAAAACAAGGCCAGAACCCCCACACCCAGTGCGGTTAGTCCATCTATCGACACTATCCTGTCGAAGGCCGTGGCACCCCTAACCGCCTGAATCATACACAGTATTATGGATAATATGATAACCGCGATAACGATACCTATAACACTCAATCAAGCCCACCTCTGATGTGCTTTTCGAGTGGTTCGCCGACCTCTCTTTGAACTCCCTCTTCCTCAAGGGTGCTCGCGTCTATCCAGTGAACGTAAAGTTCAGATTTCTCCCCGTCAACATCGACACTCAACGTTCCCGGAGTCATGGTTATGGAGTTGGCGAGTGTCGTTAATCCCACATCGCTCTTTAACTTGCTGGGAACCTTGACTATCGCCGGTTTCAGGGGTAAACTCGGGTTAAGAATTCTGGCTGCAACGTCCGCGTGAGCCTTCATCTCAGCCCAGACGTATGCGGGGAAGTAAGCAATAAGGCGACCCCAACGCTTTGGATTTAGCATTTTTCCGGGATCTCTAGTGAAAAGTCCGTAGGATATTCCGGCTACAAAGGCTGCGCTTATTCCCCCAACAAGAAGTTCCTGTCCGCTTACAGAACCCGTGAAGACTATCCACAGTGCCCACATGCATAGAAAGGTCGCTAGTACTTTGCCGCCCTTACTACCTGCAGACATATTAACACAGCCGTGATGAGGTTACCCTCTAGCAATTATAAATCTTGTGAGATTTTATTGCTTTTGGGTTTTTATTATTTTTTAGCGTAAAGCTTTTAGGAGAGAGACGATTACTTGGTAATATATTAGTTGAAACCCGCCCGACGGTATCCGTATGGAAAACAACACATTCACAGAAATTTTCGATTTAACTCTAGGGAAGTAGAAGGGTAAACCCCGGTTTTACCTCCGGTTCGACAATCAACGATTAAGACTTTAACGAACAACGACCAAATGGGGGCGAATAAGGGCTTTTTCTGGCATCAGGAGTTTTTAAAGCAAAAACTCTTAAGTAGGGCTTTTAATAGAACGTTAGTTCGCGAACAAAGCGTTTTAGGGAGGAAGTAAATTGTTTAAAGGAATCAGAACAATTCATAAAGGACGGGTTGAATCCCTAATATCATCTATCACGATAAATGACCTTAAAGGAGGTGAAAAATTTTGAATAATATATCAAACAGTCACAAGCTAATCGCTGGAACGGCGATAACGGCACTTATGATTATTTCCATGCTTGCTGCGTTGCCTCTGGCAACTGGTAGTCATACGGCTACTATTGAAGTTACACCTACAGAAGCTAAAGGTGATTCTCGAGTACTTTTTGAAGTTGATGTAACAAATAATTCGGCATCTCCAGATAACATAAAGAAAGTATATCTGGATACAGATCTCACTGAGCCTATAGCTGGTGATGCTGCTGGAGAAAACATAGAAAATGCAGCGGATAACCTTTCCAATGCATCAGATCTATTATCGCAAGCTGCAGGATACTTAAAAGATGCCTCCGCAGCCAAGCTAGCAGCAGGAAGCTCGATAGCCGATATGGAAGAAGATTTGGAAGAAGCCCAAGCTTACCTAGCCGGAGTCACCGGTTGGAGTACAGTAAGTACCAAATTAGGTGCTGCCAAATTCTTCCTTAGAAGAGCAGGTAATGAACTAGCTTCAGAACCTGAAAATATAGACTACGTTAGCAGCGAACTCGTCGGTGCTGCAGGTTTAATATCACAAGCGGGTGCAGCTGCACCTATGGCTACAGTCGAAGATAACCTTAAAGCAGCAGCTAACTATCTGGAAAATGGAGTTGCCGACAACTTACTGGCAGGAGACTTCTACGAAGCTAACATGAGCCTTATGCTTTCAGCAGAAGCTCTGGACAACGCAGGAAATGCCATGAAAGATAATGCTAATCCTAACGTAAAATCTGCTGGTGACTCGCTAATTAACGCAGCTAAAGATGAGAATTCTGCAGCTTCAAACCTAAGCAGGGCATCAGAAAACCTCATCATGGTAGGTCGCTTGTTTGAAGATAGGAGTAATAGTAATCCAGAGAACGCAGGTTTCCAGATTGGTATAGCTGGCATTTATCTAACAGGTATAACCAGTATCGAAAATGCAGGATGGTATCTTGCTTTTTCAGGAGATCTGATGGCAAGGGCAGGACGGGCTCTCATGGGTCCACAAGCAGAGAATACAATAGATCAGGACATATTCAGAGCAGGAGAGAACCTCGTTCTATCCGCAGAATCAATCGACAACGCAGGTAAAATCTTAATGAAAGCCCTAGGTGGAGATCATCTACAACACGTTGGATCCGATCCAGGATATTTAGACTCTGTAGGAGAAAACATGCGGAACAGCGCAATGCTCGACTTAGATACCGCTGCCAGCATGTTAGAGGACACAGCTACACACTTAGGTTTAGCCGCTGACGTCCTCAGATCCGTAGGACAGAAGCTACAGGAGACCCCAGATGGATGGGTCTTTACTAGTTCAATGCCAACCTGGACAGCAACACCTTCTACAGGTGAAAACACTCTGGCACCAGGTGAAAGCGCAACCTTCCCGGTAATCCTCAGAACCGACGGAACCGCAGACGAGACTATTACTGTCTACACAAGAGATACTGCAAATGCAACTGACGACGCATCCTTCACTATTAACGTAGATAACGAAGCACCAAAACTCACAGGAAGAGTCTATCAATCAATGGTCGGAGAAGATAACTTAGTAGGGAATGTATACAACGATGGAAAAGCAACAGTTGAAATAACTGCCAACGAAGAACTCAGTTCACTAGGAACTGTAAAGTTGGTAGCAGACGGAGAAAACGTAATGGACATCACAATGTCTAGCACAGACGATATGGTCTTTACTGGTACTTTCGATGTTGGAGAATGGGACGACAATAACCTAGCGATATGGGTCGAAGGCGCAACAGATACATATGGCCAGGAGAATTCCTTCATGGATAATCTAGTATACTTCGTGGTAGACACAACACCACCAGTATTCCTCGACAATGGTCTTGTTGCAGCTCGTGATAACTGGGCAACAGAAGTACTAAACAGAGTTCAATCACCAGAAAATGTCTGGGTAACTGACAATGCTGAATGGGTAATAAATGGATACGTAGAAGATAACGATGAGAGACTAACCGGCCCAGCCGGATTAAGTAGGTTAGAAGCTTATGTCAATGGAACCAAAGTCGAAACTGGGACCATTATAGATAATTGGTTCTCAGCAGACGACGTCGACATGGGCTCAGAAGGTCTGAAAACGATAATGTTGACACTCACTGACAAAACTGGTAATTCAGTTTCGAATGAAATAGACAACATATTCTACGATACTTCGAAAGCTTCAATAGGCAGTTTAAGTCCATCCGACGGAACATTGACTAACGACAACAAGATAGGCGTGAGCGCAATAGTATCTGATTCCGGAATAGGAATCGACAACGCAATGCTCAAGTACGATAACGAAGACGGTGTCTTGTTAGCCTGGACAGAGAACTATCCAGCTAGTGCTACGCTAGAGAACGACACACCGTGGACAGCTATAGACGAAGACCTTGATGCATGGCCAGAAGGAGAACACACCATCTGGGTCTACGCATCTGACGGACTATACGAAAACGCCAATGACACTTGGACATTTGAAATAGATGTCACACCACCAATGGCTCCAGGATCCTTCAACGTAGAGGATCCAGATACGGGAGCAGCAATCGGAAGCATTACAGATCAGAACAACTTCCTTATCACAGGAACAGGTGAACCAGGTTCCACAATCACCCTATTCCAGGGTAGAAACGGTACACAGGTCGGATCCACGACCGTAGACTCAACTGGTAGTTGGTCTATCGAGGTAACCGTCGACGAGGACGGAACATTCACCTGGTACGCACAAGCAACGGACAAGGCCGGTAACGACTCAATAAAAACAAGAGTCAGAACACAGACCGTAGATACACAATCACCAACCGTGCAGATAACTGCACCACAGGACGGTCTTACCACAGGTAATATGTCAGAAACCGTACAGGCAACTGTATCAGATGAAATCACTGAAGCCAAGAACATGAGAGTTTCGCTGAGATCACCCGAGTACACGATACCGGAAGGTTCAGTCACAGTTCTAGAAGATGGAACTCTAGCAGTTGATGTACCACTCCGTGAGGGTTCAAACCTCATAACCGTGGTAGCTAGAGACGAAGCTGGTAACGTTGGTTCGGATCAGATAACCGTTGAAAGAACGGTTTCCGAAGCAAGAAACTGGGCCATGTGGGCCACGATAGGAGCAATAATAGCAATAATTCTGGCTGCGATAGCTATCTTGAGAAGAAGTGCCTAAAAAAGCGAGGGAACTGAATAGTTTCCTTGCCACAATTCTTTTTTATTTTTATTATTTTTCTTAACTTGATTCTCCTATAAGAATTCCAACTCTTTTTTGAGAGTGGAGACTAGCTCATCCACAGATTTTTGAACTTTCTCCGATATCCCTGAGCCGATATCCAGATTTTCAGGTTGTATACCCAGAAGAATTACTTCCGCATCAGTCTCTATTTTCAAATATTCAATCAATTTGGATAGCGGTAATCTGTGAGTAGAAACGGACTCCTGAACTATTTCCGAAGGGTCCACCCTGGAAACCGTCCCAGGTTCTTCACCGAAGTGTACAGAGTCTATCAGGATAACCGTTTTTGGTTCAAATTTTTTTACTTTGGAGGTATAATTCTCGGGTACGGTTCCTCCATCAATAAACAGTACATCAGGAGAACTGATCTCCTTCCTAAGCTGGGTCACAACCTTTATACCCGCCGCATCATCCCCTCTAGACTCGCTCCCTATACCCATAAGAACGACGGGACTATTTATCTCGAGGTCCGGAATCTCCAAACTACCACTTGTTTAGCTATATTTATCAACGTATTTAACACTATTATATTAGTGACAATTGAAAAGTAATTGTTCTTTAAATAATAGGAAATAAGAAAGAATGAAAGAAGGAATAGAATATGTGCCTTGCAGTACCAGGAGAAATTGTTGAAATCGAAAACAACAACGCCACCGTGGACTTCGGTGGGGCCCAGAGAGAGGTAAAAATAGACCTTTTAGAGGACTTGTCTATAGGCGATTATGTACTAATTCACGTGGGCTATGCAATCCAAAAACTGAGTCCGGAAGAAGCAGAAGAGACCCTGAAATACTGGAGAGAAGTCGCCGAAGCAAGAACGAGAGTCTGATTTTCTGAATTAACGGAAGGAAGCAAGATGAGTGAAGAAAAAATTTCTCTAGAACATGGAGCCGGAGGAACAAAAACATCCGAGCTTATCAAAGGGATAGCGCTGAAAGAATTTTCGAACAAGAGAACCGGACCAGTTGGACTGGAAGAGCTCGACGATGGGGCTGTTATAAGTATAGGAAAAGAGAACCTCGTCTTCACGACCGACTCACATGCTATTAAACCACTGTTTTTCCCGGGAGGAGACATAGGAAAGCTAGCCATATCGGGTACCGTAAACGACCTAGCGGTTATGGGTGGTAAACCCTTGGCAATCTCGAGCGCGGTGGTCCTCAGCGAGGGTTTTTCGATAAATAAGCTGCGGGAGATTACCCGTTCCATGAACAAGGTGGCCGAGGAGGTGGGTGTGTCAATTGTTACTGGAGACACAAAGGTCGTGGAAAAAGGCTCGCTGGATGAGATGATAATAACAACAACGGGAATCGGACTAGCGAATCCACTGGTCACAGATAGTGGATTAAAACCGGGGAACAAGATTATAGTCACCGGGAACATCGGGGAACATGAAACAGCTATCATAGCCCATAGGGAGGGTATCAAGATAAGCGGAGAGATAAAATCGGACGTAAATCCCATCTGGGAGACCGTGGAAGCCGGATTGAAGGTGGGTGGTATAACCGCAATGAAGGATCCTACCAGAGGGGGTATAGCAGGGACCTTGAATGAATTAGCATCAAAATCCGAAGTCGGCATAGCTCTTAATGAAAAAGCGATCCCGGTTTCTGAGCCCGTAAACAACATCTGTGAGCTATTGGGTATCGATCCCCTGAACCTGACAAATGAAGGCAAGGCCGTCATAGGAGTCGATAGTGGGAAAAGTGGTGAGGTCTTGGAAGCAATAAAAGGAACAAAGTACGGTAAAAACGCCCAGATCATAGGCGAAGTCACAGAGGAATACCCAAAGAGGGTTTACTTGAAAACAGCCATAGGCGGAAAAAGGATAGTCAGAGCACCCATCGGGGCACCTACACCTAGGATATGTTAGTAAAAAATCAGAGTATTTCTCTAAAAGTATCTATGTTAAACTCGGTTCCGGAACAACCGTTCTTGAGTAAAGGAACTCCCTGATAAGGAACATCTAACTTCTTCAAATACTCCTGTCCAAGCTGGATTTCACCCGCACATGCTACACCAACGACTGCATCGTAGTTTCTCTTCTTCATAATCTTCGGTATGCATGACCCCCCAGGTAACACATAAACATCGTAACCCTCCTTCTCTCCGAGTTCAGAAGCCCTATTGATCAAACAATCCTCCGAACACCCCTGGCATTTATAAGAAGAAAACTCTGGATCAAACTTTGCCTCACATCTACCATCCATATAATTTCTGGCGCAATGAGGTAAGAACAGCGCTCTATCACTAGTAGCCTTAAACTCCTCCTCCTGAGACAGATTCTTGGCATGAATGTCTATCATATCGTTGACTACTTTGGCCATATCTGAAACGGGGATTCCTGTTGATTCCTGCAGTTTAAACCTGTGAATAACATCCTCCACAAATCCTCCTACACCTCTATGAAGTCCTTTATTCTCGGAAAATCTGGCCAATTCCCTGAAGAAGGATCGGGATGCTTTAGTTAAATCGAAATCGAATTCGTAGCTCATTTACGTACCTCAAGAACGACTAGTGTATCTTCCTAATTAATGTTTGTTAACTAATAGTCAGCATTTTAACTATAAGTAATTGTGAAATACAACTAGAATGAGGTTAATAAAGATGACGGTAGCCTTTATTTTAATAAGTGTTCTATCTGGGAGAGAAAGTATCCCCGAGGTAAAAAAGAAAGTAGAGAAAATACCACAGATAAAAGAAGCACATACAGTTTTTGGAAGTAGTGATATCCTAGTAAAGGTCGAAACCAAGAGTTTGACAAAACTAACGGAACTCGTTGAAGAAGTAAGATCTATAAAATCAGTAGGAAAGACCGAAACACTGACAGTATGGGGAGACGAATTTAGGAAATAGTACTACTACTCGCCAACAAAAGGGAGAAAAGACCAGAAACTGCCCCCCCTCTCTTTCTTTGATTTCCTCTCGTAGATCAGCCCGGAATCGATCTGAAGCTTGTCCTTCTCGATAGCCGTGTAAACAGCCTCACTAGCCAGTTTCAGAGCCCTCCGAGGAGCTCCACCGGATTTTTTGTATATTTTTTCTACCGCATCGCCGGTGAACGGCTCGATAGACCTGGTATCATAGTCTCCTCCCCTCGCCCAGGCCATCCTGTAGATCAACATTTCCCTGATTTCCTCCTGGTTCATTGGCCTCAGATGAAGGGTGTACCTCCTTCTCTCCAAAAGAGCGGGAGCATTGTTACCCACAAACTCCAGTAGTTCACCGTCACATCCGTTTAGAATCCACACTATGTTCTCAAGATCCGCCACGGATCGAACTATCTCCAAGGCATCCTTGCTAACATCAGGAAATTCATCTACTATAATAGTGAGAAGGAAGTCGGGATACTCCTCTGGCCAGCTTCTAAGCTTCTCAAATTCAAAAGCCAAGTCGCCTTCCTTGGTCTGTAACTCCAATCTCTCCAGGATAAGCCGTAACATCTGCTCTCTGTTCTCTATCGAAGGGCCGTGTAGAAAGACCGAAACTATGTTTTGATCATCCTGTTGGGGAAGAGCAACAGCTAAGAACTTGGACAAAGTGGTCTTTCCCATTCCAATCTCGGACGTTATGAAGGATACTAGATCACCATCTTTAACGAGATCTATAATCTCCTGAACCTCCTCTATCTGATGGGGAACCAGAAGTTCAGGATCCGGAAGTGAGTCCTTCTGGGCGAAAGGCATAAACTTCCAACCAAAATTTTTGAAGAAAGCTTTCTTCTTTCTATCGAACTTGTCGGTAGTAAACTTCTCCTCTATCAGTGACAATCTAATCACCTATTACTCCCAATTTTTGTATTAATCTTATAAGATTCTGAACTGGTTTCTTTTACAAGTCCCTCCGAAGTGAGCTCATCGAGGTACTTCTCTACAGCATTCTCTGAGAGACCCGTGAGTTCTATTATTTCGGAAAAACTAAGCTCTGGCTTCTCTTCGAAAGAGTCTACTATTTTTTCAACTTTACGTCTATCGAATGGGTTCGTCACCCCAATTCTATCACATAAATCATCAAAAGATAACTCTTTTTCAATTTCCTTACTTGTCTCAGTATGTTCTTCAGTTCGAGCCTCAGCCTCCCCTTTCCCAGTCTCTTTCGTTGGTTCCCGGTCAACAGATGGCTCCCCCCTCTTTTTTGTTGACTCTTGGTCAACAGACTTCTTTGTTGTCTCACGGTCAACCCTGCCCCTAGCAGTAGATTCCGTTGACTTTCGGGCAACAGTTCTCCTACCTACAAAGCCTCCGGCACCAGAGGAAAGGATTTCTTCTGGCCTTATTGGTGAATTTAGAGCTTCAGAGAAGCTCTTATCCAACTTGGATATATACTCATCAAACATGTCAGGGAAATCCCTCTTGGTCAAAGCTAGAAGCTTGGACATAACCTCATCACCAGGCCTTGAAGATCCCTCTTTATACTTGTAAACAGACTTTGGATCCACCTCTATCTCCCTCGCAAGTGGCCTTATCCCACTCTCCTGAATTATTTTTTGGGCGATCTCCAACCGAATATCAGGGGGGACGAATTTAACAAGTTCCAAGTTCATATTATCCGTTGTCCCAAAGTCTACATTGACTAACAGTCAACCCATTGACTTCAAGTCTACACTAATGTGTTGTCTAAAAGTCTACAAAAAACTATTGATTCGCCAACCATAAAATCCAATAGAATTATAAACGTTTCCTGATTTAGGAAACATATATGGACATGAGGATACAGGAAGAAGTGGAAGAAATAGAGAAATGGATAGAAGAAAACACTCTATTAAAAGCCCTTCTTAAGAAATCTAACCTAAAAAAAGAAGAACTTAAAGCTTTGATGATTTATTTCACCCTAGAAGAAGTCACTTTCGAAGATTTAGCCTCTGAAATGGGGATAAACAGGTCTGGGGCCTGGAAGAGATATAAAAAGGGATTTAATAAGATTATTCAATCCTTTTATACGGTGGAACTAGCAGCTTACAGTGGTATATTAGACCCAAAAGTTACAGAAATGCTCGCCGAGGATCTAACGGACTATGTAAGATTACTGGAAGGTGAAGGAGATATAGAAGCAATTAGGGCAAGATTAGAGAAGAGAATGGCCATGATGGAGAAATTAGAACCTTAGCGTGGTCCGTGGGTCCACAGTCAACAGAAACGAAGACAATTACGAAAATAACAAAACGGGCTAAATCTAAAATACCCACACACAATAGAATAAAAGGCAAAAATAGGAGTTGGATAGTATGCAGAAAGACGGGCTAGGTGATTGGAGAAAAACACATTCCGCCGCAGATATAGAACCAGAAAAATCTGGAGAAGAAGCGATTTTAATGGGGTGGGTCGATGATTTGAAGGATCTTGGGGGTATAAAATTCTTTAATCTTCACGATTCAACAGGCAAAATACAAATAACGGCTCCAGAAAAAAAAGTAGAACAATCTATTTTTGATAAGATTGACACCCTTACAAAACAATCCGCCGTTGCCGTCAAAGGTGAAATAACAAAATCCAATCAAGCACCAGGTGGTGTAGAGATAATTCCCTCCGAGATCAAAAACTTAAATCCCGCTACAACACCTCTCCCACTTGACCCTACGGGACGGGTAAAAGCGGATCTGGATACCAGATTAGACGCCCGCCTCCTCGACCTGCGTCGTCCAAAACCTCAGGCGATCTTCAAGATAAAACATGAAACTATACAGGCGATTAGAGAAACCCTTCTGTCCCAAGGCTTCCACGAAGTAAATACACCAAAAATAGTGGGAAGTGCAACCGAGACGGGTGCGATGCTCTTTCCCGTTTCTTACTTCGAGAAGGAGGCCTTTCTGAGCCAAAGCCCACAGCTTTATAAAGAGATTCTCACGGGTAGTTTCGAGAAAATTTTCGAAATTGGCCCCATATACAGAGCGGAAGAACACGATACAAGCTACCACCTAAACGAAGTAATGTCGGTCGACATCGAGATGGCCTTCGCAGAAAAGGAAGACGTTATGGACATTCTGGAAAAAATAATTCTATCCGTCTTCGAGAGAGTAAAAAACAAAGCTCAAAAAGAATTGGATACACTCGAGCACGATTTAGAAGTTCCCGAGAAGCCGCTTCCCAGAGTAACCTACAAAAAAGCTATAGAAATGCTACAGGACGCTGGCGAGAAAATAAAATGGGGTGAAGACTTCTCAACTCCAGAACAGAGAAAGCTCGGTGAGATTCTAGAAGGACCTTACTTCGTTGTCGACTGGCCAACGGAAATGAAACCATTCTACATCAGCCCACAGGAAGAAAAAGAAGAGATATCCCATGCATTTGACCTGCTATGTAGAGAAATAGAACTGGCCTCCGGAGGTACAAGAATACACAACAAAGAACTGCTGATCGAAAGACTCAAAGAAAGTGGACTGAGTCCACGTCAATTCGAGTACCATCTCAAAAACTTTGACTGGGGTATTCCACCACATGCTGGCTTCGGACTAGGGCTAGAGAGACTGATAATGATACTTACTGGAACAAAAAACATCCGAGAATGTGTCCTGTTCCCAAGAGACAGAAAAAGACTGAAACCTTAGAAAAAGTTACATCAAACCCTTTAGTTTCCACATAAGTTTTGGATTGGTTTTTATCAAGACTTTAAGCATCTGGGTCAGGCTAATCTTTTCGAAATCTACATCCTGTAGACTATCGGCCAACTGGTCCAACTCGTCGTCAGTGAGATCCAGAAGTACCTCCTTACCCTCGTAATATTTCCTTAACTTTTCACCTATCTGTTCACGCCAAATATCTTCATATTCCTTTAATCTCTCCCCAGAGATATCACCTTCCGCCACAGCTGCAGCTGCAACCTCGCCGGCTATATTACCCGCCCTCATAGACCAGTCTATTCCACCACCAGTCATGGAGTTTACCTGCCTCGCAGCATCACCCACGATCAAAATATTGTCACCGTAAGTCTTATCCAAAGGTCCACAGACTGGAACTCCCCCTGCATTAACCTCTACTATACTACCGTCCTTCAACGATGGTTGACTTGCAATGAAATCCCTGAGATACTCGATGGAAGGTTTCTCGGCCCTCGCAGGCAAAGTCCCGATTCCCACGTTTGCTATGTCATCGCCACGAGGAAACACCCAGACATATCCTCCAGGAGCGATCTCCCTGCCGAAGTAGAATGTCATCGTTGACTTTGAGTCAACACTTACATTTACGAGTTTGAACTGTATTCCCGACTCAATATCCTCAGGTCCCAAGGTTGTATCGAAACCAGCCCACTTAGCAACCTTGGACATCACCCCATCGGCCGCTATTATCAAATCAGCATATACTTCACCGGAACCATCGTAGGAATCGTACTTCACACCCTTCAGCTTCCCGTCCTCTTTGATCAGACCTGTTACAAAGGTACCTACTCGTATATCTGCTCCTGATCTAACCGCCCTAATAGCCAAGTCCTTATCGAAAACCTTTCTATCGAGAACGTAACCTACTTTACCAACTGACCTCTGTTCTATCTCAACAGCTTTTCCGGAGGGAGACACCAGTCTCGCGGCACCGATTCTATTAATAGCCCAAGTGGGGTCCGGTTCAATGCCCAGCTCGCCCAAGACATGCTCGGAAAGAGCTTCTCCACACTGAACAGGAACTCCGAGCTCGTGGCGTTTATCCACCATCAACACGTCTGCACCATTATCGACCGCCGCTTTCGCTGCCGTCGAGCCGGCAGGACCTGCACCAACTATCACAATATCATAATTATCCTTCAATTTCTATAGCACCTACCGGACAAGCCTTTAAACACAAACCACAATCAGTACAACCCTCTCTAACTTTTATACTCTTGTCCTTGACATCGATAACATCGATGGGACAAACACTGGCACAAGCACCGCATTTGAAACACGCTGAAACTTTTATCCTCATAATTAACCACCAAAATCCGAAAGAGTCTTCTGTATCCTCCTTTTTCCAGACTTAGTAAATTCCGATGATATTTCAAGCTTTCCGTACTCCCCACCACCACCAGGGTATATCCTCAGACTGCCTTCTCTGAAGGACTTTATAACAACAGAGATTTTCTTATTGGATATCTTGGATATTTCTGAGATATCTGCATCTATCAAAACCGAGATCTCATCTCCAAATTCCTCTATAAGTATCCTCCAAAAATTTTGAACCTCTGCAGTTCGGGGACTTCTGCTGTTCAAGCCGATGGATATAACCTCAGAGAGTGGAGCGGTATGAACGTATTCGGGCCTAAAAGAGGGACTCACAGGTGAATCGAAATCCGCCAATTCATTGATTCTATCAGAAACTCCCTTTTTTATACTGTCTCCACACTTTTCACATCGCCAGTGGAGTTTCTTGGCGTCTTCGATAGAATACCTCTCGTGGCAGCTAGAACAGGCCGTGAGGTGATATTTTCCCAGCTTTGGGTTCAATCCGACATTTAGGGTGATATTTCTCTTCTTCGCAATTGATTCAAAAATCTTTGCGGATAACGGCTCGGATAGCTCGAACCGATTAAACTCCCTGCCGAGCTTATTCGGCCAAGGACTATGAGCGTCGGAATTGGATAGGAAAGGCAGGTCGTGCAACTCCTCGATCCTATCTGCCATGTAAGTATCCGCACTGAGCCCGAGCTCCAAAAAATTCACGTTCTTGGTCTGATCACCGTAACAATCGGCAAGAGTGTCGAACTCTTTATAAATACTCGTCCAAGGTGTGAAGGCGTGACAAGGACCGATCAAACAGTCGAGATCCGAGGCGACCTCCACCAATTCAGGAGCTCCGAGATCGAAACTTGGCCTACCATCGATGTTAATATCGGAGGAGTATTTACCCAGCTCACCTCGAAAATCCAAGACTTTAGTGATTGAGGGAAAAAGGATTAGATGGTGAACCCTGTTTCTATCTTCTACCTCCGCGGTCAAAATGAACCTCGTATCGTAAGAAGGATATTTATAAGTACCTTCTTCTATCTCCTCTAATTCTTCACGAAGAAGACTCATCCACTTCGGATTCAAAATATCTCCAGTACCCACAAAGTCGAGGCCTTTTATCTCAGCCTGTTCCCCGATCTTATCGAAAATCATTCTACCGGAAGTAGCGGCAGAAAAGGTACTGTGAATATGGAAATCAACCGCATAGGATTGAGACAAGAAAGCACCTCAACCTATGTATGAGAGTTCCTCTTCTTCATCCATCTCGCTGACTTTTCTCAGTTTTTGTTCTTCTTTGAGACGGCTTAGAATTTTTTCGGTCTTCTTAGCCCTCTCCTCGAGTTTAGTAACATCGACCTTGAAATTTAAGATGTTCATTAAAGCCTCTAGGACCGCCTGGGCAGATCTGTGGTCTACCAACATACCGTGAGTTTCCCCTAAAAGAGCGGAACCCTGTATCCCTCTTTTTTTGCCCAATCCGAGCAAAAGACCTGAAACCCCAATAATGGGCCCAGAACCCTCTTCGATGTCGATTCCCTTCTCGGGGAACTCCTTTAAAACCTCCTCATCATTTGAAGCGCCCACGACCTTCGGTTTAGACGTAGTGTGTTCACCCGTAGCATAACCAGCCAACGTGAAAATCTGTTTTACGCCGAAATCCTCGACAACATCTAAAAGTTTGTTCGTTACCTCGTAATGACCTTTAGAAGAAGTAGCCTGGACGTCCCCTCCAAGGATAATCAAATCCCTATCATCTACTTCCGCATAGTAAAAACTAATCTTTACTTGTTCCATTACTCCATCAGAACTGATCTTGACATGATGAGGAAAGTAAGGTGAAGTAATTTCTGCAAACTCCTCTGCTTCGAGTTCTTCTATTAGATGATCTACAGCGAGCTTTCCCACGTAACCTATTCCAGGAAGACCCTCGATAAGTACGGGGTTTTTAAATTCGATTTCTTTTTTTAATTTAAAATTAGTTTCACTCATTATTTTCACCTAGATCCATATTCTCCTTTTTGAGTCTTCGGCGATATTTGCCATACGGATCTTCGGGGGAAAACTTAGGAGGATGTGGAGATACAGTTTTTTGTCCACATTCAGGACATTCCTCTTTTAGCGTGTAAACACCACACTTCTTACATTTCTTCATTCTCAACTTATTCATTCCTTCTCAGTGTAAAATTTACCCGTTCCGCCGTCTTTCTCAATCAATGATATCGATTTTTCTGCTGCCGATCTTAGCCTTTTTTCGGCAGTCTTATAGTCGGGGGCTCTAACTCTAAACGAATAGGTGGGAGAACCCACGTATTTGACATCGACACTAACTTCTGATTCTGATACCGAATCTCGGCCCTCTTTAAGGGCAGAACTTATTACTTCAACACCATTAGGGCTGTGAGTCTTTAAATCCACAAAACCTTTAACTTCGACAGCTGGAGGCTCGACGCTCTTCTCTATGAGCTCCATCAACACATCGACCCATTCCTCGTCAACATCAAGGTCTTCCTCCAATACCTCACGACCTTTAATAGCCACCTCTTCAAAAGCCGTGTAAATATCCTCATATTTCTCATGCAAAGGAAAACCGACCTTTTCGTAAGCGGTGTC
Source organism: Hadarchaeota archaeon (SeqCode) (assembly GCA_964384105.1). Classification (GTDB taxonomy): domain Archaea; phylum Hadarchaeota; class Hadarchaeia; order Hadarchaeales; family JAGGTB01; genus CAYLJV01. The sequence goes on along the minus strand of CAYLJV010000001.1, from coordinate 18,501 downwards.
AAGATCCTCTCCAATTCTCTTAGCTGCTTGATCTAGCAGGTTCTCGGATTTCCTTTCTCTTTTCCACTGTTCGGACTTCCAGCTTCTCTGACTATCTTTAACTCTTCGAATAGACAAATCGATGTGTTTCTTATCTTTATCCACATTAAGAACTCTACAAACAGCTTTCTGGCCTTCCTTGACATGCCTTCTGATGTTTTTGACCCACCCCGAAGCTATTTCGGAAATATGGACCATCCCCTCCTTGTCATCATACTCATCTAAAGCAAGGTAAGCTCCTTGATCAAAGACATTCTTTACAGTACACATTACCAATTCGTCTTTTTCTGGCCAGTCTCTCTCTTTGCGAACCAACGACATCACCCCACTATTTCAAGAACATTAGCATTAATTTCGGCCTTTCCGCCTTTAGGAACCGCAAGGGTCGTTCCACATACCTCACAGCTAACTTCAGAACTAGCATGGCTGAAAAGCACTTGCTTATTCTCACAGTCTGTGCACTGAACTCTCAAAAAACATGGGGACTCAGATTCTGATTTAGCCACTTTTAGTCACCTATAATCATTTTTTTGGTTCGGGGTCCATTTCTAACTTGCTTTTTCCCGCATTCTTTGCATTCTAAGATCAGGACTACTTTTTTGGACACCTTCGGACCACCCTTCTGTCGGGGCCTAGGTTGACCGCCATATCCAGCTTTTACCCTCTTAAACTGTCGCTGTCCCCAACTGTTAGAGCTTGGTTGACGCTTGCTCTCTTTACCGACCTTATGCTTGGTATGAGAATTACAAGTCGGGCAATATGTTTTCATTTCTTTTGGATATTTCATTCTTTATCTCTCCTAACTCTACCTATGATGTGAAAAGCTCGTTCAAAAGTTTTAGTCTTTTCACCTATTAAAGGTCTTTATTTACCGACTATTTATAATTCAATCCTCTTGAGATGTATGGAAAAGTAAGATTCAAAAACAGTAATAAATATCTTAAACAAAAGTTCTATAAACGTTCAGAACTTAGACGTTGTCACTGTGTGATTTAAAATGGAACTAGAAATTGTTGAAAAAGGAGAAAGCAAGTTAAAAGTTAAAATTATAGGGGAAGGCCACAGCTTTTGCAATGCCCTCAGAAAAAAGTTACATGAAGAAGAAGCCATAGAAACCGCAGCTTATCAAATAGATCATCCTTTACTCTCCGATCCAGTCCTCACTATAAGAGTAAAAAACGGAGAGTCGGCAGAGAAAGTATTAAGAAAATCCGTTGATGCCCTCTCAAAAGACTATGACGAAGTCTTAGATAACCTAGAAAAGGTACTGAAAAAGTGAGTAATTCTTTTTTAGAACACTCAGACCCTCAAGAAGCATTTTTAGACGAAAACTTGGCCAAATTTGGTGACGCTTTAGTTAATCTAATTTATTCTCTAGCAAGGTCTATAGCAAGAGAGAGACCAGATGGCGCTAAGGTATCAAACAAGGTTCTATCCGAATCTCTCTCGGACGCAGGCTTGAGAGAAATAGCCCCTTCTCGATGCGATAGACATGACCTCGGTGATATAGCGGAGTCAATAATAGCTTACGCCTGGATAAACGACCTCATAGAAATAGAAGAAGCTGCCGAAATTTTATCCAAATCTCTAAAAAAGACAGATTTTCGAAGCAGGAAAGAGATATTCAAGATGTCAGAAAAAGGTTTCAAAAACTTGCTATTAACTATATCTAAGAGGATTCCTATTGAAAAAAGTCAGATTTAGAACAATAAAGCCGGAAATAAGAATAATCGGGATCGATGATGGTTCTTTCGAGCCTAAAAATCAGGAAGAAACATGCTTAGCAGGAGTGATATCCAGAGGTGGAAAGTACATAGACGGCGTTCTTGTCGACAAAATAAAGATAGATGGAATGAATTCCTCTTCCACAATAATAGATATGATAAACAAAAGCAGACACAAAGACCAGCTCCGGATAGTCATGACATCTGGCATCACATTTGGCGGTTTTAACGTTCTAGACGTTAACGAGGTATTCGAAAAAACGGGACTCCCATTAATTGTCGTCTCTAGGGATCAACCTAACATGGAATCCATAAAGAAAGCGATTAAAAACTTATCGGATTGGAAGGAAAGATGGAACACTCTAAAATCTGCTGGAGATATTATACCGGTTGAAACAAAAAGCTCTGAGAAACGAAAAAGTACAATCTATATTCAAATAAAAGGAATCAAAAAAGAAGACGCTATAGAAGTGATAAAAATGACTTCTACTCGTAGTTCGATCCCGGAACCAATAAGACTAGCTCATCTAATAGCAACTGGTATAGCCAGAGGGGAAAGCATCGGGAGAAGATAAAAGATGGCACTTAGAAAATCCGAATCAATCTTGAGGAAAAAAGAGACCAAAGAGATAATATCTGTGCTGGTTCTAGTCGGACTAATATACTTCGGATTCAGAGGATCTATGATCCTAGCAATGGGAACAACATCTCCTATGACCGGAGTGACCGGAGACAGTATGACCCATCCAGACGATTCTTGGAAAGACTACTACCTAGAACGAGGATACGATGTCTCTGACTTCCCATTAAACGATGGACTTGAACAGGGAGATTTAGTGGTTGTAAAAGGGGTCAATTCATTGGAAGACACCCAAATAGGGGATGTAATAATATGGCGATATGAAGAAAGAAGAATAATCCATAGAGTCGCCGAAATAAGAAACGACTCGGAAGGACCCTATTTAAAAACAAGGAGCGATAAATATCAAGTGCAGGATCAAAAGAAAATCAGGTTGAACGATATAGTAGGAGAAGCCATATTTTCAATTCCTTATCTAGGCTATCCTGCAACTTGGTTCTGATAATATGAGCAAATATGAAAAACCTTCTTTAACGGTTGATATATTAATCAAGACAAACGACGGGATAGTTCTAATCAAAAGGAAAAACGATCCATTTAAAGGAAAATGGGCTATACCAGGAGGGTTTGTAGAATACGGCGAAACAGTAGAAAAAGCTGCAGTAAGAGAAGCCAAGGAAGAAACAGGTCTTGATGTCTCACTAGAAAGAATAGTCGGAGTATACTCAGATCCCGAAAGAGACCCTCGTGGACACGTAGTTTCAGTCTGCTATTTTGCAAATAAAAAGGGGGGTACCCTAAAAGCTTCAACGGACGCGGCAGACGTAAAAGTTTTCAAGGAGATACCCTGGAATAATCTTGCATTTGACCACAGAAAGATACTAAGAGATTTTGAAAAAAGGTGATAAAAAATGGAATTCTGTCCTGAATGTGGAAACATGATGTACCCAAAAAAAGATGAAGAGAAAGTCGTCTTAGTCTGTAGAGAATGTAAATACGAGAGGGAAGGAAAAGGAAACGAGTCGGAATCTTATAAGCTTTCAAAGGAAGGAAAGAAAAAGAAAGAAACTGCCGTTATAGAAAAAGACACGGAAAGCCTGCCCAAAACTTCTAAAAAATGTCCAAAGTGTGGTCATGATAAGGCATACTGGTGGATGCAACAAACAAGAAGCGCCGATGAGCCCTCAACTCGATTCTATCGCTGTGTAAAGTGCAAAAAGACATGGCGGGAATATTAACAAGAGGATGTTGAATGAGCAGTTTTAACCCAACTTTCAAACAAAGCGCTAAACCGCGGAGGATATCGGAGATAAAAAATGAAGACGACCAAGTTCAAATAGTCGGCCTAGTAGTGGACAAAAAAGAATCTTTTTTAGTTTTAGATGATGGGACTGGTGAGATAAATATATTCTTCGAAGATTCCTCCCTAATTGAGGGAATAGATGTGGGATCAAAAATCAGAGTCTTTGGAACACCTTTGAATATAGAAGATACTCACGAAGTACATGCGGACATAATACAAAAACTGGACGAATTAGACTTAGACCTCTACAAGGAAGTAATGGAAGAAGTAAGAAAATTTGAAAAGGAACTGGAGCAATATTGATAGGAGGGTATAAATTGAAGATAAAAATGAAAACCGCTGAAGTCTGGAAGAATTGTATTAGTGCAATATCAAATCTCATAGACGAAGTAGATTTCGAATTCGGAAAGGACGGCGTGGAAATGCGAGCTATGGACCCTTCACATGTAGCTCTCGCTGATTTCAGACTTCCAGCAGAAGTTTTTGAAGTGTATGACGTTGATAAACCCGAAAAACTCGGGGTCGATTTAAAAGAAATCGATAAAATAATGTCACGAGCAAAAAAAGATAACGAATTTACTCTCGAATACAAAGAAAGCGATGGCCGAATGAGGCTGACTTTCAAAGGAGACTCTGTAAGAAGGTTCAGTCTTCCCTTACTGGAACTAGAGGGGGAGGACTTGCCCGAACCCGAACTTAACTTTACAGCTTCCGCAAAGGTCAGTGCTGGAGCAATAAGCGAAGGACTAAAAGATGCAGCACTGGTTAGCGATAACGTAAGATTCAGAATTCTAGAAGATAGGTTCATAATGGAAATTGAAAGCGATACAGGTAGCGCAGAGATGGAACTCTCCGAAGGAAACGAAACTCTACATGAGTTAGAAGTGAAAGAACCATCCGAGGCCATGTACAACATCGAGTATTTAGACGATATGACGAAAGCTGCAAGCTCAAACGATATAGTCGAGATAAATCACGGAACAGACCTACCCATAGAAATGACTTTCCCGATAGCCGAGGGAAAAGGCCGCCTGAAATTCTTGTTAGCTCCAAGAATAGAAACCGAGTAGGCGGGTGGGGATGTCGGAAGAATATTACGCTGCCGTTCTAAACCCGTTCTCCAAGGAAGGAAAGGAGCTTGTTCAAGAATCACCTCCTTTTGACTCCCTGTCTGAAAGAATTATAGATTTGGCGGTTAAGCGAGTAAACTACAGATACGGGCCAGAAGTCAAAGTCGGTTTCAATAAAAAAGAGATCAAGGATGAAGTAATCTCGTTCTACCTAATGGCACAAGCAGTAGCAACAGTCTCATATCCATACTCCAATGAGACTCGGACCGTAATAGAAGCGACCAGAGACACGATTAATTATCGAATGTACGATCTTTTCAGGAGGGGGCACGAAGAACTTTGCCTGGACCTGATAGGACGTTATTTTAGACTAAGAGAGCTCGAAGGAGAAAACGAAAAAAGGCTGGGAGATATCAAGATTCCACAACAGGATATTTACAAGATTCGAGATTTAGAACTCGCAAAGAACGGGATAGAGACAGTGGACGACGAAATAATCCCACAATACATACCAAAATATGCGATCAGATGGATGGACCTATCCCCTTTGATAGATCACAGACAGTTGGACCTAACAGAGCAGTATATCGTGAAGGGCTGGGCAATACTAACTCCCAAGAAGTTATGGAACTTTTTCGCTAACTATGTCGGTAGCGAGATGGAGGAATACATATCGAGATTATACGATAAGTTCTCTGAAAGAGGTCCGCCAGCTGAGATACTAAAAGAGGTGGGAGAGAGAATATCCAAAGAGATTCCGGAAGAGAAAAAATACAAGAAGTTCAGAAGTTTCAAAAGTAGTAAACTCCGCTCGGAAGCGTTCCCACCCTGTATAAAAGAAGTTCTGGGAGGAGTACACTCAGGCAACAGGAATTACGGGATAGTTATGCTTCTAACACCTTTCCTGTCTTATGCCAGAATCTCGCCTTCCGGAAAAGCAGTAAACCGAATATCAGATTTTATAGACAATATATCCATAATAGAGGATGAAGTAATCCCTCTGATTTTCGAAGCCGCTGAAAAATGTAATCCACCTCTGTTCAAAGACCAACCACAGGATAAAGCAAATATCTACTACCATATGGGGTTTGGCATGACGACTAAGCCAAGGCTAAAAGACAGTGGAAAATCCAAGTGGTATCGACCACCTAACTGCCGAAAAATAAAGACCGAGGCACCCGCACTTTGCAATCCAGATGATCTATGTTCTGACGTAAAGAATCCACTAACTTACTATTACAAAAAAAGATCACAAGGAACGGGAGGCGAGGATGACTAAAATGCTGGAGATGAGAGAAGCAAAAGCAGAAGAGAGAAAGGCCTACTATAGTAACGAATGGTCCCAAAAGGATCTTCCAGATTATCTTCTTCACACGCTCTCGCTCAGAGAATTTGGTTTCGATCATGAAGGAGAAGGGCCAAACGACAGATACAATCAGTTCATGACAATTACTGAGCTATCAGATTATCTGAAAAAAGAACACCCCTACGCTGTCTATAGTAGTGTCGCCCTGTACGAGAGGCCTTCGGAAAGAAAAAAATGGCTAAAATCGGAACTCGCATTCGATATAGATGCAAAGGACCTACCCTTCAAAAGCTGTGATTGTACGGGGGGAAACGTATGCGAAATTTGTCTAGAAGAAGCCAGAAGTGTTGCAGCTTCCTTTGGAGAAACGTTGAGTTCAGATCTAGGGCTAGAAAATATCCACTTCATATACTCAGGGAGAGGATTTCACATAAGAGTCTTCGACGATTCCATAATGGGACTAGATCAGAATGGCCGTTCACAGATAGTAGAGTATATAACAGGCGGTGTTATCCCAACTGACTCTACCCTCTCTTTAGGTTACTCTCGAGTTTTTAGGAAAAGGGCCTTGAGGACCCTCAAAAACATCGATCGAAAACACCTATTAAACGGGAAGATACCAAAAAAATCTGCAAAAAGAATTATGGAAGAAAAAAAGAAAGTAATGAATTCAATGAAAAAAGGGAATTTAGAAAGTATCAAAGAGATAGATGGAATAGGAAAAAAATCCTTCAACAGGCTTTTGAAACTTTTATCGCAACTGAACCGGGAACATACCGACGGGAAAGTCACAGTTGATAAAAAACGAATTTTGAGAGTACCATCTTCACTGCACTCTACCGTAAGCAGAAAGTGTATTCAAATAAACAACATAGATAATTTCTCTCTCGAAGAAACAGTACCACAATTTTTGGAAGAGTGATAAGACCAATGAAAAACTTCACTATATCAAATATAGAGGAAAGATGGATAAAGGAAGCAAAGAGTCCTGAAATCACGGAATTAGACGAAGAATTCTATGAAAGGGCTGGAGCTTACGCAACCGAGATATCGAGAGAAATAAAGCAAAGTGAGGATCTGAGAAAAGAACTTCTCCAAGAAGAGCTTAAACATGTGGTAAATTTTGTTCAAGAAATATACTTTTTCAGAATTTTGAAAATCACCGATAGCCTATTTAGAGAAAAAGAAAAGAATCTCTTAAATCAAGAAAACCAAGCCTTCGAAAATATTCGAGGATCTCTCAGAAATCTCAAGGAAGAACTAGTATCTCCCGTTTTAAACCGAGAACCAAAAATAAAACCTCCAAAGAAAGCATCCCACGTTCTTGTCATGATAAAAGCAGAAATTCCCACTGCTATCACCGGTTCAGACATAAGAAACTACGGACCCTTCAAGAAAGGAGAAATAGCAAACTTACCTAAAAAAACAGCAGAACTACTAGTAAAACAAAATCTAGCAAAACGAATAGAGTATAGCGAACTCTTCGATTCTAGTTAAGCTATTCGGGACGAGTTTCCTCAACTAACTGTTGGATCTTCTTTGAAACTTCTCTCACTTTTCCTTTTGAACCGTATACAGAAATTTTTAAAGAAGAAGGTGTTGAATCAGCATCCAAATCTGCTTTTATTTCGGTCAGACCTTCAACTACCTTAATCAAATGCTTACTGCTATCAATCGAAAAGTGCAGGACTCTTTTATTCTCTGGCATTCTTACAAAATACCCTGTCTATAGTCATTAGTAATCTTTCTGCTAGTTACGTTTCCGCAGTTTGGACACTTAAGATCTGAATTTTTCTTCTCCAGCAAATTTCTACATTTGGAACAAAACGAAACTAAGACTCCCAGACTTTCTCCTTTTGTCGAGAGCTTAACCGAACCTTTCTGAGCACTTATGACTTTTGCTCGGATAATATCCAAAGGTCTTAGTTCATCTCCAATTTCATCAACATAATCATCCGAAATTTCAGATATGTGGACAATTGCATCCTCGGAAAAGGGCAGTTCTCTATCGTCTTTGCCTCTGATTGCTCCAACTTCAACGTTCGCAATTTGTCCTCTTATCCGACTAACGCGGCCTATCACTATATCCCCCTCCTTGAAAACCGGGGGTGTGCCTGTCTTCGGATGAACGGAAATCTTCTTGGAGTCAATATCCATCAATGTTACTCCCGTAACAGCTGAATATATTTCATCGTTTTCCTCATAAACTCCTTCATCTGGAACAAATTCTTCTGCTGTAGCCAAAAAATCTCCAGGTACAACAAAGTCTCCAGTTTTAACCTGTTCTTTCATTTTCTCTACCTCCTACATTTTGTAAATTTTCAATAAATTACTCATACACGTATTCTTCCTATACAAGAGAAATATGTATTTTCTTGAATTTCAATTTCTATTTGTATATCCGTTTATATTATTAATCTCTATTATTTTAAGTTTCTTTACTATTTGACCAATCAGTCCCCCAAACCGAACTTATCAAGTTTATAAGAACCCCAAGTTGCCTCGTTCAAAACTATCTTCGCTTCGAAAGGAGTAAGAATTGGCCTATCGTAGGACTCAGAATCCTCTATAGGTATCCTGGGACAAGCAGTGTTAATATAAGCCTCTAATCTATAATCCTGAAGTTTAATCGGAGTTATTTCTCTCATAACGAGTGTGAATGCTTCGTACCCATTTCTAATCAATTTATCTTCTATACTTCGAGCCAGATTCAGACGCATTTGGCCCCGCATAGAACTAACCAGTATGCCAAAACTCTTCGCGGACTTGGCCTTCTCTATCATCGCGTATCTCTTTTTCATAAAGCGATTGATATCAAAATCCAGTATCTCAAAATCTCCCGATTCAAGCCTCACGGAAACCACCGGTTTTCCAGTGAACAGAGCTATACCCTTAGGATGGAAATCGCCGTCCCCGAAATAGATAAATCCATCGACTTTATCCTCCAAGGACTTCGCGGAACCCCAATCACAACCTAAAATCTGACCAGGATATTTAGAGCGTGGCCCAGGTTCCCCGATCAAAGATTCAATTCCCCGCTCCTTCAAGAAAATCCTTATTTCGGGCAAATACTCCGCATACTGAACCGTTGAAGTCAAACCCCAGTTTGAACCCTCCAATCTGGAAACTATATCCTCAAGAGGTTCCAAAGAGTCAACTTCTGCACGGACTTCTACATAGAGAGTAGGTAAAGAAGTTGAAATACTCATATCTGAATGACCATAATGAATCAGCGCATCACAACCTATACTCTTAGCCTCTATATCAGGCAAAAAACACGAACCAAAACAACTGTCCGACAAAAATAATGGACTCGCTTCTGTTTCATCGAAGAATTTCCTTATCTCACCTATATAAGGCCTGAGACCTGAAGGTAGCTGAATGCATGCTCGCTCTACCTCATGATCCTCGAGGAATTTTTTTACTTTTAGAGGCTGAAAATCGTACATATTATCTTTAACAAATATACCGTCGCTAAGGTTTAATCTCTAAGGTTGAGTAAGCAGTGAATTTATTATTAATTGATACTAAACCCATTCACGGGTAAGAAAATGGCCGAACTAAAATCTTTACCACCGCTGCTCTACGTAGCACTTATGGCCCCAATATTAGCAATTTGTATGACACTTTTTTCTCTACAAACCGTCTTCAAAGGAATCATAGCGTTCTCGTCGCTGGCCGGAGCCATTGGACTCGCCGTAGAAATCGCTCAGTCTAAAGAAAAAGGACCAAAATGGTCGGCCCTATTTATGATACTCTCAATAGGTATCCTATTTGCTGTTTCCGGCGTCGTTTTCCTAGAGCTATTGTAAAAAAATTATATTTCTAGGTTTTTCCTAGCATTTGAAAGCAGGATTCCTTGTTCAGTTCTAGAAACCATCATCCTAACTTCTTTAACAGCATCAGGATTAGCGGAAACACTAGAAATCCCATAGCGAACAAGCTTTCTTACCAATTCTGGATCGCTCCCCGCCTGGCCACAGATACTAGTTCGGACATCCGCATCCCTGCACTTCTCAATCACTCTCTTAATTAACTTCTGAACGGCTGGATGGAATTCATTATAGAGATTTGAAATCCTCTCGTTATCTCGATCAACAGCCAAAGTAAACTGAGTAAGATCGTTGGTCCCGAAACTGACAAAGTCTATCCCCTCCTCAATAAAGTCCTCTATAATCAAAGCCGCTGCCGGAATCTCTATCATGATTCCAACATCTATATCTTCATGAGGTTTCAATCCAACCTCTCTAGATATCCTCTTAAACCTTCGAAGTTCCTCTGGATCCTGGGCCATAGGAAGCATTACACCGATATTGGAATAACCCTCTTCCATAACTTTCTTTATAGCTTTAAGCTCGATTTTTAGGGTCTCCTGATCCTCAGGCCTTTGTGGGTCAACAAATCTACGGATACCCCTCCAACCGATCATAGGATTAGGCTCTTCCGGTTCTTTATCGCCCCCCTCCAAATGACGGAACTCGGCAGTTTTTAGGTCCAAGGTCCGATACCAAACATCTTGGGGCGAGAAAGCACTTGCGACCGTCCTAATACCATCGGCAAACTCCTCGAGCATCTTTTCTTCTCCACCCTCCTCGATAAGCCTACGTGGATGTTTACCAATAGTCAGAAGCATATGCTCGGCTCGAAGAAGACCAACTCCATCCGCCTGAGTTTCTCTGGCTACCCGCTCTGCAATGCTAGGTATACTGATATTGACTTTAACCTCGGTAGCAGTTGAGACAATAGGAGCAGTTATAGAAGGTGCGGGAGATTTCTCCTTAGTCTTCTCAGGGATCTTTTCCCTTCCCTTATACACGGCCCCAGAGTAACCATCGACGGTTACCTCCATTCCCTCCTCGAGAACCTCGGTAGCATTTCCTACTCCAACAACAGAAGGAGTCCCCAGTTCTCTAGAAACAATAGCCGCATGGCAAGTAGAACCACCTTTATCCGTAACGATCGCAACCGCGCGCCGCATTGCAGGGACCCAATCAGGATGAGTCATTTTCGTTACTAGAACATCCCCCTCTTTGACCTTATCTATATCCTTAGCATCAAAAATTATCTTTACCTTACCTGAAGCTCGCCCAGGGCTCGCACCCAGGCCTTTGACCAAAATTTCCCCAATTTCTTCCTCCACAGACTCTCCCTGTTCTTTGCCCTCACCATAAAGAACAGTTATGGGTCTAGACTGAACGAGATAAATCTTTCCATCTTCCTTAGCCCACTCGGCATCCTGGGGGCGACCATAATGCTCTTCGAGCTTTCTACCAAGCCCCACCAATTCCTTTGTTTCTTCTTCGTCCAGTACTCTGGATTCCCTCTTCTCTGAAGGGGTAGGCTTCTCAACGGTTTCACCCGTGTCAGGATCCCTAACCACCATAGCCTCCTTTGAACCAATATTAGCTTCAAGGATTTCTCCCGTCTTCTTATCCACAATATAAGTGTCAGGAGTAACGGAACCGGATACAACAGCCTCACCCAAACCCCAGTTAGACTCTATCACAACCTGTTCGCTATTGCTGCTGGAAGGATGCGAAGTAAACATTACTCCCGCCTTATCCGAATCAACCATCTTTTGGACCAGTACAGAAATCAAGACTGCTTTGTGATCAAAATCATTTTTTTCCCGGTAGAAGATAGCTCGGTCAGTGAAAAGAGAGGCCCAGCACTTCTGTATATGTTTGAGAAGTTTTTCGGGTCCTTTTATGTGAAGATATGTCTCCTGCTGACCTGCAAAAGAGGCATCAGGTAAATCTTCAGCAGTAGCAGAAGAGCGAACTGCTACCGAGATTTCCTCACCAGTGCGATCGGAAAGCTCTTTGTAGGCCTTAATTATATCCTGTTTAATATCCTCCGGCATCTCCACCTCGAGAATTCTATTCCTTATCTCCTTCCCGATCTTCTTTAGAGCTTCTGAGTCATCGACATCGACTCCATCAAGCAATTCGTTGATTCCCTCGGCAATGCCAGTCTCCTCGATAAATTTCTTGTAAGCCTGAGCTGTAACAGCAAAACCCGGTGGAACTGGCAAACCTGCTTTTATCATCTCCCCTAAGCTAGCACCCTTTCCGCCAGCAACATCGACGTCCGAGCTTGATAGGTCTTCAAACCAGGCTATGTTTTTCATTTTCTCTCATTCTCCACTTCGTAAATTCTAAGAAAATCATAAAAATGTTCTTATTTTATGTGTATCTTCGAATGAGTATCAAAATCAATCTCCTATTTCCCCTCTTCTCCTGTACTTTCTTGCCTTTACTATAAAACCAGTATGACCCCTGATTTTGTCTTCTGGCCTTACAGAACGCCCTTTGACCCTCCACGGCCTCTTCAAGAGTTCTAAAGCCTCTATTTCTGTAAAGACCCTACTGTTCCTAAGTTCATCAACCATAGATTTTACTTGCAAGATTGTCGGAATATGAGCAACCACGAACCCTCCGCTCACCAAGCCAGAATTTAGATGATCTACAACTTGCCATGGCTCGGGAACATCCAGAAAAACCCTATCGTAACACCCCTCTATCCCCTGATAAATATCCTTTTTTACAACCTCGTGATTTTTAACATCGCCAAGAAAATCAGAAATAATTTTCTTAGCCTGACTGATGAAATCGTCCCGTATCTCATAGGTAACCAGCTTACCCTTCTCACCTAAGGCCCTCAGAATAGAAATCGAAAGAGCGCCTTGACCAATTCCTGCTTCCAAAATATCTAAACCAGGATAAACATCCGCTAGAACCATCATCGCTGAAGCATTTACCGGGTATATAATCTGAGCTTTTCTTTCTATGTTTTTTATATAGTCGATATAAGTGGGCCTAAATATTTTGTAAAAAAAACCCCTACTGGTCTTCAACTCTTCACCATTTTTGGAAGCCACCAACTCAGAGTGGTCTATATAACCCCTATGTGTGCAAAATCGATCATCTTTCTGAAGAGTTATCAAATGCTTTTTACATTTAGGGCCAATCAGCAGAGCTTTGTCGCCATACTCAAAATCACTCATACAATCTCAGTATAATTGTGATAAGATTTAATTTTTCTTTGGGCTCGCATTTTTTTGTTACACCCATAACAAAAATAAAGTGATTATTAAATTTGATAAAATAGGGGAAAAGCTTAAATAATTTTAATTAATCACACCCGTGAAAAAGCAGGTGGACCTCAAAAAATGACTGAACTCAAACACCAAGTTGAGGAGATAAATTCTGGTATAAGAAAGCGAGGAAACATAGAAGAAATCGCTGAATTTTCTGACGAATTAAAAAAATCGCTGAAGACGGTCAGCAAAAACAAAGACATCATAGATAAATTTGATTTTTGGAAACCAAGAAAAGATGACGAAGAAAAGGACATAAAAGACAGGACAGCAAAAGCAGCTTGCATAGAGGATAAACAAAACGAACTACTAAAATTCGTAAGTCGCCTAGAAGAACTAATCTACTCCAAATTCATGTTAAATTTCAACCCCTGCTACTTCGATGCTAGAAACTTTTCCGTAAGTCTTGAAAAAAAGGATGGAGAGTTTGAAATGAAATTTAGCTCTCCGGAGAAAGAGTACAGAAACGCGCTGAAAAGGAGATTCAAGATAGCGGAGTAACTTTCTATGGATATTGTACTGATAATAGCCTTTATTGGGGCCATATTCATGGGTATATCCATAGGGGCTTCTAGTGTTCCCCCTGCCTTTGCTCCCGTGAACGTCAGCTCCTCCAAAGGACTGAGACTAGCCCTTATAGCCGGAATCTTAGCATTTGCTGGGGCCGTGATTCAGGGAGGAAACGTAACCAATACAATAGGGTCGGGAGTTCTCACAGGCCAAATCCAAGTGGTTCAAGCAGCTTTCATCCTTATTGTGGCCTCCTTATTGGTTATTATTAGCGTATTAACTGACTATCCAATGCCCACAGCATTTACAGTCGTTGGTGCGGTTCTCGGAAGTAGTTTTAGCTTCGGAAACGGTATAATTTGGTCTTCTACCAGGGTTATAGTTTCATTCTGGGTACTAACACCATTTATAGCGTTCGCACTAGGGTACTCAATAGCTTATGTTCTGAGAAGGACCTTATCAAAAGCAGATTCTGAAAAAACAATAAGAGTCTTACTTCTCCTAGCAGGATGTTATGTAGCCTACACTGCAGGAGCCGCATCCGTTGGATTGGCAGTGGGGCCATTGGGTGGTCTAGGGTACAATCTAATCTATCTCCTTCTCGTTGGGGGATTTTCAATCCTCTTAGGCGCCTGGATGTACTCTCCGAGGATAATACATGTGGTATCCTACGACTATTCCAACGTCGGTCCAAGAAGGTCTGCAGCCGCTTTACTCGCCTCAGGCCTAATAGCACAGGTGGGGATTCATCTAGGGGTTCCCGTTTCATTCAATCTAGCGATAATTGCTTCAGTAATAGGAAGCGGGATGGTAGAAGGAATAGGAAACAAGAATACCAAAAAAATTGGTTTTACATTACTTAGATGGATCTCGGCTTTTTTCCTAGCAGGATTACTCACATTTTTACTGGGGACTCTATGGAACTCAATATTTTGAAGGCATGTTAACTAATTTCTTCGAAATCTAAAAACAAAATATTAGAAAAATCAAAGGAGAAAGTTGGAACTGATCATAAGACCATTCTTGGATCTGCAGTAAGTGTGGTTTCTGTAGACACATGTACTACTAGCTCTATTCATCTATGCGCATGTTTATCCGAGAAAATATTTTCACAAAGTTTGGAGTAAAGCAGGTCACTGAAAGATGTCCGTTTAGTGCGAGAGAAAAGACTATTATCCGTCTAGATTCTGAACAGATTGAAAGTCTGAAAAAAGAAGAATTGTATTATTATAGTTAATACATGAGGGATGGGAAAAATCGATTTGAAAGTTATTCTTCTCGATAGTATTTTGTTGAAGGACACCCGAGACATTTTTCTTCTTGGTATCTTTGGCACTGATCACAAATTTCTCCGCAGGGGGCTGTTTTCTTATTTTTGAGCGGAGGTGCGTATTGGATGTTTTTTGGTTTTATGGGGACCTCTCCTATATTTATTTCTGACCTTCGGATTCCCGGATGGGTTCTTATCGCACATTGACCCGTTTGACTCTCTTGGACATTTTGATTTTCTGCCAACATAATAGCAAGCAGATTATATTCCCCCGTAATTTTAAGTAAAAAAATTGTTCTTGGACATTCACGAAAAATTTCAATCAACTCATTTCTCACTTCATCGTCTTTTGCTTCTATTGATATTAGAGTGAGTCTATAACCTAGTTTTTCGAAGTTTAAAGCAGGATTTATTTGTAGAACCTCTTCTTGGAGTTTCTTCATTCTTTTCCGAACGGCAACGTGACTCATACCTATTTTTTCCCCTATCTCTGAAAGAGACATCCTACCATCTTTTTGAAGTAGTTGCAGTATTTCTTTGTCTTTATCATCTAACATAGTTACAAATTGTATACAAAATTATATAAGTCTATTCTACCTGTAACTAGACGATTTATATGGTTTATAGGTGCGGTTCCGTTATTCGGAACACTTCACTATACGCTGTAATTTGCATGTGGTAATATGGTTGCTTGGATAGAAGTATTAAGCTTAGGATTAACGACTCTTGTTGAGTATCTTAGGGAACACACTGTTACTTGTCTCATTCCGGCGTTTTTCATTGCTGGTGCAATCGCCGCAACGGTTTCAAAGGATACGGTTTTGAAATATTTCGGTTATAAAGTAAAGAGGTGGCTTTCTCACGGTGTAGCTTCCATTTCTGGGACTGTTCTAGCAGTATGCAGTTGTACCATCCTTCCCATGTTCGCAGGGATTTATAAGAGAGGTGGAGGGATCGGTCCGGCGACAACTTTTCTCTATTCGGGCCCGGCGATTAATATTATTGCTATACTTTTAACAGCACGTATTCTTGGGGTGGGTCTTGGCATTGCTAGAGCTATAGGTGCGGTATTGATCGGTATTGTGGTGGGTTTGATAATGGGGTATATTTTTGAAGGAGAGGAGAAAAGAGAATCCTCGAAGCAGCTTTCGACTATCGACACAGGGGAAGAGTCTGAAGACAGGTCTTGGTTTGCAAGTTTCGGATTTTTCGTTAGTATGGTAGGAGTATTAGTGTTTGCCACCGCCGGATATCTACCGTCGATTGTTAGATGGCCGCCGGTCGGAATCTTTATAGTTTTGACAATTATAATCGCACTGACCAAATATTCTCGAGCCGAAAATAAAGAATGGATGCATGAGACCTGGTGGCTAGCGAGACAGCTGGTTCCGATCCTGTTTGCAGGCGTTTTCGTGGTCGGAGTTATAAAATACTTCATGCCCTACGAAGTGATCAGAAGCATCATGGGGGAGGGTGCCGTCGTACCATCTTTCATGGGGTCGATAATCGGAGGGCTTCTATATATGCCGACTCTACTGGAACCTAACATAGTAGGGGACTTGTTTGGGTACAATCAGGGCGTGATCACGTCTGGAGCAGCTCTCGGCCTTCTACTTGCGGGCCCTTCATTGAGTCTCCCCAACATGCTTGTAATATGGAGAACAATAGGAGCTAAGAAGACACTTATTTACCTAATTTTAGTAATCATATTCTCAACCATGGCAGGAATTTTCTTCCAGATGATGGTAGGATGAAAAACCCAAAAGCGGAAAAGCCATGTTGTCGAGTAAAAGATTATAAGAAAAATAGAAATTCAAAAGTAGAAAGAATTTTTTTGGAAAAATAAAGAGAGTGGGATAATTTATATCACTCCACGAAATGGGAATTCTAAAAAATTGTTGAAACTTAAAGAATACAGAGTAAAAACCTCCTAATAGAAGCTAAAACATTTGATAGAAAAGTATATCAACCTACAGAAATTACTGATAATAACTCATCTGATTCTTTGATGAGATCATAAGATCCATAATCTGCTTTTACAGATTGGAAACTCCAAATACAGTTACAAATTTTAACCTTATATTTATAAATCTTTAGGAAATGTAAACTAATGGTGATAATGTGAAAATAGAAGTATTTCATTCTGACCCACCTTGCAAGAAATGCAAAACCTCTTCGGAGATAGCTAAAAAAGTGGCAGAAGAGTTCGAAGATATTACAGTGGAGGAGTTCGGACCGAACGATGAACGGTTCGACGAATTGGGAATAATGATGACTCCAACGACTGTGATCGAGGAAAACATCCTAAAGCAAGGAGGAGTTCCGAGAGAGGAAGAAGTGAGAAAAGCAATTCAAAAGTTTAAAGGTGAATGAAATGGTCAAACTGGAAGTTTTTACAGCAAATCCCCCATGCCCAGGTTGTTCAGAACTCCTTAAACTTGCCGACGAGATAGAGGAAGAATATGGAGACGATGTGGAAGTAGTAAAGAATGAAGGACCTTGTGACGAGCTTGAAGAGTACGAGATTACATTAGTTCCTGCAGCTGTTGTTGATGGAAAAATAAAGATTATGGGAGTTTGCCCTAGCAAGGAATCTCTTAAAACGGCCTTGTGGGAGGCAGGAGCATGAAGATACCTGTAGAAGTTTTTGTATCCCAGCCCTCTTGTTCCGGTGGAAGAATGTTGAAAAAGAGAATTGAAAAGATCAAGGAAGAATACGGAGATCGGATAGAGATAGAAACTCACGAGGGTACGGACGAAAAAACGGAAGAATACGGGATTGATGTATCTCCGGCAATTGTCATTGATGGAGACATCAAAATCCTCGGGCTTGCACCCAGCGAGAAGACCCTAGAAAATGCGTTAAAAGAAGCTGGCCTGTAATCTAAAAGAGTTGATAAAATTTGAAGAAGATTGGTTTATTACCGTGTTCAGGAGCCTGTAACGTAGGAATGTTATCAACTAAAGCGGTAATAAACACTTTGGAAGACAAAAATGATACGGATTTTGTCTGTGCCCTAGGGTTACCACTAGGAATAGAAGGGATCATAAAGAATGGTAAAGAGAGCGATGATTATATTGCGGTCAATGGTTGTAAGGTGAAGTGCGCTAGCAAAGCTTTGTCGAGTGCAGATATAGACTTTGATGAAGAAGTGGTAATTACAGAAGACTTTGATATGGATAAGAGTGGAGATCTTAGATCGGAAGAAAATCTGGACCGTATTGTATCGCGTTTAAAATCTTTAGTCGATGAGTTACGGGAATAAAACTTGAGAATTTTTACTTAAAACTTAACATCGCCGATAGGAGGTTTTCAGAATAGATATAAAAATAAATCGAGACTATTGCATCAATTGCGAAAAATGCGTGGAAATCTGCCCAGCTAACGTGTTCGAGACAGAGAAAGGAGAACCGGTTATAGAACACGCTGAGGATTGTACTCTTTGTGGAGTATGCGCTGACCAGTGCTCTGAGAACGCCATCGAGATACAGACAGACAGAGACGCCTCACAGTACAGAACGGACTTTGATGCCAAACGAGATTACGTCGATTGGTCAAACTCTCTGCAAAAAATACTTGATCTTGAGAAAAGTCCTGTC